>CAXXHO010000004.1:0-136891 GCA_963667725.2 Treponemataceae bacterium
ATTGCGAGAGACGGTCCTGGAGCCCTTCGGCCTTTCGAGCGTGCGCTACCTCTTCGAGGAGGACCTCGCCGCGGCGGGCGGTCCGGCGAACGGTTCCGCGGGCGCTCCCGCCAGCCCGTCCGCGCAGGCCCTGCCCTGCGCGGACGGCGCGGTCGTGCCCTCGCAGCGGCGCCAGCGCTGCGGCCTCGGCCTCTACGGCACCGCCCGCGACCTTCTTTCCTTCGGCGAGCGCTGGCTGACGATGGCCGACGCCGCGGGCGCGCCCTGGATCGGCTCTGCCGCGCGCGACGAAATCTGGACGCCGCACTCGGTCCGCCCCTCGGATAATAGCGACTACGGCTACCTCTGGTGGCTCTTCGGCGACCTGGAGGGCGTGGTGGCGTCGGGCGCCTCCTTCGGGCTCTGCGCCCTCCTGCCCCGGCAGGGGATCGCCGTGGCGGTGGCGCGCAACCACATCGGCCCGACCGCCAAACCCTTCGACTACCGCGCCGACAAGCGGCGGATACTGGAATTGGCGAAGAATTTCGCCTAAGCCCATCGCGCGCCTCGCCGGCGATCACACGCAGCCCCGCCCCTTCCCCGCCCGCCCTTTCCCGCGGGCGCGGCTTGATAGTATTCTTTCTATATAACACACGCTCATTAGGAGGCTGCCATGTTCTATAGAAGGCTCGGCTCGGCCGGGATCAAGGTGTCGGTGCTGTCGCTCGGGTCATGGGTGACCTACGGCAACCAGGTCCAGGTCGAGGACTCGGCCGACATGCTCAAGCTGGCCTACGAAGCCGGCGTCAACTTCTTCGACAACGCCGAGGTCTACTCGGCGGGCGAATCGGAAAAGATCATGGGCGAGGCGCTGCGCAGGCTCAACTGGCGCCGCGGCTCCTACCTCGTCTCCACCAAGCTCTTCTGGGGCATCCACGAAGGCCCGAACGAGAAGAACACCCTGAACCGCAAATACCTGCTGGAGGCTATGGACGGCTCGCTGGAGCGCCTGGGAATGGACCACGTCGACCTGGTCTACTGCCACCGCCCCGACCCCGAGACCCCCATGGAGGAGACCGTGCGCGCCATGCACGACATCGTCGCCTCGGGCAAGGCCTTCTACTGGGGCACGAGCGAGTGGTCGGCCGAGCAGATCCGCGAGGCCTGGGACATCGCCGACCGGCGCAACCTGCACCGCCCGCAGATGGAGCAGCCCCTCTACAACATGATCGCGCGCGCCAAGGTCGAGAAGGAGTTCGCCCGCCTCTACGACGGCATCGGGCTCGGGCTGACCACCTTCAGCCCCCTCGCCTCGGGGCTCCTCTCAGGCAAGTACAGGAACGGCATCCCCGCGGGCACGCGATTCGCCCTGCCAGGCTACGAATGGCTGCAGAAGCGCTATCTCCACGACGACATCCCCGCCATCGTGGCGAGGCTGGAACCCATCGCCGCCGAGCTCGGCTGCACGATGAGCCAGCTGGGCATCGCCTGGGTCGCCCGGAACCCGCGCGTCAGCTCGGTGATTACAGGAGCCTCGCGCCGCGAGCAGCTCGTCGAGAATCTGGGCGCCCTGGAGGTGATCCCCAGGCTCACGCCCGAGGTCCTGGCCCGCATCGACGAGACGCTCAAGGGGATAATACAATAAGCGGCTGAAACTGTTGCCAGTCCAAATAAAAGGCCCCGGCGCGGAGAAGCGCCGGGGCCTTTCTTCTTCGTAAAGAAGGTGAGTCTGCGTAAGTGGCTGGCATCTGAGAAAACTTTACAGTACGTACAAGAACATATATACTTATACGTAGAGGGGCTTACTATGGAAACGAAACTGACGTTGAAGCTCGACAAGGCTGTTATTCAATCAGTGAAGAAATATGCTCAAAACAATAATAAAAGCCTCTCAAAACTGGTCGAGCAGTACTTCCGGAAATTAGTGTCCGAAGACGAGGAGAGAACGAAGTACTCGCCGTTGGTTGAGGAGCTCAGCGGCGTCGTTTCGGAGAAAGATCTGCGGGGAGTCGATTACCTCGGCTACTTGGAAAAGAAGTATGAGTAAGGAAGTCTTCGTTGACGCCGACATACTCTTGGATCTTCTTTGCAAGCGCGAGCCATTTTATTCCTACGCCGCGGAAGTCTTTACCTTGGGCGACAATGGGACGCTCGCACTTATGACGACTCCGCTTGTATTCGCCGATGTCTTCTATATTTTGCGAAAACTGCTTGGGATAGAGAAAGCCAAAGAACTGCTTCGCAAAGTGCGTATAATTGTCGGTCTCGTCGAAACGAATGAGAAGATCGTCGATTTAGCCTTGAACTCGAGCTTCTCCGATTTTGAGGATGGAATTCAGTACTTCGCGGCGCGGGAGCATGGCATCCAGCATTTGCTCACGAGGAATCTGCAAGATTACAAGGGCGCCGACCTCATTGTTCAAACCCCCGAAGAATACTTGAAGACCCTCTGACGTTAACGCTAACCACGACTGTTTATATCAATGTCTGCCCACTTTAGCTATTTCAACGATAGCGCCTTGCGCGCGCGGCGGCGATGAATACGCTTAAGGCATCTCATGATACAAAGGAGCGCCTATGCGGAAAATCGTCGTCGCGCTGGCTATCGCCCTGATAGCGCTTTCGGTCGTCTACGCGGCCCCGGCCAAGAACGTGCCCGCCGTGATAGGCATCCATGTCGGGCCGGCCCACCCGGCCTTTATCGAAAGCCTCTACCCCGACCTTAAAATCTACTACCTGCCAGAGTACGAGGTGGCCATCACCCTGGACAAGAAAAACGTCGGGAACAGCAAGGCGTCGCTGACGGCCGGCCAGGGCGTTCTGGCGGACTGGTTCAACGAGAAGGGCGTGATGGCCTTCCCGCGCTACAAGTCCCTGCTCTTCGACAAGGCGGGAGTGTGCGCCTTCGAGGGCTGGCTGCAGACGAGCCCGAAATCGTCCACCGACGAAAAGTACAAGATGCAGAACGCCAGCATCAACTTCGGCGACAAGAAGCCGCTCAAGGATTCCTTCAACGACTATGTGCAGAAGGGCAAGACCGCCAAGGCGAACGCCAAGAAGAACCTCGTCAAGGACAAGGATTACCTGGGAGGCGGCGTGCCCGACATCACGCTGGCGAACGCGGCGGGCGAGGCGAAAACGTTGGCCGACATCGTCGCGGAGGCGGGGCCGTCGCTGGTGTTCTTCTTCACCGTGCCGGCGGATGCCACGCCGGAATTCGTGTCGAGGAACGCGCAGTCCAATTCGATGGCGCAGAACGCGGGCAACGCGCCGACGCCGGGCGCCTTCCTGGGCGCCATGCTCGGGGCGCAGATCGGCTGGACCTACACCGATCTGCTCGACCAGATCGAGTTGGATTTCTTCGGGTACCTGGTGAACAAGGCGCGCTGAGCGAAGCGGCGGAAACAGCCGCGAAATAGAAAGGGCCGCCGGGAGGGAACCTCCCGGCGGCCTTTTCGCGCTGCCCATTAGCGATGGCGACTTTCGCCCTAGTCGCCGGGAAGAAGCGCGGTGACGCTTTCGGGCTGGACGCCGTACGCGGCGGCGCAGAAGGAGCGCGCAACGTTGGCGAGGCCCTGCCGGATGCCGTCGCGCACGACGGGGTCGGAGAGCGAGGCGCGCGCCGCGGCCATGAGGTCGGCGGAAAGCTCGCCCCGCATCTTGGCGGCCTCCTCCTTGAGGCGGAAGGCCATGTTCGTCACGAGATTGGCGCCCTTGGCCGACACTTCGATCGTGTCGGTGCGCACGGCGGGCGGCATGCAGTCGGGCTCGGGCGCGGCCACGGCGATGGCCCTGCGGCGGGCGTCCCACGAAATCGACCAACGCTTGGGGTCGGTGACGTCGAGGTAATAGGCGACGTCAGCCCAGGCGGACACGGAGATCGAGGCGCGCAGGTTGACGATGGCGAGGAGCTTGGCCGCGAATTCCTTGGACGCCGCATAACGATGCTCTGAGGTGAGCACGACGAGCTTGCCGTCGGGCTTGAGCTTTTCCACATAGAGCGCCCAACGCGCGACCGGCGACCTGGCCGCCGCCGAGGCCCTGCCCGCGAGGAAGACGCCCGCGAGAACAACGAGAACGCTCAACGCGACGATCGCCGCCGCCGCTAGCCCGCGCCTCATGCCGGGCCTAGATCCCGCAGTCCTGTTCCCAGCCCGCGATCACCGAGCCGGCCTCCTGGGCGAGCACCGGCAGGGAGGAGAGGTCCCCCGCCGACGTGAGGTCGGAGAGCGCCTTGCGCGCGATGGCCTCGAGCGATTCCTGGGCCTGGGACAGGCCCGCCGCGAAGGCTGGATCGGCCGCGCGCTCGAAGCCGCGGTTGTTCATGACCCAGTTACGGCAGCGCTTCCAGTAGGCGAGCGCGGCCTCGGAGCCCTCGGCGTAGTCGTAGTCGCTCCAGAGCAGGATGAACTCGCCCTTGACGAGGAGGATGGGCTTGTAGAGGGACACGCAAGGGTACGGCGAGCCGGTGAACCAGATGATGGCCGCGTCGTCGCCCGCGTACTCCACCGCCATGGACGCGGTGGTGGCCGAGGCCGGAAAGCCGCCTGCGTGCACGCAGAGGCTCTCCATGTGGCGCTTCCAGGGGTGGAAGGGGTCGTAGGGGCCGTGGGAGCGGAGAATGTCGAGGAAATTCGCGACATTCGTCGCGTTCGCGGCGGAGGAGGCCTGAGCGGTGTTCGCGGCGGGCGGCTTCGCGGCGCCGGCGAAGGCGCCGAGCTTGGCGAGGGAGAGGGCGCGGCGCTGCTCGCCCTTGGTGAAGCGAAGGTAGAAGCGGTTCTCGAACTGGACCTTGAAGGACTCCTTCTCGCCCTTGCGGCCGGGGTCGGCCTCGTCGGAGCAGGCGGCGCGCTCGTTGACGGGCGCGATTTCCTTGCGGGACTGGACGTCCAACCGCTTGTAGTCCAGGTCGATGCAGTAGGCGTTGGAGATCGCGTCGCGCGAGTCGGCCAGGCGCCAAGCCCAGCGATGGCCGGCCGTCTCGAGGATGTAGGCTTCGCGAGGGTCGGAGATGAGGAAGCTGTTGTCGTAATAGAGGGAGCCGCGGAAAGAGCCGTTGCCGCCCTGGTCGAAGCGCTCGACGAAGGCGCAGATGAAGTCCACGGCTTCCTTGGCGGTGGCGGCGAGGCCCAGGGCGGCCCTGAGGATGTCCATGCCGAGGACGCCGTCCTTGGCGGGCTTGAAGCGGGAGAACACCGCCTCGTTGCCGATGGCGACGCCCTTCTCGTTGACGCCCATCTCGCCGCCGGCCATCCAGGAGGGTTTGGAGAGGACGAAACAGAAGCCGCCGTTCTTCCAGGGTATCTGCTTATCGCCGACGCCCGCCGATTCGGAAGCGGGAACGGGATGCACCAGGCAGAGGGTTTGGGGCTCTTCGGGGCGGCGGTCGGAATTCTTGCCGAAAAAAGCCGCGCGCCCTTCGGGTTCGGCGGATCGGCCCAACGCGCAATAGAGACTATCGCACATGTCGTATCTCCAGGCCCTCACTGTAAAGCCTTTGCCCCTTCCGCGCAAGCGAAAACAGGCTATCGCGGCGCCACGCGCCGCGCGGCGCGCGCCTCCACGGCGCGATCCAGATTGACGCCCCACGAGGCCGCGGCATACTCTGGGGGATATGAAAAAAAGCCGAAGACCACAATTTGGCCGCGCCGCCGCGCTCGCCCTCGCCTTCGCATTCGCTTTCGCCGCCGCAGGGAAAGTTAAAGCCCAGGGGTCTGACCCCGCTTTGTTACTTTCAGCGAGCATGGACGCCCTGCGCGACGCCATGTACATGAGCCAGTCCCCTGAAACCGTTGAAAGCGAGGCCGGACGCCTGACCGCGGCCCTCCGCTCAGCGAACCTCCCCGAGGCCGAGCGGGCGCTGGCACTCGCCCGCGCGGAGTATTATGCCGCGCGGTCATGGAAGGAAGCGGAAGACAAGGCCAAGGCGATTCCCCACTACGAGGAGGCGATTGTCCAGGCGCGCGCCGCGCTGGCAGTGGGCGAGACGGCGGCACGCCTGATCGCCCTGATGAAGCCCCTCTCGGAACTCTGCCTCCTTAAAGACATGGCCTTTCTGGTGGTGAACGGTCCGAAAATAGGACAATACGCCAAACGCGCCCTCGTCCTGGAGCCGGGATACCCCGCCGCCGTGATCGCCATCGCCGCCTCCAAGGCCTACCCGCCCGCGATCTTCGGCGGGAACCCCAAGGAGGCCCTCGCGGAGATGGAAGCCCTTTCCGCGAACGGCGCCGGATTGGCGAACGGCACAGGATTGGCGAAGGACGAGCTCTTCGACCTGCGCATGTGCGCGGGCACCGCCTGCGAAAAGCTCGGGCGCAAGGCCGAGGCCGCCGCCTGGTTCCGCAAAGCCCTCGAGCTCTACCCCGGCAACACCTACGCCCGCGAGCAGCTGAAAAAGGCAGCCCCATGAGCGGCGCGAACCTGTTCAGCGCGGGAAACATCGCGCTGGCCCTGGCCATGTTCGCGGCGGCGGCGGGGGTCTGGATCACGGCGCTGACCATGCTCAACGCCATGTGGATGCTGCACACCACCTTGATCAAGCCCAAGCGCGAGGGCCCGCTCGTGAGCATCCTGATTCCGGCGCGCGACGAGGAAGCCCGGATCGCGGCCTGCCTCGATTCCCTCCTGGCCCAGGACTATCAGCGCACCGAGATCATCGTGTACGACGACGAATCGACCGACGAAACGCCCCGCATCCTGGCTGAATACCAAGCGCGCCACCCCGGCAAGATCAAGGCCATCCGCGGAAAGCTGGAGGAAGGCTGGTACGGCAAGCCCCACGCCATGCAGCGCCTGTCCGAAGCCGCCTTAGGCAGCTGGCTCTTTTTCACGGACGCCGACACCGTCCACAAGCCGGACTCGGTGAGCCACGCCGCCGGCCTGGCCGAGCACTACCGCGCCGACCTGGTCTCGGGCTACGCGCTGCACACGATCGAAAGCTTCGGCGAGGCGGTCACGGTGCCCTCGATCTACCTCCTCACCATGGCCCTGATGCCCGCCTGGCTCTCCCACCGCCGGCGGCTGCCCGCCCTGTCCCACGCCATCGGCCAGGTGATGTTCTTCAAAGCCGACACCTACCGGAAGATCGGCGGCTACGCCGCCGTCGCCCGCGAGGTCTCCGAGGACGTGCGCATCGCCAGGCTCGTCAAGCGCGCGGGCGGAAGGGCGCTCTTCGCCGACCTTAAGGAGCACATCTCCTGCAGGATGTACGAGGGCTACCGCGCCGCCGTCGACGGCTTCTCCAAGAACGTCTACGACTACTTCAACAAGAAGTTCGCCCTCCTCCTCGCCGTGACGGCGCTCGTCCCGATCGTCTTTTTCTTGCCCCTCCTGGGCGCCGCCTGGCTGCCGAAAGCCCTCCTGGCCGCCCAGCCCTGGTGCAGGCTCGCGAGCCTCCTCGTCTTCTACGCCTGGGGCATCGTGACCGTGGACCGCGGCCTGCCCTGGTACGTGCCCTTCGTGTACCCCCTCGTGTTCGTGAACACCCTCTCGGCGGCCTGGCGGGCCTTCCGCCTCTTCGCCACGGGGAGGGCCGTCGCCTGGAAGGGCAGGATGGTGAAGTAAGATGGCCTACAAACGCGGCGACCCCCTGGTCGAGCGGCGGCCAGCCTTCCTCGCCGCCTCGGCGGCGGTCACCTGGCTCGTCATCGCGCTAGGCAGGGTCGTGATCGGCCTGCTCTACGGCTTCCGCGTCCGGGGGCGGGAGAACTTGGCCGCGATCAGGGGCAGACGGGCGGTTTTCGTGGCCAACCACGTGCTGCCTCTGGATCCCCTCTTCCAGGCCTGCGCCATCGTCCCGCGGCGAACCTACTACACCCTGCTGGAAGAGACCGTGCTCACGCCCGTTCTGGGCACCCTGGTGCGGCTCTTGGGCGGCATTCCCATACCGCCCGACCCCGAGCGCCTGTCCGCGGTGGACGAGGCCATGCGGGCGGCGCTCGAAAGCCGCGGACTTGTGCACTTCTACCCCGAGGGGGAGTGCTTCCTCTTCAGCCAGGAGCTGAAGGATTTCAAGGCGGGCGCCTTCTATTACGCGATCAAGCACCGGGCAGCGATCGTGCCCCTGGCGACGGTGCTCAAGGCCGGCGGCGGGCTCGGCGGAAGGGGTCTGCCGGGAGGCGCCAAGGCGGAACTGCATATCCTGCCCGCCATCGAGCCGCCAGCGGCTTCGGGACGCGCGGCGCGCGACCTGCACGAAGCCCTGGCCCTGGCGAAAAGCGTCCGCGCGTCGATGCAGGCTTGCATCGACGAGTCGGGCGGCGATAAAAGCCTGTACCGCGGTCCCATGCCCCGCATCCGCGGCGTGAACGACAGGGAGCGCTGACAGCGCGCCCCGCCGAGGCGCCGGGCAGCAAACGCTCCCTGCAACAAAAGATAACCGAACCATTGCGCCTGCCCCGGCGACGCCTATACTTAAGGAAAAAGGGGGCCGCAATGTATAAGAAAGTCTCGAAATACGCCGTTCTCATCCTTTTCGCGACCATGACGATCCTCGCCTTTTCGGGCTGCGACCTGATCATGAACCTTTTCGGAGGAGGGCCTGACGGCGACCCCGTCGAGCTGCTCGACTCCGTGGACGCCGACCCGGCTTACGCCACCCTCGAAAACGATTTCCTGACCGCGATCAACACCGAGCGGACCGACCACAGCGCCGCCGCCCTGACGCGGGTGAGCAGCCTGGACGCCCTGGCCCGGCGGTACTCGAAGGCGGGCACGATCGACGTGGGCGACAACCTCTACGACAGGATCGAGACGGCCTACGGCAGCTGCGCCGAAGCGTGCGAATTCCAGCTCTCGAGCGATTCAGCCCCCAACGTGACGACCGCCATAACCGCCTGGCTGAGCGAGACCGGAGGCGCCGCGTCCATGCGGGACACGGACTTCACCAAGGTGGGCATCGGCATCGTGACCGGCCCCGCGCCGCAGGGAATGCCCGGCACCTGGGTCTGGGTGACCGCGCTCCTCATGAAGCCGTAAGGCGCCCGCCGGCCGCAGCGCGCGGCAAATAAAAAGCCCGCGCCCCGGGGAGAGATCCCCGAGGCGCGGGCTTTTTCGCGGCTCGCCGCCTTAGCTTTATCATCTTCTGCGGTAACGCGTCATCCGCCCAGTCCCCGATGATTCCACGCGTCCTTCGAGCAGGAGCCGCTTTAAATCTCTGCTGGCGGTAGCCTCCGAAATTCCCTTATTAACGCTCACATACGCTTTCCTGTCAAACCAATCGCCCAGCGACGCGAGCGCGCTATCGGCCCGTTTCTGAAAATCGAAGGCAGGTATTTTCGCGCTCCCGATTGTCTTGCGCAGGCTCTCTTCGATGGCCTCGAGCATGAATTCGATGAATTTCGTAGACCTTCCCGCGTTATCCGACTCCGCCAAAACAGCATAATAGCGTTCCTGGCTATTTTTGATAGTCTCCTCAATCGGAATGTATTCGAATATTGGATTCACTTCCATGAGAAGCCGGGTTTGCCATAATCTGCCTATTCTGCCGTTTCCATCCTCGAAAGGATGGATGAACTCCATCTCGTAGTGGAAAACGCAGCTCTTGATAATGCCGGGATCATCATCCTTCTTTAAATAACCGAAGAGGTCCTTCATCAAGCCGGGCACCATGGCATATCCAGGCGCGATGTGCTGGATCTCCTTTCCCTTGAGTATCCCAACTTGTTTTCGCCTGAATTCTCCAGGATGTTCGATCAAGCCCTCCATCAAGAGCCCGTGGGCACGCAGAAAGTCGCGGATCGATCCCGCCGCAAAGGCACTCAGACTGTCATACGCTCGTATCGCGTTCTGCACTTCCAGTATTTCCTTGCGAGGACCTAAGACGCGAACGTTATCGACGAGAGCGGTGACTTGTCCGATATCGAGAGTATTGCCCTCGATCGCCAACGATGAATGAATTGTCTTTATCCGGTTGCGCCGACGAAGCTTCGCTTCTGGCTTTGCCAAATTGAGGCTTTTGCATTGGCCTAACGCGTCGAGTATCTGGCCATAGAGGACGAGGATTCTCTTCGTTATCTCATAAGGCGGCTTCATTCTGCTTTGATGATAGTATCATTTGATACTATCATCAAGCTTCCAGCCAGCTGAAGTTGACTTTCGGAGTCAGGCTCCGGATCGCTACAAATACATCCTGCAGCTCAGCTCCAGCACATTCTTCCATTCCGGATCGGCGACCGATCCGCCGCCGCCTGTGCCATCCTCCTGCCAGGTGTAGGCAAGGCCGAGGCCGGCGCCCAGCTCCAAAGGCAGGGCGAGGCCGAAGAGGCGCGGGGCTTCGGCGGGCCGCCACGCCACGTTCGCCTTGGCCACGTGGCTGTATTCATAAATGCCGTCGTGGAGGAAATCTTTGGTGGCGCCGATCTCGGTCGCGTAATTCATCCAGTCATCGACGCTGCCGCCGTCGCCCGTGCCGTGGCGGATATAGGAATAGGACAGGGAGGCGCGCCAGCCCGGCGCGGGCATGGCCTGGAGGCGGACCAGGAATTCGTCGGAGTTGGGAGGCAGGTAGTAACCCAGGTTTTCGCCGTCCTGCGTGTAGGACGTGTCCACGCGGAGGCGGTAATCCGGATACCAGGTCGGATAATGCGCGTAGACGTAAGGCTCGATCTTGGTGTACTGGGCCGTGAGGACGAAGAAGGGCAGGCCCGGAAGCGGAATCTTGGCGCCGCCCTGCAGGGCGAACATGTTGCGCGCCTTGGTGAAGAGCTCGTCCGGGTGGGTGATCTCCATCTCGTCGGCGTAGAAGGAACCGTAAAACTTGCCCACGCGCGGGATCCGCACGCTGCCGTCCACCTGCACGCCCAGGTTGTCGATGTCGGCCAGCTGGTTCTGGTACATCACGGAGAACAATAGCGGCGAAAAGTACCCCAGCTCGAGGCGCTTGGCGCCGACCAGGGTGCTGGTGGCCGAAACCGTGAGCCAGTCGAAGGGGAAGAGCTCCATACGCTGCAGGCCGAGCATCTTCTGCCAGGAGAGGGCGGAATACTCGAGCTCGCCATCGTTATCGACATCGCCCAATGCCGTGCTGCGCTCATCGCTCGCCTTCTGCCAGTTCGTCAGCGAGCCGACGAGGCTGGACACCGCGAATAATTTGGAGGGCCGGAAGTTCATCTCCAGGCCGACGAAGGGCCGCGCCGTGCCCGACAGCGCGAAGGAACCCGAGCCGACGCCCCAGTCGCGGCGGTAGCGCGAGAGGCGCACGAGGAGGCTGCCCGAATCCGTGGCGGCGGCGATGTCCTGCCTGATGTCGTAGCTGAACGAGGGATAGTCCTTTTCGCCCAGGGAATAGCGCTCGTCGCTGAAGTCGATGTGGTTCGTGTCCCATTCCTTGGTGAACTCGTAGGGCAGGTAGAGGTCGCGCTCGATCTTGTCGATGTCGAAGCCCGCCTCGCCCTTGACGGAGAGCCAGGGCGCGATTTCGCCCTCCAGGTAGGGCACGACCCGCGAATTGATGTGCCAGAGGTCGGCCGCGGCCACGCTCCCCGTGCCGGCGATCAGGTCGGCCACGCCGCCCGGCGAGGTGCGGAAGGTGGCCTCGATCCGCGCGCCCACCGCGGCCTTGCCGTCGGCCGATTTCCAGATAGGGGCGCCCTCGAAGGCATCCGGCGCGAATTCGGCGGAAAAGGCGGTTATCATTTCCCGCTCGGCGGGCGAGAACTCGCCCATGCGCCCCGCGATGACGGCGAGAAAGTCGGCGACCTGGGCCCGCGTGTAGGGCTTAACCGAGGAAAGGCGATTGAGCACGCCGCGCAGCTCAGCCGTCTCGATGATGCCGTAGACCGGGTGCGCCAGCTCCACGGCCAGGCGGTCGGGCGCGGCCCAGGCGCCGGGCGCGGCGCCCCAGAGGAAGGCCGCGGCGAAAAGTCCCGCAATCGCGTGGGTAATGATCGATACTCGTTTTTTCATGATTTTTCCTTCATCCTGGCCAAATCTTCAAGCGTGGGCATTGCTGAGGGTTCGGAGAACGCCACCTCGATGCCAAGCTGATTTATTATAGCGAAGAAAACGCCCATTGAAAGGCCGGCCAGCATTCCGTTCTCCGCCTTGCTCAAGGTCACGCGGCTGATCTCCGCCGCCTTGGCGAGTTCAGCCTGCGTGAGACCTATCTCTTTTCGATAGGCCCTCAGGGCGGGACCAATATCGCTATATTTCATTGGAACCATCCTTTCTTGGCTCGCCATCGAGAGCGGCGTTCCACGCAGCCATCATCCTTTCGCCGGTGCGAGCGAAACCCGGATTCACTGCGACGTACGAAGCCAGCTCGCCCAAGGTCTCCTTGACCGCGCGAGCGCATTCATCGTAGATCGCCCCGGCATCGGCCGAAGCAAGCCCGCATGAAGCGACGCCGAAATCCACCAGCTGCCGCCTTCCCGGCCAGTATTTCTTACCTTCGAAGGTCAACGCCGGGCGGTCCTTGAAAATATAGGCCGTCGTCGTCACCACATCATAGACCGGCGCCAGGACGCGGTCAGTCTGGCCAGGGCCATAGAGAATCCCGAAGTTCTTCACGTGAGCGTCGCCATTCCGCACCAGAACCGAAAGGCACACCATCCCAAAGAGCCAGCGCATCGACTCGACGTGCCGCTCGGGTGAGGAAAACAATTCCACCGTCCTGGCGACCTGCTCATAACTTCCTGAATATTTCCCGATCTTGTTCTTTCCCTGGAGGACGCATATTTCCTCGAAGCCGCGCCATTCGCTACCCTTCCCTTTATCGAAACGCTCTACCACAAGAAACTTCCGGTCGTCCGAAAGATGAAAGGCGGGAACAGGCAGCCCCGCGCGTCTTGCGGCGCTCAGGCAGAAAAACTCGTTCTCGGCAAGGTTGGGATACTCGTCACCCCAGGTTTTAACGATATAGTCATCCGTCGCGAGCGCTGATTTATCGAAGAGCCTTGCCAGGACTTTCGGCTGCACGCCGGAAATAAAGGAACGCTCGAGATACAGCCCCAGCAGCTTGGCGAACAGATCTTCCTCGCCCGATCGCAGGATTTCATCCAGGGGAAGCGCCTGCGCTTCGGTTCGATTTCCCTTTTCACCCGCTATCCGATATTCAAGCCGACCTCGAATATTCGCCGCAAGCAGGCCAAGCAGGGAAAAATCATCGGCGACATCGTATTCCTTAAGCAGTTGGCGCCTTAGGAGTTCGAAAAGATACCCTTCCGGCAGGTTCATCTCGAAAATAGGGTGCAGAGCATTTTCCCAATTCCAACTACGGGGGCGAAACGGCATGGTGAGCGAGACCCAAGGAGCGGATGGTTCGGAGCTCTCGTAGGTGAAGGAATAGAGATTGCCGGTCTTTGACAGAGTACCACTACGCCGCCCCTCTGCATAAACCTCAATGGTCACCCGGGACTCCTTTGTAAACTACTATGAACATTTTCAGATCTCCCATCAGTATTGTTCACTTTAATTTACATGTCAACCAGAAGAAATGCAAAAAAAGGCCGGCCGGAAGCCCGGCCGGCCTTATCGCACGCGGAGCATCCCGGGGAAGAGGATATCCGCCAGCGCCTCGGAGGAGGCCCTCGCCGGCGGCAATGCTCCCGGCGCGCCGAGCGCGGTTTCCGGAGCTTTCTGGCCGGAAACGAACATGGCAGAGGAATCCTGGGACAGCGTGGCGCGCAGCTCTTCGGAGGGCGAGGCGACCAGGGCCACGCCGCGGCGCGCGCAGGAATAGTCGAAGAGAAACTCGAGCTCCTTGGGGCCCTCGTAGACGAGGACGCGGAAACCCTTGCGCGCGATGCCGTGCACGTAATCGTCGATGCGCGCCCGGTAGTTGGTGGCGCTGCGCTCCGCGCGGGTGAAGTAGGCCATGGTGCGGCGCAGGACCTCCTCCACACCGCAGGGCGTGAGGATATAGCGCAGGCTGCGCCCGGAGATGTGCGTGAGCTTGACCCAGCCGCGCTCGGCGAAGCGGGAGAGAAGGGCATTCGTCATGCCCAGGGAGAGGCCAGCCTGCCCCGCCAGGGCGCGCTGACTATTCGCCTGGCCAGAGGTCTCCGAGGCGTAAATAGCTTCTAAAAGCTGCAATTCGCTGTCGTTGGTCATTTTACCTTGGTTGAGCGGAGCGAAGCCGCGCCGAGCGAGGCCGCGTACCGGAAGAGTATCCCGGTGAGCAGGAAGCCGATCAGCTCCGCGAGAAAGGCGAACTGCGCGGACAGGCGGCTGGCCACGATGAAGACCGCCGCCTGCCAGAGCGTCGCCGAATAGAGGATGGCGAGTATGGAGATGGGCTTGTAGCCCGCGTCCCAGAAGAGGTGATGGATATGGAGGCGATCGGGCGTGGCGATGCTTACGCCCAAGCGCGTCCGCCGCCAGATCGCCCGCAGGGTGTCGTAGATCGGCACGAAAAGGAGGAGGGCCGCAGGAATCACGCCGACGGTTTCCGCCGTCGCGCCGCCCGCAGCGCCCGACTCGCCCATAAGGGGCATGGAAGCGAGGCAGAAGCCCAGGAAGAGGCTGCCCGAGTCGCCCATGAAAAGCTTGGCCTTGGGCGCGGGAAAGTTGACCGTGAGGAAGCCCGCGATGGCGCCGGCCAGGCAGAGGCAGATAAAGGCGCTCGCCTGGTCGCCCCCGAGGTAGTAGAAGACGGCGTAGGTCAGGGAGGCGATAAAGGAGATGCCTCCCGCCAAGCCGTCCATGCCGTCGATCAGGTTTATGGCGTTGGTGACCCCCACGATCCAGAAACAGGTGAGGGCGCTGGAAGCCCAATGCAGGGAACCCGAGAAACCGTCGGTCGAAAAGCCCAGGCCGCCGAAGCGGAGCCCCTGCCCCACTACGATGACCGCCGCCACGATCTGGACGATGAGCTTCCAGATCGCCCGCACCTTGCCCCCGGTGAAATCGTCCCAGAGCCCGATGCCGTACACGAGGACAGCGCCGACCGCGAGGGGAACCAGGGTGTCGAGGCGGGCGCCCAGGGCGCCTGAAAGCCCGGCCTCCCCGAAAAAGGGAACGACGGCCGCGGCCAGGAAGAATGCGAGGAAGATCCCCATGCCGCCCAGGCGCGGCACCTGGCCGGAATGGATTTTCCTTTCGGCCACGCCATCGTAGAGCTGGCGCGCATCCGCGAAACGGATGATCGCCGGCATGGCGACCGCCGAAAGGACCGTCGACACGAGCATCGACATCAACTGCATACGCTACCTTCTTTTTTCAATCGTTTTTACCGCCGCAATCCCGCCCCGACTCAGGGCAGAAGGCTGATCACGAGCGCAATCAGCGAGATGGCCGTGGACAGGACCGAAGTAACCTTAAGCAGGCTGTACATAAACGAGTTGGTATCAGCCACGATGTTGTCCTCGGGCATGATGACCCTGCCCTTAGACACGACTTTCTTGGAGGCGACATCGTAGATCGTCACCTTGTCGCCGGAATTCTTGTCGGAATCGAAGCCGCCGGCCAGGCCGACGTAGTACTCCCAGGTGCGATCGGGCACGTAGGGATAGCGTCCGGCCAGCTTGACCGCTCCGGAGACCGTGACGAAGAACTGCCTAAAGGGCACGACGATCACGTCGTTAGCCTCGAGCGCCACATCGTAGAGCGTTTCGCGGTCGTAGAGGTACTTGGACAGGTCCACCGCGATGCGCTTGCCCTTGCGGGAGATATAGGAGGCCGACAAGTCCGACACCTCGCTGAAGTTCTTGCGCATGGCCTGAGCTGCCTCGGACACGGTTTCGCCGGGGAAGAAGGTGTAGGCCACGCGCTTGGCGGACTCGAGCGTGGCGCCGCCCGTTCCCACGCCGATGGCTCCCTCGAACCAAGCCACGGGCAGGAGATCCTGCCAGGCGGGCACGGTGATCGAGTCGTATTGATTGAGCGAGAAGTCGGGGGCGACCTTATAGTCGAACTGGAGCTTTTCGCCGACCGCGGAGGCGGCGGACAATAGCCGCACCACCTGGATGCGCGTGGGATTGGCCTTTTCAGTGAAGCCGTCGGCATAGCGCTCGACTAAATCCTTCATGCCCTCGCCGGCCAGGAGCTGGTAGGTTCCGGGGCGGCGCACTTCGCCGCCGATCGTCACGAGCCTCTCCAGGCGGTTGACGGTCACCACGTCGCCGGGGCGCAGGAAGGGATCCTGCGTCAAGTCGCCGTAGCGCTCGGCGCGGAAGAGGTCGTAGCGCTGCTCGACCCCGTTCCTCGATTTCACCGCGACGTCGCGCGTAGAGGACCAGCGGGTGAGATTCGCCGACACGATATCGCGGAGCCTGGTGAGCCCCGTAATGGCCACCCAGACCGACTTCTGCACCTCACCCGTCACGAAGACGTACATAGATCCGAGGGGAATCACGAGCCTGTCCTCGGGCTCGAGGGCCGGATCGTAGGCGGGATCGTAAGAATAGAGGATCTTCTCGAGATCCACCTCGACGGGAACGTCGGCCGAGCTCTTGGTAATAAAAGCTTTCTTTAGGTCAGCCGTGGCGGGAATGCGGTCGCGCAACGGGCGGATGAGATCGGCCACGCGCATGCCATCGCGCCAGGCGACGCGCTGGACGGAATATTCGCCGGTAACCGCCCCCTCGATATAGACGACGGGCAGGTACTCGTCCATGGACGGCACCCGCACTTTGTCGCCATCGAAAAGCTCGGCCTTGGAATCCTTGGAGAGGGCGTCGACCAGGGCTATGCCGCCCGCGGTCTTTGTATCCGAAGCTTTGCGCGTGATCTGAACGCGGTCGGCTTGGGCTGTGTCGCGCAGCCCCGCGCCCTGCACGGAAATCAGCGCGCTGAAATCCTCCGTAGGAAGAAGCTCATAGATTCCGGGCCTGAAAACCTCGCCCTCGAGCACGACGACCCTGCCCGCGCGGCGCAGGGTGATCGCATCGCCGGGCGCCACCACGGGATCCTGGGCGATTTGGCCGAAGCGCTCGGCCTTGAAGAGATCGTAGACCGTCTCCTTGCCGTCCGTCGAACGAAGCGCGACGGCGCGCGTGGAACTCGTGGGGAGGAGGAAGGCTTTGATCGCCTGGGAAAGGCGCAGTGTGCCGTCAGCCTGGACCCAGCCGGAGCGGGCCGCCTCGCCGGAGACGAAGACGTCGCGGGAGCCATAGGGCAGGATGATTCTGTCCCCCGCCCCGAGCACGCTGTCGAGCGCCGGATCGAAGGCGAAAAGGAGCTTTTCAAGATCGAGCTGAACCTCGGCGCCGTCTTTGGCGCGCACGAGTTTGGCCCTGCGCAGGTCGGCGGCCGCGGGCAGTGAGGCGGCGATCGGCTTGAGCGCCTGCGACACGAGGAGCCCCTCGCGCCAAAGCACGCGCTGGATACCGTAGCCGCCCGAGGCCATGGCGCCCTCGACATAGACCACAGGGAGGAATTCCTCCCTGGAAGGCACCGTAACGGTGTCCCCGTCCAGGAGGGCGGGAGCATCGGCCGCCTGGGCGCCTGACGCACCGGCGTCCACCACCAGAGATTCGCCCGAGGGCTTGCCGTCGGAAGCCCTGCGCGTTACGAGGATCCGGTCGCGCTTGGCGAATTCGCGCAGGCCGGCGCCCTGGACGGAAAGCAGTTCCGAAAGCCCCTCGCCGGGAAGCAGTTCGTAGGTGCCGGGACGATTGACCTCGCCCGCCAAGTTGACGACGCGGGTTGCCTTGGCAACGGCGACGCTGTCGCCTGGGCGCAACAGTGGATCCTGGGCGCTCTCGCCGAAACGCTCGGCGCGGAAGAGGTCATAGGCTGCGGGAACGCCTTCGGCGCTCGTCACCACGACGCTGCGGGTGGAGGACGAAGGAAGGAGGAAGGGCTTCAGCGCCTCCGAAAGGCGCTGGGCGCCCGATACGGGCGCGAAGCCCGACTTGGCCACCTCGCCCGTGATAAACACCGCCTGGACTTTAAAGGGCAGCACGACACGGTCGTCCGCCTCCAGGGCCAAGTCCAGCGAGGCGTCGTGGGCGAAGAGAAGCCGTTCGAGATCGATCTTGACCACCGACGTGTCGGCGGCGCGCACGACCATGGCGGAGCGGTAATCAGCCTGATCGGGGATTCCCGCCATGAGGATGGCCATGGTCTGCGAAACCAGGAGGCCCTTGCGCCACATCACGCGCTTTTCGCCGTATTTGGGCTCGGCTGGCGCCGCGCCCGCGGTTCCCACCGCGGCTGCTTCCGCCTTCTGCACCGCGCCTTCGACATAGACGACCGGCAAAAATTCTTCCTTCGAAGGAACCTTGACCGCATCACCGTCCAGAAGGGCGGGAGCGGCGGACGCGCCGGCGTCCAGGACCAGGGACTCGCCCTGGGGCTTGCCGTCCGACGCCCTGCGCGTAAGGAGTATCCTGTCGCGCTTTGCGAATTCGAGCAGGCCGCCGCCCTGGATCGAGAGGAGTTCGGAAAGGCCTTCTCCGGCGAGCAACTCATAGGCGCCCGGACGGTTCACCTCGCCCGACAGGACGACGATCCGCGCCGCCTTGGCGACGGCGACACTGTCGCCGGGGCGCAGCAGGGGATCCTGCGCCCGCTCACCGAAACGCTCGGCCTTGAAGAGATCATACGTATGCGCGATACCTTCCGCGCTCGTCACCACGATGTTCCGGGTAGAAGATGTGGGGAGGAGGAAGGGTTTGAGCGCTTCCGAAAGGCGCTGCGACCCCGAAACGGGAGCGAAGCCGGATTTGACCACTTCGCCAGCGATGAAGACCGCCTGGGTCTTGAAGGGCAGCATCACGCGATCGTCGGACTCCAGGGCGAGGTCAAGCGAGGCGTCGTGGGCGAAAAGAAGCCTGTCGAGGTCCACTTTTACAACCGATTTATCGGCGGCGCGCATGACCACGGCGGCATGGAGATCGGCTTCGCCGGGGAAATTCCCCGCCAGCGGGGCGAGCGCCTGGGAGAGCAAGAGCCCCTTGCGCCACAGCAGGCGCTTTTCAGCGTACTTCGCCTCGGGAACGGGTTCCTTGGCAGCACCGGCCGCCGCGGTAGCTTCGGCTTTCTCCACCGCGCCCTCGACATAGATCACCGGCAGGTACTCTTCCCTGGACGGCACGCGGACGCGATCCCCATCGGCGAGCGCCGGGAGGTCTTTTCCCGCGAGGTCGAACACGAGGCTTTCGGACTCCGGCTTTTCGGCCGTGGCCCGGCGCGTGAGGACGGAGAGGTCTGTCTTGGCGCTTGCAAGGGGCTTGTCGCTGTAATAATTCATGAGTTCAGAAAGACCCTCGCCCGGAAGGAGCTGGTAGGTTCCCGGCCGCGAGACCTCGCCCTCCAGGCTGACGATGCGCCCGGCTTTCTTCACTTCCACCACGTCGCCGGGGCGGAGGTAGGGATCCTGCGAAAGGTCCCCTTCCCGCTCGGCCTTGAAGAGGTCGTAGGCGGCCGAAGAGCCGTCCTCGCTCCTCACCGCGACATCGCGCAGAGAGGAATACTTGGTGAGTAGGGGCTTAACCGCCTCCGACAGCCGTGTGAGGCCCGTGATCCCCACCCAGGCGGACTTGCCCACCTCGCCGGAGACGAAGGCGTACATCGAGCCGTAGGGAATGACGATGGTATCGTCGGCCGCGAGGGCCACATCGTCGGCGGGAGCGTAGCGGTAGAGGAGCTTTTCGAGGTCCACGGCCACCTGCGCCGCCTGGCCTTTCCTGACGATGAAGGCGCGCTTAAGGTCGGCGCGCGGGTCGATCTGATCGCGGATGCCGCGAAGGGCCTGGGAGAGGAGCTGCCCCTGGCGGTAGGCGAGCCGCACGACCCGGTACTGCTCCGCCACCACGGCGCCGGCGTTGCCGGCCTGGGCGTCCTTCTTGACGCCGAGTTCGGCGCCCGCCACGGCGCCCTGCACGTAGACGACGGGCAGGTATTCCTCGCGCGAGGGGACGCGAACGCGGTCGCCGTCGCCCAAGGCGGGAAGCGGAGACCCCGCGAGGTCGAACACGAGGCTCTCTCCCCCGGGGAGGGCGGCGGTCGCCTTCCGGGTCAACACTGCTAGATCGGTCTTGGCGCCTTCCACGGCGCCGTCGCCGTACTTGGCGACAAGCTCGGCCACGCCCTCGCCCGCGAGGAGCTGGTAGGAGCCCGGCTTGCGGACTTCGCCCTCAAGGGCGACGATGCGGTCGGCCTTGCCCACCTCGACCTGGTCGCCGGGGCGTAGGTAGGGGTCCTGGGTTAGGTCGCCCTGGCGCTCGGCCAGGAAGAGGTCGTAGCGCGCCAGGGCGCCGTCCGAACTCTTGACTGCGACGTCGCGCAGCGAGCTGAAGCGCGTGGCGAGGGGCTTTACGGCCTCCGAAAGCCGGGTGAGCCCCGTGACGCCAACCCAGGCCGACTTGGCGACTTCGCCTGTGACGAAGACATACTGGGAGCCGTAGGGGATGACGACCTTGTCGTCGGCGGCGAGGGCGATATCATCCTTGGAATCAAAGCGGTAGAGGAGCTTTTCCAGGTCCACTTCGACCTGGCCCGAGCCGCCAGCCTTGGCGATGAAGGCGCGCTTGAGGTCGGCGCGCGGGTCGATCTGGCCGCGGATGCCGCGCAGAGCCTCCGAAAGCATGGCGCCCTGGCGATACGGAATCCGGATAACGCGGTACTGCTGGGTTTCAACGGCCTCGGCGCCGCCCTGTAGGGCCTCGCGCTTGACGCCAAGCTCGGCGCCCGCGACGGCGCCCTCTATGGAGACTATCGGCAAATACTCTTCCCGCGAGGGCACGCGCAGGATGTCGCCGTCCGCGAGAACGGGGAACGTTTTTCCGCCAAGGTCGACGACGAGGCTCTCCGCTTCGGGCTTGTCTGCGGTCGCCTTGCGCGTGAGAAGGGCGCGGTCCGTCTTGGCGCCGTCCAGGGCGCCATCGCCATAGAAGGCGACAAGCTCGGGCAGGCCCTCGCCCGCGAGGAGCTGATAGGCGCCGACGCGCCGCACCTGGCCTTCGATGGCCACCGTCCGGTCGGCCTTCTTGAGCTCGACGACATCGCCGGGCTTGAGATAGGGATCCCGGGACAGGTCGCCCGAGCGCCGCGCCTTGAAGAGGTCGTAGGTTGCGGAGGCGCCATCGCGTGAGACAACGGAAACTTCGCGGAGGCTCGAATACTCGCCTGCGAAGGGAGCGATCACTTCCGAAAGCCTGGAGAGGCCCCAGGCGGTCGCGATGCCTGCCTGCTTCACCTCGCCCCTCACCGTGACCGGGAAGAGCCCCGTGGACGCGATGATGAGGGAAGGATTGGAGCCGGGGTAGGATGCCGCGACTTTCTTCTCAATTTGCGCCTTGAGCTGGCGAAAGGTGAGCCCGCGGGACGCGAAGGCACCCAGGAAGCCCGCATTGATCGAGCCATCGCCCTCAACCACCAGGTTGATGGTGTCCAGCTGCGCCACCTTGAGGTAGACGAGCGTGTAGACATCGCCCGGCGTGGCGGGATAGTCCTCGGTGGCCATGGCCAGGAGGGTTTGGGCGCTCTGATCGGGGAGCGCGACGCTGTTCGAGCCTTGCTTGTTGGCCACGGTTCCGGAGAAGGATCCAGGCATCGTCTGGGCGGCGCCAATGGCTTGCGTAGCCTGGCCAAAGGCAGCGCCAGCCCCCGACAGGATTAGACAGGACGCAACTATGATGAACAGGATTTTTCTCATCGCGATACACCTTTACCGGAACTCAGGGCCTTGAACTTGGCCACGACTTCGGGATCATTTTTCATTTTTTCGAAGGACTCGACCACGAAGGCGAGGAGGATGGAAAGGAAGAAGCCCGCCATGGCGGCGACGACGCAGATCATGCCGCGGGAGGGGCCGGATTTCTTGTCGGGGACCTCGGCCATCTCCAGCACCTGGAAGACGGGATCCTGGCCGGCGGCGTTGAGCTTGGCCAGCTCGTACTGCTGGGTGAGGATCTTGAAAAGCTCGGTCTGCACGAGGAGGTCGCGCTGGATCTTGGCGTACTCGAAGGCGATGGCTGGCAGCTCCTTCTGGCTGGGCATGACCCGGCTGCCCGAACCCTTGCCCGTTTCGATCTCCTTGATCTTGGCGAGGAGCCCATCGCGCTCGCTCTTGAGCTGGAGCATCTGGGGGTCGGCCACGCGGGAGATCTTCTCGTAGTTGGAGATCTCCATTTCCTTAAGGATGAGCTCGCTGCGCAGCCGGGCGATGATGGTGATCTGCTCGGTGGCCAGGGCCTCGACCTGCGTGACGCCGTACTTGGTCTGGAATTCCTTGACCTTGACCTCGAGCTCCTTGACCGAGTTGTCCACCTCGGCGAGCTTTTTCTCAAGAAGTTCTTTTTGCTGCAGGGTCTTGTCGCCGCTCAGGGTGGCGAAGCGGGCTTCCAGGATGCTCACGGTTTCATCGACGACTTTCTTGGCGAGGACGGGGTCGATATCTGTGAACGAGACGGTGAAGAGGTTCGTCTTAACATCCAGCTTGGCGCTGAGGTTTTTCTGTATGCCCTTGCGAACGTCGGAGACTAAGGGCTTTTTCTTCTGATTCTTCTTTCTCGTCGAAAAGCCATATTTGGCATCGAGGGCATCGAGGGTGGTGTTGCTGGTGGCGAGCACTTCAGCGAGGGCGCCGTTTGTGTTGCCGCCCACGCCTACGCCCGCCATTCCCGCCAGGCTGGAGAGGCCGGAGGCCGCCAGCGCCGCGGAGACGCCACTCGAAGAGCTGCTCGTCTGGATGACCATCGTCGCCTTGGGCGTGTAGACGTTCGGGAGATAGCTTTTATCGGGGGGGAGGACCAAGGAGCCAATCGCGTAGAGTAAGACGCCAACCACGGCAAGGGCGGTGACGCCTATGATGATCCTTTTGCGTTTCCAAAGCACCGCAGCCAGATCGAGCAGGCTGATCTCATCGTCGTCCTGGTTTTCGGGAATTTTCACACTCTCATTTTCGGCCATAGATCCTCACAAGATTTTTTTTGGTACTGCTTCTTAGCGATCAGTTGAAATACGGGGTCAGACCCCATTTTATTACTTCTAAGCTATCACAGTTGAAAATCGGGGTCAGACCCCGTTCTGTTACTTCATATTTATACGCCCGTGCAGCCTGATAAACAGGTGGGAACAGGCGATTTTTGGCTCTTTTTGGTTAAATATTCATCCAGACAGTCGCGCCAGGGATGCTGGAAGAGAACCATGGAATGGGCGAGCTTTTGCGCGGAGAGGTGCTGATGAAGGGGCCGAGCCGCCCTGCCGGGGAAAGCCGAGGCGGGCTGGGCAACGATCTCGACGGGGCGATCGATCAGCTTGTGGTCCAGGGCGAGGCGGACCACTTCGGCGGCGAACTCGGGCAGGGCGGCACGGCCCCAGTCAGCGTAGTGATAGAGGCCGCCGGGAGTCGGGTGATAGCTCGACGGAACGCCAGGGTAGACTTTGCCATCTTCCCCCACCACTTCAGGAGGGATGCGCTCGGCGAGGGTCATGTCGAAAACAACGCGGGCGAGAGATTCGCCGAAGGTGGGCGAGACGATTTCGTCGTCGGGGACCTGGACGAGGCCCGAGCCGCCCTTGGCGCCGGCGCGAAGGATGGACTCGATTAGGGTGTCAGCCTCGGTGGGGGGCGCGAGGGACGCGAGGAGCGCAGGGGGTGCTGGGGGCGCGAGGGGCGCAGGGGGCGCGCCGTAGAGCCAGCCTGTCCGGAGCACGATAGCCCAGGGATCGGCCGAAAGGATGGCGCGCTCGGTTTCCAGCTGGACGCGGCCGAGGGCGCCAATGGGCGCGGCGGGAGACTTTTCCGTGTAGTCCCGCGAGGCGAGGGAGCCGGAAAATACGCAGGCAGAGCCGATTGCGATGAAGCGGGCATGCTGTTTCTTGGCGACGCGCAGCAGCGCAAGCGGCTGAGCGAAAGGCAACGCAAGCGGCTGAACAAGCTCGGGTTCGAGGGGCATGCCGCAATAGAATATCTGGGAGAAAGGACCTTCTCGAGCGGCAAAGGTATCGAGAACGACAGGATAAGCAGGATCGAAATCGGTGCGGCTTTCCGCCACCGAAAGGCCGGCGGACTGGAAGAAGACTGAGATGGCCCGGCCTAGGGGCGTATGGGCGCCGGCGATCCAGACGCGCTTGATCATACGGGGTCAGACCTTAGGTTAAAAATTGGGGTCAGACCCCGGTTTTTAACGGCGTAGTTTTTCTCTATCCAGGTGCGGTATTCGCCGGAACGGACGTGGGAGCACCATTCCTGATTATCCAGATACCAACGGACCGTGGCGCGAAGGCCGGTGTCGAAACTGTGGCGGCGGTCCCAGCCGAGCTCGGTCTTGAGCTTGGAGCAGTCGATGGCGTAGCGACGGTCGTGGCCGGGGCGATCCTTGACGTAGGTGATGAGGGCTTCGAGCGAGGCTGGGGCGCGGCCGCTTTCCTCCGCGACAAGGGCGATGAGGCGGCGCAGGAGGGTGATGTTCTCCCACTCATTCTCGCCGCCGATGTTGTAGGTTTCGCCGGCGCGGCCGCGGTTCATGATCGACCAGACCGCCTCGTTGTGGTCCTCGACATAGACCCAGTCGCGAATATTTTTACCGTCGCCGTAAACGGGGAGCGGCTTGCCTTCCAGCATATTGAGGATCATCAAGGGGATGAGCTTTTCCGGGAACTGGTAGGGGCCGTAGTTATTGGAGCAGTTCGAGACGGTGACCGGGAGGCCATAGGTATGGAAATAGGCCTTGGCGAGGTGGTCGCTCGAGGCTTTGGACGCCGAATAAGGCGAGCGGGGATCGTAGGGTGTGGATTCGGTGAAGTAGCCCGAGTCGCCCAGAGAGCCGAAGACCTCGTCCGTGCTGACGTGGTGGAAGAGGACGTCGGCGCGGATGCCGCCGGCTGGATTAGCCCAGGCTTTGCGGGCGACATCGAGGAGGGTGTAGGTGCCCAGGACGTTGGTGCGGATGAAGGCTTCGGGGCCGAGAATCGAGCGGTCGACGTGGCTTTCAGCGGCGAAGTGGACGACGGTGTCGATGGCATAGTCGGCGAAGACTTTCTCGACGAGGGCACGATCGGTGATGTCGCCCTTGACGAAGGCGTAGCGAAGGGCGGGGGCAGAGGCGGCGCCAGGGACGGCAGAGGCTGCGCCGGGGCTGCCGAAGCGCGCGGCGATGTCGGCGAGGCTCTCGGGGTTGCCGGCATAGGTGAGGGCGTCGAGGTTGATGATGCGGCCGGAAAAATCGGACCGGGCGAAGAGCCAGTGGATGAAGTTCGAGCCGATGAAGCCCGAGCCGCCGGTGACTAGGATGGAGGACAATTTTCTCATTGGGATTCCTTGAAAGTTGAAATTTGGGGTCAGACCCCGATTTTTAACTTTATATGCTTAGAGATGGCAGCTGGAGTGAGACCAAGGTAGCGGGCGATCTGCGATTGGCTGTAGCCATCGCGAAGGGCGCTTTTAATGGCTTCATCACGAGCTGCGCGCTTTGCGCCATCGCGCTTACGCGCTAAATTCGCTACAAGAAAGTGTTGTGAGAGCGATTTGCACATGGCGGGCCTCAAGGCGGCAAGGGCTTCAGATCCGGCTTCAGCTCCGGCAACTTCGGCCTGCGGCAGAAACTTTGTACTGAAGAATTCCGTAAGTTGGGCGATTTCATCATGACTTAGCGCGGGGTCTTTCGTTGCCGAACTCGCCCAAGGGTATTCACCGATCCGCGATGTCATGCCTTTTTTAATGGGATTACGCTCGATATATTTTATAAGAACATTAAGGTACTTTTCATCGTGCACAAACCAGGATTTGAAGCGGCCCTGCCATAGGGAACCGACGCGCTCATATTTACGGTTGAAATATTGCGTATAGTCCTGATCCAGGCGCTTGAGCGCGAACGAAAGATTCTCAAACCGCGTTTCCAACAACAAATGATAATGATTCGGCATGAGGCAATAAGCGACGACATCGAAATCGAAGGCCGCTTTCTGCTCATCGACCAAGCTTAAGAATCGCTGACGATCGGGATCATCCAGAAAGATTAACCTTTTTTCTACGCCCCTATTGATGACATGATAGAGGCCGATCCGATTCGTTCGCGGCAATCGCGACATGACCAGGCACCTCCGCGTACGCTATCTATGCGCGCGAAGGGTTGAGAAGCGATTCAAAGGCCAGGGCAAAAAGTTAAAATTTGGGGTCAGACCCCGATTGTTAACTTTTGCAGGGCATCGGCGAGAATGGCTTGGAGGTAGAACCAATAATCGTTGGAGAGAGCGGTTTCGACAATCGGCCCCGAGGGGAGGAATCGACGCATCTCGTTCCGGAAGTCTTCCCGGATCGAAGTACCAGCACTGATACGCTTGATACGCGACGTGAGCAAATCTAAAAACTCTGACGACGTTCTGTGATGATCGACTATTTTGCGGGCAATAAAATCGGCATTCAGCGCAACACCCTGGCGCTCGAGCCAGGCGATGTCCCATAGATCGCGATTCTTGATTCTATTCGGCCTGAAGGCCAAAGCGATGAACTTATCAGCGAGGATTTCCTTCCGGCTCTGCGCGCGAAGTATAAGTCCCGCGGTTCCCATATCGACACCGTATTGATTGCGGAGCATCATAGGCCGCGCATCGTAACTGGGAATGGCACAAATATCGATATTGATGTGCTGAGCTTTCAGGTCTTTGCGCTCCGGCCGCGTCTGGATTTTGACTTTCCAGGTATCGACATTTCCGGTTTCCCTGACCGGTTCCGATACATCGACCGGCAATCCGTACTTCTCCTGAAGGCCATTTACCAGCGCTTTGGCCAATTCCGCGAGCTGGGAGGCATTGAAGTCGGCCCCGCCCGTAAGATCGAGGTCTTCACTGAGCCGCTCCGAACCGTAACACGCCCTGAGGCAGGTGCCTCCCATAAAGGTCAGGTGGACCAGCAGCCCCGCATCGCTCATCAATCGAAGGATGTCGTGATGAAGCAGCTCTTTTTCGACCACGGGACGAAGCACCGCGAGTTCGGGACTATTGCGGATCGCTACGTCGACGAAGGCGTCAAAGAGACTCATTACGCGCCTTTTCACAATTTGGGGTCAGACCCCGAATTTTAACCAGATCCATGGAACGTTTGGCCGAGCGCATATCGGCGAGCGCAAGGGCCGTGGACGCGCGCCAAAGCCGACATGGGCCGTCCCAGGTGAGTTCGGGAGCGAGCCGGTCGGGAGTCTTGTTCGTGTGGATGAATTCGATCGTGCCGAAACCCTCGCATTCGATGCGCCCGGATCGCCCGGAACTCATCAGCGTGATCCAGGAAAACGGTATTTGAGAAATGATGCCGGCATCGGAGAGCACCGTTTCCAGGCTCAGATAATTGAAACACTCGGCGCGCAGGCGAGCCGCGGCATGGAAGAGCACTTTATCACGCGGGTAATCCACCTTTTCATAGAGATAGAGATTCCTGCAAAGACGCCTCAGGGATCCTGCTTTCGTTGCCCTGGAAACGAGGGTCTTGAAGGTATCATAGGACGACTCGGGCAGAAGCGCATGGAGATCCCGCAGCGAGAAAAGGTAGCGCTCGCGGCCGGCGAGCCGCGCAAGCGTCTCTGCAAAGATTCTGGCTGGCTGCATTTCCGCTCCAATCGACTGCCGATAGGCGGCAAGTTACACTAAGTGTAACCTAATGTCGATCAAAATGCAAGAAAGTTAAAAATTGGGGTCAGACCTCTATGAGAATCCCCGTCAAGCGATTTTTTGAGAAAATAGAATTCTCTCAAATTTCCGTTTCTTGATCGAGAATGTTCCTTCCTGAAGGAACCAGTTCGGCTCCTTGTTCTTCAGGATGTAGAATATCTGCCTGATCGTCCGGCCTACTACGGCCGCACGAATCTTGTTCTTGGACTTGCCCACGGCATGCTTCGTGTAACGGAGCAGGTTCGGGTTTCCGTCGACCAGGTGGGCGACGCTCTGCAGGAGGATCTCGAAGGCCATTTTTCGCCCAGCTTTGTTGAGCCTGCCGATATGGATCGTGTTGTTTGACGCATCGACGCGTGGAGCCGCCCGGAGATAGCTCACCAGGTTCTTGCTCGTATGGAAACGGTCGATAGTGATGATATCCGCCATAATGCAGACGGCACCAAACACGCTGATTCCGCTGACCCCTATCAGCAGGCCTACTTGTTCACTGTAGCGGATGACTCCTATCGATTCGATCATCGAGCGCAACTGAGCCTTGAACGCGTCCAGTTCCTCATACCGATGCTTTTCCTGGCGGGCGATTATCCCAACTTCAGGTGGCAGTCGTGGGTGTTCCAGGTAGCGCTCCAAACGTTCAATGAGGAAGCCTTTGTCAACCTGCACGAGCCACTGGCGAAACAATGCGTAGAGATTGTTCTTGAGGGCTGTCATGTCGGCGTTCACGCGTTGGTATTGGCTAATGAGCATCCGTAGCCGTTGCGTGTCCTCGTCGGCAACCGTGACTTCAGGAAAGCCGTCGTTGGGATCGTTGTTCTCAAGATGCTGCTTCAGACAATCAGCCAGCTTCTTCGCATCGATGCTGTCCGTCTTCTTCGCTGTCATGAAGATCTGCGGCATGCTTAAAGGATTCACGACGAAGGCCCGAGCGCCTGCCGCAACAATCATTCGTGCCAGCGTATGCGACCCTGAGCCAGCCTCCACGCAGACGGCGCAACCCGGGTGCAGCGATCCGATGAAGTGTGTTTCCATCTGCTCCATCGGGTACTGGCTTTTCCTTCGCTCTACTTCCCCTTTCTCGCCGATAATGATCCGGTGCACCGTGACTTGCGTGGAATGGAGATCAACACCGATAAATTCCTTGTCCATCGATCCTCCTTCCCTAAAGGTGGTGGTTTCGACAGAAATGGATCGGGCGAATCCCCAGTCCTCTATTCGGGTTTCCGTGCTTAACAGCGCGGCCCCATTAGATCGTCCGGTGAAGGCTGGCTAATCCCCGAACGGGCTTACGTTCGCGCGTATCCCAGTCTGACCCCCAGCCTTCATCTTTTATCCGTCGATTCCGATTTCCTTATGATACCTCCACCGGGCAATACCGCAAGTCAGCGAATCTTCACTGGCTTTCGATTGTTCTCATGATATCCCCGAGTTTTAACTTGGAAGGATCCATAAGGGAGAGGTCACGGAAATATTCGCGGTAGTAACCGCGGTCGCGAGCCAGGAGACGATCGGCATTCAAACGCGCGTGGGCAGCGATTAGAAAATCAGGCAGAATGCGTCGGGACTGGCCGCGGTTTTTCAGGTACGAAGCGTAGATCGAGCCTGCGAGCGTGGCGCTCTCAAGGGAGGAAGGCAGGAAGTCTAGGCCCACATCGCCCAGGAAGGCCGCGAGTTGCTGGTCGGAAGCCAACGCTGGCCTCAGTTCGGCGACAACCGATTCGCAGACAACCAGCCTGCCCGAAGCTCGGGCTTCAGCTAACGCAGCTTCCGAATTCGCTGCGTGGCGCGGATCATCAGTGAGAATATCGAGAAGCACCGATGTGTCGACTGCGGTTGTCATCCGCGAACCTCGTCCAAATACGCATCGACATCGGAGATGCCCCCAGGAAGATGCCCTTTGCCCCGCCATGTTCTCAGCGCGTCCTGAGGTTCTTTCTTGGTTCCGATGATTTTACCCTGTACCAACTCGAATTCGATGATCGTACCAGGACGTATACCCAGCTTGGTGCGGATAGTCTTGGGCAGGGTAATTTGGCCTCGTTCAGATACGATGGTTTTCATACTTTTAAGGTACGTATTCATACTTTAATTGTCAAGGCCAGCATCAGCACGCTGGCGCAGGGCACCGGGTACCGCGTGCCGCAGCCAGGGACTAAAAGTTAACAAATGGGGTCAGACCCCCTACATTTTGCTATCGAGGAATTTGCCGGTTTCTTTGTGGGCGAACTCGGGGATGGTGGCGTTGAAGAGATCGATGAGGTCGGCGCGCGTCCAGGTGCCACGAGCACGCATGGACGCGATCGAGGACTCGAAATGCTCAAGAGCAGCGGCGTTGTAGGTTGGAGCGTTCTTGATCACGCCGATCGATTCGAATCTTTGCATATCGAGCGTTTCGATATCGGTATAGAACTCTTCAAAGTCCTTTTCACCCGTGGTGTCGCTGGCGAAGAAGTAGACCGGCCAGCGATGACATGCTTTAAGCTCAGAGACGCGGGCACGGGCTTCCTCTTCGGTGGCGCACTCGACGGGCTCGTAGCCGCGCGCCTTCAGGTAGCGCACCGCTATCTCGGAGAAGGTGATGAGATTGGCGCCAGCATCCAGCTTGGGGAAGAAGAGATCGCGGTTTTCCCCGAGGAGGGCGGACATGAGGCAGAGCTCGCCGGACTCCTTGGGCGTGACGAAATAGCGCCGGACATCGTTGGGCGCCGCGAGCGGCTGCTCCTTCTCCATGCGCCGGTTGAAGCCATAGAGGAGACTGCCATCCGAAAAGGCCACGTTCGCGAAGCGCGCCGTGGACACCGACAGCTCGAGGCTCCGGCGCATCAGGAAATACTCCATGATGCGCTTGGAGGCGCCCATCATGTTGACCGGGTTGGCTGCCTTGTCGGTGGAGACGCAGAAATACTTTTTCGCTCCCTTGGCGGCGGCCTGTCGCATGGTCCTGTCGGTGTTGAAGACATTGACATCCACCATGCGCATGAGCGTCCATGGATCCTTCTCCGAGCGCACATGCTTGAGGGCCGAGAGGTTGAGGACATAGTCGTAGCCCTGCCCCGAGGCCATGAAGGCGTCGAAGATATCGCTTCCCGCGTCGATGGCGAAGGTGGCGAACTCGCCAGCAGTGTAGCCAAGGGAGGAACGCAGATCACGCACCAGCTCGACCATGTTGTTCTCGCTGATATCCACCACATGGAGCAGCTTGGGATTGCGCCGGAATATTTCGCGCGTGACCGCCTGGCCGATCGACCCCGCGCCGCCGATGACGAGGAAGCGTGATGCCGCTACTAGACGGGACAGATCGCTTTCGCGGGAATCGAGGTCGGCGGTGAAGAGTTCGGAATCCCGGCCAATATTAGTAAGTAATTTATCCATTAATACTCCAAAACATTTCACAACTAAATAGTGAATTTTTAATATTTAATCCTCATCAAGCTTCAACATTTCAGGAGGAGTGGGCATGTCTTTGAACCACCTCCGCCATAGAGTTGTGCGCGGGCAGACCAACGCCCACATAGTAAGAAAAATTACTTTAAAGTAATTTCCAATTGTATAATGATTGAACCACCAAAGCTCAAGTTCACCTTTGAAAGGAGCTATCACCATATCATGATTATATTCCCTATCCCCTCCAATTCTATCAAGAACACCCTCCTCATCCCGAAAAACTAGCGAAGCAATGCCTGTCAAGCCTGGTGTCATCCTCAATATTATTTCTCTTGTCTTCTCTGGATAATACGCTAGATGCTGCACGACAATAGGCCGTGGCCCTACAACACTCATCTGGCCAATGAAAATATTAAGAAGTTGAGGTAATTCATTAATCTTTGTTTTTCGTAAAAAATGTCCCATTGGTAATACTCTAGGATCTCTTGATTGCGTTATAAAACCGCCTGGTAAATTTGGGCTATTTTTAAGCATCGTTGCAAATTTGTATACCTTAAATTTTACTCCGCCTTTTCCAACGCGAGTCTGCGAGTAAAAAATATAATGCTCTCCTGTAAGCTTTAGGCCTATCATGATTGGAATCATAAAAGGAAATAAAATAACTATTGCAATACCAGAAAAAAGTATATCAAAAATACGTATCATAATAATTACTTCCTATTCTATAGTTTTTCATTATCCTTTGATTCCTGATCAAAATAAAAGCTTTTCAATAATATTTGGCAACCAGATTTAATTTTTTCTTAATCAAGAACATTAATATATACTAATAAACCTTCAATTATTTTCACCTTGTTCGGAATTTAGGTTTCAAATGATCTATTATTGAATATTTCTGATTTCGTCGATGAGATATCGAATTCGATATTTTCTTAAGTAGGGGTTCCTGAAGAACCCGCTTTTCAATCTTTCAGGCCGCACTTAACAGCCACATTGGTATAAAACTTAGCCGTTCTGCCATATCAATAATCGTATCAATAAGCGACACAAAAAAGGCTTTCGCCTTTCTCCTCGCCACCACCATGAGGTTCATCACCAGGAATATCATCATAATTGACGTCTCGCTCGTCTCTTTGAGTTTTGTCCCAATTCTATCGAGCGTATAACGTCGCTTCCCTTCTCCAAACTTGCCCTCTACTGCAATTCTTGTACTCTCGTCTTCTCGCTCAATTCTTTTTTGCTCTCGTATTCTTTCTTTGTTCTTGCCGTTGTCCTTGAATGGCCTTCCCAATTTAGGCCCCGACAATCGTATCCCGTATTCTTGGCAGTACTGCAGATTCTCCCGCGTCCTATAGATCTTATCGGCGCATACAGCTTCTGGATATCTCCCATAGCGCTGCTTATAGCTTTCTATTTGCCCTTTCAGATCTTTGCATTCGTTGTAGGAATCCCACGAGAGCCTATAGACTTCCGCCATTCCATCAACAAGGCTTAAGGAAAGCTTCGCTCCAAACTCATACATCCCTCGGGCCTTCCCTCTCGCTATAGGACGCACCCAAGGCTTGCTTATGCTTAAGATCCTTCCTTCTATCGACCAGGTGTCGCTGCGGTACAATTCTCTTTGCTGCCGTACCAATTCTCCGATCACCCACAGATCCTGCCGCTGCTTTCTCGAAAGCAACGTTATTCCGACGTTGTCCTTGTATTCATTGATCAATCGCAGGTTCCGCTCAACATACTGGATCTGCGTTTTCAACGCCCTTCTGATTGTGTTCACTCTCGGCTTTCTATTCCGTATGAAGGTCAGAAACTCTTTTCTCGCCTTCTTCCTATACGTTCTTGGCTTCTCCCATCCTTCCGGCATTTCATTCTGGAGCGTATCAATGATACTTTCAGTCTTCCTTCTCGCTTCATCCAGCAAAGTCACATCATGGGGGAATCTCATATCTTCGGGAGCGCAGGTGGCATCAACGATCAATGTCCCTTTATTCTCCGGTTTCTTTGGCTCTCCGTCTCCAGAACTAGAACCGCTATTTTCGTCATCATGGTGTTCATCGTCGGCTTTGCTTTTCTCGATGATCAACACATTCACTTCTTTCAGGATATCCGCCGACAGTCTCTTTCTGAAATGCACCATCATGCTCGGATCGAAAGGTATCTCATATTTGTAGCCTTCATATCCCAAGAAGTACTGGAGGTAGGGGCTCTCCCGAATATCCTCTACCAGCTCTTCATCGGAAAGATTCTTCTTTTCTTTTATTATGAGAGCGCCTAACGCGACTCTCACCGGTATCGCCGGCCTTCCATTATTGGCGACGAACAGCTTTGAATATTTCTCTTCGACATCGTTCCAAGGTATCAGGCTTGCTAGGATTACCCCCTAATTTCCCGCAGAATTATAGCTAGGAATTGAATAAATCTATAAGATATATGCGAATAGACATTGACGTGACGGGAAAGCATAGCTACAATTACAGCTATGAAAGCAGGATTGCGCTAATGCCCTATCGCCTACATCATCTCAACAAGAAGACGGGCGTGACCTATGTCTACGAATCGGTTTCCCGTTGGGACAAAGAAAAGCAGCAGGCACGCAGCACGCAAGTCTGCATAGGAAAGATTGATCCAGAAACTGGAACCTTCATTCCATCAAAGCGCATAACGCAGGGAACTCTCCAAGAAGCAGAAGCTGCCGGCACGGCAACCGCGACGATCGTGGGGCCTTCGCTGATTCTCGATGAAATGTCCCGACGGCTGGGAATCGCAAGGCTTTTAAAAGTGGCATTCCCCGAGTGTTCAGCCCAAATTCTCACCATGGCCTATTACCTTGCCTGCCAAGGAGGTCCGTTAAGCCAAAGCGAATCCTGGACCAAGACCCATGAGCATCCCGCAATAAAACCGCTTACAAGCCAGAGGGTCAGCGAGATTCTTGGGTCCATATCGACAGGAGCGAAACAGTCGTTTCTGTCGTCGTGGATGGATAAGATTCTCGAGGATGAGTATCTCTGCTATGATACCACGAGCATTTCATCCTACAGCGCATTCAACGAATACATCCGCTGGGGCCACAACCGCGACAGGGAGAAGCTTCCCCAGCTTAATTTGGCCATGCTGTTCGGACAGAAGAGCAAACTGCCTGCTTACTACCACAGGGTTCCCGGCAATATTACTGACGTGCAGACCGTCCATAATCTTCTGGCGACCTTCAAGAAATTGGACATTAAAAACCTGCACTATGTACTCGATAAAGGATTCTACAGCAAGAAGAACGTCGATGAAATGCTGGAACGGAAGGATCATTTCACGCTGTCGGTGCCCTTGAATAATCTATGGATTCAGCAGGCCATTGATGAGATTTACGATACGATTCAGGGGCCCGAACGCTACAGGATGATCGACGATGAGGTGCTGTATGTACACTCGACGCTCCATCCTTGGGGAGAAGATCGGCGACGCTGTTATCTGCACCTGTACTACAACGCAGAGATGAAAGCCCATGCGGTCGATCGGTTCAATCGGGAACTCATAGCCTACAAGGAAGAGCTGGAGTCGGGGAAACCGAAGGCCGAAAACAAGGAACAGTATGATGCCTTTTTCATCATCACAACGACGCCGAAGCGGGGGATGAAGGTTTCCTACAACAACGAAGCGGTCGATCACTATATAAAACGCTACGCGGGGTTCCAGGCAATTTTCACGACACGCTTTAAGGATCCTGTTGAAGCGCTCCAAGTATATCGCGACAAGGATATCGTTGAGAAATGCTTCGATGACCTAAAGAACAGCCTTGATATGAAACGTCTTCGCATGCACACCATTGAAACCGTTGACGGCAGGCTCTTCGTGCAATTCATTGCCCTTATTTTCACGAGCGCCCTGCGAAGAGAAATGCGGAAGTCGAAGCTCATTGAAAAGTATACCGTTCGAGAACTGCTGCTCGAAATGGATCCACTTACCAAGATTCGGTATGCGGGAAAGTATGGTCAGATTCTCACTGAGATTACAAAGCCGCAGCGAGAGATCTTGGAGCTCTTAAGCATTGAGTCGCCGGTTGTCGCCTAGCTACAATTTGCCGGGAATTCAGGTTACCCATCGATTGTCCGCTTTCAGGCTGCCGCCGAACACCATGTCAAATTGATCAAACTCAGGCGTATACTTTGGTATTCTGTACATCTTCGCCTTCCAAGTGCACGACTTTTTCATGCTTTTTTTCAATTTCCGTGCACTTTTCCGGTCCATTATACCATATATTCCTTTGTCAGATTTAACTTTATTACTTTTTCAGGAGTCCCTAAGTATATCAATAAGCTTTCTTCTTATAAGCATGATAGTGAATTTGCTATTTCTTTTCGAATGAAAAAAATAGAAATATGTAACTTTCTCAATATATTTTTTCATGCTTTATTACTGGCTATTGTAATATATATTACTCTTCTTAATTATTTATATATTAGTTTTATAGCCATATTTATACTTATTGAAATTATTATATGGTTTTACAATATAAAATTTGAAAGTACATCAGTTGGTATATAGCCTAATTCTTTTTTAATTTTTTCATTTGAAAAAGTCAATGTATTTGTTAGTTTTTCAAGTTTTTTGGTATCTATAGGCAAGTAGCCACAAGATATATCACCTAATATAGCTAGATATTTAGCTGTAAAGAAAGAAATTGACATAGGAAGCTTTTTCTTAAGCTGAGAGCTTATTAAAATTTCAAGTTCTCTATAAGAAGGATGTTTATCATCACAAATATTAAATATTCCTTCTTTTTGTGATGCTAATAAAATAACCTTAGCTAAATCTTGAACCATTACAATACTTCTTCTTGAAGAACCATCACCTACACTCAAATATCTGTTTGTTTTTATCCCATTAATCATAGAGCCTAGATTCCCTGGCGGATTCGGACCTGCAATCAGTGATGGCCTAATAATTGAAAGCATTACTTTATTTTTTTTGCACCATTCTAATAATAGTGTTTCTGCTTCGATCTTACTTCTAGCATAAGCAGAATCTCCAAGTAAGGGTGTACTTTCTTCGATCATCTCACCTCTAGATATCCCATAAACTGCTACAGTACTTATATATATTAGAGACTTAAGACTTTTAACATTTTCTAGTGCGTAACATAAGTTTCTAGTGCCGTTTAGATTTACATCATAAAACTGTTTTTCTTCTTCTTTACTTTTTGGTATTGAATGAGCTTTTCCAGCCGCATGTACTACAACATCAATGCTTGTATTTATCTTAGGGACATCAAGAGCTAAATTTACATAATAATTAGGATTACCCAATAGATCCAATGTGAATATTTCACACTCTTTTTTAAGAAGAGGAATAACATTACGTCCAAGAAAGCCACCTGAACCAGTAAATAATATTTTCATAATATATCCATGAATTTTTTTAATGATTCCTTCTGAGAATATTTGGTCTCGGCTATTTTCCGAGATTTAGTACCCATTCTTATAAATTTCCATTTTTTGTCATCACTTATATTATTAAGAAAATTTATTATCTCTATACTTTGACTAAACAAGAAAGAATATCCTATCCCGTTTTCGTTAATCATTCTAGATACTTCACTCCTTTTGCTGCCAATATACAACACTGGTTTCCCAGCTGCCATAATATTATAAACTTTAGAAGGAACACCAAATCCTTCCATTTGTTCATCTAAAGATACAACTCCAATGTTACAGTCATTAAGTATTTTATTTTCATCACTTCTCGAGTAAGATCCTAATATCTTAATGTTTTTAATTTTTTTTGCTATTATTATTTCTTCCAATTCTTTCTTTATCGCTCCAGAGCCTTGAAATATAAACAATAGTTTCTGGTTATTCACTTCACTGATAATATCAAATAATTTTTTTAATCCTTGTACTCTTCCGAAATTTCCAGCATATTTAAGTATAATTTTTTCTTGCATTACTTGCTGTGGTAAAGGATAGATTCGTTCTATATCTGCCCAATTTGTTATGCATTTTACGATAGCTTTAGAATTTTTTCTAACTTTTTTTTCTATATATTCATTCATATCACGTCCACAAGTAATTATGATATCTGCTTGTCTATATGCAATGTCGTATATATACTTTAATAATATATAAAACAAATTCTTATTATTTTTAAATATTTTTGCCGCGATAGAATTTTCTGGAAATACATCATGAACCAAAATGCAAAACTTAAAATGCTTAACTTTCTTAAGAATTGCGATAAGCACAATTAAATTGGGAGGATTTGTCACAGCTAATATACTTTGTCCAGGTAAAACATTTTGATATATTTCTTTCATCATCATAAAACTTAAATATAATGCTCTTTTTGTTCTTTTTAAAAGGTCATCTTTATTGATATATTTATATACAATTTTCTTTATATTAATATCAGTATTTGGTTTTTCAACTGGCTTACCATTTTTATCAGTAAAGTAAACTGGACTACCCGTAATAACATTAACATAGTATTTTTCACTAAGTTTATTTGCAATTTGTAAAAGAATTAATGATGTAGAAGTCTCTTCTGGATAGAAAAGTTCAGTAAAGATCCATAATTTATTTTTATTCTTTTTATTCATATATATATTTCAAATTTTGATATTAAACATAACATCTCTTATTTATCATGAATCACTTAAATCTTTTTCTTTATAGATATTCTTTAAGAACACGCTTTTCTTAATTCTAGGTTCTTTTATACTGCTATGTTTTAATATTTTAATCTTTTCCTATATCAATAATCTTTTTAATTAACAACATAAAACGGCTTTCTCATTTCTACTCACCAAAACCATGAGACAAGTCACTAGGAAAACTTTAATAATCGAGCCTAGCATATTCTTTTATTCTGATTAAGATAATTTCTATTTTTAATATTCTCTACTTGTATTAAAGTACTATTTCACTTCTTTAGATACTATATATACCTAATTACTATTAAAATTATTAATTATGCCTTTAATTATCAAATATCTTTTTTGATCCGACTCTTCCTTTTTATGTTTTGCTATTGTTTCCCAATCTCTTATAAAATATTTATTTCGCAAGAAATTACTTTTTATTGAGAAACCATAGTTTATATATAGAAATTGGTAAATATTTTTAATAATATATTTAATTATTCTCATATTTTCAATTAAATATTTTACTCTTTTTATTCTAAAAGATTCTTCATATTTGTACTTCCTATTCATTACAATATTTTCGATTACATTTGTTATTCGAATAAAAGCAGGCTCTTCTTCTATTGAGTAATACTTTCTTAATTTTTCGTAATCAAATATAAAGGCTTTTTTAACACTATCCTTATCGATAGAACACTTAAATTCATCGTAATTTTCTATACCTTCTTCGTTAACATAAAAACTCATATCAGTATAGGGATTTGCTCTATAAGGTCTTAATAAATAGAATGGTTTTTTTGCTGCATATGTTTCTGCAACAGAAGTGCTAAACCAAGTTGTTACAACATCACATACTTTTATCCATTGCTTAATATTAAATTCGCAAATATTATAAAATCTATTTGGATATTTTTTCGCTAACTCATCTACTAATATATTTTCTTTTTCAACAGGATGTTTTCTGTATATTAATACAATTTCTTCGTTTTCGTTTACAATTTTTGTAAACCAGCTCAATATTTCATCTCTAGATCGACATTCATAATCAAAGAATTGTTTCCATAACCCATCACTATCAGTATTATTATTATATTTCACAATCACTGGGTTATTATCGCTAGTAAAATCTGATATGAATAGAACCCACCTTTTTAACTCATCAATTTTATACTTCTTCGCAATTTCACTTTTTGGTAAATAGTAATTACTAAATTCTTTTCTTAAGAAATCAAGTTGGATTGCACCACATACATGTAATTTATCTTCATTTACATCTTTTTTAATTAATTTTTCTTTTTTGTATTTACCCCAACATATAGTATCTATATCTTTTGCTTTTCCAAACAAGTCACCAATCCCAAGGTTATCAGTTCTTTCTGTAAACACTTGCTCATATTGTAATGAAACCATAGGGTTATTATTATTATTTAGAGAATATCTATAACTATCAATATCTTTAGTATTATAGCTATTAGGTACAACAAATATTGCATTTAATCTCTTGAATATATAATCCATTTTATATTGAATAATTACCTTATATCCTCTCTTTTCGAACTCAGCTTTTAATAGTAATGCATTTTCATATTCTCTTTGTAAAACTTCATATACAATAACAATTTCATTATATTTATTCATATAATATTATCCTTAAGGAAAATTTAATTTCTTTGTATATAACAATATTTGCTTATGTTGTATTTATATCTTGTAGTAACTGATTTCTATATTAGCTAAATTTTAGTATTTTACTTAATATTTTATCTTTCTTAAAATATATTAGCCATAATACTGATAATGTTGAATATACTAATATACCAATAATTATTTCAATTATTGTAGTCCATAATGGATAGAGATTAACAATGTTTGAAACTAACCTAATCACTAGAACCATTACTACTGCAAATAATACATATGGTATTGTTTCAATAATTACTTTTTTTAATCTTATTTCATCCTTTAAATAATATACTTGCAATACTAAAACAATTGTATATGAAATCACCGTGCCCCAAACAACTCCTACAGCACTAAATTTTTTAACTAAAACAAAGCCCACTATAATATTTACTAATCCTCCAATTAGTATAGATTTAAAATATATAATATCTTTTTCTTTCGGAATTAAATATTGTGTCCTAATTATTTCTGAAAAACCTCCTATAAATATTGAAATACTTAATACTTCTATTAAATCTGCGGTTCTGACATAATTCTTGCCTAAGAACCAAGGAATAAAAGTATTTACAACACTTAGCAAACCGAATGCTAATCCAATATTTATTATATTAATATACCTTAACGATATTTGAATTACTTCACTTAATTTTTTTTCTTTATTATTAGCAACCAAGCTAGAACAATAAGACATCATTACTGTTCCTAAAGCAATTATCATATTTAATGGTAGTGATACAATATTATCTGCTGAACTGAAGTATCCAATTTCTTCTGAAGTCGAAAATATACCTAAAAGAATTTTATCAATCTGTTGATATATACTCATTGCAATACTAGGTAAAAACAGTATAATAATTGGTCTGATATGTACTTGCATGCTTTTTATATTAGGAGGCTTAAATTTTATAGTTTTAAATACTAATGGCCAAACTAAAATGCATGATACAATATTACCACCATTAATTAGTACTGTATATTTCCACAAGTCAGTAGGCTTTTTAACAAATAAAAATATTAATAATACAATTAATAGTCTTGTTATTGTGCTTCTAATAGTTACAAAACGAAATTTTTCTAGTCCATTTGGAAACCACTCGATTTCTAATCCAGCAGATATTACATATAATATTTGCAAGATGAATATATTTTTATCTTGATTATGAATTTGGCTAATTAATACAAAAAATGTGAAAGAAAATATTATAGTCAAGAAAAATTGAATATAGTATATATTCCAAAAAGTACTTGTTAACTCTAAACTATCATTCCTAACTTTTGCAATTTTCCTGGTTCCATATGTATTTATGCCAAGTAGCGAAAATAAGTAAAAATAGTAGGCAATCGAATTTGCATATGTGTAAATACCTATCTTCCCTGGGCCAAGTACTCTAGCAATATATGGAGAAGTAGCAATAGGTATTAATATCACTATTACTCTATATATTATATTATATAAAATATTTTGGCCTAAACTATTTTTTTCCAACTGCTTTCTCCAATTACATCATTAAGTTTTATAATTTTTTTTTTTTTTTTAATCAATTTGCTAATCATAACAGCAGTAATAATCCAAATAATTACTGATGAAGATCTAAGAAAGAATCCGTTGTGCATTGTAAATATAATTATTACAGAAATACCTAATAAGGTAATATCACTAACATTTAACCTTTTTGTTACATTTTTATAAATTTTACCAGAAAATATAGCAATAATAGCAGTCCATATTATTGTTCCGCTAATACCAAGGTCTTCGTATGGCTGTAATAAGTATGTACTTACATTAAATGCGCCAATATTATTATTTACTTCAGAAAATCCAGACATTTTTTCTGGTGAAATGAATATACTCCATATTGCTTGCGTAGTATAAAGCATCGAATATTTCGGAGTAAATGAAAATACTGTTGTTTGAAAATTAAGAAAATTTGGAGCGATATATAGATATAATATTGTTAGGGTATAAATAATTGCTTTAGTAATTGACATATACGTTTTTGTTCGTGTTATAGCAATAATTGCAATAAACAACACTGCTATAATAGAATATTTTACAATTCTTTTATTATTATTTTTAATTTCATTCTTGTTTTTGATATTTACTAATAGCAATTGTCCAATCATAAAAAAAAGAAATATCTGGAATAAATATCCTCTCCATCCCGTTAAGCCTTCAAATATACCAAGAAGAATGCTTAAAATAATAATAATAGTTTTTTGTTTTCCTTTAGAAAAATATATTCCAAGTGGCACTAAGCTAAAAATAAACCTACTAATATTTATAATAGAATAGAAACCAGTAGTAACAAATGATTGCCGAAGAAAATTTACATTACTTGATAGTTGTGGTATATATCCAAATTGTATTGTATTAAGTATATATGCAAAACAAGCTGTAACTAGAATAGTTATTATAATATTATTTAATAGCATCCTGTTTATCTTCATTTCCTTTACATCAATATTTATCTTTTCTTTTGAACCTATTGATGCAAACCAAAAAAATAAATAAAATGTAATTGTGTTAATAACTATTATATTTTTTAACTCATTTGACCATGTTGTACCAAATATATAGATACCTAAATCAATTCTTCCTATAGAAATAGGTATCAACCAAAATATGTACCAAAATAATATTGGAGACCAAAAATTTTTAATTCTCTTTATCTCAATAATTATTATAAAGATAACATTAACTACTAACATTGCTGTCGATAATAATGAGTCTTTATTAGGAAATGTGATTTCATACGATATAATAAATATCGTAAATAGTACAGACTCAAAAAATAAATATACATTATTTTTCATTGTTTTTTTCCAAATATTATATAGTATATTAATAACACTTTTTCAATTTTAAACAATTAAACGAATATTTAATTGTTCTATATGTGTCTAGTAGATTCAATTTTCAATTAAATAATCTCCAGATTTTAAATGACGTTCAGCGTAATCTCTAGTATCGCATAAAACTTTTGATGGATTACCATATACAACACTATTACTAGGAATATTCCCTCTTATTACCGTACAAGCTCCAATAATACAGTTATCTCCAATATTTGAACCACCAAGTATTGTCGTTCGAGCTCCAATGAAACAATTATCACCAATTTTTATAATTCTAATTTGAGATAATTCTCCCATACCTCTTTCTATTCTCCTACCAAGCGATGCTACAGCTGTTGTAAGCGAATAATCATGTGTCAAGAACATTACTTCTCGTGAGATAGTAATGTTATCACCAATCTGTATTTTTGTATAATCACTTCCATCAAAATATACATTTGATGAAATATATTTAGGAATTCCTTCAATTTTAATACCAAGGCTTTTAAGGAATTTTAACTTGTACTTCATATACCCTTTAATATTAATATAATTATATAATTCTCCGAAAATTCCACTTACTGGAATTGCTAAAATCTGTTGAATTATTTTTCTTATTATTTTTTTCACAATTTACTCACTTCTAAATAGACTTGAATATATTTTTTTATAGTCTTTGATATATTAAATATTTCATTTTCAAATATTATTTCACTTTTATTCTTTACAATATTTTTAATTACTTTAACTAACTTATCAATATCTCCCTTGCATACAACATTAGCTTTTGGAACAGATTCAATACTTCCACCAGTAGCAAATGTTATACATGGCGTCCCACAAGCTTGAGCCTCTAAATTAGTTGTTGGATAGTTATCTTCTAGAGTCGTATTAACAAATACATCAGAAAGTGTATACCATTTTGCTAATTCTTCTTTACTATTAATTCTAGGTAAAGTGAGTATATTTTTAGGAAAAATATTTTGCATTTTTTTTTCAACACCAATTAAGACTATCGTAAAGTTTTCAGGTAATCTTGAAGAAAGCTTAATAAAGTAATCTACTCCTTTTCGCTTATCCCACACCGCAGCAACCCCTAATATAACAAATTTATCATTTAATTGATATTTTTCCCTTAAACTGCTTTTCGTAGGAGAAAACGTTGTTACATTAATACCATTTTGTATTACTCGAATTGGTACATTCTTTAAATAGCTTTTCTTTACCAAATTTGCAAGCCAATAGCTAGGAGTAATTATTGTTAAATTTTTTAATTCAGAAAACAAATATTTTTTTATTTTAAAATTTCTTTTGACTCGACTAATTCCATATAATTTGGGATACTCAGTTCTATTTTTACATCTTCTGCATTCAGTTTTCCATTGCTCACAACCTAAATAGTCGAAATAGCAGCAATGCCCTGTGAATGCCCAACAATCATGAAGAGTCCAAATAATAGGCTTATTACAATCTTTTAGATAATCAAATAATTCTTTTATATTAATATAATACCCATGTAAATTATGAAGATGAATAATATCTGGATTAAAATATTTTATCCACTCAACAAATTTTTTAGTAGTATATTTGCTTCCGAATCCCATACCATCAAAAAGCCTAGCATTTATTCCATGTATTTTACATATAAAATCATTACCAATTTTAACTGAATATTTTAGATACTTTTGCGGTACTTGCTCTCTACCATACGCAATTTTACATTCGTATCCAAATTTGGATAATTCTTCTGCAAGATCGACACAAATTTTTCCTGTACTTTTAATTCCACATACTGAATTAATAAATAGTATTTTCATTACTATATATCTCCAAGAATATTAGTAAGCGTCCAATTCTCCCCGTCTTGACCAGCGACTAGTACGCCGAAGGGTTAAGCCGGTAGGGAAGCAGTGAAAGTCTCTCTTCAAGCGTCTTTGCTTTCGGCAACATATCAAACAGGTAGCAAAGATATTTATAAGGCTCATGGCCATTGGCCTTCGCCGTCTCAATGAGGCTGTAGAGCCCCGCGCTCGTGTGAGCTCCTGCCGGCGTATTCGAAAAGAGCCAATTCTTTCTGCCAAGGACAAAGGGCCGAATCGCATTCTCAACCGCATTGTTGTCAGGCGTCAAAAGCGCATGCTCAAGGTAGCGCACAACCTGGTCCCATTGCCCCAATGCATAAGAGATTGCTTTCCCGAGAGCGCTCGAGGGTGTAACGCTTTGGCTTCGCGCAGTGAGCCATTCATGCATTACCGCAAGCTGTGGTTCCTGCAATCTTTTCCGTTCAGCAATAAATGAACTTTCATCGTGTTCTTTATTTTCATACCGTTGCCGCAGGAGCGTTTCGGTATGGTAAAGGCTAGCAATCATCGAGAGGAACTCGGCAGCGTCCCCTGAGCCCCCAGAAACCTTGTCGGCGTCGAAGAATTTCCTCCGGATATGTGCCATGCAACCAACATGGATAATCCCCGGAGCTTCTCCTACCTGCGAATAGCCTGAATAGCCATCGGTTTGAAGATAGCCAGAATAGCCTTTTAAGAACTCAAGTGCCACGCTTCCTGATCGTGTTGGGTGGTAGTGGAAGAAGAGGAGCTTCTTTCCTTCCCTGAATCCGGAAGCCACCCACATGTATGACTTTGCCGTGGCGCTTCGATTCTTTTCATGCAGCACCTGTAATGGCGTTTCATCCATCCCGATCACGGGCGACGCTTTTAGATCATCCCTGATCGCTTGGACTAAATCGCCCACTGCGCGCCCTGCGCTCATGGCAAGCGAACACAAGGTTGAACGCCCAGTGTCCACGCCCCAACGGGCCAGAATTCCTTCCATGCGGTAGAAGGGCTGCGCGTCGACGAACTTGCTCGTTAGGAAGAAGGCGATCGTTCCGTTCGAGAATCTGGAGCCGGGAACGATCTTCGCGTTCCCCGGAGCCTGGATAATCGGCGCCGTTTCGGTTCCCTGGCACTCTTTGCAGGGGCAGGGTCCATACTTCTTCATGACGTGGACGTCGATCACTGCCTTGGCGGGAATGAGCCTTAATTCTTCCTTGCGCTCTTCGCCGATTTCCGGCCGCAAGGAACCGCAGCAAGGGCAGGCTCGCTCTTCGTCGCTTAAAGAGTGGACGATTTCATTGCGCTCGAGATTGTCCGGGAAGGGCTTCCTTCCTGCCTTCTTGCGCTCATGCTGGCCGACCATTATCGTGGCAGGCTTTCGGTCGGGAGCATCGAAGAAGGTTTCAGCTTCGTTGAATAAGAGATCCTGTTTTGGATTCTCTTTCTGGTGCTTTTCGCTCTTAGGGCTGAATATCAGGCGCTGCAGCGCCGCGTATTTCTCTTGCTCAATAGTGAGCTTGCTCTGCAGATCCCTCACTTCCTTGGCATGTTCGGCCGCCATTTCTTTGACCATTTTTTTGAGGCTGGCCACGTCGTCAGGAAGGTTTTCAAGCACGCTTACCATGCAGGATAGTATAGCATGAAAGGCCCTGTTTGCAGCCTATAATCGCTTATGCTACCGCTGAATATTCAAGCTTTCGATGCTCCCGGAAGATATCAATTCCCCGCACCAGGAGCTTGAATTTGTCATGCTCTATTTCAATGACGCCTTTCTGTTTTCCCGTCCAAGGGAAGGTTTCTTCTTCGAGCCTTTTGCTCCACATGCAGAAGCCGCTCTTGTCCCAGTAGAGGATCTTCATGACTTTTCTTGTCTTCCCGAGGAACACGAAATAGCTTCCCGAAAAGATTTTTTCCGGCTGTTTGTCTTGCGCCAGCGCTGAAAGCCCGTTGATTTGCTTTCGCATGTCCGTGATTCCGGCGACGATATAAATGGTTCGATCTTTTCTTAAGTACATCGATGATCCCTCCCCTTGCAAGAAGGATAATCGAATTTCCTATGCTGTCAGCATGGGGAGAATTGGACGCTTACGAATATTACAAAGTACATCTTGCTTAATAGTTCTAAATAATAATATTTTGCAATTATATTAAAATGGTTTTATAACTCTATTAATAATAAATTTTAGAATATATTTTTACGACTTTTAAAACATATAGTATTTCTGTTAATACCTGATGATTTCTCAGAATCTATAATAACTTAACTAATATTTTATAGCGTAAACCCATCATCTACTACAATATTTTGTCCATTTATATATTTAGACTCATCAGATAGAAGGAAACGTACAGTTCCTGTTATATCAACAGGTTCAAGCATTCCCTTGTTAATACAATACTTATTATACGATTCTAAGAATGATTTTGGTTGGTTATTTATCAATCCACCGAGGCTTATACAGTTTACTCTTATTTTTTTACCAGCAAAATACTTTGTCATATACTTTGTGAGATTTATAATACCAGCTTTAATTACAGCATATTCAACAGGCATAGTCATTTCAGTACCTTCATATAGTTCGAATCGAGGCGGAATTACTCCATATACTGACGATATATTAATCAAACAACCCCCGCCATTATTTTTAAAATAATCAAGAATTTTTTGGGATACAAGGAAATATCCTCCGAGATGGAGGTTAACATTTTCACAAAAATCTTGATATGTTACATACTCAAATTTTTTCCCATAATTACTATTCCTAGGATAAGAAGTATTTACAAGCCCATCGATACCTCCAAGTATCTCATGGCAATACGTAATCATTTTTACCACTGATACTTCTTCTGTAATAGAAACTTCAACTATTGGTATTGATTTATCTTCAATAGTTTCTATTTTTTTTGCTACAATTTCCGCTGATTTAAGTGACTTATCAGCAATTATTAAATTCGCTCCATGTAATATTAGTTCGAGACAAATTTTTGATCCAAGCAGACCGCCACCACCAACAACAACAATTCGCTTACCAAACAGAGAATTATACTGACTCATTGCTTCCTGTCCTTTATGAAATTGTAGGTAGCTCTAATTTCAGTGCAACGCTCTTTATTTACATCACAACAAAATATTCCTTCAGAGGAGCCACATTCTAAGTAAGTTTCTCCAGAAGGTCCAAATACAACGCTATCACCAGAAAATGTAGATGTAGGATCTTTTCCAATACGGTTCACACCAATAAAATAACTTTGGTTTTCTATAGCTCTAGCCTTTAGCAAAGATAACCAATGATCCCTACGTACTTCTGGCCAGCTAGCAATTACAATGAAACCATCACACTGTTGCGCATTATTCCAAAAATGATATGGGAAACGAAGATCATAACAGATAGCGAGTGAATATTTCATACCTAATATACTTAAAATAGCACTTTCAGTTCCTGGCATATAGTATTGGTTTTCACCCCCATAAGAGAATAGGTGCCGCTTCCTATATTCTGTTTTCTTGACGCCTCTAGCATCAATCGAAAATATACAATTGAAGCCATTTTCTACTCCCCCATATAGCACCAGTGCATTTCTTTTAGAGGCAATTTCACCAAAATATTCATGATCGCTCTTATCAAGGCAAGTAGCTTCATTCTTCATTGAAAAGCCAGAAAGTGCCATTTCTGGAAAAATAAAACAATCAGCCCAATCATCCCAATTATCTAATATATGAGCTATTCTGGCTTTTGTTCTAAGGCGATTTTCCCATTGACAATCAATTTGACATATTCCTATCTTCATAATCTTAGCTTTAGTTATACTTTCTAAACACGGGACGTATCACTCGCCCTTTTAGGTAATTTGAGATTCCATTTTCAAGAGCCTTTTTATATATTAAAAGGCTTTCCCTAACAGCATCCATGGTAATTTCAAGCTCAATCTCGCCATGCTCTCTGCATAATGCAATCCATGGCATCAATACTCCATTTTTAATCATTTCTTGTGAAAAAAGAGTTCTAAAATCTAAAGAAATTTCGCCTTCAGAATTCTTAGTAATATAATTTGGATGGCATGCATAGCCTTCAGCATAGAAATATTTGTCGATTCCTAATCCTTTTGAAATTGCATTCATTCCAGAAATGAGTTTTTCGCCATATGACCAGAGATGCTCAACCACACCAAGCTCTTTATAAACTTCTACAGTTTTTACAAAAGCACCGAGGCCGCACATTTCAGCACCATGGGTTGTAGACACAAGAAATGTGCGCTCCATTCCTTCTTTGTCTATTCCACCAAGTTCCATTAACTCTCTTTTCCCTGCCAATGCTGCAACAGAAAAACCATTTGCCATGCCTTTCCCGAATGTACATAGATCTGGCTCAATATTAAAATATTTAGAAGCACCTTGTAGGTGGAACCTAAAACCAGTTAACATTTCATCAAGAATAAAAACAGCCTTATACTTTACACATAATGCTTTCACTTTATGTAGAAAGTCGTTTTGTGGACCAATAGTCGTAGCAGGCTCAAGTATAACGCATGATATTTCATCGGGGTGAGCAATAAACAAAGCCTCAAGTGAGGCTATGTCATTATAGTTGAACTTTAATGATAGTTGGCTTATTTCGTTAGGAACCCCTTTACTAACCACTGTCGAACCGATGAACCAGTCATCATAAGAGAAAAACGGATGCTGAGCACAAATAGCAACAAATTTTTTTTTATTATATGCACGTGCTATTTTTACTGCAGCCGTCGTAACTAATGATCCATTTTTACCAAATTTAACCATCTCTGCCCATGGGATGATACTTGTGAAAAGTTCAGCAGCCTCTAGCTCAATGGATGATGGCCTTGTAAGATTATTACCATACATGGCCTGCTCCATGGCTGCTAATACAATTGGCTCATATCCATAGCCTACTGTGACTGCTCGTAAAGCCATACCATAATCTAGATACTTATTACCTTCTGGATCCCAAATATAAGCGCCTTTTCCTTTTTTTAGTATCTGTGGAGCATTCTCAGGGTACTGATCTGCACCACGGCTATAAGTATGCGCTCCTCCAGGAATAACGTGTGCAAGCCGTTCATTATAATTCATATTACCCTCCTATAAAATATTGAAAATGCAATTAATTTGCAAATGAATGCTATTTTATAAATGGCAACTAAAATCTCTTTTTTTTGTTTTTAATTTTAAAAACTAATTTTCATATGTTTTTAATCTATCACTAAGTTTTTCCATGGTGAGATATCTATAATATTTTTTTCAACACAATACTCTGCAAACATTAAATTAGTCATACTATCAATTTCAATTGATTGTTCATTTGACATAATATATGGATAACTCTTTATTGCCTGAAATGTTCTGTATAGTTTTAAATATTCAATTCTTGCAAGATAAAAACAACCGTTCATTGTATATTCAGCTTTTTGGTCTTGCCTCCTGATAGAAGACAAATTTGCCATAGACCTATAAAATTTTGACATTCGACCTTTATTATCTAATTTATTTATAAAACATTTCGCAACATCAACCTCCCTAACACTTAGTACTGTGTCAGCTTTTTTTTCTATTATTAAGTCAATAGCTTTTTTTAGGTCAATTGGCGTCGCAAATGGAGAAGATGGCTCAAGTAAGCATAAGTATTTATATATTTTACTATCATTTTTTTCAACCCAATCAATTGTATGTAAAACAACATCAATACTACTTGCAATATCGGAAGCTAAGTAATCAGGCCTTACAAAAGGAACCTCTGCATTATATAATTTAGATATCTCAGCAATTTCAAGATCATCAGTAGAGACAATTATACGTCCTTCATGAGCACATTTTTGAGCAGTGATAATTTTATATGCTACTAATGGTATTCCACCAATTCTTCGAATATTTTTTCTAGGTACCCCTTTTGAACCACCTCGAGCAGCGATTAGAAATAGTATATTGTCCATATCTTCTCCTAAATATTCATTATCATATTATAGTATAAAATAATCAACAACCTCGCAGCAAGCTGCGAGGTATGAAGACAATTTACTCGAATAGCTTTAGCTGTTTATTCTCGTACAGTTGCTCGTACTCTTTGGGATCTCTTCCCTGATTCTTTACATATTCCATTATTGTGTCTTCATTCCCATATTTCCCGACACTCCCTACATAGTAGCCGCTTGTCCAAAATTCTCCACCCCATAGTATCTTCTTTACTTCCGGTCGTCGCTTGAATACTTCTCTAGCCGTTATACTTTTTATAATTTGTATCACTTGCTTCGGGCTCATCATTGGCACTGCTTGTACCAGAAAATGCACATGATTCTTTTCTGTTCCTATTTCCAAGAAATTTATTTCGTACCGATCTGCTATCTCCAGACATATTTGCTTTATTGCTTCATCTACTTCTTTCGTTATTACTACTTTTCGATACTTTGCAGGACATACGATGTGATAAATCAATACTGACACATTATGACTCTTATGGATGAATTCGCTCATTCTAGATTATACCAGACGCAGCAAGCTGCGAGGAATTAGACCTACAGAGATTAATGCCAAAGTAAGTAGAGGTTCCTGAATAACCCGCTTTAATATTTTTCAGTCCGCTCTCAATCGCCCCATTGGTATTATTCAGGCGTATACTTTGATATTCTGTACATGTTCGCCTTCTAAGTGCACAACTTATTCATGCTTTTCTTCAATTTCCATACACTTTTCTGGTCTATTATACCATATATTTATTTGTCTGACTTGACTTTATTACTTTTTCAGGAGTCCCTATTTAATCTACTTCTGTTCTAGTGTCCTGTCTTTTACAAATTGCCTAATCTATAGAAGCAACAGCAATGCTATCCATGATCTTGTCTGCTGACTTTACCCATTTGAAACGGCGGCCTGAAGCATTCCACGTCTTTATGAAATCGCCTATAGCCTTTTCAAGTTCATCGACACTCGTCCAGCTGTCCCGGCGAATTCTCTTATTCGTGATTTCTCCAAACCAACGCTCTACAAGATTTAGCCATGACGAATGTGTCGGTATAAAATGTTCAACAAACCGCCCATTCATGGACTCAAGATATTCCCGAACTTCTTTGGTTTTATGCGCTGAATAGTTATCAGCGATGATGTGAAGTGTCTTTCCCTTCGGACTTTTTCGGCTGACCATCTTCAAGAATGAAATATAGTCAGCAGCCTTATGCTGTTCTTTGCAGTCACCGATTACTTTGCCACTTAAGACATTCAATGCTGCAAATAGTGTTGTCGTGCCATGGCGGTAATAATCATGCGTCTGTCGTTCCAGAACCCCGGGCAACAGGGGCAGAATCGGCTGTGACCGCTCCAATGCCTGTATCTGTGATTTTTCATCAACACAAAGGATTACCGAGTTCTCAGGAGGATTGAGATACAGGCCAACCACATCCTCGAGCTTCTTTTCAAAATCAGGATCAGTGCTGATTTGAAACTGCTTTACCAAATGTGGCTTTAGTCCCCGATCACGAAGAATGGTATTTACTGATGAATGCCCAATACCAAGCCGTTTCCCTAATTCCCGCGTACTCCAATGCGTCCCTGATTCGGGCTTTTCATTGCAGACGATTCTGCTCAATTCGTTTTTCACTTCATCTGAGATTGGTTGTTTCCCTGGAAGCCTGGTCTTATCGCTAAGGAGCGCGTTTATTCCGCCTTCATTGAATCGCCTGACATACCGGCTTACCGTAATGACGTTGATTCCAATAAATGCAGCGGTGTCATTGGTTGATCGATTTTTCGCTCTGCTTAAAACCGTTTGGAGCCTGACGGCGTATTTATGCTGAATTGAACCGACCGCCAAGATCTTTTCCATGAGCGCAATTTCATCTTCGGTGATATTCGGCTTTACTTCTTTTCCCATGAGCTGAGTATAGCATGAATTCTCTATTTATGCTATCTGTTTTGGACAGAACACTAGCAATATTAATACATAGCTAATTAAAGTATTTATTAGTTCTTATTTACTTTTACATATAATACTTTAGCATAAATGATGCTCAATTTTCATATACAGCTTTAGCGTTTAATCTATCAATTGTGTTTCTGTATTCTTCCCATTGACCTATATCAATATACTCATTCTCATTAACAGGATAGGTAACAACTGTTTTGCCAGCTTTAATAAGCTCTTCAATAAGGTTTGTCATATGAAAAACTTGATTATGCTTAATAAATGCTAAACATTCCTTTTGAAGAATATACACGCCAGTATTAATACAAAAAGAGTATTCAGGCTTCTCTAATATTTTATTAACAATACCACCATTCCTGTATTCAATGACACCATAAGGGATAGTTTGATGTTGAATAGAAGATATTATTGTCAAAACTGCATTTGTCTCTTTATGGAATTTTAGCACGTTTGCATAATCTGCTTTAACAATAATATCACAATTTGACACAATAAATGTATTATTAATATTTTCAGGAAGTAGGGTAAGGCTGCCTGCAGTACCATAAAATTCAGGTTCCTTTAAGTAGGTTATTTTATAGCTTTTTTTGATCCCATCAAAATACGCCCTGATCATTTCTCCACGATAGTTTATTGTAAAATAGTAATTCTTTATACCATAAAGATAGAAACCATTAATAATATGTTCAAGTATTGTCTTATCATCTATTGGTACTAGTGGTTTTGGTAGAACAGCAGTAAATGGTGCCATTCTTGTACCTTTCCCACCAGCCATAATTACCACTGGTATATTAAGCTTTTTCTTCTTTTTAATTATGATAGAACCAGTAGTCGTCTTCCGAACATAAATATCAATGATTTGCTTCTTTTCATTAACTATAGGAGAATATATAATATTATGTTGTGCCATTCTTTGTAGTAAATCAGATTCTTTCTCACTTTGAGAAGAAAATATTGTATTTTTATTACAGACATTTTCAATAGCTTCTTGCAAAGAGCCATTCTTAAGTATCCACCGTCGCACATCACCATCTGTTAACGAACCTATTAGTTTTGTATTCTCATCTATAACAAATAAAATTTTTGATGCTACTTTATCTAGCTGTTTTAATGAATCTTTTACAGTTGCACTTTTATTTATCAGTAAGTCATCAAGGTTAATACTGCTCATATCCAAACATCCTTAAGTATTACAAATGCTTCAGCATATTGTCGTCCTATAAAGCTTCCTCTTAAAGTTGCAAATGCACGGAGGATTTCTTTGCTTCTAGGAAATGGAGCAATTCCATACTCTGATTCGTAAATTTTCATTGCTCTTAATTTTCCTTCAAAAGTATCTGTAATATCTACATAGTAATTCGGAGAAAAACATTTTTCTGATGGAAAGCAATAATCTGTTTCACTTGGGGTTTCCATCATTAATGCTTTCTTTACTGAAGGACATCGGAATGACTTCAAGCAAGAAATTGATGCTTCAAATACCATCCTGTGATCAGATTGAGCATCTCCATAGAACGGCAAATATAAAACCTCTGGCTGAAACTTACTAACGGCATCAAATATTGCTCCTACCAATTTTCTTTGTCCAATCATATCAAGACAGGTCGTAGGTAATCCAAGCCTTGTTACCTCACAAAATTTATAAAATGATTTCACTTTTCGTATTTCAACTTCTCGTTTAGCCATAGTATTTTCAGAAAACCCTAGTTCATTTTTCATATCTGTAACAATGAGCCAGGAAACTTTATCTTTAGCCGCTATGTGTTTGAGAATTGTCCCTCCGCATCCTAAAGTCTCATCATCAGGATGCACAGCTATACACATTATTCGTTTCATACTTTCCTTTTTTTGACCATATTTTTTTGAAAGTGGTAGAGTAGTAGATATAAATCTAGATTAATATTTTGAAAACATTACAGTTATTCTTAATAAGAGTATGGATATTTTCCTTGTTGATTCTATTAATTTATCTAAAATTTATTTTGTGTAAAATATTTTCCATTTTAGTAATAATATTCTATGCATTAACGGAAAAACAAATTTTTTTTATTGAGTAGCAATTTAATACGATACCATTTAATACATTGTAGTAATAATATAAATTTATACAAGCAATGCGTTCTAACTTTATTTTTCAAGATATTCCATTAACCAAGATATATAACTCAGTATTATTTATAAAATTACTATATTTTACGTCGTTAAAATATATTATTTTAACTGCACTACTTAGCTTGCTTTTTTATTACTATTTATTCTACATACCTTATTAATGGGTTAAAGCACAAATTATATAGCCACATTTTTATAATAAATAGTCCCCAACAGAGATTGAGTTAGGCAATTCATGTTTGCAGATCCTTACTATGCTATCATATGAAGCAACATCGATAATATTTTTCACTCTATCAATTGCTAGCACTTTTCCAGGTTCAATATTTTTTGGTTTTAAAATACTTGATAGTGCGGCGTCCCAGACTTTAAATGACTCTCCAGATATTACAACAAGTGCTCCAGGATAGGGGTGTGATAATGCTTTAACAAGCCTAACAATTGCTATCCCATTCATACGCCAATCTATTACGCCATCTCTAACATCACGTTTTCTCCATTCATTTCCTTCACCAGGAAGCTGCGGTCGAAATTTTATTGTCCCAGACTCTATTTTAGATAAAGTACTAATTAGTTGATTTGGTAAAACATCAAGTATCCGATTATATAATGTACAAGCAGTATCATTTTCAGCAATTTTAATGATCTTTTGGTCAAGAATATCACCAAAATCAGCTCTCTCTACAAGTTTGAATATTGTCGATGCAGTTGCTTGAAGTCCAAGGAATAATGCCCAGATCAATGGATGTCTTCCACGATTCATCGGTAGCTGAGCAGGATGAAACCCAATAAAACCGAATGGAGGAATATCCAATATATTTTTACCTAACAACTGTGACCAACCTATGCATATACCAATATCCGGTTTTTTTATTTTTATCCATTCTTCTAGTACGGAACTTTCTTTTCTATTCCAATAAGTAAAAGAAATGTTATTCTCTATACATATCTTCGTAAGATCAATATAATCACTATTATTTAATGAATTTGATCGAGTGATAACTCCGACAATTTCATGATGTTCATCTTTAATAAGTGAAGAAAGACAGACAAATGAGGATTCTACACAACCAATAAAAATAATTTTCATTATAAGCTAATCCCTTGTATATCATTTAGATCAAAGAATTCCTTTTGTACACTTGGAACTGGAGAATCTCTTAAGAATTGCATTATTTTTAAACATGCTCCTCCTTGCCAGTAAGGATTAGATTCCAATATTACAGTATTACTATTCCTAAATTTTAAAGCCTTCTCTATCGCCTCTGCAATTGATGTGCACTCAGCATTACAGTGAAATACTGTTGAAGGAGCTACTCTTCCCCATTGTCGATAGCCAATATCGACCGATGGTATCCCAAGGGCCGGAGCTTCTAGCAATCCAGATGATGAATTACCAATAACAATATCAACCTTTCGTAAAAGCCCTAGATATAAATAAGAACCAAGAGATATAGAAAAGAAAAAATTAATTCGAGTTCGGCAAAATTCTTTTAGTCTTTTATTAATTTTTCTGCCTTCAGAATCTGCATTACTACCCGTAATTATTATTGCCGTATCCCTATATAAATCAAGCTGTGGAAGAAGTACATCTAGGATGCGATCTGATTCACCTTCATTAAGTGTTTCTGGATGTACTGTAACCAAGAAAATACTTGAATATTTTTTTAAAATAGGTATAGTAATATTTAGTTCTTCATAACTAGCATAAGCACTATTTAAAATTGCATCAATACCGAGTGCACCTACAAGCTTTACTGATTTAGGGCTTTCTCCCATTTGAATTACTCTTTTACGATATTGCTCCGTAGATACAAAGTGTAAACTAGCCATTTTTGTGATTGAATGTCGAATGGGATCGTCAATAAGCCCTTGTGTTAATTCACCACCATGAATATGCGCAATTGGAATCCTTTCTACAGTTGCGGCAATTGCGGCAGCCAGCATTTCGAAACGATCACCAAGAAGAACCAAGATATCCGGTTTTTTTCTCTGAAATGCATCTGCAAAACCTGAAATACCCAAGCTAATTGATTTTGCAACTCCTATAGGTGTATCAGAGCTAAGAAGAATTTCAACTTTTTCAGATATATAAAAGCCATCTTCTTCAATTTTTCTGTATGTGGATCCAAACTCTGGAGACAAGTGCATACCTGTAACATATAGTAGTAGCTCTACTTTTGGATCTTCCTTAAGAAGTGAAAGCAACGGCGACAGCAAGCCATACTCTGCTCTAGTCCCAGTTACAACTCCTATTCGTCGAATTACCATTCAATAGCCTCGCCTTCATCATATTCACGACTGGCCTCTCTTCCAATAACCCTATCCCATTCCATTGGACTAATTCCTGTGGCAGGGCGTTTGGCAGTAAGGTTATTGATAGAAAATTTTTCACCTGTATTAATCTTTCTTGCCGCTACAATCGATTTGCGAACAACTACTCTATTCTGGAGTTCTGATTTCATAGGGCGCTTAATTCCATCTCCGAGAGAGACTTGAACTGCTCGAATACCAGAAACCATTTCTTTGAGCTCTTTTGGTTCGAGACTAGCTCTATGATCTGGGCCTTCCATTTTTTTATCAAGTGTAAAATGCTTCTCAATAAGAACAGCTCCGAGCGCAGTTGCGGCTATCGGTATTGCAATTCCTGGGGTGTGATCAGAGTATCCGAAATCGACCCCGAAGGCTTTGCCCATTATTACCATTGCATTAAGATTCACCTCATTGAAAGGTGTAGGGTACTCTGTTGTACAATGAAGAATCGTAATCTTTTTACGCGGCGTTCCCGATTCTTCTAATGCCAACAATGCTGACTCAACATCAGCGAGGCACGCCATTCCCGTTGAAAGTATTATCGGCTTATTAAAAGAACCAATCTTTCTCAAAAAAGGAAGATTGGTGATTTCACCAGAGGGAATTTTCCAGATACGAACACCTATATTATTAAGCAAATCGATACTTTCTAAGTCGAAAGCTGTAGATAAAAATTCTATTTTTTTTTTCTCACAATATCTCGCAAGAATATAAAATGCTTCTCGACTCAGTTCTAGATTCTTTATCATCTCAAACTGATTCTCTTTTGTCCCAGTTGAGATCTTTTGATACGCTGCTTTATCTGTATTAGTGTTTAATAACTTATCTGCTTTAAATGTTTGGAATTTTACTGCATCAGCACCTGATTCTTTCGCTACATCAATGAGACGCTTCGCAATCTCTATGCTCCCATTATGATTAACGCCTGCTTCTGCGATGATGTATACCTTTTTCATCCAATCTTCCTCGCAGGACAACCTACATAGGTACCACTTTCTATTAAGTCAGATACCACTATGGAACCTGCACCAAGAATTATACTGTCTCCGACAGTCACGCCATTACAGAGAACAGCTCCACTCCCTAGAAAACATCCTTCTCCTATGTGGCATCCTCCGTTGGTAATCACTCCGGTAGAAATGTGGCAATGAGAACCAATTGTAGTATCGTGTTCCACAATTGCACCAGTATTGATAATACAATTAACGCCGATATGAACATTCGCATTTATAAAAACATTATGGAGAACAATTGTTCCATCCCCGAGTTCTGTATAGTGAGATACTCTAGCAGTTGATGCAACTATTGTCGGTAATTTAAAGCCTGCATCAATTAATTTTAAATACAACTGTTGGCGAATTTTTACAGACTTAATTTGTCCTACCGTGATAATTGCTGCATTACATCGCTTTACCAAAGATTTTAAGTCGTTGTCGGAACCGATGATCTTATAACCGAGTACAGTTTCACCAATCCGTTCAACATTATCTACTATACCGATAATATCCCATTCCTTAGTAGATTCGATCGCCTCTATGCAAGAAATGCAATGTCCCCCGCCACCAACTAAGACAATCCTTCTCATGGAATTCTCACACTGCTAGGGATATTAACTATTCGATCCTCAAGCCATTCTGCGTTTGGTACTTCTATACGGTAACATTTGGCATAAGGTGGCAACTTATGCATTAATGTCCATACAGGTCTAGTCTGCACACCATGATCATTTGAATATTCTAGGAAAGCTTCTCGTTCATTACGGTCCGAAAGAATGATCGCATTGAGCCAGTAATTTGACCGGGCACCAACTGGCTCTGTAAAAAAAGACTGCCCGATTGAATTAAAAAAAGTTTTATACTTTACTGCTGTCTCGCGCTTGTTTTCTATTGTTTGCCTTAGGTACTCCATTTGTGCACACCCAATTGCAGCATTAACATTAGGAAGCCTTAGGTTGTATCCAACTTCTGTGTGGTAGAATTCCCAACGATGTTTACGCTTTGCAGTAGTGCTTATATAACGAGTTCGCTCAGCAAGATCATCATCATTTGTGATGACCATACCGCCACCGCCAGTCGTAACAGGCTTATTGCCATTAAACGATAAGATAGCTGCCCGCCCGAAAAGGCCTGTATGTTTACCAGAATACATACTACCTAATGATTCAGCCGCATCCTCAATAAGCTGAATACCATATTCTGAACATATGGATACTATCTCATCGATTCGCACTGGATGACCAAAAGTATGCATCGGTATAACTGCGGCAATGCGACGGCCGGTATTTCTATTATAGACTCCATCTTTATTACGTTCACCATTCTCTTCAAGATACAAGTGCAAACTGTCAGGACTCATACCGAGAGTAGTAAGATCCACATCAACAAAGGCAGGGTCAGCTCCAACATGCCTAATACTTGCCGCGGTCGCTGCGAATGTAAGGGTCTGAGTAATTACTTCATCACCAGACTTCACTCCAGCAGCAATAAGAAGCATTTGTAACGCTGCTGTACCGTTTACCATAGCGACCGCATTTCGTGCTCCTGTCACACTTTTTATATGCTCTTCAAAATCAGAGACAAATCTTCCCACATAAGAAACATATGTACTGTCTATGCATTCTGCCAAATATTTATTTTCATTTCCAAGAAATCTTGGAGCATGAAGCGGAACAGGATTATCTGTGGGATATAATGTTTTAATAAAATATAGAATGTCTTTGATCTTTTTTTCTGTCATTTTCCCCTCCAAATATTTATATCAACAATTTTAGCATAGCTCTGGATTATTTTTACAATCTTTGCCGAAACATTCTCATCCTTATAATCCTGCGAAGTTTCTGTTAATTCATTATTTTCCCACATTGCCCTGCACATTTCGACTGCCTGTAGAATATCACATTCATAAATTCCACCAATGACAATGGTTCCTTTATCCAATACTTCCGGCCTTTCCGTCGATGTGCGAATAAGAACCGCAGGAAAACCCAACATAGCTGATTCTTCAGAGAGGGTTCCCGAGTCAGAAAGTACACAAAAAGCATCTTTCTGGAGTCTATTGTATTCAAAGAAGCCAAAAGGCTTGAGTTGCCTGACTAATTTGTGAAACTTGAAACCTCTTTCCTCGATGCGTTTCCATGAACGAGGATGTGTTGAATAAACTACTGGGAGGCCATAAGTATCTGCAACTTTATTGACCGCATTCATCAGTGACAAGAAGTGTTCCTCGTTATCAACATTCTCTTCGCGGTGCGCTGATACGACGATATATTTACCTGGTTTCAGTCCGAGCTCTTGAAGCACTTTACTTGCTTCGATTTTTTCTTTATTCTTCGTTAGCACCTCCGCCATTGGAGAGCCTGTTACGAATATATACTCTTTTTGTATTCCTTCTGAAAGAAGATAACGCCTCGAATGCTCGGTATACGGCAAGTTAATGTCACTTATATGATCTACTATCTTTCTATTGATTTCTTCCGGCACATTTTGGTCAAAACAACGATTCCCTGCTTCCATGTGAAAGATTGGTATCTTTAATCGCTTCGCCGATATTGCGCACAAAGCGCTATTTGTGTCTCCAAGAATTAGGAGCGCATTGGGTGCTTCCGCTTTAAGCACCTCATATGATTTTGCAATAATATTCCCCATCGTCTCACCAAGGTGAGCGCCAACAGCATCTAAATAGTAATCTGGGGCCCTCAACCCAAGTTCTTCGAAAAATATTTGATTCAACGTATAATCATAATTTTGTCCGGTATGAACAAGGATATGATTAAAGTACCTATCACATGCTTTTATGCACTCAGAGAGACGAATAATCTCAGGGCGAGTGCCAATAATGGTCATTACTTTAAGCTTTTCCACATTCAACCTCGAGGTAGTACGTGTCAGGAGCAGTAGGATTAAATACCTCATCAGCCCAGAATAGGGTTACAAGTTCAGAACTGCCAATATTCGTTATCGAATGAGTATATCCGACAGGAATATCGATAACTCGCAGTTCATCACCTGATACCGGGTATTCCAGTATCTTATCATCGTCAATCTTTCTAAATCGAATCAATGCCTGCCCCTCAACAACCAGGAATTTCTCCACCTTCGTGTGATGCCAGTGATTCCCTCTGGTGATACCGGGCTTAGTTTTCGATACGAATATTTGTCCGAATGATTGAGACTTGATGAATTCCGCAAGCCATCCTCTATCATCCCGCTTCATCGCAAGTGGATAACCAAATTCTTCCTCTGGCAGATAGGAAAGCCATGTAGCATAAAGTGCCCGGGCAAAGTCATCATCTAGAGAGGGTATAACAAGTGTCTTTCGACTCTCCAAGAAAGATTCCAGCATGGCTGCAATCTTTCCGAGCGTTACCTTGAATGTCCGAGACACATAACAGAATCCTGTCTCATCAGGGTACTTGACCCCATCGAGCGCAGCAAGAAAAGCCTCAGCGACATCATCTATATAAACCAGATGCAGTTCTGTAGATGGATCATTAATCTGGATGGGCAGACCATGCGTCGTATTATAGCACCAGGTAGCGATTACAGAATTGTAATTGGGACGACACCATTTACCGAATACATTCGGAAGCCTAAATATAAACACCGGTGCACTTGAGGCCTTGGCGTATTCACGAATAGCTTCTTCTGCGCCCAGCTTGCTCTTACCATATGGATTATCAAGGCCGGCCTGAATAGATGAAGAAATGAGAATCGGAACTTTTTTATCGCTCAACGAAAGCAACTCAATGAGTTCTTCAGTCAGTCCTCTATTCCCTCTCTCGAACTCAGAAATATCTTTTGGACGATTCACTCCAGCTAGGTGAAAGATAAAATCGGCTTTCTTTACCGCCGCAGTCAATTCTTCCTTAGTATTATCAATATCTATACAGATCAGCCGAACATCTTCCCGCCTCTCCAGGTGCGTACAGAGGTTGCGGCCAATGAAGCCACCAGCACCAGTAACTAAGGCAGTTTTCATGATTTCAGGCCCGCAGGAATGAGTTCTTCCTTTATAAAGTCAAGTTTCAAGAGAAGCTCTTTTACCTCATTCACATCGAGCCGTTTCGTGTTTTCTGAGGTATACTCCCATCCTTGGGAAATCTGCTCTTCGCCATTAACGAAATACTTATCATAGTTGAGATCGCGGGTATCGGCGGGAATCCGGTAGTAGCCGCCAAGGTCTTCAGCCTTGACCATTTCTTCTCGGGTAAGCAACGTTTCGTGCAATTTCTCGCCATGCCTCGTCCCTATCACCTTGATCTCATTCGGTGCCTTGAAAAGCTCTTTTACTGCCTGCGCGAGATCAGCGATCGTCGAAGCTGGAGCCTTCTGCACGAAAACATCACCAGGGATTGCATTTTTAAATGCGAACACCACCAACTCCACCGCATCTTCGAGCGACATGAGATATCGTGTCATATTTGGATCAGTGATGGTGAGCGGCTGCCCGGCTTTGATTTGCTGAACAAACAGAGGGATCACCGAGCCCCGAGAAGCCATGACATTGCCATATCTCGTACCACAGATAGTCGTTCGATCGGCAGTCACCGTCCTCGATTTGGCAACCATCACCTTTTCCATCATAGCTTTCGAGATACCCATAGCATTGATCGGGTATACCGCTTTGTCGGTGGAAAGGCAGATTACTTTCTTAACGCCATAGTGCACCGCCGCAGTGAGCACGTTGTCGGTACCAATCACATTCGTCCTTACCGCTTCCATCGGGAAGAACTCGCACGAAGGGACTTGCTTGAGCGCCGCTGCGGAAAAGACATAATCAACACCATGCATCGCGCTCGCGATGCTGGTATAATCCCTTACATCACCAATATAAAACTTTATCTTATCATCATGGTAAAGCTTTCTCATGTCATCCTGTTTCTTCTCATCACGGGAGAAAATTCGGATTTCCTTAATCTCCGTCTTGAGAAAGCGGCGCAATACTGCATTACCGAAGGATCCAGTACCACCAGTAATAAGAAGTGTTTTTCCAGAAAACATTTATATCTCCAATACGAATAGTTTTGTTGCTTTATTTATTATCAAAGATATCGGCCTGGCAGGCGCTCAATACGAGTCTTACATAGCCAGTTTCTATGAAGGCGATTGATACAATTTAACAAGATGACAGTAAGAACAGGATTTACAGGTTAATCTTGTAGATCCTGTTATCTTGTCGAAATTTATGCTATCAAAAAATTTTCAAGGCGACATATTCCCTTTCGGGGCAATTCGTCACCAACCTGAGAAAACTGGCTGCACCACAAACCACTTTTTTAGCTCAGTTTGAATACTCGAGGGCAGAGCAACCGCCCCGCCCGCGATCGAGCGCATTATCGATCGTAAGATTCACTCGCGGAGAAGGACATGCGCTGGATCCTCGGCTCCGCGGGAATGCAGGATATAAACCGTCCCGTACGGTGTGCCGCGCTTGGCCTTAGCGCTAATCATGGCCTATCACTTTTTGAAAAGAAATTCGACAGGATTTCAGGATTATTGGGAACGCCGGCTGCCCTATGGAAAGAAAATCTCGAAGCCGAAAAAGCCTAGTCATCTTTATTTTTTACTGATTTTATCAAGATTAAAAGCATCCGAGCCACATAAACGCCTCTCCAATCGCGGGGATTGGATTCGCTCTATAGAGGCGGGGACGCCGAGGACGATCCCATCGCGGCCGGAACTCGCTGACGGACTCGCTGCAGGGCTCTTTGAACAGTATTGAGAAATTCCCAAGAATGTTCAAACTTTGAACATTCTACGATCAGTATCGGCAGGGCACAAGGGAGGTTGCACGAGAAAAATACATCTCCACAAAAGAATCTGAAAGATTATTACAAGCATGTTTCATGCCAAAGCTCAATTTCAGCATAAAAGCATTACTTTTTAGCGAAAACTTAATCAATACTGAACACTCTTGCTTCGTGAGAGGTCTCAATGTTTCAAGAAAGCCGCATCAATAACTGAGAAAAAAAGTCGCCTATTCCAGGCCCGCGGAAGAACACCCCTAGCTCCTACCGCTTGAAGCTCGAAATCCGGTAGAAAGGCAGTCCCACGTACTCGTGGAGGGCGGCATAGGAAGTCTCCATGGCGGAGACGCTCGGCAGCCAGTCCGCCCAGGTGCGGGGCGAGCGCCTAGCCCGATAGTCGGTGGGCGCGGCGACGACCTCCATCCCCGCTTTCTGGAACGCGAGCATCGAGCGCGGCATGTGGAAGGCGCTCGTAACAAGAATGACGCGCTTGCTTTGCACGAGCCCGGCCACGCCCGAGGCGTTCATCTTGGTGTCGAGGCTCGCCGACTCCAGGGCAATGCCGGATTTCGGGACGCCCAGGCTCAGCCAGAGGCGCTCGGCGGCCTCGGCCTCGCTGCCTTTCGTCGTTACCGCGTAGGAGGCTCCGCCCGAGTAGATGAGGGGAAGCTTGAAGCGCCGGGAGAGCTCCAGACCGTAGACGGCCCGCTTTTCGGCCGCCGGCGCCAGGGCGGGCTGGCCGCCGTACTCGGGGGAGACATCGTTGTAGCCCCCGCCCAGGACGATGACCACCTGCGCCCCTTGGGCGTCCACGAGCGGCGGGTACTTGTCCTCCAGCGGCGCGATGAGGAAGCTTGAAACCGCTGAGGTCGACAGGAAATACAGGATGAGGACATCGAACACGGCGATCAGGAGGGCCGTTTTGCGCCTTTTAAGGATGAGGAGCAGGACCGCCAGCAGGGCGAGGGAGAGGAAGAGCCCCGGGGGAAAGGCGAGCGCGCCCAAAATCTTGCCGAGCAGGAACATGGGTGTAGCATAGAGTACGCTGATGGCTGGAAACAAGGGCGGCGTCGTGGGGGACGCCGCAAGCGCGCCGGGTGGGGGAGGTCGCGGCGGAATTTTTGCGGGATTTCTTTTACTTTACTGAACATTAGTGTAGAGTATCGCTGATGAAATTCGAGGATATCGTCCGAACCTTCGGCGACAAGCCCTGGTTCGACTTCGAGATGGCGCACCTCGTCTCGGGCGAGGCGGCGCCGTGCGTCCATACGGAACTCTACCGCTGGCGGCAGGCGGGCAAGCTCGTCGAGCTGCGGCGGGGATTCTTCACGCTGGCCGAGCCTTGGCGGCGCCGTTCCCTGGACGGGGCGGAGCTGGCGGGGGGGCTGTACGAGCCCTCCTACCTGTCGGGGAGCTGGGCGCTGGCGAGGCTGGGAGCCTTGCCGGCGCCCGCGGGGCACACCCCTGAAGGCTTGCCCCGCTACACCTCGGCGACGACGCGTCCGGCCGCGGTCTTTGAGAACGCCTTGGGGCGGTACGAGTACGCGGCGCTGCCGAGGGATTTGATGTTCGGGATGACGCCCAGGGGCAATGGCGGCAGCGGCGGCAGCGGGGCGCCCGCGATAGCGGGCGCCGCCTGCGTTGCCACTCCCGAAAAGGCGCTGCTGGACTGGTGGCTCATTGAAGGCGGAGACTGGGACGAGGGCCGCATGGAGGCCGCTGCTCTGAATCCAACGCCCATTAACCTTGAGCGGCTGAAGGCGGCGGCGGACCGCGCGGGCCGTCCCAGGCTCGCGAAAGCGGTGCGGGCCTTCCGCCGCTACGCGGCGCGGAAAGGAGCGGCGCAATGCTGAAAGACGAGATGCTCGCGCTGGCGGCCGCGGTTCCCGACTCCGAGGGGAAGCGCGCCGTCTTGCGGGATTGCCTGCAGGCCTCGGTGCTGCGGTCCTTCCACGAGGCCGAGGCCTTCCTGTCCGTGGCGATCGCAAGCGAGGGCGCGGCGGGCCTCGAGTTCGCCCTTCTGGACAAGAAAGACTACAAGCCCGAGCGCTGGCTCTTCGCGGCCAAGCGCCGACTCTGGTTCATGGGGCTTGATCCGCGCATAGCCTTCGCGCGCAAGCTCTCGGTCCACCAGGGCTGGGTCAAGGTGCCCGGCCTCCTGGCGGAGGCGGGGCTGCCCGAGGACGCCGCGGATCCGCTGGGGGTCAGGATTCAGATCGCTTTGGCGCCGCCCGAGCATTGTGGTACCTCAGTGGCCATCGTGGAACGCTTTGGGCTGCGGTTTGGGATTAAGAGGACAGGATGACGGGACCGGACAGGATTTACTGGGAGAATGTTTTTGGGTTAGGAGAACGCGCGGCTCTTCTCGCAGCCTGTCTCGTTTACCTATTTCTTTTCTTCTCTTTCTTTCTTAACCATAAGCTTTTTCCTGTCAGTCCTGATGGTCCTGTTGTCCTGTCGTAGTATTCACGCCGATAAAGCCTAGGTAGGTGTCGCGGTTGACGCACTCGAAACCGGCGCCGGGATACGCGGCGGTCCAGGAAGCGGGCGGCCGGAGCGTCCGTTTGGCGAGCTTGAACTCGAAGCCGGCGAGGTTGCCTTCCGACTCCTCGACATAGTCGAGTTCGGCTCCCGTATGCGTGCGCCAGAACCATGCGCCGCCGTGCCAGCCCCGATAGGCGTTGTGCTTTCTCCGCTCGCCGACGAGGAAGTTCTCCCAGAGAGCGCCCTTGTCCGGCCTTAGCTCCCAGTCCTTGAAATCATCGATCAGCGCGTTCCTGATTCCGTTGTCGTAGAAATAAATCTTGTCCTTGCGGGTCACTTCTTTCCTGAGGTTCCTGCCGTAGCCGCCGAGGCGGAAGACGACAAAGGCCTTTTCGAGCAGGTCGATATAGGAGATCACCGTGTCGGCGCTCATGGAAGTTTGCCGGCCCAGTTCTTGATAGGAGACTTCAGATCCCACCTGATAGGCCAGGAGGCGCAGGAGGTCCCGAAGCTTGCGCGGGTTGCGGATGCCGCCCAGCTCGAGGACAGCTTCTCGCCAAGTTCGGGAAAGGCGATCGGATAGAGCGTATAGGTTCGGGCGATGGAGAGGCTTGAGCGATCGCTCGACGTTCGGGATCGGTCCTAGTAGATGTTATGGCGCGATTTCATCGACTATGAAAGATGAAATGGTGAGAATTGGACAGGATGACAGGAATGGGACAGGATTAACAGGAAAGAGTTTTTGGGTTGGGAAAGAGGACACAGTGCGCTTCTCGGAGTTTGGCGCGGTTACCTATCGCCGCGCTTCTCTTTCTTGAGCAAAGGCGCTTTCCTGTGAGTCGTGGGGGTCCTGTCGTCCTGTCTAAAAGTTAAAAAATGGGGTCTGACCCCCTCTTAACGGCGCGCCAGCTTATTATTGACCGTATCCTTGTCGAAGCGATCCGGTGCCCAGCGGATCCTGGGAGCCGGCGAGGCGAACAGCGTGGCCGAGGCTTCAGCACGAAGTTCCTTATAACCCTCGATGCCGCCGCAGTCTTCGGGGGGAGTAGCCATGGCGCCGTCCAGGCAGACGCAGCAGGAGGTCCAGGCTTCCTCGTCTTGGAACTTTTCCCGCGCCTTCACTTTTATGGAATGCACCCAGTCGTCGCCAAAATCGTAGGTGTATTCGAGCGTATGGCCCACCTTGAGCCTCAGTTCGTCGAGGCTGACGATATCGTCGGCGATGATCACTCGCTCCTCGTCGTCCGAGAGTTCGCCGAATATCGCATGGTCATAGCGAAACTCATGGAGGTGATAGTCTTCCCAGCCGAAGGCGTCCTGCAGGCAGCGATGGAGGTCGGCGAGGGTCCGGTTGCCGGGAATCCGGAGGGTTCTGAAGATGCGCGGCTTGGTTCCTCGCAGGGCGACTTCCAGCACATAGCTGTACTTCGAGGGCATGTACCCCTGGCGGGAGAGGGTGGCATGGTTGGAATCACGGCCTTTCGCCGGTATTTTCCTGGCGTGCCGCCGAGAGGACATAAGGGCTTCCAGGTCATCGAGGGTGGCTAGGTACGCTTTAAGGCTGGCGTTGCCTTGTTTCAGCACTTCGGCGAGGCGCGCTTTATCGGAGCGCAGCGGCTCATCGAGCTGGTGGCACAGGTTGAGGAGCTCGTTCATTTTAACGAGGTGCGCGGCAAGCTGTTTTTCTTCAGCTTCCGATGCATCCTCCAGGCTGTGGCGGACGATGCGCATCCAGAGAAGGAAGCGTTCGAAAATATCCATCAGGGCTTCGCGGAGGTAGTTTGCCTGCGGGATCTCGATGATGGAGAAATCGATGGTATCGAGGAAAGCCTCCGCCGCGCCGCGCGCGCAGGCTCTTAGCGCTTTGCGCCCGGATTCAGGAATTCCCGTGAAACAGAGGCCCACGAGCGTTCGATCGATCGCCTTTTCAATGAGGCTTTCCCGAAGGGCCGAGTCCGATGCAAGCTTTTTCTTGGTGAATGTGCCGATTGCCGCATAGTGTCCGAGTTCGACGGCGAGGAAGTGTTCGATATCGGCCGCATCCACCGATAGATCGTATTCCTCGGCGAGGTCATGAAAGGGATCCAGGGAAGGCAATGCGCCCTTGGTGATGTCCTGAAACATTTCCTGCATGAGGGCAAGCTCTTTGTCGGAGAGCCCCTCCAGCATGGCGTTGCAGGCATTGGTTATGGCCGCAGCATCGAGTGGGTCTTTGCTCTTTTTCATGGTTCCCATGGGTGTTTACTTTATGCTGGTTCTTTGGTTTTTGCCAGAAGGTTTCTTGGGATGTGGACAGGATGACGGGACTGGACAGGATTTACGGGAAGGAGTTATGGGTTAGGAGGGAGCGCGGCTCTTCTTTCTTAGCTAAAAGCTTTTTCCTGTGGGTCCTGGGAGTCATGGGATCCTGTCCTAAAAGTTAAAAATTGGGGTCAGACCCCATTTAGCAACCTTTCGGATTGTTCAACGAGGTAGAGGGGGAGGGAGAGAAGCTTAAAGGGCTGAGAGGGTTTCCCCGCGATCGAGGTCGTGGACTCAAGGCAAGAAGGCACGTCGTCGTTGAAACGCAACCCCAAGGAAGCGTTTTTCTCCTGGAGGAACACCTGGAGCGACCTGAGACGGCCTGTCTTGCCCGCCTTGACTTCGACGGGAACAACCCGGCTTCCCTGCTGGATGAGATAATCCACTTCGGCCGTGGATCCCTTGTTCCGCCGGTTCCAATAGAAAAGCGAAGGCTCGTGATAGAACCCATTCCGGTATAAAAGATGCTGACCGATGAACTGCTCCGCCATGGCGCCGGAATTGACAAGCGTCATATCCCTATCGCGCGGAAAGTCGGCTGCGTTGAGACCCAGAAAAGACGCCAGAAGCCCGATATCCAGAAAAACAAGTTTGAAGGATGAAGGATGGACCTCGGCTCCAAGGGGAATCCCGTTCCCATCCGAATGGAACACCCTGAACACGAGGCGCGCCTTCTCCAACAGATCCAGGCTCTCTCGCACCTGGATCGATCGAGCGAGAGGATTGAGGCTCGAGTATTTCGCCGTCTTGCCGATCGTCGCGGGAATATTCTTGAAGACTGCCTGCAGCATCGGAACATCGGCTTTTCGCTTATACTTGCTGAAATCGGCATAGTAGGTGAGCAATAGGTTGCTCTGCGCGCGCGACGCGGCTTTCAAGTCCAGATCCGATTCTATGAAAGCCTTTACCACCCCCGGCAAGCCCCCAACCAGGAAGTACTCCCTCATGCAGGCTCGCGCCTTGGCATGAAGCGCTTCGGGAAGGCTTTGCGGAATTCGGTATTCGGAAAGGTACTCGCGCAGCTGCTCCTGTCCGCGAGCCAGGAGGAATTCCTCAAAACTCATGGGCCCCAGATACATGAATTCGATTCTTCCGACGGGAACGGAATATTCCGGCGCGCCGAGCGAGAAATCCAAGAGGGAGCCCGCGGCGATCACATGGAGTTCCGGCATTTTTTCGTAGAAATAGCGGAGCTTGGCGAGAACCGCGGGAACCGCTTGAATTTCATCAAGGAAAAGAAGGGTCTTCCCCGGGACTATCTTCTCGGAAGCATCGACTTCGATAAGCCGCACGATGGTCCGGACATCAGGCTCGTCGAAAAGGCTCGCTTTTTCGGGATCTTCATCGAAATTGATTTCCACGACCGAATCGAATGCCTGGCGCGCGAAGATCCGCACAAGCTCCGTTTTTCCCACTTGCCGGGCTCCGCGCAGTACGAGAGGTTTTCTGTCGGGCCTTACGCGCCACTGCGCGAGAAAATCGAAGGCGAAGCGTATCATGAAATTGATTATGCACTATTTACCTAGTATTTTCAACATTTTTTGCTATTATTATAGGATATTTGACAGGATGACAGGAATGGGACAGGATTAACAGGAAAGAGTTTTTGGGTTAGGAAGGAGAACGCGCGGCTCTTCTCGCAGCCTGTCTCGTTTACCTATTTCTTTTCTTCTCTTTCTTTCTTAACCAAAAGCTTTTTCCTGTCAGTCCTGATGGTCCTGTCGTCCTGTCGCCTTATTGAGCAGGGAGAGCGCGTAGAGGGGGATGTTCGTCAGCCAGCTTTGTTCGCGGTAGGGCGACAGCGAGGTTCGAAAAGCGCGCGGGGGCGAAAACTTGTCGTAATAGACGCGGAGGCTCTTGGCTTGCAGGTTTTCCGCCGCTTTTACTTCGAGGGGGTAAACAGAACCTTGGGCCTGAAGCAAAAAATCGACCTCAGCCCGGGAGGTGTCGCTCGACCAGTATGAGGCATCCATTTCTTCCATGAGACACAATTCCTGCGCGACATATTGCTCGGTCAGCGCGCCCTTGAATTCCTCGAAAAGGGCGTTCCCCCGCAATACCGCCTGCATCGGCAAGCCCGCATGCGCCGCCAGCAGCCCGATATCAAGCATGTAGAGCTTGAACGCGTTGAGCTCCTGATATGCCTTGAGCGGAAGCCCGGGCTTCGAGACTCTGAAGATTTTGCGCGACAAGCCCGCATCGCAAAGCCACTCGATCGCGGATTCATATTCTCTCGCCCTGGCGCCCTCGCGGACGAGTCCGTACACGAATTTTTTCTGTTCCCGGGCCAATTGGGCCGGCAGGGAATTCCAGACCGCCCGGATCCGAGGGACCGTGTCTGGTTTCGCGTATTTCGAAAAATCCCGTTCATAGGCTTCAAGCAGCGCTTTCTGGAAGACGCGGACCTTGTCGAGATCCTTGGTTTCCACGAAGGTGACCACGCTCTCCGGCATGCCGCCGACGCAATAGTAATAGCGCAGGGATTCGGTCAGCTTTTCCCTGAACGCATCGATCATGGACCAGTCGCCTGATGCGACAAGGTCCGCCAGCTCAGGCTCGCCGATGGCTTTCAAGAATTCCAGGAAGGAGAGCGGATAGAGATTCAAGAAGTCGACTTTGCCGACGGGGAAGGAAGTGTCCGCATGCAGCGAGATCCCCAGGAGCGATCCTGCCGCGATAAGGTGGTACTGGGGAGCATTCTCATAAAAATACTTGAGCGAGGTGAGGGCCTTTGGGTTCGCCTGGACTTCGTCGAATACGATGAGCGTCTTTTCAGGCTCGATGGGCACGCCCGTCTCCACGCGCAAGCCCATGAGGAGGCGCGCAGGGTCCACGTTGGAGGAGAAAAGCGTTGTCATACGCTCATTGGACTCGAAATTTATATAGGCGATGTTTTGGTAGATGCTTTTGCCGAATTCTTTGAGCAGCCATGTTTTGCCGACTTGGCGGGCGCCGTTCAGGACGAGAGGTTTTCTGCGCGGATCACGTTGCCACGCCAGCAGGGCTGAGAGGGCTTTTCTTTCCATACTATAAGTGTATTGCGGGTCATCACAAAAGTGTAGCCTCTTTTGTGATTAGTTGAACAAAAGTCGTACAAGTTTTGTGTTTGACAGGATGACAGGAATGGGACAGGATTTACAGGTAGGAGTTTTTGGTTAGGAAGGAGAACGCGGCTCTTCTCGCAGCCTGTCTCGTTTATTTATTTCTTTTCTTCTCTTTCTTTCTTAACCAAAAGCTTTTTCCTGTGGGTCCTGACGGTCCTGTCGTCCTGTCTTAGTATTCACGCCGATAAAGCCTAGGTAGGTGTCGCGGTTGACGCACTCGAAACCGGCGCCGGGATACGCGGCGGTCCAGGAAGCGGGCGGCTGGAGCGTCCGTTTGGCGAGCTTGAACTCGAAGCCGGCGAGGTTGCCTTCCGACTCCTCGACATAGTCGAGCTCGGCTCCCGTATGCGTGCGCCAGAACCATGCGCCGCCGTGCCAGCCCCGATAGGCGTTGTGCTTTCTCCGCTCGCCGACGAGGAAGTTCTCCCAGAGAGCGCCCTTGTCCGGCCTTAGCTCCCAGTCCTTGAAGTCGTCGATCAACGCGTTCCTGATCCCGTTGTCGTAGAAATAGACCTTATCCTTGCGGGTCACTTCTTTCCTGAGGTTCCTGCCGTAGCCGCCGAGCCGGAAGACGACAAAAGCCTTTTCAAGCAGGTCGACATAGGAGATCACCGTGTCGGCGCTCATGGAAGTTTGTCTGCCTAATTCCTGATATGAGACTTCCGATCCCACTTGATAGGCCAGAAGGCGCAGGAGATCCCGAAGCTTCCGCGGGTTGCGGATGCCGCCCAGCTCGAGGACATCCTTGTACAGGTATGCGGAACTCAATTCCAGAAGGTGCGCGACTTTGTCGGCTTTCGCGCCCATGCTGAAAAGCGCGGGATACAGCCCGAGCACGAGGCATTCGGGCAGACTCCCCTCGAGCTCGAAGGGAGACAGCTTTTCGCCAAGCTCGGAAAAGGCGATCGGATAGAGCGTATAGGTCCAGGTTCGCCCCGTGAGTGCTTCGGTGGCGGTTCGGGCGATGGAGAGGCTCGAGGAGCCCGTCACCAGGAGCGAGCCGGGGAAGCCTTCGTCGTAGAGCAGCTTGAGCGCCCGCTCGACGTTCGGGATGTGCTGCGCCTCGTCGACGCAGACGAGATCGAAGCCGGCGATTTGCCCTTTGATCATGCGAAGATCGCTCGAAGCCCAGAGCTCCTGTACGCGCGGATCCTCGCCGTTGACCATGATGGTTTTGCCTTCGAAGCTCCGCATCGCAGCCCGGGCAAGGGTTGTCTTGCCGCATTGCCGAGGCCCATAAAGAAGCACTATGCGCCGGTCGGTCCGCAGGCGGTGCTGGAGTATCCCTAAGAGCGCTCTATCGATGTTCATAATAGATATTATAACGCGATTTCATCGACTATGGAAGATGAAATTGTGTGAATTGGACAGGATTTACAGGTAGGAGTTTTGGGTTAGGAAGGAGAGCTCGGCTTTTCTCCTAACCCTTTTTTATATTCTCTTTTCTTCTCTTCTCTTTCTTAACTAAAAGCTTTTTCCTGCTAGTCCTGGGATCCTGTCGTAAACTTCAAAATTAGGGTCAGACCCCGCTTTAACGACGCTCCAGCTTTTTGTTGACCGCGTCTTTGTCGAAGCGCTCCGGGACCCAGCGAATCCTGGGAGTCTTGGGGACGAACAGCGTGGCCGATGCCTCCGCTCGGAGTTCCTTATAGCCCTCGATGCCGCCGCAGTCTTCGGGGGGAGCGGCCATGGCGCCGTCCATGCAGACGCAGCGGGAAGTCCAGGCTTCCTCGCCTTGGAGCTTGTCCCGCGCCTTTACTTTTATAGAATGCACCCAGTCATCACCGAAATCGTAGGTGTATTCGAGCGTATAGCCTACCTTGAGCCCAAGCTCGTCGAGGCTGACGATGTCGTCGGCGATGATCACGCGTTCCTCCTCATCCGAGAGCTCGCCGAATATCGCATGGTCATAGTGAAACTCATGGAGGTGATAGTCTTCCCAGCCGAAGGCGTCCTGCAGGCAGCGATGGAGGTCGGCGAGGGTCCGGTTGCCGGGGATGCGGAGGGTTCTGAAGATGCGCGGCTTGGTTCCCCGCAGGGCGATTTCCAGCTCATAGTAATACTTCGAGGGTATGTACCCCTGGCGGGAGAGGGTGGCATGGTTGGAATCACGGCCTTTCGCCGGTATTTTCCTGGCGTGCCGCCGAGAGGACATAAGGGCTTCCAGGCCATCGAGGGTGGCGAGGTACGCTTTAAGGCCGGCCTGGCCTTGTTTCAGCACTTCGGCGAGGCGCGCTTTGTCGGAGCGCAGTGTTTCGTCGAGCTGATAGCACAGGTTGAGGAGCTCGTTCATTTTGGCGAGGTGCGTGGCGAGCTGTTTTTCTTCAGCTTCAGACGCTTCGTCCAGGTTGTGGCGAACGATGCGCATCCAGAGAAGGAAGCGTTCAAAAATCTCCATAAGGGCTTCGCGGAGATAGTTTGCCTGCGGGTTCTCAATGATGGAGAGATCGATGCCATCGAGGATGGCCTCCGCCGCGCCGCGCGCGCAGAGCCTCAGCGCTTTGCGTCCGGATTCGGGAATGCCCGTTACGCAGAGGCCCACGAGCGTTCGATCGATCGCACTTTCCATGAGCCGTTCCCGAAAGGCCGGGTCGGAGGCGAGCTTTTTCTTGGTGAGTTTGCCGATTGCCGCATAGTGTCCGAGTTCGACGGCGAGGAAGTTTTCAATATCGGCCGCATCAACCGAAAGGTCGTATTCCTCGGCGAGGTCGTGAAAGGGGTCGCGGGAGGGCAATGCGCCCTGGGTGATGTCTTGAAGCATTTCCTGCATGAGGGCCAGCTCTTTATCGGAGAGTCCCTCCAGCATGGCATTGAAGGCATTGCCGATCGTCGCGGCATCGAGGGGGTCTCTGCTCTTTTTCGTGGTTCCCATGGGTGTTTACTCTATGATGTTTCTTTGGTTTTTGCCAGAAGGTTTTCCTGGTAGTCCTGATGGTCCTGCTATCCTGTTAAAAAGTTGAAAATTGGGGTCTGACCCCGAAGCTAGAGCGCCCACCAGGGGATGGCGGTGACTGTGTCGCTTATGCGAAGGGGATACGGGGCACGGCAAACGATGTATCCCTGAGGCGCGACGGCCTTATGATCCTGCAGGAACGCCTCGAGATGGCGCGCATCCTTTTTTGTCGGGTTTTCCGTCCATTTCACCTCTATCGGGACAAGCGCTCCCGCACGCTCCACGATAAAATCAATCTCAGCTCCGCCCGCGGTGCGATAATAGCTGAGTTTCGCGTCTCCGCGATAGGCAAGCCTCTTATAGAGCTCTATGCCCACCCATTGTTCAAAAAGAGGGCCCGGGTTCGCGAGCACCGTGTCCGGACCGAAGGAAAGCCCCGCCAGCGCATTCCGCACGCCGAGATCGATGAAAAAGAATCGGGGGCTGGAAAGCGCGGTCTTGCGCGGGCTTCCGGAAAAAGCGGGTACCGTGAATCCAAGAAACATGTCCTCGAGAAGCTGATAATGCGCCTTGATCGTGGGCGAGGAGACTCCCGATTCTTTGGCGATCCCTGAAAAGTTGACAATGCTCCCCGATTCGGCGGCCGCGAGCGACAAGAATCGCAGGAAAGGCCCCCACGCCCTTATCTGCGCTTCCCGATGAAGCTCCTCCTCGACATACGCGCCCGCATAGGCGCGAAGCACGTCGCTCCTATCGGAGCGCTCGACCGCAATTCCGGGAAGATCGCCAAAAGTCATCCTATCCTCGAGGCTCCTCGGCGGAAAGGGTATCTTCAGGGAAGGTTCATCCTGAAGACAGGGAAGCAGGCTTCGCCTTCCGGCGAGTCGGTCGATAGGATATCCCACGGGGATCGTTTGTTCGTACTCGGCGCTGGTGAGCGGATAGAGTCGATGCATGAAGCTTCTGCCGGGGAGCAAATTGGCGCCGATGCGCCTGAGCCGCCGCGCCGAGCTCCCGCAAAGTATGAAACGGCTGCGCCGCTCTTCCGGCAAAATTCGTTTTTCCTCATCGTAAAGAAATTGGACCGCATCGAAAAGCTCCGGTACGGTTTGGGCCTCGTCAAGGAAGACCCATCGCGGAGTACCCGCGCGAGGGTTCCCCGAATCGGGGAGCGCTCGGTAAAGATCGATGAACCTCCCGGGAGCGGCGGCGAACCGCATCCGCAGGGAGGGATCGGAAAAATCGAAGACGAGCGCATCGGAGGGAATACAGCTTCTAATGAGCGTCGATTTCCCCGTTTGACGAGCGCCGAACATGATATGGACATAGGGCGCCGCCAATTTTTTAGAAAACTCCCCGAAATAAAGTCGATCGAACAGTTCCATATCCGAATCATCGAACATTTGCCCAGAATTGTAAACTATTACTTTAAATAATTTGAGTATTTTTAAAGTGTTGCTTTTAATTTGTTGACAAGACAGGATTACAGGATGGGACAGGATTTACAGGAAGGAGTTTCGGGTTAGGAAAGAGGACGCTGCGCGCTTCTCGGAGCTTGGCGCGGTTACCGCGGTTACCTATCGCTGGACTTCTCTTTCTTGACCAAAGGCGCTTTCCTGTAGGTCCTGAAGGTCCTGTCGTCCTGTCGTCCTGTCCTTGGGCTTCTTGAATTACGGGAAGCCGCGGAGATACTTAAACTTATCGGAGTTTCCATTTTCCACGCATCACCGCCTGGGAGGAAATGATGAACAAAAAGGCTACCCGGCATTTTGGATTCCCGTCGATCATCCTGGCGCTCCTCGCGCTGGCGGCATGGGGCGCGCTGGCCGCCTGCAGCCTGGACACCTACGAACCCAAGGAAAACGAAGTGAAGGTGACCATCTCGGGCCTGGGCGACAAGGCCGTCCTTGCCCGCGAAAGCCTTGGCGCCGAGAAGGCGCGGGGCTTCGCGGCGTCCTGGGTGAAGGTGGCGGTGATCGACGGCGACGGCGCCCAAACCGGATCGGGCAGCCTCGCCCTGGAGAACGGCGTCTGGGAAGGCTACGTCCAGCTGTCCGGCCCGGGCGCGATGACCTTCATCGTCTCCGCCGGAACGGCGGCAGACCAGGTCTCGTGGATGGGCAACGGCGCCCTGACCGTCGGCGGGAAAGGCCAGGAGATCACCGTGACGGTGACGGTGCCCGCCCTCGGCGCGAAGGGCCCCGCCGGCGGCTCGATCTTCTACGACAAGGGCAGCTACTCGAACGGCTGGCGATACCTGGAAGCCTCGCCCACCGACACCGCGGCGACGGCCTCCGTTTCCGACAATGGGTACCGGCTCTGGGCGGCCCAGACAACCTATGTCGTGGGCAACACCTACGCGGGGATCGGCTACGGCAAGGAGAACACGGACTGGATCCAGGCCGCGGGCAACGCCACGATGTACCCGGCCGCCTGGTATTGCGCCGAATTGGAATGCGGCGGCGCGGCCGACTGGTTCCTGCCCTCGTGGGACGAGCTTGCCGAGATGCGGAAGGTCATCGGCCACGCCGGCTTCCATGTCGAGTATCAAGGCGCCTTTTGGTCTTCGACCGAGCGGACGGCCCTGGACGGCGGCACGGACGCGGCCTACTACGTCTACACAGACGCCTACAAGACGACGAAGGGTCCGGCGCTGAAGACCAACGCGGACGTGTACGTGAAGGCCGCGCGGCGGTTTTTATGTAAGAGGACAGGATGACGGGAATGGGACAGGATTTACTGAGAGAATGTTTTTGGGTTAGGAAAGACGACGTTGTGCGCTTCTCGGGGACTGGCACGGTTGCCTATCGCCGCGCTTCTCTTTCTTGACCAAAGGTTCTTTCCTGTAGGTCCTGATGGTCCTGTCGTCCTGTCAGATTCCCGAAGAGGGAGCCGGACCATCGGGCTGGCTGCGCTAGCGCTTCAGTCATGCCTTTGAGAGTTCGTTTTCAAGCGCTTTCTGCATGAGCTGGTTCAGGGAGATCCCCTGCTCCACCGCCGTTCGCTTTGCTCTTTTATGCAGTTCGGGCGATATTCTCACGTTGAAGCTTCCCTTATAGGATTTTTCAGTTTCCTTTTCCTCTCGCTTGCAGGTTTCAAGATAGTCTTCAACGGATTCCTTAAAGGCGGATTTGAGGGCGTCGACGCTTTTCGCCTCAAAGGTCACCAAGTCGTCTATCCCTTCCAGCTTGCCATAGAAGATTTCGTCTTCAGCGCAGTAATGTACCGAGCCCATATAGTCTTTATAGGTAAGAACGTCTTTCATTGTCTTTATTATACGACAGGACTACGGGATGGGACAGGATTTACAAGAAGGAGCTTTTAGGTTAGGAGGGCGCGCGGCGCTTATCGGAGCCTATTTAGGTTATGCATACTTGCTCTTCTCTTTCTTAACCAAAGGTTCTTTCCTGTAGGTCCTGATGGTCCTGTCGTCCTGTCGTGGTTTTGGGCGTGTAGTCGCGGTACTTGCGCTTGAAGGTGATGTCCTGGGGGCCGAAGTTGATCACGAGGCCGGTGGGGGTGTCCGTGGCCTTGAGGTAGTTCACGAGCTGGACTTCGTGGGCTTTGGCGATGGCCTCGACGGCTTTGAGCTCGAGGATCACGCGGCCTTTGACGATGACGTCGGCGAAGAAGGAGCCGATGACGGTTCCGTCGTAGAAGACGTCGATGGGCGCCTCGATGATGAAGGGCAAGGCGGCTTTGTGCAGTTCCATGGCCATGGCTTGCTTGTAGACGGATTCCAGGAAGCCGGCGCCGAGGGTGTTGTACACCTTGAACGCGCACCCGATGATTTTTTCCGTGAGCGGGTCGTCGATCATGCTAATATTCCGCGCAAAGATAGGGCTCTTGATTCAAATAATTGGACAGGACGACAGGAATGGGACAGGATTCACAGGAAGCGTTTTTGGGTTAAGAGAGCGCGCGGCTCTTCTCTTAACCCTTTTTCATTTTCTCCGCTCTTCTCTTCTCTTTCTTTCTTAATCAAAAGCTTTTTCCTGTCAGTCTTGGGGTCCTGTTATCCTGTCCTACTAGGAAGGAAGAGGCGGGAGGGGTGCTCCGGCCCCAGATGCAGGGCGTTCGTCGCCGCACGCCAGGTGCGGGAGGAGCCCTCGGGCTCGCCTGTGTTGGGGTTGACGTCGAAGTGGGGGAAGTTGGAGCTGGAGACGTCCAGCCGGATGCGGTGGCCGGCGGCGAAGAGGTTGCTGGTGGGGAAGGCGCGCACCGTGACCCTGTAGATCCTGCCGGGCTGCAGGGGCTCGGGCGATTCCCAGGAGTCGCGGTAGCGGGCGCGCAGGATGCCGTCCGTGAGGTTCATGGCGAAGCCGCGGGGATAGTCGGCGGAGGGCGGGTAGACGTCGATCAGCTTGATGGTGAAGTCGGTGTCCGGGCAGTCGGAGGAGATCCAGAGCTCGGCCTCGATGGGGCCGGTCACCTCGAGGGCGCTCGCCAGGGGCTCGGTTTGGAAGACGAGGATGTCGGGGCGCGCCGCGAGGGGGAGGCCGGGGTGGGAGCAGCCGAAGAAGCGTTCGTCTTCGACTTGGTCGAAGGCGCCGCCGCGCATGATGGGTTCGCCGGAGGTGATGGAGCCGCCGATGGAGGGGACGGGGTCGCGGGGGTCGTAGCGGTAGGCGATCGAGGTTTCCTCTTGTGGCGGCGTGTCGCCCAGGAGCCCGCCGGGGAGGAGGTGGAGGGCTCGGCGCTCGGCGTCGGGCAGGGGCCAGTCGGGGGCGCTGCGCCATTCGCCGCCGTGCTCGAGCCGGCCCTGGGCGTTTTTGCGGCCGGAGCCGCCGCCCATGCGGAAATAGCGCACAGGGAGATCGGATTGGGCCGCGCCGGAGGCGGGGGCTTTGAGCCAGCGGTCGAACCAGGTGAGGCGGAGCTGGAGGAAGTCGGGGGCCACGTTCCCCTCCAGGGGGGCGCGGGGGCCGAAATCGACGTCGCCCGCATAGGTGAGGCAGCGGTCGCCGTGGGTCCAGGGGCCAAGGATGAGGGCCAGGGGGCCTTTGCCTCGCCGCTTGAGGTCCTGGTAGTTCTCGGTGGCGGTGCGGGGGTAGGGGTCGTACCAGCTGGACATGTGGACCATGGGGATGGCCGCGAAGCCGTCCATGTAGGCGGCGGCGCAGATGCCGAGCCGGCGCCAGAATTCGTCGTACCGGCCGTGGCCCCACTGCTCCAATAAATAGTCCTCGAAGTCGGGGAGCCAGCGCAGGGGGGACTGGCCGGCGCGCCAGGGGAGGGCGCGGAACCAGGCGCGGATGTGGGCGAATTCGGACTCCAGCGCGCCCTTGACGAGGGGGTCGGCAGCGGCCTCGGGGCTCTGGATGGCCTGGCGCATGGCCCAGGTGGCCTGCTTGAGCTCGAAGGCCCCGCCCTGCCTGATGCCGCCCTGGTAGGCGTCGTGAAAGCCGCCGGAGTCGACGAACATGGCCTTGAGGGCGGTGGGCGCCAGGCAGGCGGCGGCCACTTGGGTGTGGGCCGCATAGGAGAGGCCCATAGTGCCGACCTTGCCGTCACACCAGCTCTGGGCGGCGATCCAGGCGATGGCGTCGTAGCCGTCCTCGCCTTCGGAGAGGTATTTGGTGAAGGTTCCTTCCGAGCGGTGGGTGCCGCGGCAGTCCTGGTAGACGAAGGCGTAGCCCCGCTCGACGAAGTAGGCGGCCACTTCAGCGCGGCCGAGGGGCTGGGGGTTGGCGACGCTCCGCTCCGAGCGGGAGGGGGCGGTTTTGTCGTAGGGGGTGCGCTCGAGGATGACGGGGAAAGACCCTGGGAGAGCGGCTTGGCCGCCGCTCTCCCCGCCGGCCGCGGCGGGCAGGTAGACGTCGGTGGCGAGGCGGACGCCGTCGCGCATCGGGACCATGACGTTGGAAAGGAGCACGTAGGTTTTCTTCGTTTCGGGCATGGTGCCTCCGTTATTTCGGCCGCTCGTTAAAAAACGGGGTCTGACCCCGATTTTTAACTTTTCGTGTTGAGGTGGCAGGCGGAGCGGCGGCCTGGAGCGATCTCCGCCAGCGCCGGCGCCGCCTCGCGGCAGAGGGGCATGGCGTGGGGGCAGCGGGGGTGGAAGTGGCAGCCGGGGGGCGGGTCCAGGGGCGAGGGAATCTCGCCCTTGACGGGGCGGTAGGCGGCCTTGCGGTCCTCGATCTTTGGCACCTGGCTTAAGAGGGCCTGGGTATAGGGGTGGTTGGGCGCGGCGAAGAGCTCCGCGGCGGGGCCTTCCTCGACCAGGCGGCCCAGGTACATGACCATGACGCGGTCGGAGATGTGCTTGACCACGCCGATGGAGTGGCTGACGAAGAGGTAGCTCAAGGAAAGTTCCTCGCGGAGCTTCATGAAGAGGTTGAGGATCTGGGCTTGGATGGAGACGTCCAGGGAGGCGACGGCCTCGTCGGCGACGATCAGCTCGGGGCGCACGGCCAGGGCGCGGGCGATGCCGACGCGCTGGCGCTGGCCGCCGGAGAACTGGTGGGGGTAGCGGTCCATGTAGGCCGGGTCCAGGCCGCAGCGGGAGAGGGTCTCGGCCACCCATGCGTCGAGGTTTTCCGCGGGCACGAGGCCGTGGACGAGGGGGGCTTCGCCGACGATGTCCCGCACGCGGAGGCGGGGGTTGAGGGAGGCGTAGGGGTCCTGGAAGATCATCTGGGCGCCCAGGGCCTTGAGGCGCTCAGTTTTGGTGCGGGCGTCGGCCAGGGAGACGCCGTTGTACAGGACCTTGCCCGCGCTGGGCGGAAGGAGGCCGACGGCCATGCGGCCCAGGGTGGACTTGCCGCAGCCGGACTCGCCGACGAAGCCCACGACTTCGCCCCGGGCGAGGGTGAAGCTGACGTTGTCCACGGCGCGGACGGCGCGCTCGTCGACATGGCCGCCGAGGCGTTTGACGATCTTGGCGGGCAGGTCGAGTTTCTTGGAAAAGACTTTGGAGACGCCCTCGACGGTGAGGATGGGATCGCTCATACCGGTTCCTCCTCGCTGTGGGGGTGATGGCAGCGGCAGCCGCGGCCGGGGCCGAGCTCGGTTTCGGCGGGGTCGCGATCGCAGGAGGCGTCGGCCCTGGGGCAGCGCGCCCGGAAGGCGCATTCCTCGCCGATGGCGAGGGGAGAGGGGGTCATGCCGGGGATCTGGTAGAGTTCGCCGCCCCGAGCCGAGCGCGCGGGCAGGGAACGTATCAGGCCGCGGGTGTAGGGGTGGCGGGGGTGGTCCAGGATCTGGTCCACGGTGCCGCGCTCCACGATCTTGCCGGCGTACATCACGCAGATTTTATCGGCCAGGCCGGCCACCACGGAGAGGTCGTGGGTGATCCAGATCAGGGCGGTGCCGGACTCGGCGCAGAGGGCGCGCATTTCGTACAGGATTTGGGCCTGGATGGTAACGTCCAGGGCGGTGGTGGGTTCGTCGGCGATGATGAGGGCGGGTTGGTTCAGGAGGGCGATGGCGATGCAGACGCGCTGGCGCATGCCGCCCGAGAACTGGTGGGGATAGGCGGCGAGCCTTTCCTCCGGCGAGGGGATGCCGACCTTGCGCAGGGCCTCCACGGCGCGGCGGCGGGCCTCGGCCTCGCCCACTTTGGCGTGGGCGCGCACGGCCTCGACCATCTGGGTGCCGATGCGCAAGACGGGGTTCAGGGTCATGAGGGGGTCCTGGAAGACCGCCGCGATGGCCGAGCCGCGCAGCTGGCGGCGCCGTTCCTCGCTCATGGCGAGCATGTCCTCGCCTTTGAAGAGGATATGGCCGCCGGCGATCCTGCCCGGGCTGTCCACGAGGCCGAGGATGGAAAAGCCGGTGACGCTCTTGCCGGAGCCGGACTCGCCCACGATGCCGAGGACTTCCCCGGCGTCCAGGGTGAAGGAGATGTCGTTGACGGCCTTGACCTCGCCCGCCTTGGTGAAAAAGGAGGTTCGGAGATCGCGCACGTCCAGGGTGGGGGGGGTCATCGCTTGAGCCTCGGGTTGAGCACGTCGCGCAGGCGGTCGCCCATCATGTTGAGGGCGACGATCACGACGACCAGGGCGATGCCTGGGTAGAAGCTGATCCAGTACTTTCCGGAAAGGAGGTAACGGAATCCGTTGGAGATGAGGAGGCCGAGCGAGGGCTCGGTGATGGGCAGGCCGATGCCGAGGAAGCTCAGGGTGGCTTCCGTAGAGATGGCCCTGGCCACCATGGTGGTGGCGATGACGATGATGGAGGGCATGACGTTGGGCATGAGGTGGCGGAAGATGATGCGGGCTTCCGAGAGGCGCAGGGCGCGGGCGGCTTCGATATATTCGCGGTTGCGCTCGGCCAAGGCCGATCCACGGGCGGCGCGGGCGAAGTAGGCCCAGTGGACGATGACGAGGGCGAGTGTGATTTTGTCCACGCCCTGGCCAAGGACGACGAGGAGGACCAGCGCGATAAGCAGGGCCGGGAAGCTGAGCTGGAGGTCCACGACGCGCATGAGGAGGGTGTCGAATCGGCCGCCCTTGTAGGCGGCGATGAGGCCGAGCGAGGTGCCGAGGATGAAGGCAGCGATGGTGCTGATGATGCCGACCGAGAGGCTGATGCGCATGCCGTAGAGGATGGCGGAGAGCATGTCCCTGCCCTGCTCGTCGGTGCCGAGGAGGTAGGTCATGCCGGAGAAGCTCTTGGAGAGGGGCGCGAGGGCGCCGTCCAGGAGGTCGAGCTTGGCGAGGTCGTAGGGGTCCTGGGGCGCGATGATGCTGGCGGCCGCGGCGGCCAGGACGAAGAGGGCCACGATGACGGCGGCGATGATGGCCGAGGGGCTTTCGGCGTACTCGGCCAGGGCCTTGCCGAGGGGGCGGTCGCGGAACGGCACGGCGGTTTTAGCCCGGGCAGCGGGTAGCTTTCGGGCGCGGCTCATCGGCGTTCCTCCAGGCGAACCCGGGGGTCCAGGGCGGTGTAGACGAGGTCGACGATCAGGTTGATGGCGATGAACATGACGACGATCATCATGAGGTAGGCGACGATGACGGGGCGGTCCAGGACGCCGATGCTGTCGATCAGGAGCTTGCCCATGCCGGGCCAGGCGAAGACGGTTTCGGTGACGGTGGCGAAGGCAATGGTTCTGCCGAATTCGAGGCCGAGGACGGTGACGATGGGAAGGAGGGTGTTTTTCAGAACGTGCACGAAGATGACGCGGGCGGGCCTGAGGCCTTTGGCCTTGGCGTACTTGACGTAGTCGCTGCGGACGACTTCTTGAGTGCCCGCCCGCGTGAGACGAATCACGAGCGAGAGCTTGAAGCAGGCCAGATTGAAGGCCGGCAGCAGCATGTGCCTGAGGCCGTCCAGGGTGAGGAAGCTGAAGGGGATGCCGAAGAGGTCCTTTGTCTGGCCTCTGCCGGAGGCGGGGAGCCATCCCAGAAAGACTGAAAACACCATGACCATCATCAGGCCCAGCCAGAAGGAGGGGACGGAGAATCCGAAGGCGGAGAAGCCCATGATCATTTTGCTCCAGGGGGCGTCGGGTTTGAGCCCGCAGAGGAGGCCCAAGGGGATGCCCACGAGGATGGTGAGGAAGAGGGCGGCGAAGGCGATCTCCAGGGTGGCGGGCACGCGCTCGGCGATGAGGCCGAGCGCCGGCTCGTTGTACTTGAAAGACCGCCCGAGGTCGCCTTTGGCGGCGTTGGCGAGGAAGAGGCCGTACTGGGCGTAGAGGGGCTTGTCGAGGCCGAAGTGGCGGACGATGTCCGCGCGCTCGGCCTCGGTGGCGTCCGGGGATATGAGCACGTCGGCGGGATTGCCGATGGCGTAGACGCCCATGAACACCAGGAGCGACATCGCGAGGATGAGGATAACGCTCTGGAAGAGCCGCCGAACGATAAAGACGACCACGGTGTGTCCTCCGCTCCCTTGTCCGCTTACTTTACCGGCCTGACGTAATTGGCCAGGGTGTATTCGTCCATGCGCGCCTCGTAGGTGAGGCCTTTCTTGAGCGCCCAGGTAGTGGTCTGGTAGTAGAGCGGGATGATGGCGTGGTCTTTGGCGAAGGCGATGCGCGCCGCTTCCTGGAGGAAGGATTCGCGCTTGTCGTCGTCGGAGGCCGCGGCCGCCGCCACGATCTGCTTGTCGAACTCGGGGTTGGAATAGCGGCCGCGGTTGTTGGCCCCCAGGCCCGCGGCGGTGTTGTAGGTGGCCAGGACGGCCGTCATGCCACGGGCGGAGTCGCCGGTGGTGTTGCCGAAGCCCATCAGGAAGATGCTGTACTCGAGCTTGGTGGCCGCCGTGCTGAAGACCGAGTAGGGCAGCGCCTGGACTTTGATGTCCAGCCCAATGCGGGCGAAGAACTGGCCGATGGTCTGGGCGACCTGCTCGTCGTTGAGGTAGCGGTCGTTGGGCGAATGCAGGGTGAGGGAGAAGCCGTTGGGGTAGCCCGCCTCGGCGAGGAGGCGCTTGGCTTTCTCGACGTCGTAGGGTTCGGGCAGGAGGTCGGGGGCGTAGCCGACCATGCCTTCCGGGACGAACTGGCCGGCGGGCTCGGCCGCGCCGGAGAGGACGCGCTCGACCAGGGCCTGGCGGTTGATGGCCAGGGAAAGGGCTTCGCGGACTTTGGGGTCCTTGAGGGGGTTCTTGTCCAGGGGCTTGCCGTCCTTGCCGGCCACGAAGGGCGACTTGTCGCGGTTGGAGTCCATGTGGATGTACATCATGGTGGCTGCGGGCTTGGACAGGAGAGTGACGCGGCTGTCCTTGCGGAGCCTGTCCTGGTCCACGGGGGAGACTTGGTCGATCATGTCCACGTCGCCGGCCAGGAGGGCGGCCACGCGGGAGGGGTCGTTGGTGATGGGCCTGAAGATGACGCGGTCGTAGGAGGATTTGACGCCCCAGTAGGCGGGGTTCTTGTCCAGGACGAGGCGGTCGCCGCGCACCCATTCGACGAATTTGAAGGGGCCAGTGCCGTTCACGTACTTGCCTTTGTTGAAGTCGTCCTGGGTGGCGTCGGCCGGGGTGGTCGAAGGCAGGACGTACACGAAGGTGAGGTCGATGGGCAGCTGGGGCGAGGGGGTCTTGAGAAGGAGCCTGACAGTGAGGTTGTCCACGGCCACGGCATCCTTGATGGCGGCCACGTTGCGCTTGTAGCTGGAGGGGGAGTCGGGCACGCGGGGGATGCGCTTGAGGCTGAAGACGATGTCGTCGGCGCCGAAGAGCTTGCCGTCGTGGAACTTGACGCCGGGCCTGAGCTTGAGTTCCCAGGTGAGGGAGTCGACTTCCTTCCAGGAGAGGGCGAGGTTGGGGATCATGCGCAGGTTCTTGTCCCTGCCCACGATGGTCTCGAAGATTTGCTGGGAGGCGAGCTGGGTGGCTCCGGTGGTGGAGTACTGGGGGTCGATGGAGGCGGGTTCGGTGGAGACGCCCACTTTGAGGGTGGTCTGCGCGTAGGCGCCGAAGAGCGCCGCGAAAATGGCGGCGACGGCGAGCGCGAGGGTTGCGCGGCGTCGGGCGACGGTTCCTTTCGTCATGATGGTTCCTCCTGGAAATGCCTGGGTATGGGGCATCGGGCCTCCGCGGGCCCTTAGCGCTATTCTAGGGTCGCCTTTGGGCGGGGTATGTAGGAGCCCGGCGGAACTTCGCGTAGGACGGCGTCCTACGAAGTTAACTATTGGGGTCAGACCCCAATAGTTAACCGAAGTCGGCCAGGCCGTGGAGGTGGGCGTAGCGCATGAGCTGGCTGTTGTTCTCGAAGCGCATTTTCTCCATGAGCCGGGTGCGGTAGGTGCTGACCGTTTTGACCGAGAGGTTGAGGGCGGCGGCGATCTCGCCCACGCTCCTGCCGCCGGCCAGGAACTTGAGGATCTGGAATTCGCGGTCTGAGAGGCGGAGGTGGGGGCTGTCCTCGCCGCCGGAGAGTTCGTCCAGGAGGAGCTCGCCGGCCTTGGGGCTGAGGTAGCGCCTGCCCGCCAGCACGGTTTTGACAGCCTCGACGAGCTCGCCGGGGTCGATGGCTTTGTTGGCGCAGCCGGAGGCGCCGAGCCTGAAGGCGCGCAGGGCGTACTGTTCCTCCGGTAGGATGGTGAGGACGAGGATGTGGGTGGCGGGGTCGAGGTCCTTGAGGTCGCGGATGAGGTCGAGGCCGTCCATGCCGGGCATGGAGAAGTCCAGGATGACGAGGTCGTAGCTTGCGGCGCGCGCGAGGCCGAGGACGGCGTGGCCGTCCTCGGCCTCGTCCACGGCGCAGTCGGGCAGGGTGGATTCAAGGAGCTGGCGCAGGCCTTTGCGCACGAGGAAGTGGTCGTCGGCCACGAGTATGCGTTTCATGGTTCCTCCGAGGTGCGGCGGGGTCTGGCCACGGGAAAACGCGCGGTGACCGTGCAGCCGCCGCCCGGCGGCGACGCGAAGCTCAAGGCGCCTTTTCGGGCGGCGCAGGCCTCCCGCATGCCGATAATGCCGAACGAGTCGCGCGCCGCGATCTTGGCCGCCCCGATGCCGACGCCGTCGTCCTGGACTTCGAGGAGGTAGAAGCCCTCCTCGAGGCGGAAGCGCACGGCGGCGGTTGTGGCCTGGGCATGCCTTGCCACATTGCTGAGCATTTCCTGCAGGAGGCGGAAAAAGGCCTTGGCGGTGTCCGCCGGCATGTCCTTCCAGCCGGGTCCGATGTCCAGGCTCGTCCCGATGCCGCTCATGCGGTCGAAGCTCCTCACGTAATACTTCAGGACGTCGGGGAAGTCCAGCGTGTCCAGGCCGACGGGGCGCAGGCGGGTGGCCACGACCTTGACCGCGGCCATGGCGTCCAGGATGCCTTTCTGCAGCTGGGCCACCACGGGCAGGCGCTCGGAGGCCTCGGCCTCGGGGTGCCGGGCGAGCCAGTAGGCGTGGAAATTGAGGACCATGAGGTGCTGGCCGATCTCGTCGTGGACGTCGCGGGCGGCGATGGTGCGCTCCTCCTCCCTGGCATCCTCGATGTGGCGGGCGAAGCGCGCGAGGAGTTCGTTGCGGCGCTTGAGGCTGCGCAGGGCCGCCATGACGCCCGCCACCACGAGGAGGGCGAGGCCGGCGGCGGAGGCGGCGCGGAACCACCAGGCTCCCCACCAGGGCGGGCTGACGACGATGGCCAGGGAGGCGCCGTAGCGGTTCCAGACGCCGTTGCCGTTGGCGGCGCGCACGCGGAGCATGTAGCGCCCGGGGGCGAGGGGCGCGATGTAGCCCGAGTTCATGGAGCCCATGTCGGACCAGGCCGACTGCCGGCCTTCGAGCATCATGGCGTAGCGGTTCCTGCCCGAGGAGGAGAAGTCGATGGCGGCGATGGTGAAGCGCAAGCCGGCGTTGCCGTAGCCGAGGCTGATCTCGTCGCGCTCGGGGGAGCGCCTGGCCGCGCCGGAGCCGCCGGCGGTCTCAACGTCGGCGACGATGACGTCGGGCGGAAGGCCGTAGCGCGAGACTTTGGCGGGGTCGAAGCGGGTGATGCCGCCCTCGCCTCCCAGCCAGATATGGCCGTCCGAGTCCGCCAGGACCATGCCCGCGCCGTAGCCGCCGGGGGCGAGCCCGTCCTCGGGGCCGAAGCGAAAGAGGTCGCCGCGCTGGGGGTCGTAGGCGTAGAAGCCGCGGGAACCGGCCACCCAGAGGATGCCCTGGCTGTCCTCTGCCAGGCCGTAGATGGTTTCGTCGTCCAAGCCCGATGCGACAGCCCGCGCGCCTATGGTTTCGGTTTTAGGGTCGATGGCGGCGAGGCCGCCGCCGCCCATGCCGACCCAGAGCCTGCCGCGGGAGTCTTCCAGGACGGCGTTGACGCGCAGGCTGCCCAGGCCTTCACGGCTGCGGCCGCCTCTGCCGAAGGACCTGAAACGCGCGCCGCTGGGTTCGCGGACGAAGAGGCCGGCGTCGGCAGTCCCCGCCCAGGTTCTGCCCGACGAATCGCGGTAGAGGCAGGAAATCGTGGAGGCGGGCAGGCGCGGAGGCTGCTGCTGCGAGGGCAGCGGGGCTTGCCCCGCCGCGTAGCCCCAATGCTCGGCCTTGCCCGTGCGCGGATCGACGAGGTCGAGGCCGCCGCCTTCCGTGCCCACCCAGATTTTGCCGTTTTCGGCTTCAAGAAGGCTTAGGACATAGGGGGAAGCGATCCTGACGATGCGGCCGTCCGGTCTGCGCCCGACCAAGCCTTCCCTGCCCATGCCCAGCCAGAGCGAGCCGTCGGCGAGGGCCAGGATTGCCTGCGCCTTTCCGCGGGCGGCCGGCGGCATCGGCGTGGCCGGCGCGAACGCGCCGGCCACCGCATCGAACGCGACGAGCCCGGAATTCGAGCCCGCCGCCAACAGCCGCCCCGAGGGTGTCTTGGCCATCGCCGCAACCGCGCCGAGCGTTCCGCCGCCCGCGACCGCCGAGAAGCGCTGGAAATTGGCCGAGCGGAAATCGCCGGTGAGGAGGCCGCCCGACCGCATGCCCGCCCAGAGCAGGCCGCGGCGGTCGCGCAGCATGGCCGAGACTTCGCGCCCCTGGCCAAAGGGGTACGCCGCAAGCTCCATGCTCGAAGGGTCGAGGATGCCCACCCCGCCCTCGCGCAAGCCCACCCAGATTTGGCCCTGCTGGTCCTCGGCGATGGCGGAAACGGCTATGGCCGCGCCCGCCGCCGCGCCGCCCTTGGCGCCGGCCGCCAAACGGGCATGCCTGAATTTTCCGCCCTCGAAAAGGTCGAGGCCGCCGTCCGCGTAGCCCACCCATAAAAAGCCGAGCGAATCTTCCATTATCGCGCTGACGCGATCGGAGGCGAGGCCGCCCGCGCCCTTCGCGTAGCGCGCCAGGGGTTTCCCCTCGCCGTCGAGGAGCGAAATGCCCGCCCCGTCGGTGCCGACCCAGACCCGCTCCCTCGCGTCGGCGGCGAGGGCCGTCACCGCTGCGCCCGTATCGCCCGGCGCCGCGAACACTCCTCCCGTCAGGCTTTCGGGATCGATCGCCCAGACCGTGCCGTCATTCGCCCCGGCGAAGACCCTGCCCCGCAGGTCGATGGCTAAGGCGGCGATCCGCAGGGAGCGCTCGCCGGGCGGGTCGGCCAGCTGGACCCGCCGGAACTCACCTGAGAGCGTATCGTACCGCAGGACGCCGTCGGAGGCGGCGATCCAGATCCCGTTCCGGCCGTCGGCCAATATCCTGTTGATCGAGGGCACGCCCAGTACGCCGCCCCAGGTTTCCGGCCTGAACGAGGCGAAGCCCTGGCCGTCGTAACGGTACAGGCCGTCGCCGGCGCCGATCCAGATCAGGCCCCTGCTGTCCTGGGCGATCGAATGGATAGCGCCGCCCGCGAAACCCTGGTCCCTGCCCAGGGTACGCCAGGCGATGTCCGCAGGGTCGCTGGCCCACGCCCGCATTGCGGCCAGCGCGAAGGCAAGGGCGCAGAGAACGGTCCTCCGCCGCAAAAAATGAGTCAGCCGTCCGCGCTTGGTCGCCATGGTGACGATGGTAGCCCGAACGAGGCGCCTTTTCCATATGACAGGACGACAGGAGGGGACAGGATTTACAGGAAATGTGTTTAGGTTAAGAGAACACGCGGCTCTTCTCTTAACCCTTTTTTTATTTCCATTTCTTCTCTTCTCTTTCTTTCTTAACCAAAAGCTCTTTCCTGTCAGTCCTGAGGAGTCCTGGGATCCTGTCGTGGAGTCCTGTCGTCCTGTCCTCTTCACGGGCTTGAGGATTGTTGCCTGAGGCGAAGCATTGTATCCTTCCCGCGTGGACCTTCAAAAGATAGGCAAGCTCGGCCTGCTGCTCGCGATTCTCGCGCTCGCCCATTGGGCGGGAGGATTCCCCACGTTCCATGTGACGCTGGAGGGCATGTGCCTGATCGCGGCGCTCTCAATCTACGTCATCGGCACCCGCACCTACCGCTTCTCGAACAGCGTGATGCTCCTCTATATCAGCGTGGCGTTCATGTACGTCGGGGCGCTCGAAGTGCTCCACCTGTTCTACTATAACGGCGTCGGCCTGCTGCAGGGCGCCTCGACCAACCGGGCCGCGCAGTTCTGGACCGCCTCGCGCGCCCTGGAAATCGGGGCGATCTGCGCAGTGCCCCTCGCCCTCAAGCGCCGATCTTCCCGCCTCAGGCTCCATCTCGGCTTTTTCGCGGCCGCCGCCCTCCTAGCCGCCTCGATTCTGGCGGGAATCTTTCCGGCCTGCTTCGTCGAGGGCTCGGGCTACACCGCCTTCAAGCGCTGGGCCGAACTGGCAATCGCAGCCGCGTCGGCCGCGAGCCTTGTGATGATGAGGGCGACGCCAGGCAAGGTTGGGAGCAAGGTTTCAGCAAGGACAATGTCGGGCGTCGCGGCTTTCGGAGCCTCGGGCCTGCTCTTCGCCTTCAGGCTCGCCCACCAGGGGCCGCTTGACGCCTTCGCCCATCTCCTCAGCCTTCTCTCCTTCGCTTTTTTCTGGTCCATCGTGATCGAGGAGGGGCTCGACCGCCCTTACGAGCACATGTTCCGCGAAATCTACGAGCGCTCCACCCGCGACATCCTGACGGGGCTCCGCAACCGCGCGGGCTTCGACCGCGACGCGGAGTCGGCGCTCGCCGCCAAGGGCGCCGGGGAGACTGAGTTCTCGCTTTTAGCCATGGATTTGGACGATTTCAAGCAGGTGAACGACGACTTCGGCCACCCGGAGGGCGATGTGGCGCTCAAGGAGTTCGCGGCCATCCTCGCCGAAGCGCTGGGCGAAGGCCCTCTTATCGCCCGTTACGGCGGGGACGAATTCGTGGTGCTCGCCGAGGGCGGCGCGGCCTGGGCTTCAGCCGCCGAGGCTAGGCTGCGCAGCCGCGCCGCGGCATGGCGCGAATCCCCGCGCCGTACGGCCCTGGGGCTTTCACTCGCTTGGGTGTCGCGGCGCGGCGGTCCGGGCGCCGCCCTGGAAGCCCTCTATCGCGAGGCCGACGCCCTCATGCTCGACGAGAAGCGCCGGAAGCACGCGCGATAGGACAGGACGATACGACAGGACGACAGGACTAGACAGGATCTACAGGAAATGTGTTTGGGTTAAGAGAACGCGCGGCTCTTCTCCTAACCTTTTTTTTAATCTTTTCTTCTCTTCTCTTCTCTTCTCTTTCTTAACCAAAAGCTCCTTCCTGTCAGTCCTGTGTTTCCTGTCGTCCTGTCGTATTTACTTGCCGCCCTTCCCGCCCTTTTCGGGTTTCTCCCCCTTGCCCTGCTTTTCCTCGCGCTCTTGCTTCCGCTCACGGGCTTCCTTGCCGATCTTGTCGCCGCGCTCGACGATTTTGCCCTTTAGGGCGAAGAACTCGTCCGAACCGGGCTTTACGCCGAGGACCTGGGCGAGGACGCCCCAGCCGTGGCCTTCGGTGCCTTCGGCGAGGGCGACCGCGTCGGCGAGGGGCATGGCGGTTTTCGCCGAGATCTCGAGAGCCAGCCAGAGCTCGCCGGGCGTGGCGCCCGAGTCGTAGTAGGCCTGGAGCACCGCCTGATCGACGGCGAACTCCTCGGCGAGCATCGCCAGGATGGCGGCGGGGTCGCCCTCGGCGGCCTGGTCGAGTTCCTCCAGAGTCTCCTTGAGGTCTTCGTCGGCTTGTTGCTCTTGCGCCATGGCGGCCTGCGCCGCACCGAAAAGCAGGGCGAGTACTGCGAGCGTCACGATCCATTTTTTGATTGTGTTCATCTGGTACCTCCGTTGCTCCCTTTTTCGGGAAGCTACGCCCAGGGATACGCCGCGGTCCGGCGATCGGTTGCAGGGTGGCCAAAGCGTCGGGCGCCTGGTATATTTCAGGAATGAAGGGCGATCAGGCTGACGACGACGCGGTGGCGCGAGTGCTCTCGGGGGACCGGGACGCATTCCGCTCGCTCGTGGACCGCTATGGGCAGCGGATCATCGCCTTCTGCGGCTCTCGCTTGCGCTCGGAGGACGAGGCGCGCGACGCCGCGCAGGAAGTCTTCGTCCGCGCTTACCGCTCGCTCGGCACGTTCCGCCGGGGCGAGAGTTTCCCCGCCTGGCTTTTCGCCATCGCCGCCAATCAGCTCCGCACGCGGTTCCGCGTCTTCGCCTCAGACCGGCACAAGGTGGAGGCGGCGGGCTCCGAGGCCGCCGCGGCGGCGTCCGCCGATCCTGCGGAGGAGGCTGCCGACGCCATCAGGGCGCAGGCGCTCAGGAGGGCGGTGGCCGCACTGCCCCGCGACCAGCGCCTGCCGGTGGAGCTCTACTATTTCGGCGAGCTGTCGGTGGCCGAAGTCGCCCGCGCCCTGGGCCTGGGCGAGGAGGCGGTGAAGACGCGGCTGTTCCGCGCGCGCAAGGCGCTGCGGATCGCGTTGGAAGGAAAGCAACCCCGCGAGGGTTCCCGAGGTATACAGAAATGATGAACTGTGATAACACGCGCGCCTTGGTCGACGAATGGGAAGCCGGCACGGCGCCCTCCCGCGGCCCGGAGGAATTGGCGGCCCACCTCGCTTCCTGCGCCGACTGCGACGAACGCTTTGGCGCTCTTCTGCCCTTAGTGGAGCGCGACTGCCGCGAAGCGATGGGGTCCGAGTCCAGCGAGTGCCCGGGGGCTGACCCCTGTCTTGGCGACGCGGTCATGGCTTCCCTCGATGCGCCGAGGCGGGGGCTTTCGCCCTTCGCGCCCGCGGCGCGGATTCATGCCGTATCCACGCATCTTCTGGCGGCGGCCGCCGCGGCGATCTTCGTCCTGGGATTGGGCCTGGGCATCTATTTCGCCCGTCAGGGGAGCAGCACGGTGACGGTGAGCTTCGCCCTGCAGGCGCCCCAGGCATCGACGGTCTCGCTGGCGGGCGACTTCAACGGCTGGTCGGGCGAGGGTTACCAGCTGCGCCGCGTGGGCAGGTCGGGCACCTGGGAGATCAAGGTGCCGCTCAAGCGGGGCAAGGCCTATGTGTACAATTTCGTGATCGACGGCAAAGTATGGATCGCCGACCCTGCCGTGCCGGCCAAGATCGACGACGGTTTCGGAGGCTCCGGCAGCCTCCTGAGGCTCTAGCCATGCGCGCCACTACGCTGAGCAGGGCGGCATTCCGTCTCGCGGCGGCGCTGCTGTTGGCGGCGGCCTTCCCTTCGTTCGTCGCGGCCCAGAATCTGGCGGCCTGGTTCGCCGCGCCGGCGAACCAGGCCGCGTACGGTGCCCTGGCCGCTGAGGCTCAGCAGCTGGCGGCGGCCCTCTCCCAGGCCGGACTCTCGGACAGCCTCCTGGCCGATCGCTTAGTCGAAGCGGCCAAAAAACGCGTAGCCCCGGCGACGTTAGCCGCCACCTTGCGCGAGGACACCCAGCGCTGCCTGGCGGTGGCCGCCTCGCTCAGAGGCCTCGGGCTCCTACCCTCGGACCCAAAAAAAGCCTCGGCGTCCGTCGAGCAGGCATCCCTCATCCTCCGCGCGGGCATCTCGGAGCAAGCCCTCCGGGCCGCCTTTGCGGCCGCCGCGGACAAGCTCGGCGCGAACCAGGCCGCCGTGGACCGGGCGCTGGCCGCCCTCTCCGTGGTCGCCACGCTCGAGGCCGAGTACCGCCTCTCCGATGCCGAGGTTCTCGCCCTGGCGACGGGGCTGGTCGACTGCGATCTCTCCAACGGCAAGCTCAATTCCCTGGTGGCCGCGATCAAGTCCGCGGTCAAGAAAGGCCTATCCGTCTCCCAGGCGATCGACGATTCCCTGGCCAAGGTCACCAAGGGCAAATCCTCCAACGCCAACACCGAAAAGTCGAACAATGCCGACAAGGAAAAGAAGTCCAAGGAGAACAACGGCAAGGGGAGCGGCTCGAAGAAGGGGCTGAGCGGGTAGGCTTTGCCGTTGACTTAGGCTCCAGCATCCAATAGCTGGGCAACGAGGGCATCGAGCGGGCAAAAAACAACGCGGAGATTGCCAATTTCCCGTTCGTAGGACCGATGCAGATCCGCCGCGACCACGTAATTGCGCCCCTGCGGATGAAGGGCTCTGAAGGCTCGAATGCCGTTAGGCTCGAATGCGTCGGCGGACCATTTTACCTCTATCGCGCTGGGCGCTGTTCCGCGCGGCGCCCAAACAAAGTCGACTTCATGCCCTTCCTTGTCGCGCCAGGTGAACGGCGCGCTGTCCTGAAGTCCCGCGTTCATTTCGTTCAAGACGAGGTGTTCCCAGAAAAAGCCTTTTTCCTTTGCCGGAATCTCATGCAGCCCCTGCGCCCAGGCAATGAACCCTGTATCGAAGCCATAGACGCGCGGTGTGGCCGTGATTTCCCTGGCGTTCCCCCCATGATAGGGACGCACGACGTGTACGAGATGCGTTGCTTCTAATATCCCGAGATAATTTATAATAGTGGTGCGGCTTACGCCGCATGAGGCCGCGAACGCGGTGGCGTTGAATTGCCCTCCGCTCTGCGCCAGAAGCAGTTCAGCGAATTTCAGGAACGAGGCGCGGCGCTCCAAGCGAAACAATTCGAGAATATCGCGCGCCCAGAATGCTTCTATCCATTCCGAATACTCTCTGTCATCGCGCGCTTCGGCAAGGAAGAATCCAGGCAAGCCGCCGTTCAGGAACCGTCTTGAACGATCGCCGTATCCCGGGAACGCGGTATCGTTTTCGCAGAGCGGGGTGAGCCTGAGTTCCAGCTTTCTGCCCGCCAAGGTATCTTTGAACTTTGCTGATGCGCCTAAGGTCGACGACCCTGTCGCTACAATGCGGATTTCCGGGAAATGGTCGGCGGCAATTTTAAGGAGGAGCGCGGGGTCGGCGAGCCGATGGATTTCGTCGAGCGCGAGGATTCCGCTCCCGATAGCTTTGAGGAATGCTTCAGGATCCTCAATCTCCCTTCGCACTGAAGGCAACTCGCAATCAAAGTAGCGGATTCCCTCCAAATTCTTGCAGAGAACGGTCTTTCCCACCCTACGGACGCCTGACAGCCAGACGATCGGACGCTTTTCCCATAGCGATCGGATTCTTGCTTCCCACCATTGCCTTTGTATCATACAGGAAGCTTAATGCAGTCTATGACCAAACGCAAGTCTACTTGCGTTTGGTCATGACGAAACGAAAATAGACTTACTTTTTTAGCGGTCGATCCTGACAGTCCTGCCATCCTGTCCAAAAGTCAAAATTGAGGTCTGCCCCCAGGTTGAATAAAGTCAGCCAATGCGCTATATTACAATAAATTCATCGAACGGCGCTGCATGAATCGAATTTGTAACATTTTCGAACGCCGTTTTACTGAGCTAGCCCTCCGCCGCCACCGTGCGGCCTCAGCCTTGATTGACCAGATTCATGCTGTTCAAGCAAACCACTAGGATTCTCACTTGAATTTCTCCTCATTCGGATTCGACCAGCGGATAGCCGCCGCCATTGCCGCGGCTGGCTACGAAACCCCCACGCCCATCCAGGAAAAGACGATTCCCGCCACGTTGGCGGGCAAGGACGTGCTGGGCCTTGCCCAGACGGGCACCGGCAAGACGGCGGCCTTCGCGCTGCCGATCTTCCAGCGGCTATTGGGCGGCGAGCGCTGCGTGATCCGCGCCCTCGTCATTTCCCCCACGCGGGAGCTGGCCGAGCAGACGCACCAGGCTTTCGAGATGCTGGGCAAGGACACGGGCTTCCGCAGCATGAGCATGTACGGCGGCGTTACAGTCAAGTCGCAGGTTAAGACGCTCAAGGGGCGCATGCCCGAGATCATCGTGGCCTGCCCGGGTCGCCTCCTGGACCTGATGGGCCAGGGCTATGTCGACCTGCGCTCGGTCGAGACGCTGGTGCTGGACGAGGCCGACCAGATGTTCGACATGGGCTTCATGCCCTCGATCAAGAAGATCATCGCAGCCCTGCCCCGCGCGCATCAGACCCTGCTCTTTTCCGCCACCCTCCCCCAGGAGATCCGCACGCTGGCCAAGCAGTACCAGCGCGATCCGGTCCGCGTCGAGATCGGCAATTCCAAGCCGGTGGAGACGGTGAGCCACTACGTGAGCTCGATGGGCCAGAACGACAAGTACGAGGCCTTGCGCTCCGTGCTGGTGGACGACTGGGGTTCGAACGGCCCCGGCGGGCAGACGCTGGTCTTCACGCGCACGAAGCACCGGGCCAAGCGGCTCGCGCAGCAGCTCGCCAATTCGGGCTTCGCGGCCACGTCCCTGCAGGGCAACCTTTCCCAGGGCCAGCGCGAGAAGGCCATGGCGAATTTCCGCTCCGGCCGCGCCGCGATCATGGTGGCGACCGACATCGCCGCCCGCGGCATCGATATCACCAAGATTTCCCGCGTGATCAACTTCGATATTCCCGACACCCCCGAGGCCTATACGCACCGCATCGGCCGCACGGGGCGCATGGAGCGCAAGGGCGTTGCCCTGACCTTCGTGACGCCCGAGGATTCGTCCGTGCTGCGCCAGATCGAGCGCTTTATCGGCGCTCCGATCGAGCGAATGTCCCTGCCGGCGGTTGGGGAGTAAGCGCTCTCCCGCGAAAGAGCGCGGTTCGGCGGCTCGCATCCTCGCGATGCGCGGCGCTGGACCGCGCTTTTTTTATAATTGCGGCGCTGGGCGACTCATAGTATAGTGCCTTCACTGAGCCGGTCCGGCTGGTTTTCCTACTGCACTCCAAGGAGCCCGCAATGAGAAAAAGCACCTTTGCCCTCTTTTCCCTCGCGATCCTGGCGCTGATGGCCAGCTGCACTCCCTTTGCCCTTAACGACGCGCTGGGGGAGTGGGAAGTCGCCTCCGGCACCATAAAGGGCGTGGCTGCCACGAGCATTCACTTAAGCGTGATGTCCGATGGGCAAATGTACGATGCGGGCTGGGATACCGCGGACAATCACTACTGGCTCCATTGTGATGGCTCCACGGCGAAGAATGTCTTTACTGGCATCTACGATGGCAACGACGACGGTGGACAGATCGCCGACGACCAGCAGATTACGATCACGCTCTCGCTCAAGAACGGCAAGCTTTCCGCGAAATTCACCGGCGCGGGACCGCTCGACGGCGTCACTTTCACGGATCTGACGAAGGCAACCCTCTAGCAAACCAGGCGCCCCGGCTTTACCGCCGCGGCGCCTCATTTTATACTGACTCAGCATCGAAGCCGCGGCGCCGGGAATGACGTTGTGCGCTCGATACCGGGAGGCTTTCCTTGTTCGCTATCAATCTGACTTCAAAACGTTATGCGGAACTGGCTGGAAAAATCGACACGGTCATCATCCCCGTGGGCAGCTTCGAGGCCCACGGGATGCACTGCCCGCTGGGCACCGACATCCTGATTCCGGAGCGCATGTGCCGCGATCTTGAGGCGGCGGCGGGCGGCGATTTCCTCATCGCGCCGACGGTGAACTACGGCTACACGCCCACCCTGGCCGGATTTCCCGGCACGGTGACGATCCCCGCCGAGACGCTCATAAGCCTCTACGCCGAGATCGGCTCCTGCTTCGTGCGCTGGGGCGCGAAGAACATCGTCTTCATGAACGGGCACGGCGGGAACATCGCGGCGCTCACACTGGCTTGCGACAAGATTGCGGCGGCGGGCGGCACGGCCCTCGTGATCAGCTGGTGGGCGACCTACTCGGCGGAGATCCTGAAGATCTGCGGCACGCAGGGCCACGCGGGCGAGGACGAGACCTCGACGGTGCTCGCGATCGACGCCTCGCTTGTCGACGATTCCGCGCGGAGCGTCCACCTGCGCAAGGTGTTCTGCGCGCCGCTCTCGGGTCCGACGCAGACCAAGGCGCGCTATCCCGAGGCTATGAACGGCGACGCCACGGCCGCCACTCGCGAAAAAGGCGAAAAACTCTACGCCATGCTGCTCGCGGCCCGATTCACGGCTAATCCGAAGGCTGCAGCGTGAAATAGAAGCAGGCGCCCTTGCCGGGCTCGGCTTCGGGCCAGATGCGTCCGCCATGCCGGCTCACGATTCGCTTGACCGTTACGAGCCCGATGCCCGTTCCCGAATATTCCGTCATCGCGTGGAGCCGATGGAAGGGCGTGAAGAGTTTCCCCGCGTAGGCCATGTCGAAGCCGACGCCGTTGTCTTTGACCCAGAAGACCGTCGTGTCCGCCGCCCCCTGCCGGTCCTGCCGCGCGCCCATCTCGATGCGCGGCGAGGCCGCCTTGCCGCTGAACTTGATCGCGTTGCCCAGAAGGTTCCGCAGGAGTATGTCGAGCAAAGCGGGATCGGCGAAGCATTTCATTCCCACCTGGATCTGCACGGTCGGACGGTTGGCCGATTCCGCCTCCACGCCGTCGAGCAGCTGCGCCGCTATCGTCTCCGCCATATCGCTGACATCAATCCGCGTTCTGACGAGGGGAGCCCGCGTCAGGCGGGAAAGGCTGAGCAGATCTTCGATGAGCTGTCCCATTCGCGTGGAGGCGCTTCTGATCCGCCGCAAATAATCATTGCCTTTTTCATCGAGGACCCGTCCGTATTGCTCGGAAAGAATCGCGCTGAATCCCTCCATCGCGCGCAGGGGCGCCCGGAGATCATGGGAGACCGCGTACGAGAAGGCCTCCAGCTCTTTCAGGGAAGCTGCGAGCTCGACGGTCCTTTCGGACACGCGCCGCTCCAAATCCTGGTTGAGCTTCTTCACTTCCTCCTCTGCCTTGGTCCGCTCGGCGATTTCCAGCGTCAATTGGCGCGTGCTCTGAATCACTTTTTTCCGCAGCATCCTTGACCAGAGCAGAACGACTATAAGAAGGAAGACCGCCACCAGCGCGACGTACTGGAGGGCGATCAGGAATTTCGAGCCTATCCGCTCGTAGGACCCGAGCCATTTCTCCTCGATGCGACGATATTCGCCCGAGGCGATCACCGCGGCGAGCCCTTGCGACAATTGGGCCTGCAATACGCCGTTCGCGCTGGGAACCGCGTAGCAGTACTCGGCGGCGAGGAGTGGCGCGCCGGAAAGCCGTATGTTCGAAAGTTTGTTGCTTTTAATGAAATAGAGGGCCGGAATTTTAGCCACGAGGGCGACATCGTATTTCCCCTCGGCGACCAGCCGCAGCGCGTTTTCCTGCGTGGCGACCCGGACGAGGCTGTCGCCGAGGCCGGCGGCGGTCGCGAAGTCATCCATGACATCGCCTTTCATGACGACGACGGATTTGCCTTTCAGCTGCTCCAGGGTTTCCGGGATTGGGGAACGTGATCGTCCCGCGATGACATGGTTCACCACGGCGTGGGCGGGAGTAAAGCCGTAGACCTTGTCGCGCTCCGCCGAATAGAACATCCCTTGAACAACGTTGATCGAACCGTCGCTCAAGCCTTGCCGTATCTCGTCCCAGGTGCCCAGGCGTATCTCGACGTCCAAGCCCGCCTGGGCGGCGATGGCGCGGGTGAGGTCGACGTTGTATCCCGCGGGCTGGCCGTTTTTGTCCAGGAATTCGTACGGCGGATAGTCCTTGTCGCCGCCGATGATGATTCGGCTCCTGGCCTGCCCCAAGGCTTCTATTTCGGAAAACCAGGTCGCGTAGAGACTCCGGAACGTTCCATCCGATACCGCCAGAGAGAGTCCTTCGTTCAGCGTGGCGAGCAGTTCGGTGTTTCCCTTGTACGTGGCGAAGCAGAAGCTCTGCTTGAAGTCTTCGAGGGGCGGCCCCACGGCGCGAAGGTTGGCGAGACCGTTGTTCTTGATGATCTGCATGGCGACGAGCTTCTGGATGACGACTGCGTCGTAATTGCCGCCAGAGAGTTCGCGAAGCGCCGTATCGAAGGAATCGAGGGGTATGATCTCGGCGCCGAGCTTGGCTTTCCTGAGGTATTCCTCGGCATTGTCGCCCCTGAGCACGGCGACTTTTTTGCCGGCGAGGTCGGCCGGCGTCTGGATATCGGCAGTATCGTCGCGCACGACGATCGTTCCATGCATGACGAGGTAGGGGACGGTGAATTCGTAGATCGCCTCACGCTCCGGGGTCCGGCCTACGAGCGGCAGGACTTCGATCCGCTTTTCCACAAGGTCGCGCTTGAGATCCTCCCAGGCTCCCGCCTTGAAGACGACGTCCCGGCCCATGGCCTTCATGGCCGCGCGCAGCAGTTCGACGGAAAATCCGGTCACCGAACCGTCGGGATTGACGATGCAATAGGGGGGATAGTCGTACTCGCAGCCCGATCGGAGCGGGGCGAGATTTTTCTGGGCGCCGAGCGTGCCCGAAAAGGTTGCGATCGCCCCGAGGAGGAGGATCAGGAGAACGAGGCGTATGGCGGGGCGCTTTGCATTCATAGGTTCATTCTAATGCACGCCGTTTCGCGCGTCGATGCGGCATTTCGCGATTTCGCTCAGCCCGCCGCGTCCTCGAACACGCGCGCGAAGTTGCGCCAGGCGATTTTCTCGACCTCGCCCTCGGAATAGCCCGAGGCGAAGAGGGCGTCGATGATGGCCTGGGCGCGCGAGGCGTCCTCGAGGCCGGACACGAGGGGGTATTCCTCGCGCGTGTAGAGGTATTCGCAGAAGTGGAGGCCGAGGCCGACGTGGTCGACTCCCGCGGCGCCGATCATGTGGTTCAGGTGCTCCATGTAGCGTTCGAGCGTGTGGTGGGCGCGGTCGGCGGCGGGCGCGAGCGCCGCGGGGCTGGTCATGCAGCCGACAAGGCCGCCCGAGTCGGCGATATCGCGCAACGCTTCGTCGGAGAGGTTGCGGCCGGTGTCGTACACCGCCTTGCACGAGGGTGTGCGAGAGCATGACGGGCCTGGTCGAGGCGGCGAGGATGTCGCGCCGCGTGGCCGCGCCGGCGTGGGCCATGTCCACCAGGATGCCGAGCTTGTTCATGGCGGCCAGGGCCTCGCGGCCTTTTTCGGTGAGGCCGCCGCCGGAGCCGAGCGCCCCGCCGCCGAAGATGTTGTCGTCGTTGTGCGTGAGCGAGGCGACGCGCAGGCCGGCCTCGCCATAGAGCCGCCACAGCCAATCAATATCGCCCAACGTTGCGGAGAGTCCCTCGTAGCCGACGACGGCCGCGAAGGCGCCGGATTCCATGGCGGCGCGGAGATCGGCGGCGCGGAGCACGGTCACGGCGCCAGGCCACGCGGCGGCGAGCTCGCGCCGCGCCGCCGCGATGAAGCGCTCGAGGTGCTCGGGACCGGCCGCCTCGCCGGCCATGCGGCAGTCTATAAGGGCCGCTCCCGCGACGCCTCCGGCGCGCATGCGGCGCAGGTGGCGCTCCTCGAGCTCGGGCGCGGCGTTATGCGATTCATGCCGGCGCGTCAAGTCCATGAACACGTCGGCGTGCAAGTCAAATATCGGCACCATGGCTAATAGGACAGGATGACAGGATAAGAGGACAGGATTTACAGGAAAAGGACTTTGGTTAGGATAGCGTTTTCTTCGCATCCTGTTATCGCGTCTTTCTTCTTCTCTCTTTCTTCTCTTCTCTCAACCAAAAACTCTTTCCTGCCAGTCCTGCTCATCCCGTTATCCTGTCCAACCCCCCTCAGCGGCTGTAGCTCAGGATATCGCGCTCGTACGCCGCGCGGTCCATCGAGCGCAGGAAGGCCAGGGCGAAAGCCTTGGCGGCGGCGTAGTCGTCGTAGGTCATCATGCTGGAATTGGTGTGGATGTAGCGCGACGGCACGCCCACCGTGATCGAGGGGCAGCCCGAGCGCGTCGTGTGGATCTCGCCCGAATCGGTGCCGCCCAACGCCATGAAATGCTGGAAGGGGATGCCCTTGTCCTCGGCCAGTCTGGTCGAGTACATGAAAATGCCGCGATGCGTGATCGAGGTGCGGTCGATGTAGCGCAAAAGGACGCCCTTGCCCTGCTGGCCCAGCTCCTCGGGATCGCCCATGTTGTCGTTGGCGGCCGAGGACTCGAACACGATCGAGAGGTCGGGATCGATGGTGAAGGCGGCGGTCCTGGCGCCGCGCAGGCCCGACTCTTCCTGCACGGTGGCGCCGATGTAGAGGTCGACGCCCAGGTCCTCGTTCGCCACTTCCTCGAGCACGTCCAGGGCGAGGCAGCAGCCGAAGCGGTTGTCCCAGGCCTTGGCGAGGAGCTTGGCGCCGCCGAAAAGCGGCACGAAGGGTCCGTCGATGACGATCATGTCGCCCGGCCTGATGCCCGCGGCGAGCACGTCCTCGCGCGAGGCGGCGCCGATGTCCACCAGCATCTGGTCGATGGAGAGGAGCTTTTTGGCCGAATCCTCGGGCAGAAGGTGGGGCGGGATCGAGGCCACGCAGCCGGGATAGCCCTGGCCGGTGATGCTGGAATAGACGGTGACGCGCTGGGCCATGATCACATGCTCCCAGGTCCTGCCGATGGGGAAGAACTTGATGAGGCCCTTGGGCGTGATCTGCTTGACGATGAAGCCGACTTCGTCCATGTGGCCACCCATCATCAATTTCGGGGCGTTGGGGCGCCTGGATTTCTTGACGCCGAACACCGAGCCCAGGTTGTCGTAGACGAGTTCGGGGCAGAAGCGCGAAAGCTCCCGCTTCATGTAGTCGCGCACGCGCATTTCATGGGCCGAGATGCCGGGGATTTGCGTAAGCGTCCGGAAACGCTCCATCTGTTTCTCGTTGGGTACCATATCGTTTCCTCCTGGGTATCAGGCGAATTGTTCGGCCAGGCGGCACGCGACAAAACGGCCGGGTCTGACTTCGCGCAGGGCCGGGTCGGCGGCCGAGCATTCGGGCGAGGCGTAGGCGCATCGCGGGGCGAAGCGGCAGCCGGGCTTGGGGTCGATGGGCGAGCTGACCTCGCTCTTCAGGATGATGCGTTCCTTGCGCGCGTTCAGCTTGGGCACGGGTATGGCCGACAGGAGGGCCTGCCCGTAGGGGTGGATGGGCCGCGCGAAGAGTTCCTCGGTGGGTCCGCGCTCGACGATCTGCCCCATGTACATGATGACGATATCGTCGGAGATGTGCTTGACCACCGAGAGGTCGTGGGTGATGAAGAGGTAGGTCAGGCCCAGCTTGTCCTGGAGGTCCATCAGGAGGTTGAGGATCTGGGCCTGGATCGACACGTCGAGCGCGGAGACGGGCTCGTCGCAGACGATGAACTCGGGATCGAGGGCCAAGGCGCGCGCGATGCCGATCCGCTGGCGGCGGCCGCCGTCCAGCTCGTGGGGATAGGCGTCGTAGAGGCGGTCGGCCAGGCCGACGGTGGCCATGAGGCTCCGCACCCTGTCCTCGTACTCGGCCACGCCCCTCACCTTTTTGTGGATCTTGAGGGGCTCGCCGATGATGGTAGCCACGGTGTGGCGCGGGTTGATGGAGGAGTAGGGATCCTGGAAGATCATCTGCATACGGGTGCGGAGCTTCTGGAGCTCGCGGTCCGAGGCGGCGGTGACTTCCTGGCCGTCGTAGAGGATGGAGCCCGCGGTCGACTCGTGCAGGCGCACGAGGAGGCGGCCGGTGGTGGACTTGCCGCAGCCGGACTCGCCGACCATGCCGAGGGTTCTGCCCTTGGCGATGTCGAAGCTGACGTCGTCCACCGCGTGGAGCTTGCCGTGGGCGGACTGGAAATATTTCTTGAGGCCGTTCACGCGCAGGATGGGCGCGCGGCGCCGGAGGCCGGGGCGGAAGCTGGTGTTTTGGCGCTGCTCATTTGGCCCTCCCTTCGGTGGCGACAGCCGCGGAGCCGGTTTTCGCCGCGCCCTTCGCCGCGCCGGCGGCCGCGTAGAGGTGGCACTTTACGCGGTGGCCGCCAAGGTCCACGTCCGCGGGGTGCTCGGCCGCGCAGATGTCCATGGCGTGGGGGCAGCGCGGGCAGAAGAAGCAGCCCTCGGGCAGGGCGGTCGGGTCGGGCATCAGGCCGGGGATGGGCTTGAGCCGGTCCGTGGCCGTCGAGAGGTCGGGCAGGGAGCCGAAGAGGCCCTGGGTGTAGGGGTGGAGGGCTTTTCCGAAGACCTGCTCCACGGTGCCGTACTCGACGATCTCGCCCGAGTACATGGTGGCCACCTCGTCGCAGTTTTCGGCCACCAGGCCCAGGGAGTGGGTGATGAAGAGCACCGAGGTGCCGTTCTCCCTGATGAGCGTGCGCATGAGGTCGATCGTCCCACTCCCTCCTGCCGCCGACACCGTCGGTCTCGATGGCGTGATGCCGAACGCACAGCCCGTCAATTGGTTGACCAGAAATGACTGGCCCGCGATGGACAGCGTTGTGCTGCGCGGCGGGCCGTCGTTGGCTTCCACGCTGAAGCCCACCGTGCCGCTGCCGGTCCCGGTCATGCCGCTCGTAATCGTCACCCAACTCGCCGGACTCGAAGCCTGCCACTGCGGGCATCCCTGCGGCGAACCGACCACCACGAAGCCGTTCGACGCCGTCGGCCCCACTGCCACTGCTCCCGCCGACAGCGTGTTTATAACAGGTTGCTCCCAACGGGCTCGTCGTGTCCGTGAACGACTGCGACGCCGTTTGCGGGCTTGGCGTGGAGTTGTCTTTCACTTTGCACGGAGAAGCTATAGGACCCCAGTGTCGCCGGCAAACTCCCCGACAGTCACCACGCTTCCGCTCGTCGCACTCAACGACAATCCCGGCGGCATGTTGCCCGCCAGCGTCCACTGTACGACCCCGTGCCGCCGCTCGCGATGCACGTCGCGGAGAAGAGCACCGGCCCCGCATTGGGAGTGCATACCATGCTCAGCGGACTGCTCGACGCGCTCACAATCCCGGCCACCGCGAAATACGCGTGACCGCCCGGGGGAATTGGCGGGTTGAACACCACCGTTCCGGACGCCCGGTCCGGGCTGATATCGATGAACGATGTCCCCGGGCCCTCGAATCCGGTCGGACCGAACGGACAACCCGGCGGTGCGGGAACGATGGGGCACAGACCGTTCCCGCTGAAGGCCAGGATGGGCGCTCCATTGCCGCGGATGGGTAGCGAGGTAAGCGGACGCGAGGAGGAGTTCTGCGCCCCCACCAGCGTGGCGCTCCCCATGCCGTCCACCGGCAGTTGGGTCGAATCTCGAAGCAGGGTTGTGGCGCCGTCCATGACGGTTACCAGGTAGGCACAACCGGTGCTGAAACCGATCGGCGGGGCATTGACTGAACAGCGGGTTCTGCGCCTCGGCGGGCGCGCCTGCCAATACCAGGACCAGTAAGAGCAGAAAGGTTCCTCTGAGGAGAATCCGAGCATCGGATTAGTGTAACCCGACCGGCGAGTACTGACCAGGGGCCTCATCCGGAGCGTCGCTCCCCAACGCCCCCGAGGGACTGACACCTCCGTCCCCACGCACCCCGCACGAAGCCCGCAGCGCTCCGAGGCGCGGACGGAGCGTGTCTGTCCCAAACGGAACCCCAACGCCCCCCAACGCCCCCGCGGGACTGACACCTCCGTCCCCACGTACCCCGCCCAGACCCCGCCCGCTCGCGGAGGCGCGGACGGAGCGTGTCTGTCCCAAACGGAACCCCAACGCCCCCGCGGGACTGACACCGTCCGTCCCCACGCACCCCGCCCGGCCCCCGCCGCTCGCGGAGGCGTGGACGGAGTGTGTCTGTCCCAAACGGAACCCCAACGCTCCCCAACGCGCCCCGCGGGGACTGACACCGAGCCTGTCGAAATGAAAATGGGTACCCATAAGGATACCCAATGGCAGGATCAGAAGAATCAATTGGCCTGCGAGGAATGGTGTTGCTTACTCTGGTAAGTGAAGCGTTTTCGCGACTGTAGCCTCGACCAGCCGTACCTGCTGCCGCCCTCTGTGTCCGACTGGCTGCCCGAGCAGCATGTGGCTCGATTCATCGGCGAAGTGGTCGACACTCTCGACCTGAGCAGCATCCTCAGCCAGTACCGACGCAACGACGCCCGCGGCGCCCCTGGCCTACCATCCGGTGATGCTCGTCCGCCTGTTGCTGTATGCCTACTGCATCGGTCAACCCAGCTCCCGCCGCATCGAGCGCGCCACCTACGAAGACATCGCCTTCCGCTACCTGAGCGCCGATCAGCACCCCCGATCACGCCACCATCGCGCACTTCCGCCAGCAACACCTCGAGCAACTGGCCGCGCTGTTCACCGACGGTCTGGCGATGTGCCGTGAGGCGGGACTGGGTAAGCTCGGCAAGGTGCTGCTGGACGGCACCAAGATGGGCGCCAACGCCGCCCGGCAGCAATCGCGCAGCATGGAGAAGCTGACGCGCGAAGAAGAGCGCCTTCGCCAGCAGGTCGAACAACTGCTGGCCGAAGCCCAGACCACCGATCAGAACGAGGATCAACTCTACGGCGCGGATCGGAGCGGCGACGAGTTGCCGGAAGGCTTGTCGGACGTCCACCAACGGCTGCAGCGCATTCAGGAAGCCAAACAGGCACTCCAGGAGCGCAACAAAGAGCGGCTCAAGGAGGCCGAAGAGGAACGCAAGGACGCAAAAGGCCAGCGGCAAGCCGCCGACAGCAGCGCAGAAGAAGCGCTACACGCGGGCGCGAGAAGCGGTCGCAAAGAATCTGGGCGCCATCAACCTGACCGATCCCGACTCGCGCATCATGAAAGCCGGCAATCGCGGCGGATACTTGCAGGGTTACAACGCTCAGGCAGCGGTCACCGAAGACCAGATCATCATCGCGGCCGACGTTACCGAACAGGAATGCGACAAGCAACAGCTGGTGCCGATGATGGTGTGCATTCGCGAAGGGTTGAAGGGTGAGCCGACGGCGGTGGTGGCCGACACGGGATACTACAGCGACGAAGCGGTGACGGACGCATCGCTGGCGGAAGTAGACCTGTATGTGCCGCCGGACCGGGCCAAGCGGGGCGAGCCGTTGAAGGCGAACGCGCCGACGAGTGCGACGGCAGCGTCGATGCGAGAGAAGCTGTGGAGCGAAGCGGGCATCGAGTGCTATCAGCTGCGTGCTCAGACGATTGAGCCGGTGTTTGGGCAGATCAAGGAAGGTCGGGGGCTGCGTCGGTTCTTATTGCGGGGCACCAAGAAAGTGCGTTGTGAGTGGAAGCTGATTGCGCTGACGCACAATCTGCTGAAGCTCTACCGGCACAAGAATCCGGGTCGGAACGGCAGCCCATGGCGGCGCAAGGAGCGGAGAAGGGTGGTCGCGGTGCCGGCACCGTTCGGGTTGGGTTGCCGTTGCCGCCAGTCGCGACCGTGTCGCACACTGGCGGCTTGAGTCGGCACTTTTTGACGCGCGATACCCCTGCGCGCACTCTTCTGCCGGAAGTTTCATTTCGACAGCTCCACCTCCGTCCCGACGCGCCACGCCCGGCCCCCGTCACTCGCGGAGGCGCGGACGGAGTGTGTCTGTCCCAAACGGAACCTCAACGCTTCCCCAACGCCCCCGCGGGACTGACACCTCCGTCCCCACGTGCCACGCCCAGACCCCGCCGCTCGCGGAGGCGCGGACGGAGTGTGTCTGTCCCAAACGGAACCCCAACGCCCCCCAACGCGCCCGCGGGACTGACACCTCCGTCCCCACGCGCCACGCCCAGACCCCGCCGCTCGCGGAGGCGCGGACGGAGTGTGTCTGTCCCAAACGGAACCTCAACGCCCCCCAACGCCCCCGCGGGACTGACACCTCCGTCCCTACGCGCCACGCCCAGACCCCCGCCGCTCGCGGAGGCGCGACGGAGCGTGTCTGTCCCAAACGGAACCTCAACGCCCCCCTCAACGCCCCCCCAACGCCCCCGTCTGTCCCGAACGGAGGCCCATCACCCCTGGCCTCACCAGCCACCCAAGTCCCGACAATCACGCCGACTACGGCGGCAGCAACCGCCGTAGCCCGTGTGCGATCATCACCGCCGCAAAGACACCATTCCGCACCAGCAGCGCCAGGAACGGAAGCCTCATCCTTCCGCGTCTCGCCCCGGACGCCACCACCTCGCCCAGTCTCGACCCCTGTGCCTCGATCCATCGAGGACTTCTCGGCCAATCGAGGATTCCATCGCGCCACTCCTGCGGTATGCCTCCAGGCCCGACTCGGGCGCCAACAATCGCCCCTGCAATCGCCGCCATGGTGTCCGTGTCTCCGCCGCACTGGGACCACCTCACTTACAGCCGCCCGGTAATCCAAAGGATGCCGCAGCCACGCGTGCAGAGCCACAGGGGACACTCTGAAGGCAGTATCCTGACGGACCTCGACCGGGGCTAACCTGCTCGGCATAGGCAGCGGTGCTGGTGCCGGCCGTAACACTCGTCACCACCTCTTCGACTCGTTTCCAGTACTCGCCGACACCATCCATGTGCTCGCGGAGGGCCTTGTGGAAAGCCCCGGCGTCGGCGATCCCGCGCCTCGATAAGTGCGCGGCAATCGCCACCGACAACGCCGCGTGCTCAGCCTTCGGGTCAGTATGCGTAATCCGTGTAGAGAGGCTCACAAGTTTTCCGCATCCGCACCGGGTCCTGCCCATAACAAACGCCGATCAGCGCCGACCGCATTGCCGGGCCGTTTCCTGCCGAGAACACGCCGGAGTGCCGCGGACCGAAGCCCAGCCAGAGCTTGGTAGTCGCTCTCAATGTTGCCAGGCCGGTGCCGGCTGGCAAAGTCGCAAGCCATGCGCGTAGGCCGCGGGCGAGTTCGCGCTGAAAGATAGCTTCGTCGCCGCCGGATTCAATCAGGGCATTCGCCAACAGGCATGTGTGTTCCGTGTCATCGGAAGTCATGCCGCGCCCGAACAACAGGCAATGCGAGTCGACCTTCGCGCACATCCGTCGTAACCGCCGAGGCGGCAGTCCCTCGAAAGGCAACCCGATCGCGTCGCCGACGGCCGTTCCGAGCATGCAGCCGACGATCGCATCCGTCGTTCGCGTCTCCATCCTGTATCGTAGACGCGTGAAAGAGCCATTTGGACGACTCGTGCAGACGCCAGCATGGCTCGCAGACCTCGCTTGCTACCATCAGCAAATGGACCGGTCCAATGGCTACGAAGCCCGTCCTCGAGGGAGTTTCTCGCGCGTCGCGGCCATGCTCCCTCCGTCGGCATCGGAGCGAAGGAAGTGCGGAAATGGGCGAGATCACTGGCACGCGGCAGTAGCGTCATTGACTTGGGTTGCGGACCGGGCTTTCCCATCACGGCCGTGCTGGTCGACGAAGGGCTGGATGTCTTCGCCGTCGATGCAGCCCCGTCGTTTGTCGCGGCATTCCAACGCAAACTGCCGGGAACGCCCATCATCTGCGACGCGGTCCCAGGAGTCGGAGTTATTTGGTCGGACTTTCGATGCTGTCTTGGCATGGGGGCTGATCTTCCTTCTCGACGCCGCCGATCAACATCGCCTGATCCGGAGATTCGCCGACGTCCTCGTGCCGGGTGGCCGTCTGCTATTCACCTCGCCGGCCCAGCCCGTCGTTTGGAACGACGCCATGACCGGCCTGGAATCGCGCTCCTCTCGGTTCCGGGCAATACCGTAAACTGCTCAAAGCCGTCGGCATATCGGTAGCCAACGAGTACGAAGACGAAGGCGAGAATCACTACTTCGACGCCTTCAAGGAGTAAGTCGTGTAAGTGCGCCGGCTGGACCAATCATGTCCCAGGCGACATCGTTCGGCCTCGGACTTACGAGGCCGACGGCTCCCTCGTCGACGGCGCGAACGTGACGATTTGCCCCAACTTACCTTCAGGTGTAACACGGATGGCATCGTGTCCCAGCACGCCCGGCGTCCCATCGGGAAGGATCAGTTGCCACTCCATCAGTGCCACGTCGTGATGCTCCGAGACGCTGTGGAGCGCGAACTGCCCTCCTGGAAACTTCGCCTGAAACTCGTTCATGTCGTCGATGACGACTTGATGGCCTGTCCCCTCCAACCTCGGAATGCGGTAGACCACCTCTGTCTCCCAGCACCGCGTCCACGATCCTGCGGCGCTCTTGGTCTGAGATAGCGGACCAGCCTTTGGCGTAACGCTTGTAAAGTTCGATTGCTTTCGATGGCATATCCTTGCACCGGCTCCTCGGATCCAGAATATTCAGTCCTGCTCACACCGTCGATAATCCCTGCACCGAATTCGTTTATCCGGAGTCCAATACTGGATGGACCCTTTCGCCGATCTGATCGGTTTGCTCAAACCGCGGGCCACGCTGTGGGGGCCGCATCCAGGGCACCGGCAGGTGGGCCGTCTCCTTTCGCAAGCGCGATGACCTCCTCTTCTGCTGGGTCGAAGCTGGCGAGTGCCTTCTGACACGCCCCCATGCCGACTCGGGCGCGGCTGAGAACCGGAGACTTCGCCTTCATCCGGACCTCGTCGCCGTTTGCTCTGACATCCGATCCGAAGCTGGAACCGGCAGACAGCGAGGCCATCGTCGCCGCGACAGGGGAGTACCGAGCTTGTGCTGGGAGACGCGACGGGGACCTGCACCATGCTCCGATGTGGTCGTTTCGTCTTCGACACGAACAACGAAGCGTTGCTGTGGAGCCTTCTTCCCTCTCTCATTCACATCCCGGCTGACCAGCAGATCTCCTGGCGCCTGCGCTCGTTACTCAACATGAACGACGCCGAAGGTCAACATCCGGGACCCGGCAGCGATCTCGTCGTCAGCCGTCTGATGGAGTTGACCCTCCTGGAACTGCTGCGTAGCGAAGTAGTGCGGCTGAAACCGGGAACAAAAGGTCTGCTCTCCGGTCTCGCCGATCCGGTCATCGCGAAATCGCTCTCAGCGATGCATCGCGACGTCGCCGGCGTATGGACGGTGGCCCGCCTTGCACGCATCTCCGGCCGTCTCGCGGTCAACGCTCGCGGCCCGGTTTTCGGGCCGTGATGGGGATCGGCCCCATCGAGTACCTGGCAAACTGGCGGATCGCCTTGGCGAAAGACGAGCTCTCCTGCGGAACAAAGACCATCGGAGAGATTGCTCTGTCCGTAGGTTTTCACTCTTCGAGCGCCTTCAGCACCGCATTCACCCGCGCGGCAGGTTGCTCGCCAAAACGATTCGCGACCCGGAGAGTGCCCGGCAAATAGCCGATCAGAAGCGCCGCCGGGGGGCGGACACGCACCGGCAACTCGCGCTGTCGCACGGCGAATGCGACAAGCCGAATCCGGGCCAGCCCCTGTGACGCTCGCGATCACTCCCCAAGCAGCAGGACATGCTTGCTGTCGGTCGCCAGGCTCACCAGTCGACGGTCGAACGTGACCAGCACGGCGTTGTGAGTCACCGCGAGGCGCAGCAGGTACGCGTCAGTCACCTGTTTGTGTCCCAGGAGGTCGTTGAAGATCGGCTGACAGACGCTCGATACCGGCGCGGGTAGAGTGTCGAGGTAGGTGTGTAGCGGGTCGGCGACCATCCTCGCAAGCACTCCGGCGACCTCGCGAGGACTTCGCGCGGTGGCGACGATCAATGGATTGGACGACAACCGAATAAACCCCAGTTGGGTGAGTGCACACGTCGCCCACCGCTTACGCGAGGAGAGCGCGGCCAGGGCCTCTCGGTGAAACTGGTGGTTGGGCCAGGCGATCGCCAGTAGGACGTTCACGTCCAATAGCAGCGGGCTAGAAGATGCCTTCTTCATCGATTGCGCGCTGGATCCGGGAGGCCGCGATCACGGGTGCATCTGCTGAAACGTCGAATGTCGGGAATCGGCGTGTGGAACGGCGCGCGCCCTCGCCCGATGCCGGCTTCAATCCGCGCCGGGCGAGTGTCGAGAGCACCTTCCCGAGCCGTTCACCCGAGGTGCGCGACAGATGCATAGCGGCATCGTAGACGTCGTCGTCCAGCGTAACAGTGGTCCTCACAGTCTCAGAATGATGTGGTGATACGCTGATGTCAAGCTGCCGAAGCCGCGAAGATCAAGGCGGCGCCAGTCGCCCAATCGGTCGCATCCAACCGGACGGATACCGCAATCTGCGCGGCAGTGCGCGATCTAGATTCGCTCCACCGCCACGTCGGCAGCGTGGGCCGCCAGCGCCTTCAGGTCGTCCGGATCCGACGTCAGCACGGTCCCCCCGGGTTCTGCGAATGCAACGACCAGTGCATCGACGGCTGACCCGCGACGCGCCAGTCGACGCAGGGTCGCAGCTCGCCGCGCCAGAGACTCCGGGACCGCATCGGCGATCTCACAGGTCTTGAGGAAACGATTCTCGTTTGCGTCGCGTCCTGCGTGCCCCTGCAGGCACTCCACGAGAACCACCGCCGGAACCGTTGGTGGCCACAGGCCCTCCTCGCGAAGGGCGACGATCAGCGCCAGAGCGTGGCGCGATCGCTCCGCCAGTTGACTGACGGCGCCCGAGTCGAGAATCAACACAAAAGCCTAGCCTGCCTTCCGACCCGTGCGACCGGCGATTCGTTGTGCCAGGGGCGGCGGCGCGGGTGCGTTCTCGGGGAGTGGGTTCGCCGACCTGCGACTCCAGTTCGTCCGTGTACCGCCGGCTGGCGGTCTGCAGTTCCCGACGACGCACTTCGGCGCGCACGGCCTCCTGCAGCAGTTCGGACGCGGAGAGCCGGCGCTCCTTGACGATTTCGTAGAGATCCGTCGGCAGGTAGACCTGCATGCGCGGCATACGCCTAGTATACACACATGCATTCACGAGGTCGCGGACATCCACTCAGGACACAGCCTATCCGCAACCCAGGCGACGTTCACCTCGGCCGATTCGTGAGCCCGTTGAACGCTGGAGAAGACCCGGGGTTTCACGATCGCTCCATTTCAACACACGCGCCAGACGCGTGTTCAGCCGACGGGCGATCTCCCGCGCCGACAGGCCTTCAAGTGTGTATCACAACGGCCTTCGCGCGTCTCGCCTGTTCGGGCCGCGAAAGCTGCGAGATTGGAGGGACATTATGCCGGGAATCGGTCCGGCCTGACAGCATTGGCAATGTTTGCCAAGTCCGCTACGATGAATGGGGAGGGGCTATGCCGACGCGGAATATCAATCTCACCGAGCATCTCGACCGTTTTGTGGCGGGCGAAGTGAATGCCGGGCGGTATGGCAACGCGAGCGAGGTGGTGCGCGAAGGGCTCCGGCTGATGGAGCGCCGACACCAGGAGGAGCGCGCCAAGCTGAAATGGCTGCGAGGCGCGGTGCGGGCCGGGGTGAACGAACTCGACCGCGGCGAAGGTATCGAGTTCGAATCGGCGGAAGATCTGAGTCGGGCGATCTCCCGGCTCACGGCGGCTCCGGCAAGAAAGCGACGTGGCTAAGACGTCCCAGTGCCCGGCGCGTCCGCGTCAGCCCATCGGCCATGCGCGACATCGAAGAGGCGCTGGCGTGGACCGAGGAGCACTTCGGACAGCGCGCCGCGATGCGCTACGGGCGGTTGATCAGTCGGGCTGTTTTCGATGTCGCTACCGATCCGCAACGCGTCGGAGCCAAGGCGCGGCCCGAGCTTGCATCCGGCATCTGGACCTATCACCTGTGGTTCAGTCGCGAGCGAACACTACTTCGCTAAAGAATCCGCGTCACTTTCTGGTCTATCGAACAACCGAGGCTTCGATCGAGGTGGTGCGCCTCCTGCATGACGCGCGCGAGTTGGAGCGCCATCTGCCACTCGATAGCGGCGAAGCGGCTGGTGGCACGACCGTCTGAGCGATACCGGCCAGTCAGCCGAGGCAGCTCGCTATTTCGACGATTTCTACGCGGTCCCGCAAAGCGGCACGCCAACCATTACTCCAGCTACGAACGCGATCGCCAGACGCGACCGTGGGGCGCGAGTTCTCGCCGCGATCCAACACGGCCCGTGGCCGTCGGGCGCCTGGCCGGTAGCGTTTGCCAAGTCGCTAACAACGTCCTCACATCGTTCGCGATCCCGCCTCTTGCGCGGACTTGCACGCCCTCCGTCGCCGATTCGAGGACTGACACGACCCAATACGCGAGGCCGAAGCCGTCCGAATAGATATCGCAGCTCACGTTTGTGACGATTCTCAACTGATCCAACCAGGCGGCGGAGCTTGGGGCCGTGAGTGCCGTTGGGCTGTTGCTAGTAAGAAGTCTGATGCAGAACAACGCGTGCGCCAAAGCGCGGGGAAGTCAACTGCTCCCCTGCCGCCGGAAGCACTATTGTTGAGGCGAAGAACTCGCGCTCGGCAGGTGAGGATCACGCGCAGAACATGCCGAGATGATAGATGACCATTCGCCTCGCTTCTGGAACCCAAATCGTGTAAAGCACCCCATCATGGAGCGGGATGAGCACAATCTCGACGATCTCAGCTGGGATGTTCTTTCTCAGGTGGCGCTGTTGCGCGACGGTGTCGCCGAGCCGCGCGGCCTCGTCTCGCGTTGCCCTGAAGATCACGTAGTGATCCTCGTCGGCTCGGTTCTCGGCGCGATTCAGCAACTGACTCCACCCCTCGCTTTGCCGCAGAACGTCAAGTCGGACAACGGAACGGACACTGTCGGCCTTGTGCCGGGAGAAATCGTGCAGGAACCCCTTGAGCCTTGCGCGGATCTCACTCGGCGTGGCGGCTTCCACTCCGCTCACGCATGACTCGGTGAGAAGTGCGCGGTTGTGGAAGGCGCGCGATGAAAACCAGCCGAGCGTGCTGTCGATATCACCGGACACCAGCCATGACCGCAGGAATGCATTTACACGCCTCCGTCGACAGCGCTGTCCTGGAAGGGCCGCCCAAGGTCCAACGCCGCCACCGTAGCGAACAAGATGTAGAGCCGTGACCTCACGAACTCATCCTATCCCGCACCGCGTCGCGATAGTCTGTTGTAGAGGACCGTGTCAGGTGAAAGTCACGCTGAATAGAGAATCAATAGGGCAGTGCGAAGTGTGGATTGATCCTGGCGAAGTGCTACCAGTTCTCGCCATTATGAATCAGAGCGATGGTTCCAAACTCCTCCTATGGTCGGGCAAGCAAGAAGCTGTTGCCCTCTTCTCCGCTTCGAAGTTCGTCGTGTTGACAGCCGGCTCCCTCCTCAGTGGGAGGCTTCCGTGAACACTGCGGGCCACGTCGAACTGTCACCGAAGGAGTGGAAGACGCCAGAGTTTTGGGAGGCCTATCACGACGCGACGTGCTCTGCGGAGGAGTTGTTCCGCTCCATCGCAGACAGCATAATCGCGGTTTCTTAAGCGGTTCACTCAGCGATATGGTGGATCGGCGTAACAGAAGTCGCCGGCCGCCTGCAATTCTCGTGTTACTCCCTCCTTACTATGACAATTGCCGATATTGCCAAGGCGGTGGACGTGCTCTCCCACGGGCAGCAACGCCGCTTTCTTGCCGGATTAGCGCAAGCGTTCACCGTGGCGGCACGAGACACATACGTGGCAGGTAGTGAGGATGTCCAGGCTCCTAGGGGCCTCCGGGCATACATCGAGATGCAGCACAGGATCACTGCTTGTCTGGCGGATAAGTTGAATGGCGAAAGCCACGATATCTGGACGTGGTCGTATCTGGCGGAATGCGCTGAAGGATACAGTTGCGAAGCGGCGGTATTGGGTGCATGCGCACGAGCCCTCCGCCTGTGCACCATAAGCCGAGACTTGACTCTGGTAGCGATGATCAATGAGATAGTGCGAGCTCCTGGCGTGTTCGCTTCCTTCAGCGATTGGCGATCACGGCGCAATTGGAGTGCTCTGGAGCGTGGTCGCCTTTTGGGGTGGTGTTGTTGCACCGCCGGACGCACTGATGGCTCGCGAAAACGCCAGCTGGCCGTGCGACTCTGTATCGCGACTCCATTTATGGGCCTGCCGAGCTCGGCTCAAGACGTCTGGCGGTCCTGCCGAAATCGATGGAAGGAGCACCGTGGACATTGACCACTACCTGATCGACCAAGCGGGGTTCGATTGGCAGGTGCTCCTTCAGGGCTGGGCAGAGATCCTGCCCGCGACATTTACGATTTGGCTAGTTACCAGATTCGGCGATGTGTTCCTGATTTCGGAAGATCGCTCTGTCCAACATCTCGACGTCGGACTCGGTAGGTTACAACAGGTCGCGAAGACGCGGGAGCAGTTTGCGGACCTGATGGATGTGCCCGAAAACGCGGACGACTGGCTCATGATTCCGCTTGTAGACCAGTGTGTTGAATCGGGCATCGCGCTTGCCCCCGGGCAGTGCTACGGCTTTAAGACTTCCCCGCTTTTCGGTGGCGAGTATCGACCCGAGAACGTTTATTCTATCGACCTTGCGAAGTACTATTCATATCTGGCCGACATCTTCCTGCAGACGAAAGACCTCCAGGATGGGACACGCGTCAGGCTGCTGGTGCGCCCGGATCCGCCCGGTCGCTGAAGCGCGTTCGGTGGCTCTCCACCAGACACCAAGTGCCATGTCGGGACCGACGGTCGCGTAGCGGCAGCGGTGCGACACCTTTACCTGGTGCTGTTCGAAGCGAGCGGCCCGCCGATATCTTGGTGAACTCCGCGAATCCACCGAAACGGTCGTGAACAGTCGGAAGGCCGTTCCGCGACCATCTCCAGTGCCGGCCTCTGCGAGAACGACTGCCAATAGAATAGATAGATGGACATCCCCGCAGAGGACAGCGTGGGCTCGATAGGCCTGGAAGGCATTCCACCCATGGATCCAGGAGCGCCCTGTCCCATGGTCTTTGCTGAGGACCACGCGTTGGTGTTGTCCTACTGGTGCCGCGACGAGCCGCCCTATCCGCCAGCGACGGCGCCTTTGGCGGTCATTCGCTTTGACGATCCGTATTACCACTCGTCTGGTCCGCCAAACGACGAAGCGATAGCGGGACACCGTCTCGCTGGCAAGGGGTTGCATCCCTGCGGTGTGTTTCGGGTCGAAGAATCATCACTGATTCGGCAGCTTGAACAGATGAACACCGTCCCATCCCCGCCACGACCCCGAGGCCTTCGGTCGCATGGTCCATTACATTTTCACGTTTCACGATTCCACCTTTGAATGCATCGCTGGAGGCTTTACCGCCACCGTAGAGCAGGTAGGACTGGGCCAGGAATATGACCGAACTCTTGCGTGTTTGCGCCGGCGCGAGGGGCAATAACCGAGATGGCCGGGCCCGTGGCTTCGATTCTCGTGCCTGAGCTACTGAGCGATGCGCGCCTGGGGGCGCTCCGAATGCTCGGAGATCCACGACCCGCCGCTTCGAACGCGAGTGCCGCATTGCGGATCACGGACACACGAGCGGTTGGGGGAGACTACTTCGGCGAGGGCACGCCCTTTCATATTCGCGTGCGACCCTCCCGACTTGGACCCGTCGGAAGTGGCCCGGATCGCCGACACTTTCGGTTTCGTGCCTAGGCAGGAGTTTGTGCTTGCGGCGATGTGCAACGCTCCTGAGGATCACAGAATTCTGGGCGCTGTTGCCGCGCACCTCGCTGAGCAGTGGTCCGGCGTCATCGACCTAGGTGGAGCATTAGTGCCGCCCTCCTGGATACACCGGAAGTACTGGACGGTCTCCTGGTCCGAGATAGAGCCGGAACTTGGCCCCTGGGTAGCTTCAATCGGCGGGTCGCATTCTGACACTCCCTTATGAGGCAAGGAACGGACACATATGGGCGGAGCATGTAGTTGACGTGACGTTCCTGCGGAACTGGCTTCAGCACCCAGATTTCTATATGGTCAAGTAGACCGGACGAAATGCGGGAATCTGGATGCGGGGTCGTCATTTCTGAATTAGGCTCGTACGGGCTGGAGTTCAAAGGCGCGATTACGAATTCCGTATCGCGACTGGACATTTCAGCCCACATAAGCCAGACCACACTACTTCGGCGTTCATTGAGAAGTTCAGTGGTGGAGGTCTCGACCACTACCACTACGATTGACAGTTCGATCCAGTTCCTGCCCCCAGGCGCCTGGCTTCGTACGGGGTGTGGTGCCGCAGGAACAGAATGGCGTACTGCGGATCTGGACGAGCCCTGTAACGCTGAACGACATAACCGACCGATTGACCACCGGTGCGATCCGATGCGGAAATGGTTGGAGGCACCACCGACATCATGCCAAACCAGCCAGAACGAGCAGGCTACTTGAATGTTTCCGGAAGCGCCACTGCTGCACCGACGGCCGTTCGGCTGCGATGCTGGGCTGGGCACAACAATGAGAGGGAAACATGCAAATCGATGAGGTTGAACAGAACTCGCCCGATTTCGATTGGTTCGCTGTCGATGAGCAAGGTTTGATCGCTCACTTTGCGACGGCAGGATTCAAGCTCTTGCCAGGGACGGTTTCAAGCTCGGCAGAAGACCTCGCCACCGTCACGAGCTATTTTCTGAACCGCGCTCCGGTCGTCAGCGGGGCTGGTCCCATTGAGTACCTGCGAACTGGCGCATCGCCCTGGCGAAAGACGAACTTTCCTGCGGAACAAAGACCATCGGAGAGATTGCTCTGTCCGTAGGTCTTCACTCTTCGAGCGCCGTCAGCACCGCCTTCACTCGCGCGGCGGGTTGCTCTCCAAAACGGTATGCGGCGCGGAGAGAACTATCGCGGCCCCAGTTTGGCTTGTAGGTCTTGGAACACGTTTTGCAGCACGACAGAATCGTACCCCTGGAAAGCCTCCTTCAGGCGTCCTTTACTGATTTTCGCAAGATGGCCCGAGGCTTGAATCCGAATTTTCTGAGCTGTTCCGGGCTCGCCAGCAGCACCCGGAACGTAGGCGAACTTGATGCTCACTTGAACGTTGTAGACCCAGTCGCCCTTGAGCACGACAACGCCTGCGTTCTCCGTGGTTCTCAAGTAGCCGGACTCTTTGTCCATCGTAGCAACGGCAAAGTTGCTTTCCAGGATCGCGTTCAACGCCGTCTGCCAGCATTTCTCGTATTGGTGTTGGAGGTCGTCGCGGATAGGGATCTCTCGCCAGACCGGGTCGCCGACTACGAACCGGGATTTGACCGGGTCCGGTAGACCGGCAAATGCGGGCACGCAAGCAAGTGTAATGGAGAGTACGACGCAAAGAGATGAGCGCATTTAGCAAGGCCTCCGTCCTGCCAACAAAGCGAAGCTCGGATGGTTCTCAGGACACCATCAGTTCATGAAAACCGATCGGCGACAACTGGAATAGCTGGTCGATCTCTGCCAAAAAGAGGAAGCGTAATCCATGAAACTGAAGTCCTTTATTCGGACGATCTCGCTGGGCCTCGCCATCGAACTTAAGCCCTCCTCGTGAAAACAATCCAGGCTGGTGGCACGGTAAGCTTCCTGCTTCTCGTCCTTGATCGCCACAATCAAGGACTTCTGCGAGTGTCGCCCGGCCTTTCGATCGGCAGGCCGGCCATAAGTACGTCGGCCTGTGATCGCCCCTCTCAATCCACTTAAGAAGATACCCGAAACGGCTTTCTCCCGAAACAACTTTCCCCTTCGGACGCCCTCCTTGACTCTGGTAGCGATGATCAATGAGATAGGCGAGCCCTGGGATGTTCGCTTCCTTCAGCGATTGGCGATCACGGCGCAATTGGACTGCTCTGGAGCGTGGTAGCGAGTAAGATGGACCGAGTGGCTCATTGTATCGTTCGTGACACCGCAGGTTTTCCGCGCACATACCGCGCTTCCGGCTTCTGGTTGATTCTGCTCACAGTCGTTGGATCCGGCCTTTGCGCTCGGCGGCGCCATCGGTGCATGGCAGCTTGTTGCGAAGGGCCCCCGAAATGGCACTCTCTGGATAGTAGGTGTTTGCGTTCTCGTTGCCGTCTTCGGAATCTACTGCCTGTTGTCCACGTACCGCTCGAAGGTTGTACTTTTTCCGGACCGTATCGAAGCCGAAGAACTCACTCGGACCGATGTGCTCAGCCGCGACGAGATTCGGGGCTGGAGACCAATCCCGACATCGCCCGGAGGATTTGTCTTCATTCCCAAGAACCCTGGTCAGCGTCCGGTGAAAGTGGCCCAGGTGTTCCGTCCGGATTCGACATTCCTCGAATGGGTGTACACGCTGCCTTCCTTGGACGAGTTGGACAGGAAGCGGTCGAAAGGTGAGGTCCGCAAGGATGCCCGCCTTGGTGCCACGCCTGGTGAGCGAATGAAGTCGCTGGCCAAGGGGCGGCGCCTCGCGGCATGCGTCAATATCGGAGCTTCTTCGGTCGCGCTTTGGGGGTTCTTGTGGCCCCAACCATACGAGACGGTCGTGCTGTCCCTGGTCGCGGTGCCTTGGGTGGCTCTCGCCATCGTCAAGGGATCGCGAGGCCTGTTCCGCGTAGACGGATATAAGAACGACGCTCATCCTAACGTCGCGATCGCTCTGATATTTCCGGGGCTGATACTGATGTTTCGTGGTGTGATCGACTATCAAGTCCTGGGGGCACTCGCTCTTGGCTGGTACGCACTGGGCATTGGTGTTGCCTTGTGGTTCTGTACCTGCCTTGCCGACGCCACCATGAGGACGCGAGTGGGCAGCGCGATCGCCTTCTTTGCATTCGCTGTTCTCTACGGCTATGGCGTTGCGGCTGAAGCGAACGCATTGCTGGATCGCTCGCCGGAGCAATCGTATTCCGCGGAAGTGACAGATAAGCGGGTTGTGTCCGGGAAGAACTACCACCTACCGACTTGACCTGGGCCCATGGGGACCTCTGTCGGACGCAAACCATATTCGCGTGGGGCAGAGTACCTATGAGTACATTCAGCGCGGAGATATCGTCCATATGGTCGTGCAGAATGGCGCATTGGGCGTAAAGTGGTTCTATTTTCGCTCCTGGGAGCGCGGTGGATCGCGCCAACGCTAAATGAAGCGCGACCAAGCCTCCGCAACTCGATGAGGTGCTGATTGGTCACAAGCCTTTGGTCTCCGCTCGCTGCCCGGGCAGTGAGAAGCACATACTCTTTCGAAGGAGGTCCCCCTTTTTATGTGCCAGAGAGCCTCGAGAGATACGACGGCGTTTGTCGTTGCTAATCTTGCCCGAACTCAGGATTGTGCCAATTCTTCGAGAGGCCGGTACTATAGCCAAAGTGCGCCGCAGCGTTGCGCGGATAGGCATTCTCTGCCGGAAGGGCAAATTCCGGGTAAAGCGGAACTGTTCCTTATTGTCGTAAGGAGGAAGGTTGGAACCACCAATGGCAAGCTCAGCTGAAGCCTCCTTGAAGAAGGTCTATCCCTGGAAACGGTTCTGGGTGCCCCGTGGTACGGAACTGACGCTCCTTAACAATGCATACCTCCCGGACCCGGAGGCTGACTTCACTCGCTTCTACAACCAGAATGTGTCCACTTTCAAGGCGATGAGCGGCGGGCAGTGTAACGTGCTTCTTGGCGATGGCGGCATGGGCAAGAGCTGGAGTCTGGGCCGCGACCATCGTGAGTTGACTCCGATTTGGGAGTCCCAAAAGGAATGCGGGGCTCTCATGGACCTCGGCCAGCTATCGCGCTGTGCCGACCTCGATCTTCGGTTGAACGACGATGCGGCCGTCCGGCGGTGGCGGAGCGAAGGGGGAATCCTGCACCTAACTTTTGACTCCCTCGATGAGGCGCTCCCCTCACTGCCGAATCTGCCTAAGGTGCTCCTTGGTATCCTAGAGAGACTTCCCAAAGACTCCTTGCGGCTCTCAATATCGTGCCGCTCGGTCCTGTGGCCGCCATTTCTCGAGGATCGCCTGCAAAGCCTATATGGGCGGGCCGGAGTCCAGGTGTGGCGGCTTGCTCCGCTCCGGCGTGAGGATGTGCGCGTAGCTGCCTCGGTGAACAATCTGGACGGCGATGCGTTTCTTCAGGCTGTCGGAGACAAAAACGTAGAGGCAATGGCGGCGCATCCTCTGACGCTTGCGTTACTCCTCCGCTCAGTCTCCAGCGGCTCCGCACTTCCCGATGAACTGACTCAACTTTATGAGCGCGGTTGCAAGACATTTCTTCTTGAGCCGGCAGACTCGAGTCGCGCTGTTACGCCTGGACGGATGAACGCAGACGAGATGATGGCGGTTGCGGGACGCATGGCTTGCATGATGCTCTTTGCCGCGAAGACCGCTGTTGAAACGAACGAGGTTGATCCTTGCCCGGAGGATGCAGTCGGAATAGGCAGCTTGGCGGGAAGTTCCGAAATCGTTCGGGGCGCCCGTTTTCAGATCGGAACTCTTGATGTGTGGGAGGCGATTAGGAGTGGCCTGTTCACGCGAACCGGTTCTCAGTTTCGGTGGATTCACAAGAGCTTCGCTGAGTTTCTCGCCGCCTATCATCTGCGCGGCGAAGGCACCACCCTCTCGCAGATCCGGAAACTCTTTGTGGTGGCCGATCGGATCGCTCCGCCCTTGGCGGGGATTGGGGCGTGGCTCGCCGCGATGCGGGAAGATGTCGTGACCGAGTTCCTGCAAATCGATCCCGAGGTGCTTCTGGACGCCGATCTTTCGAAGAGCCCTACTTCGATTCAAGCGGATTTGGTTGAGTTCCTATTTCGGCTGGCTAAAGCTGAAAGCCCTTTCGTATATCAGTGGGGCCTGTTCTGGAAGTTCAAGAAGCTGAGCCATCCGGGTTTGCCGGCGCAGGTCGAAGCGCGGCTCGACGCATCAAATCCCAAAGGGGTTCGGAGGCTTGCCATCCAGATCGCAAATGCCTCTGGCGGGATCGGACTAACCCGGAAGCTTGTTGACATCGCATTGGACGACAACGAGGAAGGCTTCCTTCGCATCGATTCGGTAGCGTGGATCTCGGAGTACGGAGATTCAAGTGACAGGGTACGTCTTCGCCCGTTGGCGCTGAAGGTGGGCGGCGAGAGGGACGAGCAACGTCTTCAGTCATACGCCCTTGCGGCCGTGTGGCCGTCGCACGCCACGTGGCCGGAAGTTCGCGACAGTGTCGGCCTGAAGGATTATCAACAAACGGACGCCCTCGGGCGATTCCTGGCTCACGATCTCATTAAGGAGCTTCCGAAGTCTGAGTTCGCCGGTGCGTTGCATTGGCTCGCTCAAGAATACCCTGATCCAAACCCGCTTTCCGGCTGGGCGGGCGCAGCGGATCAACTCATTCTGAGCGCTATGAACCATGTGGATGATGCAGCTATCCGATCCGCACTCGCGGATCTTCTGGCTGCGCGACTTGCGTATCACCATATGGTCTTCGATAGTCGCGGGGTTTTCCAGCATAGGGAGGTTGTGTTGGGATCGGCCACAATGCGCCGAATTCTTGCTTCAGAGTTGGTACCCCGCCTTGGCGGAAAGACGCCAACTGCGTGGCTGCTACTCCAGGCCCCGGCTCCACTTCTCCTGGAAAGCGATCTCGAATTCGCGGTTGAAGAGTGGAAGCATGCTGTGCCTGACACTCGACCGAACTGGGAGAGTATTGTTGTGGCGCTCACTAAGTGGGACATCGCCGAAGCGCGGTCCAAGGTCTACGCCCTGACGGCGGACCGGCCTGAGCTGAAAGCGACACTAAAAGCTCACTACGCCAGTAGCCGGCGGTTCAGGAAACGCGAGAATGACCTTCAAGCGAAGGCGCGCCGCAAGTCCGGGCGCACTCGCAGCATTCGCATTCGGGCCATTGGAGATCTCGTTGCCGAATGCGAGCGGGATCCTCGCTCGATACCGCGCCTTCTCTGGCTTATGGTCGCGAGAATCGACCGTGACATGGTCGAGGATCCTTTTCGCTCGAACCTTCGCGAACTGCCCGGCTGGTCGGTCCTGACGGCGATGGACGCGGATCGCGTCATCGTGGCAGCGAAACGGTTCTTGACTGTCGAACCTTCTTACACAGGCATGACCCTTCGATACGGTGGTCGAAGCCGACGCGACCTCGCTGTATACAAGATCCTTCGGGACCGTATGGCTCATGAGCCCGGGTACGTGAGATCTCTCACTCCCGAGGTGCTTTCGAAGTGGGTTTTGAGTGTTCTGCTGTACCAGGCATCCCAAACGGACAAAGAATTGGACGAGACGGATGCCGTCTTGAGAAAACTCTGTTGTGCAAATGCATCGGCTGTCAGGCGCTGCTCGGAAATCCTCATTCGTCAGTACGACAGGCTCCACAATCCAGAGCGGTTACTGAAGTGGTTGTCGTCCGAATGCACGTCTCCGGAACTAGACCAAACTCTCCTCAGAATTGTTAACCTTCCCGCTGTGTCCGAGAGCCTGTATATCGAGGGTCTAGGGACGCTCTTTGAGCGAGAATCTAGGGCTGCTGAGAAGCTGGCTCAAGATCAACTCGCACTCGCAAAGAGCACTGGAGCTAGCGACCGTCGCATAGCCACCTGCTGCGCCGTCTGGATCGAACACTGCCGCGAACGGGCTTGGCGTGAGGTGTGGCCGGCCATGACGACAAACGGCAGCTTTGCTAAAGAAGTCCTGGAGGTGATGTATTCAAGCGGCAAGATCGCCGAGAGACTAGGCGCATGGCTTCCCGAGAATGAGTGCCTCGACATCTACCGGTGGCTTCGCTCGACGTTCGGCGCTCCTCCAAACTCCGATCCATTCCAGCGCGATATCGTCCATACGACCCAGGGAAGTATTCTCCATTGGCTCCAGGAACGGTCCACAGCTGAGGCGCTCGCGGCGCTTGAGACGCTGGATCGCGAGTACCCTGGCGACTGGTGGATACGAAAAGCAGCTTGGGAGACTGGCCGGGACAATCGCCCAAAGGAGTTGGCAGCCACTTGAGCCGGCTGCCGTTCAGCACGTTATCGAAGACCATCGACATCTGCTCGTCCGTGACGAAAAGGAACTCCTCGATGATCTCCTGGAGGCGTTAAGCGAACTCCAGGCGAAGTTCCACGCCACAGGCGATCGCGTAAGGAGGCTGTGGAACGAATACCACATAGGCCGGACTCTCAGGTGCAAGCCCAAGCCCGAAGAACCCGTATCCCGCGAGATCGCCTCAGAACTCATGGACCTCCTCAGGCGTCGTGGAGTCACCGCAACGCTGGAGCCGAAGATCCGCGAGGGGGAGTACGTAGACATTCATGTGACAGCGACCACGGAATCTTCTCCCCTCAAAGTTCCTCTCCCTCGTTATCGAGGTGAAGGGGTGTTGGAACCCTGGAGTGAGAAGTTCGCTTGATGCGCAGCTCGCGCGACGGTATCTCAAGGGCAATCAGTCGCCCTACGCTATCTATCTGGTCGTCCTGGTTCACGTGCGACGCGTGGGACGACCGAGATTCGAGACGAAAGGCCCAGGCTTCGAAAGAGACGCAGAAAGGCCTTACGGCATTCCTGACAGAGGAGGCGAGCCGTGCGAGCCGTGATCACGCCGTCTCCATCAAGAGCTTCGTTTTGGATGCGACACTTAGGGGCGGGACGGCAAAAGAAGGTCGCCCGCAAGTCTGCCAAGCGCCAAGCCGCGAAAAAGGGCCGAGGGTAGAGCGTCAAGGTGAAGAGACCGCTACGCCTTGAGGGGCAGGCCGAGTCCGGACTGGAGTCCGCTACACCGGTACAGGCACAACCGAGCTGGCTATCTTTGTGACGCAAAGAAGTGATGGCTACCCCTTGATGCTGAGAACAGAGAATCCGACCCTTTCAAGGGCGGCAACTAAGGTTAGCACCAGTGATGCGTGATTCCGGCTCATGCCGCAACAGTCGCCCGCTGGACACGCCACCAACAAACTCCAACTGCTCGCCCGGCACGCTCTCGACTCCCGGACCGACCTCTATCGCTTCCCGAATGCGAACCACGACCTAATCAAGCGACTGCGCTTGCGTCTGGCACGCTGGAATCTGCGGCGCTGAGGCGTCCGCAGCAGCTGCCTTCTGCGTCGCGCTCAATACGGCACCGAAACTGGCGTGGCACCGGAGTTGTTCCTGGGCGGCGCAGGAAACCGTGCGACCCCGTTCCGCCCGGTCATAGCCCTCAAAAAAATCCTAACTCTTTCAAACTCCACCACATCCCGGCACCCGTACCCCGCCCTCGCAGAACCTCGCGCGTACTCTGTAGCCGAGGAGCACATCCATGCCCAAGCACTACGACAACACCTCTCGCCCGCGACCCCGCCCGTCCACCGGGACACCGCGCAGCCCGACCCGCAAACCCACATCACCGGCGGCAAGCCGGCATCCTCCCGCAACCCGTTCGTCCCCGGCCTCCGCCGAACCATCATCCTTATGGACTGCGAGGACCCCGCAGAATTCGAAGCCCCTCGAACAACTCCTCCGCATCGAGTTCAGCCCGCGCTCCAACACCGAGGAAATGCTCTTCACCGAAATCGTCCTCATCCATTGGGACCAGCGCCGGTGCCGCGGCATCCACTCCGCCCTCCTGCGCATCGCCTCCGAGGATCCCGACGCTCGCGACGGTTTCCAGCACATCGAAAGGCGCCGCACTCGCCGCCGTCTCCTACGAGCGCTGCGTCGGCCAGAGTCGTGCCCTCCAGGCCGTCGGCCCGCGACCTCGGCCGTCTCAGTCGCGAACTCAACCGCGCCGTCCGCCTCTACCTCCTCCTCCACGGGCCCCTCGACCCGCCCGAGCCTCCCGTCGAACCGCTGCCCTCCAAACCCGAATCCACCGAAAATACCCACGATTCGAAAAAAATCAAACCCATTCCCATAAACGAACACCCGCATTCGGCCTTTTACCGTCCGATAGCGAACGATTTCGTCCGCGCCGACCGTCCGGAGGTCGTCCCCGCTGACAGTCGGGGCTCTCCATGGCTAACGCGGACTCGACGCACACACAAAAGGGGAAAACAAACGACAGGAGGGAAAAGAGGAAGGGAAGGCCCGGCAGCGGAACTACCGGGCCTCAAACACTACTTCGAAAACGCCCAACGCTTCGCTTCCACCGGATCTTCGCCGGGTTCCCGGCGCGACGCGATGCTCGCGTTGCGGAAGTCCTGGTTCATCCGGGCGATCACGCTGAGGTTGATCTCCTTCGGACAAACCGCTTCGCATTCACCAATGTTGGTGCAGCTGCCAAACATCTCCTGCGTCATCTGCGCCACCATGTTCAGGCGCGCGGCTGTGACGCTCGGGCTGGCCCTGCGGCAGCAGTCCGAGATGCGAGATCTTGGCCCCGGTGAACAGCGCCGCGGCTGCATTCGGACACGCCGCCACGCAGGCGCCGCAACCGATACAGGCCGCCGCGTCCATAGACCGGTCGGCGTCTTCCTTCGGAATCAGGATCGCGTTGGCATCCTTCGGCGACCCGCTGGGTGCCGAAATGTACCCCGCCCGCCGCCACAATGCGGTCCAGCGCGCTCCGATCCACCATCAGGTCCTTCAGAATCGGGAACGCCTTGGCGCGCCACGGTTCCAGGTACAGCTGGTCGCCATCTTTGAAATGACGCAGCGTCAACTGGCACGTCGTCGTTGCCGCCCGACGGACCATGCGCCACGCCATTGATCATGAAGCCGCAGCACCCGCAGATGCCTTCCCGACAATCATGCTCGAACGTAACCGGCTCTTCACCCTTCTCAATGAGATGTTCATTGAGGACATCCAGGCACTCCAGCATGGACATGTCCTCGTTGGCATCCGTCATCTCATACCGGACCATCTTGCCCGGAGAGCTTGCGTTCTTCTGCCGCCAGATGTGAAGTATGAGTTTCATTTACTTGTAGCTCCGCTGGGAAGGATGCACGTATTCAAACTCGAGCGGCTCCTTGTTCATCTTGGCCGGCTGCGAGGGTCCCTGGTATTCCCAGGCGGCGACGTAGCTGAACTTGTCGTCCACGCGCTGCGCTTCACCTTCCGGCGTCTGGTATTCCTCGCGGAAGTGACCGCCGCACGATTCCGCGCGATGCAGCGCGTCCTGGCACATCAGCTCGCCCAGTTCGAAGAAGTCGCCCACGCGGGCCGCCTTCTCCAGCGACTGGTTGATGTCGTCGGACGATCCGAGCACCTTCACGTCCTGCCAGTATTCTTCACGCAGCGCCCGGATCTTGCTGATCGCTTTGCTCCAAGCCGGCCGCGTTTACGCGCCATACCGCAGTCTTCCCACATCGTCCTTGCCCAGCTCGCGATGGAACGAATCCACCGTCCGCTTGCCGTTGATCGAGAGCAGCCGCTTGATGTTGCCGGCCACGCTCTCCATCGTCCCGCGAACTTCCGGATGGCTCTCGTCCACCTTCTCGTTCTTGTGGGTGGCGAGATAGTTGCCGATCGTGTACGGAATCACGAAGTAACCGTCCGACAGCCCCTGCATCAGCGCGCTCGCGCCGAGGCGGTTGGCGCCGTGATCGGAGAAGTTCGCTTCGCCCAGCACGAACAGCCCGGGGATGGTGCTCATCAGTTCGTAGTCCACCCACAGGCCGCCCATCGTGTAGTGGATGGCCGGGTAGATGCGCATCGGAACCTTGTACGGGTTCTCGTCGGTGATGCGCTCGTACATGTCGAACAGGTTGCCGTAACGTTCCTTGACGGTCCCTTCACCGAGACGACGGATCGAATCGGCGAAATCGAGATACACGCCCAGGCCGCCAGGTCCCACGCCGCGGCCTTCGTCGCAGGCGTTCTTGGCGTTGCGCGACGCCACGTCGCGCGGCACCAGGTTGCCGAAGCTCGGATACTTGCGTTCGAGATAATAATCGCGCTCGTTTTCGGGGATCTGGTCCGGCTTGCGCGTGTCGCCCTTCTTGAGCGGGACCCAGATCCGACCGTCGTTGCGCAGGCTTTCGCTCATCAGCGTCAGCTTCGATTGGTATTCGCCCGCAACCGGGATGCAGGTCGGGTGGATCTGCGTGAAGCACGGATTGCCGAACGCCGCGCCCTTCTTGTAGGCGCGCCAGATGGCCGTGGCGTTGGAGCCCTTGGCGTTGGTGGAAAGGTAATAGACATTACCATAGCCGCCCGTGGCCAGCACCACGGCATCGGCCGTGTGGGACTCGATCTTGCCGGTGACCAGGTCGCGCGTCACGATGCCGCGGGCCTTGCCGTCGATCACGATCAGGTCCAGCATCTCGGTGCGCGAGTACATCTTCACCTTGCCGGTGTCCACCTGGCGTTCCAGCGCCTGGTAGCAGCCGAGCAGCAGCTGCTGGCCCGTCTGCCCTCGGGCGTAGAACGTTCTCGACACCTGCGCGCCGCCAAACGAGCGGTTGGCCAGCAGGCCGCCGTACTCGCGGGCGAACGGGACGCCCTGCGCCACGCACTGGTCGATGATGCTGACGCTGTTCTGCGCCAGGCGGTAGACGTTCGCTTCACGGGCGCGGAAGTCGCCGCCCTTCACCGTGTCATAAAAAAGACGGAAGATGCTGTCGCCGTCGTTCTGGTAGTTCTTGGCGGCGTTGATGCCGCCCTGGGCGGCGATGGAGTGAGCGCGGCGGGGCGAATCCTGGAAGCAGAAGCACTTCACGTTGTAGCCGAGTTCGCCAAGCGAGGCGGCGGGCCGAACCGCCGGCCAGTCCCGATCCCACCACGATAATGGTGTACTTCCGCTTGTTCGCTGGATTCACCAGCTTCATCTCAAATCTGGCGCGGTCCCACTTCTGTTCAATCGGACCGGAGGGAATTCTGGAATCGAGTTGCATGGGATTAGTTGATCGGCGGCCGGAAGCCCGCCAACACCGCAACGGGGACGGAGCTGAATCCAAGGAACAGGGGCGATGGCGAGGATCTTCGCCAGGCTCTTCAACATCGGCGTGTACCGCGGGTGGTTCACGCCCAGGGTCTGGAACATGCTCCAGACTCCGTGATAAAGGTGCAACATCAACATGCCGACGGCCACAATGTAAAACACCGCCACCGGCCACACGCTGAAGCCGGCAATGATGTTCTCCGACGGGTGGAGCTCTTCAAACGGAGTCCCGCCGACGCCCCAGGTGAGCTGCATCAGGTGATAAACGACAAACGCCCCGATGATCGGACCGCTCCAGTACATCGTGCGCGACGCGTAACTGGATCCGATGTTTTTCTTTTTGACGTATCCTACCGGCCGCGCTTCCAGCTTGTTGAGCAGCGCCAGTTTGATGCTGGCCCAGACATGCAGGAAAACGAGTACCAGCAGCCCGCCGCGAGCGGCCCAAAGTAAGGGAGGTTCCACTCGGAGGAAGCGCGCATAGGCGTTCATGGCCTCCTGGCTGCGGAAGAAATTGAGATTGCCGAGCAGGTGCGCAATGACGAAGCCGACCAGAGCAAGGCCGCTCACCGCCATCACGATCTTTTTGCCGACAGTGGCGTCCCAGAAGCGCGCGGTGCGCGAGCCCCCGAGACCGATCGCAGAAGCACTCATAGTATTTAGGTCCACCTGATGGGATGATGCACATGCGCCCGTTGAAAGACATCAAGGGCGCAATGGTTCGAGCTAGGGTTTCTCAAAGCTAAATTTTACAACCCATCGCAAGCTCGGGGCGGTCTACCCCTGTTGCGGATTCCCTCACTCGATCCAACTGGTGAGCCGGTCGGCCACCCGTGCCGCCACGTCGAGCGTCAGATCCAGCGCCTCGTAGGCCCCGCTCCCGCAGGCCGTAGCGCTCCAGTTGAGCGGGCGGCAAAACGGTGCAGCCGGTCTCGGGCACCAGCGTCTGGTGAGGTCCCTGGAAGGCCCATCGATAGCCCGAGTCGAACGCCATGTAGCGATAGGTGCCGGGCGGCACCGCAAACCATCTCGAAGCTGCCGTCGGCCCGCCGACACCGCGCGGACCACCTGGCGGCCCGCCTCCAGTTCCACCACCGCGCCGGCGTGTGGTTTCGGCGCCTCGCTGCGCGACACCGTGTATACGTTGCCGCGGACGATGTTCCGTCCGGTCCGCAGGGTTTCGAACTCTACCAGCTCCTCGCGGGCCAGGTCGGCCAGCTTGGTGCCGCTGCAGCTGCAGTTCGAATCCCAGCAGGCGACGTAGACCAGCAGGCGCTGCCCGGGCAGGAAGGCGCAGTACGACGGCCGCACGAACACCGTGTCGCCGCCGCTGCCATGGACCCAGCTCTCCACCTTGATCGTCACCCGGCCGTCGTTGGTGGTGCGGAGCGGGTAGCCGATCAACGCCTGTTGCTGGTCCATCGAGCACGGGCCGTAGTGGGGAAGCGGCAGTGCGTCATCCGCCGAAACAGCCAGGCTGATGCCGAGCCACACCAGGAGGGGGCGCATATGGGTTTGGACACCGACCTCCGCCAGCCGGTTCCGATCGCTGAATTTTTGGCTTCTCCGTTTATTCGCCTTCTGGTATATTCGAGGAGCCATGAACTCCGAAAATCCGTTCGTTCCGCAGATTCTCGCCAGCAAGGAATTCTTCGAACGCTCCACACGGGTGCTTGAAGAGGCCGACTCGGAATTCTCTCCCACCCCGGACATGATGACGGTGGCGCAGCAGGTGGCGCACACCGCCCATACCATCGATTGGTTTATCGAAGGTGTCTCTCGTCCTGAAGGGTTCGATCTCGACTTTGCCAAGCAGGCCGAGCTGATCAACGCTGTCGTTTCGCTTACCAAGGCGCGCGAAATGCTTGCCGCCGCCTATGACCACGCGATCGCTTTTGTGAACGAGAAAGGGCTGGAGGGACTGATGCCAGCCGATTCCTCCGGGACCGATTATGGGTGGGGCGCCGATGAGTTCGGTGGTCGGGGCGATGATCGAGCACACGGCCCACCATCGCGGTGCATTGACTGTGTATTCGAGGCTGCGCGGGAAAGTGCCGATGATGCCCTACGGGGAGTAGGCTCCTGATACCCCGAGGGGGACGGTCTCGCGCCGTCCCCCTCCCCATTGCTCCCGTTTGTCGTACCTTCCTCTTGCTGGAACGGAGCAACTATGCCGCAACTGTCAGCGGGGTGGGCGCGGGATCGGCCGCCGGTGCCCCCCATCTTCGCGCCCACGCTCCGCCGTGCCCGCAGCAACCGGATCCGCACCGCGGTTTCCGTCCACCCGTGCTGCTCGGGCGATTTCCTGTACTTTGTACCCCTTCCAGATAGTGCCGTTCGAGCACCAGCCGTTCATTGCGGCGGCAGACCTTTAGAACACGCTGCAGGTCGATGGCCGAGACGTTGATCTTGGACGGCGTGGTGAGTTCCGGCAGCGCCTGGAGCAACGGCTCTTTCCGCACCCGGCTGCGATGCAGATTGAGGGCGATGCTGTTCATCCAGGTAAGGATCATGTTCTGGTCGCGTAGCTGGCCGAGGCGTTCCCAGCCTTTGGCCCATGCCGCCTGCGCCGTTTCCTGGGCGTTATCGCAAGATAGACCGCGCGAGATGAGGAATCGCACCGTCAGGCTGTATCCGCGTGAGTAAGCTTGTCCGAATTCGTCGCTGGTCATGGTCCTCCGATCCTTCCCTGCTTCCACGTCACCCGGGCACGTAGGATGCCAAGTAGGTACCAGTCTTTAACCACTTGAAAACAAAGCACTCGGTCGCCAGCGTGCAAAAATGATCCTAGTACCCCCTACAGAAAGTACGGCAAGAATTTCGTCCTATGAGCAATTTTTTCCGGACGCCCCCCCCCCGACACCGTCCAATGGGGTGTCGGGGAATCCGCACCGGGAGATGGAAAATCCCACGAAATCCTTGCTCAGGACTACCCGAAAAGCTGCAATCGTGGCGTTATACTGAGAAGTTAGGAGTCTGTGCCTTATGAAGACGTACGCGAAGTTCGGCATCCTTGTCGTTGCGATCATTTGGCACTCTCGCGTGGCTCGCGGCGGGCGGCGTGAATGAGACCAAGACCTATTACCGGACGATCACCGAGGTCAACCAACTCGGCTCCAAAGCCCTGAACCAACGGCTGCGCGTCGGCGGCGACGTCGAGTCCGGTTCCATCCAGCGCAACGGCCACGAGGTGAAGTTCACCCTCACCCAGGACCAAACGAAGCTCCACGTGATCTACAGCGGGATTGACCCGCTTCCGGATACGTTCCGCGACGGTTCCCAAGCCCTCGCCGATGGCAAAATGGGCACCGACGGCGTCTTCTATGCCAGCAAGATCCAGGCCAAGTGCGCTTCCAAGTACGAAGCCAAACCGGGCCAGCAGCGCGCGCCGGTGAACGGCAACCGCGCCAGCCTCTAGCTCCACCGCAGTCACCTGCAGGTCCGAATCTATGGAAAATCTGGGCGCCCTTGCGATCCTCCTTGCATTTTGTTTCGCCCTCTATGCGATCCTCGGATCGCTGGTTGGCAAGTGGAAACAGAAACCGTTCCCTGGCGGTAAGCGGCGAGCGCGCCGTATACACCGCCTGGGCTCTCACCACCGCCGCTTCCGCCCTGCTGCTGTATTCCCTGATCGCCGGCGATTACCGCATGGCCTTTGTCTGGGCTCACAGCAACAAGACCATGCCGATCTACTACAAGATCGCCGCGTGGTGGGGCGGCCAGGAAGGCTCGCTGCTGCTGTGGGCGTTCCTCCAGGCCACGTATGCGGCCGTGGTGGTGTTCACCTGCCGGCGGAAGTTCCGGGACATGATGCCCTACGTCATCAGCGTGCTGATGGCGACGCTGGCGTTCTTCCTGTTGATGATCTGGCTGCCGCTGAGCCCCTTCCAGGTGTTCACGGTCGGCAAGGGCGTCCAGGACCTGGGCGACGGCCAGGGCCTGAATCCGCTGCTCCAGTACTGGACCATGGTGATCCATCCGCCCATGCTGTACCTGGGCTACGTCGGGTTCTCGGTTCCGTTCGCTTTCGCGATCGCTTCCCTGATCACCCGCCAGCCGGGCGACGCCTGGATCCACACCACGCGGCGCTGGGACGCTGATCACCTGGCTGTTCCAATCCACTGGCATCCTTCTCGGCGCCGGCTGGGCGTACTCGGTTCTCGGCTGGGGCGGCTACTGGGGCTGGGATCCGGTGGAGAATGCTTCGCTGCTGCCCTGGATCACCGCCACTGCGTTCCTGCATTCGGTAATGATGCAGGAAAAGAAGGGCATGATGAAGGTATGGAACGCCGTGCTGGTGTCGGCGACCTTCTTCCTGTGCATCTTCGGCACGTTCCTCACCCGCTCGGGCGTGGTCAGCTCGGTACACGCGTTTGCGCAATCGTCCATCGGCACGTACTTCATCGCCTTCATGGCCATCGGTATTGCCGGCACGATCTACCTGATTCTGGACCGCCTGCCGTACCTCAAGAGCGAAGCGCACCTGGAAAGCGTGGTCTCGCGCGAATCGAGCTTCCTGTTCAACAACCTGATCCTGCTGGCGAGCTGCTTTGCGGTGCTGTGGGGCACGCTGTTTCCGGTGATCTCGGAAGCCGTGACCGGCGACAAGATCAGCGTCGACAAGCCGTTCTACGACCGCATCAACGTGCCGATCGGCCTGTTCCTGCTGTTCCTGACCGGCGTGGGCCCGCTGATTGCCTGGCGCAAGAGCTCAATTGAAAGCCTGAAGCGCTCGTTCCTGTGGCCGGCGGTTGGCGGCCTGGTGCTGATGGGGGCGCTGTTTGCCGCCGGCGTGCATCACTACTACGCGCTGATGTCGTTCGGGCTGTGCCTGTTTGTCGCCTGGACGGTGGTCTCGGAATTCTACAAGGGTTCCCGGGCGCTGGCCGCGAAGAATGATCGCAACCTGCTGCTATCGGCGGTGGACCTCACCTATCGCAACACGCGCCGCTACGGCGGCTACATCGTCCATATGGGCGTGGTGCTGATGTTCATCGGCTTCACCGGGTCCGCCTTCAACCAGGACGCGACGCTTGAAGTGGGCACCGGCAGCGTGAAGAGCATCGGCCGGTACGATTTGCGGATTGCCGATATCCAGCAGGGCGAGAACGACAATTACGTGTGGCACCGGGCGACGGTGGCCATCTCGCGCAACGGCCAGGACCTCGGCACGCTCGAGCCGGAGCGGCGGCTCTACAAATCGAGCAAGCAGCCGACTTCCGAGGTTTCTATCCGCCGCCGGCTGAACGAGGATCTGTACCTGAACTTCGCGGGCATGTCGAACGACGACAAGCACGCCGTGATCCAGGCCTACGTGTTCCCGCTGGTGTCGTGGATCTGGATCGGTTACTGGGTGCTGCTCGGCGGTACCCTGATCTGCCTGGTGCCGCCCAAGGCCCGCCTGCAGTACGCGCGGACGGAAGTTGTGGGCATCGCGGGGGAAACATGCGACGGTTGAAAAATAGCTTTCTGGCGGTGCTACTGGCCGCCGCGGCGCTGGCGCAATCCTCGTCGGCGCTGCTGACGCCGGAGATCCGCCGTGTCGGCGGACGCCTGGCGTGTCTCTGCGGCACCTGCAACAACACGGTGGGCGATTGTCCGATGCTCGAGTGTCATTACACCAAGCCGATGCGGGAGCGGATTGCCGCCATGCAGAAGCTGGGGATGAACGACGAAGAGATCGTCAGCGCCGTGGTGAAGGACAAAGGGCTCAGGCACTGGCTGCGCCGCCTGAAGAGGGATTTCACCTGCTGGCGTGGGTGATGCCCTGGATTGTGGTGAGCCTCGGCCTGGCCGCCATCTGGTTGTTTATCCGCCGTCTCAATCGCAAGAAAGTGGCGGCAGCTGCCGCCGCCTCGGAACTCGATCCCGAAGTCCTGAACCGTTATCGGGAAAATATTGAAAAGGATCTGGCGAAACTAGACTGATGATCCTCGCCGCCGCTGTCCTGCTCACAGTTGGAGCCATCGTCTTCACTCTGTTCATCCGCACCCGCGACCTGCCGGAGCCCGAGCCGGTCTCGCCCTGGGAGCACCTGGAGTTGCGCAAGGCCCAGATCTACGAGAACCTGCGCGACCTTCAGTTTGAGTATCGGGTGGGCAAGCTGTCCGATGCCGATTACCAGCAGACCAAGGTCGGCCTGCAGACCGAACTCGCCGGTGTGCTGGCGGAGATCGACAAGCTCAAGGGAACGCCGGTGCCGCCGTTGGTTGCCGCGAAGAAGGCGGAGCCCGCGCCGGGCACGGTCTGTCCGCATTGCGGCGCGAAGTTCCCCAAAGCCATGAAGTTCTGCGGCGAGTGCGGAAAGGGCGATGACGGCATGAAGACGCTCCTGTTCCTGCTCGCCCCGGTCCTGATGTTTGCCGTCGACGGCGTGGTGACCAACCAGACCACCGGCAAGCCCCAGCCGAACGTCATCCTCCAGCTCATCCAGCCCGGACAGGGCGGCATGCAGACGCTGGGAACCGCCAAGACCGACGCTGCCGGCAAGTTCACCTTCACCCAGTCCACGGGCGAGAATCCGGCGTTGATCCAGGCCATTTACGGCGGCGTCACCTACACCCGCATGCTGCAGCCCGGCGCACCGTCGACGGGCGTCCAGGTGGAAGTGTTCGACGCGACCAACAAGCGCGACACCGTCGAGCTCAACCAGCACATGGTGCTGCTCCAGCCGAGTTCCAGCGCCCTGCAGGTGAACGAGATGTTCCTGCTGCGCAACACCGGCAAGACCACCTTCAACGATCCCGCCAAAGGCAGCCTGCAATTCTACGCCCCGGCCGGCCACGGCGACATACGGATCACCGTCAGCGCTCCCGGAGGAATGCCGGTGCAGCGTACGGCCACGCCCGCCGGCGCGCCGAACACGCTCAAGATCGACTTTCCGGTGAAGCCCGGCGAGACCCGCTTCGATATCGTCTATTCCATCGATGGCCCGCCCGGCGAGTTCGCCGGCAAGCGCCTGGTGAAGGGCGGCGAGACGCGCCTGGTGGTGCCCGGTACGGTGTCGATTGAAGGCGCCGGAATCGAGCAACTCGGCACCGAGCCGCAGACCCAGGCCAAGATCTTCAGCGTGAAGGCCGACACCTTCAACTTCAAGATTTCCGGCACCGGTTCGATTGCTCTTGAAGGCGGCAGCGGCAGCGGCGGTGAAGGCGGCGGCCAATCGGCAGAGGATGACGAGGGCCGTCCGCAGATCCAGCAATCGATGCCCCGGCTCTACGACCAGCTCTGGCTGGTGCTGGCGCTGGCGGCCGGCGTGCTGGCCGTCGGCTTCATCCTGCTCTACAGGAGCAACAAGGCTTGACCGCCGTCGAGGTGGACAAGGTCTGGAAGTACTACGGCGACTTTCCTGCCCTGCGCGACATATCGTTCAACGTCGCCAACGGTGATTGCGTCGCCCTGCTCGGACGCAACGGCGCCGGCAAGACCACTCTGCTGCGGATCATTGCCGGCCTTTCCAAAGCTGCCCGGGGACAGGTCCGGATCTACGGCGGCGATACACGGGCGCACGCCACCCGCACCCGCATCGGCGTCCTGGGGCACGGCATCGGCGTCTATGAAGAGCTGTCCGCCTTGGAGAACCTGAAGGTCTTCGCCAGCCTGTACGGTGTGGCCGACCCTTCCGCGCGGGCCTTGGAGTGGCTGGAGCGCACGGGGCTCGAACGGGTCCGCGACGGCCTGGTCCGCGAGTTCTCGCGCGGCATGCGGCAGCGCCTCGCCGTCGCCCGGGCGTTCATCCACGAGCCGAGCGTGCTGCTGCTCGACGAACCGTTTACCGCTCTCGACGATCGGGCCATCGCCGTCCTGCAGTCGTTGCTCCACAAGGCGCGGGACGAAGGCAAGACCATCATCATGTCCACCCACCAGCTGCGCGAGGCGCTGGAACTGGCCACGCACGTGGTGCTGATCAATCGCGGCCGGGTGGGATTCCAGGGCGTGCGTCCGCCGGAGATGCTCGACGATCCAACCTGGCTGTACCGGAATTACGGGGAATAACGATGCCGCTGCTTCTCCGTCAGGCGTTCACCATCGCGATGAAGGACCTCCGCGCCGAGATGCGGACCAAGGAGGCCATCAACGCTTCGCTGTCGTTCGCGCTGGTGATTCTGCTGCTGTTCAGCTTTGCCTTCGACCCGACGGCCGACACGACGCGCGAGATTTCGGGCGGCCTGCTGTGGATGGTGTTCGCGTTTGCCGGCGCG
>CAXXHO010000005.1:0-1367188 GCA_963667725.2 Treponemataceae bacterium
GCCAAAGAAGACCTGCTTCTTGTTCACCGGCGTGGCGGTTTCGGCTGACTTTGCGGCTTGAGCCTTAACGTCCAGGGTGAGTTTGAGCGCCTTCCGGAGATCCTCAGGCTTGATGGGTTTCGGGATGAAGTCGTTCGCGCCGTTCTTCATGGCCTCGGCCACGTTGACCGGGGTTGCGGCGCCGGAGATCATGATGACGGGCACTGAGGAATTGACCCGCCGGATTTCCTTCAGCGCATTGATGCCGTCCCGGCGCGGCATAATCATGTCCAGGATCACCGCGGAAAACGGGCCCGGATTGGATTGCAGGCAGGCCAGAACCTCTTCGCCGTCCTGCGCCAGCTCCACCGAGTAGCCTTGGCATTTCAGTGCTGTTTCCAGATAACTGCGAACCTCGAGATCGTCCTCTCCAGCAGAATCGTGCGGTCACTCTTAACGGCAGACATAAAGGCTATTTCTCCACTAACCGAAGGCGGGCGGCGTCGGAACCGTCACGCCCAGCGGGCAATTGGCAGAAGGGGATGACGAAGGAGAACTTGGCTCCTTCCAAACTGCTCTCGGCCCAGATGCGGCCTTGGTGCTGCTGCAGAATCATCCTGCAGATTGCCAGGCCCAATCCTGCGCCGGACCGGTCCTGCCCTCCGGAATAGGAGGTATATTCTTCGAAGATTTTGTCTACGTGGGCCGACGGGATTCCTTGCCCGGAATCCTTCACATCCAGGCGGAACGAATTCGGAGTTCGTGCCTGCCTGGTGCGGCGGTCCGGGGAGGGATGAAAAGCAGAACGCCGGCTGATTCTGCGGTCCCAGAAATACGGGTACCCTTTGATTTCGATCGTCCCGGAGCGAGGCGTGAACTTGCAGGCATTGTCCAGCAGATTCACCAGCGCCTCTTCGATCTTGCTCTTCTCAAAAAGCAGATTCTCCGGCGACGGTGCGATGTCCACGGTAACGGAAATCTGTTTCCGTTCGAGGAAGACGCCCACTTCGTGGAGCGCCTGTTCCACACATTCGCGGAGATCGCCGTTTTCGAGATTCAAAGCCTGGCTCAGATTCTGCGCCACGCTCAACTGGAACATCGCATTGGCGATTCGAGAAAGGCGCGTCGCGCTGCGCTGCATACGTTCCAGGATTTCGCGGTGCTGCGGTAGCAGGGGCCCCAGTTCGTCCTCCAGGAGCAGCCCGCAGTAGCCGGTGATGGCCGTGAGCGGTGCGCGAAAATCGTGGATCGAACGAGCCAGAAAATTGGTTCTCTCCTGGTCGTATTCCTGGAGTTTCAGATTTGCCTGGATCAAAAACTGGAGCATGTCGTCACGCTCCGCGCGTCCAGGCCCCATGGCATGGATTTCCCCATTTTGGGGATTTAGACCCTGACCTCCGAGAAAAGCGCGCAATGTAGCCCGAGTAACGGGTTTCAGGAGAACGTTGAGATCGCTGCTGCCGGCGGCTTCTCGAAATTCAGACAGAGAGTGCCGATGGAGCAGGAAGAAGTGCTTGCGCAGTTTCACGCCACTCAGATTCTGCGGAAGAAGAGTCTCTCCGGGCGCATAATCCCAGATGCATAGGTCGGTATTGGTAAAATTCTGCTCCGGTACTCCTAGTACGAGGGACCATTCCGTTCCAAATATTTCAGCCAAGACTTCGCGACAGGATCTTGCGAGCGATTCGTCTTTGGAGAAGAGTGTGACTCTCATGCCTATGCCAAAAGAGGCCCTTTCACCCGAATTGTTGTAGGATCCCCAGGTCCACGAAATGAGCTAACTTCCGGATTCCCGTGATTTGGGAATGGAGGCTCCGAATCAAAATAAAGATTCCGTGGTCCTAATTAGTGTTAAACCAGACCGAAATCGTGTCAAGGTACATTCTAGTACTGCAATCCCCACATTCATACTCGGGTGTTCTCCCCCCAATGGGGGCTGCCAGGCTACGCGTACTGCTGTAATGGAACCGAGATGAGATGTTCTTGAAGGATTTGCAATTAGTAACTGAGCCGGGCTGATGTTACATTTCGGTCCGGCAGGCAGCAGCGAAGAGGGAAACTGGTACTCTGCACGCAGCCCGCGGTGACCGCGAGGGCGGTAGTTCGGGAATATCCCCGTGGCAGAGAAAATGCACTCAGCTCGGCGGACCCATGCCTTATCTCAGCGAATTGGCGATGATGTCGGGCGAGAACCGATCTGAGCAGATCCGGGCTGCCGACTCCGAAAGACGCAGGACTTCCCGAGCGGCACTGAACTGGACAATTTATATAACTTGTGGAGGTTTGAAACATCCGCTCCGCACCAAGACCCGCGACATCAGCAGCGATGGGTTTTACTGCTTCCTGAACAAGCCGTTGAAGCCCGGTGAACGCATTGAGTGCGATATCGTGATGCCGACGCACGACATGCGCGACACGGCCGATGTGGCCCACCTGCATTGCCGCGCACGCGTGGTCCGAATCGAACAGACGGAGGAGGAAGGGGAATTTGGGGTCGCCTGCCGCATCGAGGACTATGCCATCGTGCACGGCAGGCGAGACGGTTTGCAGTAATCAGTTCGTGCGCCCGGTGGCGCTCCCGTAGCGGTTCACCAGGGTCACGGAGTCCAGGGTTACAGCGGTGGCGTCGCCCTGGACGGTGAAGGGCTGAGTGAAGGTGAACTGGCTGCCATATCGCGCGGCGGCCGCATCCTGATACCAGGTGCCGAACAAACTGTCGAGGGCGATCGGCACATCCGCGGTTTGCAGCACACTTCCCCCCGTAGCTTTGAAGTGAAACACCGCTTGTGTGACTTCAAGGGCGGTGGAATATCCGGTGACCACAATCGTGAAGCCGTTCGTCGTGCGTGTAATCTGCGTGGCCGTGATGGCCGGCGCACCACGATTCACGTGGGTGGAGCAGTTGGGCGCCGGATTTGGAGTGAGATCCACACCGCCGGCGGAGATCTGCGCTGATAGCGTAATTGTGCCGGCCACGGTTCCGGTCTGAACGGCCATCCCGGGGGCCGAAAATACCGCCTCGGTTTTCCCGGCGGGAATGGTGAAGGCAGCGGTTCTGCCTCCAGTCAAAAACTGAATCGTCGAATCGCCGGCGCCGACGTCCGGAGCGAACGTGAGCGACAATTGCCCGGCAATCGCCGCCGGGTATGCGGAGCCGATCGTCACGCGCAGCGCCGGCTGATCCGCGGGATTCGCTGTCGCGGGCAGTCCGGTGATCTGGACCTGCGGAGCCGAGGGCATCCCCACCGAGAGGTGGAAGAGGCTGACGACGGTGGTCCGTGCACTGTCGGTGACTCGCACGGTGAACGAAAGCGCTCCGCCGGCAAGAGGCGCGCCGGTAACCACGCCCGTAGCCGGATCGAGAGTTAAACCTTCAGGCAGTCCGTTGGCGGACCAGGTGTACGGAGGCACCCCACCCTTCGCGGCGAACGTAGTGGTGTAAGCGGCGCCCAAGGTGGCATCCGGCAGAGTCGCGCTGGTGCTGATGCTCAACGCGGCGGGATTCACGGTAAAGGACAAAGCCTTGGTTGCCGTGCCGCCGGCGCTATCGGCGACCTGAACATTGACCGTGAAGGAACCCGCGGCGGGCGGAATCCCGGAAAGCGTTCCCGTCGTGGCATCCATCTGAAGGCCTGCGACGGCTCCCGTCAGGGACCAGGTATAGGGCGGCGTCCCGCCAGTCGCGGTGAGCTTTTGCGAATAGCTGGTGCCCGCGGTAGCGGCAGGCAGGCTCGATCCCGTGATGGAAAGCCGGGGGCTGGCAACGACCAATTGAAACGCTTTCGAATTCACCGCGGAGGAACTATCGATCACCTGGACGATCAGGTTGTAGGTAGCCGCGGTAGTGGGGGTTCCCGTCAACGTGCCGGCGGTGGCGTCGAAAGTCAGCCCATCGGGCACCTGGCCCTGAAGAACAGCCCATCTGTAGGGCGCTGTGCCGCCCGAGGCCTGGAAAACCTGGGAATAGAACTGCCCAACGGTGGCGTTGAAAAGCTGGGACTCCGTCGTGATCGCGAGCGGCGCCGGGTTGATGGTCAGCGCGAAGATGCGGCTTGCGGTAGAACCGGCGCTATCGGCCACCTGGATGGTGAAGGTGTAGGTGCCAGGCACTTGCGCGGTGCCGGCGAAAGCGCCGGTCGCGGCCTTCAACGTGAACAGCCCAGGCAATGCGCCCACGGCCGACCACAGGTAAGGTTGTGTGCCACCGGTAGCCGTGAACGTGTAGGTATAGGGCACGCCTACGGTACCGGCGGGGATCTGAATATCGGTGATGGCGACGGGCGCATACTGCGCGCGGGCGCTCCAGCCGGCCATCAGCACGAAGAAAGCGCAGGTTCCGATTTTGCGAAGTGTGGTCACTGTGCGCCCCCGGCTACGAATACCACTCGATTCTGTAATCCGTCATAGAGGAAGAGCGGTCCCGGCCCGCCTTGTTTCAGGGCGAAAACGGAACGGCCGGCGAGCGGCTGTAATCCATCCGGTGTGCAGGGACAAGTCGCTACGGAGGACTCCGCGGTGGCGAGCGTTCTGGTGCTGACTGTGCCATCCGCATAGACTGCAATGCTGCGCGCGCCATCAGACGAGAATGAGACGGCAAGAACCGGGCGGGAATCCTCCTGCAACACTTCGTACCGTGCATCGGAATCGATTCCAGAAACCAATGTCACGCTGCCGGAAGAGGCGATCAGGGCGCCGTGCGCGTTTGGCCGGAGCGCGAGTGCGGAGACGGGACCGGAGACAGGCAGCGACAGCGGAGTATCGCTATCTCCGGCGAGGAACACGGGGTTGAGTGCGTCGCCAACCGCGAGAAGAACCAGCGATCCGTCGTCACTCACAGCCATGGGCCCGGCGGCGATTCCTGTAAACGTCTTCGCCACTACAGGCGCGGCAGGCAGACCCGTGATCACTTGGAGAACCTGCTTGCCCGCAGCGTATAACAGGGCGGACGTGCCGGTCGGGCTCAGCGCGATGCGATCTACCGCGGCTAGGGCGTCCGGAATCGCGCGAGACACCATTCCATCGGCCCCGATCTGGAGGACCACAGGGTTGTGGCTTTCCGACGAGAGAGCGAGGGCGTAGTCCAATTTCTGGCTGACGGCCACTTGTGAATACTGGCCGCCCAAATCGAGGGGATCGCCCAGAAATGCGGCTCCTGGAATGCCTTCCACCGCCCGCAGCGTTTGCGCGGCGGAGTCCCATACATAACCCAGGCGCGGCGCTTTCAAATCCGCGCCCCAGGCCTGGAGGAGAAATGCTGAACAGAGAAGTCCGTTGAAAAGAATGCGTCTCATGTTGTTCCGTTATCGCGGGGGACCCACCGTGCCGGTGCCCGGTGTGATGACGATCGAAGGAGTAGGCGGAGTCACCGGCGCTGCTGAATCTTTGGGACGCAGTCCGGCATAGGCGCCGCCCGCGGCCGCAGCTCCGATCACTGCCACGATTGCGATGAGCTTGCCATGGCCGGATTTCACGGCTGCCTTTTCGACAACCATGTTGAACTGCGTAATGGTGGCATGCCCGGTTCGGCCTTGCGCGCTGGCGGTGACTGCAATTTCCAGCTTGCCGGCCACTCCATTGGGGCGGAAACCCTTAATCACAGCCTGCCCATGGGCATCGGCCGTCGCCGTGGTCATGGCTGCGCCATTTGCAAAGGTGCCGCTGGCTCCCTGGCCAGGCAGCACGAGAGAAATCGCCGCATTTGGAACTGGTTTATCGCCTTCGTCATTGATCTGAAGGCGAAATTCCCGGGCCGGGCGCTGCCGGACATTATTGATTGTGCCCTCGCCATTCAATACGAGGATTTTGCAGGTTCTCGACCTTTGATGTGCCTGCCGGCGCCTGCGCTCCCAAAGGCGGCAGAGCCAACGAGAACGCTAGCAGACAACTCACTCCAGCACTTTTCATCGCGGTATCCCACAGTTGCAGTTTGGCTTCCGAAAATAGGCGGGGAAATCACAGTAATGGCCCCGAAAATGCGGAATAGCAATGCTCATGTTCGGACCAGGAATTAGAAGGTGTTTCTTTCTAGTGGGATGCGCGGTTTCTTGCCTGTGCCTGATGGCAGAGCCTCAAAAAACCTCGAAGGACTTGTTCGCGTATATCCAGGAAGCGCGAAAACTCGGGCTTAGCGACGAGCAGATTCGCAAGAACGCTCTGGACGGTGGCTGGGATCAGACCACCATTGAACAGACCTACGGCATTGTGCGCCTGCTCAATAACGAAAAAATCAAGCCTGGCGAGGGTCTCCGTTCGCCTAACGCATTGCCGGAAGCCTATCGGATCGGCGCCGGCGATGTGCTGCAGATTGCGGTCTGGAAAGAGCCGGAGGCGTCGGTGCCGACGGTGGTTGTGCGGGTAGACGGCAAGGTTTCGCTCCCTCTGATCGGCGAAGTGGATGCGGCCGGATACACGCCTGTGGAGCTGGAGAAAGTGCTGGTGGAGAAGTTCTCCACGTACATCAAGAACCCCACGGTGACGGTGATCGCCGCGACGATCAACAGCAAGAAAGTTTATGTGGTGGGCGGAGTGAAGAAAGAAGGACCAGTGCCCCTGGTGCGGCCCATGACGGTGCTGCAGGCGCTCAATGAAGCGGGCGGGTTGGTCGATTTCGCCAAGAAACGAAAGATCTACGTTCTACGGAACGAAAATGGCAAACAGGCGAAACTGCCGTTCGATTACCAGCAGGTAATCAAGGGCGAGCGTTTGGAGCAGAATGTGGTGCTCCTGCCCGACGACACGATCATTGTGCCTCAGTAGGCATAGCACTTCCTAAATTGTTGCCATGCGGGTCCCAATTTTTGAGTATTCGATGGGAGGATTTGCGGTGAGGGTCTCACGAGTAGTTTGGATTGCGCTCCTGGTTGGCGGGGTGGCGCAAGCGCAGTTGTCCACGAGCGCGTATCGGGCGTTGGGCCAGCCCGATTTGAATCAGAACGGTGTCAATCGGGTGCAGGGAGTCGAGGTGTATGGCCCGAGCGCCATCGCACTGGATGCGCGCAACGGCGTCGTGCATCTCTATGTTTCCGATACCCGCAACCACCGCGTTCTCGGATGGGAGAATGCGCAGTCCTACCAGATCGGCGACCCGCCGGCTATCGTGTTGGGACAGCCGGGCCCTCAATACTCGCATCCCATGGGGATCGGCACAACGGGGTTCAACACGCCCGCGGGCATGGCTGTCGATCCGATCACGGGCAACCTCTATGTCGCGGACTACGGAAACAACAGAGTTCTGCGATTCCCCAGTCCGTTCGCCAATCAGGGCCGAGTGGAGCCGGATGCGGTCTACGGCCAGCCCGACTTCAGCAGCCTGGGAACGAATACCGATGGAATCGGGCGGAACTCGATGTCCGGCCCGCGGTCGGTGGCATTCGATTCTTCCGGAAATCTGTGGGTAGCGGACAGCGGGAACCAGCGCGTGTTGCGATTCAATGGCTCCGTGCTGGATAGCCTCACGCCCGAAGCCGATGTGGTCTTGGGGCAGGCGAACTTCCTGAATAACGCGGTGAATCGCGGTGATGCCGCGGTTTCGGCCGCGGGATTCAGCACGCCGGCGGCCCTGGCATTCGATGCCCAGGACAATCTTTATGTCGCTGACTATGCCAACACGCGGGTGCTGAAATTTGCGGCTCCTGTGATCTCCGGGGCCAACGCTGCCGTAGTTCTGGGGCATGCCACATTCACCGATATTCTGGTGCCTTCGGATCCGACGGCCGCTTCGCTCGCAGGTCCGGTGGGTGTGAGCGTCGATGCATCCGGCAACGTGTATGTTGCGGTTCCGGGCGATAACCGCGTGATGGTGTTTGCCGCGGGTGCGGCTTCCGGAGCGCTGGCAAAGCGGGTTTTGGGGCAGGTGGACTTCATTTCGAATCAGGCCAACCCGTCCAGCTCCCCGCTGGCTTCCACGCAATCGTTCTCCGGGCCTTCCGACGTGAAGGTGGATGCTGCCGGCACAGTGTACGTGGCCGACAGCGGGAACAACCGCGTGATTGCGTTGCCGAAAGATGCAACGGTTGCAACCCAGGTTTGGGGCCAGATCGATTTTTCGGCGAATGGAGCCAACCAGGTCAAGGCAGCCGGCATGAATACGCCGTTCAAAATTGCCGTGGACTATTCGCGGTCTCCTTTCCCGGTCTACGTTTCCGACGCTAATAACAATCGTGTGCTGGTGTGGCGGGATTCGATTCGCTTCCGCACGGGCGATCCGGCCGATCTAGTGATCGGGCAGCCGAACCTCACGACGGCCATTGCGAACGTGGATACCCGCGGATCGCGTACGCCTTCGAAGACCTCTTTGGCTTCGCCGAAGGGAATTGCGGTAGATGCTGCCGGAAATCTCTATGTAGCCGATAGCGGCAACAATCGCGTGCTGCGCTATCCGCGGCCCGTGGATCAGTCCGGGCGCATCACGCCGGATGCGGTAATCGGGCAGCCGAATTTCACCAGCGCGACTTCGGCCGCGATCAGCGCAGCTTCGTTGCGCGCACCCTCGGCAGTGGCGATCGATCCGGATGGCGACATCTTCGTGGCCGATGCCGGGAACAATCGCGTCCTGGAGTTCGCGCGTGGCGCGGGAACGCATCCGAATGCCATCCGCGTGTATGGACAGCCGACTTTCACGGCGCTGGGTGCGGTAAGCCCGGCCTCGGCGCAGACGTTCAATTCGCCGCAAGGTGTGTTCGTCGATGTGAGCTACACGATGTACGTGGCCGATAGCGGCAACAACCGCGTGCTGGTCTTCCCTGATACCAAGGACGATCCGGCTGCGGGTGCGGCCGCAACTATGGTGTTGGGCCAGACTTCGTTCGGTGCGGTCGGCGCCGGCGGTGGGACCACGGGACTTCGGTTGCCGTTCGATGTGGCTACCGACAGCCTGGGAGACATTCTGGTTTCCGATTCAGGCAACAATCGCGTGCTGGTGTTCCCATCCATGCTGTTCCTGGATCTGGCGGGTGCTACGGCGACCGCGGCGGTGGGGCAGTACAGTGTCGGCGGCAGTTCCGCCAATTGGAATAGCCTGAATGGCCTCGCGACGGCGGAAGGCCTTTACGACCCGATCGGCATTTTCGTGGATCGGCAGGACACGCTCTATGCGGCAGATGCCGGTAATAACCGCGTGGTTCATTACCTAAAACCGCTAACGGTCACGCCGGGAGGCAGTTCGACAAGTACGGCACTGGCTCGCGGTGGCCTGGTGACTCTGACCGGCGAAGGGCTTTCCGACGTCGATGAGAAAGCTTCCACCACCCCGTGGCCCCAGGCGCTGGCGGGCCGCGAAGTGGCGCTCGGAGAGGATACGAAGGTTTCGCTCGCCTCGGTGACCAGTGAACAGATTGATCTTCAGGTGCCCTACGCCGCGGCGCTGGGCAATCAGCAGATCACGGTTCGCAAAGTGGATACGGGAGAGCTGATCGCCGGATCGAAGATCCTGGTGGAGAATGTCTCCCCGAGTCTGTTCTCCGGAACGGCCGATTCCACCCAGTACGCCATTCAGAACTTCGATGGCACCGCGAACACCGCGAAGAACCCCGCCCTTCGGGGCAGCACGATCACGATCTTCGGAACAGGGCAGGGACCGGTGAGTCCCACCGTGACCGAGGGAACGCCTGCACCCGCCGATGTGAACACCGTGGCCGTGCCGACGATGGACGGTGCCAAGTGCCTGAACAGCCAGCCTTCGGTTTGCGTAGCCGTGAGCAACAGTTTCGGGCAGATTCAGTTCTCCGGACTGGCGCCCGGACTGGTCGGGATCTGGCAGTTGAAGGTGAAGATCCCGATGAGCGTGAGTGCCGGAAATACGGTTCCGGTGCGTGCGGTGATCGACGGGGTCCCCAGCAACATTGTGACGGTCGCACTGAAGTAGAAGAGAACCGGGATAACAATACCAATGCGTTTCGAACGTAAGCTCGTTTTACTGGGCCTTCTGGTTGTGTTTTTCACGGGGTGCTCCCAATCGCCCCAGGCGTACATGGAGAAGGGGAAGAAGGCCTTCGAGCAGAAACAGTATGAAGTCGCCATTCTGTATTTCAAGAATGCGATGCAGAAGGATCCGAAAAACGCGGAACCCTACTATCAGCTTGGATTGTCGTACCTGGCGTCCGGGGATTTGACCTCCGCCGCTTCATATTTGCGCAAGGCAACCGAACTGAATCCCCGGCACAGCGGAGCGCAGTTGAAGCTCTCGGAGCTGATGGTGGCCTCGCGCAGCAAGGACATGGTGGAAGAGGCCCAGAGGCGCACACATGAGATTTTGAAAACCGCGCCGGACGACGCCGAAGCGCTGAACCTGCTGGCATTGACCGAACTGAGCCTTGGGGATCCGGACAGCGCGGAGGGGCACCTGAAGCAGGTGCTGCAGAAAACGCCGCGATTTCTGCAATCGTCAGTGGCGCTGGCGCAATCGCGTATGGCGCGCAAGGACGTGGCCGGCGCGGAAGAAGCGCTCAAACAGGCAGTCTCCCAAGCGCCCGATTCCGCGGACCCGATCGTCTACCTGGGCGGTTTCTATCGGGCTTTGGGCCGGGACGCGGATGCGGAACAGCAGTTTCGGCGTGCGCTTACGGTGAACCCGAAACACGGTCCTGCGATGTTGGCGCTGGGAGCCTTGCAGGTGCACGCCGGACAAACCGCGGAAGCGGAAGCGACGTACCGGCGGCTTTCGGCGCTTCCGGAAAAGCAGTACAAGCCCTTCCACGCGCTGTTCCTCTACCAGACCGGAAAGAGGGATCAGGCGATCGCGGAATTTGAGCGGCTGGCTAAAGAAGCACCGGACGACCGGGAGGCGCGGACGCGGTTGGTGCAAGCGTACCTGGCAGTGAATCGCGTCCCAGATGCCGAACGGGTGCTCTCAGGTGCGCTGAAGAAGGACCCCGTGGATGCGGATGCGCTGCTGCAACGGAGCCGAATCTATATCGGTTCGGCGAAGTATACCGAAGCGCAGGCCGATTTGGACCAGGTGCTGCGATATCGCAACGGCTCGGCTGAAGCGCACTATCTGCTTTCGAAATTGCGCCAGGCGCGTGGCGAGGCCGCGGGCCGCCAGCAGGAGTTGGGCGAGGCGCTGCGGCTGAATCCGGCATTCCTGGCAGCCCGGCTCGAGATGGCTCAGTTTCTGATCGCGGGACGCGGGGCGCAATCGGCGATTCAGCTTCTCGATGAAGCGCCCGAGGCACAGCGGTCTACCGTTCCCGTTTTGGTGCAGAAGAACTGGGCGTTGTTGGCTCTGGGTCAGCCCGCCGAGGCACGCAAAGGAGTCGATCGCATTTTGGCGGGCGGCGGAGTGCCGGATGCGGTGCTACAGGATGCCGTCCTGAAGTTCGGCCAGAAGGACTATGCAGGGGCGCGGGCCGGAGCGGAAGAGGTTCTGAAACAGAACGCGGACGATACGCGGGCGTTGAATGTGCTGTTCCAGAGCTATGTGGCGCAGCGCCAGGCGCCGGCAGGCCTGGCGAAAGTGCGGGAGTATGCGTCGCGGCAGCCGGTGCCGGCATCGGCCCAATATTTTCTCGGACAGTTGCTGATGGAAAGCAGCGACCGACCGGGAGCGCGCCGGGCTTTTGAAGCGGCGAAGGGCGCGAACCCGCGCATGATTCCGGCGGATCTTTCGCTGGCCGAACTGGACGCAATCGAAGGCCGGAGGGATGAAGCGCGGCGCCGGATATCGGTGGTGGTTGCTGCGAATCCGAATAGCGTAGCGGCGCGGTTGTCTTTGGCGCAGTTGGATGGCGCGGACGGACAGAACGCGGCTGCGATCGAGCAATATCGCAAGGTGCTGCAACTGGATTCAAAGAACATCGGCGCGTTGAACAATCTTTCGTACCTGTTGGCGGAGGCGAATCAGCCTGACGAAGCACTGAACTTTGCGCAGCAGGCCAAGGAAGCGGCGCCGGACAGTCCTGCCATAGACGATACGCTCGGCTGGGTTTATTTCCGCAAGGGTATGTATCCCTCGGCAGTGCAGTGCCTGGAGAGCGCTGTGGCGAAAGAGGGCACCGCGCGGCGACGCTACCATTTGGCGATGGCGTATTTCAAAGCCGGGAACGCGGTTCGAGGGCAGCAGTCGCTGGAGGCGGCGCTCAGGATGGATCCGCGGATGCCGGAAGCGGCAGAAGCCCAGCGGATGGCTGGCGAACTCGCCAGGTAATTTGTGTTCACCCGAGAGGATCGAAAACCCCTGTGGTGCGTTTTGATCGATGAGGTGCGGAATCGATTGGAAAGGGCGCCCACAATTCTGTTGGGCGGCGCCTGTCTGGCCGTGCTGGCCTACATCCTGGTAGCGGGACTTTGGCCGTTTCACGCGCCCGCGAATTCCGTGGCGTGGCTGAAGGGTGAAGATGGGCTGCGTTTTACCTATCCCAGCGCCATTCTGAGTGATGGAGAGATCCTGCCTGCAGGATCAAATGAGACCTCATGCAGCATCGAGGCCTGGCTTGAGCCGGCCCTCACTCAGGATTCCAGCACGATTCTGGCGTTCTATACACCGGAGAACTCAGCTCAATTAGCAGTCAAACAGTCGGTGTCAGATCTGTTGATTACCGCCGGGAGAGGGCGTGGCTGGAACCAGGCGCGTACGGGTGCCTTATACGTGGACGATCTGTTCAGAGCGACGCGCCCGATGTTCCTCACTATCACGATTGGCGCGAGAGGCCTCTCAGTCTATCGAGACGGTTTGTTGCTCAGAAGCGCGCCTCGGTTCCCGCGCCGGGAGAATCTGTGTGCGGGCCGGTTAGTTGTGGGCAGTTCATCGGTGACGAATGCGGGCTGGACCGGAACCGTGCGCGGGTTGGCCGTCTACCATCGCGAACTCGGTACGGCGCAGGTGTTACGGCATTTCGAAGCATGGAGACGGAATGGGTCTCTCGAGTTGTTGGCCGATACCGGCGAGTGGTGCTCCGCGCTGTATCGATTTGATGAACGCGGCGGCAACCGTGTCCACAACCGGGCTGAAGGAAGAGCCGACCTCGTGGTGCCCGAGCGATACGAGGTGCCAGCGCAGACGTTTTTGGAGCCTTTCTGGAAGCAAACCGAATTCAAATGGGGCTACTGGAGCGATATCCTTCTGAACATCTGCGGGCTCGTGCCGCTGGGGTTCTTCTGGTACGGTTATCTGCGGCGAGTGCGCCGCGGCAATCACCTTGTGGTCGTGACAATTGCGCTGGGCGCACTGGTGAGCATCATGATCGAAGTGCTACAGGTCTTCCTGCCGACGCGCGATTCTGACACGACCGACATTCTCACGAACACACTAGGCACTGCAATTGGCGTCGTGCTCTATCGTTACCTGATCGAGCGAAGGCCGAAGTCAGCCTGAATATCAGTGTGACAGCTTGCTAGCGAAACGCCGGCGCAGGAAGAACACGAGTCCCGCTATTCCCAGAAGGTTCAGGACCAGAATCGCCACGGTAGATGGCTCTGGCGTCTTCACGACAAGGAACTCTTGTGAAACATCAGAGGGGTTCGGCGTGTAGATCACTACGTCAGGTGCCGGCCCGGTGGGATTTAAAGCTTGGGCAAAAGCTTCATTCCGGAGTTTGTCGATTTCGCTCACTACGATACCGCTATTATTGCCGTGATAGCCGCCAATCGCTCCCGGGTCGAAAATCGTCCAGATGGCATAGGAATAGTAGCCCGCGAGGGTCGGATTGTTGAGATTGCCGGATTGCATCAACTGGACGGCCAGCCAGGCGGCGGCATAATACTCCTGCTCGATAGTGAGTGTTGTCCCGTCAGGCTGAGGCGAACGGAACTTCTGGGGACCTGTGCTGCTCACGTCGGAAAGGGAATACTGAATCGCTTGCCAAGTCGTGGACGGGACCTCCGTCTCAAAGTCGTCGCAGATCGCCAGGGTGCTCACTTCGTCAATGGTCACCCAATACGGGCTGCTGTAGACTCCCCCCATGACTGCGTCGGTACTGTAAACGCCGCTGAAGGACAATTGGTCAGCTGCGGCAGACGACGCGAACGTCGACACCATCATCAGGCCGAACAGAACTACTTGCAGGTGCTTCCATATGTGGGTCATCGACATTCTCCTCAGCGTTGGCCGAACTACTGGCACTTTCGGTGCCAACGCCCACACGGCCGGCTATCATAACGATGCCCGTATTTATGCCTGTTTTCATCAGGATGGACACCATAATTTGGGCCGTATGTTTCAAACAATTCAAATCCCTTTTGCCAAGATGTCGGAATTTGACGGCTAACGCGCCAGCCGTCGACGCACGAGGGCATATATGCCGCCGAATACCGCGATTTCGAGCGCCAGGATCGCCCAAGTCGAAGGTTCCGGCATGGGTACGGAAACCATCAGGAGGCGGCCGCCGCCGACCAGGGCTTCCTTCCCGATCACATCAGCCGAAGCAATCCCGGGGACGAGGGTCAAACCTGCAAAGAGCGAAAGGCGCTTCAACGTCTGAGTCATCAGATTCTGGTGTTCCTTTCTGGCAAGCCTAAGCTATCGGAGGCGACCGGGACTCGCGCGCCTGCGTCGTACGCACTTTGGATACCAATATTGTCGCGATGGTCAGGGTGTTTTTAGAATCAGGTGTTTAAGCCTTGTTACTCCGGAACTTCGATAGGCAAAAAACTGGTTCTACGCCGATGCAAAGTGCGATTCCGCCGCTCACTGGTCCCAGAAGTTGGGAGAAACGAGCGAGGGCTACAAGAATGCGCTTTCATTTTGGCCCACACATTGCCTGAGAGATTCGGACCCCATGATGGTGAGAAAATCTCGCACGCAATGTAGTCCGAGTATGCCCCATATAGCGGTTCTGGTGGCGGCACTCGCATGCCTGCATCCGCTCTCGGCACAGACCACCGAAGGGCAAGGGGCGCGATTTGACGGATTCCACGTCAACAGCATCACGGCGTTCACGGGGTACACCACCCTGGGGCTGCCGAATGCGGATTTCAACTATTTGATGGGGGTGGTCCCTACCGGCGGTGACGTTCAGGCGGGCGGCGGTATCAGCGTCGGCTTCACGCGGTTCCGGCCGCGTAGCAGTGTGTCGCTTACGTACGATCCTTCCTACAGCGGGATGATTCGTCATTCGGAGTGGAACGCATTGAACCACTCGCTTTCCTTCCGGGTTGCGAAAAAGTTCGGAAAACGGTGGGACTGGTCGCTCTCGATGGCCGGAAGCGCGAGCAGTATGTACCAGTTCCTGTTCACTCCGACAGCGTTGAGCAACGCGGCCGCAGTGCCGTCTTCCATGGAGGAACTGGCGGGGGCCATGGTTTCCGGCAGGTATACCAACGACCAGCTTGCTGCGGTGCTGACCGGTGCGCCGGGCCTGGAGTCTCCCGAACGAACAGTGCTCTATGGCAACCGGGTGCTTTCGGCCTCGGCTTCGACCGGAGTTACCTACTCGCCGACCGGGCGTTTGTCGTTTCACTTCGGGGCGAATGCTTCCCGAAGCCAGTTCTTGGATGACGGCAACCAACCGGCGTCAACCAATACCCAGGCACTGCTGGCGCGCACGACGAGCGGCGGCGCGACTGCCGGATTCTCCTATGCCATCACTCCCAAAACCGATTTTGGCGTGGATGCGAGCAGCACTCGGACGCAATCGGCGTTTCAGGATGCCTACACGACTGCGGGGGTAGTGTCGCTCGGCAGAAGAATCGGCCGGCGATGGCTTGTGCAGGGGCGTGGGGGACCGTCCTGGATTACAGCAGTGCGCCAGACCTATCAGTTGCCACGAGGGATTCAATACTCTGCGGGCGGAACAATGGGGTACAAAACCTCGACTCAGACCATTCTGGGCACGGTGGATCGCAGCGCGGCGGATTCCTACGGCGCCGGCGCGGGCTACACGCTCTCAGCCGGAGGTACTTGGCGCCGTCACCGGCCGGGTAGCCTGTGGACGCTTTCCAGCAGCTTGCGCCAGCAGCGGATGAGGGGAACGGAGTACGCGGACCTTGAGGGCTGGGTGGTTTCAGGAAGTGTATCGCGGGCATTGAACCGGCGGACGGCGATGCAGATCACGTACACCTATATGACCAACTCGGGTACGTACCTCGGCTCCGCCCAGGAGATCAACTCGCATTCGATTCAGATAGCGTTCCTATGGAAAGACAGCTTCTCACAGGAACGCTAGCCTGTTGCCGGTGGCGAACCGGCTCAAATCCAGACCGTTAGCCGTGGTTCAATTGGTCCAACGAAGCTTCCGGACGGTTAGGCCAACGCCCAGCAGCATTACCGTCAACAACAGAACGACGCCCGGTTCAGGGACTGCCGTGTAGCTGACATTCTTAACCTGAGCCGTGATGTGGGTGCTGCTACCGGCGGCAATCGCAACCACGTCATGTCCGAGGATGATGTTGACCGGCGCGAGAGTCAGAGTGAAGCTGCCGGATCCCGTCGAGTTGTTGAAAGAGAACGTCTGGGACCAATTGTCAAAATCGACCGTCACGCCTCCCATACCCCACAGGACCACCCCGAGGATGTCTGCGGTGAAGTCGGGCGTGGGACCCGAGATTCCTTGCGGCGCCGAAAAATCGATCAACAGGTGGAATGCGTCATTGGCGGCGTAAAGGTCGGTTTGGGGCGAGAGGGCCAATGTGCCGAGGTCGAGCGTGGAGCTTTTGGACGAGTCGAAGTTGCCGGCGGTGAATGTCAGGCCGCCTAATGTCTTGCTTGTGCCTGAACTGCCAAAATGGCTCGAATCGGTATCGCCGGCAACCACCAGGTCCGCCCGGGCAGCTGTAGGCAACAGAGCTAAACCGCAGATGCCTACCGCTACCCCAATAATGTGGAACAGCCGTCGGTGCATGACAAGATCCTTTCCAGGTGTCGTGTTCGACATCCAGGGGTACACTTTACCCCCACGAATCTCGTGCATTTCGGCCTCCGTTCGAAGAGAGCACGCTAAAGATAAGTACTTCAATAGGATCGCGCTCTGCGGTCTGGTGACCGTGGCGAAAACGTAGCTTCTCTATCCCGGTATTTCAGATATTCAGGCTACGAAATTGTAATCTGCCAAGCGAGTTTTTCCGAGACGGGATATGCCGGGTTGCCAAGCTGGTTCGCTCGGGACATCCCAAAGTTTAGGAAGAGGCGGACCGGGAATTGATGACGCGGTTCCGGAGGCGAGTGGGATGGTCGTAAGCTTTTGAAATTAAGCACAATTCCTGTTTGGACCGCACATTGCGTACAACTTTCATTCGCAACATGAATAACAGCCTAGATACCGGTGTTGACGAATCCTCTACGCCTCAACCCGCATTTTCCCCACTCTCGATTGTCAGAGCGGTCTGGAAACGGAAGGTGCCGATCCTGGCGATCTGGTTTGTGCTGCTGGCGCTCACTTTCGCGGTGGTGTCGCGCCTCCCGGCCGTCTACATGTCCGAAGCGGTCATTCTGGTCGATTCGCAGAAAATTCCCGAAAAGTTCGTGGAAGCCACTGTCGCCAGCGACCTAGAAGATCGCATCGCCGCGATTCGAGAGCAACTTCTCAGCTCCGGCGCCTTGAAGAAGATTATCGACGACTTCGGGCTATACCAAAAGCAACGGGCGAATCATTTCGAAGAAGAGATCCTGGAGATGATGCGCAACGATATCAGCATCACGCTCCAACCGGTCAGCGGCAACAACAAACGGCCAGGTGCATTTCGCATTGGCTATCAGGGCCCCGATCCGGTCTTGGTCACTCGGGTCGCAAACCGTTTGACTGATCTCTACGTGGATCAGAATCTGCGGACGCGTGAAGGCCAGGCGGAGGGCACCTCGGATTTTCTGGACGGGCAGCTTCGCGAAGCGAAGACGAGGCTGGACGATTTGGAATCGTCGGTCAGCGCGTACAAGTTGCGGTTCAACGGGGAGCTGCCCGAGCAGCAGCAATCGCTTCAGGGCACACTTGCCAGGCTTCAGGTCGAATTGGAAGCGAATCGCGATGCAATCAACCGAACCCAGCAGAACAAGGTGATTCTTTCGAGCAACCTCAATGCTCTGGAGGCCAGCCTGGTGTCTCAACGACGCGCCTTGGAGCCGGCTGCCGGCGGTTTCGCTCAGTCGGAAACGGTCGCGCCTCAAGCCGGACCGACGCCGCGCCGTTCGTCGGAATTGTTGCAGGATCAGCTCGACAGGCTGCGGACACGATACAACGACGGGCATCCTGACGTGATTCGACTTCGCGATGAGTTGGAGAAGGTCCGGCATGCCGAAGAGCAGGCGGCGGGAGCAGCTCCCTCGACACCCGCTTCGGCCGGAACCGCAGTGCCTCGAGTTCGCCGTCCTGCCCCGGTTGTCGACTCTGCGGAGACAGCACGAACCCGGGAGCAGGTCGCAGGTCTGAGAGCTCAGCTGACGGTCACGGATAAGGAACTGGAGGAGCGCAACGCCCAGCAGCGCCGCATTCTTAGTGACATTGCGAATTACCAGAGCCGGATTGAACGGCTGCCCGTTCGTGAACAGCAGATGTCCCAGTTAACCCGCGACTACGAAATGTCCAAGGAAAACTACAAATCCCTGATGGACAAAAAGATGGCCGCCGGAATGGCTCTGGATATGGAAAGGCGCCAGAAATCGGAGCGCTTTACGGTGCTCGATCGCGCGAAGGTCCCGGAGAAGCCCATCAAACCGAAACGCCCGATGCTCTATGGCGGCGGCGCCGGAGCGAGCCTGGTGGTGGCCCTGCTGCTTGGATTCGTGATGGAGCTGCGGAAGAACGTCTTTCTGGGCGAGTGGGAACTGCCGCCGGATACGACTATCCTGGCACGGTTACCTTACATCGAAGTGAGCGCTTCCTCTGAAGCCTCCTCGCCGCGGAGCGCGCGATCCTAACTATGTATAACCAGTTCTTTGGATTGCGCAAAACGCCGTTCAATCTGACTCCAGACCCGGAGTTTCTCTATCTCACCGCCCAGCATCAAGAGGCTTTGGCGGGGTTTACATACGCCATTCTGGCTCGCAAGGGATTCGTGGTTCTGACAGGCGATGCCGGGACAGGGAAAACCACTCTTCTCACGCGGGTTTTGCATCACCTTCCGGTTACGCGGGTTCAATCGAGCGTGATTGTCAACCCGACCCTCACCGCGACGGAGTTCCTCGAAGCGACACTGCTCGATTTCGGCATTACAGATGTTCCGGCAAGCAAGGCGCAGAGGATCGTGCGCTTGCAGAATCTTCTTTGGAGCGCCCACCGGGCGGGGAAGGTTTCGGCGCTAATCATCGATGAAGCACACAAGTTGAGTGCGGAGGTTCTCGAAGAGATTCGGCTCTTGGGCAACTTCGAGTCTCCGGATGCGAAACTCCTGCAGGTGGCCCTGATCGGCCAGAGTGAGCTGGACGATTTGCTGAATCGGGATCACATGCGGCAGTTCCGGCAGAGGATTGCATTGCGGGTTTCCATCGGCCCGCTGGCGGCGGCTGAGGTGCCGGAGTACATCCGGTTTCGCTGGGCAAAAGCAGGCGGAGGACCGGAGGCGCCGTTTTCCAAGAGCGCGCTGGCCGAGATCGCCCGCGTGTCGAAAGCGATTCCGAGGGTCATCAACGTTCTCTGCGACAATGCTCTGATGCAGGCTTTCGGAGAGGGTGCAGCCGTGGTGGACACGAGGCATGTGCTGGCCGCTTGCCAGGACCTGCGCATGACGGATCAACGCGTGCAACCGCCCGCTCCGAAGGTGGAGGCGGCAGAGGTAGCAGAGGTGGCGGATAAGGTTGAGCCGTCTCCCCCGCTCGTCGATAACTATACGATGCGAACGCTGGAACGGTATAACACGGGACATCGGCGAGCATCTTTGCTATCGCGGCTGGCGACGAAATTGGGAATGAATCAAAGGACTGAAACGGCGTGAGCAAAATATTCGAGACATTGAACAGGGGTGGGGGCGAACTCGCAGATCTCATACGCCCGGTTGTCGGAGGTCCGCGCGTCGTGCCTACGAATGGCGCCGCCAAGCAGATTCCCACCGTCCCGCCAACGCATGACGAGCGGAATGTGGTGCCGGAGAAGCCGCCCACAAGCGCCGACGGGACGCCCTGGGAGGCAATTCGAACGCTGAAACTCCGGGTCCCTGCACCCTCTCCTCTGCTGCCGTTTGAGAGCGGTCAGCCGAAGGCGAGCGAGCAGTATCGAATCCTGCGCACGAAGATCACCCAAAACCGCAGACAACCGCGGGTGATCGTCATTTCCAGCGCGGATGCCGGTGACGGCAAGAGCGTAAACGCCATCAATACCGCGGCGGCGCTGTCGTTGAAGAGCGAAGCGAGATCGTTGCTCGTGGACGCGGACCTGCGTCGGTCAGCAACTCACGTCTTGCTGGGTCTGCCACCCGCTCCGGGCCTGTCCGATGTGCTTCAGGGGACCGCCACCTTGGAAGAGGCGCTGGTGCACACGCACGAGTTCCCAAATCTATACGTGCTGCCGGCAGGCACGGCGCCCGCGAATCCGGCGGAACTGCTGGACAGTGCCCAGTGGCCGGCCCTGTGTGCGCGGCTTCGCGCGATGTTCCGGTTTGTCGTGATCGACTCGCCACCGATGGGTGCCGTGGCGGATTACGACCTGATCCAGACGGTGTGTGACGGAATTGCTCTGGTGGTGCGCCCGGATCACACGAACCGGGCACTATTGCGGAAAGCGTTGGAGAGTGTGCCGAAAGAGAAGTTGCTTGGCGTGATGCTGAATTGTGTCCCAGCGTGGTCGCTTTCGCATCAGTATGATGCAAGCCACTACTACCAATACCAGGACGTGAGCTCTGCTGAAGGAGCGGAAGGCCGCACTAAAGCGTAGCTGCTACGGATTCGGGACCGCGGCAGTGGCCTGATTGGAGTAGGCACTCTCGTTGCTGCTGCTATCGACCGCGGTCGCGACGTAGTAGTAGGTTTGGCCGGAGGTCACGTTGTTGTCGGTGTATCCAAGCCCGGACACGGTGGAGGACGTGATCTTCGTGTACGGTCCGCCCGAAACGGTTCCGCGGTAGACGTTATAGCCGGTCACGCCAGACGATGTGCTTGCCTGCCAGCTCAACGCTACGCTGTGCGAGGTCGTACCGGTGCCTGTGACGCAGGATCCCCCCAAGGCTGCATTCGTAACGCGCTGGATCACAATGACATTGCACGTGTTGGAGCCGTAGACGTTCGCCGTGCATGAGCTGATGCCAAGGGTCATATTCGTGGCCAGTTGGACATCGACAACATTGACCGCCCCGTCACTGTTGAGGTCGCATGCGCTGGTCTGCGCCCACGTAGCAGGAACGAACACAATAGCCGAGAGAAGACAGAGGAGACCCTTCACGTTAGAAATCTTAGGGTACCAGATGTACTGGGTCAATACTAACGAAAGCTGGCTGGAGGATTTAACTGAAGTTAGGAACGGTGCCCGCCGTTCGTGCGCGCTCTACTTGATCGTGAGCGTTACGCCATACTGGCTTGTACTTGTGCCGATCTTCATCATCACGGGAACTGTATATCCAGGCGTGACTGTCATGGGGACTATGCAGTTGATCTGGAGCACACCCGCAATCAGCCCTGGGGCCGCACCAGCGTACAGTATGAGAGCGTCAGCCCCTCCGATCTGGACAGACACTGGCAGCAATGGCTTGGGTAACGGGTCCGCAGAAAGTTGACCATCGATGCCTGGTGGGTTCGTTTGGCCAGCACCGTGTGCGAACAAACTGATGATCGAGCCACGCTCTGCGGCGTTCATTGGTGTATTGATGGTCGAATCGCAGTTGAGAATGGCGCCTGGACCGATGCCGCTGGCGTCGAGGGTGAAGATGCCAGGAGCGGCTTCGGTCACCGGCAGATCCATAGCAACTGTCTCTTCAGCTGCGGCCCTGATTTCCAGACGAGTGCTGGAAGTCCCCGTCACGCTATACGGAACAACAGCGTTAATCTGGTTCGCATCAGCGTAGAGAATGGCGGCACGTCTCCCATCGAACTGCACCCGGAGCGCATTCTGCGCCGATGAACTGCCGATTCCGGATCCGATCAATGTAATGATTTCGCCCGGAGCGATTGCCCCAGGAAGCAGGCTTGCGGCATTCAGGACACCGGCTGGTGACAAGCGGCTCAGGACCCCGGAATCCTGTATGGAGACAAAGCCATCCGCCCCATTTAGCGGTGCGTAGTCTCCGGATGGAGTTGCACCCTGGATAGCAGACAACTGCAATGCATAGGTGTTTGCGGGTGCGGTCGCCGCCAGGTTGACGATCAGATTGGCGGCAACACCATCCGGAATCGGACTCTGGTTCAAGCCGTAGAGCACAAATCGTTTCCGGCTTGGGCCGATGTCTGCGATACTCAGCCGCCCACCCGAACCTCGCAGGATCTCACCAACGGTAGTGTTCAGGCTGATCACGGAGGAGTCATAGATCAGATCGAACTGCAAAGCGCTAATGACGGACGCATCGGATCTAAAGGAGATGGGAAGGATAACGCTTCCACCGGGGCGTGAGGTCCCTGAGGCTACCGAGAGTGTCGCCGCTGTCACCGTCGCGGTTGAGATTAAGCCAAGAAGGATCGTCGCGAGTCCGGTTTTCATGCTCTCGTCCCTTGTGCATGTGCGCTTTGCTTACGGCACTCTGAGTTTCGAAATAGCACCATGACGGCAGCTAGAATTGCGACGGATATTAGGGAGAACAGCACTCCGCCAGAGTGGTGGAGGCTACCAAACAGGAAACTAGGGTCCACGTAAATGGCAAGACAGGTAAGGGTAACAATTCGAACCGCGTTGGTGAACATCGCTATCGGAGCTGTAAGCAGAACAAGACAGGCTCGCTTAACGTTAGACCGCAGTGATAAGTGGGCCACCAGCAAGCCCGTGATAAATAGCGCTGTGGCTGATCGGATGGAGCTGCACTCCTTGGCAATTTCAATCGTGAAGTGAGGAACCGAGAATCTAAACCCTTCTCGAAACGCCGGCACGTGCAGGATGCCGAATAGCAGCGAAGTCATTTCCGACGATCCGGCTCTAAGAACGGAGACGATCTCGTCCAGCAGGGGCATCGGAATCGGAAGCATCAAAAGAAGCAGCACGAGCGGGAACGTCGCCGCCTTATAGGAACTTGGGCCATAGCAAAACAAGAAAATGGCCGTCCATGCCACAATTATGCCGAACACTTGGACGAATAGGCCTGCATCCGTCGACAGACGCGCGTGGCTGGCGCCGTTACAAATGGCGATGCCGAGTATCAGCAGCGGCAATCCAATCTTTGGGCACAGGCGGGCTTGCCGGAACACCTTCTGCCTTTTCAGATACAGCAGGCCAGCGCTGATAAACGGGATTGTCACGGCATGAGAATAGTGTTCGTCCTGAATCGCCAGAGTCACCAAGGTCCGCAGTTGGCCGTAGAACACCAGGAGCATCAGCAGAAAAGCGACTGGGAACCAGAAAGGCTGTCCCAAAGACTGTTCCGTTTTGTTGGCTTTCGGGACGGGGTGCATTGAGGAGGACGGTCCTTACGCGAAGTGCCTGTAGAAGATGCTCCCCACCGCAGAAAACACAGGATCGGGCAAGCAGGCTACGACGGATCCAGCTGCTCTTGGAAGCCAGCCCATATGAAGTGCGTTGAACGCGTGCTTGTTCTGTCTCGCAAATCGGGTGTAGGTCAAGGATGAGCGGGCGGCGCCCCAGCGATCCTTGAAAGTGATCAGGCCAGCGTTGTCGCAATCGGAGCGACCAAGGTCGAACTCGCTCAGACCGTCGCGCCGAGCATCCTGGATGGCGGTCCAGAACAGGAGCTGGGTGCCGCCGAGATTGCTGTAGCGCGCGTCGGAGCAGCCGTATTTATAGACAAGCGTGTCTTTGTGGCGTAGCGTCAGTATGGCTGCCAGCGGCTGTTGATCCCTTAATGCGACCCTGATCTCGAGCGCATCAGCGAGGCAATTAATCAGATTGCGGAACCAACTCCGGGGTTGCGGCGGGAGTTGGTGTCGGCGACGCGTCATAACGACCAAGTTCCAGAATGCGTCCAGGAGATCCCGGGAGCGGCCGGCTTTGCAGACAATGCCTTCCCGTTCGGCGCGCCGGATCTTTCGTTGTGTGCAGTCCTTATGACAGTTTCGCAGCAGCGTCGCGACATCGGGCCGCAGATCTAAACGATGGAAGCAGTACTGCTGGGTGGATACGTTGAGGTCCAACGTAGCGTCCAAAGGGCGCTCGGCTCGAATTTCCACATAGTGCAGATTGTCCCGGCGGAGTTCTTGATCGAGTGAGGCGAGGAATGCTCTACCTTCGGTCGCATCACGGAGCAGTGGCGCACAGTGATCCGAGAACGGGAGTGAGACCAAGCGATCCCCCGTGATTGAGCTCCTCACAAGGCACAGGACCATCGCGTCCTCAAGCGGGGTGCCAGGGGCCGATGTGGTGTACGCGATGGGCTCAAATCCATACGTCTGCTGGAGCGCGGTGAGCCACTCCCGGGTATGAAAAATGGAAGACAGGGGGTGCCTCGTAACGAGACCGGTCCATCGGGGATCTTGAAGCGGGCAGATTTTATAGATCACCGATGGACCCTCGACGGAGGATAAACCATTCTTGTTTTGGGGAACCAGCCGACTGGGACACACAAAATTCGGCATCCGACGATTTGGCTAATCCCGAGCGACAGACTCTCCGCACTGCCACGGCAATCGAAGGTCCGAAGAGGGTGCGAGGGGCGAGATTCACTGCTATAGCACCCCACGGTATGAGTGTGCTTTGTTCCGCTTTGCACCACATCACGTGAGCGTGTAAGCCGCCGCTATCTGGTATCCTGCTACCACTCATTGCGTGAGTTGGAACCGGTCATTGGCGTTTGCAGACCCGCCAAATCAATTGCTTCTTTTATCTTTTCTGCCAGGACCTGCACGTAGGGATCTACGAATATACCGCCTGGCGCAGTGGGCAGTTCTTCTATCTTCAGTGACCCAGTAACAACACCGTCCCATCCCATCTGGGGATCGCGCATATATGAGTAGTGTCTGTTTGGCTTGAAGATAGTTACCGGCCCCGCGTAAGGGGTTGGCACGTACCCAAAAGCAAGCTTATCATTACGATCTTCGAGCCAGACGTCAGAAATCGGAATCCCAGTGCGGCCAAGCCTCAGAAAGTTCGAGACTCTAGCCGCTGTTTTTTGGGATTCTCTCAAGATCGCAACTTTGAGCTTTTTCCCTAGATAATTTAGTTGGTGTTTCATGCTGAGTCGGATGAGGTTTACTAGGTGAAAAGTGACCTTTTCAGTAGCGTTCAAGAGCTGCTCGCGAAGCGAGCGGTGCAAGCCGGCGCCGCGAAAATTGTAAGTATCGATCAGAGCGAGGAACGCCACTTCCTCCCCCTCCTTTCGAAGAATCTGTGCCATAGCATAGGCGATTAGGCCACCCATGCAGAACCCGCCAAGACAATATGGTCCCTTGGGTTGGACCTGCCGAATTTCCTCCAGGTAGCAGGCGGCCATTTCCTGGATGGACCGTGGAATCTTCCTGCTCGGACCCATTCGGCGGGCCTGCAGCGCGTAGAAAGGGTAGTCGGGTGCCATTTGGCGGGCCAAGTCGCCGAAGATCAAGACGTTGCCTCCAGCCCCATGCACGCAGAAAAACGGCTTCTTGGTACCCTGTTCTTGCATCGGTACAAGGGATGACCAGGGTCGGGAATCTCCGGTTCGGAGCAGAGCGGACAGTTCTTCTACTGTAGGTGCACGAAGCAATACAGAGATGGGGAGATTTCTTCCAAAACGCTTCTTTAGTTCCATGAACAGCCGAGCCGCCGTTAGGGAATTGCCTCCGAGATCGAAGAAGTTGTCCCGCAATCCAATATCGTTCACGCCGAGTATCTTTGTCCATGTATCGCGCAACTGCTCCTCCAGCGTGTCCCCATATTTCGTGGTAGTTCGTTCATCGCAAATAGGCGCCGGTAATGCCTCCACGTTTTCTGCCGAGGGGATGCTGAAGAACAGTGTTTCGGGGGCGGGAACATTCTCCGATTCCGTCAAACCTGCCAGTTCGAGCGCTGCTCGCCCAGGCCCAGCCGCCATAGCTACCAGAATCTTTTCGAGCGCCGCCAGCCAGTTTTCCACTGTCGCGTGCTTCAGCAGTCCCGTATCGTAGTGGCAGTGCAGTTCCAGGCCATCCTCGTCCTCAATGGCGTTCAAGTACCATTCGAACGACTCACTGGTTTTCGCATTGGCATAGTAGTCCACGGAAAAGCCGTGTTGCGGCAACTCGTGCCGCCGGAATTTCTTCACGTTGGTCAACCCGGCCGGGATTGGAGAGAGGTGTTGCGCAGGGGTGGAAGGTCGCAGGGTTTCGAGCAGACTCACTAGGGTGAACGAGGATTCGTCACAGGCTTCGCCGAGTTCTTTTTGTACGCGCGTCAGGTACTCATTCACACTCTCGTTGCTTTGTAAATCCACCAAGAACGGCAGCAGGCCGACGCAATGACCGACTAACTGAGGTTTACCTACAGCTGGCTGGTCGGCCGTGGGGAGAGCGATCACAAACCTCCGCTGCTTCGAGACCTGTGCGAGCATGATGGACAGGGCCCCCAGAATAGCGGCGAAGAAGCTGCAGCCTTGTTTTGCCGCCATCTCGCGGGTCTTTTCCACGATTGGGGCGGCAATTCTGCGATCTAGGCGTCTAGCGCGGCTAACGCGCCGCGCCCCCCGGGGGAAATCGGCGGGCAATACTAGTGGCGGCAGCCCGCCGGCGAATTTATTCGCCCAGAACCTTCTTGAGTCCACAAACTTCACGGAATGCTCGCGCCGCACCACCTCGGCCGCGTAACTGGCGAAGCTCGATACTGGGCCCAAATTGGACGGCACGCCGGATATTTCTTCCGAATAGAACGCACACCAGTCATGGATCAAGACGTCCAGTGACCAGCCATCGCAAATCACGTGATGGCCGGTGATGATTACAGCCGCAGAATCGCGTCCCAATACGATAATCTGACTGCGGAAAAGCGGACCGCTGGGCAACGCAAATGGGCGTGCCATCTCTTCCGTCGTCAGTTCGCGAAGCCTGACTTGGCGTTCCGAGTCCCGGGTAAGGCCGGAAAGATCGATAACCGGAACGCGCAACTCCATCTCGGGGGCCACTCGCATCACCGACCCGGTTTCATCGAAAGACGCACGTAAGGCGTCATGCCGTTCAACTAGTCGCTGCAGAGACCTCGTGAGTTGTGGAACTGAAACACAGCCCTTCACAAACAGCGTGATGGACTCGTTGTAGGAAGCGGACAGGTTATCAGAGAGCCGCGACGAGAAAAAGATGCCCCGTTGCGGCACCGTGGACGGCGTCGAAACCACAATAGCAGTACCCGAAGCAAGGACCGACTCAGGAATGACGGCGGCTGATCCCGCGGGTGTAGTCGGTTCGTTCGTATCGGGCTGTCGCGTTCTCTGCAACTCCATCTGGCGCAAATTCCGCTCGATCACAACGTGCGCGATTTCCTGAAGTGATGTGGGTGGAGCGGATGGGCCATCGGCCATCGAATTGTTCAGATGTTCCGCGACCATTTGCACGTTCGGGAACTGATTCATGAGCTCGGTGAAGCTCATCTTGATCCCGAACTCCTTACGGATGGCAAAGGCGACCTGGGCCAAAGAGAGAGAGTCGAAACCTTGCTCCAAGAACGTTGCCGAGGTGCTGATTTGCGCGCGCTCGTGTCCCGATATGGGGACAAGAATATCGAGCAGGGCTGCCGTCACGCGATCTCTCCGCGTTGCTACAGTGGGGCCCGCGGGTTCTCCAGTTACAGTAGTTCCTACGATGACGTTCCCCAGGTCAGGTGTGTCTGACACGCCCTCACTCTCCCGCGGCGTTTCCGCGATGACTACTGGATCGACCCAGTACCGCTGGCGCTCGAACGGATAATTGGGCAAGGGAATGCGTCGGCGGTCTTCATGGACGTAGAACCCGTCCCAGTCGATAGAGACGCCGTTTAGCCATAGTGAACCCAGAGCAAACAGCATTGAAGCCCATTCTGCGTTGCCTTCGCACGTATCCGACAACGTTGGAACCGCTACGCACGGCCGGTCTGAGCCGAAGTGTTGCCGGGCGAGCGAACACATGGTGGCTCGAGGCCCGCATTCTAGGAAAACGTCATGGCCCATTTCCTTCAGCGCCAGCACGGCCTTAGAGAACTCGACGGTCGCCCGGGCATGATGGGCCCAGTAAGATGGGCTCATCGCCTCCTCCTCGGTGATAAGTCGTCCCGTCACGGTGGACACAAACGGCTGCGTAGGCAGCCGCAACTTCGCCTTTGCGATCTCGATTCGCAGCGGCTCCACAACCGGATCCATCATTGCCGAATGGAATGCGTGCGAGGTATACAGATGCTGGCAAGCGATATTTCTGGCCTCGAGTCGCGCGCGCAAGGCCTCAACGTCCGCCATAGGCCCGGAAACCACGCAGAGAGACGGCGCGTTGTTAGAAGCGACCTGGATGCTATCCGGCAGTACTTGCCTGATCTTTTGTACACTGGTACGCACCGCCAGCATCGCTCCACTCGGAAGCACCCGCATCAAGCGTCCGCGCTGGGCGATGATCCGGAGACCGTCTTCCAATTCCCATACGCCCGCTAGCGTGGCCGCCACGAATTCGCCGATGCTGTGACCTGCCATCATGGCGGGCCGAATTCCGAAGCTTTGCCACAGACGCGCGAGCGCATATTCGACTACGAAAATGGCGGGCTGAGTATAGAACGTGTCCTGCAGCGAAATCTGCGCGGCCCTTTCGTCCCCGCTTTTGGGATACAGGAACTCGCGGAGATCCACTCCCAGATGGACTTTCAAGATGTCACAGCAAGTATCCACAACAGCGCGGAACAGGGGTTCCTCTTGATATAGGTTCTGCCCCATATTGACGTATTGTGTACCCTGCCCCCCGAACAGGAATACGACTGCCGGATCCCGTTTTTCGCAACGCTTGTGGCCGCTCCGTAGTGGGTTCGGCTGCCGCAGAAGCTTTGCGGCTTCCTTCGGATCTCCGGCGACAACAAAGCGACGTTCCGCCATCTGCTTGCGCCCGGTTTGCAGCGTGAATGCGACGTCCGCGAGATCCTGCGAGCGGACGGAATCCAGGTGAGAAGCAAACAACTGAATATATGCATCGAGGACCGTGGGCGTTCTTCCGGAAATCGGAAGTAGTTGCAAAGGCCGCGACTTATTCCCTGGCTGCCAGACTGGCGCCTCTTCCAAAATCACGTGAACATTCGTTCCGCCAAAGCCGAACGAACTCACCGCGGTCCGCCGAGGCGTCTCCCCACGACGGTACGGTATCAAATGATTCGCAACTTTGAACGGACTGTTCTCGAAATCGATTCGAGGGTTCGGCGTCTTGTAGTGTAGAGTGGCAGGAATCTCTTCCCGATGCAGAACCATCGCGGCTTTGATGAGGCCTGCTACTCCCGCGGCATTCGTGGGATGCCCGATATTGCCCTTGATGGATCCTATAAAACAGAACTGCTTCTTTTGCGTCTTTCTTTCGAAAACCTTGCGAAGCGCCTCGATCTCAATCGGATCCCCGACAGGCGTCCCCGTGCCATGCGCTTCGATGTACCCGATTGTTTCGACATCGACATTCGCACGTGCCTGCGCGATTGCAATCGCTTCCGCCTGTCCTTCCACGCTCGGCGCGAGAAATGAAGCCGGCCGTGCGCCGTTATTGTTCTTTCCCGATCCTTTCACCACAGCATAAATCGTGTCACCGTCCGCGATGGCCTCCGATAGTCGCTTCAGCACCACCAGACCTGCGCCGTCGCAGAACATCGTCCCCGTGGCACCCGCATCAAAGGGCCGGCAGTGTCCGTCCTTCGCGAACGTGCCACCTTCTGTGTAAGGGAAACCGCTCCTTTGTGGTACTGTGATGTCTATGCCGCCCGCAAGCGCTATGTCGCATTCGTAGTCCAGCAAAGCCCGATAAGCCTGATCCACCGCCAGTAAGGTTGTAGAGCACGCGGTGTTGAGACTGACAGCCGGACCATGTAGGTCCAGAAAGTACGCCGCTCGCAGAGCAATGTAATCTTTCTGGTTCCCATATTCCACCGCCAGCTTGCCCGCCCTAGCTATCAGGTCCGGATGTGTAAGCAAGTTCGTCGTATAATAGTGATTGTCTCCGATGCCCGCGTAGACTCCAATGAGACCTTTGTAGCGTCCTGGATCATAACCCGCGTTCTCCAACGCGTTGTACGCCAACTCCAGGAAGACTCGCTGTTGCGGGTCCATGACCTTCGCTTCCAGTGAGCTCACACCAAAAAAACCGGCATCAAACAGCTCCGCTCCCTGTATCAGCCCCCGTGCCCGGATATAATCTGGGTCTGTTCGCAGGTTTTCGTCAAGCCCGGGTCCCAATTCCTCGGGACCAAAGAACGAGATGGACTCCACCTCACCGCACAGGTTTCTCCACAATTGGTCGAGGTTGTCCGCCCCTGGGAATCTCCCTACCATCCCAATAATCGCAACCTCTTCCTGCGTCACCTTGTTCCCTGAATGCCCTCTCCGCACTCGCTCTGCTCTCTGTTCCGCATCTGCCACGAACGACGAGTCCGTCTCCTCGCTGTCCAAAAATCGACAGAGTTGCGCGATGGTCGGGTATTGGAACACCTTCACTAGAGGGAGTTCTCTCCCAAATCTGGAGTGATATTCGCTTGCCATGTGAACGGCCGCCAGCGAGTTGCCTCCGACGTCGAAAAAACTGTCGTCAATCCCGATCTGGTCGAGGTGCAGCAGTTCACACCATAGCGCTGCCAATCGTCTTTCCAGCGCTGTTTGCGGCGTGACGTACTCACATGCCCGCGGCGGCCTCGTCCTTGCCGGAGCCGGAAGAGCCTTGCGATCTAGTTTTGCGTTTGGCGTCCTCGGAAATTCTTTCATCCAAACGTACGCTGACGGCACCATGTACTCTGGCAACGTCGTCTTCAACTTCCGCGATAGGACAAGCGAATTCAAGTCCGGCTGTCCCGTGTAATAACCTACGAGCCTTTTCTCGCCAGGCACGTCTTCCCGTACGGCCACCACGGCTTGGCAGACGCCATCGATATTGCCCATCGCACTCTCGATTTCCCCGAGTTCGATGCGAAAGCCGTTTAGCTTTACCTGGTGGTCGAGGCGTCCCAAAAACTCCAGCGACCCATCTGTCCGGTAGCGCACTTCGTCGCCCGTCCGGTACAGCCGAGCACCTTCTACTGCCCGGAAGGTATCAGGAACAAATTTCTCTGCCGTCAGCTCCGCGCGCTTCAAGTAACCCCGCGCAAGTCCGTCCCCCCCGATCAGAAGCTCGCCCCGTTGCCCTGCCTCCACCGGCTGCAAGTTCTCATCCACCACGTAAAATTGCGTATTTGCGATCGGCGGTCCTAGCGATATTCTCTCCGGGGAAGTAATCTTCTCCGTCGAGGACCATATGGTAGTCTCCGTCGGCCCGTACATATTCCACAATTCGTGACAGCGCGGCAGCAGCTGTTCCACCAAGTCCAACGTTAGGGCCTCGCCGCCGCACAAGATCTTCAGGTCCTCCTTCCCTGACCAGCCTGTCTCCACCAGCATCCGCCATGTTGTTGGAGTTGCCTGCATCACCGTGATGCCATGCCGTTCCAGGAGCCGCACCAGTTCCTTTGGGTCCACACTCTCTTCACGCGTCGCTATGACCGTGTGCGCGCCGGCCGTGAGTGGCAACAGCAATTCCAAAATCGAAATATCGAAGGAAATTGTGGTCACCGCCAACAGTACATCTCGCGTGCGTATTCCCGGCCTCTCCGCCATCGAAAACAGGAAATTCGTCAGCGCCTGTCGCGGGATCATCACTCCTTTGGGCTTTCCCGTCGAACCTGACGTGTAGATCATGTACGCCAAGTCATCCGGGGTGTTAACGTGCACGCGATCGTCCGCCGGATCCCTCGCCAACGCTTCCTCGATCTCGTCGAGCACAATCACCCGGGCCTCTGTCTCCGGCAAACTCCCCTTCTTGGCAGCTTGTGTCAGAACTACCGGGACTGCCGCGTCCTCCAGCATGAAGGCCAGTCGTTCCTGCGGGAACTTCGGATCTAACGGCAGGTAAACTCCACCGGCTTTCAAGATGGCAAGGAAACAGACCACCATCTCGATGGATCGGTCTACGTATACTCCGACGACGCGACCGGTAGCCGTACCCTGTTTTTGGAGGAACTGCGCCAGTCGGTTCGCCTTTTCGTCCAATTCACGATAGTTCAGCCGTTTAGCACCCATCGTCACCGCGGGACTATCAGGAGTCTTCGCGACCTGTTCCTCGATGAGTTCGTGAGGACCCCGGCCAAGAGGATAGTCGCGCTGCGTCTTATTCCATGGCTGTAGGCAAGGGGAATTCATTTGATCGCCTCTCGAGCTTGCAGATCCCTACAAGGTACCTTATGCCACCCTTCGCCGGATCGGCCTCTCTCGAGAGATCCGGTACACGCTTGTCTCAACTCAGTGGCTGACGCCCATCCTCGAATTTCTGATTGATGAGCGAAGTCACCAAGTGTAGGTAGTCCTTCTTCTTCCTCTCCCAGCTATAGCGCTCCACGTACTCTAGCCCTTTCGCAACCATGGACTCTCGCGCACTCCGGTTCTCGATTACCTCCAACATCGCCAGTGCCATCGCCTCGTCATCCCCCGATGTAAAGAAACGAACGACCGAGTTATCAAAATACATTGAGTCAATCTTAGTTCGTGAGAGTACTACCGGGACCGCCTGAGACATGAATTCCATGATCTTTGTGCTGTAAGCTTCATTCCCGAACGAATTGGCCCGCTTCGGGACCACTCCCAGATCAGCATTCGCTATCACTTCCGGGATTATGTCCAACGCGACTGGCCCGAAGAACTTCACTCTTTCGGCCAAGCCTAACTGATTGGCCAACTCGGCCAACTCAGTCCTGGCGTTTCCCCCGCCTCCGCCCCCGTATAAGTGCAACTCGGCTCCGGGTACGCGATTCTTCAAACGAGCCAACGCCCTAATAGCAATATCCAACCCCTGATGCCATTGGAACGTGCCCGGGAAGAGGATAACCACCTTGCCGTCAGTTCTCGTTCGGGGCCGTCGATAAAAGATGGCTGGGTCGACATGATTGAGAAAGACCGACGCTTTCTCTTTGGGAACAGACCGCGAAGTCAGTGTTTCGTACCAGAGATCATTAGAGACGATGACGTGATCCACAAATGAGGCTGAGAGGCTCTCTAACCGTTTGAGTAAACGAACATATCGAGGCCTCGCTCCGCCAAATTTGCTCGCGAATAATTCGGGCACTATATCATGGATGTCCAGGATCAGTTTCGCATCAGTCTGTTTTGGATACCATGCGGCAAACACGAGAAAGTCGGGTACGTTGTGGACGTGAATTAGGTCATATCGCACTTCGTGGTGACGACGAGTCAAAAAGACCGAAGATGCCAACAAAAAGCGCAGTACGCGCCATGCGTATGTCCATTTCCCCTGCTCGTCGCGTTCGCGGTGCTGAATTCGGTATATGGAAACGCCGTTAATTATTTCCGTCTTGAGTGTGTTTCCCCCGCTACTAAGTGCCACAACATCGACTTGATCACCACTTTTGGCGAGTGCCTCCGCGTATCGTCGAACCCGGTTATCACTTTCATAGCCCGTATACGCCAGCATACAGACCTTTCTCCGCGTATTGCGTGAAGCGAGTGGCACACGGGCGGAATAGAAGCGGGCGACATCGCGCGGGCATGCCGTCCAGATGGCTTGACTGTGGTTTTCTTGCACATACCGCAGAAGATCTTCATACCGAGACGCCGGGTACTCATCTCTGGCTCGTGTCGCCTCATTAAAGGACATGTAGTCTGGGTGAGTATTGACCAAGGCCATGCCGCCACGAGCTGCTATCCAATCGAGCTTGCGTTTCCAAGTATCGATATCGTGCTCGCGCAACACGCCAAACAAGGTAAAGTCTTGTGGGAGGGTATAGGGCAGTTCTACATAGCCATCGCCGTCGCGGCCCGGCACCCAGAAAGGGAAAATCGTCCCTACGCCATCCGGTTCAGGCTCGAAGGGGTCGGTGTCAAAGGTAGATGCATCATACTCGACGCCGATCTGGTGTAGCCACGCCAGCCTGTGCTGCATCAGCGGCGAACGAAAACCGGAAGCATTCCAGCACTCAAGGTATTTCTTGATTCGAACCGCATCTGAAGCAAATCGGTCTTTGGAAGAGTAAAGCTTTCCATCATGTTGCAGACCATGTACTCCAACCTCGAAACCAGCTCGATCTAGCGTGTCTCGCAAGGCGTCTGGGACTCGATATTCTCCTTCGGGCACGAAATTGAATGATGAGCGGAAGCCGTACTTCAGGTCCAGATTCATTAGCGCTTCGACACGCGCCAAGCCCTTGCTTCCCTCAACATCATGAGTGAGGACGAATGCAAAACGCTTGCCTTCAGGCCAGCCCGGCCAGCCTGGGGGAGTGAAGCCCGCCCTCTCATCGATTGGCCATACGCCGGCATGGCTGGCCCGCCTTCTGGCGGCCCACCATCGCCGCGCCGTCAAACACAACCATCGCGGTAGAAACGGCTTGACGTTGTAGTACAAAGTCGTGAAGATCATAAATCCGAAGGGACAGCTCCCCACTACGAGGAACGAACGGACACTTGTACTCGCTGCATCACCGGTGGTACTGGCCGAGACTTTGGGCCATTCTGGAGGCCAACTACACCAAGGTTCACCTGATATTGAATGCGTTGCTAGTTGCGGATGTCAAGCTGCCATCGGTTGCTCGAAGTATGTAACCAGTTCCCGCTCTGCTAATCCTGCAACCGGCAAACGTTGCTGTGCCGTTTGACGCAGACGTTGGGTTAGATGTACAGTCGAGGGTACCCCCGCCGGGGTTGGTGTTGATCGCCAATGTTACGCTGGAGTAGTTATTCGTGACGGTGTTACCGCCGGCATCCTGTACGGCCACCACCGGCTGCGTCGTCCAGGTTGCGCCAGCCGTACCACCACCCGGCTGAGCGGTAAAGGCTAGTACTACTGTGTTATAAACGGAACAAATTAGTGTAGAATTGTTTGGTGGGCACACCGACCGCGCCAGGCTCACAGCAGAAGCGCTTTGCGGCATACATGGATGGCCTGGCCGAAGCCGCAGGGCACGCCGATCGCAGCATCCCGCTGAAGAACTACTGCACCGGACTGCTCTTGCCGGGCGAACGTAAAAGCGTCGAGCCGATGGCGGCCCGCCTGGCTCCCCACAATGTGCGCCGGATGCATCAGTGCTTGCACCACCTGGTGGCGACCGCGCCCTGGAATGATGAGGTCGTGCTGGATCGAGCGTTGGACACCGTATTGCCGGCGATGCTGGCCCGCGGTCCGTTGATCGCCTGGGTGGTGGACGATACCGGCTTCCCCAAAAAAGGCAGGTATTCGGTCGGCGTGGCCCGTCAGTATTGTGGTCAACTCGGCAAGCAGGACAACTGCCGTGTCGCCGTCAGCGTTTCGGTAACTACGGGAACCTCCAGCATGCCGGTCGCCTTCGGTCTGTATCTGCCGGAAGCGTGGGCTAACGACAGTCAGCGACGGGAGGAAGCGGGCGTGCCGGCGGAAGTTGAGTTCCGCACCAAACCGGAAATCGCGCTGTCGCAAATCCGTCGGGCGCGCGAGCGGGGCATCCCCGAAGGGGTGGTGCTGGCCGATGCCGGATACGGAACCGACACGGGTTTTCGCACGGAACTGACGAAGCTGGAATTGCGCTACGTAGTGGGAATCCAAAGCACGGCAACCGTCTGGGAACCGGGCAAACAGCCCGAACCGGCGCCACCCTACGCCGGAAAGGGGCGACCGCCACGACTGTTACAGCGAGACGCGAAGCATCTGCCGGTTGCGGTGGGGCAACTCGCGCTGTCCTTGCCAGCCAAATCCTGGAAGACGGTGACCTGGCGAGCCGGAGTAAAACAGAAACTGCGTTCCCGGTTTGCCGCCGTCCGCGTTCGCCCGGCCCATCGCGACTACTGGCGCAGTGAGCCGCATGCCGAGGAATGGTTGCTGATCGAATGGCCCAAAAACGAGGCGGAACCGACCAAGTACTGGCTTTCTACCTTGCCTGGGGAACTCTCCATGACCGAACTGGTCCGGATGGCCAAACATCGCTGGATCATCGAGCGCGACTATGAAGAACTGAAGCAGGAGTTAGGGTTGGGGCACTTCGAGGGGCGCGGCTGGCGAGGTTTTCACCATCACGCCACACTCTGCCTGGCCGCGTATGGGTTCCTGGTGGCCGAGCGGAACCGTTTTTTCCCCTCAGCGCGTGTCGGCCATCTTGGACTACCAGCCCTGGACTTGCCGCCGGACTTCCGGCCGCGCGGCTCGCCTTCGACCCGAGCGGCATAACCCGACCTCAATCGCCACCTTACGCATCCGGATCGCCCGCTATCTCCTGACGCAGTTCCCCTCCTGCCCTTTCTGCGGATGCCTACGTTTATAACACAGTAGTGCTAGGAACCTGTTGAAAAACGCCGCCAGTTGCGTCTATCCAGTCACTATGATCGCGAAAGCGACGCCTTCGGAGGCGTTTCGAGGGCCGGAGTTAGCCCTCATCGGGCGCGCGGCGTGTTGAAAAACGCCGCTTTTCGCCCGCGGGTCACACTTCGGTCCGAGCCAACCGCGGGAGCCGCCATAAATTGTAGGCCGCAGCGGTCATCACGAACTGCCAGCTCACTTTCAGCAGCCCTCTCAGCTTCGTCTTCTTCATGCCGCCGGTCTGCTTCATCCAACCGAATATCTTCTCGATCAGCGGGCGCTTCGATAGACTGATCCGGTAACTGGCGTGCCGCGCCGTTCGCCCGTCAATCGCGCTGCCGCCGTTGCGCCCGGTGTTCTGCGCCACGTGCGGGCGAATGTTCATCTCACGCGCAGTGTTCACGAAGTCCCGCGTGTCGTAGCCCTTATCGGCCCCCACGCTCATCGGCCCGCGCTTCCCGCGCCGTCGCCGGGATTTCCATTTGCTGTGAAGCATCAGCAGCGCCGCGTCGCGCTCGGCCGTGCCGTCGGCGTGCGTCAACAACGCATCCACCACCAGGCCGTTCCGGTTTTCCATTAACACGTGGCCCAAGTAGCCCAACTTGGCTTCCTGACAGTTACCCTTGCGATACAGGCGCGAGTCCGGATCGGTCTTCGATTCGTGCGTGTCGTTGCTGCGCTTCTGGCCGCGAAACTGGCCCGGTTCATCGTCGTCGCCGTCCTTTTTCTGGAAGCTCTTCTGGCTCGCCCACGCCTCGATCAGCGTGCCGTCGACGCTGAAATGCTCATCCGACAGGTGCGGCTTGGCCTGCTCCAGCACCCGCGCGAAGAACGCCCGCGCCACGTCCTGATTCAGCAACCGCTCGCGGTTCTTGCTGAACACCGCGTGGTTCCACACCGGCTCATCCAACTCCAGACCAACGAACCAGCGGAACAACAAGTTGTACTGCATTTGCTCCATCAGCATGCGCTCGCTGCGGACGGAGTAGAAGATTTGCAGCAGCGCCGCGCGGAGCAAGCGCTCGGGCGGCACCGAGGGGCGGCCGGTGCGGGAATACATGCCCTCGAAGTCCTTGGCCATGGCTCGAAGGACCTCATCCACTGCCTTGCGGATGGAACGCAACGGGTGATCCTGCGGCACCCGCTCCTCCAAGGATACATAGCTGAACATCCCCGATTGCTGCTGATCGTCACCGCGCATACTCTGATTGTCGCGTGGCCGAATTCGCTGGCAAAGGATCTCAGGAAGAGTTTTTCAACAAGTTCCTAGCTTTGCCGCAGGCCCTACGGCGATGTTGAACGCATTGCTCGTCGCAGCGGTTAGGCTGCCGTCGGTTGCCCGTAAGGTATAACCGGCCCCAATTTTGTCGATCGCGCAGCCAGTAAAGGTCGCAACCCCCGATACCGCGGATCGGGGGTTACTGGGACACATAAGCGTACCCCCGCCGGGGTTGCTGCTAATCGCCAACGTCACCGTGGAGGTGTCAGTTGTGACCGTGTTTCCATTGGCGTCGCTAATTGTCACTACCGGCTGCGTAGATAAACTAGCCCCGCCGGCCCCGTTACCCGGTTGTGTAGTGAAGACTAGCCGCGTGGCCGGACCGGGAACGATGTTGAAAGCGCTGCTGGCATCGCTTGAAACTCCGGAAGCGTTCGCGCTCAAAATGTAGCCGGTTCCCGATCTGTTGATGCTGCACCCCGCAAACGTAGCCACTCCCGATACAGTAGCGACCGCCAAACCGCCCGGAGAGCATACGAGCGTCCCTGACCCGGGATTGGTCGAGATCGCCAATGTGACCGTCCGGCTGGCCGTGCTAACGGTGTTGCCACCGGCGTCCTGAATCGCCACAACCGGTTGAACCCCCCATGTGGCTGCGGCACTACCACCGCTCGGCTGCGTGGTGAAGGTCAGTTGCGTAGGTAATCCCACAGTGACGGTGAACGCGTTGCTCGTCGTCGCGGTCAGGCTGCCGTCGGTTGCCCTTAAGGTATAACCGGTGCCGATTTTGTCAATTGCGCAACCCGTAAAGGTCGCCACCCCCGATACCGCGGACCGGGGGTTGGACGTGCAATTGAGGGTACCACCGCCTGGGTTGGTGCTGATCGCCAACGTCACGCTGGAATAGTTATTCGTGACGGTGTTACCGCCGGCGTCCTGTACAGCCACCACCGGCTGGGTTAACCAGGTTGCGCCACCCGTGCCACCACCCGGCTGAGTGGTAAAGGCCAGCTTCGCCGCGGATCCCACGGTGATGTTGAACGTGTTGCTGGTGGCTGGGGCCAAAGTGCCGTCGATCGCTTGTAACCGGTAGCCGTTCCCAATCCTATCGATCTGGCAACCGGAAAATGTTGCCACTCCCACCATTGCGGTCACAGGGTCGGCGGCGCAGGTTAGAGTCCCTCCACCAGGGTTGTTACTGATCGTCAAAGTCACGCTGGACGCGTCCGTGTTGACAATGTTGCCATTCGCGTCCTCAATGGCCACCACCGGCTGCGTTGCAAGGCTCGAACCGCCGCTACCGTTGCCTGGCTGCATGGTGAACACCAACTTCGTGGCCGCGCCAGCCGTGATATTGAAAGCACTGGTGGTTGCGCTGGTCATACCGGAAGATGCGGCGCTCAATGTGTATCCAATCCCTGATTTGCTGATATTGCAGCCTGCGAATGTCGCCACGCCCGACACCGTAGCCATCGCCAAGCCGCCCGGCGGGCACGCCAGAGTTCCAGAACCAGGGTTGTTTGAGATCGCCAATGTGATCGTCCTGTTTACCGTGGTTACCGTGTTCCCACCAGCATCCTGAATTGCAACCACCGGCTGAGCTGGCCAGGCCGTTAGGAACATGCCCCCACTCGGCTGTATGGTAAAACCGAGCTTCGCGGCGGAGCCCACAGTGATGCTGAAGGCAGCACTGGTTGCGCCATGCAGTGAGCCGGACGTTGCCAGCAAGGTGTAGCCGCTTCCTGCCCTGTCAATCGCGCAGCCTGCAAAGATCGCGACGCCTGACGACGTGCTGACGGGATTTGCCGTGCAGCCAAGAGATCCCGAACTGGGATTAGTCCCTGTCGCGAGCGTGATGGAATAGGCTGGGGTCGTTACGGTGTTACCGTTAGAATCCTGAACGGTCACCCTTGGCTGCGCGGCCCATGTCGTTCCTCCGGTTCCTCCACCCGGCTCTTGTGTGAAGACCAGTTGAGCCGCGGCCCCTGCTGCGATGTTGAAGGTCCCGCTCGTGGCTCCTGCTAACCCTGCCGCCGAGGCTGTTAACGTGTAGCCGTTTCCCGACTTGTTAATGCTGCAGCCTGCAAACATCGCGGCCCCCGCCGAACCGTCTAAGGGATTCGTGATACACGACAGCGTCCCCGAGCCAGGATTCGTCCCGATCGCCAGCGTGATCGCATTCGTTGCATCGGCTATCGTGTGGCCGAACGAATCTTGGATTGCCAGTACCGGCTGAAGCGTCCACGCCAGTCCGGCGGTCCCCCCGCCCGGCTGAGTTGTGAACGCAATTCTGGATGCGGATCCCAGAATAGCGACCACCGGTGAAGTCGGCATCGCCGTGTCATTTCCATAGCCAAGCCTCGTCGTCGCACTGAACGTCGAGTTCTGAGCAGAGTCAGGTGACGTCACATAGTTCCCCGCCGTACCAAATGTGACTCTGAAACTCGTGTTTGCAGGGCAAACCATGTTCACGGTTATGACGTTTGAGTAAACGCTGCCTAGACCAGCGCTGGTGCAGTTTGTGTTCGTAACACCGACGTTGGAGGTGTTGGGTACAGTCCATCCGCTCGGGACGGTAATCCGAACTCTACTGCCGCTCGTAAAGGCCGTAGTAGTAAAAAACGTGAAAGTCAAGCTCATGCCGGACTGGCTGGCCTTGACGCTGGTCGGGTTCACCGATAGCGAGACGCCCGTGGGCATGACTGTGAGCGCTGCTTGCTGACTCGTACCGTTGTAGGTAGCGGTAATCACGACACCAGTCGCGTAAGCAACGGTGCCTGTGTTCACGGTAAAGCTCGCAGTGCTAGAACTCGGGGAGACCGTCACACTAGCCGGCACCGCGGCCACCGCCGGATTGCTGCTGGTAAGCGCCACAACCGCACCACCGGTCGAGGCCGGCCCGGTCAACGTCACCGTGCCACCGGAATCGCCGCCCGCGGCAACGATACTCGGTGTCAATGCAATTGCCGAGAGTGACGGCGGATTCACGGTCAAACTGGCGTCCTTAATTACGCCGTTTAGAGTAGCTGAGACGGTTACCCCGCTCACCGCTACCACCGGGTTGGTCGCGACAGTGAAGATAGCAGTACTGGCGCCGGCCGCTACTATCACGCTGCCTGGTACCGCAGCCGTCGCCGCCTCGCTCGAAGTGAGCGTAACCACCGCTCCACCAGCAGGTGCCGGCGCAGTCAGAGTGACAGTGCCTATTGAGTCGGTACCACCTGCTACGGTAGAGGGTACCAATGCCACTGAAGCGACTCCAAAGCCCGCTTGTACGACGGTACCGCCGACAGTCGCGGTCGGCTCCACCGCTGCATACTTTCTCACCAACACATTGTTGAAGTTCGCGACGGTATTTGCTTCGCCGTACAAGGCCACACCGCCTGCGGTTAAAGACGAATCTGACGCCTGAACCTGCAGCACGTCGTCTTTATATAGTTCAATCCAAGTACCGTGCACTTTGGCCGTTAACTTGTACCACTCGTTCGGATTGACCACTCCCACGGACGCGCTACCGAGCGTCGCAGCCGAATTGTTCATCCATCTGTAGAGATACAGGTTATTCGTTGAATTGAGGTCATCGTACAGATTGGCGGAATAAAGATTACCGACGCCACCGTTCCGCACTCCCAAGCCCCACAGCCTGCCAGCCACCTGCTTCCCGTACACCTGTACTACATAGTCAGTGCCCGAGTACAAAGAGGAAAGAATCTGTGTTGCCGTCGTGCTCCCCTGACCGACTAGGCCAGCGATGCCGTCCTGTTGAGTGTCGCTCACCACCGACCATGTGCCTCCACTTGCGCTCCATTTGGCAGGGTTCAGAATGGCAGAGCTGAAATCATCGAAAAACTCGAAGGTCTGATCGCCACTAGCTGTGCTGCTGTTTGCTGACGAATTTCCATAATATAGAAAAAGCGTAACCCCGCTCGTCGGAATCGTCGGCACCCGCACCCATAAGCGGGCACTCTGCTGCGACGGGTTCCAGCTTTCAATCCAGTATGGAAGTTGTGTGCCTCCGTCTGCATCGGCGAAGCGTAAGTCCGCCCCGTCACTCCGGACTTTTGTAAAGTCAAAGGACGCATCCAACTTGACCTGGACTTGGTGATTCATTAACGCAGCACCACTTCCGTTCGCCACAGCCACTGCGCTCCGGTACACCCAAGATGGGTTCAACCAACTCCCCCCGACAACGTTGACCGGGAGGGTAGCCGCTACGTTGATTCCGTCGTAACTGGCAGTAATCGTGACGTTGGTCGATTGCGACACACTGTTGGTTGTCACCGTGAACGTGGCGCTGGTTGCACCCGCCGGAACAGTCACGCTGTTCGGAACAGCGGCTACGGAAGAACTGCTGCTGGAAATTACCACCACCACCCCGCCCGCCGGGGCGGCACCCGACAACAATACCATCCCCACGGAGCTGCCGCCAGCCATTACTGCGGCAGGAGTAAACGTCAAAGACGATAGTACTGGCGTAATCATCAAAACTGCCGCTTGGCTGGCGCCAGCATACGTCGCTGTGATCGTAACGCTGGTTGCCTGCGATACAGCACCAGAAGTCACAGTGAAGCCTGCCGTCACCGCACCCCCTTGGACTGTCACGCTGTTCGGCACAGACGCAACAGCAGGGTTACTACTTGAAAGAGAAATCACGGCACCGTCTTGCGGCGCACTCGCTGCCAACGTCACCGTACCCACCGAACTGCCGCCACCAAAAACACTTGAAGGGCTAAGTACCACTGAAGAAAGGATCGGGGTTACCGTAAGAGTAGCCTGTTGCACCTGACCACTATAGGTGGCTGAAATAGTCGCCATGCTTGTCCTCACGACGGTGCTAGTTCTAACCATAAAGCTCGCACTCGTAGCCCCTTGATTCACCACGACGCTGACCGGTACACCAGCTATGGTTGGATTTGAGCTCGAAAGCGTGACCACAATTCCCCCTGCCGGCGCGACACTAGCTAGGGTCACGGACCCGACCGCCTGATCGCCCCCAAACACTGGGTTGGGATTAAACGATATCCCTGAGAGTAACTGGTCAGATCGCCCTGTTATAGTCGCGGTCGGCTCCACCGCTGCATACTTTCTCACCAACACATTGTTGAAGTTCGCGACGGTATTTGCTTCGCCGTACAAGGCCACACCGCCTGCGGTTAAAGACGAATCTGACGCCTGAACCTGCAGCACGTCGTCTTTATATAGTTCAATCCAAGTACCGTGCACTTTGGCCGTTAACTTGTACCACTCGTTCGGATTGACCACTCCCACGGACGCGCTACCGAGCGTCGCAGCTGAATTGTTCATCCATCTGTAGAGATACAGGTTATTCGTTGAATTGAGGTCATCGTACAGATTGGCGGAATAAAGATTACCGACGCCACTGTTCCGCACTCCCAAGCCCCACAGCCTGCCAGCCACCTGCTTCCCGTACACCTGTACTACATAGTCAGTGCCCGAGTACAAAGAGGAAAGAATCTGTGTTGCCGTCGTGCTCCCCTGACCGACTAGGCCAGCGATGCCGTCCTGTTGAGTGTCGCTCACCACCGACCATGTGCCTCCACTTGCGCTCCATTTGGCAGGGTTCAGAATGGCAGAGCTGAAATCATCGAAAAACTCGAAGGTCTGATCGCCACTAGCTGTGCTGCTGTTTGCTGACGAATTTCCATAATATAGAAAAAGCGTAACCCCGCTCGTCGGAATCGTCGGCACCCGCACCCATAAGCGGGCACTCTGCTGCGACGGGTTCCAGCTTTCAATCCAGTATGGAAGTTGTGTGCCTCCGTCTGCATCGGCGAAGCGTAAGTCCGCCCCGTCACTCCGGACTTTTGTAAAGTCAAAGGACGCATCCAACTTGACCTGGACTTGGTGATTCATTAACGCAGCACCACTTCCGTTCGCCACAGCCACTGCGCTCCGGTACACCCAAGATGGGTTCAACCAACTCCCCCCGACAACGTTGACCGGGAGGGTAGCCGCTACGTTGATTCCGTCGTAACTGGCAGTAATCGTGACGTTGGTCGATTGCGACACACTGTTGGTTGTCACCGTGAACGTGGCGCTGGTTGCACCCGCCGGAACAGTCACGCTGTTCGGAACAGCGGCTACGGAAGAACTGCTGCTGGAAATTACCACCACCACCCCGCCCGCCGGGGCGGCACCCGACAACAATACCATCCCCACGGAGCTGCCGCCAGCCATTACTGCGGCAGGAGTAAACGTCAAAGACGATAGTACTGGCGTAATCATCAAAACTGCCGCTTGGCTGGCGCCAGCATACGTCGCTGTGATCGTAACGCTGGTTGCCTGCGATACAGCACCAGAAGTCACAGTGAAGCCTGCCGTCACCGCACCCCCTTGGACTGTCACGCTGTTCGGCACAGACGCAACAGCAGGGTTACTACTTGAAAGAGAAATCACGGCACCGTCTTGCGGCGCACTCGCTGCCAACGTCACCGTACCCACCGAACTGCCGCCACCAAAAACACTTGAAGGGCTAAGTACCACTGAAGAAAGGATCGGGGTTACCGTAAGAGTAGCCTGTTGCACCTGACCACTATAGGTGGCTGAAATAGTCGCCATGCTTGTCCTCACGACGGTGCTAGTTCTAACCATAAAGCTCGCACTCGTAGCCCCTTGATTCACCACGACGCTGACCGGTACACCAGCTATGGTTGGATTTGAGCTCGAAAGCGTGACCACAATTCCCCCTGCCGGCGCGACACTAGCTAGGGTCACGGACCCGACCGCCTGATCGCCCCCAAACACTGGGTTGGGATTAAACGATATCCCTGAGAGTAACTGGTCAGATCGCCCTGTTATAGTCGCGGTCGGCTCCACCGCTGCATACTTTCTCACCAACACATTGTTGAAGTTCGCGACGGTATTTGCTTCGCCGTACAAGGCCACACCGCCTGCGGTTAAAGACGAATCTGACGCCTGAACCTGCAGCACGTCGTCTTTATATAGTTCAATCCAAGTACCGTGCACTTTGGCCGTTAACTTGTACCACTCGTTCGGATTGACCACTCCCACGGACGCGTTACCGAGCGTCGCAGCCGGATTACGGACAAAACTAAAAGCATATAGGTTGTCAGTACCGTCAAGGTCCTCGTACAAGTTAGCGGAGTCATAACTGGATGGTCCCGTTACCCCAACACCGAGGCCCCACACCCTTCCGCTAACTTGTTTCCCATACGCTTCTACGACGTAGTCCCTGCCTTGAAACCCAGTCGCTTGTAGGACCTGGCGACTTAACGTGGACCCCTGAATGACAGTCCCAAGAAGTCCATCTTGCTGTACGTCCTGCCTGGGCAGCCAACTGCCTGAGGACGGGGCCCACTTCGCCGTATCCGGTCCAAGAATCCTTCCGAGGCTCAGGTCGGCTGCTCGATGTTCAAGAGTCCACGTTCCGCTGTCTAGCTTACAAGTATACTCATGAAGCGTGTTACCGAAGACGTGCTGAAACATGCACGCGGAATTATTACTAATCACTGGATTACCCGGCAACGGAATAAAGCCGGTCATTGGATCGGTGCTGGCATATACCATAACGTTCCAGCTGCCGCTAGTCATGCTAGCGCCCCCGTCCAACACCTCGGTAGAAAGGAAGTAGGTACCTCCGTAGTACAACATGTTTGGCGCTGCAAGTGCTGTACTGGACGACAAGAGTGTGGTCTCAGTTGAACCGTCATCAAGCCCCAGCGGTGATGTCGCACGACGAGCTTTGATGTTGCATTGCTTTTCACCGTCGCCGGAGTACCAATAGATATAGTAGAGCCCATCCACCTGGTTGTAGAAGAGATTCGGATTTTGGTTTCGAAAGCCGAGTTGAGGTTCGACTATCGTCTTCACATCGGTGAAAGTGATGCCATCGGCGCTGGTCGCGAGTACAATGTAGCTAGTTGTACAATAATCCTTCGTATACAGCATATAGAAGGTGCCGTTCACTCTGAGTACTGAAGGCCACCGACCATTGCTGAACACCGGATTGCCCGTGTACTTGGTCCAACTGACCAAGTCGTCGCTAAAGGCGAGACCGACGCCGCCGCATCCACCGTCCAGACCGTAGTACCCCCAGTAGGTGTGTCCACCACTACTAACGTCGAGCACGCTCAATGTATGGGGCGCCGCCGTTTCCCAAGACTGGTCGCGGACCAGCGCAGTCTGAGGTGGGCCGAGGTGAAAATATCCTTCCAGTGGGTGTGGAGACGCCTCGAAATCATCGAAGAATTCAAAGGTGGCGTCTCCTTTGGAGATGCTACTGGCCAACGGATTGCCATAATACAGGTACACGATTGCGCCGTTCGCGGGCAAGGAGGGCACCTTTACCCAGATGCTAGCTGACAAGGACGCAAGGTTCCATGTCTCTACCCAGTGTGGCAGGACCGTAGTTCCGTCCGAAGCGGTGAGCCGGATGTCGCTCCCGTCCGGTTTCGCCTTGTCGAAACTGAACGAACTGTCCAGCCTCACGTGCACCTGAAAGTCCTCAAGAGATGCTCCGTTTGGATTGCCCAACGTTATCTGAGTTCGGTACGCCCAACTCGAACCTAGCCACCCGGGCGTCTGGGCTACGAGGCTCCGGGCAGGCCACAGCGCCGCCACTAGCGCAAGCGTCAGCTTGAGTGTCTTCATAAACTGTCCTCTTCGTGGTTCTAATTCGTTCGAGCGGTCTGGAAACGCCGGACCAGTCGATTATGTCTTATATGGCAAAAGCCATAGCTCAACGACCGACGTCGACTACCTGCCAATGCCGGCAGCGGTCAAGAGCCTCCGCAGCGTCCCAGAATACTGTCTAGCTTCCGTTCCCATTGTTGAGCCCCGGACCACTCCGCGCGCGAACGCGAGCGTCCATATACCGTGAAATGCATAGGCTATCAAACGAGCTACCGATAACCCGAATGATCCCCAATGCCCTAAGAAACAGGTCATGCCAATGAAGACCACAGCCCAGGCGAGATTCATCACAAACCCTAGCCACATCCTCCCGGACGCTACGATGACATCTCCCACGGGCATCAAAATCGTGTAAATACCGGCCGTCGCAAGAACTGCAATGAGCGTCGGCCACCCTGCGGAATATCTAGCTCCGTAGGCACGCATAATATATGGACTAAATGCCGCGATACCCAAGACTAGCGGAAGTGCGATCACCGCATTGAGACGCATCATGAACGAGATCAACTCCGCCGACATCTTGCTGTCACGCCCGCCTAACCGGTCCGACAGAATTGGCAGCAACCCACTACCCAGCGCGAGAGGCAGGAAGAGCAGGACTCTGTACCACTGACCGGCGGCGTTGTAGACGCCCATTTCTGCATACCCGTTGGCCTGGTTTACGAGAATTGCCGAGCACACCCAATTTGCTGGTGCAACCATAATGCCCGCCATCACAGCCGGCACGCTGAAATCCCGGAGAACCGCAAGCTCTTTCGTCGCATCTCGCCACAAGACCGGGATCCCGGCCCGTTGCGCTTCCGAACGAAGTGCGCATTGCTTAAGGCACCATTCAGCAACCCCGCCCACCACTGACCCCACAAGAATGCCCTCCAGCCCCGCCAAATAAAAGCCCCCGAGGGACAATGGGATGTTAAGTAGCCCCGACAAACACTGAATCCTCGCAATTGCACGAAAGGCCTCAAATCCCGCCAATCCACCGGCCTGCGCGCCATTCACCGCTCCAAAGAATAGCAAGAGACCGCCGATACGCAGTGGATTTGCCAAATTTGGCGCTGCCAAATACCGACCCGCTAGCCACGGCGCCAGAACATAAACGAGGATCGCAAACGCCGCTCCACTGACCGCCGCAGTCATGTTCGATAGAGCCAGAACCCGCCCAGCGCGGGCCGGATCCCTGACCTTCAACTCCGCAACATATTTCGTTGCGGTGAGACTTAGCCCGAAACCTGCGAAGGCCCCGAATAAATCTACGCTTGAGATAACTACGCCGAATTCACCATATCCAGCCGGGCCCATTAGTCTTGCCAGGAGAAACGACACCGGAATACCTAGGGCCTTTGCGCCCACAGTCCCCGCGAAACTCCAAGCGGCACTTCGAACCACGCGCCGCCCCATTGGAAAGCCATTAACGCGTTCAACTATACAGCGCCGTATTGCGCCGCCCCATCCAACCCTGGCGTCTCTTGCCATCACTCTCCAATCCGTCCAACCCCGCTACAGCCACTTCTCTCGTATGCCATTCTCCTAAGAGCCGCAGAGCTCACCTAGTAGCTGAAATCAACCCTCTCGTTGCTGACAAGAACTGCCCAGCGATCGTCCGAGGGGAAAACCTGACAGCACGTTCGCTCGATGCAGCCTCTCCCGCCAAGTTGCCCTGGCCGAATACATAGAACAGGCGTGTTATCGCCTTCTGAACATCAACGGCATCATCGCCATCTACACGAATGATCCCGTGCGTCGAAGCCATGTCAGCCACCACGCCCCGTGCCGGACTCAACGCCAGCACTGGTTTTCGTGCAACGATATAATCTATTAGTTTCGACGGTAAGAAAATGCCCTCAGACAGCCTCCCTTCCACTAGTACACACACCGAGGCACGCGCGATGTACTCGAGGCTTTTCTCGTAGCTCACACGCTCAACCCATCTGACGCTCTCACCAAGGCCAAGGTCATCGACTTGCCGGCGAGTCTGATCGTCCGCCGGCCCGACCAGCACGAGCTGCAGGCACTCGCGCTGGATATTAGTTTGATCGATAAAGCCCTTGATTCCCTTTAGGAGACCTGTCGCGGACCTGCCGGTCATTTCGGCCGTGCCAAGCTTCCCAGCGTGAACTAACGTAAAACGCTCGCGACAACTTGCCTGTTCCGAGCAATTGCCAACGTGGGGGACTATCTCGGCATCGTGCTCAATCCCAGATATCTCGGCGTGGTAGGACTGCAGTCTATCACATGGATAGGTGACGACATCGGCGGAGAGTAATGTCTTTCGCAGCCAGTGGTCCGAAAAGCTACGATACAGCAGGGACGCGCTCGTTTTAGCCTGGCCGGGAAAGAGATGATAGTCCCATGGATCGTTTATATTCGCCACCCACGGCACCTTAAGGCGCCTCGAACACCAATACCCGCAAACATGAGCTATCATCGGTAGTGAGCGTGAATAGACAACATCATACGGTGTTCTTGAATGCGACCGGGTCGCCCTGCACACCACGTCGTCTATCCACCGAGCGTAGACCGGTGCGCAATAGTTGAGGCCAGCTAGCAGTGACCGTGCTCGCTCTCGCCTCGTGTTCAGAGGAATATCTCTGGCAACTCTCATGAGGGGGAGCCAGAGTTCGGACTGGTCAAGGCAGCGAATCGTTGGAGAACGGAAGTTACTGCAGTGAATAACTGTCACGTCAGCGCCCGATTCCATCAGCCCCAGCACCATCTTCCCGGCGCAGAAGGACTCAGAGTCGGCCACAGGTGGAAACAGGGGACTTATGCAGAGAATGCGCATTGGACGGTTCCGGAGAGCCGCTTTAGCAATGAAAACGTCGGAATGCCGACTCTGAGTGGAATACACCTCAGTCCACTTTAGAGTTGTCCTTAGACGATGTCAGGAGAACATACCCGGGCACCGTTGTAGGCTTGCGTCACGGTTACCCACACCTTCGGAAGTTCGTGTTAACAACGACTTCACCTAGATTTAACAAGGACCAGGTTCGCCGCGCTCGGAACACTCGGTCACGTGCAGTGTTACGGCATTTCGCTTGGCGCTAGAGTTCCTGTGTCGGTTGAGTGTTTCTCTGCAGCTAAATGGGAAACGACCACTTTGGTGATGCGTTGTGCCGCAGTACCGTCTCCATACGGATTCGCCAACGTAGACTTGGACCGGTAATACTCCGCGTCGCTTAGTAGTCGCTCCACTTCGCGACAGATGCTCGCGCGCGACGCTCCCACGAGGGTCGCGCATCCCGCTGAAACAGCTTCGGGGCGTTCCGTCGTGCTTCGAGTAACAACGACAGGCTTCCCAAGGCTTGGAGCCTCTTCCTGGACGCCTCCAGAATCCGTGAGGATCAACGTGGCGCGCTCCATCAGGGCAATAAATGGAAGATAGGGAATGGGCTCGACTAGATGGATATTTGTGGTCCTGTGCCCGCTGGCGCCCAGAACTTCGCGCACGACGTCTCGGACGTTAGGATTGGGGTGCACCGGATAAACGAAATGAACACCTGGGAAGGCTCTCGCCAGATCGGCCACGGCACTGCAGATGGAATGAAGGTTTTCACCATGGCTTTCGCGTCTGTGCCCAGTGATTAAAACTACTGGCACATTTCGCCAATCGGCTGCGAAGAGCTGCTCCAATCCCGGGACGGTCGGTGGATTGGCGTGTATGCGTTCAAGGGCGAGAAAGAGCGCATCGATACCCGTGTTCCCAGTTACGAAGACCCTTTCCGGAGGAACGCCCTCGTCGAGTAGGTTCCGCCGGTTGGTCTCGGTAGGGGCAAAATGCAAAGTAGCCATGCGGCTCGTCAGAACACGGTTCGCCTCCTCCGGCCAAGGGGCATGGAAATTCCACGTTCTCAGCCCGGCTTCGACGTGGCCGACGGGGATCCCCCGGTAGAAAGCAGCTAGCGCGGACGCCAAAACAGTAGTGGTATCGCCCTGGACCAAAACCAACCCTGGCCGCGCACTGCCCAAGTAGCGATCAACACTTGTCATCGCTCGCGACGTCAGTTCGGTCAGGGTCTGATCCGCACGCATGAGGTCCAAATCGACGTCGGGCTCAATTCCAAACGCTCCCAGCACCTGGTCCAGTAGGTCCCGGTGCTGGGCCGTAACGCAGACGTGGCATTCGAGCGCATCGCAGTTCCTTAGGGCAAAGATCAAGGGAGCCAGCTTGATTGCCTCCGGTCTTGTCCCGAAGATCACAGAGATTCTATTGTTCATAGAAGGAGGAAGCGGTTCGGCAGGGCGCCAAGGTGCATCCAGCAACGATCAGCATCGGCCGGTGAGCATTCGGGATTACTCATGGAACGCTGCGACCCACACTCACCTTCCATGTACTTCCAGAAACTCCCGATGCCACAACTCGAGTATCGCGAGAGAGAATAATTCCCGGGAAAAGTCACCGCGTCGCTGATGGTCCAAAATCAGATGTTCGATGCAGGCCTTTTCGAAATAGCCTCTCGCCAAGGTCTTGCGATCAAACAGAATTTCCTGCAACCAGTCCCTCAGTTCGTTTCGCAGCCACGAGGCGTATGGAACCGGGAAGCCAACTTTTCGACGACGAACTATCTTCTTGGGAACCTGGCGGCCGAGAGCCCTCTTAGCGATATACTTTGTTGTAAAGCCTCGGATCTTGAAGTCGTCAGGTAGTGAAGCTGCAAATTCCAAGACCTTATGATCTAGCAGGGGAACTCGAAGCTCGATCGAATTGGCCATGGTCATTTTGTCAGCCTTGAGCAGTAGATCGTCAGGCAGCCAAGTTTTGCTATCGACGTATAGCATCTGGTCGAGGGTGCTCTGGCCCTTGACGCGAGAGCGCAGTCGATGCAGGGGCTCAACAGCATACTCATGATCAATGGCTCCTGCATATTCGGGCCGATACAATGTTTGATACCACTGTCCCGAGTTGCCGTACAAAGTGCGGCCGTTGTAGTAGTCGGGAAACTGCGCATTCATTAAGGGGCCATACCGGGCCAGCGGTTGAAAACGGAACAGCGCGTTCACAATCGAAACTGCTCGAGTGGCAGCTCTATTGAAGGGAGAGAGGCAGCGTTTCAGGCGTTCCAGCCAAAGGAGATTGCGGTAGTTGGGATATCCAGCAAACGCCTCGTCCCCCCCCTCGCCTGAAAGGACTACCTTGACGTGGCTGCTGGCCAGTTTCGAGATGTAGTAAAGTGCAACCGCCGGTGGTTCGAAGACTGGCTCTTCCATATGCCAGACGAAACTCGGCATGAACGCGGCAAAATCCGCTGCCGAGATGGTCATGTCATAGTGCCGGGAGCCGTACGTTTCCGAGGCCAACCGGGCATAAGGTCTCTCATCCGCTAGCTGCGGCGCTGCAAAACCCACTGTGAAGGTGCTGATTTCCTGTTGAGTTCGTCCTGCAGCCAAGCTGAGTACAGCCGTCGAATCCAGGCCGCCGCTCAATAGAATGCCGATCGGAACGTCCGCGATCATGTGCAACTCTACCGCTTCGCCAAGAACGTTCAATAACTGCTTCTCAGTCTCCGCTTGGCTAGGAACCTGGCTATCCCTTGAGAACTTCAGGTCCCAGTACTGATGGACCTTAATCTGGCCATCCCTTTGCAAGAGATATGTCCCAGGGCTTAGCTTTTGCACGCCCTTGAGCAGAGTCTCTTCGCCGGGCAAGTAGCCAAACTTCAAGAACCGGTCGACCATCTCGGGAGCGATATCCCGCTCTACGGCCGGGTCCGCCAGGATCGCCTTGATTTCGGAAGCAAACACCAGCGACTCGCTCGACAGGAGGTAGTACAGGGGCTTGATCCCGAGGCGATCCCTGGCCAATATGAGTGCCCGCTTCTTCTCATCCCAGATCGCAAAGGCAAACATTCCCCGAAGCTTTTCCAAGCACGCCGTGCCCAGCTCTTCATATAGATGTACGATAACCTCCGTGTCGGTCTTGGTGCTGAAGACGTGACCCCTGCCCAGAAGAAAGGTGTGCAACTCCCGGAAGTTATAGATTTCTCCGTTGAAGACTACCCAAACGGTCCCGTCCTCATTCGAAAGCGGCTGATGCCCTGTGTTTAGGTCAATAATCGAGAGCCGTCGATGGCCCAGTCCTATCTGCGGCGCTATATAGGTCCCCTCATCGTCGGGCCCACGGTGCCGAATCGTATCGAGCATCGCCCTCAGTAGCGCCGGCGATACTTGGCCCTCACTGTCGTACACTACCTTGCCGCAAATCCCGCACACCTTCGCCTCCCCTGGTCCGCAGCTTCAGGCAACATCAAAGGCCGCCTTCTCCAGCCCAAGTGCCCATCTCAATATGGCCTTCCATTTTGCTGCCGCCATAGATAGGTCCTCGCTGTTCCACCGCGCGCTCACGATACAAGATGCCAAGCCAATCAGCAAAAGACGCCCCATGGCACTACACGCCATAGCCGCCCGATACACCGCACCATACCCACGCCCCCGCGTCTTTACACAAAAGTGCTGCACCGCCCTGACCTTCATGATCGTTGCCCATTGGTCGATCTTTTGCTGCCGACTGCTTTTCCCGCCATGGTGAATCATCCTCGCCTGGCTAATGTAGTAGTTAACATAACCAGCACGGACAACCTTGTAGCACAGGTCGAGGTCCTCCGCATACATGAAGTACTCCTCGCTGAACATGCCAACTTCCGCGAATACTTCGCGGCGGAGCATCATGCAAGCCCCGGAAACGGCCTCGACTTCGCTTGCCGAAGGACAATCGGATAACAGTGGGCTGATTCCCCACAGTCGGCTGTTTGGCCAGCGCGATCGTAAGTACGCGACATCCATTAGTTGATTGAGGACCGTCGGAAAACTCTGGATACAACTCGTCTGCACGGACAAGTCACTGTTTAGCAGCTTACATCCTATAACCCCCGCGTCCGGTAGGGACTTAAGCCGTTCCAGAACGATGTTGATCGTCTGCCCCAACAGCCTCGTGTCGGGGTTCAGGAAAAGAACGTGATCGCCCGAGGACTGCCTGAACCCGAGATTGTTAGCCCTGGCGAAGCCGAGATTTCGTGAACTCTTGATCACCTTGAGCTCGGAGAATTGTTCAACCAGACGGTCACAGTCCTGAACTCGTGACGCGTTGTCAACTACAATGACCTCGAACGAGACTCCGCTTGTGAATTCATAAATACTGGCCACGCACTCTCGCAGGTAGTCGGTCGAGTTCCAGTTTACGAGAATAATCGACAAATCCATATAACCCTCAATGGCCCACTTGCGGCGCGATTACCTGAACAGCGGGATCACTGCCAGATACTGTGGCCACCTCGCAGCTTCGCGAGCTGCTCGCGACGCAGGTACCAGATCAACTTCGGGTCATCGACCTGGGGAATATGTTTCAGGTAGCCACTCACAAATCCATGTGCTAGTGCAAGTGGCCCTACAAGGTAGGGCCTCTTCCAAAGCCGCGATATGCACTTCGCCAACATGAACAGCGGATGATATCCCGATATATAATTGGCTCTTCCGTTCTTGACCAGATCCCGCCAATGGCCGTCAGCTGAACCAGTAGGCCTAAGGTGATGGATGTGTACATCCGAAAAGCTTCTGGTGGCCCACCCCAGCATATTCGCCTTCACCTCATCCAGAGTGTCCCAGCCCGGCGCCGGCCAGAAGCCGCCAATGCCTTTCCAGCAGGCCCGCCGATAAATCTTGGTGGCCCCTCGAACGTGAAATCGTGGCCCCCCCAACTCTAGCTGCCGGCTACCGTCAGCCATCACGTTGTAGACAACACCTCCACCGACCCCCAGGCGCGGCTCACGCTCAAAGTACGCGAGGCACTTTTCGAAGTAATCCGGCTCGAATGCCAAGTCACCGTCCAGCTTGACCATGAACTCCCAATCATCGCACTGCAGCGCAGCATATCCATTGTTGAAGGCCTCCACCACGCCGCCACCGGATTCCCGAAATCCTCGATTTCGCCTATAAACGCCGCGTATCCACGGAACCCGGCGAGCACTCTCCTCTATGATGCTCCGCGTGGCATCCGTTGAACCGTCGTCTACAATGACCCACTCCGCCGGCGGGACCCGCTGGTGCACCACGCTCTCGGCCGTAGACCGTAGGTGCGCCTCTTCATTGCGAACAGGCGTGATAATCACGTACCGATTGTTCATTTGGAGTTGAGGGCGATGATAATATGATCACTGAGCATGAGCTTCGAGAACTTCTACCGACTTCCTACCTTCGAGACGCGGAGGTGGTGCCTGAAGTGACGGCGCCGCTGCGGAAACCATAGCAAGAAAAGAAAACCACCACATCTGCGTCTGGTCGAAGTAGCTCACACCGAAGTAAGCCAGCACATGCGCGAACATCACGGCCCCGAGGCTCCAATATAGCCATTGCTGCTGCCTATTACGCTTCGCCAGATCCCTCACCTTGCCGAGCCTGCTAAAGCCTAGAGCTATTACAGCTATAAAGGCGCCGAAGGCCACCAAGCCACCCGCTTCCGCTCCTTGCACAAAACCGTTGCACGTGTCCCACATATCAAAGCCCCAGTTGCCGTTCTCACGAGTTCCGATCAACCACCAATCCTTAAAATGACGAACGAAGTTGTCAATCAGCATCGCCCGGTGATAAGCATCCGAAGATCCCGTCACATTTACGCGGGCTATGATGAACCACACGGGCGCCTTCATGATGAGATCCAATGCCGCCAGCGTCAGAACAATCCCCCAGCGCACCGCTCGCATGTACCTGCGTATAGGCCACAGGAACAGCGCGACAATCCCTCCAGCGAAGGCCGCAGCTGGAGTGCTCGAAGCGGACAGGTACACCATGACGAGCGAACCCATCATTCCCAGCGCACCTAGTGCCTTTGCCTTACCATGCTTCCATAGCCAATAGAATAAAGGTGTGAGCGTCGCTCCAAAGCAACCTGCCAGAATGGGATGCGAAAAGGACGCCTGGGCCCGGATCCGGTCAGCACGTACCGCTGGAGTAACTGGCACGCCGCCGAGATAACCAAACATATCTATCCAGTAGATACGTTCAACGATCATGCACAGGCCAAATATCAGAGCAAGCACCGCGAAGGTTTTGGCTGCCGTGACGATATCGTCGACGTCTCGAATCAGGTAGCGCAGGAAGAAATACCCGCCGAACGCCTGTATCCAGAACGCGAATTGAAGTGGCATCGCTTCTGTTTCGCCAAACAATAGTAAGGGAGCTAAGCCCGCATAGAACGCCCATAAGGTGAACGCCCAATCGATTGCACCCAAGCCATTGGGTACAAGCCTACCCCCAGTCGTCAGTTTTTGATGGAACACCCTCACACAGCCCACTAGGATCATAATCCGTAGTACCAGCCAGTGAGTGCCCGCAATATAGATCTGCTGGCCGAGCGGTGTCAAGAAGGTAATCAGGAGGAATGGGACAACTATCTTCCGTCTCGGGAGCGTCAGAACCAGTATGACGCTTAGGACCATCCCTACAAGGACCACTGGATGGAGTACCGTCGCTGACGCTCCACCACCATAGTCGAAGTTTTCTGGCCTCATCCTTTAGCAGACCGCTCCTTGACCGTTCCGGGACGGTACAAATGTCAGAACCACCCCGGCGCTGTCTTCTCGAGTTAAGCTCTCCAAAACTTGATATTCATTCTTAATGTGCAATATAATCTCTCGGTACTTCTCACGATCGCAGAGCCGCACCATCAGCAGGCCGTCCGGTTTAAGATATTCAGAATACCGCCGGAGAATCCGCTTCACCTGGTACCCCGGAAAGTATTGGAGACAGTCACTGAAGAGAATGATTGAGAACAGCTTCGGTGGAACATAAGAGAGAATATCTCCTGCCTGAAAATGGCTCTTTTGCCCTCTTACGGGATCTTGAGCAAGACGACGTTCGGCGTTTTCGGCGGCAACCTTCGAAATGTCAACTCCAAGATATTCTCGGAAGTGGCCAGCAATCGCGCCGCAAGTGTAGCCATCGCCGCAACCCAGATCCAGAATATCGAGGCCTGCGCTGTGCCTGTCTAGGGCTTCATAGGCGATGTCCCGCTCTCGCATAGGCCGTGAGGGGTCCTGTCTCCAGTCCCAATGCCCGCTCGCATGTTCGCGGTCCCAGATCCGCTGTTTCAGTGATGCTGTGCCTATCCGTTTTACAACAGCATCTGTCCATTTGCTAAGCTTTCCATTCATCACAGCTGTTTTGACCTCCCTAACCGGTCCTCGCCGGAAAGACTTTGGCAGATCAGATCGCCGATCAGGCTCCATCCTCAGAGAAGACGCTCGCCGTTGCTGATTGTTGCGGCAAGGGACCGGTCTTCATTTTGGGATACCAGGGCGATCGGCGGTATACCGCTCCAGCTGCGCGCCTTAACACTTCGAAGTGGCTATTATTTGATACCTCCGAACCAGGAAATGCTGTCTGCATGACGCCGTAATCTGCATCGAGGGCAGCCTGGATTCTGTTGGCTTGCCGCTGCACCTGCCGCGCCAGCTTTCCTCCCTCAGGCGAAGTCAGCCTCTCAAAGCGCCTCCAGACGCACAGCTCACACTCCTTCAAGGGGCGTTCATTCTCTAGTACCGCACGTGAAATGCTGTCTTTGCTCTGCCGCCACACCACGAGGGGGTCAGCGATGAAAGCCCACGGGCCAAGTAACGAAAGGCGGAGCGCTAGATCATGGTCCTCGTCGTAACGCAGTGTCGGATCGAATTCCCCAGCCTTCTCATAGGCGCCGCGGCGAATCACCGTTGTCTGGCAAGTCTGCACAAACCGGGTTACAAGGACTTCTGTCACATTCCACCACAAGCCGTCTGAGTGTCTCGGGAACAAAGTGGCGTTGTCGAAGGACGTATTGTGCTTCCCTATTACCCGTTCTAGCAACGCATTGCTTATGCAACACGGAACGGCATCTCCAGCTCTCTGCAGAACCGCGGCGCACCGGTCCAAAAAGGCAGGTAGCCACACATCGTCCGAATCAAGAAACGCAAGCAGGGTTCCTCGCGACATTCGGGCCCCAGCATAGCGGGCCGCAGCTGGCCCGCCATTTCTCTGATGAAGGACGCGGATTCTCTCACCATAGCGCCGGAGCACGTTTCGCGTATCATCGGTTGATCCGTCATCAACAACGATAAGCTCGACGTTCGAGTATGTCTGCGTTAATACGCTTTCAATCGCTCGGCCGACTGAGCGTCCTCGATTGTAAGTCGGAATAACTACGCTTATGAGAGACATGTGCCGATATCTTAGAGAGCATAACGCCGTTCGTCAACATCTCGACGGCTGCGCAAACGAGAACCCAGCCAGATCCACACTTCCACTCCGACATGACCAAATAATGCAGCGACGAAAAACGCGACCGACTTTAACGAGAAACCGAAACGAAACTGTTGCAATGCCAGGGTACTCACCGGCTCACCCTTTCGAGCCAGCGCTCTGCAAAGACCCCTGACACCATGAGCGTGCGATCTCGGCCATTGCTTGCGCGCGTCATTCCTCGCTATCAAAGAGTAGGCATCGACTCTGGCGCGGAAATAGTCCTCCGAATATCTTCCGGCGAGGTCGCTTGAACTGGCAAGAAGGTCGCTAGTCCTATATATCTTGGTCACCGTTGCGGAGACGGCAGCAAACCTATATTGACAAGCCACCTGAACCCCAACCAAGAAGTCTTCACTGTGCCGCAAACCCTCGCTGAAGCAATCCACCGCCAAGAGGGCAGCTCTTCGAATGATGCTAGTCTGAACTAACCCAAATTGAAACGGGTGATGTACACTCCAGATGTCGCTGAATACTTGCATATTTCCGGCCATTTTGAGCCCATGTCGCTCAAAGAGGCTTATCGGTTCGCTGCCGTCCTTGATTATTAACGCGTCCCCGAATATCCACGCTACATTTGCGGGGACCAGCGCAGCTGCCTCAAGCAGTCTTCCAGTCCGGTCAGGCAACCACTCATCGTCGCTATCCAGAAATGCAATCCACTCGCATTGAGCTTCCCGCACTGCTCGGCGACGTGCCCCGGAGACACCCGTATTGTCCTGGCTAACAACTCGTACTCGTTTCCCGTACCGTGACCTGATACTCTGGGCGCTGCCATCCGTTGATCCATCGTCAATGACAATTACTTCGTCTACGGGGTGCTCCTGAGAGAGTATACTGTCAATCGCCCGTATCACCTGCGTGCGGCGATTGTAGGTCGGTACCAGCGCAGCAACGTTCATGTGTGCTTTCTTGGGGGATCCTCAGTAAAGAGGACGGGGGGGACGGTCGGACACCCTCTAGAGAACCCGCCCGGCGCGGCACAGCCACGCCGCAAACGGCGGCCACGGGACCCTGGACTTCAGCAGAAAACTTGAAACTGAACGGATTTCGTGTTTCTTCACTGCTTTGCTGCTTGGATTCGGGTAGTCCGAATTCTAACAGGCGAGGCTACAAGCCGCCCGTGCCAGCGATGGCCGTCAAACCCGCAGGCGCACTTGGAGGAGCGCCGAAGTACTGATAGGCGCCGATATCCCACGGTCCGCTTGTTGGCCGTGGTTTGCCAGCCGCGTCATAACATAACGCGCCGATCCCGGGATTTGGCTGTCCATCGCACAAGCCGTAAAGGTTAGCCCCAGCCGAGATAACCGGAGAGCCAGCATTGGGCCTGTAATTCACAGTCAGATTAGGATTTGTTGTGATGCCATGAGCGTCGAAGCCGAGAGCCTTCCACGCCGCAAAAGTCGAATAGGTGGAGTTATTGTAAAACCAGCGCGAGACGTTGTACCAAATATTGTAATCCGATGACTGCAGCCCAGCGGCTGTGGCATAAGTTGCTTGGGCGGGAGACGGTGACCAAATATTGTTGGTCAACACTGCCTTCGCCCCAGACGAGTTTGGACCATACAGCATCCCGGCAATTAGAGTATTGTTATATACTCTGGGGCCGTTTGGCATATTAAGAATCGAGATCACACCGTTACCGCAGCTTGAGCCAGATTGGTCGATAACATTATTGAATATCCACGGTGCGTCAATGGTCCCAGCGCTGGAGGACATGAAAATACCTGCGGTGCAATGCGACCCGCCAAAATTTCCATAAATATAGTTATTGTAATATGCAATCGGGGCACGGATGGAATCGCCAGTGCTCTCCGCCCAGAAATAGATCCCGTTGTGGTGCTGGTACGAATCACTCGGGTCATCCCAATTCTGGAAGTCGTGGATACGGTTGCGATACACCAGCAATCCTGTCAGGGATGAAGCTCCATCTCCAAATCCCGCTACACCGAAGTTAATATTCGATATTTCATTGTCGAAGACCGACACGTTGGACATTCCGGCTGGCGTATACTCCGTGAACACACCAACCCTAACGTCGTGGATTGTGTTGTTATGGACCGATAGTCCGCTACCGCCATTCAGAGAAACTCCTGCACTCTCGCCGTTCCCGTTGTCTTCTGTGGCAGCGTGGACATAAATGTTAGAAACCGTGAGGTTCTTGATTTCGATCTGCGAGGCGTTCTGCGTCCCAACTCCAGCGCCTACATAGGCGGAGGATGTATATGAACACGCTCCTCCTGAGCAAGCGGTACCAGGGCTTCCCGCTAAAGTGGCGCGGATGGTTCCGTTCGTTCCTCCATCGACGACCACGTATGAGACATTTCGGATTCCAATGACCGACACACTGCCCCAGTAGGGCGATGTCAAGACAGCGCCAGGCTCAAAGAGCAGGGTGACAGGATTACCGGCACTCCCCCCGCCTTTGAATGACAGGTAATCACTTGATCCAGCGGTAGGTCCCGTGAACGTACCGCAGAGATGTACGGTAGTCCCGGGCCCGATTTTGTTCGTCCCCGTCCCCCAGTTGCCGGTGGTATTGAAATAACTCACCGCGTAGGCATTAGCGCAACTACTACCATTGTTCGCCCCGACGGAGTTCTGCGCAATATATACATCGTTCGCCCTCACAACTCCAGAAGCGAACACCAAGCTGACCATTCCTAGTATCAACCGGGAGCCGTTCGAGAACACCTTAATCACCACCTTTTTGGGTCGATTCGCCCTATGTGCCACGGCGCGCGCACCGCGTCGGAGAGCATTCGCCCAAACAGAATGATTATAGTAGAGCAAAGGCGGTGTTCCCGATATTGAAAATGGTTGTACTTTCACTGCTAACGTCGGAGAGGCGGCACTGCCAGATATTCCTCCACTCGAATCACTCCCCTTGCTCGGCCGCACGGCGCAACTGCGGCTTCCACATCTTCGACGTGAGCTGTATTGTGTGGAGCCAGTCGTACCCGCCCTCCAACTTTGCCTTGAGAAACCCGCTGTCGTCACCGGAGTTTACCGGAAGGCGCTCCAAAACGCAGCGGTCGCTGCGCCGGCTGAGTCGGCCAATGATTGTCGAAACCCCGTTGCAGTAGCCAGCCGCGATCAGCATCTCGCGAAATTCTCGCTTGAATTCGCGGTTGGCCTCCGGGAAAGCGTAAGGATAGGAGAACGATCGGACCGGTGCGCCCAACCTGTCTTCCACCTCGGTCCTTGAGCACCACAACTCGCGCTTGACCGATTCCTTTGGGAGAGTCGCCAATTGAGGATGCGTGACCGTGTGAGATCCAAATTCGATGCCGGCATTCTGCAATTCCCGAACATGGCTCCAAGTCAGGCATTCCGTGCCGTTGAACGCCTGCGCCGTGTCGCCGATATAGGCCGTCGGGAGAAAGACGGTCGCGGTGTAGCGGAACGCACTCAGGACCGGAAAGGCTTCGGTGTAGAAATCCTCGTATCCATCATCGAACGTGAGGACAACCGCCTTTCTCGCATTCGGGGATGGCGCCTCGATTCTCTGGATAGCTTCATCGAGATTGATCGCCTCGTATCCATTCCGCGCAAGATACTTGATTTGGTTCTCGAAAATCGTGGGGTCCGTGCACGTCCGAAAATATGGGCCTCGGCCCCTTTCCTCTTCCCGCGAAATGCTGTGGTACATCAGGATGGGAATCCCCGGCCGCGGTCCAGCCAGACGCTGTAAAGGATAGAAAAGCCCGAGGGTAACGATCCTGTCCGGACGAAACTTCAGCATTTGAAAGGCGACCTCCCCTTCAAGGAATGTAAGTTACACCCGGGCAGCGGTTGCCGCGCGCCGAACTTCCTCCCGCTCTGTCCTGGACGAGAGGAAGCCCATTATGCCCGCAGAGACCCATACCTGCTGCTCACCGGACAACTGGGGGAACATCGGCAACGAGACTATTTCTGGCGCAACCTTCTCCGCTACCGGATAGTCTCCCGGACTTGGACCGAGCCCTTCATAGGCCTTCTGTAGATGGAGCGGTATTGGATAGTGAACCGCGGTGGCGACGCTTGAGTTGGCCATGTGCCGCATGAAGGCGTCCCGGCCCTGTACTCGGATGGCGTACAGATGGTATACAGCTTTGGTCCATTCGGGTTTGTGCGGGACCAACTCCGCATGCCCGGCCTTGATAAACAACTCCCGGTATCGCGCTGCCGCTTCCCGCCGCTGCTCATTCCACTTGGCCAGGTGCTTCAGCTTCACGCTCAGGATTCCCGCCTGAATCGCATCCAGCCGCCCGTTGAACCCTTCTACGTCGTGGTAGTACTTTCGGCTCTGCCCGTGGTCACGCAGCATGCGGATCTTCCGCGCAATCCCCTCGTCGTTGGTCGTCACCGCACCAGCTTCCCCGCAGGCGCCCAAGTTCTTTCCCGGATAGAAGCTGAATGCCCCGGCACTGCCCATCGATCCGGCTTTCCGCCAGCGCTGCTCGCGCCGCGAGAAATACTCGGCCCCATGCGCTTGGCACGCATCCTCCACCACAACCAGGCCGAACCGCTCCGCTAATTCCAGAATAGGGTCCATGTCCGCCGGTTGCCCGTAAAGATGCACCGGGACCACGGCCGACACGCGCAATCCTAGCCGCCGGTTGATCACCGCGCCTTCCGCATCGATGAAGCACTTCTCTTCCAGGTATCCCCGCAACTTCTCGGGGTCCATGTTGTACGTTCGTTCGTCAATGTCCACGAAATCTGGACGCGCACCGGCCTGGGTGATCGCCTCGGTAGTCGCGATAAACGTATTCGGAACCGTGACGACAATGGAACCCTGCGGCACTCCGGCAGCCATCAAGGCGAAGCGCACTGCATCCGTGCCGCTGCCCACTCCCACACAATGTTCGGTCTCGCAGAATGCGGCGAACTCGCGCTCGAAGTTCTGAACCATCGGACCGCCGATGAAGCCAGCGGTATCGAGCGCTTGGTTGAACACAGCCACCAGCTCCTCGCGAAGTTCTGCGTGGGGTGTTACGAGATCAAGGAACGGAATCGGTGTCATGAAATCACTCGCTTCTGAAAGTCCCAAATCGACAGCGTGCTACAAGATCCGCAACACGCGGCCCGGCACACCTGCAACAACCGCGTTTGGTGGAACGTTGTGGGTCACCACGGCACCGGCGCCGATCATAGCGCCCTCGCCGATCGTGACATTTGCCAAAATCGTAGATCCTGACCCGATCGACGCACGCTTCTTTACCAGCGTCGGCGCCACAATCCAGTCTTGTCCCTGTTCTTGCAACTCGCCCGTTGGACTCGTCGCCCTGGGATAGACGTCGTTGATGAACACCACCCCGTGACCCACAAATACCTCATCTTCGATCGTCACGCCTTCACAGATGAAGGTATGGCTGGAAATCTTGCAGTTCTTCCCGACGCTGGCGTTCTTCTGGATCTCGACAAACGCGCCGATCTTGGTGTTGTCCCCAACCTCGCAACCGTAGAGGTTGATGAACTTCGCCAGCTTCACGTTCGCGCCCAGCTTCACGTCCGGGGCAATCGCCAGGAATTCGTTCACAGCTCCACCGGCTTTCCGCGCTGCTTCAATGACTGACAAGCTGCTTCCAGAATGCGGACCACGCCCAGCCCCGCGCAGCCATCGTTGAAGGGAGTCTGGTTTCTCTCGACACACTCGACGAAATACTTCGCTTCGGCCTTCAACGCTTCGCCTTGCTCCACCTTCGGGATCCACACATCCCCGGAGCGGTAGCTCACTAGCAGGTCGTAAATACCGTGGCCGTTGGCAATGTCGACGCCTTTGTCGTAGACCTTGACCTTCTCGTCCGCTTCCAGATCGTTCCAGACCACCATCTTCTTTTCGCCGCCGATCAGCGTGGTCCGCACCTTCACCGGAGAGAGCCAGTTCACGTTGATGTGCGCCAGCATGCGGTCCTTGAAATAGACGGTGATGTAGGCCATGTCCTCGAGGCCGTTCAAATGGCTCTGGCCGGTCGCCGCTACGGCCTCTGGCTCAGCATCGAGGAGATAGTTCATGATCGAAAGGTCGTGCGGGGCCAAGTCCCAGACCACGTTCACGTCGTGCTGGAACAACCCCAGGTTCACACGCGTGGAGTCGTAGTAGTAAAGCTTGCCCAGAACGCCGTCGTCCACCAGTTGCCGGATCTTCCTGACAGCCCCGGTAAACAGGAACGTGTGGTCTACCATGATCCGCAGGTTCTTGCTCAGGGCCAGGTCAATCAATTCCGAGGCCTGATCCGCAGTCGATGTGAAAGGCTTTTCAACAAAGACATGCTTGCCGTTTTCAAGGGCCGCTTTGGCCAGCTCGAAGTGGGTCCAGACAGGCGTAATCACCGCGACCGCGTCGATCACGGAGGACCGGAGAACCTCCGACACATCGCTGGTGGTCCGGACACCAGGATGGTTCTTGCCGGCGCGGGAGAGCGCGGCAGGGTTGGAATCGCATACCACGGCCAGCTCACAACCCTCAGCGGAGTGAAAATTGCGGGCCACAACAGGCCCCCAGTAGCCGTAGCCGATCACACCTACACGAATCATGATTCTTCGTATCTAGCGGGCACCGTTGGCGGTCAGAACGGCCGCAGGCGTCTGTAGCAGGATCTTGAGATCTAACCAGAGCGACCACGACTGTGCGTACCGCAGATCCAGCCGCACCATGTCGTCAAACTTGACCCTGCTGCGTCCCTCGACCTGCCACAGACCGGTGATTCCAGGCTTTGCAGCCAGCAAACGCGCCCTGTGCCAGGTGCTATAAACTGCCGCCTCATACGGAATCGGCGGCCGAGGCCCTACCAGCGACATTTCCCCTTTCAGCACATTCAGGAATTGTGGAATCTCATCAAGGCTCGTCTTCCGCAGAAACCGGCCGATCGGCGTAACGCGTGTATCCGCGGTCAGCTTATAGCAGGCCTGTTCATCTGCGTCTTGCTCGCAGCCCTCCGCCCCCGCGATGAACTGCTTCACATACTCGCGGTGAACCGTAGGGTCGTTATTCACATACATCGAGCGGAATTTCAAGAACGTGAACTTCTTCCCGTATTGGCCGAGCCGCGGTTGGCGAAAGAAGACCGGCCCCTTCGAGGTGAGCTTGATGCAAAGAGCGATGGCGATTAGCAACGGCGCGCCTGCCAGCAATGCTACCGCGCTGCCCGCGACATCCATGAACCGCTTCGCTCCAAGAGCCGCGCGATTGGGGGCTGTGTTGTGGAGCAGGGTGTCGTAGAGCGTCGCTTCGATTCCACCGGATGGGCCTTCATCGTCCCAGTCTTCCGGAAACACGTAGAACGAGAGGTGAATCTCGTTAATCTGCTTGATCGTGAGCGTACTGGCAAGCGCCTTCGAAACCTTGGTCAGAAGTGCGCTGGCGACGGATTTCCCATCCTTGTTCGCGCCCAGTTCGGTAAAGATGACCCCGACCACCGATCCATCCCGATACCAGCCCGTGATGTCGGTATCCCTGGTGGAACTGGAGAGAGCCTTCAGAACCTGGAGAGCTTGGCCTCCCTCATCCGACTTCAGCAACCTCTCGGATTCGAGCAGCATGAGGACAAAGCCCCTTTCGGATCGCTCTGCTCTCTTGCGTTCCACGTACAACATCCGCATGAATGTCTCTTGTGCGAGAATTCCGCGGGATCCCAGCGAGATTGCACCTGGATCGGCCGCCGAATGCGCATTCCTTCGGGGACTTCGAAATGGTCGGGCTGTTGTGCTCATGCTTTCACCTGCGACAGGCTCACGGAACGGGGTTGGGAGGGAAACTGCGTTTGCTGCTCCGCCACTCACACCTCTACGCGGGTGTGTTCGATGCGGTGCGAAGAGCCGTCTGATTGGGGATCCGGAGTGCAGCGTAGCGTCGGTCGCCTCCGAGCGGCGTCACCCACTCGCGCTCGATCTCTACCGCCATCGAGCGTTGCAGAAGCGTTACCGATACTACGATGCGATTCTCTTTTTTGCTTTCGACGAAGATGCCTTCTATGCCTGCGAGAGGCCCGCTTTCCACGCGAACTGACTCGCCGGCCTCCAGGTATTCCCACGGCTCCACCATGAGACCCGAATTGACGGCAGTCCGGATCGCCGCGATTTCCGCGTCCTCGATCGGCGCCGGGATCTTCCCGATTCCAACAAATTCGATCGCACCCGGGATTGTCAGAATGGGCAAACGGTGGCGCGGATCGAGATGACAGAAGACGTATCCAGGGAATAGAGGCAACTCGACGGACTTCTTGCGATCCGACCAACGATGGATAGAACGATAAAGCGGCAGGAACTCTTCAAAACCCTTGTTTCGGGCGCATGTTGCGACGAGTTTTTCTGCCCGGGATCTTACCCGGAGTGCATACCAGCTACAGGAAACACCTTCCCCCACTTCTTCGGAGTTCATATTCCTGCCTTTGCTTTCGTCGTCCGCACAGGCTACCGCCCTTTTAGTCCCATCAGGCATTTCCTTACATGGGCGGAAGGTGCTCAATTTTGTCGAATCCGGCGCGGAAAGTTGCAGTTCAGATGCCACATCGTCATCGACACTAACTGCTTTTGAATAAGTGCGTTACATCCGTCTTTGGAATACGAAACAATGGGCGTCCGGGGAACGGTCCAATCAGAAACCGGCGAAAGTAAAGGCAAATCAGGCCTGAATGGCGGGTTTTTGATGGAGTCGTAACGGGTATTCCAAAAGAGTGGGATTGGAAAGCGTGGCTTTCGGCAAAACGCAGAAAAACGTTCGGCACTCCGCGGTCATTTGAGGCCCAAAGATCCAATCGCCCGGCGGCGCTTTAACTTTCGATAGGACCGGTTTGTCTACTATTTTCCATATAGATATGAATTTACTAGTACTACTACACTGTGCTCATTGCAATGGGACTAATATCGTTAGGCTCTCGCTTTTCCCAGCGCCTCGGTTTTCTCGCGCTGGCCCTGTTCGGAAGCATCTGCTGGGGACAGACAACACTCTCGCTCGCATCGGGTTCCGGTGTACAAGGAGGCCCTGTAAACGTCAATCTGTCGTTTAATGACGCCTCCTCTCAACAGGTCTCGGGCCTTCAATGGACCTTCACCTATCCGTCCTCCAGCATCTCGGCCATCAGCGTGACAGCTTCCTCCAGCCTGACCAGTGGCGGCAAGTCGATCACATGTAACGCCGGAACGGGAACCTATCAGTGCATCGCAATCGGGTTAAATCAGAATGTCGTCCCGAATGGGGTGATCGCCTCAGTGCAGTTCACGCTGTCGGCCAGCGCGTCGACTTCGACAGTCGGAATCAGTAACGCGCTGGGCACATCCACCACGGGGAACGCGGTCAATCTGGCGGCAACGGGAGGAACGATCACGGTCACAGCACCGCCTCCGGCCGCCACCCCGACCGCCCTGGCCTGCTCACCGACATCGCTGACGTCCAGCACCGCATCGACCTGTACCGTAACGATCTCCCAGACGGCGCCCACAGGTGGCATAGCCGTCACGGTGGCAGACGACAACAGCGTGCTCACTACACCGGCTTCTGTCACCGTCGCTGCGGGCGCCACCACAGCGACCTTCTCCGCCACCGCCGGCACAATCGCCTCCAATCAGACCGCGAATGTCACCGCGTCCCTGAACGGCACCACAAAGTCCGCGGCAATCTCTCTGGTTGCTCCGGCAACCTTGAGTTCCCTGGCCTGCTCGCCCACGTCTCTGACGGCTGGCGCGGCCTCGACCTGCACGGTCACGATTTCTCAGGCGGCACCTGCCGGCGGCGCGGCCGTTACGGTATCGGACGACAGCAGTGTGCTCACCACGCCTTCCTCCGTGACAGTAGCAGCCGGGGCCATCACCGCGACCTTCTCCGCTACGGCCGGGACCATCGCCTCCAGTCAAACCGCGAACATCAGTGCCACTCTCAACGGATCCACAAAAACCGCGGCGATTTCCCTCGTGCCTGCGACCATCACTTCCCTGGCCTGCTCACCGACATCTCTAACATCCAGCACCGCCTCCACTTGCACGGTCACGATTTCCCAGAACGCACCCACCGGCGGTATTGCCGTCACTCTCGCTGACGACAATAGCGTGCTCACTACGCCCGCTTCCCTCAACGTCGCTGCGGGTGCATCCACCGCAACCTTCTCTGCTACCGCCGGGACCATTGCCTCCAATCAGACGGCGAACATCACGGCAACACTGAATGGCTCCACAAAATCCGCCGCGATCTCTCTGGTTGCTCCGGCAACCCTGACTTCCCTGGCCTGCTCGCCCACGTCTCTGACGGCTAGTACTTCTTCCACCTGCACAGTAATAATCTCCCAGGCCGCTCCGACGGGTGGCTCAGCCGTTACGCTGTCCGACGACAGCACCGCGCTCACTACACCAGCCTCCGTCACCGTCGCCGCAGGTGCCACCACAGCCACGTTCTCCGCCGCCGCCGGCTCGATTACGTCCAGTCAGACGGCGAACATCACCGCTACCCTCAACGGATCGACGAAATCCGCGGCACTCTCCCTCGTACCGGCAACCCTGAGTTCCCTCGCCTGTGCGCCCACATCGCTGACGTCCAGCACCGCGTCGACCTGTACCGTCACAATCTCCCAGACGGCGCCTACCGGCGGCATTGCGGCCGCGTTGACCAGCGACAACGGCACGCTCTCTACCCCGGCTTCCGTTACGGTCGCTGCGGGGGCGTCCACGGCAGCTTTCTCCGCCACAGCAGGCGCTATCGCCTCCAACCAAACCGCGAACGTTACTGCCACGCTCAACGGCTCTACAAAATCCGCCGCGATCTCTCTGGTAGCCCCCGCGACCCTGACTTCCCTGGCCTGTTCGCCGACATCTCTGAGTTCCAGCACGTCCTCTACCTGCACGGTCACAATTTCCCAGGCCGCACCCACCGGCGGTATTGCCGTCCCTCTCGCTGGCGACAATAGCGTGCTCAATACACCCGCTTCCGTCAACGTCGCTGCGGGTGCATCCACCGCAACTTTCTCTGTCACCGCCGGGACGATCGCCTCCAACCAGACCGCGAACGTCACCGCCACGCTCAACGGCTCTACAAAATCGGCCGCCATCTCCCTGGTGGCGCCGGCAAACCTGACTTCCCTGGCCTGCTCACCCACTTCTCTGACGTCCAACGGATCGTCAACCTGCACGGTGACGTTGTCCCAGGCCGCCCCCACCGGCGGTTCAGCGGTCACCCTTGCTGACGACAGCAGCGTGCTCAATACCCCGGCCTCCGTGACCGTAGCCGCAAACGCGACCACCGCGACCTTCTCCGTCACCGCCGGTTCCATCCCGTCCAATCAGATGGCAAACGTCACCGCCACCCTGAACGGCTCCACCAAATCCGCGGCTGTCTCCCTGGCGGCTCCGACACTGACTTCCCTGGCCTGCTCGCCCGCATCCCTCGGGTCGAACGATTCGGCCACCTGCACCGTGACCCTGACCATGGCGCCAACCGCGGCCGCCACCATCGCCCTCTCGTCCGATAGCAGCTCCGTCACCGTGCCGCAATCCGTAATCGTAGCCGCCGGTTCCACTTCCGCGACCTTCGCGGCCACCACTTCGATGAATCCGGCCGCGCAGAAGGTCACGTTGACCGCAACCCTCGCGGGCGTCTCGGTAACCACTGCGGAAACGGTTGCCCCTAGCCCCGTAAAGCTGACTGTCGGCCCCGGACAGACCTACACGAAACCGTGCCAGGCCTTCGCTGCCGTACCGGATGGCTCTACCATCCAGATCGATGCGGCGGGCGATTATTCGGGCGATGTCTGCGCCATTACAGCCAACAATCTGACCATTCAGGGCGTGAACGGCCGCGCCAAAATCGATGCGGCTGGCAATAACGCGCAGGGCAAGGGCATCTGGGTCATTCAGGGCAGCAACACCACCGTCGAAAACATCGAATTCAGCGGCGCCACCGTTCCCGATCACAACGGCGCGGGAATCCGCCAGGAAGGCCCCGGCCTGATCGTCCGGAACTGCTTCTTCCACAACAACGAAGAAGGCCTCCTCGCGGCCGCCAATTCGAGCGGCGAAATCCTGATTGAATACAGCGGGTTCGCTTACAACGGCTATGGCGACGGCGCTACGCACAACATCTACATCGGAACCGTCCCGAAGTTCACCCTGCAGTACAGCTATTCCAGCCATGCCAACGCCGGGCACCTGGTCAAATCGCGGGCCGTGCAGAACAACATCCTGTACAACCGCCTCACTTCGGAACTCACCGGAACCACCAGCTATGAGCTGGACCTGCCCAACGGCGGCCAGTCTTTCGTAATCGGCAACGTCATCGAACAGGGACCCGGCGCTTCGAATTCCATTCTGTTCGCCTACCTCGAAGAGGGCGCCGTCCCCGAGGTCCCCAGCCAAGACCTCTTCGTCGTCAACAACACGTTCGTGAACGATGGACCCAGCGGTGTCTTCATCAATATCGGAGCTGCCGCCACCACACCCGCCGTGATCAAGAACAATATCTTCTACGGACCGGGCACCGTCATATCGCAATCCAGCGCCGTTCAGGCCTCCAATCTGACGCAAATCCCGTTGTTCGTGGACAGCGCAAATTACGATTACCATCTCGCCACCGGTTCTCCGGCCATCGATGCCGGCGTGGCCGCGGGAACGGGCGATAGCGTTTCCCTCACCCCGGCCAACGAATATGTCCACCCGGCCTGCGGCGAGCAGAAGGGCATCGTAGGATCGGCAATCGATATTGGCGCCTTTGAATTCGGAAACCCCGGCGGTTCGCTTTCTTGCGGCGGCCGCCTGCCTGAGATGGCGCAGTTCACCGTCAGCCCGGCCACCGTTTCCGGCGGCAGCACCAGCACCGGAAGCGTGACCCTCTCGGCCGCGGCGCCTTCCGGCGGAATCGCGGTTGCTTTGAGCAGTTCGAATGGGAATGCCGCCGCAGTGCCGGCATCTGTCACGGTCGCTGCCGGGAGCATGACCGCCACGTTTACAATTCAGACGTCGCAGGTGGCCGCCGCTACTCCGGTGACCATTTCCGCCACCTATGGAAGCCTCACGCAGACGGCCAGCCTGACGGTCTCGGCCCCGTTGGTGACGGTTTCGTCTTTGGCTTGCAGCCCGACGAGCCTAGCTTCCGCCGCGCAGAGCACCTGCACGATTACGATTTCCGCCGCCGCTCCGACCGGCGGCAGCAGCGTTGCGCTCAGCTCGAATAGCGGAGTGCTCGCAGTGCCCGCGAACGTCACGGTAGCAGCCGGGGCAACCTCGGCCACGTTCGCTGCCACCGCCGGTTCCATCGGGTCCAATCAAACCGCGACCGTTACGGCTTCGCTCAATGGCGGTTCCAAATCGGCCGTCATCTCGCTGACCGCTCCGGTGGCCGGCCTCAGCTCCCTGGCTTGCGCGCCCACTTCGCTGGCGTCGAATGCTGCGGCTACCTGCACGGTCACGATTTCCGCGGCAGCGCCGAGCAACGGCACGGTCGTCGCCCTCTCGGATAACAGCAGCGTGCTTTCGGTACCGGCGAGCGTCACCGTCGCTTCGGGTGCCACATCAGCCACGTTCTCCGCAACGGCGGGTTCGATCGGCTCCAATCAGACGGCGACAATTACCGCCACGCTCAACGGCAGTTCCAAAACGGCCGCAATCTCTCTGACCGCCCCGGTAGCGGCGGCCCTCAGTTCCCTGGCCTGCTCGCCGACATCCCTGCCATCCGGTGCCTCGACCACCTGCACCGTCACCATCTCTGCGACCGCTGCCAGCAGCACGGCCATCACGCTGTCCGATGACAATAGCGTCCTCTCGACCCCGGTCTCCGTCACGGTCGCTGCCGGCGCAACTTCGGCCACCTTCACCGCAACGGCCGGCTCGGTCAGCTCCAATCAGACGGCGAACGTCACCGCAGCCCTGAACGGCACCACCAAATCCGCGGCAATCTCCCTGACGGCTCCTGTGGCGGGCCTCAGTTCCCTGGCCTGCTCGCCGACATCTCTGGCTCCAGGCGCCGCGACCACCTGCACCGTTACGCTCTCCGCAGCGGCTGCCACCAGCACGGCCATTACGCTGTCCGATAACAACAGCGCCCTCACGACTCCGCCTTCGGTCGCTATTGCTGCCGGTGCTACCTCGGCCACCTTCACCGCCACCGCGGGTTCAGTGTCCTCGTCTCAAACCGTGACGGTAACGGCTACTCTGGGTTCCACCAACAAGACATCCCAGGTCACCATCAACCCAGCGGTGTCTATCTCATTGACCGGCTTGAGCTGCACGCCCCAGAATATGCGTGCGGGTGGAAGGGGAACCTGCACCGTCACCCTTTCCGGTAATGCAACCGGAAGCGGTTTCCTGGTTTCGATCAGCGCAACTCCGAGCACGACCATTTTGGTGCCCTCCTCGGTTCTGGTTCCGGCGGGTCGCAACTACGCGACATTCACGGTCACCGCATCGAGGTTCTACACCCAGGGGACGATTACCGCCACAGCGGGAAGCGTGACTCTGAACTTCGCGGTTCGCTGAACGCCACTACTGCTCTCGCAGCCCGGTCAGTGCCTGGAAAAGCCGCGCCGCGAGCGTGAGCCAGTAGGGCCCCACCAGTAAGAGGAGGCGCTAAGGACATAACGAGTGCGGACAGGCTACAATGATTTGCGGGACACATACCTATGCAAGCCGAAACCGTCGGACTGCCCGTTCTTCCGCCCTTGGATGCCAGAATTCCAACGTGGTCGCTGGACAAGCTCGAACTTAGACAATGTCCCTTGTGCCGCAGTAACAATCATCCCTCACTTGCGCGCCCTGATCGCCTTGGCATTGCTTTCTGTGGAAAATGCCAGCTATGGTACGTTTCCTGCCTCCCGTGCCTGGAGGAGATACGGAAACTTTATCAGGGCTACTGGTTTTCGTTCAGGCCCAAGGATCTCTCGAAGTCGTATGCGACCCGTCTCCAGTCAGACATGGCGTTGGGCAAGAACGACATCCGGTTGAATCGCCTGTCCGCACTCTGCAAGGGTTTAGAAGGCAAACAGCTTCTGGAGATCGGATGTGGTTGTGGTGAGTTGTTGGTTACCGCTCGACATCGAGGCTCTGCTGTTGTTGGCAACGACATCTCACAGGAGGCTTGCTCTTTTGTCCGCGATCTACTACAAATCCCAGTCTGCCCCGGCGAGCTGTGCGATTCGCAGTTCACCAGTCAATTCGGTCAGATGGACGTAGTTGTTATGAGTGATCTAATCGAGCATCCAGTCGAACCGCTTCGCACATTAGAGTCTGCCTTGAACGTACTGAAACCAGGTGGTCTCCTACTAATTCTTACACCCAATGGAGGCGAGGCCTCAGATAATCTCCAATGCGCGAAAGAATGGGTCGGATTTCGCGTGGATTTGGAACACCTTCAATATCTGTCCGCCGCAACCATTTTTACCCTTGCCTATCGGTATGACTGCCGAATTGAGCACTTGGAGACATTCGGCTATCCGTGGCTGGAAGGTATTGACCGCCTTCCTACTGAGAGCGGTGCCGCCTTACAATCAGTAAAAGACCGCATCAGGGCAAAATTCAGGAAGTCCAACCTCGCTCGAAGGAGTGTCCGTGCTATCCATGCGTTTCTTAATACTACACGGGAAGAACAGCGTGATCCTCGATTGGGAACGTACCACCTAATCACGATTCTCCGAAAGATGGGATCTGGCCGCGAAATCCCGTGATTCTTTGGGAACTCAGTGACTATATGTCAGCGCCGGTGGCGAAAATCCCGATAGTGCGGATCGATAATTCCCTTCCCCAGACAATGCGAAGTTGTTGCAGCCAACGGCACGGTGTAGCGTGGCGCTGCGTTGCAGATGGCGGAGCGGATGCCGGGCGACGGCCTGGTGACGCTGGCCGGAGACAAAGGCTACGACACGAAAGACTTCGTTGCCGAGTTGCGGCAGGGCCAAGCCAGAGCGGGAAATATCGGAGCCATAGCTGCATATTGGGATAGTGCGTTAGCGCTGCCCATCCCGTCACCTCAGGCGAGGAAAGATAAACACACCTCAGAGACAGGACACTCAGCTCTAGCGGGCTGCGGACATCCGGGAGGCACCCGGGGCAGATTGGATGGCGAGAATTTCGAGCGATCTCAGCGAAAACACTTCCTGGAAACCGCTGGTCGGGTCGGTCATCGTCAAACCGGTGCGGTTATCCAGGCTGATGCGGGAGGCTTGCCGGACACGCACACGGCCCTGATCTCCCTGCCTGAATTTCAGTACGAGATTTGCGGTTTCTCCCGACATTCATTTCCTCGCTCAAAGACCATGTGTGCCTATGGGCGAATTGTTCTCACGTGTTTTTTCAGTATTAGCCCGGAACCTAGATCCAGCAATACTAGCGATAGTTAACTTCACCCCACGGATTCAGGGGTAGCGCACACTATCTCTTCTTATCGGATCGTGATCGTACTTTCTGTAGGTGGGATTTCCAGGCGGGAGGCATCTGGCGATGCCCCTAACAGGTTCTCCAGCCGGACCGTGACCACGCCCGCCTGAGATTCTTTGGGGATGTTTGATTTTTACAACAGCAACAGCACCATTGCTGATTTTCGCCCTACCGCCGACCAGCATACATTTGTATGCGTATGCTTCCGGATTCTTTCGGAGCTGTCGGGCGCACATGAGTTGCTTCCCCGCCTCCACCGCGCTCGGGCCAGCCGACCATCCGCTGTCCTGAATATCCACCCGGCCAATCGGGAATACCAGATCCCATTGCAGAGCGGCAGGCGCTCGATCGGGCGGCGCCGACAACTGGATCGATAACGATCCGGAATCGCCACGGGATAGCACTGCGGCGGGAACTCGCAGTTCCTGCCCCCAGAGCGGAAATGCCAGTATTGCAACCCAGATTAGCCGATTCACAGTCAACATCCCTCACCTCAATTGTTTGGCATCGGACGCTACTGAGAGGATATTACGTTTCCAGGCGTTTCCTAAAGTTTAGGACCTCGTCGCGGCTCAATAACGTAATATATGGCCATTACGTCCACAGTACCCAGCTTTTGCGTCCCTGGAGAATAAAGTGCCGATAATCTTTGCTGGAGGCACCCATTGGGCGCATTTGAAAACGCTGGCCGATTCATTCTGTTGTTGTCTGTGCCATTGGCACTGAGCTATGCCGAAACCGGGCCCACCCGCACCCCTGCGCGATCGGCTCAGGGTGTAGGGGCCGCCTCCAGCAGCGTCCAGGCAAGCGTGTTCCCGAGAATCGTCTGCGGTAACGGATGGGACACCACCGCTACGCTGTTCAACACTGATTCCTCGCCCGTGACGTTTCAGCAGTTCTTCTTCGGCAAGGACGGCAAGCTCACCACCTTCACAGTCCGTTCCTCGGCTGATGCCCAAACAACCCTGACCACCTCTGCGGTGCAGGGTGTCCTCGAATCGGGATCGAGCCTCTCGATGGGGCTATGCAACTCGAGTAATGCCGTTCGCGAAGGCTGGTCGTACTTGAACTACACCGGCACCGCCGGTGCCATCGATGGGTACACGACCATCACCCACAAGGCTCTGAGCGGCGCCCGCTCCGAAACCGTCATCCCCTTGAAGAGCAGCCAGGATTATTCGGTCCTCATGCCCTTTGACAACACGCAGGGCTTCAGAAGCCAGCTGACGCTCGTGAACCCGGCTTCAAACCTGGCCGCCGAGGTTCGCCTGACTTATCGAACGCCCCAAGGCAAGACGCTCTTCTTCGACGTGGTGACCATTGGCGCGGATCAGCAGACGACTCTGGTGCTTCCCGACATGTATCCGGACCTGGCGAACAAAACCGGCTCGGTGCTGATCGAAGGGAACATCGACCGTCTATCGGTCTCCGGTCTGCGCTACAACGATCTCGACGGAACCATCAGTGCGCTTCCGACGATGCATCCGAGCGCGCAGTAGTAATCTTTCAGCCCAACTTTACGCGCGGAAAAGTGTCTTACCGTACCCGGCATTTTGCCGTACAAATTACCAATGGCTACGGCAAGCTATCCAATTGATTGCGAGGAGCTTAACCCCAAAAACCAGGTCGATGTACGGCAATCCCTTTATGTTCCACTACGCGACCTCCGCAGTGCTCCACCACCGCTGTTCCAGAAACTCCCGTTACTCTTTGGAATCTGCTGGAATTCGTTGTTAATACCTGGATTTCTTTGGAAGGGTGAAAGATCTCGCCCAAAACGTGAGCGCCCGGCGGGCTTTTGGAGTCCGCCGGGCGCTTCAGGTTTGAATCGGGCTCAATTCCGGTCTACTTCGATGACGCCTCGATCGCCATCGTGACCGTATTGCTCAGGGATCCCGTCCGGTGCTGCGGCGGTCCCCGCTTGATCGTCTCCGACGGGGCGTAGTGCGAATCGGCCGGCGCCATCCGCACACCCGGCGCACGGCCTCCGCCCCGCGACGCGTCTCCGGTCGTGAGACCCAGGGTGACCGGAATCGCATCGCCCGTGGAAACGCCGTAAGGCACCGTCGCGGTGATCTGGTAGACTCCCGCCATCCCCGGAATCGCGTCCACGGAAGTAATCGTGGCCGTCAAACCGCCGATCTTCAGCGAGAGCGATTGCCAGTTGGAAGGATCGATGCCCGTCGCGCGAATCGCGACCGCGTCTCCGATCTGTGCCGGCTGGCCGGATACCAGATAGTTGCGTGCCATCGCGGTCAGAGAAGTTCCGCTCAGCACGATAGCGCCCTGGCCGCCGCCCGATCCGTCCATTGAGAACAACGCGGGGGACACGGAGTTCATGACCGTCTGCACCGCTTCCGCCGCTCCAGAATCGGTCTCCACGGAAAGATTGAGGCGAGTTCCCGCCGCGACGTTGGGGCAGACGAAGTCGACCCGATCCTGAGCCGCATACACGAGCGGAACGTAGGCGTCGTTGACCTTCACCTTGGCCCCGTTCAACGCGAGAGCCGTCCCGGTGCTATCCGTAACGGGATCTCCCGGTGCGGAGAGCCAACGGCCCCACAACGTGGCGAGCCCATTGGGTCCGCATACCGGCTGCACCAACTGACTTGCCGTGTTCCGGATGTCCGTAACGATGGGCTTGCCGGAATCCACGTGAATCGTGACCTGGCCGTTCGAGGAGGCGCCCAGAGAATTGGTCGCTACAAACGTAACGTTGTAGCTGCCCTGCTGGTTCTCCGCGGGCGTCCATGAGAACTGTCCGGTTCCGGCATCGAACACTGCTTGAGCCGGCAGATTCTGAGCCGAAAGCGTGACCGTCAGCCCGCCCGGGTCGACCGCGCTAACCGAGAACCGCAGTTCCTTCCCAAACACGGTATCCGCACCATCCGGCACGACCAGGACCGGCGCTCCCGCCGGCGTGATCGCGATCGTGGTCTTCACGATGGTCTGACCGAACTGCACCGAGATATCCGAGTTCTGCTGCCCGGCGACGCCCTGTGCATAGATCATGAAGCCGAGCTGCGTCTGCCCGGGGCGCGTGATCATCGAAGCCGGCACCTTGACGTCCGGGCTGCTGCTCGAAACCGCCAGGTGAGCCACTTCGGGAACGTTGGGCGAGTTCAGACCGACCTGGCAATCGAGCCAGCCGCCCGCCTGGACGGACCCACCCGAACAGAGCACCGAAATCGGGCCGGATGCCTATGATCGCAAGCGCGGTGGTTCGTACTGACCCCATGGCCGTCGCGCTGATCTGCGGGTGAATATCCTGGTCCGAAGCGATCACCTGCACCGAGAACCTCGCCGATTGGCTCCCGGCCGGGACCTGCACCTGAGCCGGAACCTGCAACCGCGAACTATCGGCCTGGAGCGTTACCGTCAGCCCGTCAACCGGCGCCGCCTGTGAGAGTTGCAAAGTGCAGGACAGCGTGCCGACATTCGCCAGATCCGGATTGCACGAGAGCGCCGAAATGCCGGTCTGTCCCGTGCCTGTCAGGGAGATCGTTGCATTCTGGGAACTACCGCCGTAGGCTGCGGAGACAATCGCCGAACCGTTGGTGGAAATGCTGCCTGCCGTGGCAAGGAAAGTGGCACTCCGTGTCCCGGCCGGAATTGTCACGCTCGCCGGCACTGTCAAGAGCGCTGAATTACTGGAGAGCGCTATGGTGCTGCCGTTCCCCGTAGCCGCGCTCGCAAGTGTGACGGTGCAAGTGGACAACTCACTGGAGGCCAGCGTTGCCGGCGTACAAGTCAGAGACGTGATGGCCGGGGCCGTGAAGAGCACGCTCACAGTCGTCGTTCGGGAGTCGCTATTGTACGTGGCGGTAATGGTCGCTGTCTGATCGGAGGCCACGATGCCTGCCCGCGCCGTAAACGTGGCCGTCGAAGAGCCGGCGGATACCAGCACGCTCGCCGGGACCGTCAGCGCCGCCAGGCTGCTCGAGAGTGACACTACTGCGCCGCCGCTCCCAGAGGCCTTCGACAGCGTCACGGTGCAACCGGTTGTACCTTCCTGCCCAATGCTTGAAGGACTGCAGGTCACGTTACTGACCTGTAGAGGAGCCACGAGCGCGATTGACGCCGTCTGCGTGTTTCCATTCAGAGAAGCTGTGATGGTTGCAGTCTGATCGCTGCCCACCGTACCTGCGGTGGCTGTGAACGTCGTGACTGCGCCTCCGGCGCCAATCGTCACACTGGCCGGAACCGTCAGGGTAGCGACATTGCTCGAGAGTGAGACCACCGCACCGCCGCTGGCCGCCGCCTTCGTGAGCGTTACCGTGCAGGTGGAGGTTCCGGTGGAACCCAGGCTCCCTGGATTGCACGAAATCCCGCTCACCAGAACCGGCGCCACCAGCGAAAGATTCGCCGTTTGCGAACTACCGTTCAGGGACGCGGTGACCGTGACCGTCTGGTCGCTACTCACCGTACCGACCGTTGCCGTGAAGGTCGCGGTGGAAGATCCCGATGTCACCGTCACGCTACCGGGGACCGTCAGGGTGGCCGCATTGCTTGAGAGCGATACCGCGGTTCCGCCGGGGGCCGCTTTCGACAGCGTCACCGTGCAGGTTGCCGCTGCGGAGGGGGCCAGGCTCGTCGGATTGCAGGAAAGACCGGTCAGTTGAGCCGGTGTAGCCAGCGAGATATTCGCCGTCCGCGTACTGCCGTTCAGGGAAACCGTAACCGTAGCCGATTGGTCGGAGCTGACCGTACCGGCTGTGGCGGTGAAGCTCGCGCTGGAGGATCCCGACGCCACCGACACGCTACCAGGCACCGTCAAGGTTCCCACGCTGCTCGAAACCGATACTGACACGCCGGTTCCGGCCGCTTTGGTCAAGGTCACCGTGCAACTGGAAGTCCCTCCGGTGGTCAGGCTCGTGGGGTTGCACGAAACGCCGCTCACTTGAGGCGGAGTCACCAGCGAGATGTTCGCGGTTTGGGAACTGCTGTTCAGCGAGGCGGTAATGGTGGCCGTCGTGTCGCTGCTCACCGTGCCCGCCGTTGCCGTGAAGGTCGCGGTCGAAGAGCCGGATGCCACGTTCACGCTGCCCGGAACGCTCAGCGTTCCGGAGTTGCTCGAAAGCGCCACCGCCGTGCTACCCGACGCTGCCTTGGTCAGGGTCACTGTGCAGGTGGACGTTCCCGACGTGCCGAGGCTCGACGGGCTGCACGAAACCGCGCTCACCTGGACCACCGCTACCAGCGAGATGTTCGCGGTACGGGTGCTGCCGTTCAGCGAGGCGGTAATGGTCGCCGTCGCGTCGCTGCTCACCGTTCCGGCCGTCGCTGTGAAGGTCGCGCTCGAAGAGCCGGAGTTCACCGTCACACTGCCCGGAACGCTCAACGTCCCGGAATTGCTGGAGAGACCCACGGAAAGTCCGCCGCTACCGGCCGCCTTCGATAAGGTCACCGTGCAACTGGAAGTCGCGGCGGTGCCCAGGCTTGCCGGAGTGCACGACAGGCTGCTTACCGCGGCCGTCGTCACCAGAGAGATGCTTGCCGTTTGCGTACTGCCGCTATAGGACGCGGTGATGGTGGCGGTCGCGTCGCTGCTCACCGTGCCCGCCGTTGCCGTGAAGGTCGCGGTCGAAGAGCCGGAATTCACCGTCACGCTGCCCGGAACGTTCAAGGTTCCGGAATTGCTGGATAGCGCTACAGTCGCACCAGTCGATTTGTTCAGCGTTACCGTGCAGCTCGATGTTCCGTTGCTCAGCAAGCTGGTCGGATTACACGAGAGGCCGGTCACCTGAACCGGAGTCACCAGGGAAATATTCGCAGTCCGGCTGCTGCCGTTCAGTGACGCCGTGATGGTGGCCGTCGTGTCGCTGCTCACCGTGCCTGCCGTTGCCGTGAAGGTTCCAGTTGTGGATCCGGAAGTCACCGTCACGCTGCCGGGCACACTCAACGTCCCGGAGTTGCTCGATAGCGACACGGACCCGCCGGTCGATTTGTTCAGCGTCACCGTGCAGCTTGAGGTTCCCGTGCTCCCCAGGCTTGTGGGACTGCACGATAGCCCGCTCACTTGGATCGGGCTAACGAGCGAAATATTGGCCGTCTGCGAACTGCCGTTCAGCGATGCCGTCACCGTAGCCGTTTGATCGCTCGTGAGCGTGCCCGTCGTGGCGTTGAACGTCCCCGTAGTGGAACCGGATGCTACCGTCACCGAAGAAGGCACAGACAATGCGCCCGCATTACTCGAAAGCGATACGGTCCCGCCGCTGGATTTGGACAGCGTTACCGTGCAACTGGATGTGCCCGAACTTCCCAGGCTCGTCGGGCTGCAGGAAAGCCCGCTTACCAGAACCGCGGCAACCAACGAAATATTCTGGGTGCGGCTGCTGCCGTTGAGCGACGCCGTAACCGTGGCGGTCTGATCGCTGCTCACCGTGCCCGTCGTCGCCGAGAAGCTGGCCGACGTAGAACCGGAATTCACCGTTACGCTTCCGGGCAGCGACAACGATCCGGAATTGCTCGACAGCGATACGGTCCCGCCGGTCGATTTGTTCAGCGTCACCGTGCAACTGGATGTGCCGGAACTTCCCAGGCTCGTCGGGCTGCACGAAAGCCCGCTCACCTGCACTGGAGTGGTCAGCGAGATATTCGCCGTTGCCGTGGTGCTGTTCAGCGATGCCGTGATGGTCGCGGTCTGGTCGCTGCTCACTGTCCCCGCGGTGGCCGAGAAGCCGGCCGTAGTGGAACCGGAGTTCACCGTCACACTTCCGGGCACAGACAACGATCCGGAATTGCTCGACAGCGCCACGGTCCCGCCAGTCGATTTCGTCAGCGTTACCGTGCAGCTGGACGTCCCGTTACTCGACAGACTGGTTGGATTGCACGAAAGGCTGCTCACCGCGATCGGCGCTACGAGCGAAATATTGGCGGTTTTCGTGGTGCTGTTCAGCGATGCCGTGATGGTCGCGGTCTGATCGCTCGAAATCGTCCCCGCAGTGGCCACAAACGTCTGACTGGTGGATCCGGAGAGCACCGTCACGGAAGATGGCACGGACAATGCGGCAGAGTTGTCCGACAGCGACACCGAGACATTCCCGACCGCGGCGGCGCCCAATGCCACTGTGCAACTGGATGTGCCATTGCTGTTCAAAGAGGTAGGGCTGCAGCTCAAGGAGCTGAGAGTCGCCGGGGGTATGGTCGCGGTAATCGTACCGCCGGAGCCGCTGACGCTCAGGTTCCCACCGGTGACCGAACTTCCAAGGGTATCGGACAGGCCGATCGAAGTGCTGCTTACCGTGGAGGCAATCGTTACGGAAACGGCGGCCACAACACCGCTCGGAATCGCCGTATTGTTGAACCCCGCGAGGATGCAGAAATAGGATCCCGAGCTCGCCGAGCAGCTCAGAGACTTGCCAGCGCCGGCGGCGGCCGAACCGACTGTGGCGCTAATCGACACTACGTCGGCAGGCGTATAGGTGAGTCTCCATTGCAATGCGGCCGGTTCGCTGCCACTAGGAGCGCTGAGGTTGAGGGCCAGGGACGCGGTTCCCCCCTGTGCAACCGTGGCGGACGAGAGGCTGAGAGAGTCCTGGGCCAAAAGCGGCGTCCCGAGCAAGAGGGCACCTACCATTACCAACCAGCACCAAATCTGCCCGAACAGCGGCCGAACACGCATCTCGAAGTTCACTGCAGGAGACCTCCTCATCCGCGATTTCCAACTGGGCCCCGTGACTACACACCTACTCCGACCACCCAAGTCCCAACTTACGAAGGGGCTTCCGGGCATTCAATACTCACTTCCGAACGAGGCTTGCGCCTCTCGAAAGTTGATGGCCAGCTCAGTAATTCCCCCGAGCTGGAGTAACAATAGGGGATATGAAACTGGAAGGATTGATATCGAACTAGTACCTGCAAGTTCCAAAAATCGACTGAAGCTGCCATCCCGTCCGCCCCTTGTCTGGACAAAAATGGCTCACTTACTCCCCTGTGGGGTTGCAGCCCACAACGGATGCTTGCGCAGTGCCGATTGGACATTGCAGGTTCTTCGACTGGTTGTGAAACAGGGCTCTAGCAACATTCATGCCAATCAACAAACGCAATAGAATGAATGATTAACGGATACGTACGATAAAATCTACTTGGTAGAAATGTGCTTCTACCGGCGTTTATTTCTCAGTAAGCTTTCTGGGGTCCCTGCACACCGAGTCACCTTCGTTTACTCAGCTGTCTGCGTAAATTGGGTACGCACGCTATGTTCGTTGGGCAACTAATGGGCGCTGCGGAAGGGGTTATTCCCGCCGAAGCAGAGCGGGGTTAATAAGAAATCCCTGAATACGCACTGTATGCTGAGGATTCTAGCGATTTTCGTAACTGGATTACCGCAGAGGTTACACGTTCAACCTCAGCGCTGTTCACACTGGGGAGATCAAAAAGATGAGTCGAGTTGCCCTCGGAGCCGCTCCGATCAAGCGCACGTGTGCGCGCTGCGGAGCTTATTTTATCGCCGCGGAACGGAAGTATGCTTGTCCCGATTGTCGTAAGCCCAAAAGCGACGATGCCGATTCCGCACCGGAAGGCCGCCCGCTCACGTTCCGGCAACAACAAATCGCCGAACTGATTGGACAGGGGAAGTGCAACAAGGAGATCGCGTATACCCTGCACCTCACCGAGGGCACCATCAAGGAATACGTTCATCATCTGTTTCGGAAGACGGGAGTCACCAATCGAACCGAGCTGGCACTCCAGCTGGTCAGGAAAGATGTGGAGCGGCTAACCGCGCGCCTGGCGGCTTATGAGCATCGCCCGCGGGCGCGATAGCGCTTCCCCGCCCCGGCACGCTGGGCGTCGGCATTTTAGCGAGTCTGGTCGTCAGAAACGGGTTTTGTCCTGCCGGAGCCTGATGCCCGACAATGCCTCCGGCGTTCCCGCACCGGCGCCCGCCACCATCTCCTTCGAACGTTCCTCCAGGATTGCGATCGCCTCTACACGCGGATGCCAGAGGTTCGTTTCCGGATCCTTATAGATGATCCAGCCGCGCTCATTGACCCGATATGACCAGCCCGCCTCGACCATCTTCTGATGGGTGATGCTGGGTTTAACAAATTCCACGGTTAAAGTTGTACGCCCATTCAGGGCGACCGTCCAGGCGGGGTGGGTACCAGTCGGGTACCACAGGGCGCGAGCATTTTCGAAGGTGCGCGACGTTTTGCGAGCTGCCGCTTAGAGGTAGCCTGCCGCTCTCAAATCGTGTTCGAACGTGGCCAGGGCCATCACGAGCGTGAGCGGTTTATCGGTCAGTGGCACCGCGCCATAGCTCTCGTACCATTTGGCCGCACGCTCGTCCTTGGCATCGATGATGAGCAACACGCCGCCGACATCGGCTGCGGCTCGCAGGCAGCGGCGTGCCGCTGCGAGGAGGAGTTGGCCGCCGAGGCCTCGCCCCTGGAACCGCACATCCGTCGCGAGCCGCGCCAGTCGGAACCCCGGCACCTCATGTTTCGCAAGGCCCTGTCGCAGCTTCTTCGGCGCATCGGCATACGTCACAGAGCCAGGAGCGAGGCTATAGAAGCCGAGGATCGTCTTACCGTCCCCGGTGTCGATGGCAAGAAAGGTCTTCGCACCCCCAAGCTCGTGGCTCTGGCGCGCGTAGTGTTGCAGGAAGTCATTCATGGCGGCATTGCCGCAGTCGAACGACTTCCTGTCATGCCTTCTATCTATCGGCTCTTCGTGCCAGTCCGGGAGCCTCATGCCTTTCGGTGCTTCGCCCCACCTTGCTTCGGCTTAGGCATCGCCGCGATCGCCGCCTGCAGTTTCGCATTCGGCTCAGGCGGGTTTTCGAGCAAGCTTAGGACGAGAAGACTATCCCGCTCGGAGAGGACCGTGCGTTCCGCTTCGTCGATGACAATTTTGGCTTCACGCAGAGCGTTTTGCACGACGAAGTCGGTCAGGTCTGTATTCCTGAGCGCCGCGGCGCGCATGAGCATCGCCTTTTGCTCCGGGCGCACCCGGAGGTTCATTCGCTTGTTGTCATCAACGGCCACCCTTGGCATGCGAACCGCTTCCCTTCTGTACTCATTAAAAGTGTACACGAAAGGCCGGCTGAGCGTTCACAGGCGGCTCACTAGGGTTCCAGGATGAGCGTCTTGACCGGGTATCGCGAAAATCCCTTGTCGAAAGTCACCAGAGTGGCTTCATTGACCGACGCGTAGGCCGCCAAATAAGCATCACCCCAGACATTGCAGGCCGCCTGAGGAATGTCTGAGTAGTCTTTGAGCAACCCATCGAGAGCCGGCCATTCCGGGAAGAAGCAGACCCGCGCATCCGTCTGGAGGGTCTCGAAAACCTCCCAGGCCTCACGGTTCGTGAGCGGATTGCCTTTCATGGTCGCTGTGCTGGTGAGGTGGCGCAATAAACCGAGTTGAGTGAACCGGCAAAACCCGACCGCGTCCGAACGATCCTGGTTCCACCAGGCGCTGGCTGCGCGATTGAAGGCGTGGCGCTCCACCACAATGGCAAGCCAGACGTTGATGTCAGGAAAACAGGATGTCATAGATGTCGTCGTGGCTTGGGTTGACCGGCTTCCCGCCGCCGCGGACCAAGGGGACCTGCACGCGGCCGCGAGCCACACCCTCCATGGCAACCTCGCGCTCTAGAGAAGACAGGATGAGAGCGCGTGCCGAGCAGCCGCGACGGCGAGCAGCCTCGTGGATGCGGCGGTGCAGCTCCTCGGGGAGATCCAATGAGGTGCGAATCGTCCGAGGCATGCTTTCAGGGTAGTTTGTGACTTACGTTAAGTCAAATCGCAGGATAATATTCCTTATCAAGCTTCCGACAAAGGCGCAAATTGCGCGACCGCGCACAACCGCATTTCGTACAGCTAGGAGGAAAAATCAGGACGGCAACACAAGCTGCTGAAAACGTTCCTGGTTCTGAAACTCCTGTTTGGTCAGAATCGGGATCTCGTGCAACACCATGTTGACCGCAAATCGGTTCACCAGGTCGTTCTGCTGGTCCCTTGTGAGGTCATCGAAGCGGCCCACGTACTTCGCGGCGCGGATCCGGGCGTCGCGTAGCAAGGAACTGCGAGCCTCGGCAGTGAGTGACGCGATATACGCCTTCGCCTGCTCGTCGCGATATTCGACGTATCGGTTTTCAACTTCCAACTGCTTCGCGGCCACCGTGAATTCCGCATTTCGGCGGTCATGCTGCCCGTCCATTTCCCTTCGTCTCGGGGACGATACAAAGCTTGGCGGAGGCACGATGCCGTCGCGGATGAAGTTGACGTACATGCCCGCTGGATTGTGGAATTTTCGCGGATTGCTCTGAATCAGCGAATCGACCCATTCGATCTGGCGTTCCACGTCCATGTCGTCCGGCAGCGCGAATAGCAGGCGCCGCGCCACCTTCTCGTGGACACCGCGTCCCGTCAAAGCTTTAACCAGATCGGAAAATCTGGAATCGGACAGCGTCGTGTCGTCCCTCTGGCGAACCCCAAGCCGCTTTGGCTCCTCGGTGAAGATCGGCCCGGCCGTCAGAACTAGTTTGAAGTCCAGGCCGTCGATGGTCGGGCAAAGCTCCCAGGCCGCCAAATAGCCCACTTGCTGCAATTCTGAGAGGCCAGGCGAGAACTGTTCCTTGGCCCGGGAGAACTGCTGCCAGATCTTCACGTTCAGGTGTTGGCAGAGGTCTCGGTAGCGCTTCTGGAAGGGTCTGTTGGACGCGTAGAACCAGATATACAGCAACGGCACCAGGTTCTTGGCGATATCGCTGCGCAATTGCTGGTAGTGCTCGAGAGAGATCGGCAATACGTGGCCGTGGTTCAGGTTTTCGAGCTGCCAATCGCTCAGAAAGACGTAGTTTTGCTCGGCTTTCCGGCCGTCTGGTAGCTCCTCGCCCACCGTGTAGACCTTCTCGAACACATGAAAGCGGTCTTTCATGTAGCGCTTGTTCTTGGCGAAGTAGACCGCTCCCTCGGACTTGATGAGGGTTCCCGCCATGCGGTCAAGCCATTGATCTACTTCGGCATAGCGCTTTCCAGTGGGCTTCAGGCCTAATAGCCGAAGCAGTTGGTAGGTGGTGAAACCGATCGGGTTGGTCACAGCCCCCTGCTTCTTCTTCAACTCCGCTACAACCAACTGAAACGCAAGGTACTTATCGAGATCTGCGGTTGTGGGAAGCCCTCTTGAGGTGGCGAGGATCGTGGCCTTGGCTTCCGTCTTGATCCCGTTCGGCAGATCCCGGGTGAAGGTGACAACTTTCTCCTGCTTGCGCTTCCCGGTGCTGGCGGATGGAGAGAAGAACCCGAGGGAGTTCAGGTTCTTCTCGACGCGCACAATTCGCCTGGCGGGGGCTTGTGTGGTCGAGAGAGCCAGCATCTCCTGCATTTCGAATGAAATGGTGTCATAGATGCTTTTTGCGATGCAACACTTAATCTAGGTCGTACGCGCGTGCTTGCCCGGGATAGCGTACGTACTGGAATCGTGAAAGTTCATATTGAAATAGCTAAAAACAGTCTGCAAAAAACTGTAGTTTGGCTAAACTGATTGAAAACAAAAGTCCAAATGGCTGTCTCATTCGCCTGAGGGACGAGAGACGCGCTTCAGAGGGACGATAGCACTTCGTTTGGGGTTCTATAGAAGTTCGTCTGTAACTCGATATTGCATTCGTCAGAGGGACGATTAAGATTTTCGTCAGAGGGACGATTTACTGGCGGCTGGGGCGGCTAGGGGATATTCCTGGTAAGCCTAATGGTACGTATGACTTCGCCAGAGGGACGATACGGACTACTCCCCCGAGTCGTAGAGATCTTTCAGGCGCTGTTCCCTTTCGGCGCGGTCCCTTCGGTACATGGCGAAAGACTCGCCGGCGAAACACTTGGCTGTCTGAGCGATCAACAGGCCCACCGGGTTGTGTACACCGCGAAGACGGGAGATACGGTGTGCCTGCATGGCCCCCAGTTCGGCGATCTCCTCTTCGGTGGCATCCGGGGCGGCCTGGCGGCAGCTTCGAACGAGGGTTTGAAGAGCGTCGTCGTCGACAAATCCGAATTCGCGGATGATTGCTGCGGCCACGACCGCGGGTGCCGACGACGGGGTGTTCCCTTCCCCTTTTCCTGAGTTGGTATTCCTTATAAGGACGGGAGCGGGTGAATCACCCAGGGGTATTTCAGGTTGTTGACCCATGGGCAGTTCAGGTGGTTCACCCATGGGTAGATCGTCAAACTCCGTGTATTCACCCATGGGCGAATGACCCGCGGGCGAGTCAGCCAGGAGCGTTTGAACGGTCGCAAGGTCAACGAACCGCACAGCCCGTGTTCTGACGACCCAGACCAAGCCGGCGCTCTTCCTCCGCTCCAGGATTTGGGTGAAGTTGTAGACCCGGTATCGAGTGGGCTGAGCAAGGCGATAGTCCGGTTGGCGGACGATCTCGATGGCGAGTTTCTCCTGGAGAGACTGGATCAGGCGCTTGGCATGTTTGTGGTCCGTGGCGAGAAGGCCGCAGAGCTGGCTCAAGCTGACATCGACGACACGGGCGCCAGAGACGTCCGGTTGACCGTGGTTCTTGGCGAACGTCCATAAAGTCTGGTAGGTGACCTGTTCGCTGCTGGTGTGGGCATCCTGGACGGTTCGGCAGTAGCGAAGCGGGCGCTTGCCGCGACCTTCGACGTCCATGTACGGAATGCCGAAACGACCCGCGGGTGAAAAACCCATGGGTGTTTGACCAACAGGTTTTTCGTCCGTGGGACGATAAGTGTTTTCAACCTCAATGGAGGCAGCCGCGGCTGATTGACCCGTGGGTGATTCGCCCGTGTATCGTTCGTCCATGGGACGATAGCCCACGGGTGTATCGGCCATGGGTCTTTCAACTACGAGTGATTGACCCACGGGTTGTTCAGTTGCTTCGCTCCCTGCCGGAACCTCAGGTGAATCAACCACGGGTGGTTGATCCTCGGGCTTTTGATCCGAGGGTGTTTGACCCATGGGTGGTTCACTTTTACTGTTTTCAACCTCTTCGACTGGCGCCGGCACTTCCACCGATGGGGCAGGGAAGGGAACGACTGCGGCCGCGGCCTCAACCTCGGCCCGCTTTTCGAGCATCCGCGACTTTTCAACCGGGGAGACTTCGAGAAACGACAGCATCCCCCGAAAGCCCGGATCCCGGGCGATTTCGTCAATGTCGAGCGGACCCTGGGGAGCCTTAGACCGTCTCCGCGTGTTTGACGCCATCTTCGTCTCCGAGTCTTTGCCTCAGATCCACAGCCAGACTCCGATAGTCCTCCAGCGCGCGGGATTTCGGATCGAAATCCTGCAGGAACTGGCGCTGCCTGCCGGCCTTCACCACGCTGCTATCCGTGCGGATGAGCGGGAGCACGGGTACCTGATACTGCGCCGTGATGCTATCGAGCGTCTCCAGAATCGTGCTGGTCATCTGCATTCGCCGATCGACCATCACCGGGAGGGTACCGATGGTGCGGATGACACTCTTATCCTTATGAAAGAAGTGGTTCAGGCTGGTGGCCGCATTGATTGACGCAAGCGCACCCTGAATGCTGAGGGTTTCCATCCCCACCGGCACCAGGACGTCACGGGTGTACATCATGGCGCACGCCTGGAACAAGCCGATCGATGGGGCAACATCAATCAGCACAATGTCATACGGCGCTTCGTTCTGGCTGAAGGAGTGAATGAAGGCGTGCTCCCGCGCCATCTGGGTCGAGATGATGTCTTCGGCGCGGTTGGTGTCGCGGCTGGAAGCCAGCAGGTCGATATTCGGGTGCAGGGGCGTCAGGCAATCCTTGAAGGCGTAGCCGTTGACCAGGTAGTCGAACAAGAAGAGCGTCGGCTTGGCGCCGATCAGGGAATGGACGGAGGCCTGAGGGTCGGTATCGATCAGCAGGACCTTAAGACCGTCATCGGCCCAGCACCGGGCCAGAGTCAGCGCCGTGGTCGTCTTGGCAACGCCACCTCGTTGATTTGAAATGGTTAAACGGATCATGATGCCCTCGCTTGACGGGCCGCTTCCAACTGCTCGCGAGCCGCTTCGATATCGGTTGGGCGCCACCAGCGTCTTCGAGTCCCTTCCAAGGGAGCAGGCGGCGCAATCGTACCATCCTTCAATTTTCTGAACAATGTCATGCGGGAAATCTGAAGCTGCCGAGCCGCAAGATCATCGCTGACAGCATTTACCAGACGTGGCACGGCCCTTGACCGCTTTCGGCTTGGCATGTTTAGAACATATCCGATGTCAGATGTTTCCGTCAACGGAAAACCGAGGTTATGCGGGCAGATTTTGTAACAACGGGGCAAATCAGCAAGAATTGTAGCAGTGAGGTCAGGCGCAGGTCCGGGCGGCTATCCGGGGAACAGATCCATTTGCTGCAATTCTCGGGGGAGAAGCCGCACCGGGACGGCCGCGAGCTCGAGGTCGCGTGAAAGCCAGAGTTGGCCGCGGCGATAGGCCAGAGTCCTCCTGGTGACAGCAACTCGCTGGGTGGTGTCATGGCGGGAATGGCAGCTCGGGCAGAGCACGGCGAGATGAAAACGGTCCGCCGGGTCGTGAGAAAGGTGGGCGATGTTCAACATGCGGTGCGGACGATGGCAGGCTTCGCAGCGATTCCCGGCGCTTTGAATCAACTCGACCCGAAGGCGGCGCCAGTCGGCACGATAAAAGCGGCGGTACTCGGCACGAATCGGCATGGCAGCGGCGAACCGCCCCGCAGCTATCTGCTGCGAGGCTTCCGTTATGATAATGCCTCACGACGCCAGGTGCGCCACAATAGCAAGAGATGACCGACCTGGACCGAGCAGAGTCCTCCGAACCTGAACTGGCGCTAATGCACGCGAGCTCAGACGGTCAGCTTGTGGAGATCTGGCTCCACGGCCGCTCACCGCATACGCAGCGGGCTTACGCCGCGGATGTCGCACGCTTTGCGGGTAGGGCGGGGAAGCCTTTGCGCGCGGTGACACTCGTCGACTTGCAGAGTTTTGCAGATAGTCTCGCCGATCTGGCGCCGGCCAGCCGCTATCGAACGCTTTCGACCATCAAATCGCTTCTCGCGTTCGGTCACCGCATCGGCTATCTGCCATTCGATGTAGGTCGGGCGCTTCGGTTGCCGGCGGTGCGAAACCGTCTGGCGGAACGGATCCTGCCGGAGGCGGATGTCCACCGCATCTTGAGCCTGGAGCCGAATATCCGGAATCGCGCGATTCTGACGCTTCTCTACGCGTCCGGCGTGCGGGTCAGCGAACTGTGCGGCCTGTGCTGGCGCGACGTTCAGGGGAATGGAGATGGCGCGCAGGTCACCGTTTTCGGTAAAGGCGGAAAGACCCGTGCGGTGCAACTGCCGGAATCGGTTGCCGGATTTCTGAACAAGCTGCGCGGGAAGGCGGGTGACGACGACCCTGTGTTCCGCTCGCGGAGGCACGGCCAGGCTCTAACGCCAGTAGCGGTGCTTCGCGTGGTGCGCCATGCGGCACAGCGCGCTGGCATCGAGCTTCCCGTATCCCCGCACTGGCTGCGCCACGCGCACGCATCGCATGCGCTCGATCGCGGTGCGCCCATACATCTCGTGCAAGCCACGTTGGGCCATGCGTCGATTACCACTACCGGCCGCTACCTGCATGCGAGGCCGAAAGACAGCTCGTCCAGATTTCTGGCCATTTAGGGCATGCTCACTTCTGCGCTGCCGGGCAAGGGCAGATCACAGAAACGCGGCTGCCGAGAGATGGAAAAACTGGGCCAGTTTCCGGATGTGCGCTTTGCTCGGTTCGCGCTTGCCCGCCAGTACATCCGAGGCGACGCTCCGGCTCCCGAAAATCGGAAGCAGATCAACCTGCCGAAGCTTGCGCTGTTCCATCAGGTAGGCGATCAGCCTATGCGGCGGAACGGCCGGCATCTCGAAGCTTTCATCGTACTCTTTGATCAGATGTTCCAGCAGGGTCCGCAGGACTTCTTCTTCGGCGCGCAGGCGTTGGCCATTGACTTCGCGACGGTCCAGTTCTTCCATCAGGGCGACGCAGCGATCGAATTCCTTGCGGGTTTCGATGATTTTCGGCTGGGCCTTCGCGAGCAACTTCCCGTACTTGATCGGGCTGATATCGGCTATGGCCATCTTGTTCGCCACTCCCCTCTGTCCTGTTCTTTGTGAGTCAGCAGCGCCTTGACGTATAGCTTGCGGCGGGAGAAGACCGGGTCCACAATCAGCCGGTAGCGATTCTGCCGGATATTGAACACGAGCAACCCTTTGACCAGGTCGACATCCGGAAACGTTGCGCGCACATCGTTCAGGCTGGACCAAGCCGCCGCCTTTACCGTGTGGTACCAGGAGTGCGCATCAGCCTGGACGTCCTGCGATCTTCCCTTCAGCATGTCCGTCAAACCCGGCTTGCTGATCACGTTCACAACCCGATGTTAGCAGAACGCGAACCGACATAAGAAACGGGGGCGTGCGGATTGCACTGCCGTGAAAAGGCCGTTCTTGTCCAAGGCAGGCAATTGCAGGCTGAAGCAAGAAAGTGCCCTCCTATATCTCCAAAGGGAGATTGACAAGCGCGGCATAGGTTGGCACTATGTGTGTACGATCGTTAACGTCGAACAGATGTAAACGACTCGAACATCAAGATACAAGATCCGCAGTCAGGTTCTGAAGATCGGAAACGAGCCGGGTCCTTTCCAGCGCACTCGGCCGAAATCATCTGATCAGAACCGGTAGACCAGGCGGAGGTCATTGTAAGTCCTTAAGAAATGATGGAAAGGGGCTCACAGAGCGCCAGCTATACCCGAGTGGGTGCAGTGAGTGAGCGACCTCCACTAATACCATCCCTATTCGAGATGTATTCCTAGGCAAATAACAGCCATACGCCGCTCGCGCCAACCGGCTGTTGGGCTATTTCCGCATTCCAGCACGACCAATGTCATGCCGTCTCAAACGGTCGTCGTTCACAGATGAAGCCCAAAGCACGTAAGCGCATCGTCGCGTTCCGGGTAACCGAAGACGACTACGAAAAGCTGAGGGCGGCTTCTGGAGAAGACGGTACGCGTGTTTCCGAGTTAGCCCGCGAAGGGGCTCTCCGCTTCGCCAACACGCCAACTCCAGGCAAGTCAGTTGAGGGCAAGCTTGACAAGCTGGACCAAAAACTCGACCAGGTGCTCGAAATCCTGCAAGCGGATGAACCTCCGGATCCAGATTTGTAAGGCCTTCATGATCTTGGCCGCGGTCGCAAGCTGCTCTCTGGCTCAACCCAGCCCCGGTCGGATCCATGCGGCGGATCCGGCGGCTGACTCGCGCATCGTCTTCCCGCTATCGAAACTGCCCGGGATGGTGCTGCACGACCAAGGCCGCATTTTTACCAGCCCAGCCCGCATGCATCCGCGCGACCTGGCCTGGATAGCACCGCTGAGCGCCGGCTTGAGTGTTTTGGCTCTCTCCGACCGTCGCAACATGCAGGAGCGCATTCATACCAACGCTCTCGCGCGAAGCCGAAGCCTGACGGTGTCGAATGTTGGAACCGGCTCGCTTCTCGCCATCCCGGCTGTGCTCTATTGGAGCGGGTGGCGTCATGGTGACGATTCGACGCGCAGCACGGCGCTACAGGGATTCCGCGCGATTGCCGATACGGTTGTCGCGGCGGAGCTGATCCGGACAGTTGCCCGGCGTGAACGTCCCTCTGGCGAAAACAGCTCCGGAGATTTCTTCCGTGCGGGCGCCCTCTCCTCGTCATTCCCCTCCATGCATGCCGCGGTTTCATGGGCCGTAGCGTCCGTTGTGAGCGAGCGATATCCAGGCTGGTTGACCCGGGTCCTGGCATATGGCTTGGCCGGAGGCGTCAGTCTGAGCCGGGTGACTTCGTACCAGCACTTTCCGGCTGACGCGGTCGCAGGCAGTGCGCTTGGGTGGCTCATCGGCAGGCACGTTGCCCGTTCGGAAAGGGCATCCTGTCCGGCGTGCAGGCTCTACAGGCCGGAGCCGGCAGGCCGCACCGATCCGCACGGCGATGTTGCTGGGGAGGCCGAGCCGGAGAGCTTCCGAAGTTCCGGTTCTGTCTATGTGCCTCTCGATAGCTGGGTTTATGGCGCGCTGGACCGGCTCGCGGCATTCGGGCTGATTCCCTCGCAGATCGCCGGGCTGCGGCCTTGGACTCGCGCTGAGTGCGGTCGCGAGATGCGGGAAGCGGACAGCCTCCTGAAGGAAGCCGGGAAGGCGGGTTTTGTGGATGAAGCCGGGGAGTTGCTGACCGCGCTGCGCCGCGAACTGGATTCCGATGGCGGTTCCCCGGCTGTGGTGCTGGAATCGGTCTATTTCCGCAATGGCGTGATCGCCGGGCCGATGTTGAACGATAGTTTCCATTTCGGCCAGACCTGGATCAACGATTTCGGACGGCCCTATGGCCGCGGTTGGAACTCATATGGAGGTTTTACGGCGCGTGCTGCATCCGGCCGCTTCTTCGCCTACGTGCGAGGCGAATATCAGCAAGCGCCGGGCGGCCCAGCCGATTCGCTCGCGGTCCGGGAAACGATTGCCCGGCTGGACGGCACGCCGCTGCGGCAGGCAAGTCCTGTGGCGGAAACGGAGCGGTTCCGCACTCTCGAAGCATATGCCGGCGTGCGAGTGGGCGATCTGGAATTCTCGGTGGGGAAGCAGGCGATGTGGTGGGGTCCGACGTATGACGCGCCACTCGCGTTCAGCAACAATGCCGAGCCGGCGAAGAACTTCAAAGTTTCCATGGTGCATCCCGTGCGGCTGCCCGGAGTCTTCGGCTACCTGGGCGACATCCGTGGTGAGTTCGTGATGGGGAAGCTGGGAGGCCATCAGTACACCTGGCGCCCCTGGTTCAACGCGCAGAAGCTCACGTTCAAACTGACCGGGAACCTGGAGCTGGGATTCACGCGATGGTCGATCTTCTGGGGCGTGGGGCACCCGATCACGGCGCGCAGTTTCATTCGGAATTTCACGTCCACCACCAGCCCGCGCGACGCAACCGGCGCCGGTGCGAGTGACCCAGGCGATCGCAAGGCCGGTTTCGATTTCCGGTACCGGATTCCCGGCTTGCGAAACTGGCTCACGGTTTACAGCGACTCCTACTGTGACGATGATCCATCGCCGCTGGCCGCGCCGCGCCGGGCGGCGATCAGCCCCGGCATTTATCTGTCCCACGTGCCCGGGATTCCGCGGTTGGATTTTCGCGTGGAAGCCCCTTCGACACAGCCCATGGCCACCGACCTGGGTGGCACCTTCATCTACTACAACGGCCAGTATCGCAGCGGCAATACCAATTACGGCCGGTTAATGGGCAATGCCGTCGGCCGCGACGGACGCGCCATTCAAGCCTGGTCCAGCTATCACTTTTCAGCCAGAACCAAAGCCGAGGCCGGCTACCGTGAGCTGAAGGTCAGTTCACAGTTCCTTCCCGGCGGATCCACGCAGTCTGACGGCACGCTGAAGGTATCGCTGCAGCTCGGTCGCAGTTGGAGTGCGGGCATTCAGTTTCAGTACGAGAGATTCTGGGTTCCGGTGCTCGGCGGACCACACAGAAATCTTAGCGGGGTGGTGCAGTTGGCATGGGAACCAAATTTACTGTTACTCAAAAGGGATCATCAGCAGTGACCTGTCCTAAAAGGCTTTCCAGGGTTTTCCACCTGAGCGTTTTCGTTTTGTGGGGGCTGATGCTTGCTACCCGTGTGCACGCGCAGGCCGAAGCGCCAGATCCATCCGATGTTCTGAGAGCCACCCAGACGGACGCGGAGCGGTGCAGCGGTCCGCTCGGAAATCTGCTTCCGGAGTGCAGGCAAGGCAAGACCGCCATCAACATCAGCACGAATGACAAGCCAGGGAATCAGCCGCCTGGCGCGGCACTCCGGATTCCTCCGTCAAAGGAGACGCCTTCCGATGTCTCTCCACGGGAGCCGCAGCAGGCAGCGAAGCCCGCGGCCCCTACCGAGTTTCAGCGTTTCGTCGCTTCCTCCATTGGCGAGACGTTACCGGTTTTTGGCGCCGACCTCTTTCAAAACGTACCCACCACGTTTGCACCTTTGGACAGCGTTCCTGTTACCAGCGACTACGCGATAGGACCAGGGGACGAACTCCTGTTGCGTGTGTGGGGACAAGTGAATCTCGATCTGGCCCTCACGGTGGATCGTACCGGTTCGATCTTCATTCCGCAGGTCGGGAACATCGCGGTCGCGGGGATCCAGTTTCAACAGCTTTCTTCCTATCTGCGAGCGCAACTGGCGCGCATGTTCCGGAATTTCGATATGAGCGTCAATTTGGGCCAGTTGCGCTCGATCCAGATTTTCGTCATGGGCCAGGCGCGCCGCCCGGGAACTTACACGGTCAGTTCGCTAAGCACGCTGGTCAACGCTCTTTTTGCATCCGGCGGACCTGCCCCCCAAGGCTCGATGCGCAAAATCCAGCTCAAGAGAGGCGCCGCGGTAGTGACGGAGCTGGATCTTTACGATCTCCTGTTGCGAGGGGACAAATCGAGAGATGCGAGTCTTCTGCCTGGCGACGTGGTCTATATCCCTCCGGCGGGCCCGCAAGTGGCGGTAGCGGGCAGCGTAAAGACTCCGGGGATCTATGAAGTGTTGCCGGGGACCACCGCGGACCAGTTGATCGGCATGGCCGGCGGGCTTTCCGCCTTAGCGGACGGCACCCGCGCAATCGTGGAGCGGATCGAGAACCGCAGTGTGCGGGAGTCCATCAACATCCGGCTTGATCGCGCCGGGCTTGCCACTCCCATGGCCGAGGGAGACCTGTTGCACGTGCTCACGATCACTCCGCGGATCGCCAATGCCGTGACCCTCCGCGGAAACGTAGCGAATCCGGGCCGGTTCCCCTGGCATGCAGGGATGCGGATCCGCGATGTCATACCGGAGAAGGCATCACTGGTGACGCGCGAGTATTGGAAGAAGCGAAACGTCCTGGGCTTCATTTCTCCGGCGGAGGCCATTCCGCAGGTGCCCTCGGCGGAAGCATCCCGCAGCCCCGCCACCACGACGATAGCGACGGAAGTGCCGGATATTAACTGGTCCTATGCGGTGATCGAGCGCCAGAATCCGGCGAACCTGGCGGCGGACCTCATCCCGTTTCACCTCGGCAAGCTAGTCCTCGACAATGATGAGAGTCAAAACCTGGAACTGCGGCCCGGCGACGTCGTGACGATTTTCTCCCAGAGCGATATCCGCGTCGCGATGGCCCAGCAGACGCGCTTCATTAGGCTTGAGGGAGAGTTTGTGCGCGCCGGGGTATACGCGGTGCGTCCCGGAGAGACTCTCGGACAACTTGTGGAGCGGGCCGGCGGGTTAACGCCGCAGGCGTATTTGTTTGGATCGGAATTCACCCGGGAATCGACGCGGGTGGATCAGCAACGGCGCCTGGACCAGTTCGTTAAAGAACTGGAGCAGGACGTGGAACACACGGGATCGAACCGCCTAACGGCGGCTGCGACCGCCGAGGAGTCATCACTTGTAGCCGCCAAGCTGCAGAGCGAACGGACGGTGGTGGAAAGGCTGCGTGCGGTGAAGGCAACAGGCCGGATTGTGTTGAGCCTGAATGGAGACGGCAATGACGTTTCGAAGCTGATGGCTTTCAACCTGGAGGACGGCGACCGGTTTCTGGTTCCGTCGCGGCCCGCAACGGTGAACGTGCTTGGCGCCGTCTACAATCAGAATTCCTTTGTCCATACGCCCAGCCAGCGCGTGGCGAACTACCTTCGCCAGGCCGGCGGACCGACCCGCAACGCCGATGCAGGCCGGATCTTCATCATCCGTGCGGACGGATCGGTATTGCCCAGACGGAGCTTCAGTGCGTTCTCGCGGAGCTTTGACGCGACGCTTCTGAACCCAGGAGACTCCGTAATCGTACCCGAGGCGATCTTCAAAGGCACTGTATTCAGAGCCTTCCGCGATTGGACGCAAGTGTTCTCTCAGTTTGCGTTGGGAGCGGCGGCAATCAACGTACTGAGATGAGAACCCCTATGGCACAGACAACCTCTTTCGAAGCGTCACAATCAGCTGCTGATTCCGACCCGGCCGCAGTCTCTGTACATGAGGAAGATATCGGCATCGCACTCTGGGAAGTATTCGGTATTCTAGCCCGCCGGAAGAAGTGGATTGCCGGTGCCGCCCTCGCGGGCGGTTTGCTGGCAGGCTCGATAGCCCTTCTCATGCCTGACACCTACAAGGCGACTGCTGTGATTATGCCGCCGCAAAAAGAGCAATCTGCAGCCACGGCGATGTTGGGCCAACTGGGGCCTCTGGCCGCAGCCGCCGGGGCCGACATGGGGATCAAGAGCCCAGGGGATCTCTACGTCGGGCTGCTCGAGAGCCGCACGATCGCCGATCATCTGATTGAGGAATTCGGCCTGCGGGCGGTGTACCACACCAGGACTTCGATCGAAACGCGGTCGAAACTCAAGAGCCGATGCCAGTTCCGGACTGGTGCCAGAGACCCTCTGATCCGGGTTGAAGTCGAAGATACGAATCCGGCTCGTGCGGCAGGGCTGGCCAACGCATTCACTTCCGAGTTGAACGCGCTGAACAAAGGCTTGTCCGTTACGGATGCGGGCAAACGTAGAGCATTTCTGGAAAAACAGCTCGAACAGGAGAAGACCGCGTTGTCCGAGGCTGAGGAAGCTATGAAGAAACAACAGGCGCAATCGGGCCTCATACAACCGGACGCTCAGACGGCTGTTGCCATCGGGTCGGTGGCCCAGCTCAGGGCTCAGATCACCGCGGGAGAGGTGGCGATGGAGCGCTTGAAAATGGGGGTCACGTCTGAGAATCCGGAGCTGGTTCGAAGCGAAGCTGAGGTTCAAGCACTACGTGCGCAACTCCGGAGACTGGAAAGCGGGTCCAGCAGCAGCGGGACGCTGCCCGCAGCTTCGGCATTGCCCAACTCGAATCTTGAGTATGTGCGCCGTTTGCGCGACCTGAAATATCATGAGCTGCTGTTTGAGTTGCTCTCGAAGCAGTATGAGGCCGCGCGTCTCGATGAGAGCAAAGCAGCCCCCGATCTCCAGGTCATCGATTTGGCTGTACCGCCCGACCAGAGGAGCGGACCTCGCCGCTCAATGATTACCCTGCTTGGCTGCCTGGCGGGAATGTTCCTGGCCTCTACCGTCGCATACGCCACGCGTTAAACCTCCCACGCAAGGGCGCCTCTTTTATCGACTCGCAGGAACCATTGATGCGGATCGGAGCCACAGTCCGAAAGGTCAAAGGCCGGCCTCTGGGCGTTCTTGCGTTCCGGGGCCTGCAAGAGGCGCAACTGGCCCTATTGAGGCAAACAAAAGGTTGGACGCGAATCGAAGACCGGGCGCGCCGATGGTGGAACAACGAGCGAGTGGCCGCTTTCGCGGCTGAACGAGGTGCGACCACAGTGCTGGCCCCCGATGCCGGGGTTGCGATCGTGCAAGCTGTAGACGAGGGTGCCCTGAGCCGGGCGGGGCTGATCGATTTCGGCACAGCCGCCGCGTCGCGAAACTTTTCCGTCTTCGGGGTGCCTGTCCCGGCTGAAGGACCGTGGCCCTGGCATGAGGATTGGAGATTCGGGCACCAGTGGCAACGGCCGTTTTGGCGCGATCACGACTTCTACGAAGCCAGACAGGTCCCTTACGATGTCAAGTTTCCCTGGGAGTTGTCGCGTCTCTTCTTTCTTCCGCGCGTGCTACAGGCTGCGAGTCTCGCACCCGCTGAAGCTCCCAACCTTTTGCGTTTCGTCGAGAGCGTTCTCATCGATTGGGAGCAGGAGAACCCGATGGCGGGGTCGATAGCCTGGTATCCGATGGAAGTGTCGATGCGCATTTTGGCCCTGGTGGTCACGCTGGACATGCTCAGGCTGTTGGGTCCCGTACCGGAGAGCCTTCTGGAGATTCTGTTGCGTGCGCTTTCGACTCACGGTGAGTTCGTGTGGCGTAACCGGGAATATAGTGAGCTGAGAGGCAACCACTACGCGGCGAACGTAGCCGCCCTGGCCGCGGCCGGCGCAGCGTTGGAGCACTCGTATCCGAATGCACTGCAGTGGTCGACGTTCGCTCGGGAAACGGCGGGCGCCGAGATTCTGCGGCAATTTCTGGCGGACGGCGTTCACTTTGAGAAGGCGCTCGGCTATCAGAGGCTGGTGGTCGAGCTGTTCCTGTTTACCGCGCTCACCAGCGAACGCCGCGGAACCCCACTTCCCTCCGCGGCGTTGGAGCGGCTTCATGTTGCATGCCGGTACCTTGCCGAATGTGTCCGCCCGGACGGTTTGACTCCCAAGGTTGGCGACGACGATGACGGTCGCGTGTTTCATTTCGACCTAGTGCCCGCCGCCGATGTCGGTCCGACACTGGCCACAGCTCGACTGCTGTGGAGCGACCCGGCACTGGTCCACGCCAGAGCGGGGCGCTTCGCGTCTCCAGTCTGGTTCATGGGATTGCGTGCAATCCGGGAGTGGGCTGATCCCGGAGCGGCGACCCCGGCTACGCCGAGTTGCCGGCACTTTAGCTCGGGTGGCGTAGTTGTTGCGCGCAACCGAAACAACTTCTTCTGGATGGATGTTGGGGAAGTGGGATTGCACGGGCACGGCGGACACGGGCACAATGACCTGCTGAGCTTCGAACTCGTATGGAATGGTCATGCGGTGTTCGTGGACCCCGGCAGCTATGTTTACACTGCCGATCCGGTTTTGCGCGATCTTTTCCGGGGATCCGCCTACCACAACGGCCTGACCGTGGATCACGAGGAAATCGCGCCGATGCAGGGAATGTGGCGGATCGGTAGCCAGGCTCAACCGGGTTGCGTCCAGGTTCATGCGGATGGTCCCAAGGTTCGTATTTGTGCCGGCCACTCCGGCTACGCCCGTCTGGTGGACCCTGTGGTGCATGGTCGTAACGTCCGGATCGATTGGCAAACAGGGAACTTCGAAGTGGTGGACGATCTCAGGTGCTCGGGCATCCATTCCACGGTCCGGGCACTCCATCTGGCACGTGGTATGGCTGCAACCATGGATGAATGCGGCGCCGTGATTTCGGACCAGGGATCGGCGTGGCGTCTCACCTGGAACCTGGGCGCCCGCGCCGTTGTCGAGGACGGCTGGGTAAGCCCGAGCTATGCAGTGCGGCAGCCCGCCGTAGTCTTGCGGCTGGTGGACCAGATTCAATCAAACGCGCAGCTTTGGCTCGCTTTGCGCCCCTTCCAGGGCTAGACCACTAGTCCCCTCATAAGCTCACAAGCCCGGTGCGGTCATCGGCTCAAACGCACACCTGGAATCGATCGTGACAGCTCGAAGAGAATCGCTCGACCAGAGGCCCGAACTGGCGGGGAGATACCGCTATTTCACCAGCTTCGGAAGGACTGCGCTTCTCGGGTCCCTTCAGGCGGCGAAGGTGGCTGGAGGCGATGTTTTCCTTCCGGCGTTCACCTGTAACACCACGGTCACCTCGGCGGTTCTGCAGGCCGGGGCAACGCCCGTTTTTATCGATGTCGATCCCCGGACGTTGAACATGGATACCGACCAGTTCGCGCCAAACGCATCCTCGCGCCTGCGGGCGGTCATCTCGCATCACTACTACGGTTTTGCGTGTACGAATTTGGGGGACGTCAGCGACTTCTGCGCACAACGAAGGATTGCTCATATTGAGGACTGCAGCCATTCTTTGGGGGCACGTTTTGGAGGGAAGTTCACAGGTTCCTGGGGTCACCTCGCGGTCTTCTCGTTCTCCAAGGCGCAGCCAAACCCAGGCGGCGGGTGTCTCAGCACGGATGATCCGGAACTCCATGCGGCGATCCAGTCCGCAAGGTCCACAGAGACCTGTCTGGACCAATGCGTGAAGAACTACCACAGCTTCGGCCATCTCTACCGTCTATCGGCTGACGCTGAGGAAACCGATCTGCTTCCAGACCTGCTGTTTCGCATTTCGCGCTACCCGCTGTTTCTGTTGCAAAGAGCGCTCTCCTACGATTTGAGACGGGCACGGGGAACGTTCTATCAGCCCGAGGCCGATCATTTGCTTGCCCGGCCTCCGATGTCCATCTCCATGACGCGGCTACAGAAGTGGTACATCGAGACCTCCTGGAAAGCCAGTCTGGAACGCACAAGGGCAAAGCGGAACCTCTTCTTCCGGCTCTTGTCCTCTATGCCGGTTCCTTTGCGAATCGAGCACGTCGAGCCTGCGTACACGACTTTTGTCCTTGAGGTGGCGGACGTCGGGGAGGCAATCGCTTCCGGCCGGCGGCAGGGGATCCGGCTGCGTCCGACGTGGCCCCTATTCCAGAACTATTCCGAGGAACAACGGACTCCCGGAGTACGGTGGCTCGCAAACCATTTCGCGCTGCTCAGCCTCGGGCAATATGTGGATGCGCACCGCCAGGACCGACTCTTCCGATTCCTCGGCGACCGCGTCTTCCGCACGAAGACGGCGCGCTGCGCCCCCTTGGGCGACCAGTCGATTGGCGCTGAGGTCAACCGTACCAGAAAGCTGGCGAACAATTGAAGCAACTCTTCTTAAGGGGATCCGGACAAGTCGAGGTGATCGACGCCCCCGTCCCTGCTCTGCTGACGAACGCCGCGCTGGTTCGCAACCGGATTTCGGTGATCAGCAGTGGCACCGAGCGGGCAGCAGTCACCCGGCACGGCGGTGTCCTCGGCTTATATGAGAAGGCCACCAAATCAATGGATCGCGTTCGCGATATTGCGAACCTGGTTCAGAGTGCAGGGGCCGCCCAAGCCCTCGAGATCGTTCGGAACAAGCTGCACGACTACACTCCTCTGGGATATAGCTGCGCAGGGGAAGTGGCGGAAGTGAATGGGGACTGTCATGGAATCCGGCCGGGCGACCGCGTGGCCTGCATGGGGACGGGATATGCGAGCCATGCCGAGTACGTAGTGGTTCCACGGAATCTGCTGGCGCCATTGCCGGCCGGCGTTTCAATTGAGGAAGCGGCCTTCGGTGCGCTGGCCTGCATCGCACTACAGGGCATCAGGCGGCTTGAATTAACACCGGGCGAGCGTGTGGGCGTAATCGGGCTGGGTCTCATCGGCCAGATCACATTGCGTCTGCTGGACGCGATGGGCTACGAGCCGTACGGGACCGACATCAACTCCGAACGCATTGCTCTGGCGGCGGTGCCAGGAGCGTCTCTATGGGTCTCCGGGAGCGGCCAAAATCCGCCGGCGGCGGTTCAGTCGGCCCTCGACGGAGTCATCGTCTGCGCGAACTCTCCGGAAAATGACGTCGTGAACGCAGCCATGGATATGTGCAGGCAGCGTGGCCGGGTGGTCATTGTGGGTGACGTCGGACTGGGAGTGCGGCGGAGCAAAATGTACCGCAATGAGCTGGAACTCCGGCTTTCGTGTTCCTATGGACCCGGGCGATACGACACCTCCTACGAAGAAGGCGGCCGAGACTATCCGATCGGTTTTGTCCGCTGGACCGAAAAACGAAGCCTCGCGTACATCCTGCGTCTTTTATCGAGCGGACGCCTCGAGTTGGGGTCTCTCGTCTCGGCCCGTTTCCCCGTGGCGAAGGCTTGTGACGCATACCGGTTGGTGCTCGACGGTGGGCCGAGCACTTTCGGAGTGCTGCTGACCTACGAAGAGACGGGTCTGGCCAAACCGACACCGATCGCAGAGATGCAAACGCTGCGCAGGCCCGTTCCCGCCAGGGTCCCTGGCGATCGCCGGATCCGCCTGGGCGTGATCGGTCCGGGCGGATATTTCAAGGGCGGCCATCTCCCACACCTGCGCTCGCTCGCTGACCGGTTCGAAATCCGGGGTGTTGCGAGCCGGTCCGGAGCCTCGGCCGGAGCGGTGGCGCGTAGCGTCGGCGCCGGTATCGTGACCAGCGATTATCGTGCGCTTCTCGCCGAACCGGGCCTGGATGCGGTGATGATCACGACTCGCCACCACAGCCATGCACAGATCATCCTGGATGCACTTTCCGCGGGGAAACACGTCTTTGTTGAGAAGCCCATGACGACCACCGTCGAAGACGCGCAACGCGTATGCCGTCTGGCTCGCGAGACTGGGCTGGTAGTGAGAGTTGGGTTCAACCGGCGCTTCGCTCCATACTCACAGGCCCTGCGCGCCGCGATCGGCATGACCGGCCCGCGCATGGCCAGTATCCGCGTGAATATCGGCAAGATGCCGCGGGACTGGAGCAACACCGCCGGGGAAGGGGGACGCTTTCTCGGGGAGGCGGTTCACTTCCTGGACTTCCTGAACTGGCTTTTCAGTGAGGAACCGGAATCTGTTTCCTCCTATGTAGCCGGGGCGGCGGAAGTCACCAATTCGAACACGGTGGTGCAGGTTCATTATGCGGGGCAGTCTGTAGCGCAACTGCTGTATACGAGTTTGGGTCACCCGAAGATGGGCAAAGAAGCCTACGAAGTATTCGGGAACCAGCATTCGGCGCGAATGGCTGATTTCCGAAGGTACGAGAGTTTCGGCGGCCGGAAATCGGGACTTCTTGCGAACTGGAAACTCGGGGGCAAGGGCCAACGAGAAGTGCTCGAGGAGTTTGCCGCCGCCATTCAGGGGCAATCGTATCCGGTCGCCGGTGCGGATGCCCGCGCCGGCCTGGTCGCCACATGGATGGCCTTGGCTGCCCGTGATAGCGCCGCAACGGGAATCCCCCAGAGACTCTCTCAGCCGGAGGCAGCGGTATGTGCGGAATCGTAGGTGTCGTACACGCTCCGCGGGCGGGAGGCGTAGATGCCAGCGTCGTCAAGAGGATGACGGACCGGATGCAGCACCGCGGCCCGGACGGCTCAGGGCTATGGGTCTCAAGCGATGGCCTGATTGCGCTTGGACACCGCAGGCTGGCGATTCTCGACCTGACCGAAGCTGGTCATCAGCCCATGGAAAGCGCCTACGGCTCGACAGTTGTAACCTTCAACGGCGAGATCTACAACTTCACCGAGATCCGCAGGCAGCTCGAACAGCGCGGTTATAGGTTCCGATCCCGATGCGATACCGAGGTTCTGCTGTACCTGTATGAAGAGTATGGGACGGGCATGGTGGAGATGCTCGACGGCGATTTCGCCTTCGCGATCTATGACCGCCGATCACGAAGAGCGCTGCTGGCTCGCGATCGCGCCGGCGTTCATCCGATCTATTACACTTTCACCGGCTCGCGCTTCCTTTTTGCCTCCGAGATCAAGGCGCTGCTGGCCGATCCCGGCGTGAGTGCGGAGTTGAATCCGGAAGGGCTGTATCACTACCTCACATTCCTGGTGGCCCCACCGGGATCCACTCTTCTTCGCGGCGTTTGCAAGCTGCCGGCGGGGACGATGTTGGAGCTGCGGTGCGAACTCGAAACCCTCGAATTCCGCGTGAGCAAGTACTGGGAACCGCTGCCCGCGCAGTTGCCCTGTCCCGAGAAAGACCTGGATGAATATCTGGAACATCTGATCGATGCATCCGTTCGCAAGCGGCTGCAAAGCGATGTGCCCGTGGGGGTGTTGTTCTCCGGCGGCGTGGATTCATCGCTGAATGCGTTGTACTTCCGCAAGCACGCCGAACCGAGGCAAGTTCGGACATATTGCGTCGGTATGCACGGCTCGACACTCTGCCGGAGCGAGCATGAGGAGGCTGCGCGCGCCGCCAGAGCCATGGGTACCGAGCACTACGAGATTATGCTGTCGGAGGACCAGTTGCTTGATGCGGCGCCCGGCCTCGCCAGCCAACTCGATGAGCCAGTGGCCGATCCGGTAAGTGTTCCTCTGTATTTTGTGACGCGGCTGGCCCGCCAGACCGGCACCACGGTCCTGCACGCCGGCGAAGGGGCCGACGAGCTGTTCTGTGGCTACGACAACTATCGCCGGTTCCTGCATCAGGAGCAGAGCATGTGGCGATACGCCTGTCATGCCCCACGGCCGCTCCAGGCGCTGGCCTATCACCTGTTCCGTAAGGGCCGGTCGCCACGTGCAGCCAAGGTGGCCGACGTTCTGCGCCGGCTCTGTCTCGGGCAGGAGTTTTTCCTGTCTTCATCGGTGGCCTACTATGAGGCGGAAAAGAGCGAGATCTTGTCGCATGAATTCAAGAGGCTTACCGCGGGTCTGGACTCGTTCGACGCCGTCGCTCCGCTCTACGCGCGCATTCGGGAAGCACGGCCCGATGCCACGTTTCTTCAGCAGTTGACCTTTATCGAGCTGCAGTTGCGGTTACCTGAACTGCTGCTGATGAGGATCGACAAAATGGCCATGGCGAACAGCGTGGAGGTGCGCGTGCCGTTTCTGGACCGGGACCTCATGGATTTTGCGCTGGCTGTGCCATCCGGCTTCAAGCTCCGCGACGGTGTTTCCAAAGAGCCGCTCAAACGCCTGCTGGGGAACCGCGTGGGCCGGGAGACGGCCTACCGCCCCAAGACTGGTTTCGGTGTCCCGATACAGGAGTGGTTCCGCGGCCGGCTAGGTAGAGAGTTGGAACGGTTATTGACCGAAGGGCGGCAGGTATACGGGGAGTTCTTTTCGCTGAGCCGGCTGGCGGAAAAACTTCACGGCGGGGTTCCAACCGTGAACAGCGCGTTCCAGCTCTGGGTAGTGTACAGCTTCGTGCTCTGGTGGAATTCCGTGCGATCAGAAGCGCGCTCCCACGCCGATGTCTCCACGGTAGTTGCATAATGACCCAGCGTCCCGACTTTTGCCTCACCGTCGATTACGAGGTCTTGGAATACCCTGCCGAGTCCGGGAGAAATCGGAAGCCGAGTTTTGCCCGCGAGATGATCGAACCTACCGCGTTACTCCTGGAGCTGGCAGAACAACGTGGCTGTCCGGTGACGATTTTTGTTGAAGTAGCGGAACTGGCGTTTTGGGAAGCGCATGGACATCGGGAGATTGCCGCTGTGCGGGAGCAGGTCAGAGGAGCGTATGCCCGCGGGCACGATGTGCAGCTCCATTTGCATCCCAGGTGGCTGATGTCCCGAGGTGCACACTACGACGGGCATGCGGACTGTGTCCGGTTTGCTGACAGAAAGCTTGTCGCCGAACTGCAAGCAGCCGATGTGGAACGTGAACTGGCGTGGGCTACCGATTTCCTGCGGGGGATGACCCCCGAGGCAGGCGGGACCTACGCGCCGACCGTATTTCGGGCCGGGAAACTGCAGATACAACCGCATCGAGCTGTGTTTGACGCTTTGCACAGGCTTGGCTACGAAGGTGACAGCAGCGCTTGCAAATGCATGTACGCGTCCGGCTATGAAGGTGGAGCGGGGTACGACTTCCGTCACATGTGGACGGAGCACCAGCCGTACTATCCATGCCGGGAAGACATCAACATCCCCGCCGACCCGGGCGAGCCGCTAGGGCTGATCGAAGTGCCGATCTTCTCCGCCCGCGGGCAACAGTTGAGCCTGGACATTCTGTGCGCGGCGGATTTGCGGGATATGCTCCAGGGCTTCGACGGATCGGTTGCGCTGGCGATCAGTCACTCGAAAATCATTCGGCCCAATCTGGCCAACGTCGCGGCATTTCTCGATTGGGCATCCTCAAGGTTCCGGTTTACCCGGCTTCGGGATTCGGTCGCCAGGGCGCGCCGGGAACTCACTGCGGACGCAATCGCCGAACAACGGACCAAGGCGATTGTGGGCTACCGCTCCTCGCTGCCGGATATTCCCAGCATTGTCTCGACGCTCAACCGGCGCCGCTCGCTGCGCTTGGCCCGCATCACGTCGGTGGTGCGCGATTTGCTCGCCGTTCGGGGGCGGGTGCGCATCCTGGACTGGAATTGCGGCACGGGAGAGGCGTTCGCACTTCCACTGGCGGCTGAGTTTGATGGAGAAGAACGGGTGGCCATCACGGGGTACGACCCCGATGAGGCCAGCATCCTGCGGGCCAGGTTGCGCGGGTTGCCTGGCGCCTGTTTCACCTCATCGAAGAATGATTTCGGCGATCGGCTGTTTGACCTGGTCGTCTGTACCGATCTGAGGCTTACGGGAGGCGACGACGGGGCAAGCATACTGACGCAGGTAGCTGCTTTCGTGGCCGCCGGCGGTTTGCTTTGCATCTCGGTTGACGACCGCCCTCGCATTTCGGTCGTGGCGGAGCTGCTCGTTCGATACACCAGGGCTAAAGTCCTTGCGTTTCCACGTGCTGTACACACTCTGATTGCTGTCAAGGTGCGCCTGCGTCGGGCCCTGGGCCGGCGGAGCAGCCGGCTCGCTCCAGCGCAATCGCCAGTTCACCGGCCCTTGGCACGAGTGCTGAACGCCGGCGCCAGGGTGACGCCCGGATGCGGAGAAGTGATTCACGCGGCGCTGGCCGCGGGGTTCAGAGAGGTGAGGGGCGATGAGCCGAATTGGGCAGGTCACCTGAAGCGGATGGTGAAGCAGGGTCGAAAACCCGGTGACGTTATGTTCTTCTCAACCCAAGATGCACCCGTCCCGCCTGCTCCGCACTCGCCGCCGGATACGGGCATGTGGGACGCGGTGCGGTCGCACGCAAAGCAGGCGGCTCTTCTGATTGGGGGCCAAGGCATCAACCTCGCCTCACTGGTTGCTCTCCAGCGGCTGCTGCATAACACGATGGGGGTAGAAGTCCTCGGACAGTTCACTTTTCTCGTCGGTATTCACACCGTGATCTCGCTTGGTGCGGAGTCCGGGTGGGGACCCTCGGTCTCACGCGAGGTAGCGCTTGCAAAAGATTCTGCCGGAGAATCGCGCCTGGCCCGCGCTCTTCTCCACTTCCTCTGGAAGCCGGTGGCAGTTCAGGGTCTATTGGGTTGTCTGGCAGCTGTGTTCCTCTGGTATTTCCGGGCACCCAGCCTCCTTGGTCCGGGCCTCGTATTGGCAGCGCTCTCTGCAGGATTTCCTGCCTGCATCAGCATCCGCGACCTGCTCCAGGGAAAAGGAGACAATCTCGGGCTCGCCGTCGTGTATGGCGGACCCACCGCGCTAGCGTTCCTGTTCCTGCTCGCGTTAACGATCACGGGGCAAGGCAATCTCACGATGACTGTCGCGGCGTATGCGCTGGCGCAGGCTCTGGCCGCGGTGCTCGGGCTGTTTCGTGTAGGGGCTTTCTCGGCTCTGAATCGAACGGCAGTTGAGAACCTGGCGCAGGCGCGTTCGGAATATGGCCGGAACATCTGGCTGGGACGCCAGGTGGCCGTTGGCGGATACATCATTGACACGCCTCTGCTGGGGATCTGGGGAGCGCCGTCCGCCGTGGCCCATTATGCAATCGCAAAATCCATTTGCAATCCAATGGGAGTGGGATTTGGCCTTGTCGCACAACCTCTATTTCGCAGCATGGCCAAAAGGTCCGCCTTGCCAAGATCCTGGCAATACCTTACATGGGCCGGTGCGGCCGGTGCGACTGTCAGTCTGATCGCGGTGGGGCCGCTGATCGTCAATCTCGTATATCGCGTTTCCTCGCCCAGGATGGATGCGATGCTGGTCGTCCAATCGGGTACGGCCGGGTGTATTGCGGTTTACTCACTCTATAACCAGTTTTTGAGCGCCCAGGGATGCGGCCAGATTCTCCGGAAGGGCGGGTTCACCATGGGTATCGTCTCGGCCGCGGCCAATATTCTGCTGATCCCGTGCTTCGGCGCACTGGGTGCCTGCCTAGCGTCCCTGGCTTCGTGCCTGTTCTGGCTGGTCTACTGCTGCGGTTCGTACTTGCGGCGCGCAGAAGGGGGAACGGCAACAACTCAAGCCCAGGTCCCGGATCACGAGGCCGCCCCCGAAACAGCTGTTCTTTAGAAGCCGTCGCGGCAACGCTAACTCTCCCGTTCGAAAGTATGCTGAATTCCAGAAACAGCGGCGACGTCCAGCGCCATCTCGCCCAAGTCACCAAGGAGTGGGACCGATCCGCAGCATCCCCCAGCCGGGTGGCGGCAGTGCATCTGACCGATGATGGCAAGCCTCTCGACGAATCCGTCTATGACCGCATTCTTGAGTGCATTGACCGGGTAGTACGGCTGAAAGCGTCCGATCGGGTTCTTGAGGTTGGTGCGGGCTCCGGTCTGCTCCTCGAACGCATTGCCGATCGAGTAGAGGAAGCGGTGGGAACGGACATTTCGAAGCGCATCCTCGATTTGGTACCGCCCCGAGAGAATCTGCGTGTGACCCAGATGGCGTCCGACCGTCTGGACTTTCCTGACGCCACGTTCGATGCCGTGGTGAGCTATAGCGTCAGCTTATACTTCCCTAATCTCGAGTACGCTCGCAGGTGCTGCGCTGAGATGCTCCGGGTCTGCAAGCCAGGCGGCTGCGTTTATATCGGGGATATCCTGAACGGCTATCTGGAATCGGCGTTCAGGGCCCAGGAAGCGCGGACCTTGAGCACCGGAATCAAGCTAAAGCGGATTGGCAACAGGCTGCTTCATCGCGGCACGCCCAGGTATCTGTTTATCGAACCCTCTCAACTAGAATCCTGGGCCGGGGAGTTGGGTGCCGCTGCTTTCTCTGCGTACGTCCAAACCACGGAGGCCAAACCTCTTTTTCACAGACAGTTCAGATATGATGCAGCCTTCTGGAAATAGCGACCGGCGGCGAACGACGTATATCGCGATTCTTGTCGCATCGCTATTGACTGCGCTCCCGCTGGAGTTGGGATCGTTTGCAGGGGCCGCGGTCGCCTGTCCGGATTTGGTTGCGCCATTGGCTCTTCCTGCCCTGCTGCGTGCGCCTAGGAAATACACGGCCGGATTCGTTCTTCTGGTGGTTTTGGCTCTGTTTTCGGCAGGGACGGTGGCGACGATTTCCGAAACGGACACGATTCGCCCGTGGTTGTCCATTGGCTACTTTTTCAAGCCCATGCTGCTCTTCTTCGCGGGTTACCGGCTCCTGGCGACCAGAGCCAGACTGGTCTTCTCGCTCAAGGTGGCAGCGGCAGTGTCGTCAGCCGTGGCTACGTGCCTTGTGATTGAACAGGTGGTTACGGGAGTTCCATTTCTTCTGCCCGGAGAAGCTGCGGTCCTCGGTCTTACGTTCCTCGGGATACCGCTGTTCGGCGCTACAGGGGTGAATGCTTTGGCGGTTACGTTCGTAGTGTTGGGCCTGCTCGCCGGCACGCTGGTCTCCGAGACACGTTCGCCCCTGTTGCGGGTCCTGTACATCAGTGGAGGCTGCGCGGTGGCGGTTCTGGTCGCGGCAACGGCTTCCCGACAGGCAATGATTGGGCTCGCGATCGGCGTGGGCCTGATCCTGATGCTCAGTGGGGCGCGGCGTGGTCTGGTGTTGGCGGTTTGTCTCGTGGCGGTCGGGTGTTTTGTCGTTCAGGACACCTCTCTCGCATTCTCTGAGCTGTTGCGCGTCAAACTCCAGGACAACATGGACCGGATCCATGAACGCGAATTCGGCGCGCTGACCACCGGACGGCTGGAATTAGCGGGGCTGATGGTCGAGGATCTCGTTCGCAATCCGATCACCGGAAACGGCTTTCACGGATTTCAGCTCTTTCGTAGCGTATGGGGTTCGGAAGACGTTACCGGTGTAAGCCCGCATCAGCAATATCTCGGCGCCTTTTGGAAGATGGGGATCGTGGGCGGAGCTGTGTATCTGGCATTTCTGTCTCGGATGGTGCTCCCTCTCTGGCGGTTGCGATTGCGCGAGCGGCGCGACCCGATCTGGGCAGCGCTCGTGTCCGTGACCGCATTGACGCTCGTGTGGTTCTGCATGGTCCAGGACGCATTGACCTTCCCGCTCACAGGATCGTTTCTGATGTGGTGTTGGGGAGGAGCCGCGCATATCTACGCGAGCCAGCCGCAACCAGTGGTCACGACGCAGAAGTGAGGAATCGTGCAGAACCGTCCTTTTCGAATCTGCTTTCTTTCGGCGAAGCATCCGCCTTTCGATAAGCGCGTGTTCGACAAAGAGGCCGTCACCTTGGCGGGAGCGAAGTTCGATGTGGTTCATCTGGCGCCGGCGGAGTTTGGCTGTGAGCGCCGGAGTGGAGTCGAGATCCGCACCTATGCGCCGCCGGCCGGCTTGTTCGGGCGGATGCTCCAGTTGCGTGCGCTATATCGGAAGGCGTCCGCGATCGATGCCGATTGTTACCACTGCAACGAGATGGACTCCTGGTTGGTTGGGGTGCTGTTGAAGCTTCTGCGCGGCAAGCGGCTTGTGTTCGATGTTCATGAGCACTATCCAAGCACCTTTGCGGAGTCTCGCTTTCCCGTCTGGCTGCGGCCGATCATGATGCTGCTCGTCAAAGTATGGATTCGCGTGCAGGTGTGCTTTACGGACTCCGTTGTGCTCGCAAAGGGCAGCGTCGGTGAAGATTACCAGTCGGCCCGCAGCAAAGTGCTCGTCCAGAATTTCACTCCGGTGCAGCAGATGCGAACGAATGGTGCCGCCGCAACCCGGAGCGGGCGAATGTGGGCCGTTCACTTGGGGTTGATTAGCAAGGTTCGCGGATGGCCGCAGATGCTCGATGCCCTGGAGCGTTCCGAGACCGATATCGGGCTCTGGATTATCGGAACCTTCAACGATGGTTCAGGCCGGGAATTTGAGGAACGTGTGCGGGAGATGGGTATAGGACACCGGATCCGGGTGGAAGGGTGGCTCCCCTTCGACCGGGTCATGGAGCGACTGCTCGTCGCCGACATGGGGCTTGTGCTCTTTCAACCCGGTATCCGCAACCATGTCATGGCCTCACCGCACAAGATCTTCGACTATATGCAGGCGGGCCTGCCGGTGATCGCGCCTGATTTCGCGACCGAAGTCGCGGCCGTCGTGCAGGACTCAGGTTGCGGTGTTCTGGTCAATCCCGCGGATCCGGGGGAAATCGCCCGTGCCCTCGACCGGATCGCGGGGAACCCGGCCGAACGTGAGCGCATGGGCCGGGCGGGCCGTCTGGCAGTCGAGGAGAAGTATAACTGGGAGGCCGAGGGCATCAAGCTTGTTCGGCTGTACCAGGAGATGAGCGGAAGACTTTCGCATGCTAACAGTCGATGAGGTCAGCCCGCGAACGGCATTGGCGGGGATGCGCAACGAGTGGGACAGTTTTGATTCCATAAACCCACAGCCGGCAAATAGCTCAGCTTACGGCGCCTACTATGCAAGCGAGCTGCTCTCGCGGCCCCTGTTTCTCAGGGCGTTTACCGATGGGGTGTTGGTGGCCCAATGGCTTCTATACCTGCGCCGTACGCCGGGGTCGCACTTCCGATTGACGTGTGGAGCGTTCGCAGGTCCGGAGCTGAGCCGGGAGTCCGAACTCCCGTATGAAACCGTGCTTACCGGTTTTGTGAAACACATCTTCCGGAAGCATGGCCCCTGCAACCTGCACCTGCTCAGCTACGCACTCGTCAGAGGGATTCCCGAGTCTGCCCTGGCGAGCAGTGGATTCCAGAGAATCGAACAGTATGGCTCATACGTCAACACCCTCGCCGGCGATGATGGGCTGCGTGAGCAATTCACTTCGAACCGGCGGTATGAGCTTCGCCGGGCGCTCAAGGCGGGCTACGAGTATCGCGTCGGGATCGCGGCTGGTGACTATCACAAACTGTCGTCGATCAGCTATCGGAGGTCCGGAATGCGGGGCCCGATGCGGCGCACGCTGACGCACATCGAAAAGCACTTGTCAGGCGGAGGCGTCGCATTCCTGTCCGGCGTCTACGCCGAAGGCGAGTTGAATGTCGCATCGATCATCATTCACCGGGGCAGGACGGCCTATTATCTCTACGGCGCTTCGGCGGACCGGAAGGCGCCCGGAGCGACGGCCTATATCCATTACGAAAACATGCGGCATGCGCGTGAGTTGGGAATTCTCGAATATGACTTCGGCGGCGCACGGGATGTGAATGAGAAGGACCGGTCCCTGGCCGAATTCAAGCGCCAGTTCGGGGGACGCTACATTACCTGCTGCGGTGGAGTCTACCGTTGACGACAAAGACCGCGATAGGGAAGCCGGGCATAGCGCGGGTCATGACCCCTGGCTACTGGCGGACAGAAGTGCTCTGGAGGCTGGGCTGATGCTGCAAGTCGTGCAGAACCTGAAATCGGGGATCACAGGCGCGGTCGAATGCCCTGCTCCGTCTGCGAGTCGCGGACGGGTTCTGATCCGGTCCAGTCGCTCGCTGATATCGGCCGGAACCGAGCGGATGTTGGTCGAATTCGGTAGAGCCGGCTGGATCGACAAAGCGCGTGCCCAGCCGGACAAAGTCCGCCAGGTCATCGAAAAGATTCGCACCGACGGTCTCAGCGCCACGATTGCGTCCGTACAGAGCCGGCTCGATCAGCCGCTGCCGCTGGGGTACTCCAATGCCGGGACGGTGGTCGAGATAGGTCCGGGTGTGTCGAACCTCGCTGTCGGGGACCGCGTCATCTCCAATGGCTCGCATGGCGAGTTCGTATCCGTTCCCCAGAACCTGTGTGCGCGAATTCCGGAAGGTGTCGGTGCCGACCATGCGTGTTTCGGTGTTGCCGGAGCCATCGCGTTGCAGGGGGTCCGGCTGGCTGATCCTTCGCTTGGGGAAACGGTCGTCGTGATCGGGCTGGGGCTCATGGGACTTCTGACGGTCCAACTGTTGCGCGCGAACGGATGCCGGGTTCTTGGCGTCGATTATGACTCCGCCCGTGTTGAACTCGCGTCCAGCTTCGGCGCGGAGGTCGTGAATCTGTCCCGAGGGGAGGACCCGGTGTCCGTCGCGGCGGCATTCTCCCGCGGGCGTGGTGTCGATAGCGTGCTGATCACGGCGGCCACGAAGTCCTCCGATCCTGTTCATCAGGCGGCGCTCATGTGCCGGAAGCGGGGGCGGATCGTGCTGGTGGGGGTCTCCGGTCTGGAACTTTCGCGGGACGATTTCTACGAGAAGGAGATTTCTTTCCAGGTCTCCTGCTCTTACGGTGCAGGCCGCTATGACGCGGCTTACGAGTCCGGACAGGATTACCCGTTTGGCTTTGTCCGATGGACCGCTCAGCGCAATTTTGAGGCGTTTCTGGACGTGCTGGCGACGGGTCAACTCAACCTGGAACCTTTGATCACCCACCGGGTGCCGATTGACAGGGCCGCTGAGGCATACGAGTTGCTCTTTTCGAACGAGCCGCACCTCGGCGTTGTCCTGATCTACGATGCCGAACCGTCATCAATACCTCCAGTTCACTGCATCAACATCGCGCCCTCCGGCTCTCCAACCCGATCTTCCAGTCCGAACGTCGGTGTCATCGGCGCAGGCAATTACGCTGCAGCCACGCTTCTGCCGGCACTTTCCAGATCCGGCGCGAAACTGAAGGCTATTGCCGATTCCGGAGGGATCAAAGCCGCCCACCAGGCACGTAAATACGGCTTCGAGACCGCGATGTCGGACAGTTCGAGCCTGATACACGATCCGGACATTCATGCTGTGTTCATCGCTACACGGCATGATTCCCATGCGGGACTGGTTTCCGAGGCGCTCGCCGCGGGCAAGCATGTCTTTGTCGAGAAGCCGCTCTGCCTGACCCTCGAACAACTTTGCGAGATCGAGCGGCAGCATGGTTCTCCGGACGACTCGGGTTCGTTGATCATGGTGGGATTCAACCGGCGCTTTGCCCCCCATATCGAGCGCATGAAGGAGTTGCTTTCCGCGGTTCGTGAACCCAAGGCGATGGTGATGACGGTGAACGCGGGCGCGATTCCCCCGCAGCACTGGACGCAGCGTGACGAGGGTGGCGGTCGCATCCTGGGAGAAGGCTGTCATTTCATCGACTTGCTGCGGTTTCTGGCTGGATCGCCGATCGCCTCGGTCGCGGCAGCCAAAGCTCTGCCGGATGGCGCGACAATTACGCTTACGTTCGCGGACGGCTCAACCGGGACTTTTCACTACTTTTCCGCTGGCCACAAGTCATACCCGAAAGAGCGTCTCACTGTTTTCTGTCAGGGACGGGTACTGGAACTCGATAACTTCATCCGGCTTCGCGGCTGGGGCTGGAAGGGGTTCAGAAAGATGACTCTCTGGCGGCAGGACAAAGGGCATCAGGCTTGTGTGGCGCGCTTCCTTTCTGCCGTCGGGTCTGGTGGGCCGTCGCCAATTCCGTTCAATGAACTCGTCGAAGTGTCGCGATTTGCGATCGAAGCCGCGTCCCTGTAATTCCATGCCGTTGGCCTACAGCATTCGCAACATCTTTCAGGAAACCAGGGAACTCGGCGTGTCCAGGTCCATTGCGCGGGTGGCGTGGGAGTTCAAAGTCCGATCCGGAGCGCTCGCTCTCCGTGGCGCTCCTCAGGCCGTGGGGAATTGGAACATCACGCCCGGAGACCTTCCCTTTGGAGATCCGGAAGCTGTAAGGGCATCGATGGTCGGCCGGGTAGCTCCGGATCGGATCCCCGATCTTCGTGCCAAGGCGATGGCCGCGGTACGAGGCCGCATTCACTGCTTCGGCCGCCGGGAGGCAGATTTCGGAGATCCTCCGGATTGGCACGTGCAGCCATTCTCAGGAAAGCACTGGCCGCTCGTGCATTGGTCTCGGGTCTTGCGCCAGGCGGAGATGGCCGATGACGTCAAACTCACATGGGAGATCGGCCGGTTCCCGCACGCTTATTACCTTGCCCGGGCCGCGGCCTTCGAACCGGAGTTGGCGCCGCAGTTAGCCGCGAGTCTTTTGGGTCAGGTCCGGGACTTTCGCGCCGGAAATCCATTCGGTAAGGGTGTGCACTGGACCTCCAGCCAGGAAGTCTCCATCCGGCTGTGGGCCTGGCTCTTCGCCGCCTCGGCTTTTGCCGCACTGGGCTGCCCCGTCCCCGATCTGGCCCGCGATGTGTTCGAGGGCGCCGTTCACGTTGCACGCCATATGGAATATGCGCAGCACGCGGTCTACAACAATCACTTGCTTTCGGAAGCTCTGTGTCTCTACATCGCCGGAACGCTTCTTCCCGACGCGCCGGAAGCTTCCCGGTGGCGGGCGCTCGGATCTTCGATTCTGACCGAGCAGGCGAGGTCCCAAGTCTATCCTGATGGCGGGTATATCCAGAATTCGCACAACTACCATCGTTTCGCGATGCAGGTCTACCTGCTCGCGAGAATGTTCGCAGTGCAGAGGGGCTCAGTACCCGGCGAATGGCTTGCCGCGATGGAGCGCTCGCTCGATTTTCTCTGGGGGCATCAGAATCCCGGAGACGGCCGGTTGCCAAACTACGGAGCCAACGATGGCGCGCTCCCGCTCGTTCTGACGACCTGCGATCATGGCGATTTTCGCTCGACCTTGCAGGCCCTGAGTCTCGCGACTCGTAACGAACGGCTCTACCCACCAGGGCCCTGGGATGAGGAAGCGGCGTGGCTGTTGGGGTCGGAGTGCCTCGAGGCACCGCTGAAGCCTGCCGAACGCGTTTCAATATCGTTTTCGCACAGCGGATATCACGTGCTTCGTGGACTTCATGCCGGGACCCTGGCGGCATTCCGTTGCGGAAACGTCCTCGATCGCTTTTCACAGATTGACATGCTGCACCTGGACGTTTGGTGGCGTGGCCACAACGTCCTGGTTGATCCTGGAACATATTTATACAACGGACCGGAGATCTGGCATCGCCACTTCTCCAGGACCGAAAGTCACAACACAGTTCAGGTGGACGGCTGGGACCAGATGCTTCCCTACCGGAAGTTCAAATGTCTTCATTGGACGAAAGCCCGGCTTCTACGTTTCCAGGACAGCTCCGATTGGGCAATCTGCGAGGGTGAGCACTATGGCTATCAACGCCATCCCGGGCGGTGCATTCATCGCCGCACCGTGCTTTTCGTGAAGGACGAGTTTTGGGTCGTGGTGGACCGCGTGACTGGTTTCGGCAACCATCGTATCCGCCTGCACTGGCTGGGCGGCGACTTCCCCTATCGCCAAGGCCTGGATGGTCAGGCTTCACTTGAGCTGCAAACGCCCGATGGCCCGTTTCATGTCGGCATCTTCGATGCTGCCGGCCGGCGATTGCAGGGCGATGTTATTGCCGGCCGGAGCGAACCTCCACGCGGGTGGCTTTCCCGATACTATGCCGAGAAGGTGCCAGTTCCTTCGCTTGCTGTTGAGGTTTCGGAGCGACTGCCGCTGATCTTCGTTTCCATCCTGGGCCCACACATTCCATCCTTCTCTGTCTCGGGATCCCTGTGGTCCGTGGCACTGGACGATCGGACCGTCGCCTTCGATCTCTCGCTGGACGGAACCTTTCAGTTCCGGCATCTCACGGCCTAAGCCTCCATGAAAATCTTGATCGTCCATCAGTACTATCTGATGCCGGGACAGCCAGGCGGATCGCGGTTCAATGAAATGGCGCGGTTTTGGGTTGAACAAGGACACGAGGTTGCAGTCATCGCCGGCACGGTCGACTATACCTCCGGTAAGGCGCCAGACACCTATCGGCGGCGCTGGATTGTTCGGGAGAAGGACGGTGCGATTCCCGTTTATCGCTGCCACGTTCCATTGACGTATGCCCGTGGCTACGCGGGCCGTATGTGGGCGTTCCTTGGGTTCCTCATGTCGGCGTCCATGGCGGCCCTTCGCGTTCCTCACGCCGATGTCGTGATCGCAACGTCGCCGCCGCTTGTCGCGGCGATTCCGGGGTGGGTGGCTGCCCGAGTGTCCACGCGTCCGGTTCCCTGGGTTTTCGAGGTTCGCGATCTTTGGCCTGAGAGCGCAATTACGACCGGAGTCCTATCGGCGGAATCGCCCTTGACGAGGCTCCTCTATGCTCTCGAAAGATGGGCTTGCCGGAGCGCCGCGAAGATCAACGTGCTTACACCAGCGTTCCGTGCCGATATGGAGAGCCGCGGTCTGGCAGGTTCCGGCAAATTCTGTTTTGTGCCGAACGGAGCAGACCTGGAGGTGTTTCAGCCTGGGCCGCGAGACAATGAAATGCGTCGGCAACTCGGGTGGGGAGACCGGTTTGTCGTCATGTACGCCGGCGCTCACGGCCGCGCAAATGCGCTGATGCAGCTTGTGGACGCGGCGACTATGCTGCGGGACCGGCCCGATATTCTCATTGCCTGCATCGGGGATGGGGCCGAGCGCCAGCGTCTTCACCAGGAGGCCGAGCGTCGTGGTCTGGAAAACATTCGTTTTCATGGTCCCAAGCCAAAGGCAGTCATGCCGGACGTCGTCAACGCCTGCGATGTAGGAGCGGCGGTTCTGCAGAACAATCCTACGTTTCGAACGGTCTACCCGAACAAGGTGTTCGACTACATGTCGTGTGCGCGGCCGGTCCTTCTCGCGATCGACGGTGCTGCCCGCTCGCTGGTGTGCGACCAGGCGGAAGCCGGCGCCTTCGCTGAGCCCGAAAACCCAAAGGCCATCGCCTCCACCATTCGGATGTTGGCTGACGATCCGTCGCGGCGAGCGGAGTTGGCGGCCAATGGACGCCGTTGGGTCCTCGCGAACGCCAGCCGCAAAGCGCTGGCGGCTCGCTACCTGGACATTCTGACCGAATTGGCCGGTACAGGAAGTCCCTCTGGTCCGCCAGCCTCACTCATCTGTGCTGAAGAACGCAATTGACCGGAGCCTTGCCGCGGCCGCGCTCCTGATCTTGTCGCCAGGCCTGTGTCTCCTCTTCTGGCTCATCCGGCGCCGGATGGGGCGCCCTGCGTTGTTCAGGCAAGTGCGGATCGGCTGCCGGGAGAGACCGTTTACGCTCTTCAAGCTAAGGACCATGACCGACGCCCGCGATGCCCAAGGAAGGTTGTTGCCCGACGCCCGAAGATTGACACCGCTCGGTCACTTCTTGCGGAGGACGAGTCTCGATGAGTTGCCTCAGCTCTGGAACGTGCTGCGGGGTGACATGGCTTTGGTTGGGCCGAGACCACTACTTCCCGAATACCTCTCTCGATATGACGCGCGCCAACGCCGGCGTCATGACGTCAAACCAGGGCTTACCGGATGGGCTCAGATCAACGGCCGCAACGCGCTCAGTTGGGAGGAAAAGTTCGATCTCGACATCTGGTATGTGGAGCATCGCGGCCTGTGGCTGGATATCAGAATTCTGGGGAAGACGTTTCTCCGAGTGATTCAAAGAGAGGGCATCAGCGAATCCGGAACCGCGACCATGTCGGAATTCATGGGCAATGCCGCGAGTTCGGCTACGGCGGGGAATCATGAGTAGACTGCTCATCTGGGGCGCCGGAGGTCACGGGAAGGTCGTATTGGATGTCGCCCGCAGCACCGGCCGCTTCGAGCAGATCGTGTTCCTGGACGATGACCCGCCAAAGTCCGGAGGCCTGTTCTGTGGATGTGCGGTGATCAGCCGGGCGGAGCCACTGCAGCGGGCAGCCGCAGGGGAGTTTATCGTGGCCGTGGGGGACAATCGCACGCGCGAGCGGTGCTTCAGGCGTGCGCTGGAACACGGCCTCTCACCCGTCTCCATTGTTCATGCGAGTGCGGTGATTGCGGGTTCCGCCAGGATCGGACTCGGAACTGTCGTCATGCCGGGTGCGGTTGTCAATGCGGGTGCTGTGATTGGCGATGACTGCATCGTGAACAGCGCAGCCGTGGTCGAACACGACTGCACGATCGGCTCACATGTGCACCTCTCGCCCCGCGTAGCGCTTGGCGGCGGAGCGTGCGTCGGATCGTTTGCGCATGTCGGTATTGGGGCCGTGGTGCTGCCCCGTGCCGTGATCGGCGAAGAGGCGATCGTAGGGGCGGCCGCTCTCGTGTTGAAAGAAGTGCCGCCACGGGTGACGGTTGTCGGCGTACCCGCCAAGGCTCTTGTCTGCGCTTAACAACTGACCAACGATGAAACGAATTCTGCTTTCGATCCCCCATATGGGCGGATGCGAACAGGCTTATGTCCGCGAAGCCTTCACGTCGAACTGGTTGTCCACGGTTGGCCCGAATCTCACGGCCCTCGAACAGGAATTCGAGAATCGCCTCGGTGTGCCTGCGGTTGCGCTCGGGAGCGGCACCGCGGCGATCCATCTAGGCCTGCGCCTGCTGGGCGTCGGTCCCGGAGACGAGGTCTTCTGCCCTACGCTCACCTTTGCTGCAAGCTGCAATCCCGTACGCTACTTGGGTGCGGAGCCGGTTTTCCTCGATAGCGATTGTGCCACCTGGAACCTGGACCCTGACGTTCTGGATCAAGCTCTTCGGGACCGCGCCAGCCGCGCCAGGCTGCCGCGCGCTGTCATCGTGGTCCACCTCTACGGCCAGTGCGCGAATTTAGCCCCGATACTGGCCCTCTGCCGGGAGTATGAGGTGCCGGTTCTAGAGGACGCAGCCGAAGCTCTCGGCGCGACCTATGGCGGTGAGCCGGCGGGAACGCTCGGCGATGTGGGAGCGTTCTCTCTGAACGGAAACAAGATCATCACAGCCACCGGCGGCGGTATGCTTGTCGCCCGGAGCCGCGCTTGGATTGACAAGGCGCGCTTCTGGTCCCAGCAGGCCCGCAACGCCGGCCTCGCCTACGAACATTCCGAACTCGGCTACAACTACCGGATGAGCAATGTGCTTGCCGGAATTGGCCGCGGGCAAATGGAAGTTCTTGACCGCCGTGTTCGCCAGCGGCGGGCAATCGCATTCCAGTATCGCGACGCGTTCGCCGATTTGTCCGGAATCGAGCTGATGCCGCAGGCCTTGTACGGTCTGCACACGAATTGGCTGAGTTGCTTCCTGATCGATGAAGAGGGCTTTGGCGCGACCCGCGACGCTGTGATCCAGGCACTGGACGAGGCGAACGTAGAGTCTCGTCCGGTATGGAAGCCGATGCATCTTCAACCTCTCTATGCAGGAAGCGAATGCTACGGCGGGGGGGTCGCCGAAGACCTGTTCCGCAGGGGCATCTGCCTTCCCAGTTCGAGCTCCCTCACTGAAGAAGAGCAGCTATACGTCATCAATGCAGTGCGCCGGCTGGTTGGCGCAGACGTTCTGGACGAGATCCCGCAGCCGGAGTGCCTGGCCAACGCCGGAGATTGAAGGGGACATGCGCACGATTAGGAATTTCTTCGAGAACCTCAATTCGCTGCACCGCATGATGGTATGGTTGGCGCAGATTGGGGTATTCACACTCTCGGCTGTTCTGGCATTTCTGCTGCGATTTGACCTCAATCTGCCGGCGGCGCAACTTTTCCACCTGGCCCATGCAGTTCCGATCTGGGTGGTGGCCAAGAGTGCCGTATTTCGCATTGGCGGCTTGGATAGAGGTTGGTGGCGTTACGTCTCCGTCAGGGACCTTGCGCGAATCGTAATCGCAAATGCCGCCGGCTCGTTCCTGGGCTGTGTGGCCATCGTAGCGATCCTGCCCGCGGGCTTCCCACGATCTGTCTTCCTGCTCGACCTCATCCTCTGCTTTTTAGGCACATCTGGACTTCGCGTGGCGGTTCGCATGATAGCCGAAGCTACGTCAAGCGGGCGTAGCGGGTGTGCCGGAAAGAATGCGCTGATTTATGGTGCGGGCGATGCCGGCGTGACGCTGCTTCGGGAGATTCAGATGAATCCCAAACTGGCGTTCAAAGTTCGTGGATTTCTGGACGACAGGCCGGAAAAGCGGGGAGCGCGTATTCTCGGAGTCCCGGTGCTCGGCGGCGGAACGGCCGCACGGTCACTGGTGAAGACTTATGCCGTCGACACGATTCTGATTGCCACCCCTTCAGCGACGGGTGCCGAGATGACCCGGATCCTCGAGAGGTGTCACGCGGCCGGGGCGAAGTGTAAGACTGTCCCGGGTTTGGGCGAAGTGATTGAAGAAGGCGGCCTCGCCGGCCAGATCCGCGAGGTGGCGGTTGAGGACCTTCTCGGGCGGGAACCGGTGCGCCTCGAGGAACGGCAAATCCGCGAAGCTCTCGAAGGTAAAGTCATCCTGGTGACGGGTGCCGGAGGTTCCATCGGTTCCGAACTCTGTCGCCAGATCGCCCGCTTTGAGCCGGCCGGGATCGTGGGTCTCGACGCCGCCGAATCGCCGCTATTCGAAATCGACCGAGAAATGTGCCAGTCGTTCCCTCAAGTGCCCTTCTATCCGGAAATCGGCAGTGTCCAGAACCGCGCCCGACTGGATGAGGTGCTTAGCCAGCACCAACCGGCCGTTGTCTATCATGCTGCCGCCTACAAGCATGTGCCTCTGATGGAAACCCATGTGTTTGAGGCGATCGAGAACAACGTCTTCGGGACCTACAATCTGGCGGTTGCCGCCGCCGAGCATGGCGTCGAAGACTTCGTCATGATCTCCTCAGACAAAGCCGTCCGCCCCACCAACATCATGGGAGCGACGAAGCGCGTCGCTGAACTGCTGCTACTAGCTCTTCAGAATGGCCGGACGAAGTACGTTGCCGTGCGCTTTGGCAATGTTCTCGGGTCGAACGGCAGCGTCATTCCCATTTTCAAGAAGCAGATCGCCGCCGGAGGTCCCGTTACCGTCACCCATCCTGAGATGCGCCGCTTTTTCATGACGATCCCGGAGGCATGCCAACTTGTGTTGCAGGCCGCAGTGATCGGCGAAGGCGGCCAGATCTGCGTCCTCGATATGGGCAAGCCGGTCAAGATTGTGGACCTGGCTCGAAACCTGATTCTTTTGTCCGGATTGCGCCCGGACGAAGATATTGGGATTGAGTTTACCGGCATGCGCCCCGGCGAGAAACTCTACGAAGAACTCAGCACAATGCTCGAAGACACGGTTCCCACCTGCCACGAGAAGGTGCGGATCTTTGTGGGCAATGGCATGCCGGAAAGCGATCTGTTGGCCTGGCTCGATTGCCTGCGCGACATCTGCGCCACGCGCGATGTGGGCCGCCTGGTGGTTGCTCTGAAGGAAGTCGTACTCGATTACAGTCCTAGTACGCATTTGTTGAAGCGAGTCATCGGGCACGGGACTCCGGCTACTCACGTGCTTACCATGCAATGAAATGCCGGCTCGTCGACGTTGGTCCTCGCCCATCGAGGTCATGACCCAACGGCGGCGCGATTCGCAAGACCGCATGAAATCGTCTCTGCAAGTTCCACCCCGACCCGATCCGTCCTGGGGATGCGCCGCACTTCTGGCGGAATACATTGCCGCCGGCAACGACGCTGTCGACCTCAGGCTGCGGAAGGTCGATTCGCCCGAGAGGACATGCGCCGTGAAGAAACAGTCGGAGGCGCGGGCGCGTCTGCTGCGGTACTGCTCTGATCACGGGTGCAATGCGGCCTGCCCGAACCGGATTTCCGGCTGTACTTGCCAGGAGCAGGCAGTGACTGTACCCAACCGTTCCCGGCGGCGTCTCCCGTAATGGCGGCGACGCCCGACAGGGAGCGACACACCACTGTGGGAGCGATTGTCAGGTGTGAAACGGGTCCTCGATCCGCACGCCGGCAATGGTTTGGCCGGGATTCAGGTCCTCGGAGAGAATCCGCGCTGCGCCGGCTCTGCGCGCCGCGGCAACGATCATCGCGTCCCAGAAGCTGATACTCGCTTCGTCCTCGATGCGGAAAGCGGCTGAGATATCGGCCGGTGACGTGTCGATGCACCACACGGCGTAGCTGTCGACGATCGCCCTGGCCGCTGGTTTCGAAAGGGGCGTAGCGATTTTGCGGGTCACGTTCCCATAGAATTCCTGCAGAACCTGGATGCTGAGGACCCCGCAGCGCTGAGCCCAAAGGTCGCGGAGGATGTCCCGGGCAGCCTCTCGCTTCCCGCCCGCATCGGAATCATGGGCGTAGATCAGGACGTTCGTGTCGACGAATGCCTTATCGCTCATGCCACTCGTCCCGGCTGGCGGTGATGCGCCCTCCCAGAGGGTATCCCCGATCGAGCAGGGCCAGGGCGGAGCGCTCCGCGCACTCCCAGCGCTCTTCGGCGCCAACCAATCGCTCGATCTGTTCGGCCAGCAGACCGCTGATCGAAGTGGATCGACGGGCGGCGAGCATCCGGAAATATCGGCGCGTTTTGGCTGAATGTGATTCCGCCGCGGCGTACCACGGCGGCACAGAGCAAGCGGTGGGTACATCGGACGGGCGTAACGCAGGTTGGATATGACAAGTTTGCGGATAAAGTCCGGCTTGCGCTGGAGGGCCAGCCGGAGTCCAGGCCACGAGTAGCCGGTGTACCTGAACCGGCTGGCCTATGGGGATGTATCTAGGAAGTTGGCGACCCGAGATCGAGGACGATTCTCAGCGCTTCATTCGTCTTGAGTAAGGTTTCCGCTTTCACTTCGCCGTAGACCTTGCCCAGGCGAGATTCGTCGACGGTTCGGAGTTGGTGACAGGCGGCGTAACTGTCTTTTGGGAGGCCGGCCTCCCCTTTTTTGATCAATACGTAGGTGGGACCTGGTTTTTTGACGTTCTCGCTGCCCGTGATCGGCGCGACAATCGTGACCTGCGAATGCCGGTTCAGCAAATCACTTTGCACAACGAGGCAGGGCCGGGTCTTCATGTATTCCCGGCCTTTACTGGGGTCCAGATTTACGTCGATGACAAAACCCCGCTTACAGTCGCTTTGCATCAGAACTCAGGCGCCTCTGCGTCCACGTGGCGGAAATCTTCCACGAGTCGCCGGTCCAACTCCGCGTTAGCGGCGAAGCTGTCCGCAATCTCGCGTTCGAGTTTGGCGCGGTTTCGCCTTTGCAGGAACTCCTCCACAGCCGATCGGATCAGGTGACTCCGATTGATCGACAACTCGCGTGCGGCCCGATCTGTCGCATCGAACAAAGGCGCGGGAAAATCAGCAACCACTTTCCGAGTGGAGGGCCGGCGGATTGCGGTGGCAGGCACGCTGTGTCTCCTCTTCCTGGCAGCACCCATCATATATCCCCTCATATTCTAGTGTAAACCATTCTCCCTTATCTTCTATATGCCACCAAAGCATAGAAAACTCATTAGCAGTATGGCTTTACGCTATGTAACCTATTGAAAGGACAGTTCCATGATCTGCTCTGGAGCGTCCTGCGTGGCTCGATCGAATATCTGGTTCTGCCGTGGTTCATGCCGGCTCCGGACTACGGGCAAGTTCGTCCGCGCGAGTTTGGCGTATCTCAGCCGTCGGGAGAAACGGCCACTTGGGCTCCGGCTGGCCGCGGCTCAGTTCAAGGATGAGCAGACGCCCCTTGTGTTTGGGCAGTGCAGAGGAACCCGACGTGCTTATCTGAAACATGCTTATGATGTCCTCAGCTTCTACCCTTTCTTGTTCCCAACAACTTGCCTCTCGAATTCAGGCGAAGACCGCCCGCGTGGGCATCGTGGGCTTAGGCTATGTCGGCTTGCCTCTCGCCGTTGAGTTCGCCAAGGCGGGCTTCACCGTCACCGGGATTGACGTTCAGGAGAACAAGGTCGCCGGAATCAACGCCGGCCGTTCTCACGTGCAGGATATCGCCGGCGATGAATTGGCGGGTCTGGTCGGTGCCGGGAAGATCTCGGCAACGACTGATTTTTCCGTAGTTTCCGAGTTGGACACAATCAACATCTGCGTCCCAACCCCGCTGCGCAAGACCAAAGATCCTGACATGAGCTTCATCGTGTCTGCATGCGAAGCCATCCAGAAGCACCTGCACCCTGGCATGCTGATCACCTTGGAATCCACCACATACCCGGGCACGACTGAAGAGCTATTGCTGCCCATGCTCGAAGCCGGATCGGGGCTGAAAGTCGGGCAGGATTTCTTCCTGTGCTTTTCGCCCGAGCGTGTCGATCCGGGCAATCCGCGATACCAAACTGCGAACATCCCGAAGGTCGTCGGCGGAACTACGGCCGAGTGCACCCGCCTGGGCGTTCTGTTCTATTCGCAGGCGCTACAGACCGTCGTGCCGGTGACTTCCACGCAGGTCGCCGAGATGGTGAAGCTGCTCGAAAACACCTTCCGAATGATCAACATCGGGCTGGTCAACGAAATGGCCTTGATGTGCGATCGCATGGGCATCAACGTGTGGGAAGTGATCGACGCCGCGGCCACGAAGCCATTCGGATACATGCCCTTCTACCCAGGCCCCGGCCTCGGTGGCCACTGCATCCCCATCGACCCGTTCTATCTTTCCTGGAAGACCAAGCAAGCCGGCATCGAAGCCCGATTCATCGAACTGGCTGGCTACATCAACGGACAGATGCCCCATTTCGTCGTCGACAAGGTCCAGAACGCGCTCAACGACTGCGGCAAGGCCCTCAAGGGATCCCATGTCCACGTGCTCGGAGTGGCCTATAAGCGCGATATCGACGATCTTCGCGAGTCGCCTGCCTTGGACGTCATGCACCTGCTCCAAATGAAGGGCGCACGGGTCACCTATAGCGATCCATACGTGCCCTCGCTCAAGCTGGATGGGTTTGGGGAATGGCGTTCGGTCGATGCGGAGCAAGCTGCGGCGGAAGCCGATTGCGTTGTGATCGTGACCGACCATGCGCAGGTGAATTACCAGCGCATCGCGGCCGTCTCCCACCTGGGCGGTGCCCATCAGTGTCTCGCGTCGGGGATCCTTAGGCCCAAGCATCGCTGAGACGATGAAAAGGCAGCGGGCCCGGCTGAGGTTCAGGCCGTCCAGGTGAACAATCTTGGGGTCCATGCGATCCGAAACCTTGGCGGGGGAGAGCAAACCATCCTTCAGGAGCTCCGGGAGAAAGCCCGTTATCCAGGTGCGGAACTCCGCTTTCGGGAGCAGTTTGCCCATGAGGGCGGCTTCCTCCAGGCAGGCGGACAGGAAATCCTCGCCACCGGGCTCCCAGGTGATGGGACAGGCGCGGTCTGCGCCGAAGTACGTGCGCGCCCGCTCGGCGATGAGCGTTTCCAGTCGGTTATCCCGGGTCACCCGGGCGTAGTCCAGGGCCAGCGAGAGGCTGAAGGCCGTGTTGGGATGAACACCCGTGCGGATCGGGTAGGTCTGCTTGGGCAGGAAATCCAGAAAGGCCGCAGTCACCCGGTTTGCCAAGGGCTGAAGGTTGGCGGACCAGCGACGGGCCTCGGGCGCATCCCAGGCCCTCAATTCTGCTGCGAGTTTGAGCAGCCAGGCCCAGCCGTAGGTGCGCTCGAAGCTCTTGCGGTCCGGCTGCCCGAAATAGGCCACCTCCGCCGCGATGCGCTCCGGGGCCAGATTCTCGTCCAGCACGGCCCGAATCTCCTTGGCCTCCGGCAGCTCGGGGAACTCCCGGAGCAGCTTCACCAGCATCCAGTGTCCATGCACCGAGGAATGCCAGTCAAAGCAACCGTAGAAGGCCGGATGCAGAGCCTTGGGCCCCTGCACATCGCCTGGGCCACTCATGACATGGTCCATCTTGTTGGGATATTCCTTGCGCACGCACTTCAAGGCCATCTTGGCGAAGTGGGAGGCGCCAGTCGTGTCCAGGGTCAGCCCGGCCTCTGGAGTCGCCGCCTGCAGCGTCAGCACCAGTGCCGCACATGCCATGACTCTCCACGTCGATCGAACCATCGAACCCCCCTGTATTCCAGGATTGTAGGTGCAGCGCCCTCCCAGCGAGAGGACGAATCCTGATACACTGTCCCCCCTGGAGAGATGGCCGAGTGGTTGAAGGCGCCTGACTCGAAATCAGGTTTACGGGTGACCGTAACTGGGGTTCGAATCCCTATCTCTCCGCCAGTTTGACTCAAGCCGCCTCTGGGCGGCTTTTTGGCGGGGCTGGGTTGGACTCTATTCTTTTTTCCGAATGCCCAGGTGGGTATGGATTTCGTCTTCCACTTGATCCAGGTTGGTGGCGTTGTAGCGCACGAGATTCTTGAGGTGCTCGTAGCTTTCCAGGCCGTCGATCTTGTCGAACTCGATGGCGATGCCTTCTGAGTAGAGTCGCGCGACGCGCCCCCTTGCCCGGATTTCCACGGCGCCATGATCGAGGTGGAGTGTGACTTCGCATGGGGTGTCCAGGGGCAGTCGCTGGGCCGTCAGCACCAGGGTACCCTTCATGCTGACATTCTGGGTTTCTGCGCGGACGACGCTTCCCTCGGGAGTCTCCACGCTCACCTGAACCCCCGCGAGGACGCGGGTGAATTCTCGATGGGTCGGGTGCTCATCACTCATCGTGCGCCTCCACGATAAAGGATCATCCTGGACCCGAATGCGGCAGCTTTCATCCGGAAGATGGAAAAAAGAGTTTTGCAACGGAAAGAGACGGGTGGGTTCAGGCCACGCCGGGTGCCCCCTGATGGAACTTCCTGGTACCCTCGTGCCATGAGGTCTCCGGGGCGTGGCCCCGGGGTCCACAGAATTGCCTGACCCAAGTTCCCCTTCGGAGGCCTGCCGTGGAAAACCTTCTCGACAATCTGGAGCCCAAACTGCTCTGGAACTACTTCTTTGAACTCTCCAAGATCCCTCGCGGATCCAAGGTGGAGGCCGAGGCCGCCAAGTGGGTGGCCGATCAGGGTCGCGCGTTGGGCCTTGAGGTGTCCCAGGATGCCGTGGGCAACGTGCTCATCCGCAAGCCCGGCACCAAGGGCAAGGAGAACCTCCCTGGCGTGTGCCTGCAGGCCCACGTGGACATGGTGTGTGAGAAGAACGAGGGCACCCAGCACGATTTCCTCAAGGATCCCATCAAGCTGCGCCGGGACGGCAACAACCTGTACGCCACGGGCACAACCCTGGGTGCGGATAACGGCATCGGCGTGGCGGCTGGGCTGGCGGTGATGGCCAGCAAGGACATCGCCCATGGGCCCGTGGAGCTGCTGGTCACCATCGACGAAGAGACGGGCCTGACGGGCGCCAACAACATTCAGCCAAACTGGCTGAAGGCCAAGTACCTGCTCAACCTCGATAGCGAGGAGGAGGGCTACCTCACCATCGGCTGCGCCGGTGGCGTGGACACCATCACCACCCGCAAGCTCACCCTGGCTGCCCCCAGTGCGGGCAAGAAGGCCTATCGTCTGAAGGTCTTTGGCCTCAGGGGCGGCCATTCCGGCATCGACATCAACTCGGGCCGGGGCAATGCCATTCGTCTCCTGGCCCAGGTGCTCAATGCCACGCTGCCGGAGTTCGCCTTCGAGCTGTCTGCGGTCAAAGGCGGCAACAAGCGCAACGCCATACCTCGCGAGGCTTCGGCTTATCTCTACATGGATTCGGCCAAGGAAGGTGCCTTCAAGGCCGAGCTGGCCAAGCACGAGGCCCACTGGAAGGCGGCTCTCGGCGCCTTCGACCCTGGATTCTCACTGAGCCTGGAAGCGGGGACGGAAGACAAGGTCATGTCCAAGGAGGATGCCCTCTGCCTCATCGGCCTGCTGCTGGCCCTGCCTCATGGCGTCGAGGCCATGAGCCCCGACATCCCTGGACTGGTGCAGACTTCCACCAACATCGGTGTCATTGATACCAAGGATGGTCTGGTGGAAGTGAACCTGCTCACCCGCAGCTCCATCGACCCTTCCAAGAACGCATTGGCTGAGCGCATTGCCGCCATCTGCGCCCTGGCGAAGTTCGAATCCCACCTGGTGGGCGGCTATCCCGGCTGGAAGCCCGAGCCCAAGGCCTCCATCGTGAAGCTTGTGGATGGCGTGCAGGAACAGCTCTTCGGCCAGCCCATGAAGATCATGGCGATCCACGCAGGCCTGGAATGCGGCCTCATCGGCGAGAAATATCCCGGCATGGAGATGGCCTCCATCGGCCCCGATATGTGGGATGTGCACACACCCGATGAGCACGTGAGCATTCCCTCTGTGGGCAATTTCTGGAAGCTCCTGACAGCCGTGCTCGAGAAGATCTGATCTTCAACTTGTAAAGATCCACCACCAAGACGCCAAGAACACCGAGACGCACCAAGAGAATGATCCAGCTTGGTGACGTTCGAGTTCTTCGTGCCTTGGTGGTGGATCTTTTTTGTTCGGTTTTCGTGATCGCTGTGATGCCCATCATCCCTTGATTTTTAGCCGTTCTTGCGGCTTGACGGGCAGGGCCTCGAGGCGGGATCCTGCGGCGGATGTTCCTCTGCACAGAAGGGTCCCGATGCTTGAGCGCCTGGATTACGAAGCCGTAGGTCTCATCTCCGGTCTGGAGGTGCATCAGCAGCTGCTCACCAAACACAAGCTGTTCTGCCGCTGCCCTGCGGGCCTCTACACCGAGACGCACGATGGCGAGGTACTGCGGCACATGCGGCCCACGCTCTCGGAACTGGGCGAGTACGACGGCACGGCCCTCATGGAGTTCAAGACGAAGAAGGAGATCATCTACCTCCTGAACCACCTGAACGTCTGTACTTACGAGATGGACGACACGCCGCCCTTTCTCGTGAATCAGGAGGCCATCGACGCCTCCATCGAGCTCTGCCTGATGATGGGCATGGACATCATCGACGAGATCCACATCGCCCGAAAACAGTACTTGGACGGCTCCATTCCTACGGGCTTCCAGCGCACGGCCATCATCGGCGTGAATGGCACCATCCCCTTTCATGGTCGTCCCCTCACCATCACCCATGTGAGCGTGGAGGAGGACTCCTGCCGCGAGGTGCGGGACAAAGGCCACCAGATCGTGTGGCGCACGGATCGGCTGGGCATGCCGCTCACGGAGACCGTGACCGGACCCGAGCTGCGCACGCCCCAGGAGGTGCGCGATGCGATTCTGCTTTGCGGCATGACCGCCCGCTCCACCGGGCGCGTGCGCACGGGCATCGGCGCCAGTCGTCAGGACGTGAACGTCAGTGTGCGCGGCGGGGATCGCGTGGAGATCAAGGGCGTGCCTCGCGCAGGCTACGCCGTGAAGCTGGTACACAACGAGGGCGTGCGGCAACACAACCTGCTCAAGCTGCGTGATGAACTGCATCGCCGCGGGCTCTCGACACGTGAATCCATCCGGGTGCAAGCCTTCGATGTCTCCGATATCTGCGCGGACGTGGATCTAGGCTTTCTGCGGCGCTCCATGGGGGCGGGCGGCAAGGTCTTCGCGGTGAAGGTGGAAGGCGTGGCGGGGCTCGCCCAGCATCCCACTCAGCCCGATACGACTTTCCTGGATGAACTGAGCGGTCGCATCCGGGTCATCGCCTGCCTGGACGAGGCGCCCATCGTGCTGAGCGGGGCCATGCTGCCGGAGTTCCCCAACAAGCACCGCCTGTTGGAGCGGCTTCGCAAGCGGGTTCACCTCACCGAGAACGATGATTTCTTTTTGGTGTTTGGCCCCGAGGAGGATTGCCGTACGGCGGCCAACGAGATCCGCCTGCGCTTCGCCGATGCTACCCAGGGCGTGCCCAAGGAAACCCGCCAGGCGCTTACGGGGGGCTTCACGACCTTCGAGCGCATCCTGCCAGGGCCGGACCGCATGTATCCGGATACGGATTCCCCGCCCACCCGCGTGACCGAAGATCGCGTGGCCTCCATCAAGGCTCGACTGCGGCCCGCGCCCTGGGAACGCATCGAACGCTACATGTCCTGGCGGGTGCCCGAAGAGACCTGCCATTACCTCATCCGCCGAGGCGGTGCAGAGATCCTGGATGCCGTCATCGAAAAGACCGGCGTGGATGGCCTGGTGGCGGCCATGGTGATCGGTCAGCACAGCAAGGCGCTGAAGCGCGCAGGCATTCCGGTGGAGCGCCTGGGCACTGCCGAATGGGTGCAGATCTTCGATCTCTTCACCGATGGGCGCATTCCCCGGGAAACCATCCCGTTGGTGGCGACGGGTGTGGCCCGGGATGGGCTCAGTGCCCAGGCGGCGGCAGCAGCAGCGGGTGTAGCCGTGCAGCCCCGGGAGCGGTGGCTGTCCACGGTGGATCAGTTGACCATGGAGGGCTATCAGGGCGAGAAGGTGGATACCCAAGACAAGCGTCTGCGCTTCCTGGCGGGCCGGGCCATGGAACAACTGCTGGGCAAGGCTCCCGCCAAAGAAGTTGCGGAGTACCTGCGAAGCAAGCTCGTGGAGGTGTCCCGATGAGCGCCCCTGTGATCCCCATCAGCGAGCGCACGGATCGCTTCCAGGGCTATCGTGGCCTGGCCAAGGCCGCGCTGGAGAAATTCGAGATCGGCGTGTGGAGCGAAGTCGAGATCGTGAATGACGAGGGCTCCGCCTTCGTGGGCGTCATCCTGCCCCGCAGCGAGACCGCCGACGATCTGCACGTGGTGATCAAGCTCTTCAACGGCTACAACGTGGGCATCCACGCCAATCGCATCGCCTCCGCCAAGGAGCACGGCTACAAGAAGGCGGTCTACAAGATTCCCGAACAGGCCTTCCCCTTCGATCCCAAGAAGAAGAACGTCACGCTGCTGGGCACGGGCGGCACTATCGCCAGCCGCCTGGACTACCGCACCGGCGCGGTGATTCCGGCCTTTACGCCCGGCGAGTTGTACGGCGCTGTGCCGGAGCTGGCCGACATCGCCAATCTCACCACCAAGAAGCTCTTCGGCGTCTTCTCCGAAAACATGGGCCCCGAGCAGTACAAGGCCCTGGCCATCGCCATTGGCGAGGAGATCGAGAAGGGCGTGGATGGCATCGTCATCGGCCACGGCACCGACACCATGAGCCACACGGGCGCCATCCTCAGCTTCATGGTGCAGGACAGTCCCGTGCCCATCGTGATCGTGGGCAGTCAGCGCAGCTCAGACCGGCCTTCCTCTGATGCGGCTCTGAACTTGATGAATGCGGTTCGCACCGCCGCCGAATGCGACATCGCCGAGGTGATGCTCTGCATGTTTGGTCCCACCTCGGATAACTACGATCTGCTGCACCGGGGCACCCGCTGCCGCAAGATGCACAGCAGCTATCGCAGCACCTTCCGCACCATTGGCGCCACGCCCCTTGCCACCGTGAGTCGCTACCCCAAGGAAGTAGGCGGCAGCCACTTCACCTACATCTCCGAGGACATCCGCAAGCGGGACCGGACGCGAAAGCCCATCATCAACCCCTCCTTCGAGGAGAAGGTGACGATCCAGTACTACTATCCCAACTTCAACCCCGACATCATTGATGGTCTCTCGGCCATGGGCTATCGCGGCCTGGTGATGGCGGGCACAGGGTTGGGCCATGTGAACAAGCCGCTCTATCCGGCCATCAAACGGGCCATCCAGAAGGGCATGACCGTGGTGATGTGCGTCCAGACGCTCTGGGGCTTCGCCCAGATGTACGTCTACGACACGGGCCGCGATCTGTTGGACCTGGGTATCATTCCCCTCGACAACATGCTGCCCGAGACCGCCTACATGAAGCTGGCCTGGGTGCTGGGACAGACTGATGATCCCAAGAAAATTCGGGAAATGATGACCACGGCCATCAATCATGAGATCGAGCAGCGGGAGCCTCACAACGGCTATCTCATCCTTCAGGGTGGTCTGCCCGAAGTGGACGCCTTCGTGGAGAAGCACTGGAAGTAATCGTTGTGCTGCAGACTGATCAGGGGCCTTCCAGCACTTCCTGAACGGCCTGCAGGAGATCGGCCCGGGATACGGGCTTGCGCAGAACCTTGGCGGCTCCCAGGCGCTGGGCGGGCCTCAGGAGGTCCATCCCGATCCCGGGGCCGCCTCCAGAAATGGCGATCACGCGCATTTCCGGGTATTGGGTTCGCACCTCCATGATGAGCTCGATCCCATCTTTTTCAGGCATGAAGATGTCGGTGATCAGCACATCGAAGGTGCCAGCCTGCAGACATTTCATGGCGGCCAGACCGTTGGGGGCCGTCACAACCTGGTGCCCGTTGCCCTCCAGGATTTCGGTCAAAAGCGTGCGGATCGCGAGGTTGTCATCGGCGACCAGGAAGCGAGGCATCAGGTTCTCCCGGTTTGTGCTTCATCGAGGGTTTGGCGCAGGGCGTGGGCGAGGCTGGGGAGGGGCAGAGGTTTCTTCAGCAGGTTGGCGAAGCCCTGTTCTCGGGCCTTGGCTTCGTCGAGTTCTTCGCTGAAGCCTGTCATGAGCAGGACCGGGAATCCGGGGCGGAGTTTCCAGATACCAGTGCCCAGGTCTTGACCCGTGAGGCCGGGCATCGAGAAGTCGGTCATCACCAGATCGTAGCTCTCTGGGTTCGCCTGAAAGGCGCTCAGGGCCTCTTGGCTGTCCTGGAAGACCGAGACGCGGTACCCCAGCAGGCCGAGGGCCTCGCCGAGCATCTGGCCGATGGGCCTTTCGTCATCCACGACGAGGATGCGCTCGTGGCCCCTGGCTGCTTTCTCTTGGCGAAAAGGGCTGGTGGGCTCCGGCCTCAGCGCGATGGGCAAGTACACGGTGAAGGTGCTTCCGCGTCCCACTTCGCTCTCCAGCTGGATGCCGCCGTCGCAGCCCGTGACGATTCCGTGCACGATGGAAAGGCCGAGGCCGGTGCCCTCTCCAATTCGTTTGGTCGTGAAGAAGGGTAGAAAGACTTGCTTCTGGGTCTCTGGGCTCATGCCGCAGCCCGTATCCGAGACGCTCAGACGGATGTAGTCTCCGGGAGGAAGATCACCTCCGATGGCCTGCACAGGCACCGTAGGGCACACCCGATCAAGGCGCACACCGAGCCTTCCACCGGATTCGCGCATGGCGTGGTACCCGTTGGTGCACAGGTTCATTACCACCTGATGGATCTGACTGGGATCCACCAGCACTGGACCACACTGCTCATCCACATGGGCCTCGATGGAGATGTTCGCAGGGATGGCGGCCCGCATGAGTTTGAGGCACTCCTTCACCAGGGGGTGCAGTTCCACGGCCTGCTTGTCCTGCTCCATCTGGCGGCCGAACAACAGGATCTGGCTCACCAGATCCGCCGCGCGACGACCGGCGCCATGAATTTCTTCCAGGTAGCTGGTGAGTTTCGGCTGATCCGTTGTGACGAGATCCTGGGCCAATTCTGCGAACCCCAGGATCGGCATGAGGAGATTGTTGAAGTCGTGGGCGATGCCGCCGGCAAGCACGCCGATGGCTTCCATCCTCTGGGAGTGACGCAGCTGGTTCTCCAGTTCCGCTTCCCGGGTCACATCCCGGGAGGTCAGCACCACGTATTGGACGGCGCCCTCATCGTCCCGCACGGGGGAGAGCGTGGTGTCGGTATGCCCCGTGGTGCCATCCCCACGACGGTGGCTCATGCGCCCAGTGGAGGATTGCCCTGCGACGACCTCTTGCCAGCGCTCACGATAGAGCTTCTCGTCGCTCTCGCCAAAATTGAGGGTGGCGATCCTCTGGCCGTGGATCATGGGCTGGGGCAGGCCCAGTAGTTTTTCGGTGGCGGGGTTGGCGTAGAGCACCGTTCCTTCGATGTCTGTGACCAGGATGGAATCGGAGGCCTGTTCGATGGCGGTGGAGAGGCGCTTCAGCTCGGCCTCGGCCTGCTTGATGGAGGTGATATCGCGGAAGATGCCCAGGGCCCCCAGAAACTGCCCCTGATCATCCGTGTGGGGGGTCACTGTGACCAGCACCTGCCGACGCTCGCCGTTGGGCCGAATGAAGCCCATTTCGTAGGTGCTGTTGCTCCCGATTTTTCGTTTCAGGGTCTCGTCCTGGAGCTTCTGGAAGTCCCGGGCATCGGTGAATTCGGAAAGACAGCGGCCCAGGAGTTCGGCGCGGGGTCGCCCGAGAATTCCTTCTGCGGCGCGGTTCATGAAGAGAATCCGCTCATCGTCGTCCACATAACCCACGCCTTCCCCCTGGTTTTCCACCAGAAGTCGGTAGCGCTCCTCGCTGTTCTTCAGGGCGGCTTCGGATTCAAGGCGTTGAGTGATGTCCCGCAGGGTGCCGAGAACCGCCCACTGCCCGGCGAAGGGGATCTTGCTGATGCTGAGCTCCACAAAAAGCACTGCCCCGCACTTGTGGATGATGCGGGCGTTGTAGCGGGGAGGCACATCCTCGCCCCGCACCCGCCGGTAGGCGTTGTCCTTTACCTTGGCCCGCTCTTCGGGGTGGACCAGGGACCAGGGGTCCATGGCGTAGAGTTCGTCCAGGGAATAGCCCACGATGCCTGTGGCCCTGGGGTTGATGAAGTGGAACCGGTCGGTTCCGATGATGAAGATGCCGTCGTGGCTGTGGTCCACCAAGGCCCGGTACATGGCTTCCCGCTCTCGAAGCGCCTCCTCGGCGGTCTTGCGCTCCTGGATATTCCGGAGTACGCCGTTCACCTGGGCCAACGCGCCGTCGATGTGGAGGGGTTCGCTGTACTCTTCGTACCACTCGTAGTGCCCATCCTGGTGGCGCAGGCGACACTCCACTCGGTCATGGGGAATGCCCTGGAGATTCAAGCGGAAGGCAGCCTCTACGGCATCGTGGTCCTCGGGATGAACGAATTCGAGGATATGGCGACCAACGGCGAAATCCGGTTCGTATCCCAGGCTCCGCGCGCTTTCACTGACAAAGAGCAGGATGCCATCGGGCCCATAGGAAACGATGATGTCCCGAATATGTTCGACGAGGGTTTGGAACCTGGCCTCGTCTCCGGGCGAGCCTTGCGTTGACCGCTTCCGAGCGGGGCCTGCGGGCGGAGTCGGGTGGTCCGTGGTCATGGTTTCGAGTGTAAGCCTTTGCTTGGTTCCGGTCGCAGGGGGCTTCAAAGCGATCGGCCCCGTGAAGGGGCCGATCGGAGGGCTGGAACCTATTGATGCTAGGGCTGCGCGGGCTTGTAGTCGTCGGCGTAGGTGATGGGGGACTTCTGGGTGGCTTCCTTCATCAGCTGCTCGAAGATCTTGGCCTCCTGGCGCTGCTTCCAGAGCATGGGCATCTGGGCCTTGACCTGCTCGAAGGGGGGCACTCCCTTGTCCTGGCCCTGGGCCTTGCGCTCCGCCAGGAGTTCATCGTAGGTGGCCTTGAGGTCGGCCTCGGTGGGCTGGGCCTTGAGGCGGCGCTCCATCAGCGTCTGGACGTAGGCCTGTGCCGTTGCCTGCTCAAGGCGCAGGAGTACGCCGGGGTCCTTGTCCAGACCCTGGGCTTTACCCAGGATGACGATGGCCTTGGCCTTGGCCAATTGGCCCAGGAACTCGTTACGCTTGTCCCGGAGCGCTTCGCTGGTGAGGACTTCCTTGGCCTTGGCTTCATCGGGAACCATGGCTTTGATCGTTTCGCCAAAGGCCTTCTCCGTGATCTTTTCACCGGCAACGCTGGCGATGACTTTGCTGGTGTCCTTGGAGCCTTTATTGCAGCCCAGGGCGACCACCAGGGCCAGACCCGCCATTCCCAGCCAATGTGCACGACGAAGCTTCATTTCGTTCTCCTCGATTCCCATGTCCCAGACTGACTGGGCGTGACATCCAATCCTAACCGGAGGAAACATGCCCGACCTCAGCCTTCTGAATGGACTCCAGCTCCAGGTCTATTCGGCCACCTGGTGCGGCGACTGTCGCCGCCTGGAGCGATGGCTGGGGGAGAACGCCGTACCCTTCACCAAAGTGGATATTGAACGGGTGGCGGGCGCCGCCGAGCAACTGGAGGCCGAGACGGGCAAACGGGCGATTCCGTTCATTCGGGTCAACGGGAGGCGCTGGGTGCGGGGCTACCACCGAGACCTGCCCGGCCGCTTCAACCCCGAGCTGCTGGTCCAGGAGTTGGCGGAGGCTGGGAAGGGCTAAGCCCCGCAGGAGATCTTTTCGCGGCACGAAGGGCCGCGAACCTGTCCAAGGAGGCGGATCCGTGGAAAACTAGGGGGTTCCCTCGGAGCCTGCCTTGTCCCATCCCTTTTCATCCCAATTCTGGTCTGGCCTTTTTACCAGCGATCTTGCGATCGATCTGGGCACGGCCTCTGTGCTGGTCTACACCCGCCAGGCGGGGCGTATCGTGATCTACGAACCATCCATCGTTGCCCTGAACACCCAGACGCACGAGGTGGAGGCCGTGGGCGATGAGGCCAAGCAACTGCTGGGCCGCGCTCCCCAGGGGGTTCAGACCATCCGCCCCATGAAGGACGGCATGATCTACGAGGTGGATGCCGCCGAGAAAATGCTGGCTGCCTTCATCAAGAAGGCCCGGCCCAACCGCGGCATCGCCCGCACCCGCATCGTGGTGTCCGTGCCTCCCCGGGCCCACCAGGTGGCGCGCCGGGCGGTGAAGCAGGTCTGCTACGACGCCAAGGCCGGCGAGGTGTTCCTGGTGGATCAGGCCATGGTGGCCGCCATCGGCGCGGGGCTCGCCATCAACGAGAAGCGCGGCTGCATGATCGTGGACGTGGGCGGCGGCACCACGGATGTGGCGGTGATCTCGTACAACGGCAAGGTCTTCTCCGACTCCATCCTGATTGCGGGCGATGAGATGGACGAGGCGATCATCAAGTACATCCGCGAGAAGTACAACGTGCTCATCTCGGAATCCGCAGCCGAGGAAGTGAAGTGGAACCTGGGTTCGGCCTATCCCTCCGATAAGCCTCGCACCATGAACATCTCGGGCCGGGACCAGTTCGAGGGTCTGCCCAAGACGCTGGTGCTGAACGACACCGAGATCCGCGAGGCGCTCTCGGAGCCCATCAGCGCCATCATCGATCTGGTTCGCAAGGCCTTGAACGAAACCCCGCCTCAGTTGGCGGCGGATCTCATCGACCGCGGCATCTGCCTGACCGGCGGCGGCTCCAAGATCCAGGGGCTGGATGTGCGGCTCTCCAAGGAAACGCACCTGCCCTGCTACCGGGCCGAAAACCCCGAGACGGCCGTGGTGCGCGGCACGGCCGTGCTGCTGGATGATATCCCCTTCCTGCGGCGCATTCAGATTCTCGACTAAGAAGAGGAGCACCGATGCGGGAGCGCCCCTGGGGCTGGAACCCTTCCGGTCGCAGACGCTGGGGCATTGTCGCCCTCTGTCTCGGGCACCTGCTGTGGGTCTTCCTGGGCCGAGGGGCGGCAACGCGCTGGCAGAACCTGCTGGGGCTGCTCTCCCGCCCCTCTCAGACGGTAAGCGCCCGGTTCGAGGCCTGGCGGCAGGCGCGAACCCAGCGAATCGCGGATCATCAGCGGGCCCTGGCCGAGGTGCAGATGCTGCGGCAGCGGGTGGAATACCTGCAGATGGCCGCCATCCAGAACGCCCAGAAGAACAGTGAGGCCGACGAGGCCGTGCGGTTGCTGGGACTCAAGCAGGCTTTCCCCCTGGAAACCCGGGGGGCCAGGATCATCGCCAACCTCCGGCGCGCGCCTTTCGGGGGGTTGGTGTTGGACTGCGGCGCAGATGCGGGGATCAATCCCGATCAGGGCGTCATCTGTCCCGAGGGCGTGGTGGGACGAGTCTGGTCCGTGACCCAGGGGCAGGCCAGTGTGCTTCCCTTGGACTCCTTCAACGCATCTGCGGCCGTGATGCTGGCGCGCAGTCGGGCCACTGGGGTGCTGCAGGGCGTGGGGCCGGGCAAGGCGGAGATCCGCTATATCAGCAGCCAGGAGGTGGTGCAGGTGGGTGAGCCCGTCTATACCTCGGGCCTGGACCGGGTCTTCCCCCGGGGACTCCTGGTGGGGTACGTCACCGCCGCCAGACCCAGGGATGCCGAACTGGCCCTGGAAGTGACCCTGGCCGCACCCCTCGACCGGACCCACCTGGTTCTCCTCATGCCTCCCAAGCCCCCGATCCAGGTGCAGCCCCCCTCTGAGCCCGTGGCGGGCCTTGGGCAGCGAGGCGTGAAATGAGCGGCAACGCCAACTCGCCCATGTTCCGGCATCTGCTGTTCGCTTGCCTGACCCTGGGAGGCGTCTATTTCGCGGCCCCCTGGCCCGCCGTCCAGGCGGTGCTCAATGCGTTCCTGGTTCTAGGGTTGGCACCGGAGTTCCGCTCGCCCCTGGTTGGGGCCTGCTGGGCCGCCGCCGCCGGTTGGGTGCTGGAAGGCGCCATGCGGGCCTACCCCCAACTGGGAGGCACAGCCCTGGGGAATCTCCTGGCCATGCTCCTGGCGGCCTGGGTGCTGACGCAATGGCCGCCGAGCCAGCGCCGGGCCTTCTGGATTCGGCTCGCGGCCCTGGCTGTCATCCATGCCCTGCTGGTCCATGCCGCCGTGCGCATCGCCTGCGGGCCGCACCCCTGGGGCTGGGGGCCCCTCTGGACGCTCCTCACGGTGCCCCTGTGGGGGTCGGTGGCTTTCAGGCTTCACCGTCCCCTCCATCGGAGGTAGGCCTTGATCGACGGCCGGGTTCGCAATCTCATCCAGAGGCGCGTTGATGTGCTCAAGCTTCTTGTGTGGGTGGTGGTCGTCGGGCTGCTCGTGCCCTACTTCTGGGTCCAGGTGATCAAGCGGCGCGAGATGCAGGAACTGGCCCTACGTCAGGCGGTCAAGACCCGCACCACCCCTGCGCCCCGGGGCATCATCTTCGACCGGAATGGGCACAAGCTCGTGGACAACCGGAGGGCCCTGAACCTGGTCATCCAGGCGGAGGAACTGCCGGCGGATCCTCACCAGGTCGAAGAACTGGCCCGCCAACTCCAGCGCGAACCGGAGGATCTCAAGCGACGGATCGCCTTCAGTCGTCAGGCAGGGGGCAACCGCATGGTGGTGCTCCAGGACAATCTGGATGATGCGGGGCTCGCCCAGGCGGAGCTTCTGCGGGCGCGCTTCCCCTTTCTCAGTGTCCAGGCGGCGCCTCGGCGCGTCTATCTCGGCGAGGGCCTCGCGGGCCACGCCCTGGGGTACGTGGGCGAGGTGGATGAAAAACTCCTGGAGAAGAATCCCGAACGCTACCACCTGGGGGAGATCATTGGCCGGGCCGGGGTCGAGGCCACGCACAACCAGGAGATCCGGGGCGAGGACGGCGAGCGCCGGATTCTCGTGGATCACCTGGGCCGCGAGATGGCGCTCTACGGCATCAAGGAGCCGGTGCCGGGCAAGAGCGTGTATCTCACGCTGGACGCGGGTTTGCAGCAGGTGCTGAAGGATGCCTTCGGCGAAGAAAACGGGGCCGGCGTGGTCATCGATCTGCGGGATGGGGGGATCCTGGCCCTCTATTCGGCGCCCACCATGGATCCCAATGTGTTCCTGAACCGCCTGAGCCAGGAACAGGTGGACTACTTCATGCGCAATCCGGTCAAGCCAATGCTGAACCGTGTCACCCAGGGCCTCTATCCGCCGGGCTCCACCTTCAAACTGCTGGTGGCCCTCGCCGCGATGGAAAAGGGCATTCTGAAACAGGAAACGGTCTTCCACTGCGCGGGACAGAAGACCTTCTACAACCGGGTTTTCCGGTGCGATGCGGTGCATGGCTCCGTGAATCTGACCCAGGCCATCGCCCATAGCTGCAATAACTATTTTTACGAATTGGGGATGCACCTGGACGTAGACGAGATCAACGCTGCCGCCGAAAAATATGGCCTTTTGGAGAAGACGGGCATCGACCTGCCCCACGAGGCCACATCCAGAGTACCCAGTCGCGCCTGGGCCAAAGCGTTCCGTCCCAAGGAACCCAAATGGTACGCCGGGGAAACCATCAGTGTGGCCATTGGTCAGGGCCAGAATGCCCTTACGCCCCTGGCCTTGGCCCGGTTCTACGGCATGCTCGCCACCAGGGGCAAGCTCCTCACCCCGCACCTGCTCTACGGTTTCCGCAACGAAAAGAACGGTGAGATGGAGCCGTACCAGCCCCCCGCCCCCAGGGACACGCACCTAGATCCCAAGATCTGGTCGATCCTGGATGAAGGCCTCTACCAGGTGGTCAAGGTTGGGACAGCCAAGGCCTCGAATATTCCTGGGTTCGACATGGTCGGCAAGACAGGCACTTCCCAGGTCCGCAGCCTGGGCGCCAGCCGCGAGGAATCCCGCAGGCAGGAAAAGAAGTTTCGGGATAACGCGCTCTTCGCGGGCTACGCCCCCCGGGAGAATCCCCAGATCGCCTTTGTGGTGGTGGCGGAGAACGCCGGATTCGGGGCCTCCAATGCCGCGCCCATCGCCAAGAAACTCTGTGAGTACTGGTTCATCAACCGCCCCAAGAATCCCCTGCCGCCGCCCGGGGGCAAGCTGCCGGATGCCTTCAAGCTCGAGAATAAACCCGTCGAAGACGGAGAGGTGACCCCGTGAGGAATCGTCTCCGCGCCCTGGATGCCTCGCTGCTCCTGCCCATGCTCCTGTTGGTGCTCATGGGTTCGCTCACGCTCTATTCGGCGGGGCGGGGCACCAGTCAGGCCAATCTCTGGGTCAAGCAGAGCCTGTGGTATTTCCTGGGCTTCGTGGCCATGGCCTACATCGCCAACCAGAACCCGCGCCAGATCTTCCGCCTCAGCCTGGTGCTCTATTGTCTCGGCATCCTGGGTCTCATCGCAGTCTTCGTCATCGGCAAGAAGGTGGGCGGCGCCCAACGCTGGATCCTCATCGGCGGGCACACTTTTCAGCCCAGTGAGCTGATGAAGTGGCTCACGCTGCTCTTTGTGGCCCACCGGCTCGCGCTCCAACCTCCCGACAACCTAGGTGCCTTTGAACTGTTGAAGACCTCGGGCCTGGTGCTCTTCCCCATGCTCCTCGTGCTGAAACAGCCGGATCTGGGCATGGCCATCAGCTTTCTGCCAATCCTGATCCTGGTGCCGCTGCTCAAGGGACTGCGGGCGAAATGGGTGGCCATTGGGCTGGTGCTGATCTGCGTGGGCGGCTACGGCGCCTGGAAGAAGGTGCTCAAGCCCTACCAGAAACAGCGAGTACTCACCTTCCTCGATCCCGATGCGGATCTCCAGGGCAAGGGCTACCAGATCAACCAGAGCCGCATTGCCATTGGCGCCGGAGGGTTCTTCGGCCAGGGGTTCACGGCCGGCAGCCAGACCCAGTTGAATTTCCTGCCGGTGAAGACCACGGATTTTGTCTTCAGTGTCTGGGCCGAAGAGCGGGGCTTTGTGGGGGTGCTGCTGGCCTTGGGGCTCTTCGGTGTCCTGCTCACCCGCATCCTGGAGATCGCCCGTTCGGCCAAGCATGTGGCCGAGACCAATTTCTGTGTCGGCGCCGCCTGCATCCTGGGGCTGCACCTGCTGGTGAACGTGGGCATGGTGGTGGGCATCCTGCCCAACAAGGGCATGGTGCTGCCTTTCTTCAGCGCCGGGGGCAGCAGCACCCTGAGTTATTTCATGGGCCTGGGTGTCGTCATGGCCGTGGCCTACCAGGCGAAGGTGAAGTGAGATGGATGCCCTCGAGCGCATGAAGGAACTGGCCGCCCAGGTGCTGGAACACCGGCGGCGGTATTACGTACTGGACGCCCCCATCATTTCCGATGCGGAATACGATGCCCTGGAGCGGGAGCTCCGGGAGCTGGAGGCCCAGCATCCGCTGCTGGCGGATCCGAACAGTCCCACCCAGCGGGTGGGCGCGGCCCCTGTGGATTTCTTTCCCAAGGCGAAACACCGGGTCTACATGCTGAGCCTCGACAACGCCTACACCGAGGGCGAACTGCGGGACTGGGAAGGGCGGGTGGCCAAGGGGCTGGCCGGGGCGAAGCCCGAGTACGCTGCCGAGCTGAAGGTGGATGGCCTCTCGCTCTCTCTGCGCTATGAGAACCGCGCCCTGGTGGAGGCGATGACCCGGGGAGATGGGGAGACCGGCGAAGTGGTCACCGAGAACGCCCGCACGATCGCCGATATTCCTCTCACGCTGCCCGAGGATGCTCCCGATCTCGTGGAGGTGCGGGGCGAGGTCTTTCTTTCCAGGCGCCGCTGGGAGGAACTGAACGCCAAGCGCGATGCCCGGGGCGAGGCCCGCTTCGCCAACCCCCGCAACGCCGCCAGCGGCACCTTGAAGCTGCTGGATAGCCGCGTGGTCGCCGAACGCCGCCTCTCCTTCCTGCCCTGGCAGCTGCTGGGGGCTCAGGATCATCGGTCGGCCATGGACTGGCTTGGCGCCTGGGGGTTCACCCCCATGCCCGCCAAGGTGGAAGGCGATCTCGAGGCCGTGTGGGCCTTCATCGAAGCCCAGCGGGAGGCGCGGCTCCGGCTGCCCTTCGATACGGATGGCGTGGTCATCAAGGTGCGAGAGCTCGCCCTGCAGGAGCGCCTGGGCACGACGGACCGCGTGCCTCGCTGGGCCATTGCCTTCAAGTTCCCGGCGGTGCAGGCCACCACAGAGGTCTTGGGCATCACGTGGCAAGTTGGGCGCACGGGCAAGCTCACGCCCGTGGCCGAACTGGAGGCGGTGGAGGTGGCGGGTTCCACCGTGCGCCGAGCCACCCTGCACAACGCGGAAGAGCTGGTCCGCCTGGGGCTGCGGGTGGGCTGTCGGGTGTTCATTGAGAAGGGCGGCGATGTCATCCCCAAGGTGGTGGCCGTGGTGCCGGATACTCTGCCCGAAAGCGCACCCGCTCCTGTCATCCCAACTCTCTGCCCCGTCTGCAGCGGGGGCGTGGGCAAGGACACCGAGGACGAGGTCGCCATCCGCTGTCTGAACCCGGAATGCCCCGCCAAGCTCGAGGCGCGCCTCCTGCATCTGGGCAGCCGAGTTTCCCTGGATATCGAAGGCTTGGGCGATTCGCTGGTGGAGCAGATCGTTGGCGCGAAACGCTTCCAACAACCCTGGGAGATCTTTTCGCTGCTCCGGGACCCGGCCCAGGGTCTGGCCTTTCTCAGTGGGCTGGAGCGCATGGCGGAGAAGAGCGCCCAGAATGTCATGGCGACCCTCGATGGGGCTCGCGTAAAACCCCTGGGGCGCTGGATTCATGCCCTGGGCATCCCCATGGTGGGGGCCAAGACGGCCGAACTCCTGGCGGAGGCCTATCCCGACCTCGCGCTGCTTTGGTCCGTTTCCGAGGAGGATCTCCAGGCCGTGGAAGAAGTGGGCCCCAAGGTTGCGGCCTCGCTGCGGGGCTTTGCCGCGCTGCACCCGGAACTCCCCGCGCAACTCCAGGCCATGGGAATTCACCCCACGCCGCCAGAAGCCCGGGCGGTGGGTGATCTGCCTCTTTCCGGCGAAGTCGCCGTGGTCACCGGCACACTGCCCCACCCTCGCCCGGGAGGAGGCGGAAGCCTTGCTCAAGAAACTCGGCGCAAAAGTCACGGGTTCTGTCTCGAAGAAGACCACCCTGCTGCTGGCGGGGGAAAAGGCGGGCTCGAAGCTGGCCAAGGCCGAGGAACTCGGTATCCAGGTGCGGGACGAGGCCTGGTTGTTGGGCCTCGGCCCTCAGGAAGGCGCTTGATGGTCGGGGAAGAATCGGTTCGTGTCGCCCTGCTGGACACGGAAACCACGGGGCTCTATCCAGCCACTGACCGCATCATCGAGATCGCGGTGGTGCTGGTGGAGGTCGAGCGCGGCTCGGGCTGTATCCGGCAGATCCTGGACCGCTACGAGGGCCTGCAGGACCCGGGCTGTCCCATCCCCTGGGAGGCCATGGCGGTGCATGGGATCACCGACGCCATGGTGCGGGGCCAGCGCATCGATGCAGCGTGTGTGAAGACGCTGCTCTCCAGTGCGGATCTGCTGGTGGCCCACAACAGTGGCTTCGACAAGGGCTTCGTGGCCCAGGTGCTGCCCGAGGTGCGGGAGATGCGGTGGGCCTGTTCCTGCCGGGGCATCCCCTGGCGCAGCCTCTATCCCCAGGTTCCCAACGCCCGCCTCCAGGATCTCGCCGCCGCCCTCGGGGTGGCCAAGGGGGCCGCCCATCGCGCCATGGGGGACGTGGACACGACCCTGAACCTGCTGGGCCTCAGGTATCCCGATCGTCCGTCGACCTTGCTGGGGCATCTGCTTGAACGCAAATTGCCGCGGGTCTCCAAGGCGATTTGATTAGCGGAGCCCTTCGTCTCCGCGGCTCTCGGTGTCCACCAGTGCTCGCAGACGCCAGGTGCCGTCCTTCTCGATCCAGCGCAGCAGAAAGGTGCGGCGGGAGGCATCCTGGGGCAGCAGACCCGAGCCGCCCTGGCTGGTGAGCAGCAGCTCCGTGGTCTGGAGCGCCTCATGGCCCTTCACCTCGACGCGATTGGAGAAGACGGTGACGCCGATCTTGTCCCGCCGCAGAACGCCCAATAGGTAGAGCTTCGCCCCGTTCCGGTCCATTCCTCCCGGCCCCTCGAAGCGGGTATCTAACTGGTCGATGACCGCGCCGGGATCGCTGGATTCGATGCCCTTCACGCAGACCTCGAAGGCCTGTTTCACCCGCGCTTCGGGGCTTTCCCGAGCGCAGGCCATCAGGGTCAGCAGGATGAGGAGCACGGGATAAAGGGCACGCATGGACGCTCCTCGGGATTCCCAAGCAGAGTATCCGCTCCCGAGCCTCGACCCGAGCGCGGGTATCAGCCCACCGCAGACAGATCCTGATCGTGGCGCTGGATGAAGGCTTGGATGGCGGAACGTTCGGCGGCGGCGGGAGTCTTGGCCCAGCGGTCAGCCCGGCGCCAGAGGCCCAGCATGTCTTCGGGGCAGCCCACGCACTCGTAGATGGTTTCCACGGCGATGCCCAGGGCTTCGGCCCCGAGGGGAGCCTCCAGCACATCCTTGAGCAGGGCGAGGCGCCAGCGATCCTGAGCCTGGGCCCAGCGGCGACCGCCGGGGCGAGGGGCCTTTCCGGTGACTTCGGCAGCGGCCAGCCAGAGGGCCATCTCGAAGGATTCTAGGGCAGCTCCCGAGAGCGAGGCCAAATGCTCGCAGGCCCCTCCGGGGAAGCCCTGATCGCGCACCCAGCTTTGGATCTCCTCGGGCTTCAGGAAACCGAAATCATGGCCGACCACGATCTCATCCCACCCGATGGAGGCGCCGTGGGAGGACTGCCGCGCCAAGAGGGACAACCAGTTTCCGATCACCATGACATCACCTCGGAACGAGTATGGGGGGCCGATGTGAAGGGTATGTGGCAGGGCTTCGACGTTCCTGTGAGTTTAAAGGTTCGCGAATCTGCTACGCGAGGAGCTGCAGGGCCAGGTGGGCCGCCACCCGGGCCGACTCTTCGGCGCCCGCCAACGTGGGAGCCAACTCCATCACGTCAGCCCCGACAAAGGGCGTTGACCATCGGTGGGTGTGGCGGAGCAGGGAGATAAGCTCCATCACCGTGAGCCCCCCAGGCACGGGTTCGGCCACGGCGGGACAGAAGGCCGGATCCAGCACATCCAGATCGAGGCTCACATAGGCCGGACCCTGGCCCACCCGGGCCAGGTCGCCGTGGAGCTGGCTGCTGAGGCGCACATCCTTGAGATCCCAGGGCGTCCAAAGATGCACCCCTGCGCTGCGGAGGAAGGCCAGTTCGCCGCCATCGAAGCGCGGGGCCCGCAGGCCCACCTGCACGGTGCGATGGGGATCCAGGAGGCCCTCCTCAAGGGCCTGGCGCACCCAGGTGCCATGGTGGCAGGCCGTGCCCCAGAGCTCACCGTGCCCGGCGTCGGGGTGGGCATCGAAATGAAGCAGGCCCAGGGGGCCGTGGTGCCGGGCATGGGCTCGTAAGGCTCCGAGGGTCATCAGGTGATCGCCGCCCAACAGGAGGGTGCGAGCACCCTGGGCAATCCAGGCCGCCGTGGTCATTTCCACCGCAGCCAGGGCTTCGGTCATATCGAAGGGGCGCGTGGGCACGTTGCCGCCATCCACCCAGCCCAGACCTGCGAAACTGCGGGCTTCCTCCTCGGGGCCCTGCAAGCGAAGGGGCATGGGCAGACGGCCAAGGCCCAGGGTTGCAGCGCGCAGGGCCCAGGGACCGAGGCGCGCACCGGGGCGGTTCAATACGCCGCCATCGTAGGGTGCGCCGAGCACCACGCCGGTGGCGGCGCAGGGTTCGGGTGCCGCAGTGAGCCCCAGGAAGGGCACCAGTCCAGAGCGAAGGTTGTTGAGCAGGGATTCGGCAGCGTTCACGCGCTTTCCTCGATGGCGTTCCAGGGATGGAGGTGGCTGCGGATCTGGCGGATCCAGGCCCCTTCGGTGAGGTAATCGGTGGGACGAAGCACCGGGCCGGGCCGCACGCGAACCCGGGTGCGGGGGGTATCGCACAGCTTCTGCAGGTGCGGCAGTAGCTCTGCTTGGCCCGTCCAGGGGTAGTGAGCATCATCGCTGGCCAGGTGGAGCGGGAGCACCGTCACCTGAAGCCGATAGGCGAGCCTCAGCGAGCCTTCGTAGAGCGGCGCAAGGGTTTCCCCGCAGGTGGTGGTGCCTTCGGGAAAGATCAGGAAATCCCTTCCGGCGCGAAGCTCCGCAGTCAGCCGAGCCAGGGCGGCGGCGCGGCTCAAGGGGTCCTCGCGGCGCACGAAACGCAGGCCCGCGCGGCGTGCGCCCGGGCCTACCACGGGGTAGTCCGCCACCTCGGCCTTGGCCAGGATGCCGCTGGGGCGCAGGGCCATGAGCACCATAGGATCCAGCCAACTGAGGTGATTCGCCACCCAGAGCTGACCTCCCACCGGAATCGGGGCCTCCAGGCGGGTCTCGATGCCCATGCGGGGGAGCAGCCTGCGGCACCAAGGGGAAAGCAGGGCGTCGGGCCGACGGGAGACTGACATGCGTCCGATGGACCAGAGGGAATCCATGAGCACGGCACTGAGTCGAAGGGCAGGGCGAAGGCGCGTGAGGCGTCTCATCAGGAAACCAGGCGCAGCCGGGTATAGCGGGCTCGGAGCTGCTCTAGATCCTGTTGATTGATCACGGACCAGAGGCGGCGATCACCTTTTCGATAGTAGTCGTCCACTTCGGCCACCACCCGGGCGCCCAGGGCCTGATGAACGCTGCGGGCATCATGGTTGTCGGGCTCGACGAGGAATCGGCATTCCTCCACGCCCTCCTCGAGCAGCTTCTTGACCATGGCCCGGATCAGCAGGTAGTTCACCCGGGTCTTCTGGTACTGGGGCAACACCGCCAGGGTGGCGCAGTAGTTCACCCTGCCCTTGGGAAAGTTGAGCACATAGCCCACGGCCTTCTCACCTTCCAGGGCGAGGAAGCACCAGTCCGCGTACATCTCGGTGCAGAGCCGCAGGTAGTGGGGACAGAGCGTGCCCGTGGCATCACCCGACCAGAGTTCCCGCTCGAGTTCTTGAAGGTGCGCGAAGTCGGAGGACTCTAGGGGCCGCACCACGAAGCGGCTGGTGTCCGTTGTGTTTGGAGATTCCTGGAGCTGGATCGGAGCCATGGGGGCACCTCCTCGGGTTCAAGGATCCCCTCGGGTGGTGACGCTCCCATGAAGGCCTCGCAAAGGCTCCGTGGCGGTCCTGTGACGATTTGCTACGCCAGGAGCCCGTCCAAGTATTATGCGGGGCCGCGCTGGTGTGCCAGCCGAGCGAGGCAAGGAAGGCGACGAAGGCCTTGGTGGCCCCAAGGACGAGGAGCCTGACGCAGGATCGCGACGGCTGGCGCCCCAGCCCGAAGGGTTGAGCGCAAAGGGCTCGCTGGCTGTGTCGGCGCATTCGGACGATGAACCCGCATCGCCTCTCACGCGCCTTCGTGCCATCAAACCCTTTGCGCTCAACGCGGTTCCCGCAGAATACTCGGACGGGCTCCCAGGCCGTGTTCCCGGAAGAGCGCGGGATAGCTGCGCAACTCGGCGGCCTCGGGGCCGAGGTTCAGGGCTGCCATGGTCGCGTGGATGGCGGGGGCCTCGCCCTCCAGTTCCAGAAAACAGCCGAAGGGAGTTTCATCCAGGCAGGCCACGAGATCCGTGCGCCTCATCAGGGCTCGGGTCTTCACCATGCGCAGGACGGGGCGAAAGCCCAGGGCCTGCAGGATGCCTTCCAGGACCTGGGGATCGGCGATCTCCGTTTCCAGCTCGGGGCGGATCTTCAGCAGGGCATCTGGGATTTTGGGGCCCTTCCAGGTGAGCCAAGCCTTGCCCGCGAAAAGTCTGAGCCGAAGGGCGCTGCCTTGGGTCCAGAGCTCAGCATCGCGGTCCCACAATTCGCTCGTTTCCGCCTGGGCGGGAACCGTCAGAAGGAAGCCCAGAACCTCCAGGCGGGCCTGCAAACCTGCCAGGCTGGGCACCCGGAGCTTGACCTCCGTTTCGATCGGGTTGCGATGTTCCATGGCGGAGTTCCCCTGAATCACTCCATCATGAGCGGAACGGAGCGACTGAAACGAAGTGATCCCAAAACGCTACCTCATCGCCACCCTGTTCATCGCGGCCATGCTCGTGCTGCTGGCGGTGGTGCAGGCGCCCCGCGCCAAGAGCCAGGGCGGAGTGGCCACGGGGGAGGTGCCGGTGGCCCTGAGCATGGAGAGCTTCGAGACTCTCGCCGAGTATCGCCTCGCCGATGGCTGGGCTCCGAGGTTCCAGGGCACCCGCGATCCCGACCAGCTCGACCCCTGGCCTTACGCGGGGGGCTTTGAGGCGCCCTGGGAACCGGCTTCGCCCTTTCTGGGGGACCAGGGCTTCGCCATGAATGGCCCCACGGGGCACGGCGAGATCCTGCTCTGGCGGGGTCTGGAGTGGCGTCGCCTGCGGTTCGAGGCGCCCATCTGTTCGGCGCGGCTGGACCCCAATCGGGGTTCCCATCTGCTCGTAACCCTGGCCCTGGGCGGGGATCGGTTCGAGACACGTCTGCTGGAAATGCCCGAGGGTCGAGTGCTCTGGGCCCTTGGACAGTGGCCCCTGGAGCCGCTTCAGCTGGGACGGCAAGGCGGTGCTCTTCGGCCTGCGGGCCCCCACGCCCGAGGGTGCGTGGCTGATCACCACGCTGTCGGTGGATGGTGAACGCCCCCCGCAGACCCTGGCCGCCTGGGACGAACCGGGCCTGCCCGCGCCGCCGAAGGGCTGGATCACCCGCCCCGAGCAGCTTTGGGATGACGGGAAGGATTTTCCGGGGCCCGGAATCGTGGTTTCCCTGCGACCCGGGGTGCGGATCTGGTTTCCCCGACAGGACCGCCTATGGATCAGTGATGCCAGTGGCTGGAGCCTTTGGGGCCTGGAGGAGGGCCTCTGGCGGCGCCTGGATGCGGGCAGCGGGGAACTGGTGGCCCATCCCCCCCTCTTCATGGGGCGGATCACCCTGGATAAGCAAAAGGTTGCCGTGCGATCCCTTTCCTCTGCCACGGATTCCACCTGGAAGGACCTTCCCACCGAAGCCGAGCCCTGGCCGCCCTACGACGCCGCCTGGGCCTGGAAAGCCGAGGATGCGGCATTCACCTCCTGGGATCTCCGGTGGGGCAAGGGCGCGGAGGGTTTCCCCCGGGAGCGCCAGCGAGAGGCCCTCAAGAAATCCTTCCGCGCGGACTGGCATGCCGCCTCCAGTCTGCGTGCCTCCGTGCGGGGTTGGCTGCCGGAGGGCCCGGACATCGCCCTGCGCGAAGCCTCGGAGGTCGGCTGGGTCTGGGTGGGCGACCGGGTGCTTCTAGTGCGGCTCCAGGGCAATGAACGCCTGCGAAAAATCCGCAATCTGCTGAAGGCAAGATGACGCTCCAGCCGCATTTCCGTACTAGCATCCCCTTTTTTCTGCTAGTTTAGGCCCAGTCCTCTCACCCCCGGCCTCCCGAGGTTCCTATGCCCCGCCTCCTCCTCGTGGACGACAACCCGAGCATCCACAAGATTGCGGAAACGCTGCTGGCGCCCACCGACATCCAGCTTGTCTGCGTCGAAAGCGCCAAGGACGCGCTGAATCTCATCGCCGAAGGCGAGCGATTCGATGTGGCTTTGCTCGACATCATGATGGCCGGTATGGACGGCTGGGAGCTGCTGGACCAGCTCCGGATGCACCCTGCCACCGCCGGCATCCCCATCGCCATGATGGCGGGCGTTCTCGATACCGTGGATCCAACCCGGCTCGAAACGGCCTCCATCCAGGGTTTTCTCAAAAAACCCGTGGAACTGAGGGATCTGGGTGCCCGCGTTCACACCTTTCTGGAAGCCCGCGTCGAGGTTGCTCATCCGCCTGCGCCACTCCAGGACTTCTCCCCCTTCTCGACCCTGCCTGCGGTCAAGCTCTCGGAGCTGCCCGAATTCCGTCAGGCTTCGGCCCCAGAAGCCAGCCTGGACGTGGAGCCCGACGTGGCCGATGACGATCTGCTGGTGCTGGTCGAGGCCGATCTGTGGCCCGAAGTCCCGCCGCCGCCCGGCACGGTGACCGAGGACCTCTCCCCCTTCGCGGAAATCCCACCGGAGGAATCCCTGGATCTCGAAGAGCTCGATCTCGACAGCCTGAAGGGCCTGACCATCGCGCCCAAGGCCGCTGCCGTCGAGGCCGAGCCCGCCCTCCCCGAACCCGTCCAGATGCTGCCCGAGGCGCCCGAATTCGAGCCTTCCGCCTTTGAATCCGTCCCGCCGGTTGAGCTTGCGCAGGAACTCGAGTCGGCACCTATCCCCCCGGTTGAGGCCTTCCCTGAGGAGATGGCCTCGATTCCCACCCAGGTTCTCCCTGACGAGTCTGGCTCTCAGGAACTACCGGACCTGGGGCCCGAATCCGAGCCGACCTTCGATCCCGAAGCCCTTGCGGGCCTCGACAGCCTTTCGGATGAGGCCTTCGAGCCCAGGCCTACGAGAGAGTTGGTCGCCCCAACGCCAGAGCCCGACCCCGATTTCCTGTCGGGCCTGGGGGAAGCCACCATCACCCCGGGGGTGGCCGTGGTGGGCTGGTCGGACGAGAGCGAGAAAATGCTTGGGTACCTCACGCCCTCCCAGCCCCTGACGGCCAACCCTGTGCTCGGGTCGGACGATGACGAGGAGGAACTGGATCTGGGCGAGCCGGACTCCCTGCAGGTCCCACCACTGGCGATGGGTTTCCCCCTGGCGGAACCCTTGGCCGAGCCCTGGGCCACAGGTGACCTGCCCGTGGTCCCGGAGCCTGAGCCTGTGGTGATGGCGGCACCGATTGCGGCCCCGGTGGCTGCCCCGTCCTCCACGGACGACCTGTTGCGGGCCATTACCTCGGACCCGGTCCTCATGGATCACCTCGCCAAGGCTCTGGTGGCCAAACTCAGCGACCAAGTGCTCCGCGAGATCGCCTGGGACGTGATGCCCGAAATGGCCGAGCGCCTCAACCGCCACTGACACCACTGAGTAAGGACGGGAACCCGGCATGATCACTGGCTACAACACGGATGTCCGCCACGGCAGCCGGATCTTCCACGTTCAGACCGAGGACAAGGGCGTAAGCAACCCCAAGATCGAGACCCTGATCTATGTGGGCGGGGAAATCCTGGACAACTACCGGTCCTCCTACGAGGAGCTGCTGGGCGGCCCCATCTCAGACAGCGTTATCCAGGCGCGCATGGACGAGCAGCACAAGGCCGTCATCCGCGACATCAAGAACGGCAAGTACGACACGACTCCAGGCGAGGGTGAGGTCGCCGAACAGCAGGTCTTCAACGACCGTCCCCTTGATCAGGCCATCCTCGAGTACCTCCAGCAGGAGGGCGATGTCGACACCCTCGAGATGGTGGTTGACGAGCCCATGAAACCCACCTTCGGCACGACCTTCCCCCTAAAGATCCGGGCGCGGCTCTGCATCAGCCAGAACCCCGTCAGCGGCGCCGAAGTCACCATCCGCATGATCTCCAGCCTCAAGAAAGCCATCACCCTCCTCGCCGGCAAGACCGGCCCCGACGGCACCTTCCTGGGCCAGATCGAAGTCCCCCCCAGCCAACCCGGCCACTGCGCCCTCCTGATCGGCTGCAGCTCGGATGCGGGGAGCGATGAGATGCGGGTGGTGATTGGGGCGTGAAGTGGGAAGAAGAGGTTGCCCATCAGGTGTTGTTCTGGAAATGGTTGGATTGCTCTGCATTCTATAAGTCTATGGCAAACCTGTGACACAAATCACGTGGAGCTAGCTTGAGGGAGTGAATACACCTCGCATGGAAGAATTCTTGTGCTACATTCCTCCTGAAGGTTCCCGAAGTTGACAATTTGGACAGGTGCGTGCTTGACTTTCATGACTCCATCAAAATCTGTCGTTTGCCGTGTGCAATTGATCATCCGCTGTCTCAACTGGGTTGCAGGTCATCAAGCTGCCTCAACCCCTGCTCACACCCCTAGGAGGAGTTGAAATGAAGAAAAAACTACTTTTGATCCCGGCTTTTATGCTGGTTGGGACTTTAGGTACCGCTGAAGAAGCGTCACCATTGGCCCTCAAGCTACGTCTGCAGACTGGCGTCAAGGCTGTAGACGGGATGCGGAACGGCTTTGGTGTTGGCGTAAACTACGCCTATAAAGTCGGACCTGGTGCCTTGAACGCAGAACTGGGTTACCAGTATTTTTCCGGGAACCAGTATCGGCAGCCGATCGGCGCGAATCCCTTTGGCCTCACCGATGAAACGGCCGTGGATTCTCGGAAGAATTCTAGTGAAGGTCTGGCTCTTCGTTTGAGCTGGAGCCAGGAGTTGATCAAGGATTTTGGATTCCAGGCTGGTGTTTCCCTTGCGAAGCTGAAGAATCACAATGAGTCCATTGCGACCTTTGGTGTCGGTGGTGCTCGTGGTGCGTGGACCTTGGCCACCGATAAGTCCTGGTTCACCGCCTCGCCGTTCGTGGGGGTCAAGTGGGACATGAACGAGATTGGCGCTCTTGAGCTCAACGTGCTTTTTTCAAGCTACAAGGTGACAACGGTGGATCCGGTGTACGGCACAACCACCACCACTCCGTTGATCGGAGAAAAGAACGTCAACAAGCCGAAAATTGAGTTCGGCTATACCTTCAAATTCTGATTGAAGTCGGATCTATCTAATCGATTGGAGGCTACATGTCTTTTTTGAAAAATTCATTAATTCTTGGCAATGTGGCACTGGCCATTGCGGCTGGGGCTACGTTGCAGGCTCAGGAAGTCACGGGCTCCCTCGCTGGTAGCGTCAAGGATTCCAATGGTGCCGCTGTGGCGGGGGCCCAGGTAATCATCCGCGCAGCGCAGCTGATCGCCCCCCGCCGGGTTGTCACAGATGGTAAGGGTAGTTTCCGTGCGCCTCTGCTCCCTCCTGGCGACTATCAGGTTGATGTGGTCAAGGATGGGTACGCCGGTCAGGGGGCTCGTCAACTTCGCATCGGTGTGGGTGCAAGCATTCGTCAGGATTTCATCCTGAAGCCAATCTCTCAAGCTGCTGCCACAGTAGAAGTCGTGAGTTCCGCTGCAACCCTTGATAAGTCGGATTCCAAGGCGGCGACTTCCTTCTCTGCCGAGGAATTGCTCACCCTTCCCACAGCTGGCGGAGATCGTGCGTTTACCGGGGCTATGGACTTCGCGCCTGGTGTTACCACCAATGCCGGTGGCGGAACCTCGATCCGTGGTGGCAAAACCCAGGAAACTGGCTACACCCTGAACGGCACGAGCATCAAGGATGACTACGAAGGTCGTATGAACAGCACCCGTCTGATCGATGACGCGGTGGAGGATACCCAGGTCATTCAGTCTCCGCTCCATGCCCGATTTGGTCGCACGGGTGGCGGCATGGTCAATGTTGTGACTAAGAGTGGTGGAAACGATTTCTCGGGGTCAATCCGATCCTACATCAGCAAAAACGACTGGGAGGCATACCGCCACCTAGAAAGCCGTGACGAAGCGCGCGCGAATACTCAGAATCGTCGACAGACCGATATTTTCTTCAGCGGCCCGATCTGGAAAGACCGGGTTTGGTTTGCCATTTCGACCATTCAGAAGCCGGCCGAGACCAGCCGGACAGAAATCCTCATCGGTGAGAACCCGGCGGATTGGGAAGCTGCCACTCAGACGGGTCGACAGTGGGATCAGTTCGAGCCTGGGTTCACGGCGGGTTCTCTGTATCCCTTCGACATCGGCACCAACATGAATCGGTCCGATACTCAGGATTATATTGACGCGAAATTTACCGGTTCCATCACCCCTGACCACACTGTTGATTTCACTTTCCAGCAGAACAAGCAGGAAATTAAGAATCGTAACCCCTACGGTGATAATGGCGCGCCCATTGTGGCCACCATTCAGTCGCATTCCCTCAGTCAGATAGGGTTAGATAAGTACTGGAGCTATGGCTACCGAGGTGTGCTCGGCGGAAGTACCTTCATTGAGGCTCGGTACTCCAAGTCGATTTCCAATACGACTTTCCCCAGTCCTCTGCTCGATCATCTGCGCCTGAGTTACTACGGCACGCAATTGGGTGTTCTTTTCCCCTACGGATTCAATATTGCGCCTGCCATTGATGCACGCGACAACCAGAGTGGGAACCTGAACGTCAAGCAGTTCCTGGATTTCCATGGAAGCCACGAAATCGACGCTGGCTTTGAGTTCTACGAGTTCCTGCGCGGGACCCAGACTCAGAATGGTCCCCGCAATTTGCGCTTCTACATCCCTGCCGTCACGGCTGATGCTGCTCTCGTGGCGGGCCTTAACCCCGACCCCTACGGGAATCTGGTTGGCTTCCAGGCGGTCAATTACTACTATGCACGATCCTTCGGGAACGCTGCACAGACGGCCACGGGTACCTTGGGGCAATCCGCTGTCCTCCGGCGGTATTACGGCGCCGATGGTATATCAAAGACGCGGACAACATCCCTGTATGTGAACGACTCTTGGTCTATTAATAAGTATCTCAACGTTATGCTTGGTCTTCGCATTGACAAGTTCCGTGTCGAAGATACGGACAAGTCGGTGCTGATCGACAAGATGGGTCCGTTGGCACCTCGTTTCCAAATCCGTTATGATCCGGATGGGACGACTCGTCATCTGTTCACCTTTACGGCCGCCAAATACGTGAATGAATATAGTGCTGGGTTCACGGATGGCTTCATCAAGAAGGCCAACACGACTTATGCACAGTTCGGCTATACCGGCGTTGCGAATGCCGCCGGTGCTGCAACATGGGTTGATTATGCCAATATCACCAACCTGAACAACTACGGCAACAGTGCTGATGGCTTGGCTGGTCCCCTCAGCACACCGACGAACTACTTTGATGCTTCCAAGAACAACATCATTGAGCAGTTCAGCAACCCCTATGTGATCGAGTACACCCTAGGGTACCGTCGGGCATACCAGAACGGATCCTTCTTCCAGATCACCTTCGTTAACAAGGAATGGAAGAATGATTTCTCGATCTCCACAGATATCGATCCGGCCTATTTCGTGATGGTCACAGACCCCACTGGGTCTGGACTACCCTCTCGGCCCGCTCTGGCCACAAAGTGGGGCAACAGCAACGAACTGACCCGCAACTATAAGGCGGCCGAATTGGAGTTCAGGCACAACATCAACAGCACTTGGCTGTTTGGTGGTAACTATACCTATAGCCGTCTCACGGGCAACACCAATGGTGGTGACTCCGGTGCACAGGCCTTCCGTGATACCACGGCATCTGCCCCGCTCAACCTTAAGGGCTGGCATGTGCGGAACGGCACCCCACTCGCAGAATACACGCCAGAAGGTTTGCTGCTCAGCAACCAGACCCACAAGGCTCGCCTGTACGTCACCGCCAGTCTGCCCTTGGGCAAGGGGCGTATTTCCTATACGGCCCTTCTGCGCTATGACTCTGGCACTGTCTTCGGTGCTGCGGGGACCAAGAATTGGGGGCCGGGCGCGATCCCCACGGATCTCTACCCTACGACTGTCCCGACGAACCCCGCTCTGCCCTCCAACTACACGGCTTGGTTCTCCCAGCGCGGTGCCTTTACTGGCAATGATTCTTATCAGGTGGATGCCAAGATTGATTGGTCCTTGCCTCTGGGATTCCGAAAGCTCCAGTTGATGGGGAACCTGCAAATCGACAACGTGTTCAACACGCAGATTCGCACGGGTTACGTTAATAATTTCATTACAGCCTCTCAGCCATACAATGTCACGGGTCTTGCTGTTGCCAACCCTGCTACTTTTGGCACGGATGCAGGGAATTATGCCTACTGGATCCAGGCGCGTAACGTGAGTGCAAGCATCGGCTTGAAGTTCTAAAACGCCTAAACAGATTTCATTAGGAGTTAACAGTATGAACACAAATCTCAAAACGCTCTGGATCGCTGCCGCAGCGACTCTGGCCTTTTCTTCCTCTGTTCGAGCCGAGGATGACATCAAGGGCCTTTTCGTGGGTGGTGCTGTCACCGTAGCCAATGATTCTCTCAAGAAAGTCACCCTGAAGACCTACGGTGTCGGGTTGACTGTTGGTTTGGATCGCACCCTCGGCGATACAAACCTGGGGATTCGGCCTGCTTTTTCCATTACCTGGTTGCCCGGAAAGGTCGGCCCAGACGAGTCGAAGACTAGTCTGACCAACCTGCAGGTGTCGACCGATCTGATCATTCCCACGGGCCTTGATCGCGTTAAGGTCGTGACGGGCTTCTCTCTTAACCAGTGGCGCTACCTTGCGAGCTCTCCCGGCAACCACCCTTGGGGTCTGGATGGGAATAGAGCTCCTAAGGATCTCAAGTTTGGATTCCGCGCTGGCCTGGACGTCAAAATAACCCCGAAATGGTCGGCGGATGCCTTACTCCAGATGGTTGAATTTGGCAGCACAGATAGTCAATTCAATTCCTATAATTTTAATCCCACCTGGGTTCAGGTTGGAGTGAAATACCATTTTTAGGCTTTTATTTTGTTGATGACAAAGGGGCTCTCATTGGAGAGTCCCTTTGTTTTCTGCTGCCAATTCCGATACGGAACAACACCCTGTAGGTGGGCCCTCCGGAGTGCCTTTGGCACCCAGGGGTCACTGAAGAGGCGGGTTTCACCAGGGAAGGCATTGATACCAGCTAGCTTTCAAAAGGGTTCTAATATCCAATCGCGTCCGGCGAGGCGTTTAATACAGACTTGCATTCTTTAAGGTTTAAATGATCCTTGTCTCAAGGGAGGCCAGGATGCGACCACCGATTCCCATCAGCCAGGCGCGAATAGAAGAACTTGTGGGATTCCGGAAGGCCAAATGGTCCGGCTTCGAGTTTCAGTGATTTCTTTGTGTATGGCTGCGAGTAGAGCGGGCGCAGACCCCCGAGCAAATCGCCACGACGCTGGGCTGGCACGTGAACACTGTCCGCGCCACACAGCAGGACTTTGCTCGATCCGGCATCGAGGCGCTGAAAGAGAAACCTCGTGGGGGGCGCTTCCATGCGGCGATGACCTTGCAGGAAGAGGCCGAGTTCCTCAGCGGATTTGCGAGCAGGGCTGGCGAAGGTTCGATCCTCGTCGTCCGAGAGGTATGGCAGGCGCTTGAGGGTCGGCTGGGGCGCAAGGTCGCCGAATCCACGGTCTATCGACTCCTCGCGCGTCACGGGTGGCGCAAGATCGTGCCGCGCCCATTCCACCCCAAGCGCGATCCCGAGAAAGCCGAGGCGTTCAAAAAGGGGGCTACGCACAGCGGGTCAAGGCCACAGCGGAAAGGGCCGCCGCCAAAGGCCTCGCGCTGAGAGTCTGCTTCCAGGACGAGGCGCGGATCGGACGGATGAATGATCCGAAGGCCTGCTGGGTACCTCGCGGGGTCCGTCCTGCCGTAGGTGCGCAACTGGTTCGGGAGTTCCTGTATGTGTTCGGAGCCATCAGCCCAGTCGACGGTTGCCACGACAGCCTAATCCTCCCCGCTGCCAACACCCTGTGCATGAACCACTTCCTGGCTGAGTTGCGATCACGCCACCCGAGCGACTACATCCTGGCGGTTCTCGATGGCGCTGGGTGGCACAAGTCGAAGGAACTGGTGATCCCCGAATCAATGGAGCTGGGCCCACTGCCGCCATATTGTCCTGATCTCAATCCAGAGGAGCAGGTATGGGACGAACTTCGAGAGAAGGCGTTCGGAAACTGTGTGTTCGACTCTCTGGAAGCCGTGACTGACGTCGGGGCCGACGGCCTCAGAAGGATCGAGTCGAACCCGGAAGCCCCTAAACGCCTCACCGGACGCGATTGTATATTAGAACCCTTTTGAAAGCTGGTTGGTATCAGATGCCGCTTCAGACTGTAGCCGAGCTTGCGAGTCCCGCTGATGAGCACGCGACTGCGTGCCTCCGGGATCCCGTGCCCCTTGTGGCGCTTGTCCACAAAGGTGTAGGCCGGGACCTTGCCCGTCAGCCACTCCACCTGGTCCAGTTGGCCATCCAGCGTGTGCCCATCGTAGGGATTGCCGGGGCAAGCCTGGATGCCCACCACGAAGCCTTCCCTGAGGGTCACGGCCAGGCTCACCTTGACGCCAAATGCGTAGGGCTTGTGGGCCTTCCCCTTCGCGATGCATTCCACCTCCGGCGCCGAGAGGCTGTAGACCTTGCCTTTGGTGGTGCGCTTCTGGGTGAGGATCAGCTCCGAGAGCAGCATCGTCACCTTGTGGACCCGGAAGGCCGCATCGGACAGCTTGCGCTCTCCAGGTATCGGACACGATGTGTCCTCCTGCTCGTTGCACTCGCAGACGCGGAGCCTCCATCCCGCACCACGCGCCCCGTCATGGTCTTCAGGCTCTTCAGGATCTTCCTAGCGCTTGAACTGCTTGGCCTTCGCGCAGCCACCGTGCTTCTGGAAGGCCCGTGCCATCAGCTTCCGGTAGCACTGCCGAAGCTCCAGTCCCTTCGCCTCCGCGATCCGCAGCATCGCCGCGTGGACCTTGCGATACAGCCGCGCATCCGTTGGATGCTGGACGGCCTTGGGCTGCACGGTCGTGTCCACGATGACCTTCTCGAGGCTGCGCTCCGTGATGGTCTTCGTGGCCTTGCCTGCCTCGATGGTGATCTGGAGCAGCTTCTCCACGCCCTTCTCACCGATCCGCTGCCGCCAGCGCGTCATCTGGCACGGATGGATCGGCAGGGAATGGCGGAAGAACTCCTCACCGCAGAAGAACTGTCAGTAGGGGTTCTCGACCCACCGCCCCACCACCTGCTCGTCCGAGAGATTGAAGGTGTGCTTGAGGAGCTGAAGGCCCGCCATCAGCCGCGTGGGGACCGCCGGACGGCCGTTGTTGGAGCAATACATGGGCCGGAACGCGGCGGCAATGGCCTCCCGGTTAATCGTCTGCGCCAGACGGACCAGTTCGTGGTCCATGTCCAACGCGAGATCGAGGCGCATGGTCCCGATCATCGCCTGCTGGTGGGTCTTCATCTTCGGTTTCGGCTTCATTCGTACACCAGATTCCGTGCGTTCATCCCCACCTTTCTGGTGTACGGCATACGTGAAAGGTTCCCGTAAATCCCCGTCAAATATGGATCTATGGGGTTATGCAAAGTCGACTGCCCTAGGGTGAACGCTTGTTTTTCGCGTGACTAAGGGAGTTGCCGAAAGGCGTTAGTTTACCTTTGTACCTTCCGGGGAGGTCGTGCGCGCTATACAATGAACCAAACCGTTCCTTTTTTTGGAGAACCTATGTGGTCCGTTCGGTCCTGCCAATTCCTAATCTGTGCATTCCTGATTCCAGGACAAATACTGATTCAAGGGCAGGACTCCAAAAAATCGGCCCTTCAGGTCACTCCAGTTGAAGACTCCGCAACAGTGATTACTTCTAAAGGACTGAAGTCCAACCCTGCAGTTGCTTCGGCTTCTTCTGGTTCCCAGATTATGGTGGCTCAGGGGTTTCCTGCGAATCCGGGGGGGCCTCTGGAAGGTGCTAGATATCAGGAAAAAGTGGATAAGACTGAACAACCGAATGGGACTGAAGTTTACGGATTCCTGCTACAGCCAGGCGAGCGAATCATAATATCGAAATCCGGCGACAGTCCTAGCAAGGTTGCAATGCGGATTTCTGAGCCACTCACAATGAATAAAATGACCCCACTTGTTCAACGTGCCAACAGAGCGGCTAGGCCGGTTCGCTGCAGACGCATGGACCTTCAGAATGTCCTAAGTGAGCCTTTCCATATGATTCTCCTGCTCTACGGAGAGGTTGGGTATGCATACGAATTAAAGATCGATAGAAGTCGGAAATAGTTTCTGCGAGCTTGGATTATTGGGTTCCTTGCTACTATTTGGTTATGGCTATATCGGTAATCCTCATCCACACCGGCGGTACCCTCGGCATGGCCCCTTCGGGGGAGCCGACTTCGCTGGCGCCGGGGCCTTCGCTGGACCTGATTCTGGAGCAGGTGCCGGAGCTGCGGCAGTTGGCGGAGCTGAAGCTGGTGGTGGCGTTCAATCAGGACTCTTCCACCAACGAACCCGGAGACATCCTACGGCTGGCAGGGCTTATTCGTGCGGAGTCGGCGGACTGCCGGGGCGTGGTGTTGGTGCATGGCACGGACACCATGGCGTTTACCGCGTCGATGCTCGGCTTCCTGCTGGCGGATCTGGGCAAGCCGGTGGTGCTCACGGGGTCGCAGCGGCCCCTGGCCTATGTTCGCAGCGATGCTCGCAGCAACCTGGTGGACGCGGTGACGCTGGCCACCAAGGGCGTCGCCGAGGTGGGGATCTGTTTCGGGGATCACTGGTATCGCGGGGTGGCCGCAGACAAGCTGAGCGTGCATCGCTACGAGGCCTTTGATACGCCCAACCTGCCGCCCCTGGCGGAGCTGGGGCTGCATGTGCAAGTTCATCCCCACGCGGGTTGCTTCGAGCGGCAGGTTCCAGAGAGCATCGGCGCGGCCTTCGAGACGCGCCTTGCGGTCTATTCACCCTTTCCGGGGATGCCCTGGGCAATCCCTCCCGAGGGCACTCGGGGGGTGGTGGTGGAAGCGTACGGCGCCGGGAATCTGCCCATGGGGCAGCAGGATCTGCAGAACCTGTTTAACCATTGCCGAGAACGGCATATCCCCGTGGTGATCACCAGCCAGTGTCTGTGGGGTGGTGTGGATCTGGAAACCTACGAGCTCGGCGCCCTGGCGGCGGAAGCGGGGGCCATCGGCGGTGGCCTGCACACCCGGTGGGCGGCCCTGGCTAAGCTAGGTTTGACGCTTGGGGCTGGCGGCGGGATTCCAGAGGTGCGGCAGGCCTTCAGGTGTTCCTGGGCGGGTGAACCTGTTTAAGGTTTTAAGAAACAGGATCCACCGAATCAATCAAGCTCGATCCAGGAGGTAGGGCAGGGGCTTCTCGTCTCGCGGCGCCCATTGTTTCGACGGCGGCGATGCGAACTTGCCCTCCCGCACCGTAAACTGGATCTTTACGAGGCCTCCATGCTCGATCCTGCCCTGCTCCGCCAAGATCTCGATGCGGTTATTCAGAGTCTCTCCAGCCGGGGCTACGCCTTTGATCGGGGGACCTACCTGAAGTTGGAAGGCGAGCGGCGGCGAGTGATCCAGGAGGCGGAAGTGCTCAAGGCCGAGCGCAACCGCGTGTCCGAGGAAGTCGCGAAGCTCAAGCGCGAGAAGCTGGACGCCGAGCACCTGATCGCGGCCCAGCGGGAGGTGGGCCAGAAACTGTCGGGCCTGGAGGCCGCCGAGCGCGAGGCCGAGGCCGCCTTCAAGGAATTCCTGGCGACCATTCCCAATCTTCCCCACGCCAGTGTGCCCGTGGGCCGCGATGAACACGGCAATCAGGAGGTCAAGCGCTGGGGTCAGGCGGAGGCGATCGAGGCCCCCAAGGACCACATCGATCTGGCCACCCGACTGGGCATCCTGGATCTGGACCGTGCGGCCAAGATCAGCGGGTCGCGCTTCGCCGTGCTCAAGGGCCTGGGCGCCAAGCTGGAGCGTTCGCTCATCTCCTTCATGCTGGACCGCCAGACGGCGGCGGGATGGGGCGAGGTGCTGCCACCCTACCTGGTGCTGCCGGAGAGCATGTATGGCACCGGTCAGTTGCCCAAGTTCGAGGCGGATCTCTTCAAGACCCATCGCGGCGAGGATGCGCTCTACCTCATCCCCACGGCAGAAGTGCCCGTTACAAACCTTTATCGCGACGAGATCCTGCCCGGCGAACAGCTTCCCTTGCGGCATTGCGCCTTCACGCCCTGCTTCCGCAGCGAGGCGGGCAGCTACGGCAAGGACACCAAGGGCATCATCCGCCAGCATCAGTTCCACAAGGTCGAGCTGGTGGCCTTTGCCACACCGGAACAGGCGGAGGCCGAACTGGAGCACCTCACCGAATGCGCTGAGGCCATTCTGGAGGCCCTGGAACTGCCGTACCGCCGCATGCTGCTGTGCACCGGCGATATGGGCTTCAGCAGCCGCAAGACCTACGATCTGGAAGTGTGGCTGCCCAGCCAGAACTGCTATCGCGAGATCAGCTCCTGCAGCTGGTTCGGGGATTTCCAGGCCCGGCGGGCCAGCATCCGTTCCAAGGGCACCGAGCCCAAGGCGAAGGCGCAGCTGGTGCACACCCTCAACGGCAGCGGTTTGGCCGTGGGGCGCACCTGGGTGGCCATCCTGGAAAACTATCAACAGCCCGATGGCAGCGTGAAGGTGCCCAAGGTCCTGCAGCCCTACCTGGGATGCGACCTCATCCGCTGATGCCCCTGCTGGAGGTGCAGGATCTGGGGGTTCGGCGGGGCGACCGCTGGATCCTAAGGAACCTGTCCTTCGAGGTCCAGGAGGGCCAGGCCGCGGGGGTTGTGGGTCCGAGTGGCTCCGGGAAGACAACGCTGGCCTGGACTCTTCTGGGGCTCCTGGAGGCGGAGGAAGGCGAGGTACGCCTGGATGGCTTGCCGTGGTCGGCCCTGGTCGAAGGGGATCGCAGGCCTCGCCGGGCCGAAATCCAGGCGGTCTTCCAGGAGCCCCTGGCCTCGCTGCCACCCCACCGGACAGGCTGGGAGATCCTGGAAGAGCCGCTGGTGATCCACGGGCGGGGATCTGCGCCGCAGCGCCGGGAGCAGGCTGCGGCCATGGCCGCGCGGGTGAAATTCCCGGAAGCCTGCCTGGATCAATGCCCCGGCCAATGGTCCGGTGGCTTGGCCCAGCGCCTCTCGGTGGCCCGGGCGCTCATGTCGAAGCCCAGGCTGCTGGTGCTCGATGAGCCCCTTTCGGCCCTGGATCCCACCTTGGCGGGCCATCTCCTTCAGCTTTTCCTGGAGCTGAAAGCCGAGGGCCTCGCGCTGATCTTCATCAGCCACGATCCGCATGCCGTGGCGAGGCTTTGCGATTGCACGCTGGATCTATGAGTGCAGAGAAAAGAAACAAGGGCCGCCCTTCTGGACGGCCCTTGTTTCAGGCTTCGGAACATTAGAACTCGGCGGCTTCGCCCTTCGCCTTGGTTTCGGTGTTGATCCAGATGCCCCCGAAGCGGCCCCAGAGAGAACTGAAGCCTGGGCGCAGACGACCCTTGGCATCGAGATCCTGAAGCTCGGAGACGAGCAGCTTTTCGCTCGCTGCGCGCTGCAGTTCGCGCACCAAGGTCTGGCGCTTTTCAAAGGTGAGAGGGTCGGCGGCCACGCGACCCTTGATGCGAGCCACCCAGAGTTGGCCCTCGGGGTTCCAGAGGATGGGGGTGAGCTTGCCTTCGGGAGTATCGAGCAGCGCCTTGCGGATGCCCGGGTGCTGGCCCAGTTCTCCGAGACTGGTGAGGGTGGTGTTCTCGTGGTTCTTGGGCTCACCCAACACCTTGAGATCGCCGGAGGAAAGAGCCGTCTTGGCCTTTTCCAGGGCCGCCTTGCGGGCCTCCTCCAGCTTCCAGGCGATCAACACGCGCTCACGGATCTCGGCCAGGGGGGGCACGGCAACGGGGCGCTCTTCCTGCACACGGAAGACAGTGAAGCTGGCGCCCGTCGGAAGGAGTTTGGAGACCTGGCCGACTTTCAGGGTGAAGGCCTCGTTCACAACGGGACCTGCATCCGGAAGGCCGGAAAGGGTGGCAGCGGGCTCGTTGAGGAAGGGCTGACTGGTCTGTACCTTGAGGCCGAGGTTGCGGGCCGCCGCGGCGAGATCACCCCGTTCTCCGGCGCGTTTGCGAAGCTGCTCCAGACGCTCCTTGGCCTTGTTCGCGTAGCGCTCGCGGGTGAGCTGGGCGCGCAGTTCCTCCCGGGCGTCCTCGAAGCTGCGGGTGCGCTTGCCTTCGAGCCGGAGGAGGTGGATGCCGTACTGGGTGCGGATGGGCTGACTGATCTCGCCGGGTTTGAGGGCCATTGCACCCTCTTCGAAGGGCTTGACCATGGTGCCGGACTTGAACCAGTCGTACAGGCCCCGGTTGGCCTTGGCCGTGGGATCCTCGCTGCGTTCTTCCGCGATCTTGTTGAAGTCCTGACCGGCGAGCAACTGGGGACGAAGTTCCTCGGCCTTCTTCAGGGCCTCGGCAAACTGGGCCTCGTTCTCGGCCTTGAAGAGGATGTGGCTGACCTTCAGCTCTGTATATTGGGCGAACTTGGAGTCGTAGGCCGTCTTCAGCGTGGCATCGTCGACCTTGAGGGTGTCGCCGAAGAAGGCTTGATCCAGGGAGACGAACTGGATCACGCGGCGGGGGGGCACCTGGAAGCGGGCGCCGCCCTCCTTGAGGAAGGTGGCGAGCCTGGCATCGCCGGGATCCGGAACGGTCCCAGGGTCAGGGCTCACACTCACCGCCTCGAAGCTCAGCTTTTCGTTCTGAACCCGGTTTTCCAGGTTCAGCCAAGCCTCGTCCACGGGCACCTTGGCGGCTTCCTGGTCCAGGAGCTTGCGAATGGTGAGCTCGGCGCGGACTTCCTGCTCCCATTGCGCCAGGCTCTGTCCTGCCTGCTGGAGGATGGCACGAATCTCGGTCGTATTCTGCAGCTGCCCTTCGGGGGTCAGGAAGGCGGGGTATTTGCGAAGCCTTGCTTCCAGGGCCTGGCGCACTTCGGGGTCGGTGATGAGGATCCCGTGACGCTCCGCCAGCTCTTCGCGGAGCTTCTGCCCCACGAGCTCGCTGACGGCACGCTGCTGGATGAAGGGGAGCATCTGCTCCACGTTGGCCTGGCGTCCCATGCGGGTCACCATCTCGGAGATGAGCTGGTCCGCGTCACGCTTCAGCACATCCCGGCCGTACACCCGGGCCAGAACATTGTCCGGGGCTTCGGGGTTGCCGGAACTGGGGGCAAGGTAGGCGACGAGCCCAACGAGCACCACCCCCATCACAACGGTCATGGGCATCTGGTTGCCCTTGAAGACTTGGCGGAAATTGCGAAGCATGAAGACTCCCGAATGCGAGGCCAACGTGATCCCTGGGCGGACGCCGACAGGGACCCGAACCTCCTAGCGTATCAAAGGAACGCCCTCTGGAATAAACTTGAAGCCAGGAGAACGCATGGCCGTCCGACCCGTCATCACCTGGGGGGATCCCCGACTCAAGATCAACAGCGCCGATATTGGCGAATGGACCCCCGAGCTGGATGTCCTGGTCCAGGATCTGTTTGATAGCACCCTGGCCGAGGAAGGCCTGGGCATGGCCGCACCCCAGGTGGGCGTCAATCTCAATCTGGCGGTGATCGATGTCTCCTGCGGCCAGGATCCGGCCCAAAAGCTGGTGCTCATCAACCCCGAGATCGTGCGGGCAGAGGGCTCCCAGATTGGCAGCGAAGGCTGTCTCTCCATCCCGGGCGTCCACGAGATCCTGGAACGGCCGCAGCATGTGTGGGTGAAGACCCGTCGCCCCGATGGCACCTGGTACGAGATCGAGGGCGAGGATCTGCTGGCCCGGGCCTTCTGTCACGAGATCGATCATCTGCGGGGGCGCCTCTTTGTGGAGTATTTCGGCCCGGTGAAGCGGCAGGTCATTCAGCGCAAGTACCAGAAGCTCCGTTCGGGGCGCTAGGGTGGTCCGCACCGCCTTTCTGGGCACACCCGCAGTGGCGGTTCCAACGCTCTCGGCACTGGCCGAGGCCCAACCTGTTCAGGCCGTGTTCTGCAATCCGGATCGACCCCAGGGCCGAGGTCGTCACCTGGAGGCCCCACCGGTGAAGGCGGCAGCCCGGGCCCTGGGGCTTTCCGTCCATCAGCCCGAGAGCTGGAAGCTCCCGGAGACTCGGAGTATCTGGGAAGCAATGGAGATCGAGCTGGCCGTTGTGGTGGCCTATGGCCACATCCTGCCCCGGTGGATGCTGGATTCCTGCCCACTGGGGGTCTGGAACCTGCATTTCTCGCTGCTGCCGCGGTGGCGGGGCGCCTCGCCCGTCAATCACGCGATTCTCATGGGCGACCAGGAAACCGGCGTGAGCCTCATGCGCATCACCCCGGGTCTCGATGCGGGGCCGGTGTTGGCCGTGAGTCGGAGGCCCATCCTGCAGTCGGATACAGCGGAGGAGTTGTTGGCGCGGCTGGCTGAGGATGCGGCGAAGCTGCTGGCGAGTGAGCTGCCGGGCCTGCGGGCAGGGACGGTCATGCCCCACGCCCAGGACGATGACTTGGTCACCCTGGCGCCCAAGCTCGGCCGAGAGATGGCGCGGCTGGATTTCACCCGGTCTGCTCTGGAACTCCACCGGCAGGTGCGAGCGCTTCAGCCCTGGCCAGGAGTGGAATTCTCCCTGGCGGATTCCGTGGTCAAGGTGAGCGCCGTGGGGGGCCTGCGCCCAGCTTCGGACCCGCCCGGTACCTTGCGCTGGGATCGCGATGGAGCCTGGCTGGCCGCTGGGGATGGTCAGGCGATGGAGCTGACATACCTGCAGCGCCCGGGCAAACCCATTCAGCCTGCCCTTCAGGCCCTCCAGCCTTGGGGGCCTCAGGGCCGCTTTGTCGGGTAAGCTGGCCTCATCCGATCCTCACCCTTGGTGTCGGGAAGGTTGTTTATGACTGTCGACTCGGCTCTGGTCCTTCCATGACCGCGGCGCGCTGGATTACACGGCGGCCCCGTTGGCATGTCGCCGTCATCCCTGCGGTTCTGCTCCTGATGATCGGGCTCGGCCTCTGGCTGTTTTCGGGATCCCCCCGGATTCTTGGGCGCGGCAAGTGCGTGGTGGTGGTCTTGGACACCCGGAATGCCTTCGACGCGCGAACTGGGCAGGGGCTGCTGGGAGTTCTGGAAGAGGCGTTTGACTATGCCGGGAACACACCGCTGTTCCAGGCGCCCGTGGGATGGGCTTGGAAGCCAGAAGCCGGTCCATTCCTTGAAGTCGAACTGGGGCCCCGGAGGCAGGGCACCTCCCTCGCATTCACGGGGCGCTGGCGTCAGGTCCAGCAGGGCCACCCCTTCGATTGGAGGCCTATCGACATGGCTCTACGGCCACCGAGGGAGGCCATTCGGGAACTGGGGAAAATTCTTGATGTGCCCCTTTCGGACACCAGGCTGGATGCTGCGATTCCAGGTGAAGCCGCCCTCTTCTGGGATGGCGTTCGCATCGACCAGATGCCCGTCGAGGAGGCCCGGCGCCTCATCGGTTCCTGGGAGGGGAAGATGGAGCCGGGCTCCCTTCTCGAGGTTCGCCACGCTGCGGCCCTTCGGGGGGCGCTGTGGGATCTTCCCCTGGAGGGGCGACGCCTCTGGGGGGAGGCCAGGGCCTTGAGCGATCGTGGCCTGCAGCGCACCTCCGAGTCACCGGCTGCGATGAAGGAATGGGCTCACCATGCGGTCCACGCCGGTGAAGGGAGAAGCGCCCTGAATCGGTTGCTCAAAGCGCTCAAAGAGAATCCCCACTCGCCCACCCTGGCCTACATGACCTCTTACGCAGCGCGCTATGCCGGTCGCCTGGATATTGCCATCGCAGCTCTGGATCGCATGGAAGCGCTGGACCCCAGGGGCCGCGCCCATAGGCCGAACCAGACCGCCCGTCTGTACTCCGGCGATCTGAAGGGATATGCAGAGAGCCTCGTGGCGAACCCAGGGGCCTACTGGCAGGCCTATACCGAGGTCCAGAGGGGGCGCCTCGCCCTGATGAATGGAGATCGAGAGAAGGCCCAGGGGCATTTCCTGGGTGGGACATCGGCTCCTGGTTCGCATCAAGCCGGCCATCGGTTGGCAGAAGGTTTTCTGGCCGCGATGGAAGGGCGGAACGAAGAGGCGATCCGGGTGTTCCAGGAACTGGATCGACACCGGGGGGAGCGAGGCCTGTTCGATGGAGAGCTGGCCCTCTTTCTCGCCGAAGGAGCCGTGCTTGCCGGGGATCATCAGGCGGGGCAGGCATACCTCGAGCGGGCCTACACGGAGGGCTTCAGCTGCTCTGAATGGCTGCGGAGGGACCCTCTGCTCCTGCCCCTGCAAGGAACGCTCCGGTGGAAGGCGCTGATCTTCCGGGTCCAGGAGCGTGAAGGCCGCGTGCAAGGCCTTGCGCTCTGATCGCGGGCTGGGTTTGGCGGGTGCTGCTCAGGCCAATTTCTGGGCCACTTCCCGGTACTCGGGGTCCATGTCGTAGACGGTCTGGAAGTTGCTCTGGGCCTCGTCCTGGCGACCGAGCTGCGTGAGCATTTCGCCCAGATCGTAGCGCAGGCCGATGGAGTCTTCGGGAGGGAAGCCGGGGGCGTCGATGCCCTGGTGGAGCCAATCCACGGCGGCTTCGAGATTGCCCTGAGCTTGCTCACAGATGGCCAGCATCGAGCAGCATTCCAGGGTGCGCTCGGGATCACGCATGGCCTTCTTGAACTCCTCGATGGCGGGGTCGATGAGCATCATCTCCTTGTAGGCGATGCCCAGGTTGTAGTGGGTCTCGTAGTCGTCGACCTTCACCTGCTGTTCAACGCCTTCGCGGAAGGCATTGAACAGCTCGTCCACGCTGTGGATCTTCTCCACCACATTGGTGGCATCGTGCATTTCCTCACCTTCGCCGGGTTCCAGCAGCGAATCGCCGAGCACATCGGTGAGGTCGAAGAAGGAATGGGCGAAGTCGGCGTCATCATCCAGGCTGGCGGGGGCGGCTTCGTGGCCCAGGCGGTGCAGGGCCTCTTCGACCCGATCCATCCGGGACAGCAACTCGGGCTGGTTGGGCCAGTCCTTGAGGGCATTCTGGATCTCGATCTTGGCATCGTCCGGGCTGCCGTAGTCCAACTGGAAGTCGATATCCGAAAGGATGGAGACCAGGTCGTCGCTGATCTCCACAGGCCTGGCGGGTACCGGAGCAGGGCTTGGCTTGGGCATCGGCGACTGGGGCGGCGCCACGGGCACCTTGCCCTGGGCGAAGGGCAGGGGTTCCAGCTCCAGGGGCTCGATCTCCGGTGGAATTTCGGATTCGACGGGGAGGGTCTCCTCCTCTTCCGGCGGCATCCATTGCAGATCACTGGCATTGAGAATGTCTGGCTCGGGGGCCTGCCCGGGGGTGCCCAGGGCAATGAGGGGAATACTCGCCGGTGCCTCGGGGGCAGGGGCTGCGGGAGACGGATAGCCTTCGCGGGCATCGTCGAGGGCAATGAGCACATCCAGGTCATCCGCAGGAGGAGGTGGAGGCGCGGTGGGCACTGCGATGGGAACGGAAACCGGGGCGGCGGGCCTGGCCAGGGGCGGAGGAGGGGCCACCGGGTCGGTGAGGCCGAGCATGCGGCGGTGGAGACGGGTTGAGCCTGGGAAGAGTTCCTCGGCCTTGTCCAGCATCTCCAGGGCCAGGTGGCGCTGGCCTATGGGCGCCAGTTTCTCGGCCATCTTGACGTAGTGCTGTTGCACCTTGGTCATGACGCCCGAGGCCTTGTAGATCTCGGCGATGCGGTTGATGGCGTCCAGATTGGCGGGGTCGAGCTCCAGGATCTTCTGGTAGGCGTCCTGGGCCCGATCGTTGAAACGGCTGCGGATGTAGCTCTCGGCTTCGCGCTGCAGCTGTTGGATCTGCATCCGCTTGATGGGGTCGACTTCCGTGGATTCGTAGGAGGGCAGACTCTGGCGAGGCGAACCCGGCATGTCCCGGAAGGGTTCGGGAATGGCTGGCAGCGGGGGGGCCTCGATCTCGCTGGCCTCTACTCCGAGGCCTCGGAGTTGCTCCTCCAGGTTGCGGACGAGGGCACCATCGTTGGAGGCCTTGGCAAGGGCATGGGCTTGGCTGAGGGCATCGATGCGCCCCTGGCGATCACCACTCTGGTGGGCCACATCCGCCAATTGCACCCAGGCTTCAAGGGGTACGGGTTGCCCCTGGAAGGCGCTGTGGATGGTGCGAGCAGCCTGCTCGCCCATGCCCCGCCGGGCAAACTCCAGGCCGATGGGCTTGAAGAGGCGCAGTCCCTCGTCCACGGCGTTGGTGCGGATCATGTCGCGCAGGGCCCGCTCGCAGAGCACTGTGGCCTTTTCCGGCAACTGGGGGATCTTGGCCAGCACCTCCAGGGCCCGCTCCGGCGCCTTGGCCTGCAGTTCGACCTCGGCGAGGGCCTCTAGGATTTCGGAGCTGCGGGGGTTGGCGGCCAGGCCTTCGCGCAGGTGCTCGGCGGCGCCGTTCAGGTCCTTCTGCACGATGCAGAGCCTGGACTGGGTCAGGAAGACCTTGGGCGAAGTGGTCATGGCTTTGGCCCGGTCCAGCACCTGAATGGCCTCGGCGGGCATTTGCTCGAAGGCCAGGGCCTCGGCCACATCCAGATAGATCTCGGCGGCGCGCTCCTTCATGCCCTCTTTGTTGTAGAGGTCGGCGAGCTTGACCTTGTTCTTCAGATTCTTGGGGTCGAGTTCGACGACCTTGGCGAACTCCTCAAGGGCGCGCTTGAGGAGGCCCTTCTTGGTGAAGTAGTCGGCCACCTCGATGTGAATCTGGATGGCTTCCTTGACCATGTTGGTGGCCCGGTAGGTCTCCGCCAGTCGCGCGGCCACATCCACATCCTCGGGAGCTGTGCGATGGGCCTTCTTGAAGACGGCGGCCGCCTTGTTGGTGAAGCCGCTGCGCTCGAAGCCCTGACCCGCCCGCTTGAACATGTCGAGGGCATCGGCCTGTCTGCCGATCTGCAGTGAGGCGTCCCCGATGCGGTTCATCAGGTTGAAGTCGTCGGGCTTGTCTTCCAGGAGCTTCCGGAGCTCGTCGATGGCCCGGTCAACCTTTCCGCTGGCCATGTAGGTTTCGGCCTGCTTCTGGACTTTTGCGCGGTCAATGGCCATCGGAGCTCGTCTCGGAGAATCGGATCAGGGAATCATTCAGGCGGGATCGAGGAGATTCCGCCCGGTGAAGGCATGGGGCAGCAACTCGGAAATGGAATGAAGGGAACGTGCATGACGGTTGGCCAGGAGGATGGGCATATCCTCGGCGAATTCGGCGATGACCTGGCGACAGAGCCCGCAGGGGGGTGTGAGCGTCTCAGCCTCGGTGACCACCACCAGGGCCAGCATGTCGCCGGGGCGCATGCCCTGGGCCGCAGCGGCGCAGATGGCGTTGCGCTCGGCGCAGATGGTTCCACCGTAGCTGGCATTCTCGACATTGCAGCCGGTGTGGAGGGTGCCATCTCGATCCAGGAGTGCCGCACCGACATGGAAGTGGCTATAGGGCGCATAGGCGCAATCCCGGGCCCGCCAGGCGGCCTCGAGAAGGGGGTTCCACTGGGGATCCTGGGGGGTCGTGAAGGTCATTCTGCTCCCGGATTTCTGGATCTAGGTTAATCGCGGGGCCGGACTCGCGCTAGCAGAGTCAGTCTCGGGGCCGGAAAAAGCCGGGGGAGTGTCTTCGGCTTGGGCCAGAGCCAGGGCACGCCAGCAGGGGACGAAGCCCTGGGTTTCCCGGCGGCCTCGGCGGGACAGGATTTCCAGAAAGACCTCCCGTTTCTGGAGCCGGGCCTGGAGGATGGCCCCGGAGAGACGTTCCAGTTCCCGCTCGAAGGCACGGCCGGGGCCCCAGGCGCGGAGATCCAGCCGAAGGTGGAGGCCCGCCAATTCCTCATCCTCGAAGGTGCGGACCCAGGGGGCACCTCGCTGGGCGGTGCGCTTCCAGTGAACCCGCCCCAGCGGATCACCCTCTCGAAAGGGTCGGGCTCCTTCTGGGGCCGAGGCTCCCGGTTTGGGAATGGGCCGCACCGCTTCGCCCCGGAGACCGCTGGGCTGGGTGGTCGCCCGGGGGTGGGGCAGCACGAGGATCTCCTGGGTGAGGGGAAAGCGGAGGGCCTTTTCCAGGAATCCGAAGGGGAAGGCGGTGCGCAGCTCCAGGCTCACGAGCCTGCAGGTGCCTCGGCGCTCGGGGCGGGCGTGGAGAACCACCAGGGCATCCCCTCGACCTTCGCCACCGGCGTAGAAACCGGGCTCGATGCGGCCTTCTTCCATTTCCAGGCGCACTTCCAGGGCTCGGATCCGGCGGGGCGCGCCATCCTTGAGGCGGAGGCGAATTCCGCCCCGCACCCGCGCAAAGATATTGCCTTCCTCAATGCGGTCGATGCCGATGTGCTGAAGGGTGCGGCGGCTCACCCAGCCGGAGACGAGGAAGAGCGCGACCATCAGCGAAAACACCAGGTAGAGCAGGTTGTTGCCGGTATTCACGGAAAACACACCCACCAGCAGCATGGCGGCCAGGTATTCCAGGCCGAGGCGGGTGATGGAGAGCTGAAGGCGGCGGTCGTTCCAGAGTTTCATGGTGAGAAATCGTAATGCCACGATAGCCTTGAAAACACACCCGGACGGCCCATGTTCAAGAATCTTTTCCGTACCAAGTCTCTCGAGCAGCTGAAGGCCAAGGCCGAGGATCCCGAGCACCAACTCAAGAAGAACCTGGGCACCTTCGATCTGACCATGTTCGGCATCGGCGCCATCATCGGCGCCGGCATCTTCAGCGCCATCGGCACTGCCGCCGCAGGAGGGCTCGATGGTCGCCCGGCGGCGGGTCCGGCCCTGGTCATCAGTATCCTCATCGTGGCGGTGGCCTGTGGTTTCACGGCCCTGGCCTATGCGGAGATGGCCTCGATGATTCCCGTGTCGGGGTCCGCCTACACCTACGCCTACGCCACCCTGGGCGAGCTCATGGCCTGGATCATCGGCTGGGATCTGCTGCTGGAGTACGCCGTGAGCAACGTGGCGGTGGCTATCTCCTGGGGCGACTACACCAAGAGTTTTCTCGCGAATGTGTTGAACGTGCATGTGCCAGGCTGGCTCTCTATGGATCCCCGCACAGCCCTGATGCTGCCGGACGGGGCCGCAGCCATGACCCTTTCCGAAAAACTCCATGCCTTGGCCCAGGCCAAGGCGGGGCTGCTGGATGGCGCTGCCACCTTCGCCAACTGGGCCACCCTCAAGGATGCGCCGATGGTCTTCGGCTTTCCGATCGCCATCAATATGCTGGCGGTGGTGATCACCGTGGCGATCACGTGGCTCGTGTACCTCGGCATCAAGGAGAGTGCTCGGGCCAACGCCATCATGGTGGTGGTGAAGGTGGCCATCCTGCTGGCGGTGGTGGGTATTGGCATTAAGTTCATCGACACCCAGAACTGGGTGCCCTTCGCGCCCAAGGGGCTCATGGGGATCCAGGCGGGCGCCGCCATCATCTTCTTCGCCTTCATCGGCTTCGACGCCGTGAGCACCACGGCGGAGGAGTGCAAAGATCCGGGCCGCAACCTGCCCCGGGGCATCCTGTTCTCTTTGGGCATCTGCACCCTGATCTATGCCGCCGTGGCCCTGGTGGTGACGGGAATGTTGAAGTACACCGAGCTGGGCAAGCAGGCGGATCCCCTGGCCTACATCTTCACCCAGCACGGCCTCAACGGCTGGGCGGGCGTCATCTCCTTCGGCGCCATCATCGCCACCACCGCGGCGCTGCTCGTGTACCAGGTGGGCCAGCCCCGCATCTTCATGTCCATGAGCCGCGATGGTCTGCTGGGCCCCTGGTTCGGCAAAGTCAGCAAGAAACACGGCACCCCCGGCAACGCCACCTTCCTCACGGGATGCATCGTGGCGGTGCCTGCGGCGCTGCTGAACATTTCCGAGGTGGTGGAACTCTGCAATATCGGGACGCTCTTCGCGTTCGCCCTCGTCTGCGCCGGGGTGATGATTCTGCGCTTCCGCAGGCCCGAAGTGACACGCAGATTTCGTATGCCATGGGTATGGGTGACGGCCCCTCTGGGCATTATTTTCTGCATCTGGCTCGCCAAGGGTCTGCCCGGTGTCACCTGGATCCGCTTCTTCATCTGGCTGGGGCTCGGCATGTTGGTGTACCTGGTCTATGGCATCCGCAACAGCGCCCTGCACGAATCCGGGAAAAACACGTAGGCTGGAGGTTCCATGTTCACCGGCCTGATTCGACACTTCGGCACCCTCGACGCCCGCACGCCCCGCCCTGGGGGTGCGCGGTTGCGCATCGCGGCACCTGGGGAGCTTCTGGAACGGGCGGAGCTGGGGGCCAGCATCTGTGTGAACGGGGCCTGTCTCACGGCGGTGGCCCGGGACGGGAAGGCCTTCGAGGCGGAGCTCTCGGAGGAAACGCTCCAGAAGACTACTTTTGGGCGGTTGCCCATGGGTGCCCTGCTCCATCTGGAACCTTCGCTGCGGGTGGGCGATCCCCTGGATGGCCATCTGGTGTCGGGGCATGTGGATGGCGTGGGGCGGCTGCTGGAGCGGCCTCAGGGTGAGGGCCTCTGGCGTTTTGCCATGCCCGCCGAGCTGGCTCCCATGATCGCTCCCAAAGGCTCGGTGGCCGTGGATGGTATTTCCCTGACAGTGGTGGACTGTGGTTCGGATTGGTTCACCGTGGCCCTGATCCCCGAAACCGTGCGGCGGACGCGGCTGGAAACGGTGCGGCCCGGCGCGGAGTTCAATCTGGAGGCCGATCCCATTGGTCGCTACGTGGCCAGGGCCCTGGCCCTGAGGGGCGGGGAGGCCCGGTTGCATCGTTTCGCGCGAGAGGGTTGGTCGGGCTGAAGTAGACTCATCTCCATGCTGAAACCCCAGCTTTCCGACCTTTTCGCCGCGGACCTCCCGGATCGCCTCCGGGCGCGCTTTGCGCGCTTCGGCGTGGTGGAGGGGTGGGGCCTCGAGATCCTGGAAATGGGGCCGGGCCGGGCCCTGCTGCGGATTCGCGCCAATGATCGCACCAGCAACCCCGGGGGCGAGATCATCAATGGGGGCGTGCTGGCGGCCCTGGGGGACATGACCAGCGCTCTGGCGCTTTCCACGGCCTTCGACGGGGCCATGCCCTTCGTCACCTCGGACCTGAACATCCGCTACCTGGAGCCTGCCCGGGGCGATGTGGAGGCCGAGGCCACGGTGCTTCGACTCTCCACCCGCAGCGCCATCATCGCCTGCGAAATCCGCTGCGGAGAAGAAACCGCCGCGATCTGCACCAGCCACTTTGCCGTCAAGCGCAAGCCGGGGAACTGAACATGCCGCTCCGCCGGAATTCACCGCCCCTCCAGCGTCTGCGGCACACTCTGATGCTGCTTACGCTGGTCGTCCTGGCGGGGGTTCTGGGCTACCGCTGGCTGGCCCATCTGAACTACCTCGACAGCTTCTACATGGCCATCACCACTCTGTTCACCGTGGGATTCCGGGAACTGGGTGATGTCAGCGATGCCACCAAACTCTTCACCATCGCCTATCTCATCACGGGCCTGGGGGTGGCGACCTACGCCATTTCCAATCTCACGGCCCTCATTGTGGAGGGTGACCTCCAGGGCTACCTACGGGAGCGCCGCATGGAAAAACGTCTTTCCAACCTGAGTAACCATGTCATCGTCTGCGGCTTTGGAAAGATGGGCTTCCAGGCCGCCTGGGAATTGAAGCAGGCGGGCGTTCCCTTCCTGATCATCGAGAAGGAACAGGGCAAGGGCTCCAAGAATCCTCGCTTCGAGGGTGAGCTGTTTCTCTACGGCAACGCCATGGATGAGTTGATCCTCGAGCGGGCCGGAATCACCCGGGCCCGAGGCCTCATCACCACCCTCACCACGGACGCGGATAACGTGCTGGTGACGCTCACCGCCAAGCAACTGGCGCCGGATGTGCCCATCGTGGCGCGGTCCGCCCAGCTCGGCACGGAGAACAAGCTGAAGGCCGCCGGTGCGAATCACATTGTGAGCCCCTACGAAATCGGGGGGCGGCGCATGGCGGCGCTGCTGCTGGAACCGGACCTGATGAATTACGTGGACGTGGTGCTCGACCACAAGCAGATGGAGATGGCCATCGAGCATGTCCTCGTGAGTCCGGGCTCTCAGCTGGTGGGCCTCTCCATGCGCGAGGCGCGCCTCCGAGATACTACCGGCGCCCTGATCGTGGGCATCCACCGCACGGAGCAGGGCCTGCTTTTCAATCCTCGGGGCAACGAAACCTTTCGGGCCGGGGACGTGCTGTTGGCCATGGGCAGCCACGACACGCTGAACGCCTTGGTGGGTGTGGCCCGGGGGGAATCGCGGTTGGCGGTGGAAACTACCGGATCGGCAGGGCAAAGCTGAAGGTCGAGCCGATCCCTTTCTCGCTCTCCACCCAGATGCGCCCGCCGTGGGCCTCCACGATGCGCTTGGCGATGGCGAGGCCGAGACCGGTGCTGGTCTCGCCCGCGGTGGGCTTCACGCTGAGGCGCCCGAATTCGGTGAAGGCCTTACCGATTTCATGCTTGGGGATGCCCTGGCCCTGGTCCCTTACATAGATCTGGATCTCGTTTGCACCGAGCCTGGCGCCCAGGGTGATGCGGGTCTGGGGCTGGCTGAACTTGATGGCGTTGGTGACCAGGTTGGTCAGCACTTGGTGGATGCGCTGCGCGTCCATGGTGAGGAACAGAGGTTCCGAGGGCAGTTCCAGGCAAACCTCCTGCTCTTTGCGCTGGGCAAGTAGGCTGCTCTCGGCGTGGACTTCCTCCAGAAAAGCGGCCAGGGGTTCGGGTTCGAGCCGCAGTTCCAGGCTCCCGGCCTCGATGGCGCTCACATCCAGCAGGTCATTGACCAGGGTCACCATGGTCTTGGAGGCCTCCTGGAGGGTGCGCAGCACGCGGATCTGGTTTTCCGGCAGCGGTCCCAGGACACCCCCCACCAGCATGTCCAGGTAGCCCTGCATCACGGTGATGGGGTGGCGCAGATCGTGGGCTGCCATGCCCAGGAAGCGGTTCTTGACCTGATTGAGCTCCTGGAGCTGCTGGTAGAGCTTGCTCTTCTCCAGGATCATGGCGAGCTGCCCAGCGATCTGCATGAAGAGGTCCACGTGGAGATGAGCGTAGGTGTGTTTCTCCATGCTGGAAAAGAACATGAAGCCCACAGGCTTGCCTGCGGCCACCAGGGGGCAGGTGAGGCTGGAGCGCATGCCCTCCTCCAGGATGAGGCGCGTGGCCTCGGAGGTGGGATGGCTCGCCAAGTGGGTCTCCAGATCGTTGAGGATGCGCGGCTGGCCATTCAGCAGGATGCCCTGGAGGCTGCTGCCTTCCATTCGAGCGGTGTAGCCTCGGGGGACGCTCAGCGCAGGTGCTTCCGAGTGGGCCCAGCGGGCGCGGAGCAGTCGTCCGTCATCTTCCAGCAGGGCAAAACCAATGCGGTCGTAGGGGATGATGGGGCGAAACGAGGCGTAGACCTTCTCGAGCACTTCATCCAGCAGTAGGCCCGCATTGGCCTGTTCGGTGACCTTGGCGAGGGAGGAAATTTCCTCGAATTTCCGCTCCAGGGTGCGTCCTAGCTCCGCCAGCGCCAGCCCGAGCTGGCCCACATCGTCATTGCCGTCGCCGGGGATGGTCACCACGAAGCGCCCCTGGGCCATGGCTCGGGCAGCCTCGCGGTAATGGATGATCCGATCGTCCCCCATGGTCGCCCTCCCACGCCCATGAATCGAGGCTTGGTCAGTCTCTCTATCGGCGGGGGCTGCGCGGGCTGAAGTTCGGGCAAGCTGTGGTCGTGCGAATCTCGGGAAATAAAGGGCTCTCTCGGATTTCTTCGTGTGACTTCGTGCCCTGAGCCTTTTAGGCGGGGTTGACGGGGCGATGGGCCAGTGCTGCGGGCCTTTCCGCAAATCAACGAAGAACCAAATAGAAGGGGCCCCGTGAGGGGCCCCATCCACGGGCACAGGGATGAACTACTTGGCGGCAGCGAGGCGCTTGCTGGCTTCGCTCCACTTGATGTTGTCGACGAAGGCAGCGAGGTAGTCGGGACGCTTGATGCCGTAGTCGACCATGAATGCGTGCTCCCAGCTATCCAGCACCAGCAGCAAATCCTGGTCGATGGGTACGCCCAGGTGGTGCTCGGCGAAGAAGTAGGTGTGCAGCTTGTTGTCGCGGCGGTTGCGGGTGAGGATGGCCCAGCCGGGGCCGCCCATGGCCGCAGCCTTGAGGTCGGCCACAACCTTGTCCTTGCCGCCCGCGGCCTCCAGGGCCTTGGCCAGCTCGGGGCTGATGTCACTGTCGGCGCCCAGATTCTCGAAATAGAGTTCATGCAGGAAGGAGCCATTGAAGGCCACGGCCTCCCGGCGCTTCAGTTCGCTGTACTCGTTGAAGGAGTAATTGGGCTTGGAGTTATCGATCTCGGCCAATTTCGCCTCGATCTCATTGAGCTTGGCGATGTAGCCCTTGTAGAGGGTGAAGTGCTGGTCGAGCTGGTTGTCGGAAAGACCCTTGAGCTTGCCGCCCTTCAGGTGGTCATAGTTCTTCGCGTCGTACGCCATGGAATCTCCTCGAATGTGCCGGTGGGCGGAAAAGAGTCTACCCATCCGGTCCATTCATGGGATGCCTGGACTCGGGGATTCGTTCGGGGGTCGGACCTTCTTTCAAGAACAAGAAGCCCCGCGCTGCGGGGCTTCTTGTTGACGGAGGCTACTTCAGCTTCTGCCAGAGGAACGTGTAGTCCAGGGCGGTCATGTGGGCGCGCTGGCTGTTGTTGGCGGCGCCCCCGTGGCCGCCTTCGATGTTCTCGTAGTAGCGGACATCGGCACCCATCTCCTTCATCCGGGCCATCATCTTGCGGGCGTGGCCGGGATGCACCCGATCATCCCGGGTGCTGGTGGTGAAGAGCACCGGCGGATAGGTCACGCCTGCCTTCAGGTTGTGGTAGGGGCTGAAGTGCTGGATGTAGGACCATTCCTCAGGCTTAGAGGGATCGCCGTACTCGCCCATCCAGGAGGCGCCGGCCAGGAGCTGGCTGTAGCGCTTCATGTCCAGGAGGGGCACCTGGCAGACGATGGCGCCAAAGTGCTTGGGGTAGAGGGTGATCATGTTGCCCATCAGCAGGCCGCCATTGCTGCCGCCCTGGGCACCCAGGTGCTTGGGGGATGTGATCTTGCGGGCGAAGAGATCCTCGGCCACGGCGGCGAAATCCTCGTAGCAGCGCATGCGGTTCTGCTTGAGGGCCGCCTGGTGCCACTGGGGGCCGTACTCACCGCCGCCGCGAATGTTGGCCAGGATGTAGACGCCGCCCTGGGTGGTCCAGGCCAGCCCGCTCACGGGGTTGTAGCCCGGCGTGAGGGACACCTCGAAACCACCGTAGCCGTAGAGCAGGGTGGGATTGGTGCCGTCCAGCTTCAGGCCCTTGGGGGCGATCTGGAAGTAGGGGACTCGCGTGCCGTCCTTGGACTTCACGAAATGCTGGCTGACCTCGACCTTGCTGGCGTCGAAGAAGGCCGGGGCCTTTTTGAGGGTCTCAAATTTGGCACCGCCAACCACGCCGTACTGGAGGCTGGTGGGGGTGGTGAAACCGCTGACGGTGAAGAAGACCTCGTCGGAGTGCTCGGGGTCCACGGCACCCACGGAGAGGGTGGCGAAGGCGGGCGCGCCGGGGAAGGCCCGCTGGGTCCAGCCCTTGGGGCCAGGAGTGTGGATGGTCACCTGGTTGATCACATCCTGGAGCACATTGAGGATCAGGTGGTTCCGCGTCCAGCTGTAGCCTGCCAACGAGCGGGTGGCCGTGGGCTCGAAGAGCACGGTGAAGTCCCGCTTGCCCGCCATGAAATCCTCGAAGCGGGTCACCAGCAGGCAGCCGGCGCCGTAGGTCTTGCCGCCCACGGTCCAGGGGCTGCGCAGGCTCACGGTCATCCATTCCCGGTAGGGGCTGGCGTTGGCATCCTCGGGCACGTCGATCTTCTGGAGCTTGCCATCGGGCTTCTTCAGGAACAACTCGGAGGTGTACATCGTGATGCCACGCCCCACGTAGTCGCGCTCGAAGCCCTTGGTGTCGTCATGGAAGGCGTTCACGCTGATGTCGGTCTGCTTGGCTTCGTACAGCGGCGTGGCCTGGGCCAGCGGGGTGCCGCGCTTCCATACCTTGGCGATGCGGGGATAGCCAGAGTCCGTCATGGAGCCGGGGCCAAAGTTGGTGGTGACATAGACCGTGTCCTTGTCTACCCAGCTCAGGCCGCCCTTGGCCTCGGGCAGTTCGAAGCCGCCCTTCACAAAGCTGCGGGTCTTGAGGTCGAACTCCCGCACCACCGTGGCGTCGGCGCCACCCCGGGACAGGGTGATGAGGACGTGGCGATGGCCACCTTCCTTGAGCACATCGGCTCCGCCCCAGACCCAGTTCTCCTTCTCGGCCTTGCCGAGGGCATCCAGATCGAGGATGACGTCCCAGGCTGGCTCCGCCTTGCGGTATTCCGCCAGGGTCGTGCGGCGCCACAGGCCCCGGGGGTGCTTGGCATCCCGCCAGAAGTTGTAGAAGTGATTGCCGATCTTGCCCACAAAGGGAATACGGGCGTCAGAATCCAGCACCTTCAACACTTCGCCCTTCAGGCGCTCGAAACGGGCATCGCCGCCCAGTTCCTTCATGGTCTCGCCGTTCCGGGCCTTCACCCAGTCCAGGGCCTTTTCGCCGGTGACATCCTCCAGCCAGAGGTAGGGATCCTCGTGGGTCGCGATCAGAGCGGCTTTGGGTTCTTGGGCGGCCATGCTCCAGCCTAGCGTGAGGCCGAGCGCAAGCAGGATCCAGGGGCGTCGCATGGGGATCTCCTTGAAAAAGAACGAGGCCGAGGCAAGGACCGGCCTGCTTTCGCCTGCCAGCATAGCGCATGCCTCTACTCGCGAGGCAAGATCCGGTGAAATTACCTGGTTGGAGACGTGTCTCGACTCACCGGAAGGCTTCGGGCGCCCTTTCCTTCCAGGCGCCACCCAGCAGCAGGGTGGTCACGGGCACCCCTGGGGTCTTGACCCCCCGGTGGCTCATGCAGGTGTGTTCGGCCACGAATTTCACGCCCCAGGCCTGGGGGCGCAGGTGGATTTCCAGGGCTTCGAAGATCTGACGGGTCATGCGCTCCTGTACCTGCAGCCGGCTGGCAAAGGCTTGGATCACGCGCACGAGTTTGGAGAGCCCTACCGTGCCTCCGGCACCCGGCAGGTAGCCGATGCTGGCGAAGCCGGAGAAGGGGGCAAGATGGTGCTCGCAGGTGCTCACGAAGGGGACGCGCTCGAGGATGACGGGGCAGGGGGCCAGCTCCCCCGGCAGCGGCTGGAGCTCGGCGGCGACGTCGATGGCGTAGCCATTCAGTCGTTCGGCCCAGTACTCCGCCACCCGGTGGGGCGTGTCCCGCAGTTCGGGGCACTCGGGATCTGCGCCAAAGCTGGCCAGCAGTTCGTGAATGGCCTTGGTGGCCCGTGCCTCGTCGATCCCCATGGATGCCCCCGTTCAAAGCTGATGCCTGGGACACCATACCGCAGGCCATGGGGAATCAGGCACGGAGGCGTCGGTCTCCCTCGCTACAGGCCCAGCTCCCGCAGGCTTTCCTGGAACTGCGCATAACTGAAGGGTTTCGCCAGCGTGCCTACTCGGGCATGGTCCTTCGTGAATTCCTCCGGCAGCGCGTCCAGGAATCCACTGACGATGAGGACGGGAAGATCCGGGGCAAGGGTCCGCAGTTGTCCGAAGGTCTGGGGTCCGTCCAACCCTTGCATGTTCAGGTCCAGCACCACCAGTTCCGGCACCTGACCGCCCGCCACCCGCCTCTCGGCGGCTGCCCCGTCGGCGGCGACCTCCACCTGGTGACCGCCCTCCGCCAGCAGAGTTGCCAGGGCCGTGCGCACGAGGTCGTCATCGTCGACAAGTAGGATGCGACGACCCTGGATTTTTGGTGCCTCCCCCTCCAGTCTATCCCCGTGTCCGTCGCCCTCGGACTCTACCCCTAGGGCCGGAAGGCGGAGGGTGATCCGCGTGCCTCCGCCCAACTTGCTTTCCAGGTCCAGGTGGCCGCCGTGGGCTTCGACTACTCCTCGGACCGTGGCCAATCCCAGCCCGGTACCCTTCCCGACCGGCTTGGTGGTGAAGAAGGGATCTGTGGCGCGGGCCAGTACCTCCGGGGGCATCCCCTCCCCAGTGTCCTCGACGGTGACGGCCGCCCACCCTTCGAGCGCCCGGGTTCTCAGGGTGAGGACGCCACCCCCGGGCATGGCATCAACGGCGTTGACGCAGAGATTCATGAGGGCATTTCCGAGGCTGCTCCGGGCGCCACGAATCTGCGGGAGGTCCGGGGAGAGATCCACCGCGACCTGTACGCGCATGAGCAGGGTGCGCTCCAGCAGGGCCGCCTCCTCGCGCACAAGCTCGTTCAGGTCCAGATCTTCTGGGGCCTCGGAGAGCCCCTTTCGGGCGAAGGCCGTGAGCCCCCGAACCAGATCCCGGCCCCTTCCGGTGGCCATCAGGATCAGCCCTAGGGATCGGGCCAAGGGCCCTCCCTCGGGCTGATGGGACTGCAGCAGTTCTGCGGAGGCCTGGATGGCGGCAAGCACATTGTTCATGTCGTGGGCCACGCCGCTGGCCAGGCGTCCCAGACTCTCCAGCCGCTGAGCGTGCTGGATCTCCGATTCCAGCCGCCGATGCGCCTCTTCCTCGCGAATCCTGTCTGTGATGTCCCGGGCGATTCCGAAGAGACCCACCAGGTTGCCATCGGGCCCCCTCAGCGGGCCTTTGGTGGCCAGGAAGATCCGGGGGCCTTCTGGAGTCGTGAGGTGCTCCTCCAGCGTGGCGACCTCGAGCCCGTCCATGATCCGCCGGTCGGCGGCCATCAAGGTGTCGGCCTCGCCTGGGGGGAACACGGCCCGGTCATCTCGCCCCAAGATTTCCTGCGGTTCCCTTCCGGTCATCCGTCCCGCGGCCTTGTTGAACAGCAGGTAGCGGCCCTCCGCATCCTTTACGTAGATGGCGTCGGTGGAGGCCTCAGCCAGCCCGTGGAGAAGGAGCAGGGTGCGCTGGCGTTCCGTTTCTTGGCGTCGGACTTCCGCATCTCTGGCGGCGAGCTTTGCGACGAAACGGCGCAGGTGGAACGAGAGCAGCAGGGAGGTAACCGCCACGAAGAACCACCCCTTGAGCATGCTCACCCACGTCCGGGCTGCCGAGTCCGGAACCAGGGCCTCGGCGGCGCGATCGGAGAGGAGGATCCACATGGCGGCGAAACCGGCGTAGCCCAGCACGATCCGCGCAACTCCCCGCCGCGCCATGCGCTCGGAGGAAGTGCCTGGAGAGGGTGCCGCACCTGTCATGGGGCCTCGAACGAAGCGGGTGCATCAGTGGAGACGTCTGGCCCAGAGTGTGCCACCGTATCTTCCCCTTTCGGGATCGCGAATCGGGAGAACAAGAAATTCTTGAGTCAGGAATCATCGAAACGACGATTTCCCCGTGACCCATTCCCGGGGCGCCTGTGGGAAAATCTATGCCTGGAGGCCCTCATGAGCCAGCAGCCGGTCACCTACGCCACCTCGGGCGTGGACATCAATCGTCAGGATGAGGCGCTGCGGCGCATCAAGCCCCTGGTGAAGGCCACCAAGACTGCGGGGGTGCGCTCGGACATCGGCCTCTTCGGCGGCCTCTTCAGCGCCCAGTTCCCCGAAGCCCAGCCCATCCTGGTTTCCTCCATGGACGGCGTGGGCACCAAGATGAAGGTGGCCCGTCTCGCCAACACTTGGAACACCGTGGGTGGCGATCTGGTGAACCACTGCATCAACGACATCCTGGTGCAGGGCGCCCGGCCCCTCTTCTTCTTGGACTACATCGCCGCCCAGCGCCTGGAGCCCGAGGTCATCGAGTCCATCGTTTCCGGCATGGCCAATGCCTGCCGCAACGCGGGCTGCGCCCTCATCGGCGGTGAGTTGGCGGAGATGCCCGGCGTCTACGAGACGGGCGAAGTGGATGTGGCGGGCACCATCGTGGGCGTGGTGGATCAGGCCGAGCTGCTGCCGCGCCTGGAGGCCATGGGCGAAGGCGATGTGCTCATCGCCCTGCCCAGTTCCGGCCTGCACACCAATGGCTACTCCCTGGCCCGCAAGGTCTGCTTCGAGGTGGCTGGGCTCAAGGTGACGGACAAGCTGCCGGGCACGGAGCAGACCGTGAGTGAAGCCCTGCTGGCCATCCACCGCAGCTACCTCACCCAGCTCATGCCGCTGGTGAAGGCCAAGAAACTGGTGGCCATGGCCCATATCACCGGCGGCGGGCTCACGGACAATATCCCCCGGGTGCTGCCGGAACACCTGGACGCGGCCATCGAGACGGGCAGCTGGCAGATTCCGGCCCTCTTCAATTTCCTCATCGAGAAGTCCCAGATGCCCCTGGAAGATGCCCGCCGCAGCTTCAATCTGGGGGTGGGCATGGTGGTGATCGCCAAGAAAGCCGATGCTGCCGAAGTTCTGCTGGCCCTCAAGAACGCGGGTGAAGCCGCCTGGGTCATCGGCGAGCTGGTGGCAGGCAAGGGCGAAGTTCGCTACCGGTAGATGTCCGGCGACATCCTCATCATCGAGGACGAATCCGCCATCGCGGATACCATCGCCTACGCCCTGAAGACCGAGGGTTTCACGCCCCATCGCAGCGAATTGGGGGGCGAGGCCCTGGAACGCCTCCGCCGCGAATCCTTCCGGCTGGCCATTCTCGATGTGGGTCTGCCGGATCTCTCGGGCTTCGAGGTTTGTCGGCGCCTGCGCACCTTTTCCGCCATCCCGGTCATCTTCCTCACGGCCCGCAGCGAGGAAGTAGATCGCATCGTGGGGCTGGAAATCGGCGGGGACGATTACATGGCCAAGCCCTTCAGCCCCCGGGAACTGGTGGCGCGGGTCCGCGTGATCCTGCGGCGGATGGAGCGCATGGAAGCGGCGCCGAGCACCACGGGGTTCGAGTTGGACGAAGGGCGCCATCGCATCCGCTTCTGCGGCCAGGATCTGGACCTCACCCGGTACGAATACCTGCTGCTGAAATGCCTCATGGCCTCGCCGGAGCGGGTGTTCACGCGCCTGCAGCTCATGGAGCAGGTGTGGGCCGGGGCGGAGGAGAGCGGAGATCGCACCGTGGATACCCACGTGAAGACCCTGCGCGCCAAGTTGCGGCTGGCGAATCCCCAGCTGGATCCCATCCAGACTCACCGGGGACTGGGCTACAGCCTCGCGAGGCTGACATGAAGCTCAGCGTCCGGGTCCTGCTGGGGTTCTTCCTCATCGTGGGGTTGGCGGCCTTCTTCGTGCTGCGCATCTTCATGGCGGAGGTGAAGCCCGGCGTGCGGCAGGGTATGGAGGTGGCCCTGGTGGATTCGGCGCACCTGCTGGCGGAGCTGGCGGCGCCGGAGTTGGAAGCGGGCACCCTGGCCCAGGGCGAATTCGCACAGGCCGTGGAACGCTACGTCCATCGCACACCCAAGGCCAAGATCTGGGGCATGGAGAAGCGTGTGGCCGAGTTCCGGGTGTACGTCACCGATGCCCGGGGCTTCGTCGTCTTCGATTCCGAGGGCCAGGCCGCAGGCCAGGACTATTCGCGCTGGAACGATGTGCTCCTGACCCTGAAGGGGGAATACGGGGTGCGCAGTTCCCGGGCGGTGGCCGGGGATGAGAAGACCTCCCGGATGCATGTGGCCGCGCCGATCCTCAGGGGGGATCGACTGCTGGGGGTGCTCACGGTGGTGACGCCCACGGCGAGCGTGGTGCCCTACGCCCAGCGCAGCCAGCGGCGCGTTTTCCGGGCGGGGCTGCTGCTGATGGGGGGCGCCCTGCTGACGGGCCTGGCCCTCTCCTGGTGGCTCACCCGGAGCCTGGGCAGGCTTCAGACCTACGCCCGGCAGGTCGCGGAAGGACACAAGGCCAGCCTGCCCGCCCTGGGGGGAGGGGAGTTGGCGGAACTGGGCCAGACCCTTGAGGCCATGCGCGAGAAACTGGAGGGACGGAAGTACCTGGAGCGTTACATTCAGGCCCTCACCCACGAGATGAAGAGCCCCCTGGCGGCCATCCACGGGGCGGCGGAACTGCTGGAGGAACCCTTGCCCGAAGCGGAGCGGCGCCTCTTCGTGGCCAACATCCAGGAACAGGAACTGCGCCTCCAGCGCCTGGTGGAGCGCATGCTCGGCCTGGCCGGACTCCAGCATCGCCAGGGCCTCGAGGCTTCCGTGCCGCTGGTCCTTGGAGAGATCGTGGCCACTGTGGCTTCGGCCAAGGCGGCGGGTTGCGCCGCGAAGGATCTGAGGGTCGAAATCGTCGGCGCACAAGGCTCCCAGATCCGAGGCGAGGCCTTCCTGGTGGAACTGGCCCTGTCCAATCTGCTGGACAATGCCATCGACTTCTCGCCGGTGGGTGGGCGCATCCAGGTGGTCCTTGAAGCCACCGAGGCGCGGGTCGCGGTCATCGTGAAGGATCAGGGGCCGGGCATTCCCGAGTACGCGGCCGGTCGGATCTTCGAACCCTTCTACTCGCTGCCCCGGCCTGCCACGGGCAAGAAGAGCACCGGCCTAGGCCTGAGTTTCGTGCGCGAAGTGGCGGAGCTCCACGGCGGAAGGATCGAGGTGCGCAATGGGGTCGGCGGGGGCGTGGAGGCGCGGCTGGAGTTTCCTGCCATCTGATGCGCTTCACAGAGCCTTCACACAGGCTCATCCTCCCTTCTTGAACGCGCGACATGCTTCCTCCATTCCTCATGGAGGCTGTTTATGCGAAGAATCTTGCTCTGGAAGGGCCTGGCTGTGTTCGGGCTCGCGTTGTTGCTGCTCATTCCCCTGGCCATGATCCAGGGCCAGGTCGAGGCCCGGAACCAGCGGCAAAAGGAGGTCAAGGCCAACGTCGCCGAGAGTGCGGCGGGCTGTCAGCAGGTGGTGGGGCCGCTGCTGGTGTTCACCTACACCGAGCGAGTGGAGGAGGCCGAGACCAACGAAAAGACCGGCCAGGTCACGCTGCGCACTCGAGAGATCCATGGCCATCAAATCCTGCCGCCCCAGGATCTCCAGATCCAAGGCGAGGCCCGGGTGGAGGAGCGCCATCGGGGCCTCTACAAGGCCCAGCTCTATCATCTGACGGCGCGGCTCACAGGCCGTTTCTCCCTGACGCCGAGTTTTGGCATGGATCTCTCGGGCCGCGCCATCACGCCCGGCCCCAGCTTCCTGGTGGTGGGCATTCCCGATCTGCGGGGCATCCACAACCGGCCCCAGGTCAAGTGGGAGGGCAGGGCCCTGGATTTCCGCCCGGGGGTTTCCCGGAGTCGCGTCCCCATGGGCATCCAGGCCGATCTGGGCACCCTGACCTTCCAGGACAAGAAGGACTTCGCCTTCGAGATTCCCCTGGAACTCACGGGCTCCCAGAGCCTTTCCTTCGCCCCGGTGGGCGAGAATACCCAGGTGTCCCTGCGCGCCAATTGGCCCAGCCCCAGCTTTGGGGGCCGATTCCTCCCATTGGATCACCAGGTTGGGGACAAGGGCTTCGAGGCCCAGTGGCAGGTCTCCAGCTTGGCCCGGAGCCTGGATTCCATCCTCAAGGTAGAAGGGCACGGACCCACCGAGGAGGCCTTCGACATCGCCTTTATCGAGCCGGTGAACATCTACCTGCAGACGGAACGGGCCGTGAAGTACGGCTTCCTCTTCGTGGGGTTGGTCTTCGCGGGGTTCTTCTTCTTCGAGCTGCTCCGGAAACTGCGGATCCATCCCATGCAGTACCTCCTGGTGGGTTTCGCCCTGGCGATGTTCTTCTTGCTGCTGCTGAGCCTCACCGAGCACATCCCCTTCCTGTGGGCCTACCTCGCGGCCAGCGCAGCCTGCATTGCTCTGCTGGGTGCCTACCTGATCCATGTGCTCAAGAGTGTGGCCCATGGCCTTGGTTTCGCAGGGGGGACTCACGCTGCTCTTCGGCGTGCTCTACGGACTCCTGATGTCCGAAGACAATGCGCTGCTGATGGGCTCGGTGCTCCTGTTCACGGCCTTGGCGGCGGTGATGCTGGCCACCCGAAAGCTGGATTGGTTACGGCCTCTCGGGGAAAGAGAGTGGGGCCGAATAAGACGCAGGCCTCCTGGTTCTCGTAGGATGAGAGCTGGGAGGCCCGCATCGATGATGGACGGCAGCGTATCGGCGGTGCGGCTTTGAGCGTGAACGCTCCCGGGCGCCTGCACGGCCTGGACATCCTGCGGGGCCTCATGGCCCTGGCGGTGGCGGTGTACCATCTGTCGATCTGGTCGCGGATCTTTGAGTCGGGAACCCGAATCAACAATGTGGTGGCCATCCTGGGGCATTACGGGGTAGAGGGCTTCTTCCTCGTCAGCGGCTTCTGTTTTTTCCACCTCTATGGTGAAACCTCCTGGGATCGGGGTGCGCTGCGGCGCTTCCACATCAAGCGCTTCTTCCGCATTGCGCCCCTCTACCACCTGGCGGTGGCGCTGAACCTGGTGTTGCACAACCCCGTGGGGCCGGAGGTCACGCTCCGGATGCTGGTGGCTGGGACGAAGCCGACCCTAAGGATATCGTCAACTCGACGCACTGGTATGACGCCTTCACCCTGACCTTCAAGCTGTGGACAGGCTTCCTCGCCTTCGATGCCGAACAGGCCAGGGCTGTCATAGGGCCAGGAGCCGTGCGCGATTATTTCAGGCAAGCCCTCGCCAGGATAGCGGCGCATTCCCGCGAGCGGATGGGCCGGGCGCCGAGCCTTGTCGGGGAATTCGGTCTCCCCTTCGACTTGAACGGGCGGAAGGCTTACCGCACGGGCGATTTCCGCCTTCAGGAAAAAGCCCTCTCGGCTTATTACGACGCCCTCGACGCCAATCTTCTCAACGCGACGCTCTGGAACTACACGGCCGACAACACGCACGAATGGGGCGACGGCTGGAACGGCGAGGATCTGTCGGTATTCTGCGCCGAGGATTCGGGAGGCAGGGGTCTTCGCGGTTTCGTCAGACCCTACGCCTACGCGACTGCGGGAAGCATCGTGGAGATGTCCTTCGACATGCGCTCCGGAACCTTCCATCTGTGCTACGAACCGGACCATGCCATCCTCGCGCCCACCGAGATTTTCGTGCCTGATGTTCAGTATCCCGCGGGTTTTTCCCTCGAATCGTCGGGATGCGTCGTCGCCAGGCGGCTGTCGCAGGATTCGGGCTGTCTTTCCTGGCTGGACGTAAGGCCGGAACCCGGGGCCGAGGAATGCGAGATAACGCTGAAAAGGCTATAAGGAGAAAGCGCGATGGGCGGAACAATCGAAAAGCGGAAAACCGCGAGCGGGGCGAAATCGGCGTTCTGGATCATGTTCGGCTTCATGCTGCTCCATCAGGCCGACAAGCTTCTCATAGGCCCCCTGACGACGCAGATCATGGATACTTTCCAGATCACCCGCACCCAGATGGGGGCGGTCAGCACCGGAGCCCTCATCGTCGGGGCCATCTGCTATCCGCTCTGGGGCTGGCTCTATGACCGGTTTTCCAGGCCGAAGCTCCTCGCCCTCGCCTCCCTCCTTTGGGGAGCGACCACCTGGCTCAACGCCGTCGTGCCCACCTACCCTCTCTTTCTCATGACGAGGGCGGGCACGGGCATCGACGACTCGAGCTATCCCGGCCTCTACAGTCTCATCTCCGATTATTATCCACCGAAAAAACGCGGCAAGATCTACGGTTTTCTCCAAGTTGCCCAACCGCTGGGCTACCTACTCGGTATGATCCTCGCCCTCGCCTTCGGCGCGGCCTTCGGCTGGAGGAACGTGTTCTTCCTCACCGGCGGCCTCGGCATCATCCTTTCCGTCATAATCTTCCTCTTCGTCAAGGACAGACCTCGCGGCGCCGCCGAGCCCGAACTCGCCGGGGCCGAACACCTTGAGCGCTTCAAGTTCAGCTGGAAAACGGTGGGCGGACTCTTCAGGAAGAAAAGCCTCGTCATCCTCTTCCTCCAGGGCTTTATCGGCGTTTTTCCCTGGAACGTCATCACCTACTGGATTTTCGACTACCTGGGCGCCGAACGAGGCTACGACGAGACCCAGACCCTGCTCACCATGGTGCCCGCCGTCCTCATCATGGCCGCCGGCTATCCTATCGGGGGAATGCTGGGCGACCGGCTTTTCAAAAAGACGCTGAAAGGCCGCGTCATCGTGGGCGCCGCGGGAGTGGCCGTCGGCTGCGTTCTCCTGTGGCTGGCGATGAAGACACCCGTGGCCGACAAATTGGCCTTCGGCATCCTCCTTGCCGCCACCGCCTTCTTCATGCCATGGGCATCGCCCAACGTCCTTTCCTCCTTCTACGACGTCACGGAGCCGGAGATCAGGGCGACGACCAACGCGGCGCAGAATTTCGTGGAGTTCGGAGGTTCGGCCATGGCCCCCCTCATGGCGGGCATCATCGCGGACAAGAGCAGTCTCGGCAACGCCATACTCCTTATCTGCACGGTGTCATGGGTGATATGCTTCGCCTTCTTCATATTCGCCGGGCGTTTCATACCCAAGGATATTGAGGATCTCAGGGAGAAGCTCGCGACGCGAGCCATGGAGTAACAAGGATTGCAGGCTTCCGAGAACATAAATAGGACCGAGATTTTACGGACGCTGAAAAAATACTGGGGCTACACTGAGTTCAGGCCGTATCAGGAAGAGAATATTCTCTCGATACTGGAAGGGGCCGACACGCTCACGATCCTGCCCACAGGCGGAGGCAAGTCGCTCTGCTTCCAGCTCCCCGCCCTCCTCTCCGACGGTCTCGCCATCGTGATTTCGCCCCTCATCTCCCTAATGAAAGACCAGGTGGACGATCTCAAGGACCTTGGGATCGCGGCCGAGTGCCTCAATTCCAGCCTTCCGCCAATTGAACAGCGCTCGATCATGGAGCGCCTTGCCGCCGGCGCCCTCAAGCTTCTCTACCTTTCGCCGGAACGCCTTTTGATGGAGCATATGCTCTGTGCGCTCAAATCCGTCAGGATAGCCTATTTCGTGGTGGACGAGGCGCATTGCATAAGCCATTGGGGCCACGACTTCAGGCAAGAATACCGGCAGCTCGGCCTTCTCAAAAGGGAATTCGAAAACATTCCCATACACGCGTTCACGGCCACGGCCACCGAAACCGTGCGGGATGACATCGCGCTAGAGCTCGGCCTCCGCGCGCCGCGCATCGTCGTCGGCGACATCGATCGGCCCAATCTCACCTATCGAGTGATCCAGAGACAGAACGGTCTTATCAAGCAGATCGGCGAGGTCATCGAAAAGCACAAAGGCCAGCCGGGCATCATCTATTGTCTCAAAAGAAAGGACGTCGACGAAATTTCAAAATCGCTCAACGCTCTTGGCTATAAAAACCTGCCCTATCACGCCGGCCTTGACGACGCGACGCGAAAAAATAATCAAGAAAAATTTCTTCGAGAGGACGTCGATATCATTGTGGCGACGATAGCCTTCGGCATGGGCGTCGACCGCTCCAACATACGTTATGTGATCCACTGCGCCATGCCCAAGTCCATCGAGCATTTCCAGCAGGAAACCGGCCGCGCCGGCAGGGACGGGCTTCCTTCCGACTGCTATTTCTTCTACTCGGGCGCCGACTACGGAATCTGGAAGAGCCTTCTCGCGGATTCTTCCGAGAGCGAGGTCATGTTGAGGAAGTTGGGCGAGCTCTACGATTTCTGCGCGAGGCCGCAGTGCCGGCACAGATCTCTCGCCCAGTACTTCGGCCAGACCTACGCACAAGAAAACTGCGGCGCCTGCGATTTCTGCCTCGGCGAAGTCGATATGGCGGAAGAGCCTCTCCTCATCGGCCAGAAAGTGCTCTCCTGCGTGGCGAGGGTGAGGCAGAGCTTCGGCGCCGACCATGTCGCCGACATCCTCAAAGGCAACGCGACGGAAGCGGTGCTGAAGTGGCGGCACGAAAAGCTCTCCACCTTCGGCCTGATGGAAGCCGAGACGAAAGTTTTCATACGTTTTATGATCGAACAGCTCGTGGGCCAGGGCTTTCTGAGAAGGGAGGGCGACTACGGCACCCTCGCGATCACGAAGGAAGGAACCTCGCTTCTCAAGGGGCTGGCGACGCCCCGCCTGGCGAAACCGGTCACGAGGGAAAAGAAAAAGGAGATAGAGAAGAAGCGGCGTTCCCGGAGGGCTGAGGACTGGGAAAACGTCGACGAGGGGCTTTTCGACGCGCTGCGGCTGCTCCGCGCTAAAATCGCCCGGGACAAGTCGGTGCCCGCCTACCTGGTTTTCAGCGACAAGGCGCTCAAGGACATGGCGTCGAAAAAACCCCGGGACAGAGAAGCCTTCGCCGGCATCTACGGCGTCGGCGAGGCCAAGCTCAAAGAATACGCCGACGCCTTCATCGAGGCGATCGGGGACTATCGAACTTCGCCGCCCGAATCGAATTGAGGGTGGCCAGAAGGGCCACGCCGACATCGGCGATCACCGCTTCCCACATGTTCGCCTCGCCCGCCGCGCCGAGGATGAGGAAAGCGGCCTTCACCCCAAGGGCGAAAACGATATTCTGCATGACGATGCGCCTCGTGAAAACGGCGATTCTCATGGCGAGTGGAATGCGCCCGATCTCGTCGTCCATGATCACGATATCGGAAGCCTCGATGGCCGCGTCGGAGCCGAGGCCGCCCATCGCTATTCCGAGGTCAGCCCTCATCAGGACGGGAGCGTCGTTCATGCCATCCCCAACGAAGACGACTTTTTTCCCGGCGGGAGCCGAGGCCTTCAAGGCCTCTAGCCGCGCGACCTTGTCTTCGGGCAGGAGGCCGGCGAAGTACTCGTCGACGCCTACCGCGGCCGCGATCTCCGCCGCCGTCGATTCCCTGTCTCCGGTGAGCATGATGACGCGGCGGACCCCAAGGGACTTGAGTTGGCCCACAATTGAGGCCGCTTCATCCTTGAGTACGTCGGCGACGAGAATCTGGCCGGCGTAGGTTCCGTCGACAGCCACATGAACCAGGGTTCCCGCCCTCGTCATTCCGGCCTCGATCGCGATGCCCTCGTCTTTCAGGAAGCCTTCATTGCCCGCGAGCACTTTCCGGCCATCGACGATGGCTGATACGCCACGACCCTTCACTTCCCTCACCTCGCCAGCTCTGCTGGGCTCGCTTACTTCGCCGACCTCGCTTGTCTCACTCGCCGAACTCTGCCAGTCGGCATCGCTCGCCTTCCGAATCGCCCTGGCTATGGGATGCGGCGAATAACGCTCCGCGGCGGCCGCGTAGCGAAGCACCTGCTCGGCGCTGAATTCGTGGGCCGCGTCCACCTTCACCACCTCGAAGACGCCCTTCGTGAGCGTGCCCGTCTTGTCGAAGACGACCGTATCCACCTTGAGGAGAGCGTCGAGGCTGTTCGCGCCCTTGACGAGGATCTTGTGGCGGGAGGCGCTGCCCACGCCGCCGAAATAGCCCAGGGGAATGGATATGACAAGGGCGCAGGGGCAGGAAATGACGAGGAGGACGAGGGCGCGATAGAGCCAGTCTGAAAGCAGGGCGCCGGGGATGAGGAGCGGAGGAACGAAGGCGATGAGGGCGGCCGAAATGACGACGAAGGGCGTGTAGTAGGCCGCTACTTTCGTGATGAACTTTTCTGTCGGCGCCTTGTGCGTCGCCGCGTTTTCCACGAGATCGAGGATACGCGCCGCCGAGGACTGGCCGAAGGGAGCGGTCACCTCCACAAGAATCCGCCCCGTATCGGTGACATAGCCCGCCTTGACCGCTTCCCCGATGCCCACGGACCGGGGCACGGCCTCGCCGGTGAGCGACGAGGTGTCCACGAAGGAATCGCCCTCGACGATGGTTCCGTCCAGAGGAATCCTCTCGCCGGGCCTCACCTCGACGACATCGCCCACGATCACCTGTTCGGGATCGACGATCCTTCCTTGCCCGGCGGTGACGATGCGGGCGAACTCGGGCCGGAGGTTCATGAGGCGCGAAATGGAGCTTCGCGATCTCGCCACGGCCCTTTCCTGCAGGTATTCGCCGACGGAATAGAAAAGCATGACCCCTACCGCTTCCGGCAGCTGCCCGATGGCGAAGGCTCCCACGGTGGCTATGGCCATGAGAAACATTTCGTTGAAAATCCTGCCGCGCAGAAGGTCCATCCAGGCGCTTCTAAGCACCGGATAGCCCACGAGGAGATATGCCGGAACGAGAACGACATATTCGGCGAAATCGCCCGCCGTCGCGCGCAACTGCCTTCCGAAGAGAACGCCTACCAGTAGGAGGACGGCCGACGCGATGATCCGCACGATGGACCAGGTTCCGAGGGATTCCTCTTTCTTCGGGGCGCCCGAATCGGCGCGCACAAGCTCAACGGATGGCTCGATGTTCCCGATAATGTTCTTGGCCAGTTCCTCCGAATCGGCGTCGAGGGCTAAGGTCTTGGTAGCGAAATTGACGGTGGCGAATTCGAAACCCTTGTTCTTCCTCAGCTCATTCTCGATTTTATTCGCGCAGTTGGCGCAGTCGAGACCTTTCATATAGTACTTCGTCATTTTCCGCCTCGCTAAAGCTTCTCGATGTAGTGGTTTCTGGCGATCTGCAGCAGTTCCAGCACATGGCTGTCGGAGAGGGCGTAGAACACCTGCTTGCCGTCCCGGCGCGAACGTACGAGGTTGAGGCTTCTCAGGAACCTCAGGTGATGGGAAATGGCCGGCAGATTGGTCTCCAGAAGGAAGGCGAGGTCGCAGACGCAGAGTTCCTGCTGCGACAGCAGGTAGAGAATCTTTATCCTCGACTCATCGGCCATGGCCTTGAAAAGCTCGGAAAGCCCCGCCACGTCGAGGAGGGAATCCCTCAGCCGCGGCGCCTTGTCCTGACAAGAAATGCCGAACTGACTGCAAACATCTTCATTCATATGGGCTCCATCGATCTATTCATATAAACGATTGCTCAATTAAGCAATCGTTTAATCGTAAGATAACACTAGGTCCAATTCCTGTCAATATAGATTCCGCCGTCCCGGATTCTTGACAGGACATGAAGTGAGGCGACACAATGCGTTATCGATAAAAAAATGATCGAAAGCCCTACTCCGCGGCCTTTCTCGCGGCTCAGAGGGTTCCGCTCAACCACACAAGGAGGTTCTTCGTGCGAAAGATGACATTCATGCTTACGGTATTCGCCATGGTCTTCGCGATGGTCTTCGCCGCCGGCGCCCAAACCGCCAAGCTTCCCGACCTCAAGGGAAGAAAAATCATCGCCGTGACCGAAAACGCCTATCTCCCCCTCAATTTCGTCGACGCTAAATCAGGCAAGGCCATGGGATGGGAATACGACGCGGTGAACGAGATCGGCAAGCGTCTCAACGCCAAGATCGAGTGGAAGATCACTTCCTGGGACACCATGATCCAGGCCGTGCGCGACGGACAGTTCGACGTGGGCATGGACGGCATCACCATAACGGACGAAAGGAAGGGCCAGGTCGACTTCTCCAGCCCCTACATGGTGAGCCAGCAGTTCATGCTCGTGCGCGCCAGCGAAAACCGCTTCCAGGACGAAAAGGCCTTCTCGGCCAACCCCAAACTCCTCATCGGGGCCCAGGCGGGCACCACGAACTTCTATGTGGCCGTCTACAGCGTCCTCGACGGCGACGAAGCCAATCCCCGCATCAAGCTTTTCGAGACCTTCGGCGCCACGGTCCAGGCCTTGATAGCCGGAGACATCGATATGGTGCTTATGGACGCCGCCTCCAGCAAGGGCTACATCGGCGCCTACCCCAACAAGCTGAAATCGGTCGGCGGCGCCCTCGGCACCGAAGAATTCGGATTCATCTTCAAGAAAGGTTCCGACCTCGTCGGCCCCTTCAACGCGGCCATCGCCGCCCTCAAGGCCGAGGGATTCCTCGACAGGCTTAACACGAAGTGGTTCTTCGAGTACAAGCCTTAAAACTGCGGTAGCCCGCCCCAAGGGAAAAACCGTTGGCGCGGTTCCCCAAGAACCCTGTCTGTGCCAGTAATGGCACAGACAGGGGATTTTCTGTGCTAAATAATGAACATAGAATTTAAAAATAAGCGAAGCACCCTACGCATTGGCTTTTCGGGCAGGACGCCGTATCGGCAATTTATTTCATGGAATGAAAATAGCACATTGCTAGATTCACTGCTTTGGTCAGGCTCTTGGCATGGGCTTTGCTATTGCTACCTTGAGTTTCCAGATTATCTTAAGGAGGTTTCTACATGAAACGAATCGTTGGCGTTCTTTTGTGCGCGTTGGTGCTGATAACCGGTGTTTCCGCCCAAGCCAAGAAGAAGCAGGTCGCCGTCTGTCTTCCTGGATCAGTCGAGTTCTTCGCCGTGGAGCGCAAAGGCATGGACAAGGCAGCCGCCGAGTTCAACCTTCAGCTCACCTATTCCGACGCCGAATGGGACGCGGGAAAACAACTGAACCAGGTGGAGAATTTCGTGGCCAAGGGCGTGGACGCCATCATGCTCTGCTCCCGCGATCCTCTCGCCCTGCTTCCGGCGGTAAAAATGTGCAACGAAGCCAAGATCCCCCTCATTACGTTCACCAACACGCTCGGCTCCGACAAGAACGGACAGTATCCCGGCGTCGTTACCTTCATTGGCATCAACGACCTCTCCTATGGCACCATGATGGGCAAGATGGCCAAACAGCTCCTGGGCGACAGAGCCGCGAACATCGTCCTCATCGAGGGTGAGCCTGGAACCAGCGCCCAGCGCATGAGAAACGACGGTTTCAGGGCCGAACTCGCGAACAGCAAGTACAAGATCATCTACAGCCAGGCGATTCCCGGCTGGACCAAGGAAGGATCGCTCGCCGCCATGGAAGCCTTTCTCCAGAAAGGACAGGATTTCGATCTCGTCTCAGCCGAATGGACGGACGGCGCGGTCGCGGCTGCCAAAGCCATCAGGGAAGCCGGACTCAAGGGGAAATACATCACCGCCCTCGAGTATTCCAAGGCGCTCCAGGCCGAGATCAAGGCTGGAAGCGTCAACATGACGGCCTACGCTTCCATCATAGACATGGGTTATCTGGCAGTCCAGAAAACCGCCGAATTCCTCTCCGGAAAGAAGATCGATTCCTACATCGAAGTCATTCCCGTCATCGTCGACAAGAACAATGTGAGCAAACACGTTCCCGAGATGTGATCCCATCCTCCAACAGTCGGCGGGGAATCCGCTTCGGTGGATTCCCCGCCGCTCAAGAGAAAACAATGGAACCTAAATCGATACGAAACGGCGGTAAAATCGCCGCGCAGCTGATGGTCGGCCCCGAACAGCTGGCCTATTTCGGCGAAGCCGGAATACTGGCATGTCTGGACTATGCGCTCGATGTCCTCGCTCCCCGGGAGCTGATTCTTTCCATAACCGATTCATCGAGCGACCTGGCTCGAAAGATCACGGAGCGCTGTGACAAGGTGGGTACAAGGGTTTCTCTATGGGTGATGGTTTTCGCCGACCGCCCCGCCGGCCTGTCTTCTTTTCCCCATGTCCAGGACGCTGAAGGCAGGACGGGATACGGCGCCACCGGCGCCTGGGAGAATATCGGAAAGGGCGACGAAAAGTTCCTATTCTATTGTCCCAGCGCCCTGGATAAGGACGAGAAAGGCATAGAATCCGCGCTTCGGGCGGCGAAATCCATTGGCGCGCGGGGCATCTTCCTCGACCGGATACGATACCCCTCCCCCGCCAACGGCTTCGAATTCATGAGCGCCTGTTCCTGCCCCCTATGCAGGGAAGCCTTTCGCGCCTGGAGCGGCGAAAAATGGCCAGACCTAGCTTCGCTCTTTGTCCGGCATGCGGCTCATGGCGTCGGCGGCCCTCAAGCCTTCGTCGAGAGCGCCGAGAAAGTACTTCAATTCCGCTCGCGGATGGTCAATAACGCGGTGGCGCGTTACGCCGATGCCGCTCACGCGGAGGGCCTCAGCGTCGGTCTGGATCTCTTCGCGCCCGCGTTGGCCGGTTTCGTCGGCCAAGATTATCATTCACTGTCGCGCCACGCGGATTTCATGAAACCGATGCTCTACTGCAAAGCCTGGGCGCCGGCAGGCATGCCCCTGGAATTTTTCCTTTTAATGAAGGGGCTTGAAGAATCAGGCATCGACGCATCAACAGCCGTAAGCTTCGTTTCCAAGTTCTCCGGAATAGACCGAGAATACCTGGATGCCGTGCGCCGGAAAGGAAATTTCCCGGCTTCGCTCGCCGCATCAGAACTGCTCCGCTGTCAGCGGGAAATAGATCCCGCAGCGGCTCCAAAACCAGAAATCTACGCGGGCATCGAGCTGGTTCAGCACGAAGCCTACGATACTCAAATCGACGACGGTGTACGCGACTCGTACCTGGAAAGCCTCTCGGGCCAAAACATCGCCGTATGCTGGAATATATTGTACGTGCCCAAGCGGCATATCGAGGCGATAGCCTCGATGGACGCTATCGCGTCGATCGACGCGATTTCACCGCATCACGAGGACTCTAAATGAACATTCAAGAAAATTTGCGAACGCCAGAGGGCGGAAATGCGGCTGCCCCTCCCGTCATTCTCGCGATGAAGAACATTTCAAAAAGCTTCCTGGGCGTCCGGGTATTGGACAACGTCGATTTCTATCTCAGAAAAGGCGAAGTCGTCGCTTTTCTCGGCGCCAACGGAGCGGGAAAATCGACGCTCATGAAGATTCTCTCCGGCGTCTATAACGCGGACAGCGGCCAGATATTCCTTCACGACAAACCGGTTCAATTCAGCAAACCGATCCATGCCTACAGGGCGGGAATCAGCGTCGTGCACCAGGAATCGAGCCTCATTCCCACCCTGACCATCATCGAAAATCTATTTCTCGGCCGTGAATCCACAAAGGGTTCGGGGATACTGAACGGCAAGCTCATGCAAGCTGAATACGAAAAGCTCTGCGAACGTTTCGATTTGGATATTCCCTCCGCGACGAAGGTACGCGATCTCAGCCCCGCGCAGAAAAAAATGGCCGAGATAATGAAGGCGGTGTCGCGCAACTGCAGCATCATCATAATGGATGAGCCCACCGACGCTCTCAGCTCCCAGGAAACCGCCCTCCTGTTCAAAACCGTCGGTGACCTTAGGCGCGAGGGCATGAGCATCGTTTTCATAACGCATTTTCTGGACGAAGTAAAAAGCATCGCCGACAGCGCGACGGTGATCCGCGACGGGAAAATAGTCGCCGAGCGCGTCTCGCCTCTTCTGCCGATCAAGGAAATAGTCACCTTGATGCTCGGCAAGGAAGTGGCGGAACGAAAACCCTTCGTAAGGGCTCATGGCGAAAAGGAAGAGCTGGTGGTAAAGAACCTCGGCCGCCGCGCCGAATTTTCGGATATTTCATTCGAACTTCACGCGGGCGAAGTGCTCGGAATCGCCGGCGTCGTGGGATCGGGCAAGACGGAACTGGCGAGGACACTCTCAGGCGCATCGGTCAGCCACAGCGGTTCCATGACACTGGAGAACAGACCGATACAGCTCCGTTCCCCATACGATGGGGTCAAGCATGGTATCGGCATGGCGCCGGAAGACCGTAAAACGCAGGGACTGATCCTCGACCATGACATTCAAGGCAATATTTCCCTTTCATCCCTGCCCAGCATCGTCAAGTTCGGATGCATCAACGCAAAAAAGGAAAAAAGCCGTACGATGTCTGTGGCCGCCCAACTTTCGATAAAGTTCGCCAGCCTTGATCAGCGGGTAAAATTCCTGAGCGGCGGCAACCAGCAGAAATGCGTTCTGGCTCGATGGCTGCTGGCCTCCCCGAAGGTTCTTATTCTGGATGAGCCCACGCGCGGCATCGATGTCGCCACGAAGGAACAGATCTACGCGACGGTGCGCGATCTCGCGTCGAAAGGAAAATCCATCATCTATTTCTCTGGAGATCCCGCCGAACTCCTTGTGGTCTCCGACAGGGTGTTGGTTATGCAAAAAGGGAAGATCAAGCGTTCTTACGCGATTCCGCCATCTGAAGATATACTACTAAAAGATATGATTGAGGTGAACAATGAGCGGTAACAATATCGATGCTAAGGCAGCGGCAACCATTCAAGCGGGCGGTATGGATGCCTCAAAGAAGAGGGGGCAGTACTACAAAGAAATTTTAAAACGCTACGGCCTGCTCATCAGCTTCTTTGTGCTCTCGCTGGGGATATCCCTGCTGACGCCCAACTTCCTCTCCTCCAGGAACCTGCTCAACATCCTCAGGCAGAGTACGATCGTCGGCATCATGGCCATAGGCACCACCTTCGTCATCATCGGTGGCGGATTCGATATCTCGGTCGGATCGGTGCTTGCCTTGTCCGCGGCGTTGGCGCTCGGGCTCCAAGGCTCGATGCACTGGGCCTTGGCCGCCACGATCGCTATCCTCGCCGGCGCGCTGATAGGTCTCTTCAATGGTATTCTCGCCGCGAAGATTCACATCGTTCCCATGATTGCGACGTTGGGTACCTCCACCATCGTACGCGGCCTCGTCTACCTCTATACCGGCGGCTACCCCATCAACGGTCAGCAGCCAGCCTTCGAGGTGATCGGCTCCGGCTATCTGTGGGGCATCCCCGTACCCGTCATCATAATGATCGCGCTTGTCGTCATTTTTCAATTCATTCTCTCCAAGACGCAGCTCGGCCGCTACTGCTGCGCCGTCGGCGGCAACAAGGAAGCGACGAGGCTCGCCGGCGTCTCCGTGGACTTCTACCACGTCATGACTTTCCTCATCGGCGGTCTCATGGCGGGCATCTCGGGCGTCGTCTATGCGTCGCGGCTTTCGTCGGCCACGCCCCTAGCGGGGCAGAATTACGACATGGACGCCATCGCGGCGGTGGTCATCGGCGGCACATCGGTTTCAGGCGGCGAAGGCACGGTTCTCGGCGCCATGATAGGCGTCCTTCTTCTCACCGTCGTCACCAACGCCTTCAATCTCCTCGGCGTGCCGGTCTTCATCCAGTACGTCATAAAGGGCCTGATCATCCTGGTCGTCGTGGGCATCGACTCCTACTCCAAGAAGAGGCCCCGCTAAGCGATTCGCCTTTGTCCTTTCGAGCCAAATGGTATACACTGGCGGCACGGTATGAAAACGAAGGTACTTATCGTCGACGACGAGCAGCCCATGAGGGCTTCGCTCGGCGAACTCTTGCAGAGTGAAGGCTACCAGACGATGTTGGCGGACGGCGCATCTTCCGCGCTCGAACAGACCAGCGACGGCCATCCCGACATAGCCATCGTGGACGTGCGCATGCCGGGCCGCGGCGGCCTAGACCTCATCCAGGAGCTCCGCGATATATCCCCCAACCTCAGGATTTTCATGATGACAGGCTACCCGTCCGTGGAAACCGCGGTGTTGGCCATGAAATACGGCGCAATGGACTTTTTCACCAAGCCGCTGGATTTCAGGAAGCTGCGTGACCAGCTGAATCAATGCAAAATGGCAGGCGCCAATCAGCAGCCGGAAACGCCCAATCATGCCGTCGGCGCCCTCTACGGAGAAAGCCTGGTCATTCGCGAACTGCGGGAATCGATCGAGCGCATCGCCCCCACGGAAGCCTCCGTCATCATCACGGGCGAAAGCGGCACGGGAAAAGAATTAGTAGCCGAAGCCATACACAGCCAATCACTGCGTTCCGCCCATCCTTTCATGAAGATCAACTGCGCGGCGATACCTGACACACTTCTCGAAAGCGAGCTGTTCGGCTATGAAAAAGGTGCCTTCACGGGCGCTCTTGCCCGAAAAGCGGGGCTTTTCGAAAGCGCCAGTCAGGGCAGCGTCTTCCTCGATGAAATCGGGGATATGGACATCCGCCTTCAGTCGAAACTCCTTCATATACTTCAGGGAGGGGAATTCCGCAGGTTGGGCGGCACAAAGGACCTCAACGCCAATACCCGGATCATATCGGCGACCAACCAGAACCTGCATACGCTCATCGAAAAAGGCATGTTCAGGGAAGACCTTTATTACCGGCTCTCGGTGATATGCATCCAGACTCCCCCGCTTCGCGAGCATATAGAGGACATTCCCGCGCTCGCGAAACGCTTCGTCGCCGATTTTTCGCGTTCATACGGCAAGGAAGAACCCCTCATCGACGATGAGTTCCTGGCTATCCTCGAGGCGCAGCCCTGGCCCGGAAATGTCCGTGAGCTGAAAAACTGCATCGAGCGCGCCATCATCTTCTGTGACGGTCGCCATCTCGGCACTCGCCATCTTCCGCAGCAGTACAAGATGGGAATTGGCAGAAATGTGGTCGTTTCCTGTCTCGATGAATCGAAGGAATCGGATGCATCCCGGAATTCGATGAGCGAGGCGCGGCAGGACCTGGAACGCAGCATGATTCTTGAAGCGCTCGACAAGGCAAAGGGAAACAGGACGGAGGCCGCCAGGCTGCTTGGAATACCGCGACGAACCCTCTATAACAAGCTCGAAAGGCTTGGCATGGACGACGATGCAAGGTCTTGAGCTCCGTGGCGTCACGGCTTCCTACAGGGAGACGATAGCCCTCGATGAGTTCAGCCTGATAGCGGCGAGCGGCGAAGTGCATGCCATCATCGGGGAACGCAGGGCGGGAAAATCATGTATCGTTTCCCTCCTCGAAGGAAAGATGACCCTCAATAAAGGCAAGATTCTCATCGATGGCATCCCCCTGGCGAAACGCAATCCAAAGATTATGGCCCAGGCTGGTATTGGCGTTTTCCATCAAACGCAAAACATCATTCCCACACTTTTGCCCTGGGAAAACATCATGGCCGGGAGGATGCCCATCGGTTTTTCATCGGGCAACAAGCGCGATGAAACTGAGGCCTTTATCCTGACGCTCTGCGAAAAGTGGAGTCTCCGTCCAGATCTGCGCCTGCCTATGCATCGACTGACGAGAATAGAATCCACCGTTATCGAGCTTGGGCGAGCCTTGGCGTTCAATCCAAGGATCCTTATCCTGGATGAGCCTTCCGGTCGCTTTACCGCCGATGAGATGCAGGTCCTCTATTCCGTGCTGGCGGAAAGGCGGAGCGGCAATGAGGCAGTTCTCTATGCGGCCTCCAATGTCGACGAGGTGCTGAGGATCGCCGATATCATCTCGATTATAAAAGCGGGGAAAATTGTGGAAACCCAGCCGGCAAGAAGCCTGGACCGAGAGGACATTGTCGATCTCGCCTATTCTTTCAACGAGTCGAGGGAAGAGCTGTTCAGCAAGAACATTCGCCTGTTGAAATACAAGAAGTACAATGAGGAAATAGTCTCCAATCTCCCGCTGGGAACGGTCTTTTTCGACGGGGAAGGCGAAATATACCTTTCCAATCAATCAGCCTGCGACATTATCTGCACGGATCCAAAAACGTTGATTCCCGCGTCAAAGGCGGGAGAACCTGCTGCGGCGATTCCACTTACCGCCTTGGCGCTGCGGAATGGTTTCGGCGATAAACGACTGGCGCTGATCATGGATTCCATAAGATCGGGAGTATCGGCGAAATGGAAACAGTGGCCGACGGCAAACGGCAGATTCGTCAACGTGATGACCTACCCCTTCCACGATAGTTTGAAGCAGCTATTCGGAACCATCCTCGTACTTCAGGACGTAACGGAAGAGAGGGCGACGCGGGACTATCTGGCAAGCCTTGACCGAACTTCGTCCATCGCCCAGCTGGCGACGGGCATAGTTCACGAAGTGAACAATCCTCTCGGCATCATTTCCAACTATGTGGAACTCCTGCTCATGAAGACAAACGACGAGTATGCTCGTGAAAGGCTCGAAATTATCCGAAATGAAATAAAGCGAATTCATGGAAGCATGCTCAATCTCCTGTCCTTTTCGAGCGTCGATTCGTCAGCATTGAGCCCGCATGACATCAACGCGGTCATCAAGGATTCGCTTGTCCTGCTTGAATACGAAGCGGAACGTCTCGGCATCAGCCTGGAAGCTGATATACCTAGCGAACCGGTGATGCTGCGCATAGATCCCGCCAGAATCAAACAAGTCCTGATCAATCTCCTCATGAATGCGCTCGATGTTGCGGGACGATGTGGTTCCATAGTAGTCCGACTTCGAAAGCAGGCCGATAATAGCGCCCTCCTGCAGGTACAGGACAGCGGCCCCGGCATCCCGCCCGCCAAGATCGCCAGTCTTTTCACGCCCTTCCTGAGCGAAAAAAGCGGAAGCGGACATGCCGGACTTGGTCTTTCAATCTGCAAGCATATAACGGAAGTCCATGGCGGCAGGATTTGGTGCGAAAGCGAACCGGGCAATACCGTCTTTTTCATTGAACTACCCTGCGAGGGACCAATGCAGGTAAAAGGACCGCATTATGCGCAGACCGCGAATTAAGCAGACGGCGCTGGATCGCATCCCCTGGTGGCTCGTCGCCATCGTAGGCCTAGGGGGCTGGCTCCTCGCGTCCGCCATGGCCACGGCCGATTATCGCGTCATATTCGGCGCCGTATCCCGCGGCCTCGGCGTCACGCTGATGGTATCGCTCATCGCGTATGCCGCATCGATACTGTTCGGTCTAGGGCTGGGGCTTCTGCGCGCTTCGCGGCTTCGCGCCGCACGCGAAGCCGCGACCTTCTACATCGAGCTGGTACGCGGCCTTCCAATGCTCGTCATTCTGTACTACATAGCATTCGTTGGCGCTCCCGCCCTAGCTCAAGCGCTCAACGTCATCCTGACCCCACTCATCGCGACGGGGCTCATCGGCCGCGTCGAAGCGCGCAGCTTCGATTTCGCCACGCGCGCCGTCCTGGCCCTCACCCTCGGCTACTCGGCTTTCATCGCGGAAATCTTCCGCGCGGGCATAGAGAGCGTGGACAAAGGCCAGGTCGAAGCCGCCGAAGCCCTCGGGATGTCACATCTTCAGGTGATGTGCCGCATCGTTCTGCCCCAAGCCATCAAGAATGTCCTGCCCGCCCTCGGCAACGAATTCGTCGCCATCATCAAGGATTCCTCCCTGGTCTCGGCCCTCGGCGTCCAGGATATCACCCAGCTGGGCAAGGTCTATGCCGCGTCCACTTTCAAATTTTTCGAGACTTACAACGCCGTCGCGTTCTTCTACCTCTGCCTCACGCTCAGCCTATCCCTTCTCGTGCGAGCCCTTGAAGCTCGCCTGAAAACGGGAAAACGCTGAGAAAATAATACGAATAATCCAGGTAAATATAAATGCAGGTTTCATGCTATTATGCGTTCAGTAAAAGACCCGGTATACCGTGAGGCATGAAACCCGCGAACGAATTATTGTTTTCTATAAAAGACATACTCAGAGGCTTGCCATCTATATTCTTCCGAAAAATACATCTCTGTGATGATATCTCCATCCAGATGGAGCATTGTCGTATCCCATCCAGGTCCCTTGCCCCATTCAATAAACAATGCTTCTTTTCCATCGCCGCTAAAATATAGCTCATGCTTTAAATGAACAAATTCGATGATATAATACAACTCACCTTCTTTTATAATTCTAATGCTGTTTGAATTGTCCTTAAGTTTCCACGTCCCCAAGAAATCATCCCTACCTTTCGCTTCAGTGAAGGAGACTACTAAAAGAACAAGGGTAATAGCTAATACGTACTTCTTTAGCATTCTAAACACTCCCATCATTAACGATCAAAATCCCAAAAACGTGATCTATTTCCCCAACAAGCGTTTCTAGAATTTCTATACTGATAGCCCCGTGATCCTTCCCACTTTTCTGTTGTCGGAGTTCTTCTATTCAATCCTTGATGGTATAAATCAGCAGAACCATCAGCCTTCACCCTCACAAGGGCAACATGACCATCATCGATTATTTCGATGCTCCACCCCAGAGGTGGTTGATCCAACAATTGGTCAGATAAAATTTTCACATGCCCCGCCACGCTAGTTGAGGAAGCGGAACCCCACTGATTTGAAATGTCAGTTCCCGCCTGTTTCAAAACCGTTTCCACCCAAATGTCACAATCATTGACCCCTTCCTTGTACCTCTGGCCTTTGTTGTTGAGGCACTTGTCCTCGATGGGATCGTATTCCGGGTCGTGACAGCATCGGGGCAAACCGCCGAATATCTCGTTCATCTCCAAGGTTCCCAGGGGCAAACCATCCAGGTCGATGACCGCCGTCAGCTCTCCGGTTAGGTCTTCGGCGGAGACCTCCAAACCGGACAGCCCGAAGAAAAACACCGCGATTAGGAGAACACAGCAGAATTTTTTCTCCATCTTCACCTCCAGAAAAGATTTTTTCAAAAACCGGAAGCAACGCTTCATCTTCTACACGTGTATGCCATGAAGGTCCGCTTCAAAAGGAGGTGATGTTTTGTTCGTAAAGCTCGCGATTTTTCTTCTCGCATTTTCTGAAACCATCGACAAGGAATCTCTGCGCTTCGCCTATAGCACCGAACAAGGATATGACAGCTCCTGCGGCCTGACGACGCTCACCTGCCTCATGGACAGATTTTGGGGAGTTCCGGCCGATGAAACAGCCCTCGCCAAAGAATTCTTAGCCGACAAGTGGGCAACAGGAGACCTGACCGTGACTTTCGCCGAAATGGCTCGGATCCTGGAAGCAAAAGGGTTCGCGTGGAAAGCCTACAAGATGAATTTCAGGCAGCTGGAAGCGGCTACCGCCAGCTATGCGCCAGTCATCGTTCACTACGATAGACCGGAAGGACACTTTGCCCTTGTCCTCTCGCTGGACAACGGAGCGATAACCATCTCCGATCCGGCCGAGGGTACGATCGCTCTTGAGCAAGCCCGTTTCGAGTCGAGGTGGTCAGGCGCCGTGCTGGTCGCGGTCCATCCAAAGGGAGGATTGAATGAGACGCTTCTCGATCAGGCAAGCCGCAATGTTTATGGAAGAAAGATGCTGCTCGAAAGAGCGGCCCGCCGCGGGGCGGGATTCTCCTCACCATAAAACCTTGACGGGAAGGATCGCCGTCGCCTGCGTTCTCCTGTTGATCGCTTTACGTGTTGGAGCGCAAGCCGCGACCCATCAGCGGATCGGTGTCGAAGGAACCGCCCCCCTCATGTTGGTGGCGGGCATATCCGTCGAGACCGTCGGGATCGAAAACAAAGGAGGGACGGCTCTGGAAATCGACCCATCTTTCATTTTCGAGGCGCTCTATGGACAACGTTTCGGGCTTTCGGTTGAGGTCCCTATCGCGTTGAAGCTGGCGCTGGGCAGAAGCATCTCGCCTCGAATCGCCGCGGCGGCCGGCGACCCCGGCTTTAGCCTTTCGTATACATTTCGCGTCGATGACTGGCGGCTCGGAGTCGAACTCTCCTACAGCCATCCCCTGGGAATATGGAACTCCTACGAAGCGGATGAGATGAACATCATGTCGGGATCAGGATATCGAAAAATCGGCGTTTCCTGTTCCTCCGTGCGCTATATGGATCCGCTCATCGCGGGAGTCGCGATCAGCGCCGACAGCTATTTCGACAGGAAGGAACGCTACGGAAGCGGATGTCGGCCTCTCGTCCTCACGGCAAGCCTCTACGCCACTGAGGCGCTCAACAATATCGTGGCACTTACGGGCGGACTCTCGCAGCGGCTTGCCTGGCCGCTGCGCTCGGATGAATCGCCGGCGGAAACCGGTCTGTCCTATTCGCTTTCCGGCAGGATGTCTATCGTATTCACGGAAGGAAGACGAACGACGAGCCTCGGCATATCGAAGCTTTTAAGCGCAGCTTCGTCGCCCATCGTATTCGCCGTGGGATTTATGTTCAGACTAAGCGCGAAGGAGGGTTGAATAATGCGATACTTCAGGCACAAGAGCAGAAATGACGGAACCGAAAACGGCAACGTTCGGAAAGACAGTCACCGCATCTCCGCGACTGCCGCGATTCACGCTTCACTCGCCCTCTGTACCGCGCTTGCTATAGCGGCCTGCCATGTCGATTCAGCGTCCTGGTATCCTTCCGGCAAGGCGACGGTGGCTGCTTTCTATGAGTACGTTTCCTCTGGCGAAAAAGCCTGCGTAGCGACGATTGAAGTCGCCAACACCGGAAAATCAACAATCAATTCGTGTACCCTATCGGTATCGGCCACGACGGATGCCCGGACATACCATCAGACGATCATTAGGGAAATAATGATTCTCCCAGAGAAACGCGTCTACCTCACCGTGGAGATAACGTATGTGTCGGAGACCGAAACACTCGGAGAATCGGGCTTGGGCATAGTGGACGAGTATTATCTCTGACATAGAAACCGATACAAAAGGGCTGCCAGCAATCATTCCCTGGACAGCCCGCCTATGTCTGTCAGTAAATCCGTCAGGCCGCGGCTAAAGAATCCACATCACCGAGGCCGGCACATACGTGATGATCATCAAGACCAGGATCATCGCGCCCAGGAAGGGCCAGGTTTCCTTGATCGTATCCTTGAGGTCGGCCTTCAGCACGCGCGACGCCGTGAAGAGCGTCAGCCCGAAAGGAGGTGTGAGCATGCCGATAGCGAGGTTGGTCGTCAGAATGATGCCGAAATGCACGAGGTCGATCTGCAGCACTTCGAGTATGGGAAGCAGGAGGGGCACGAGGATGATCTGTATCGAGCCCGATTCCATGAACATGCCTGCTATCAGGACGATTATATTGACGACAAATAGAAGCGTGTACTTGTTCATGCCCAAGGAGAGTACGGCCTCGAAAGCTTTCTGGGGAATCTGCATGTAAACCATGGTCCAGGCGAATAGGGAGGCTGCCGCCACGATGATCATGATGCCCGCCGAACTGATAGCCGACTGGAGGAAGATGCCGGGCAACTCCTTCAGCTTTATTTCCTTGAACACGAAAACGCCGATTATTATTGAATAGATGACGGCCGCGACCGCGGATTCGGTGGGGGTGAAGACGCCGAGGAATACGCCGCCCACGATGATGACGGGCGTGCCGAGGGCGACAAGGGTGTCGATCACGACTTCCTTCACTGACTTGGTGCCTAAGCCTTTGGATTCGCGCGGGATCCTGTGTTTTTTCGCGGTGAAAAAGGTGACGATCATCAAGGCGCCGCCGACCATGACTCCGGCCGGAAATCCGACTCTATAGAGCTGGCCTACAGAAGCCTTGGAGAGGGTTCCGTAGATGATAAAGGCTATGCTCGGGGGGATTATGATGCCTATCGGGCTCGCCGAACCCACGATGGCCGACGCGTAGGCGGGTTTGTATCCGTGGTCCTTGAAGCCCGAAATCATGACGCCGCCTATGGCGGCCGCCGTGGCGATGCCAGAGCCCGAGATGGCGGCGAAGAGCATGCAGGCAAGGATGGCCGTCATGCCCATGCCTCCCGTCACCTTCGATACGAAGAGGCCCGCGAAACCGATGAGGCGCTTCGCCAGGCCGCCTTTGTTCATGAGGTCGCCGGCGAGGATGAAGAAGGGAATGGCAAGCAAAGCCGCGGAATCGATGCTCGCGAAAAAGCGCTGTACCGCCGTTGTGGCATTGATGCCCGAAGCGAAAATGGTGACGAGGGCCGAGCCGCCCATGGCCGTGACGATGGGAGCGCCCACAGCGAGAAGCATGAGGACGGAACCGAAGAGCAGCAGGGTCATGCCTTAGCCTCCTGTACGGACTTCGCTTCCTGCACTCCCTTGAGAATTCCTACGAAGGTCTGGAATATGAAGACTCCGAAGGCAGGCGGGAAAATCCAGTATACCCAACGTTTGGGTATGCGCATGTTGGTGCTCACCTGGGTGCCGGCGAGCTTGATGAATTTAAAGGCGATGAAAAACATCGCGACGAAGAATATGAGGGAGAGGAGTTGCTGAAAAACGAGGAGCCAAGCCTTGGGAGCCTTGGGCAGGTACTCCTCGAGCACGCTCACGTTGATATGGCTCCTGCGCTTGGCTATCATCGCCGCGCCGATCATGACTGCCCAGATATCGGCGTAGCGAGTGAGCTCTTCCGTCCACATCAGGCCCGTTCCGAAAACATATCTCAACAAAATCTGCGTGGCATAGGTGGCCGTCATCAACATGAACAGCGTGACGATGACCCAGCCGCATATCTTGTCAAGGATGTCACTGGTTCTCAGCAACGCTTTCATATCGATACTCCTTGCGTTAGGCATGCGAGAAAAGGCTGTCCTGGAAGTTGGTCGCTACCGGGGCAGCCCCTCAAGAAAATTATTTACTGGTCTCGATCACTTAATCGCCAGGATGGCGTCATAGAATTTTTTCACGTCGCCCTTGGCGTATTTGTTGATGACGGGCTGGACTGCCTTGACGAAGGGTTCGGTGTCGAGGCTGTTGAAGACCATGCCCTTGGAGATGAGTTCGGCTTTGGCTTTTGCCTCGTTGCCTTTCTGGTCGAGTCCGAGCTTGTAGGCCGCGTCCGTGGCGGCTTTCTGGATGACGGCCTGATCCGCGGCGGGGAGCTTCTTGAACCAATCTCCCGAGGCCAGGAGCGTGGCCATGGCGAAGACATGTCCCGTCTCGGAGACATATTTCTGTACTTCGTTGATCTTGTAGTCGCGGGTAGTGATGATGGTGTTCTCATGACTGTTGACGGTGCCCTGCTGGAGCGCGGTGTAGACTTCGGACCATGCCATGGCCTGAGCGTTGGCGCCCATCGCCTTGAAGGCTTCGACGAGAACGGGGCTTTCGCTGATGCGCATCTTGAGACCCTTGAGGTCTTCGGGCTTGGTGATGGGGAATTTGGCGTTCGTCACGTGGCGGTAGCCGCGGGGCATCAGGGAGAGCGACTTCAGGCCGTACTGATCGGAGAGGTCGAGGAGATCCCTGGCTGTCTTGGAAGCGATGAATTTCTCGACATGGTCCCAGCTCCTGAACAGGAAGGGCATATCGAGGACGTTGATGGCGTTGATGAACTGGCTGGCGTCGCCAGAAGTGATGACGGCGAACTGGAGGTTGCCGGCCTGCATGGCTTCCATGAGGGGGCCGGAATCGCCGAGCTGGCCGCCGCCATAGATGACGATCTTGTACCTGTTGCCGGTGCCGGCTTCGACCTGCGCCTTGAATTCCTTTGCCCAGTTGTCGTAGGCGGTGTTGGGCGCGGCGATGTGGCCGAGCTTGAGTTCCTTCTGGGCGAAAGCGCCGGCGGTTGCGCCGAACATCATAGCGGCGACGAGCAGAGCGATAATCCCTTTCTTCATGATGATCCTCCTTGAATACCTTAAATGTGCCACTATGTAGCACATTGTTCACATACAAAGTCGCGGACCGACAGGTTTTCCCGCCGTCGCCTCGCTCAGCTCAGACCGTCTTTCCCGCGGCCTTGGCTAAGTCGTAGGCCACCTGGATGATCCAGTCTTCCTGACCGCCCACGGCCTTGCGTTTCCCAAGCTCGATGAGGACGTCGCGCACGTCGACGCCGAAACGCTCGGCGCCCTTCTTAGCGTGGAGCATGAAGCTGGAATAGACGCCCGCGTAGCCCATGATAAGGGAGTTGGAATCGTGCCGAGGGAGAGGTTTGCCCTTCGCCGCCACGAGGGGGAGGAGGACTTTCTCCGCCGCGTCCATCGTTTTGAAAAGGTCGGCGGCCACATCGGCGCCGGACTTCTTCAGTGCGCCTACAAGCATCTCAGTGGCCGCGTTGCCGGCCCCGGCGCCCATGCCTCCCAGGGAACCGTCGATGTAGGTGGCTCCGGCCTTGACGGCGGCGAGCGAATTGGCGACGGCGCAGCCCAGGTTGTCGTGGGCATGGTGGCCGACGGGAATCTTGAGCGCGGCTTTCAGGGCCGCGACGCGTTCGCCTACCTGGTCGGGCAGAAGGGCTCCTGCCGAATCCGTGGCGTAGACGACGTCGGCGCCGTAGGATTCCATGATGAGGGCCTGCTCCACGAGCTTGGCCGTGTCGGCCATATGGGCCATCATGAGGAAGCCCACGACGAACATGCCCATTTTCTTGGCCGCTTTGATGTACTCTTCGGAAACGTCGGCTTCGGTGACGTGGGTAGCCACGCGCACGACGCTGGCGCCCCGGCGCTGGGCTTCCTCGAGGAGATCGAGGGTGGCGATGCCGGGCACGAGGAGGACGGCGATTTTAGCCTTCTTCACTACCCTGGCCGCCGCCTGGATGAGGTCGAGCTCATTTTCGAGTGAAAAGCCGTAGGTGAGGGAAGCGCCGCCGAGACCGTCGCCGTGGTTCACCTCGATGATGTCGACGCCGGCATCGTCGAGGGCAGCCGCTACTTTGGCCACATCGGCGCTCGTATACTGATGCGAGACGGAGTGGCTGCCGTCCCTCAGGCTCGTGTCGGTGATATAGACTTTGCTCATCGTTTGCCTTCCTGAATGCGTTGGGCGAATTTCTCCGCCACCGCCACCGCGGCCGCGTTGATGATGTCCAGGTTGCCCGTATGCTTGGGCAGGAAATCGCCCAGGCCTTCCACTTCGATGACGGTGGTGACCGTATCGCCCTGGAGGATGGGTTCGACGAGGAAGCGGTAGCCGGGAACGTAAGTTTTTACGTCGGCGAGAATTAGATCTATCGAGGCTCGGATGGCCGTCAGGTCGGGCCTGCGAACCCTGCAGAGGATGGTGTTGCGCATCAGGATGGGGGGATCGGCGGGATTGAGGACGATGATGGCCTTGGCCTGGTCGGCGCCGCCGATGACCTTGAGCGCCTTCGTCGTCGTCTCGATGAACTCATTGAGGTTCTGCCTTGTTCCCGGCCCCGCGCTCCTGGAGGAGATCGAGGAGACGACTTCCGCGTAATAGACGTCTGCGGCGCGGTTGATGGCGTACACGATGGGCGAGGTGGCCTGTCCGGCGCAGGTGACCATGTTGACGTTGTCGAGCTTGAATATTTCCTCGCTGAGATTGACCGAGGGCACGACATAGGGGCCAATGGCGGCAGGGGTCAGGTCGATGGCGATCTTACCAGCGGCCTTGAGCCTGGGCGCATGGATGAGGTGGGGTCCTGCCCCGGTGGCGTCGAACACTATCCTTATGTCATCCACCGCAAGCATCTCGTCGATGCCTTTGATGGTCGTGGGGATGCCGAAACCCTTGGCGATCTCAATGCCGGGGGATTCCTTGACGCCCACCACATAGGCTACTTCGAGGAAGGGACTCCTCCTCAGCTTGACGAGAAGGTCGGTGCCGATATTGCCGGGGCCGATGATGGCCGCCTTGATCTTTTGTGCCATTGTTCCTTTCCTTTTAATAGAAAGCGATTTCGACGGAGCCGAGCGTCGAATAATCCGCCCTGAAGCGATCGCCCTTGCCGGCGCTTATGGCCGCGGAAAGTGCCCCAGAAAGAATCACTTCGCCCTTTTTGAGCATGGTGCCGTACTTCCTCATGGAATTGGCCAGCCAGGCCACGCAGTAGGCGGGATCGCCAAGGACGTCGGTGCCTTTGCCGCCATTCTTGCGTTCGTCATTCAGGGAAAAATCCATAACCTCGGCCTTGAGGTCGATTTCGGCGATCTTCTTCCGCACCCTGCCCAGCACGTACCTGCCCGAGGACGCGTTGTCGGAGACCGTGTCGCAGTAGCCGATCTTCCAGTTGCCGATGCGGCTGTCCACGATCTCGAGAGCCGCGACGACGTAGTCGGTCGCGGCGAGCACATCGGCCGCCGTGATCTCGCCGGCCATATCGAGGTCGCGGGCGAGGACAAAGGCGATCTCCGCCTCCACCTTGGGCTGGACCATGGTGGCGCGCTCGATCCGTTCGCCCGCCGCTTCCATGTCGGAGAAGAGGTGGCCGAAATCGGGCGTTGTGACGCCGAACATGTCCTGCATGGGCTTGGAGGTGAGGCCGATCTTCTTGCCGGATATCTTTCTGCCCACGGCCAGCGCTCGCTCAACATTGCGCATCTGCACGGCATAGGCGTCGTCGACGTCGATGGCCGGGTAGGTAACGGTAAGTTTCTCGATGGGGACGCAGGTCCTGGAAGCGGCGTCGAGGGCGTCGGCGGCCGCGACGATTTCAGCTGGTGCGAGAGCCATCAGAAGACTCCCGCGAGGAAGGACTCGACCACGGCGCAGAAGCGCGCGTTCTGCTCGATCTGGGTCCAGTGGCCGCAGTTGCCGAACATGTGAAGCTGGGCATTGGGGATGAGCCTGAAAAGCATCTGGGAAGTCTCGACGGGAATTACCTGATCCTCCCGCCCGTGGATGATGAGTGTGTCGTGCTTGATGGATGCTATGTCGGCCGAGGCGCAGGCCATGGCGTCCACGCTGCGCTGGCGAGGCGCCGGGAACATGGAGCCGAAGCTTTCCTGATAGCCAGGACGGATCGAGGCTTCGTAGCGCATCTTCACCAGATCCGGCGTGATGATAGCCTTGTTCGAGACGAAGTGATTGAGGGCTTCGGACATGGCCTCATAGGAAGGCTCATAGCCCCAGACCTTGTCGAGCCACTCGGTGATGGGGAACTGGACGCCCATGGCTCCCATGAGGACGACCTTGCGGATGCGCTCGGGATAGTGGATGGCCATGTAGAGGGCGAGGCCTCCCCCGAAGGAATTGCCCACCAGGTCGACCTTGTCCAGCTTCATGGCGTCGAGAAAATCCTTGAGCTGCTTGCCCCATACGTCCATGTTGAACTGTATGCCAGTGGGCCGCTCGGTGTAACCGAAACCGATCATGTCCAGGGCGATGACCCTGCGGGTGGCAGCGAGCTTGGGAAGAACGAGGCGCCAGTTGGCCCAGGCGGTCACGCCGGGTCCGGAACCGTGGACGAAGACGACGGGATCGCCTGAACCCATGTCGTGATAATTGACGGCGATGCCGCCCGCCTGGATAGTCTTTCCGATCTCAGGATTGCCCTGTTTCTGTTCTGCCATAACAACATCCTCCCAACGGGATTTTCCCGCATTGATTTGCTATTTGCTTTACGGTATTCTTATCGTGCTACATTGTAGCACACCGTTCTTATATATAAACATGATAATAGCCCTTTCTCGAACCTGTCAAGCGGGATTTTTCAACTATCAGCTAGATTTATAGCCGAGGGCTCTCGAGATGGCCTTCGCGGCCTCGCTGACCGCGCGATCGACGAAGGCTACCCTTTCCGGATCCGATCGGATCGTGGGGGCTGAAACGCTGATGGCCGCGCATACGAGCCCGCTGCTGTCCCGCAGAGGCGAGGCGGAGCAGACGAGCCCTTCGGCGAATTCCTCGTCGTCGCGGGCTCTGTCCTCCCTGCGGACTCTGGCGAGCTCCGCCTTGAAAGCTTCCGGATCGACAATCGTCTTGCTGGTCCGCGCCAGAAGGCCGTGACCTATGACGCGCTCAATCTCCGTCGCCGGCTGGAAGGCGAGGAGGCACTTCCCTACCCCGGTGCAGTAGGAGGGATTTCTCTTTCCGACGAATGATGAAATCTTGAGAGTGTTGTCGGCCTCCACCTTGTCGATATAGACAACTTCGCCCCTGTCGTACACGGCGAGATGAGCCGTTTCCCCGAGCTGATCCACCAGGCCGCTGAGAACCGGATGGGCGACGCCCGCGACATCGAAGCCGGCGAGCTTGGCGTTGCCCAGCTCCAGCGTTCTCAAGCCCAGCCTGTATCTGCCGTTGTCGGGATTCTGTTCGACGTAGCCTCGGCGTTCCAGGGTGCACAAAAGCCCGAAAGCCGTGCTCTTATTGAGATGGAGTCCGCGGGCGATATCAGAGACACCGGCTTCGGGCCTGTCCTTCGAGAAATATTCGAGTATCGTCAGGGCGCGGTCGACCGACTGGATGAATCCCGAGGGTCGAGGAGCCACGTGTTCGGGTTTTATGGACATGAATCCATAATAAATGGCGATCCGAGAGAATGTAAAGACGGATGCTTGCCAGGTTCAGCCAGCAAAAAAAATTTGACAGAATCGCGGAGTGATGGTAGCATCTACCTGTAGTACAGGTATACAAGGTGATTCGCTCAAGGAAAAGAAGGGAAAATGGATAAAGCGAAAACTATATCGGAAGCCCTCGCCAGCGGAAAGCTCGTCATAGGCGGCCATGTCTTCCTCACCGATCCTTCCATCTCTGAAGCCATGGCAGGTTTCGGCTACGACTTTCTCTGGATAGACGCCGAGCACGGTCCTTTCGACAAAGAAAAGCTGCTCGCCCACATAGTAGCCGCGAACGGCGCCGGCGCCGCCGCCTTCGTCAGGGTTGCCGGCAACGATCCAATCCTGATCAAGCCAGTCCTCGAAATGGGCATAGACGGCATCATTATCCCCATGGTCTGCACGGCCGGCGAAGCGAAGAAGGCGGTCGAAGCCTGCCTCTACCCTCCCAGGGGCATCCGCGGATTCGGCCCCAGAAGGGCGATACGCTACGGCATGATTCCCATGGACGAATACCTGTCCAAAGCTGACGAGTCCTTTCTCAGGATTGTCCAGATCGAGCATGTCGAGGCGGTGAACAATCTGCGCGAAATTCTCGCCGTCGATGGACTCGACGCCGTCATCATAGGCCCCAACGATCTCTCCGCTTCCATAGGCAAGCTGGGTCATCTAAGGGATCCCGAAGTCATCGCGCTCTATGAGAAGATCGTCCGCATCTGCAAGCAGGAGGGAAAGCCCTGCGGCGTCTCAATCGGCCCTGGGGACAGAAAGTTCATCAGGGAGTGGATAGAGCGGGGCGTGGACTTCATATCCTGTGGCGATGACATCAGCTTCATGGCGATGGGCGCCGCGCAGACGATGGACTATATCCGCGATTGCCCTCGGCAGTCGAAATAATAAAAGCGATCGAGACAAAAAAAGGAAAGGTCGGAGTGGAAAGTCCGAATTGGGAGATCAAGCGCACAAATCTCTACGAGCAGATCGCCGACGCGCTGGAGAACGCGATTCTTCAGACAGGGGTCAACGCGCTCGCGGAGGGGGATTCGCGCGGCGAGGACAAACTTCCCTCCGAACAGGCGCTCGCGGCCAAGTTCGGCGTCAGCCGAACGGTCATCCGCGAGGCGCTCAAACTGGTGAAGGAACGGGGCCTCGTCGAACAGCGCACGGGCGAAGGCTCGTACATTACAAAACCGCGCCCCGACGCGGTATCGAGCGTCATGAGCCGCATGATCCTCATGGACAACATCGGCGACGATGAAATCGTCGCCGTAAGAGGCATCCTCGAGATCGCTTCCTGCCGCCTCGCCGCGGTAAATGCCGATGAAGCGGACATCGTGCAGATGCAGTCGACGCTCGACGCCATGAGAGAGCACTGGGACGACAACGAGGCAATGATACGGATGGATACCGACTTCCACATCGCCATGGCCAAGGCCAGCAAGAATAAGCTCCTCGGTATTCTCATAGAAGCGATGACGGTGCTTATCCGCAAATTCATCCGTAAAAGCATCTATGCCCCAGGAGCGAAACCCGACGGCATGATGCGGCACGCGCTTATCATGGACGCCATCAAGAGCCGCGACCCGGATGTGGCCGAGGCGGCAATACGAAATCACCTTGAAGTCTCGCGCCAGAATGTCGAATGGTTTACACTTCACTATGGTTCCAAGAGGACGGATGCCTAAGGCGCCGCCCCAAGCAATATGTTTTCAGGAGGAGTCACGATGAAAAAGCTGATGATCGCGCTCTTGGTCCTCGCGTTGGCGGGCAATGCGGTTTTTGCCCAGGCCGCCAAAAACAAGCCGGTGGAACTCGTCTATACAATGACCGCCGTGCCCACTGACGCCCATGCCGGGGCGATGCGGGTTTTCAAGGAAGTAGTCGAGAGAGTTTCCGCCGGAAACATCAAGGTTAAGACCTACGATTCCGCCTCGCTCTTTAAGCAGGAACAGGAAGTCTCGGCCGTCAAGTCCGGACAGGCTGACATCACCGCGACCGCCGCTCCCTGGCTCACCGACGGTTCGCCCTGGCTTTCGATGTTCACGGCCGGCTACATGTTCAAGAGCTATGACCACATGACGAAAGTGCTCAACGGCGAGATCGGCAAGCAGGCATTCGAACGCGTGGCCAAGGAACAGGGCATCCGTCCCCTCGGCGCCCAGTATCTCGGCACCCGCCAGCTCAACATGGTCAAGGACGTATGGATCAAGACTCCGGACGATCTCAAGGGCGTTAAGCTCAGAATGCCCAATTCCGATTCCTGGATATTCCTCGGAAAGGCACTCGGCGCCAATCCCACGCCCATTTCCTTCTCGGAACTGTACATGGCGCTGCAGACCAAGACCGTCGACGGACAGGACAATCCCCTGCCCAGCACCAAAAACGCGAAATTCTATGAAGTGACGAAGTCCATCACTATCACCAACCATATCGTCGACTCCGTATGGCCGGCCATCAACGAAGCCAAGTGGCAATCCCTGACCGACCAGCAGAAGGGCTGGGTCATGGAAGGCGTAAAAGCAGGCATCAAGTACTGCGACGACACCAACCTGAAAGCGGAAGCCGAACTCGTCGCCTTCTTTGAGAAGGCCGGTCTCAAGGTCTACAAGGCTGACATCGACGCATTCAGCAAGTATGTACTCGACCAGTATCTTAATTCCCCATACGCCAAGAAATGGGACATGGATCTTTTCAAGAGAATCCAGGCTGCCGCTAATTAAGGTTCGGGAGAGAAATCTCGCATAGTCGGAAAGAGGGAGGATGTTCATCCGGGCATCTTGTCCGGATGGGGGCCCTCCCTCTTTCCGTAATTCGCGGAGGAATATTCGTGAAAAAGCTGCTGTTCGCCGTTAGGGACATTTTCGAAATATATGTTCCCGCCATCGCCTTCCTGACGATGTTCGTCTCTTTCATTATGCAGGTCTTCAGCCGCTATGTTATAAACATGCCGCTGACCTGGACCCAGGACCTCATCGTCATGGGGTTCGTCTGGACCGTGCTTTTCGGCGCATGCTACACCATGAGGGCGCGCCGGCACGTCAAGTTCACCATGGTGTACGACAAGCTCAACCCCCGTCCTGCGGCGCTTTCTCGCCTTGCGGGCAACGCGATCATCGTTTTGACCTTTCTGATGCTGATCATCCCTTCGTGGAAATATGCCTTTTTCCTGTATTTCCAGAAGACAGCCGTTCTGCGGATCAATTACACGTATATTTTCCTCCCTTTTGTCTATCTGGCCATTTCAGTCATCGTCTATACCATCGAGGAAATGATCGAAGACATTAAGGTACTGCGCGGCAAGCTTGCCGATTCCAGGGATCACATGCAGGAGGAGTTCATAAAATGAGCGCAGCCCTTCTCGTCGCCTTGATCATATTCGTCCTCATTTTCCTGCTCCGGATGCCTATAGCATTCGGTATGATTTCCTCCGCCGTCGCCTATCTTCTCATAAAGGGCCAGGATTTGGGGCTCGTAGCCAACCAGATCGTCAACACCTATTATACGAATTACGTGATCATCGCGGTTCCCCTGTTCATGTTCACCGCCAATGTGATGAACTCGGGCAAAGTGACCGACATGATCTTCAATTTTTCCAACGCGTTGTGCGGCAGAATGCGGGGAGCGCTCGGGCACGTCAACATCCTCGGTTCCCTAATCTTTTCGGGCATGACGGGATCGGCCATCGCCGACGCGGCGGGACTTGGGAAGATCGAGCTCCAAGCCATGAAGTCGAACGGTTTCGATGATTCCTTCTCCTGCGCCATCACCGCCGCGTCATCCACGCTCGGGCCGATTTTTCCGCCGAGCATACCGCTCGTAATCTACGCCATGCTGTCGGGAACCTCAGTCGGCGCCTTGTTCATGGGAGGCATGGTCCCGGCGATTCTTCTCACGGTTGCCTTGATGGTCTATGTCGCCATTGTTTCAAAGGTAAGAAATTACCCGCGCGGCCCGCAGTTCAAACTGAAGGCGTTCATCGCGCTCACGATCCAGGCACTCCCATCCCTCCTCACGCCGGTAATCCTTCTCACCGGCATTTATACTGGCGTCATGACTCCTACCGAAGCGGGCGCCATTGCCGGCCTGTACGCCATTCTGATCTCCATCTTCGCGTACAAATCGCTCAGTCCGAAAGAATTCTGGAAAGTGGTCAAGACTACCATCCAGGATGTCGGCGCAACCAGCATCATCATCGGAGCAGCTGCCATAATCTCCTATGTCGTGGCGAGAGAAGATATTTCGACAGGACTGGCGAAATGGATAATGGGCATATCGAGCAACAAGAACTTCTTCCTCTTCCTCGTGAATATCGTAATCCTGCTGCTCGGCATGTTCATCGACACTTCCACGATCCAGCTAATTTTCGTCCCCATCCTCTTCCCCGTGGCAAGGGCGCTGGGCATCGATATGGTCCACTTCGGCCTCGTCGTCACCTTCAATATGATGATAGGCCTCTCTACGCCGCCCTTCGGCATGCTGCTTTTCATCACATCCTCGATTTCCGGCACGCCACTGAAGGACATCGTCAAGGAAATTTTCTGGCCACTTCTCGCGATGATAATCGTGCTGCTGGTCATCACCTACATCCCGGACACTGTGCTCTTCCTGCCCAGGGCCGCGGGTTTGCTTAAATAGGAGAAATCAATGTATAAGGAATATCGCGGCTGCTGGCCGACAATGATCACGCCCTTCACCGAAGACAACCGCGTGGATTTCAAGGCCATCAAAGCCATGGTCGAATGGTACGTTGAGCGCGGCAGCGACGGCATTTTCGCCGTTTGCCAGTCGAGCGAAATGTTTTTCCTGAGCGAAAGGGAAAAACTGGATATAGCCACCGCGGTCCGCGAGGCTGCGGCAGGCAGGATCAAGGTAATCGCCTCAGGCCACACCGCAGACGATCCCGCGAAGCAGATCGACGAACTGGGACGCATGGCGCAGACCGGCGTCGACGCTGTCGTGCTCGTGAGCAACCGTCTCGCCAGGGAAAACGAAGGCGAGGAAGTTTTTCTCGCGAGCGCGGAACGCATTTTCGCCCAACTGCCTGACGTGACCTTCGGCATGTACGAATGCCCCTACCCCTATCGGCGCCTCTGCTCGGACGACTTCCTCGCCGACTGCGCCGCGAAAGGACGGATGGTTTTCCTTAAGGACGTTTCCTGCGCCAACGAAATACTGAAAAGGCGCGTCGGTATTGTGAAGGGAAGCAAGCTCTCCCTGTTCAACGCCAACACTTCGACGTTGCTCGATTCTCTCATCGCCGGTTACGACGGCTATAACGGCGTCATGGCCAACTTCCACATCGATCTCTACAAATGGATGTACACGCACTTCGCCAAGGAACAGAAGCTGGCGAGGGAAGTGAGCGACTTCCTCACGGTGTCAGCCATCGTCGAGATGAGGACCTACCCCACCTGCGCGAAATATCACATGAACGCGACGGGCATCCCCATGTCCTTGGTCACGAGATCCAAGAATGCCGCCGACTTCAACGAAAACGCCGTCCATGAAGTTGAGAGCATCATCAGGATGGAAAACGCGTTGCGCGCGAGACTGGGTCTCACCATCTAACATGGCGAATACTAAGAAGGACGTCAGTCCTTCTTAGTATTCTTTTCGATATACATTGCGTCGTCGGCACGTTTGAGCGTCATCTCGAGCGGCTCGCCGGGAAGACGTGTCGCGGTTCCGAGCGAAAGACTCAAGGAATTCCACTCTGTAGTTCCCGCTAGGGCTTTGCGTTTTTCGTTGAACCCCTCGATTCCTTTTTTTATCCTTTCGACAACCTCACCGGCTTCAACTTCTCCCGCGCCGTCGAGAATCACGAGAAACTCGTCTCCTCCGGCTCGGGCTAAAAGCCCCGTCCCTCCCACCGTTTCCGCGAGTAGCGCTGCGGCTGCGCGGATCATGTTGTCCCCCTCGCCGTGGCCTCGCGTATCGTTGAGCGCTTTCAAGCCATCGAGGTCTGCCATGATCAGGGACAAGGCCGAGTGGCTTTTTTCGAGCCTCGCGAATTCCATTTCATAGCGCTGTCGATTGAGCAAGCCGGTGAGAATGTCATGAGTGCTCCGATAATGAAGCTCTTCGTTGATTTTTTTCTGCTGGGAGACATCCCTAAGCAGAAAAACGCGCCCATGAAGACTTCTTTTCTCCTCGTTGAAGTTCGACATCTGCACATCGTACCAACGGTCGCCTATGTCCAACTCGAACCTAGCCTCAAGGCCTTCGGAAAATTGGGCGGCTTTGTCCTTCCAGCGGGCATTATCCCCGGGGAAAATCGTTCCAATATCTTTCAGATCGATGCCGAGTATCGAACGCGCGGAAGGATTGATGTCGACAAGTCTATTCCTGTCGTCAACGACGATAAAACCCTCTGACATATGCTCGACGAGATAATCGCGTGCAACAGGGATGATATCCATCAACTTGTACTTGAAAAGACCGTAGGCCAGTACGATGCCGCTTAATGTGAATAAAAAAGGCGTCAAATCAAGGCCGGGAAGCGGGCTGAGGCCTATAATGCTCATAATGTTGCCTATCCAGGGAAAGACGAGGGCAAAAATAAGGATGTATATCTGCCGGACATAGAAGCCTTTAACCTTGACGGCCATCTTCACAAGGATGACAAGCGTGACGATATTCAGAATGTACAGATAGACGGCATTTACGAAAAACCAGGGGCCGCCGGTGAGTATCGCCGTCGTCGTCCTCGCTCCGCCATAAAAGAATCCGTGATATTTATCGATCCAGATGAGAAGGAGAGTGACGCATGGCATCGCGGCCATGAGAAGTATTTTTTTTGGGGAAAGCGAACTCCTCCCGTTTGCGAACTGATAGGCAAGGCAGAACATGGCCGAAGGCGCGACAACGACACCGAGATAGGTCGCGTCGAGCCAAAAGGCGGCGGTCGAGTCGCTGGACATCAGCCATCGGATGCCATAGGTGCCTGCCCAGACTACAAGCGCTGTCATGGCGGCAAAAAGTCCGCCCGCGCCCGGTGTCCCGCGCCTTTTCCACGCGATGACCGCTACGGCCGCGGCAACGAATGCCGAGATAAATAGAGCCACTGCGTATGTCATAAAAAAGACAGTAGCCGCAGAATCGAGCGAGGTCAAGAAAGAACATTTGAAATTAGCCGATGACAATCCGCGCGCCAATACCATTTTCTCGGTCCGAGAGGTACAATACCGGGAACACAGCAGGGGAACACGAGGAGGATTAGCATGAAATTTCTTGTCTGCTATTATTCCAAGACGGGGACAACGGCCGAGATCGCCGGAAGGGTAGGAAAAATCCTGGAGGAGAGAGGCGCCGATGTTGAGATAAGAGCTATCGATTCGATAACCGATCTTCGAGGCTATGACCGGCTGATCCTGGGCTGCCCCATCAATGGCATGAAGGTGATTCCGGAATTCAAGACTTTCCTGGCCGAGAAAGTCGTCGGCTCAGGCATTCCCTCGGATATTTTCATCGTATCGTACCTGTTCGAAAAGGGCAGGAGTTTTTTCAGGAAGATGATCGTCAAGAACACGGAAAGCATCAGGGCTTCGTTGAATCCCAGGTCCATGGAAATTTTCGCCGGCAGGCTCCCCGACAAGCTTCCGGGCTTCGCTCGGCTTATCTTCGGAACGCCTCCGGATCTGCCCCTTGACCTACGTGACTGGGCGAAGATCGAAGCATGGGCCCGGAGCCTGGCCGATTCCTAAGTCGCGCCGGATTCATCGGCCTCGCCTGATTCCGGTTTCCTTTCCATCGGAGATTTGCCCGCGTCGGCGTGACCGCCGAAAAATTCAGGGTTCCGCAGAACGTCCCTGGGCTTGGAGCCCTGGGATGGGCCGACGATTCCCCTTTCTTCCATAAGTTCCACGAGGCGGGCCGAACGGTTGTACCCGATTTTCAACCTACGCTGTATGAACGAGGCGCTGGCCTTGCCTTGCTGCAGGACGATCTCGAGGGCTTTCTCGAAAAGAGGATCTCCCTCCCCGTCATCGAAAAGTCCCGGTTCGGCGTTTTCCTCGTCCTCGTCGTAGAAAATCTCGTCGTCGATATATTCGGGTTCGCCTAACGTCTTTACATGGGCCACCGCGCGCTCCACCTCCTCCTCCGAGACGAAGGCTCCCTGCATGCGCACGGGGAAGGGATCCTGGGCTCCCGAATAGAGCATGTCGCCGCGTCCGAGAAGCTTTTCCGCCCCGACCATGTCTATGATGATGCGGCTGTCGAACTTGCTGGCGACCATGAAGGCGATGCGCGACGGAATGTTGGCCTTTATGAGTCCAGTGATGACGTCAATGCTTGGGCGCTGAGTCGCCAGCACGAGATGGATGCCCACGGCTCGAGACATCGCGGCGAGTCTGGCGAGCGTGGCTTCCAGTTCCTTGCCGGTCGTGGCCATGAGATCGGCGAACTCGTCGACGATGACGACGATATACGGAAGTTTTTCCTGCGCGAGGTCTCTTTCCTTGACGCGCCTGTTGTATGACTTGATGTCGCGCACTCCCGCCTTGTCCAATATCAGATAACGTCGTTCCATCTCGCAGATGCAGTACTGTAGCGCCTGGAACGCGCGCTTCGGATCGGTCACCACGGGCGTGAGGAGGTGAGGTATGCCGTTGTAAAGCTTGAGCTCGACGATCTTGGGGTCAATGAGGATAAGCTTCACTTCCTCGGGAGTGCGTCTGTACAGAATGGAAAGGATTATGGCGTTGACGCAGACCGATTTGCCCGAGCCCGTGGCGCCAGCGATGAGAAGATGGGGCATCTGGGTGAGATCGCTGAACTGCACCTCGCCGGAGATATTCTTGCCGAGAGCATAGGGTATCTCCATTTTCGAGGTCCTGAACGTTTCGTTCTCGATGATCTCGCGCAGGGAAACGATGGCGCGCCTTTCATTCGGCACCTCGATGCCGACGGCATGCTTGCCCGGTATGGGGGCGACGATACGCACGCTGGACGCCGCGAGCCTGAGGGCGATATTGTCGGAGAGGTTAGTGATCTTGGAAATTTTCACGCCGTGGGCGGGAAGGATCTCGTACATGGTGATGACGGGACCTTTCCTTATCCCCGTCACTTCGGCTTCGATATTGAACTCGGCGAGCGTTTCCCGAAGCACTTCGGCGTTCCGCTTCGTTTTTTCGTCGATAACCCAGTACTGCCCGTCGGGATAGGTGTTGAGTATGCCATCTATGGGAACCGCGTAGGTTTTTTTCTTCCGCTCGAGTATGCGCTGCACGAGCGCTTTTTTCTCCGCGTCGTCGGCTATGCCGCCTCCCGAAACGGCTTGGGGCGGCACCGAGGTGAATTCGATGACCTTGCCGCTCGCGTCCAGGGTGGACTGGGGGGGCCGGATGGCGGCCGCCGCGCTCTGGACGGAGGGAGCGGCCTGCACGGTCGACACAACCTGCGCGGTCGATACGGGCGCCGCCATCGCGAAGGTTTCCATCTCGGCCTTCCTGCCCGCCCTCAGGCCCGCCAACGGCGGCAGCTCGGGCAGATCGACGTCGAAAGGCTCCGAGGCTATGGATTGGGCCGTACGCAGGCGTATCTCGGCCTGGGAACGCTTTTCCTTCCTGTCCTTCAGCCACTGCCGGAAACGCGCCTGAAGGTTGTCCCATAAAGAACGCTTTTCCTTAATCTTGGCCCGCGAAGCCTTGGCCTCGACGATCATGCCGGTCGCCTTCATCCAGGCGCTCAGCTTCACGAAGCCGAATATGACGGCGACCAGCGAGGCGGCGAACAGAAAACCCAGCCCCGCGTAGAGCGAGGAAATGCCGACCGCGGCGAATATGGGGTGATTTTCGAAAAAAGCCCCCGGCTCGGTCGAAATGCGGGCAAAACCCGCCGCGACGAGAAAGGGCAGGACCGATGAGGCGAGAAGGTAGGTAAGGCGGGGATGAAATGCCGGAAGGAGGGCGAGCGCGGCCGCGAAAACGCAGCAGACCGGCAGATAGAAAGCGGCCCAGGAAAAGGCGCCCGTGAGGAAAAGTCCAGGAGCCACGAGGGGGGGCCATCCGGCAGGCCAGTAATAAGAAAGACCGATCGTGAGGAGAAGGTAGCCGGCGATCACGAAAAAGGCTAAGCCGACCTTGCCTCCCATAGTCCCGAATAGGGAAGAATTCGCGCCGCGCCTAGCCCCATTCTTCCCGCTCTCAGTCTTTTTCGCGGGGGCTCTATTGGGTTTGGACGCGATCACGACGGTAGCCTTGGGGTTCTGCCCTTCGCCATGAATATTTTTATCGGTATTTGCCGAATCCTGAGACTTTGCCATGAATTCTCCATTGAGCGCCATGAGGCCATTTTTCATTATCGGCAGTTTCGCGCTTTCATTTCAGAGAAAATCGGGCAAAGAGAGGATGCCGAAGCTTCAGCCCAGGATAAGCCCCAGAATGCCGACGATGACGAGATAAGGGGCGAACCAGTATATTTTCCCGCCTTTGATGATTTTAATGAGAATCTTGAGAGCCGCCATCCCTGAGAGGAAGGCCGCCATGAAGGCCAATGCCAGCTGGCCGTAGGAGACCGTATCGAGCATGCCGCCGATGTCTCCGATGCTGAGGACGAAGGCTCCCAGGATGGCGGGAATCGAAAGGAGAAAGGAAAATTCGCCCGCCGTTCCGCGGTCGAGACCGGCGAAGAGCCCAGCGGAGATCGTGATGCCCGATCGGCTGATGCCGGAAAAAACGCCGATCCCCTGAGCCAGGCCGATGAAGGCGGCCCTGCCCTTTCCTATCGCCGCCGGACCGCGATTGCCTGGCTTGACCAGCGCGGTGAGTCCCAGGATGAGGGCGGTGATGAGCATCCGCGCCGCGACAGCCCGGGGGCCATTCAGCCAGGAGACCTTCTCCAGGATGACTTTTTCGATCAGGATCCCCAGGACGCCCGTGATGAGGGTGGCAATGAGGATTGGAACGACAAAAGCGAGATTTTCATGCTGCTCTTCATCTTTCTTTTTCTGGGTTTTCGTGAGCCCCTTCTTCGCATCGTCCTTCTTCCCGAAAAAGAATGTCCAGAGGGCGACGAAAATAGCGAGAATTCTTTTCCACATCACGGCGACGACGGCGAAGAGCGTCGCTATATGGAGGATCACGTCAAAGAGAATCGGGACTTCGGTCAGTCCAAGAATGTTCTTGAATAATTCCAGATGGCCGCTCGAGGAGATGGGCAGAAATTCCGCTATACCCTGGATGAGCCCGAGGAGCAAAGCCTTGAAAGCAGTCATGATCCCTCCGTTTTTTCCATGATTTTCCCATGATACCGAAGAAAGCCCAGGGATTCAATCGATAGTGGGACGGAAAGGCGATTGCCACTCACCGCATTATTTGATTATAGTATAAAAGCAATCGGGTCGGCAGGCTGCAGACGCGCCCTGACCGCGGCAACCGCGGGACATACAGCCCGGAAGGACAGAATATGGATATTAAGAAAGACAAGGTCGTCACTATTGACTATAGTCTCCGTGACGCCGCAGGAAAGCTCTTGGATTCGTCCAACGGCAGTGAGCCCCTGATCTATCTCCACGGCAACGATAACATCATACCGGGCCTGGAAAAACACCTCGAAGGCAAAATAGTCGGCGACAGCGTCGCCTGTGTCGTTCCGGCGGTCGAAGCCTACGGCGAAAGGGACGAAAGCCTCGTCTTCAAGGTCGCGAAGAAAGACTTCGGCGAGAACGTCGAAGTGTCCCCCGGAATGCAGTTCGAAGCCCACGGCGATGACGGTTCCCAGATCGTCACCGTCGTCGATATAGCCGGCGACGAAGTCACCATCGACGCCAATCATCCTCTCGCGGGAGAAACCCTTCATTTCGACGTGAAGGTGCTCAATATCCGCGAAGCCACCGAAGAAGAGCTCCATCACGGTCACGTGCATGTCGAAGGCTGCGGCTGCGACGACGAATGCGGCTGCGACTGCGAAGACGGTTGCGAAGATGGCTGCGGCGACGAGGCTTGCGAAGGCAGCTGCGGATGTGGCTGCGGCGACTGATTCTTTTCCCGTGAAGTCAACATTCAAACCTAAAATTTTCGACATCGCCGCGATCCTGCTTGGGCTCGCGGCGGTTTTTGTCGTGTCCGCCCTTGTCTACACCGAAAGCAAAGGACGCCTCATGGTCTATGTATCCGGCGAATCGGGCGAATGGATACAGCCTCTGGACAAGGACGGCGACATCGAGGTGCCGGGTCCTCTAGGCTCGACATGGATTCATATCGAAGGGAATCACGTACACATCGCTTCTTCCCCCTGCCCCAACCAGACATGCGTTGCAGCGGGCGACATAGGCGCCGCCAATCAATGGCTCGCCTGCCTGCCCAACAGCGTCTTTGTCCATATCGAGGGCAGCGATAAATCAGGAGAGCTCCCCGATGCAGCGGTCTACTGAGCGATCCGCCGAGCGGTTAAGGGCGCGGACCGCCGAGCGGCCCACCGGGCGCTTTTCCGACAAAGCGGATGTGACCGCCCTCCTCGGCGCTTTCTGCTTTTTCCTCTCGGCCATAGAGTACATGCTGCCCAAGCCTCTCCCCTTCATGAGGCTCGGCATCGCCAACCTGCCCATCCTGCTCGCCGTGGATATTCTGCCTTTCCGCTGGTTCCTCGTGCTGGCGGCGGTCAAGGTTATCGGGATGAGCCTGATTTCAGGCACGCTTTTTTCCTATATCGCGCTTTTCTCACTCTTCGGCACGCTGGCCGCGGCTCTTGCCATGTGGGCCATGCGGCGCGCGGGCGGCCGCCTCGTCAGCCAGATAGGCGTTTCCATCATGGGCGCTATGGTTTCGAACGCGACGCAGGTTCTCATAGCGCGCTTCCTCGTGTTCAGGGAGACTGCCTGGCTCATCGCCCCCCTCTTCCTCGCCATGGGACTGATCACCGGCGGCGCCCTCGGCCTCTTCGCCGAACATTTCGCGCGGGTATCAACGTGGTATGCCAAGGCCGCGGGACTCCCCTCGCCGGCAGACGGCTTTCTAGCCGAAACCTCGGCGGCTGCCGCCGGCGACGGGAAAAATCCACTTGCTAAAAACGCATTCTTCCGGGCGTCCAAAAACGGGACGGCGGTTAAAAATAAAAGAAAGGAAAAGGCCGCCGCCGCGAGAAGAATCCGCAGGGAAAAAGCGGAAGCCCTTTTTTCGCCGGGCGCCCTCGCCCTGGCCGGTCTCGTGGTAATGCTGGCATTCCTCGGCATGAAAGGGATAATCCCCCAAGTCGCCATGCTCTGCCTCTTCGTCCTCGCCACCTGGGCGATGGGAAAGCGTTTTTCCCTCCTCGTCACCCTTTCGGTATCGCTGGGAATCGTCGCCGCGAACCTCATCGTGCCGTCGGGACGAGTCCTGGCGACAATTTTCGGATGGCGCGTCACCCAAGGCGCCCTTTTCGAAGGCATCGAAAAAGCGCTCACCTTCGAGGGACTTATGTTTCTTTCCAAGGCCGCGATTATGTCGGGACTCAAGCTTCCCGGACGGATAGGTCGGATCGTGGCGGTGGCTTTCACCTATTACGACAGGATCATCGAGTACAAGGGGAAAATACGTCCCGCGGCCCTGGCTCAGGACGCCGACGCGCTGATGACGAAAGTATGGGAAAGCACCGAAACGCAGGCCGAAACCCATTCCGAGGCGCCGGGCGATCCCGCTACGCGCCGAAAAGGTCTTGTCATTCTGGCTGCTGTATCCATCCTTGCATGGACCCTCGCTATATATCTCGCCCTGACGCCTTGAACCGTTGACCTCATCCCGCAAAATCAAGATGATTATGCCGTGAGGTAGGGCCGTGAGCAGAGAAAAGAAAATCGATGATGTCTCTATTGTCGTAAACGCCGCGATGCGGATAATCGAAGAACAGGGCTACGATAAGCTATCGACGCGAAGCATTTCCGCCAAGCTCCAAGTATCGCCCATGACCCTGTATAACTATTACGAAAACCGGGATGCCATCCTCAAGGATGTCGTGAAGCAGGGACTCGACGAACTCTGGACAGGCCTGCAGGAAAAATTGGACGACAGCGGCCCGGCAGGCATGCGCAATCCCCTGCGCCAATACCTGGTACTGTCCGATCACATGCTGGCTTTCGCCATGGCGCGTCCCAATCTTTATCGCTTCCTGTTTGGATCGGCCGTCGCCCCATTCATCGCCGACGGCAATATCGCCGAGCGTTATCGCGACTTAAGTCAGTCGCTCATGCCGCGCATCCATGACGAATCCAGGAAGCAGGATATCCTCAACGACATATACATGTTCCTGGTCCTGCTGAACGCTCTCGTCAAAAACGTCCTCGACGGCAGGATCGGGATGACGGCCGAGCGTTATCCCGCCCTCATCGGACGCGCGTACGACGGTCTCCTCCAGAGAGACGAACAGTACATCCGCTAACGTTTTTATCGCTCGATGACGAAAAAGCCGCCCGGAAAGGGCGGCTTTTTAAATTTCTAGGGTTCTCGCCGTTTTCAGTCTTTCACGACGATATTGACGAGCTTATCCTTAACGACGATGACCTTGGCGATCTGCCTGCCGCCGATCCACTCGATGATCTTGGGCAAAGCCCTGGCGTTCGCCTCGAGGGCGGCCGCGTCGGTGCCCGCCGCCACCGTAATCCTCTCGCGTATCTTGCCGTTCACCTGGATGACGACCTCTTTCCGCTCGTCGAGGGTGAGGGCTTCGTCGTAGAGCGGCCAAGCCGCGCGGGCGATGCTGTCCTTGTTGCCCAGGCGCTCCCACATCTCCTCGCCGACGTGGGGGGCGTAGGGCGCGACCATGAGGACGAAGGGTTCCCACAGGGCTCGCGGCACAGCGTCGAGTTTCGACACGTCGTTGAGGAAGATCATCATCTGCGAAATGGCGGTGTTGAAGTTGAGCGTATCGGTGTCCACCGTCACCTTCTTGATGGTCTTGTGGAGAAGCTTTAAAAGGTCTTCCGATGGCGCCGCGTCGATGATCGGCTTCTCCGATGTGGCCCAGGCGCGCTCGAGGAAGCGGCTAACGCCCACGAGGCCGGCGGTCGACCATGGTTTGGAAACCTGCAGGGGGCCCATGAACATCTCGTAGACGCGCATCGTGTCCGCGCCGAACTCGGCGACGATATCGTCGGGGTTGACGACGTTGCCGCGGCTCTTGGACATCTTCTGGTTGTCCTCGCCCAGGATCATGCCCTGGTTGATAAGGCGCTGGAAGGGCTCGTCGGTGCTGACGGCGCCGATATCGTACAGGACCTTGTGCCAGAAGCGGCTGTAAAGGAGGTGGAGCACCGCGTGCTCGGCGCCGCCCACATAGAGGTCGACGGGCATCCAGTATTTTTCGATCGTGGGATCGACGAAGGCCTTTCCGTTTTTCGGGTCGAGGAAGCGCAGGTAGTACCAGCAGGAACCGGCCCACTGGGGCATGGTGTTGGTCTCGCGCTTGGCGGGGCCGCCGCAGCGCGGGCAGGTGGTGTTCACCCATTCGGGAATATTCGCCAGGGGCGATTCGCCGGTGCCGGTGGGCGTGTAGCTCTTCACTTCGGGCAGGAGGAGAGGCAGGTCCTTTTCGTCGAGGGGCACGATGCCGCACTTCTCGCAGTGGACGACGGGGATGGGTTCGCCCCAGTAGCGCTGGCGGCTGAAGAGCCAGTCGCGGAGCTTGTAATTGATGGCTTTCTTGCCGATGCCACGTTCCTCGAGCCAGGCGGTTATCCGCCTGATGGCCTCGGGCGTGGGCAGGCCGGTGAACTGGCCGGAATTGACGGCGAAACCGTCGGCGGCCGTGCATTCGGCGGGCTCGCGATCGAAGGGACCGGTTTCGCCGGCCGCGGCCACCACCTGTATGATGGGCAGGCCGAAGACCTTGGCGAAGTCCCAGTCGCGCTCGTCATGGGCGGGGACGGCCATGATCGCGCCCGTGCCGTAGGAGATGAGGACGTAGTCCGAAATCCAGACGGGTATCTTCTCGCCGTTCACGGGGTTGATGGCATAGGCGCCGGTGAAGACGCCGGTCTTTTCCTTGGCCAGGTCGGTGCGCTCCAGGTCGCTCTTGCGGGCTGCGGCCTCGACGTAAGCGTCGACGGCGGCCTTCTGTCCGGGCGTCGTGATGCGCTCGACGAAGGGATGCTCGGGCGAGAGGACCATGTAGGTGGCGCCAAAAAGGGTATCCGGGCGCGTCGTGTAAATTTCCAGTTTCTCGTCATGCCCGTCCAGGTCGAAGAGGACGGAGGCGCCCTCGGAACGGCCGATCCAGTTCCGCTGCTGGATCTTTATCGGCTCGGGCCAGTCGAGGGTGTCGAGGCCCTCGAGGAGGCGGTCCGCGTAGGCGGTGATCTTGAGCACCCACTGGCGGATCCGCTTGCGCGTCACTTTCGTATGGCAGCGGTCGCACTCCCCGTCCTTGACTTCCTCGTTGGCGAGGCCGGTCTTGCAGGAGGGGCACCAATTGATGGGCATTTCCGACTCATAGGCGAGACCCTTATTGAAAAGCTGGAGGAATATCCACTGGGTCCACTTGTAGTAGTCGGGCAGGCAGGTCGAGACTTCGCGGTCCCAATCGTAGGAAAAGCCCAGGGACTTGATCTGGGTCCGGAAGCGCTCGACGTTGGCCATCGTCGTCACTTCGGGATGGGTGCCGGTCTGGATGGCGTAGTTTTCGGCGGGCAGGCCGAAGGCGTCGAAGCCCATCGGATGAAGGACATTGAAGCCGTTCATGCGAAGGAAACGGCAGTATATATCGGTGGCGGTATAGCCTTCGGGGTGACCTACATGAAGGCCGGCGCCCGAGGGATAGGGGAACATGTCGAGAACATAACGGCGCTTTTCCTTGGGAAACGAGGGATCTTCGGCCGCCGCGAAGGTTTTGTCTTCCTCCCAGCGCTTCTGCCATTTTTTTTCGATGCTCTCAAAAGGATACTTCGCCATTTGCTTCGCTCCGGATTGTCTGGAAAAAGTTTCGCGCGCTACAGCGTGGATATTTCAATGATAGTAGCAGTTTTGCGGGCCAAACGGCAAGCCACCCGCGGTCGGGCACGATCTTCACGGAAAATAGCTCCATTTCAATAAAAATTGCATTATTCAAATAAACATGCTTGCAATAGCGGAATAGCGGGTTTACACTGAATCATATTTGGAATCGTGTTCCATATTATGGAACACGATGACGGTAAAATGGAGGTAGTATGAAAAAGCTGGCTCTCGTAATGCTCATGATCGTCGTATCTGTCTCGGCATTCGCTCAGGACAAAACGGTCGTCCTCAAGCTTGGCCACTATTCCGCTGAAACGCACGCTATGCACCTTGCCTCCGTAATGCTCGCGGAGAATGTGGCCAAACGCAGCAACGGCACCCTAAAAATCGACATCTTCCCCAACAGCAAGCTGGGAAGCTCGCAGGAGATGGTCGAACAGACCATCCTCGGCGCCATCGACTTCGTGCTCCCTACGGAACCTGCCCTGGCCAAGTGGTCGCCCAAGGTCAACCTCATCACTGGGCCTTTCGCGTTCAAGAACTACGCATCGGTGGACAAATTTTTCGCGGGGGAGGATTTCGTCAGCTGGATCAAGCCTGATCTGGACAAGGCCGGTCTCCAGTACATCGCGCGCTGGGAATATGGGTTCCGGACGTACACGAACTCCAAGCGGCCGATCTCCAAGCCTGAGGATTTCAGGGGCCTGAAGATCCGCACGCCTCCCGATTTCGTCAATCAGGAAACCGTGAAGGCCTTAGGCGGAATCGTGCAGACTATCGCCTTCGCCGAGCTGCCCATGGCCCTAAAACAGGGCGTCGTGGACGGCCAGGAAAACCCCATCGCGACCATTTACGCGGGCAAGATGTGGGAGACGCAGAAGTACCTCTCCATCCTCAACTACACCTATGTCGCCACACACCTCATCATGAACAAAGCATCCTTCAACAAGCTCTCGGCTAATCAGCAGAAGATCCTCTTCGAGGAAGCCGTGAAAGCCGGGCAATTCATGCAGAAGACCATCAGGGACGGTGAAAAAGCGCAGATCGAGGAAATGGTGAAAAACGGGATGGAAGTCAACTCGCCCGACACGACGCCCTTCCAGGCAGGGACGACCTCAGTCTGGGACACGCTGAAATCCAAGGTCAGCGACGCGGACTGGAAAGCCTTCCAAGCTATGCTGGCGAAGTCGAAATAATGGCAACCGTATCGGTATTCCTCGTCCTTCTCATCTTCATCCTGATCGACCTGCCCATCGTGGTAGCCATCGGCCTTACGGCGGTGGCTTTCTTCGTTGGTCAGGGGCAGGGTCAGTTCCTCGCCCTCCTGCCCCAGAGGATGCACGCGGGCACAACGGGATTCACCCTTCTCGCCGTGCCCTTCTTCATCCTGGCGGGAAATCTCATGAACACAGGGGGCGTCACAAACCGGATTTTTAGGTTCGCGAAGGCCTTTGTCGGCCATATCCCCGGCGGCCTCGGCCACGTATCCGTGGTCGCCGAAATGCTCTTTTCGGGCATATCGGGCTCGGCCGTGGCCGACGCGGCCGGGCTGGGGCAGGTTTCGTACAAGGCCATGACGGACAATGGGTACTCGAAGCCCGTGGCGGCCGCCATCGTGGCTTCCTCATCCACCCTCGGCCCCATCATCCCGCCCTCCATTTCATTCGTGCTCTACGGCGCCCTCACCTCGGTGTCGGTACCCCGCCTCTTCCTGGCCGGCTTTCTTCCCGGAGCCCTGATGGGCGGGGCAATAATGCTCGCCATCGGCCTTATGGCGAAGCCCCGCGGCTTCCCCCGCTACCCCAAGGCCAGTCTCAAGGAAATCTGGACTGCCATTAAGGAGTCTTTCCTCTCGCTTCTGTCCATCGTCATCATACTCGGCGGCATTTTTTCCGGCATTTTCACCCCAACCGAAGCGGCCGTCATCGCCTGCCTCTACGCCCTCTTTCTCGGCTTCCTCTACAAGGAACTGAAGCTGAAGGACCTGCCGGAGATGTTCTGGGTATCTATCAAGCAGTCCGTGGCCCTCCTCTTCATCATGGCGGCAGCCAACTTCTTCGGCTGGTTCCTCATCTACCAGCGCATTCCCGACAACATCATCGCGACCCTCACCGGGATGAGCGTCACCGGACCGGGCGTCATGGCTATGTTCATCGTCGTCATCATCGCCCTGGGGCTGTTTATGGAGGGAAACGCCATATTCCTGATAACGATTCCCATATTCATTCCCATAGCCACGCAGTACGGCTTCGACCTCGTGAATTTTGGCGTGGTGATGACCCTCCTCATCATGATCGGGAACCTCACCCCGCCCGTGGGCATGTGCCTGTACGCGGTGTCCAGTTTCACCAAGATAGGAATCGGGGAACTGTCCAAGGAGTGCCTGCCCTATCTCGTGGGCATCTTCATTGTCACCGTCATCATCGCCTATGTGCCCGCGATCTCCACCTGCCTGCCTGACCTCATCATGGGGGTGGCAAAATGAAGGCAAAGGCGATACTGGAAAGGATCGACAGGATATTTCTCTTCATTTTTAAGTGGATTTCGGTGACGCTCTTCGTCGTCCTCACCCTCATCATTACGGCCAACGTCTTCGTCCGCTACGTACCCATCATCTCTTTGCACTGGCTGGACGAGATCGTGGAGCTGTCCTTCGCGTGGATGGTTTTCTTCGGATCGGCCGCGGTCTGGATACTGAAAGGACATTTCAGCGCGGGCGACTGGATCGGCAAGCTGATCAAGAACCCGAGGGCTCGCGCGGCCTACAGGCTTGTTGTCGACCTCATCGCCTTCGCCTTCATCGCCATATTTTTCTGGTATTCTCTGCAGTTGTTCAACCGCGCCATTGAAGTGACCGCCGTTTTCGAGTTCCCCAAGAAGATCATCTATGCCTGCATGCCCATCTCGTCGGCAGTCATGGGCTTGTACTCCCTCAGGTTCATCACCGAGGAGTTTGTGGAGATATTCGCGCCGAAAAAGGATAAGACCTGAGGTTGGAGAACATTGCCCCTGTCAACTTTTCTGCTGGAAGTGTAGCACATCTTTCATCAGGTTTTCATCGAGATTGTTGGTATCCATAGCAGCTCTGTAAAATCCATACTACGCCCATTCGCAAAAACCGCCACAGTTACCTGCAGAAACAACCCCGGTTTCTGGAACGAATGCCGAGGCCCTACGCATCCCAAAGTCGATACCGAGCGCCGATATGGACAGGATACTAGGAATTTAAGGATCTACGGGACTAAATTATAGTCGCGCATCGCGAACTTCCCTGGACCCTAATTTCCCGGAAAATTGTAGCTAGGGATTGAATAAATCTATTAGATATATGCGAATAAGCATTGACAGAATAAGCAAACATAGCTACAATTACAGCTATGAATGCAGGATCAGCTTAATGCCCTATCGTATACATCATCTCAATAAGAAAACCGGCGTGACGTATGTCTATGAATCGGTATCTCGTTGGGACAAAGAAAAACAACAGGCACGCAGTACGCAAGTCTGTATTGGCAAAATTGATCCAACAACCGGAGCATTTATTCCATCAAAGCGCATAACGCAGAGTGCTATACAAGATAACGAATCTATCGGTACGGCGACAGCAACTATCGTTGGACCTTCGTTAATTCTCGATGAAATATCCAAGCGGCTGGGAGTCGCGAGGCTTTTAAAAGCGGCATTCCCTGAATGCTCTGCACAAATTCTTACTATGGTTTATTACCTTGCCTGCCAGGGAGGGCCCTTAAGCCAATGCGAATCGTGGACCAAAACCCATGAACATCCAGCAACAAAGCCACTTACAAGCCAGAGGATAAGCGAGATTCTTGGATCCATATCGACAGGAGCAAAGCAATCGTTTTTGTCATCCTGGATGGATAAAATTCTTGAGGATGAATATCTCTGCTACGATATCACGAGCATTTCATCCTACAGTGCGTTCAATGACTACATCCGCTGGGGACACAACAGAGATAAGGAGAAGCTTCCCCAGCTTAATTTGGCCATGCTCTTCGGTCAGAAGAGCAAACTACCAGTATACTATCACAGGATTCCTGGCAATATCACTGATGTGCAAACGGTACACAATCTTCTAGCGACCTTTAAGAAACTAGCTATCAAGAATCTGCACTATGTGCTTGATAAAGGGTTCTACAGCAAGAAGAACGTTGATGAACTTTTAGAGCGAAAAGACCATTTCACTCTTTCGGTTCCTTTGAATAATCTATGGATTCAGAAAGCCATAGACGAGATCTACGATACGATTCAGGGGCCTGAACACTACAGGATGATCGACGATGAGGTACTGTATGTTCACTCAATGCTCCATCCCTGGGGAGAAGATCGGCGACGTTGTTATCTGCACCTTTACTACAACGCCCAGATGAGAGCTCATGCAATCGATCGGTTTAATAGAGAACTCATAACCTACAAGGAAGAGCTGGAGTCAGGAAAACCAAAGGCCGAGAACAAAGAACAGTACGAGACCTTTTTTATCATCACGACGACGCCGGTGCGGGGGATGAAGGTTTCGTACAACAACGACGCGGTAAGTCAGTATATCAAACGTTATGCGGGGTTTCAGGCGATTTTCACGACGCGCTTTAAAGATCCCGATGAGGCACTCCAAGTATATCGTGACAAAGATATCGTGGAGAAATGTTTCGACGATCTGAAGAATAGCCTGGACATGAAACGCCTTCGTATGCACACGATAGAAACTGTCGACGGCAGGCTCTTTATACAATTCATAGCGCTCATTTTTACAAGTGCTTTACGAAGAGAAATGCGACAGTCAAAACTCATTGAAAAATATACAGTTCAGGAATTGTTGCTTGAAATGGATCCGCTTACTAAGATTCGTTATGCAGGAAAATATGGTCAGATACTTACCGAGATAACAAAGCCACAGCGAGAAATCTTGGAGCTCTTAAACATTGAATTGCCGGTCGTCGCCTAGCTACAATTTGACGGGAATTCAGGCTGGACACTATCAGATATTTTTCTTGAGTTTCTTAGAAGAAAAAAACTTGACAATACTAAAATGTGGTGGATATAATTCAAGTGAACATAAGTTCTGAACATTTGTTCACTAGGAAGTTAGATGGACGGATTACAATTTCGAATTAACCGCCTTTTTAGAAATGGTTCATTATTGCTCCTCGCTTTCGATCATGGACAGTTTATTGGAGTGCCGGATGGATTAAGAACAATAGATCCAATTCTTGAAAAGCTTTTAAATAAAGCGTTCGACGGGTATATCTTTAACCCTGGCGCTGTACGTAATTTAAAGAATATTGAATCTGATAAAAGCATAATTCTTAGAATAACGCATGCAGGCACTCATCTTTCCAATACTCCGGTTATGAATAAGTATTTTCTTCAGCCTGAGGATGCGCTTCGGCTTGGTGCTGATGCGGTGATCTCCATGGTGCTATTGGGACATGATAAGGACATGGAATCGATCAATGAATTGGCGAAGGCTGTGAACGATTACCATCGGTTTGGAATTCCCCTTATAGCAGAAATATTACCGGCTGCGCCTAAGGATTTTTCATCTTCAAAAGTCGTCGCTGACATCTGCCGGATAGGTGCTGAAATCGGAGCTGACGTAATAAAAACTGTGCTGACCGATGATTTCGAATCGGTTGTTTCCGGCTGCCCTGTACCCATCATTGTCGCAGGGGGGAAAAAAGAAAACGACTTTATTTCCAATGCAGCTAATGCAATGAGGAGCGGAGCGAAAGGTCTCGCTATCGGAAGGAATCTCTATCAGAGAGAAGACCCGGCTTCCTTTATATCTGACATCGCCAAAGCCATGGGAAGGTGCAAACGCTGATGAAAAAGGATGAAGTTGTTCTGTCGTATAGATGTGCCGATTTGTATTATCGGCAGGATATTTCACAATTGGAAATTGCGCATACTTTAGGCATTTCCCGGCCCAAAGTATCAAGGCTCCTAGCTTTGGCGCGTGAACTAGGCATAGTTACAATTTCATTAAAACCCCCGGAATTATTCAATCAAACAGATCTAGAAAAGCGTTTGGCGGAAAAGTATGGCTTAAACAATGTTTTGATCGGCATCTCGAAAGATACTAGTGATTCGAGCATACTAAAAGCGATTGGATCAAGACTGGTTGGAGAATTTCCAATTTTTTTGAAAAAAGATATAAAAATTGGAATTGGGCTAGGTTCCACAATATATGAAACAGCCAGGACGATTCATTCTGATGGGCATATACCTTCCGGGATATCCATCTACCCCCTCATGGGACTGGCTGGAAGAGCCGATCCGGCTTATCAGATAAACAATATAATAGATCTCTTTGCTGAATCTTTAAGCGCGCAGAGGAATTATTTTTTCGGGCCCGCAATTTTTGAGGACGCCGCACAAAAAGAAAACTTTTGCAAATCAAAGCAAGTAAAGGAAATCATAGATATATGGGAGGAGCTCGACCTCGCAGTTTTCGGTATTGGCGGACCAATTGAACGGTCTCCGCTCTTGTACTCCTCGTTTCCTGAAAAGATTCTCGTACAAATGGTTCAAAATCACGCAGTTGGCGACGTACTTGCACATTTTTTTAATATAGAAGGGAATTTAGCTTGTCCGGAAGCGGAAGCTACCCTTTTGAGCATTTCTTTTTCATCACTAAAAAAAATCCCGGAACGCATCTGTCTTGCAGGTGGTCTGTGGAAATTGAACAGCATTAAGACTGCTCTGAAATCAAAACTAGCTACGATTTTAGTTACGGATCTCATAACAGCTCAAAGTCTTATTGAGTAACAGAAAGTCAGGGAGGAACAATGAAAGCGGTAGTATATGAGGCACCTAAGTCTATTTCGTTCCAGGATGTTCCGGATCCAATTGTAAACGCAGACACGATTTTAATAAAAGTATCTTACTCCTTCATCTGTGCTACTGATATTAAAACGTATAAGCAGGGACACCCTCATATAGTCCCACCAACAATTCTTGGACATGAATTTTCCGGGATCGTTGAGAGTGTAGGAAAAAATGTCGATTCCTATTCGGTGGGCGATTGTGTAACAGGCAGCCCTTTCATCAATTGCGGTGTATGCGATTCATGCTTTCGAGGAAGGCCTGAAGTATGTTCTGCCAGAAAATTCCCGTCAAACGGCGCTTTTGCTGAAAGAATAGCCATGTCGAGTGAGTATGCAAAACTTGGACTAGTCAAAGTGCCACCTGCCTTGTTACAGCAATCTGCCTTATCGGAGCCTTTGGCCTGTGTACTGAACTCTGCGCGATCATTCAACCCTCAGCCTGGTGATTCCATTCTCGTGGTCGGCGCGGGATTTATGGGTGTGCTGAATGCTTTAGTATTAAAGACCATTTTCGGTGCTCACTCGTATATCACCGATACGAATGCAGAGAGACTGAAGCTTCCTTCAAAGCTTGGGATAGAAATCATTGAGGACATAGAAAAGAGGCCTGAAGCCTTTAATACTATTGTCCTTACTCCCCCCATACCTGAATTGATTGTTCAATATCAGAAATATGTAGTTCCGTTCGGCAATCTAGTTTTATTCGGAGGGTATGCTAAAGGAACAAAGGCACTTTTCGATCCGAATATTGTGCATTATACGGGATCAAAGATTGTCGGAACATCAGGGTTTTCCCCGTCAAATTTTAAAACAGCAGCAAAGCTGATTACGACTGGCGCGATCAATCTGGACGTGTTTATGGATAATATGTATGAGTTTTCCTCTTCGGAATTCCAAAAAGCTTTTGTAGACGCGATGGACGGTCGCGCCCTTAAAGCAGGATTTATCCTATGACAGCCGCTATGGCATCTATGAATTTAACGGCCGTTTGCTGTTGTCAATATCCGGGCAATTTGCAAACAGTAATAACAAGGAGGAAATGAGATGTCGTATGGAAAAAAAATAAGAATGTCCAGAATCTTCAGAGGCGAAAAGGCTAGAACGGTGATGCTTGCTCTTGATCATGGAATGGCATTAGGACCTATGCGAGGCATTGAACGCCCACGGGAACTTCTTAATTCTGTTGGTGCTTACGTAGATTCCATAATGTTAAATAAGGGAATACTGACCAATTGTGGAGATCCCTCTCTTGGCGCAGGAGTAGTCTTGCGTATCAGCGGGGCCTCGACTATCGCAGGACCTGACCTTACAGCGGAACGCATTACTACCACCTTGGAAGCGGCGATCCGGCTTGGCGCAGATGCTGTGGCTGCTTCGATATTTGTCGGAACCGCCAACGAGCATGCATCTATAGAAGCCCTTTCATTGCTGGCAGATGAGTGTGACCGATTCGGCATGCCTCTTCTTGCGGTCACTGCTTTGGGAAAAGACAGAGAAAAGGGATTTGATCCGCGCTATTTAGCCTTGGCAGTGCGAGTTGCGGCTGAAATGGGCGCTGATATGATCAAGACATATTTCTGCGAGGATGGATTTGACAAGGTAATTGAAGCTGCGGCGGGAATACCGGTTGTGATAGCCGGCGGCCCGAAGATGGATAACAACATCAGTGTTCTTGAAACGGCAGAGAAGGCGGTGAAGGCCGGCTGCCGGGGTGTCGATATGGGGCGAAATGTTTGGCAAAACGAGGATCCCATCGCTATGCTTAAAGCGCTCCGGGCAATAATACATGAGAATTCCTCCGCGCAGGAAGCATTGCTGCAGTATTGGAATTGAGCACGATGACAGAAGAAATTGTCCGTATAGAGGCTTTGTCTAAAGAATTCCCGGGGGTGACTGCGCTTAGCAATGTAAATCTTCGGCTCAATAGAGGCGAGATACATGGCCTTGTTGGAGAAAACGGCGCGGGGAAGTCAACACTCATAAATATTTTAGCAGGAGCATTCCGGCCAAGCTCAGGGTCTCTTATTGTTGACGGAAAAGCAGTCAATGAGTTTCAGCCCTCTATCGCACAATCTCTAGGTATATCCGTGGTGTATCAGGAAACGGTACTAGTCCCGGATTTTACCGCTGAAGAGAATATCTGGCTGGGTAGAGAGGATACCAAGAATTTTGTCATCGATAAAGCGAAGCAAAAAAAGAAAACCATCGAATTATGCAAGGAATACGGCATTGAAATTCCCTTGTCTGTTCCAATGTCCTCGTGCCGTGTCGCCGAGAAGAAGCTAGTGGAAATTCTCCGTGCTTTGAGTATGAACGTAAAAGTATTTATTCTTGACGAACCTACAGAAGCATTGTCAAAACAGGATGTCGATAATTTGTTTAAAATTTTAACATCCCTGAAAGCTAAGGGGTTTTCAATACTTTTTGTATCACATCATCTGGAAGAAGTATTTCGTATTTGTGATAAGATTACTGTATTAAGGAATGGGGAGGAAGTCGGGAACTTTTCCCCAAATGATTTATCCGTTCAGTCTCTCATTCATTTGATTACTAACCGCGATATAAGCGATCAATATCCAGTACCGCATAAAAGAAGTAGCACAGATCCGGTTCTTGAAACGAAAAATCTCTCTAACCCTAATCTAGGCCTCTCGAATATTTCTATCCATGTTAATAAAGGAGAGATTGTTGCCTTCTTCGGGATGGTCGGATCTCACCGTACTGAACTCATGAAGTGTTTGTTTGGCGCCGAAAAGATTAAATCGGGAGATATTATTTTCAGGGGAGAAAAAATTGAATTAAAGCATCCTAGTGATGCAATTAGAAAAGGAATATTCCTCTGTCCAGAGGATAGAAAACTGGAAGGCTTTATTCCTGATATGTCTGTGCTCGATAATTGTACATTGCCGTTTTTAAAGCGTTTTACCAGAATTGGCGTAATCAGCAAAGCCAGACAAAAAGAGGTTGTGAAAACAATCATTGCAGACCTCTCGATTAAAACGCCTTCAGCCGAGCAAAAAATAATTTTCTTGAGCGGTGGCAATCAGCAAAAAATCGTGATCGGCAAATGGCTTATCGGACAGCAGGGGGAGCTTTTTATTTTTGATGAGCCGACAAAGGGTGTCGACGTCGGAACAAAAATGGACATTTACAAAGCAATGCAAGAGCTGGCAGAAAACGGCGCTGGCGTAATATTTGTCTCCTCAGATCTTAGAGAATTGCTTGGCGTATCTGATCGTCTTTATGTGATGAGGAAAGGTGAAATTGTAAAAGAGTATATAAGGGAAGAATTTGACCAGCACACTATTCTTTTACAGGCTTTAACCGAAAAGAAAATTTTGGGAGCAGTATCGTGAAAGAAAAAACAAAAACCTTTGTCCAAAAATATGGAACGATCGTGACGCTAATGCTGCTGATTATTATTTTTTCATTAACGACAGAAACATTTCTTGAACCCAGAAACCTACTGAATATTATCGCGCATATATCAATGTTGATGATAATCGCTACAGGACTTACAGTATGTATGGTGCCGGGCGATTTTGATATGTCCATCGGTTCCGTGGCAAGCCTTTCCGGAATATTTTTTTCAAGCCTGGTTATAAAAAATATTCCGCTGGTTCCCTCGATACTCATTGTTTTGTTAATGGGAGCTATATTCGGCCTTACGGCAGGCCTTCTGGTAACAAAAGTCAGGATCTCTGCATTTATTGCGACATTAGCTTTAGGCCAAGTAGCTACCGGAATAAATTTCATGTACACGAGAGGGCAGGAAGTATTCGGTGATTTCAGCAAAGGATTTTTATCTCTAGGGCAGGGGAAGACTTTTACTATTATTCCTAATCAGGTTTTAATAATGATTGGGATTGTACTAATTTTTGCTTTTACAATGGAAAAAACAAAAGTTGGCAGATATATGTATGCAATAGGCGGCAGTAGCCATGCGTCATATCTTTCGGGAATAAAAGTAAACCTGTATCGCATCTGCGGCCTGATGATATCCGGAGGATTGGCTGCCTTCACTGGTTGTATTTTAGCTTCACGGCTTGGATCGGGCCAGCCTACAGCAGGTGATTCGTATCTTATGGATGCAATTGCCGCTACTTATATCGGCATGACTACAATTAAGGCTTCTCGTCCAAATATCATAGGAACACTCATTGGAGTTTTATTTATAGGCGTGATTGAGAATGGACTAGTACTCATCGGTGTCTCCTATTTCTTTCAATATATTGCCAAGGGAGTGATTATTATTCTCGCGGTTGCTTTGTCCTCGAGGGGGTCAATGGTTGTCGAAAAATGACGACCTGGATTCATATTTTTCAAGGAGGCTCTTATGAAAAGGTTTTTCGGGTTACTTCTCGCTTTTGCCCTAGTAACACTGAGCATTGGAGCACAACCCGTGACTATCGGTTTTGTTTCACCGGATCAGGGTGCAAGTACGCAGGCGAGAATCGCCAACAAGCTTGAGCAGGTCGCAAAACAGGAAGGATGGAAGATATCCATCTCAAGCGCCGCCGGTTCGTGGGAGAAGATGGCAAACATTGTTGAGGACTACGTAAGTAAAAAAGTTAGTGCTATCGTAATAGCAATGGGACAAAGCACCTCTATCACCCCGGCACTTGAAGCGGCAAAGAAGGCAAAGATACCCGTTTTGGCTATCGACTCGGAATTTTCTGATCTATTGACAGCAGATATTCTTACCAACAACTGGGAAATGGGCGCAAAAATCTCTACATATCTAGTTGACAGGTTGAACCACAAGGGGAATATCGTCGCTTTCAAGTTCGATCAGTTTTATGGAACCAGGTACCGCGGGGAAATACTCGATACTGTTCTTTCCGAAGAGCCCAATATAAAGGTTTTGGATACTCATTATATTCCCCCTACAGGATATCTTGCTGATACGCAAGCTGCCATGCAGGCATATCTTGTTAAATACGGTTCAAAAATTGATGCCGTTTGGTGCGCATTTGATGATCTAGCCTACGGAGCTTCTCTGGCAATTAAAGAAAAAGGCTTCGGTCCTGATGACATGTTTGTTGTCGGTATAGACGGCACTGATCGCAATTTAAAACTCATCAAGAGTGGAACTTCCCCGGTGGTAGCTACGATTATTCAGCCTTTTGATATTGCCGTAGATAAAGTAGCAGACTTGATCAAGAAGCTGGTAATTCAGAAGAAGACTGAAAAAGAAGCAATAGGAGCGGTTAAGGTCATTTATATGGATACGCCCCTCGTTACTTCCGCCAATGTTGATGAATATTTAAAGTAGCTCTATTTATTCAGGATTAGGAGTGCTGCTCTATGATTCTGGGAATTGATATCGGAACGACTTCTTCTAAAGCGATTGTAGTAGATGAAAATTTGAAAGTTGCCGGAGAAGCTCGGATCAGTCACTCTGTCGACACTATAAAACCTGGTTTTATGGAGCAAAATCCTGAGATTTGGTGGGCCGATCTATGTCGGCTCACCAAATCTTTGTCTGAAAAAGTTGATTTGGCGAAAATAAACGCAGTGGGCTTAAGCTCGATGGGGCCAAATATCCTGCCGGTTTCATCATCAGGGCAAGCATTGAGATCTGCTATTCTATACGGAATAGATACAAGGGCATCTGCTGAAATTGAAGAATTGTCCAGTATTTTAAGATCAGATGAGGTTGCACATATTTTCGGTCGTTATTCTTCACAATCGATATTGCCTAAGATTTTATGGATTAAGCATAATCAAAAAGAGATATTCGAATCAACAAACAAGGTTTTGACGACAAATGGCTATGTAGGGTATAGGCTCACGGGAAACTATTCTCTTGATTATTTTACCGCCTCCGCTGGTGGTCTTATCGATTTTTCTGGAAATATTCTCTATGAAAGCAGTTTCCAGGCGGCAGATATCTCTTCTGCGATAATTCCGGATTTATTATGGCCAGGAGACATCCTGGGGACAATTGATATAGAAGCTTCAAACGCTACAGGGCTTCCCAAAGGCACTATGGTGATTGCCGGTACAACGGATGCCGCAAACGAAGCGGTACTATGTGGATGCACAGAACCTGGCGATTCTGTTATATCGCTTGGCGGAACTTCGATATTTGTCACGTGCACTGATAAACCAGTAATGATGGAAAATGCTCTTGTCTGCAATTATCTGGACAGGAATTCTTTTATAGTCGGCGGTGCTACTGGTTCGGGTGGACTTTTAATGGATTGGTTTTCCGAGAAAATTTGCGGCTCTTCGCCGGAAAAGATACAATCGTTGATTCCGGAAAAAGAGCTTTATGAGACAGAACTTGTTGCCCTGCCGTATTTAAACGGAGCGAGAAATCCTTTAAACGACAAATCAGCAAAGGGGCTAATTCTAGGGCTAACATCGAATTCACAGTTAAAAGATATTTATATGGCATTTATTGAATCTTTGGCGCTGGAAATAGAAATGATGGTAGAAGATATATCAAAAATACTGAAGATCAATACTAATCTCAGGGTGACGGGAGGGGGATCGAATAACGAAATTCTGGTACAGGCAATTTGTGAAATACTACGCATGGGTATTGAAGTTCTTCCAAAGGAAATGGGCTCTGCCGCAGGAGCGGCGGTATTGGCAGGAGCCGCACACGGAAATTGGACAATAGATCAAGCAGCTAAAATGGTTCCAATAAAAAAACAGTATGAGAACTCAGGAAAGCATGACGCATATTTTTCTTTAAAGAAGGAAATCTTCAGAAAAGCCTATAAGGTAAATCAGAGCATATTTACAGATCTGAATAATCTGGCAGGAATGGCGCACAATAACTAAGTGAGAATAGAACTTATGGAAAGAGTATTAGCAATTAATCCTGGGGCTACCTCAACAAAAATTGCGGTTTTTACCGGAACACAGAATACCTTTCAAAAGCTAATTGAACATAAATTAGAGGATCTAGCGCACTATGAACATATCATTGACCAGTTCGGTTATCGATATAGCGTAATACTATCCTCTCTTAATGAAAATAATTTCCCTTTATCGGACCTGGACGCTGTTGTGGGACGAGGCGGCATGCTCCAACCGGTTGAAAGTGGTACCTACAAAGTCAATGATTGTATGATTGAGGATCTGAATGCCGCATCCAGAGGAGAACATGCCTCCAACCTCGGTGCGTTATTGGCTAAAAAGATTGCCAGCGACAACGGAATCCCGGCGTTTATCGTTGATCCAGTATCAGTTGATGAAATGGATGATGTAGCACGCATTTCAGGGCTGACCGAGTTGCCCAGGGTCAGCCTTTCTCACGCGCTCAACAGCAAAGCTATTGCAAGGAAAGCGGCTGACCAGATCGGCAAAAAGTATGAGGCCCTTACTATTATTGTAGCTCATCTGGGAACCGGGATTTCTGTTTCCGCACATAAGAATGGCAGGATGATCGATGTAAACAATGCCCAGGAAGAAGGACCATTTTCTTCTGACAGATGTGGTACAGTTCCTTCTTATCGACTTGTTAAAATGTGCTTTTCGGGAAAGTATTCAGAAAAGGAAATACTAAAAAAGCTAATGGGGTCCGGTGGATTACATTCTCTAGTTGGCATGAAGGATATCAGGAAGATTGAAGAACTGGCTACTACCGGTAATAAAAATGCGGATATCGCTCTCAGGGCGCTTACCTATCAGATAGCTAAAGAAATCGGGGCTATGGCAACTGTATTCTTTGGAAATCTTGATTGTATCGCCATCACCGGAGGAATGGCTTATTCAGAAAGAATAGTGAAAGATATTACATCCCGTATAGAATTTTTATCTCCAGTACTGATTTTCCCCGGTGAAGATGAAATGGCATCTCTGGTTCTTGGTGTTCTTCGTGTTTTGAGGGGTGAGGAAAAAGCGAAAGTATACGAAGGAGCTCGATATAGTGGAAAGGCTGAATGATTTTGTCGATGCTGCCCGTTGTCTTGGTTCGACTACTGTTGCTGTAGCGGCCGCGGAAGATATTGAGACGATTGAAGCGGTGCGCAATGCGATTTCCCAAGGATTCATAAAAGCTATACTTGTAGGCGATCAGCCCAAGATCCTGGCTCTCTGCGGAACCAAGGGATTGCCTGATGGGGCCAGGATTGTACATGCAGCGTCATTGCCTGACGCTGCGTGGAAAGCAACAGCCATTGTAAAGTCCGGCGAGGCAAACGTGCTTATGAAAGGGTTGATCAATACAAGCGATTTTCTTAAAGCTGTCTTAAATCCTGAAAATGGACTTAGGACAGATCGTTTGCTCAGTCATTTGGCTGTATTTGAAATTCCCGGTGAATCAAAACTGGTATTTCATAGCGACGGGGGTATGGTTGTTCTTCCAAAACTTGAGGAAAAAAAAGCAATACTTCAAAATGCGCTGGACGCATTACACCGGCTAGGAATTAAAAATCCTAATGTAGCGATATTGGCCGCAAACGAAAAAGTGAATCCAAAAATCCCGGCAACTACCGATGCAAGGGCAATAGTTGATGCATGGGAAAGGGGCGAGTTTCCACGGTGCATTATAGAAGGCCCTATAGCGATAGATGTTGCGACGAGTGAAGCAGCCGCTGAACATAAAGGAATAAATAGTGCAATCGCGGGGAAAGTGGACCTTTTTATATTTCCATCCATCGAAGCCGGCAATATTGCGGGAAAAATTCTTGTTCGCTATGGAAAAGCAAAAATGGCCGGTATAATATTAGGTGCGGCAAAACCGATAGTTCTGGTTTCCAGGTCTGATAACGCTTCCGCTAAAGTGTTTTCGATAGCCTTGGCCTGCCTTGCTTCCCGAAAGATATGAAAAAGGTGATTCTGCCTGGAAGGGGCTAAAAAGAAAATCCAGGTTTGAATTACAAATATTACGTGAGCACCTAATTCTTCAATTTGCTTTTCGCTCAATTGTCACCGTACGGAATGAGGGGCAAGCCCAGCTCCTTTAAAAATTCATTATGCTTTTTCGTCGCTTCGGAAATACTTTTCTCAATATTTAACAAATCGTTGTTGACCGCTTGAAGGTCTATTTCCTCTTCTTGGACCGCGGTGCTGATATAACGGGTAATGTTGAGATTGAAGCCGTTGGTGGTAATCTCCTCCATGGACACCCTACGCGAATAACGCTCTTCTTCTTTCCGGAATTGATAGGTGGAAACGATTTTTTCAATGTGGTCGGGGGATAATTGATTCTGCCTTTTGCCCTTTTCGAAATGCTCGCTGGCGTTGATGAAAAGCACATCGTCGGGCTTCTTGCATTTCTTGAGTACAAGGATGCAAACGGGGATGCCTGTCAAGAAAAAGAGGTTGGCCGGCAGACCTATGACAGTATCGATATTGCCGTCTTCCAGAAGTTTCCGGCGAATGCGCTCCTCGGCCCCGCCGCGGAAGAGTACTCCTTGCGGAAGAATGATCGCCATGGTGCCTTCGTCGGAGAGGAAATGAAAGCCATGCAGGAGGAAAGCAAAGTCAGCGGCGGATTTTGACGCCAATCCATAATTCTTGAAGCGGAAGTCCTCAGCCAGGGCGTCGTTTGGCTCCCAGCGATAGCTGAATGGCGGATTGGCTACTACCGCGTCGAATTTCTGTTTCTTCGCGGGATTCTGTTCCCTGAGGATGTCCCAATCATTGAGCAGCGAGTCGCCATGATGAATTTCAAATTCAGAGTCCTTGACACCGTGAAGGAGCATATTCATCCTGGATTCCCGGAAAATTATACCAAGGGAAAAATAATAGCACATAATATATAGAAATAGCAGTGAACAGGTTCTATGCATTGGTATATACTATAACAATGTAGGAGAATCCCATGCCACAGCGAATCCAGAACATTAATGGCGTTCTATACGTTTATGAAGATCGTGCATCATGGGATAAAGCTACAAAGAATGCAAAACACACCAGGCACTACATTGGGAAAATGGTAAACAATGTCTTTGTTCCCAACCCAAAGTATCTTCTCGAGCGTGAGCTCGAAGCTGTAAAAAAAAAAGAAGCGAGGCCCGGCTCAGATTACCTTGAGCACTCGCGAATTTTATGGAGCAACCTATCTCTTTGATCAGATAGGGGAAAAGCTTGGTATTACCGCTGACATAAAAACCTGCTTTCCTGATTTCTGGAAGCAGCTGCTCTCCATTGCCTATTATCTTATTCTGGAGGATAAGAATCCCTTAAGCCGCTTCCCTCGATGGGCTCAAAATCATCGCCATCCCTATGGAGAATCAATTCCTTCCCAAAGGTCGAGCGATCTCTTTGGAGCCATTACGGAAGATGCTAAACAGAAATTCTTTCTCTTGCAGGCAAGAAGAAGGCTCGAGGAAGAATATCTTGCCTATGATACAACCTCCGTGTCGTCTTATTCAGAGCTTATTAAGCAGGTGCACTATGGGAGGAACAAAGATCACGAACCACTCGCCCAGATCAACCTCGCCTTACTATTTGGGCAATCGTCACGACTTCCCGTCTACTATAGAAAGCTTGTCGGCAACATCAATGATGTCTCGACCATAAAGCGTCTTATTAGCGATCTTTCGTTTCTGGAAATCGACAAAGTAAAACTTGTCATGGATCGGGGATTCTATAGCGAAGACAATATGAATGCTTTATTTGAAAAGCATTATAAGTTTCTTATTGGTGTTAAGAAGTCCCTTCGCTTTGTTCGAGATATCCTCGATGACGTGCGGGATTCGATGAAAACCAGGGCCTGCTATAGCTCTGATTACGGAATCAACTACTATAGTAAAACCATCGAATGGTCGTATACAGCAAAGAAACCTCGATCGAACGTGACGGAAACGGGAACGCGAAGGGTGTATCTGCATCTGTACTTTGATGATCAAAAGGCCGTCGATGACAAGACGGTATTTAACTCGCTCCTTGATACGCTTGAAGAAGAGATTATGACAAACCGGCGGACACAGGAGCACGAAACCTTATATCAGAAGTATTACGATATCAGTACAACGCCGATACGCGGAACGTCCCTTGTCCCCAAACAGGACGCAATAAGCGCGGTAGAAAAAAACTATGGGTACTTTGCCCTTATGTCAAATGATATCAAGGATCCTCTCGAAGCCCTTGTAATCTATCGACTAAAAGATCTTGCAGAGAAAGCGTTTCATAATCTGAAAGAGCGGCTTTCCATGCGACGGACTTCAGTATCTTCGGAGGAGCATCTTGAAGGCAAGCTGTTCATTCAGTTCTTGGCACTGATATATCTTTCATATATTGATAAAGCAATGAGCGACTAAAAGCTCTATAAAACAATGACAATGCACGATCTTCTTGATGAACTGGATATTATTGAATGCTTTGGACATCCTTGCCATCGATTGCATTTTGGTGAGATTACTAAAAAGCAAAAATCTCTTTATGCCGCGTTAGGCGTCGAAGATCCCTCATTGGTATAAATGTTTGGGAATTCAGGATTCATCCGCGCCAGGTTATAGGTGGTGATGTTCTTTCCCTGGCCAAAAAATTTTCCGATACCATACGTTCCTATTTGCTTTCGGACATTTGATTTTTCAATATTTGAGCCAAGTGGCTAGCAACTGCGATGGCATTATTATCGTCCAAGGAAGAAATGAGATCATCAATGTACAGATACTTTACCCAAGAATATTGCTCTTGTTCATCGACGGCAAGTTGCGCAATGGCGAGATAAAAGCACCATATAAATATGTTTTCTTCTCCGCGTGAAACTTTTATATGATCAATGACTTTTTTTTCGTTTTCATAACGAACCGTTCTAATAAAGTTAACAGTCCAGTCTTCGGTGTTAATTTTAAAATCAATATCTGAATAGCGGTGCAGAAATGAACGTATTCGGTTATCCATTTCCAGAGCTTCAAGACCAACAAAAAACTTAATACTGGTGTTAAGCTTAAGAGTTCGATCAGAGTCGGCATCTAGATCATTGTCCCACATAAAAAGGTCTTCAGTAAATGCATTATAGTAAAGCGTATCTCTGTTATCTTGTTTTTTCCTGCATCCTTAAAAGCCATAGATAGTCTTGTTTTACCCGTACCATTATAAGCAAATAGTAAAACATACTTTTTTTGTTCAGGCATTCATTACGAAGGTAGCTTACCAGATCGTTGAAATTTTCAGTCTTGGTAAATGGCATAATCTTTTCTTTCATTTTGCCCCCTCATCGATAGTTGGGAACAACTGTCGCATCAGGCCTTTTTTATGAGCCTCAAGCACTTTGATTTTTTTGGTTTGGGCGGCAATTAGGTCATCAAGGGAGGAAAGACAATTAGCTATTTTTTATTGTTCGGTGAATTTTGGTAGAAGCATCGGGAGGTTTTTTAATTCATCCAGCCTAATTCTTTTTCTAGTACCCTGTAACATCTAAATATTTCCAGTGAGAACAGGATACAGTCGTTTAAGCTTTGTCCTTGCATCGTGAGTCGTGAATTGCCAATCAACACCGCGTTGATTTTTGTTTCGGCCTACAGACCAACTTAAAAGTTCAGTATTCAATGTACCGAGACAATCTATATTTTTTTTTGCCAAGCACTGCCGACCAAGGGCAGAAAGTTCAATTTCAGTAATATTGAGCCAACTCTCATGTTTTGGTGTGTAGTGAATCTCCAGCCGCTGGGAGAGTTCGAATGCTTTCCATGGTGGGAATGAATCGTATAACGATGAGATCCCATGGGTATTCAAATTATCCATTACGAGAACGATCTTTTCAGCTGCCGGATAATCAACCGTGAGAAGATGTTCAATTTGATTTGCCCAGTCAACACGGGTTCGATGTTCATGAGCGTCAGCGGCTCGCCACCCTTTCAATGGTTCAGTGAACAGAAAAATACTGCAGGTACCCTTGCAGACATATTCGGGATCTTGCCGCTCTGGTTTTCCTTTCTTCATAGAAATACGGCGGCGTCGATCAGCCATTAATTGAATCGGCTTTTCGTCCATGCATACCACCGGACGATGAACGTTATAAGGCCTGCTATATACCTCTAGGACATCTTCCATGGCGGCAACAAAGCGGCCATTGTGCTGGGGAGGAATGCACCAGCATTTCTTCAGGTGCGGCTTAAATTCGTTTTTTTTAATGTCCGATTGATCGTCATTGGAGAAATGGAATCGATAATGCCGAGTTCAACGCATTTATCGGCCAATAATCGAACCGTCCAACGCGAATACCCTTCAGGAGGACTACTGCAGCACAAGGCGATGATGTGCGCCTCAACATCGCCAGTAACCTTTGGTGCGACAGGCGGTGTTGCCCTTTTCTTTCTCTGAAGAAAGGATTCAAGAGAAGGGCTGCGCAAGAAAGCGTCTTTAACGACTTGTATTGTTTGCCTACTTACCTGACAGGTCGAAGCAATTTGCTCATCATGAAGCGGTAGATGGCCGGTTGAAGTATCCAGGGCAAGAATTATTTGAGCTCTTCGGGTAAGCCGCACGCTTTTCGATCCATGAGATAAAAAGGCAAGCAACGTGGTACGCTGCTCCGAGGATAACACGATCTTTTTCTTGGTCTTTGCCATACCGCTACCCTCCTTAATGGTACACCATTTAGAGGGTAGCATGGGAAACATTTATTGTAAACTATTAGCTGTTACACAGTACTAGTCATAGTCGATCATTGCCGAGGCGAAAAGCACAAACTCAAAATCCAGCTCCTTAACGATGTCGGATTCATCGCCCCATTTCGCCTGCTTCGCCTTGATACGTTGGGCGGTTTCCAGATAGACGCCCCGGAGTCACCAGTGAAGATCATTAGGCAACACCGTCTCGATCTTTTCATGGTCCTGCGGACTTAAGTCGGTGTACTGATCCAGCTGGGTTTTCAGCCGCTGCATTTCCTTGAAAAGGTTGATGAATTGACCTCGCGCCGTATCGCCTTTAAGGTTGGCTACCTCTTCCGACGCGAACTCCAGACCTTGAGATTTCATGAACGTATTCAAAGCCAAAACGGCTTTTCCAAGATTGCCGATCATTGTCGGCGCTGGATCGACCAGCCAGATTTCCTTAGCCCGATCCGTATTCTCCCCTGAGAAAAGGGCGATCGCCTCGTTTACCGCATCCTGCTGCTGGCGGAAATCCAAAATATTGCCATAAGGTTTGGTGTCGTTGAGGATACAGTTGGTGCGGGAAAAAGCCTGTATCAGGCCATGGTACTTGAGGTTTTTGTCGACATACAGGGTATTGAGATACTTGGAGTCAAAACCGGTCAGGAGCATGTCCACCACGATGACCAGATCGATTTTTTCCTCATAAGGAGAATCTTGGTTGGTATACTGCTGATCCTTTATGCGCTTCTGGACATCCTGATAGTACAGGTCAAATTCGTTGATAGTGTGGTTCGTTTTATAACAGGCGATGGGAGTACTTAAGCTCAATAAGTTTTTCAATGAAATTTTGTTCTATCTGACTTTCGTTGGTCATTATCATATCCTACTCGATAAATGGCGAGAATTAAACTGTTTCTAAATAGTACCTGGAACAAAATTTGCACCGCGCTGACGCGAACCTTGTCCAAAACCCAGCGCAGCTCACTTATTCATAGCTTTCCTGCAAAAATCCTGCTCCCGTCCTGTTATCGTGTCAAAATTTCTTATCAAATTAGTAGTCAACAAAAAAGGCCGCCCGGGAGCCCGGGCAGCCTGAAGGAACAAAGCTTTGTCGAATAACGTTATTGCGGGAGCACAGCGTCGGGAGGAACTTCGAGAGCGGTTTCGTCCACGACGGGCGAATCGCCGCCGAACTGGATACTCTGCGGCGAATCCACGGCGGGAGAGGAATCCTGTTCCTGGAGAACGGTGAAAGGCTTGAGATAGGGCTCGACGCCGGCTATCAGCTTGGGCACCTCGAGAAGCACCATGTCCTGGCCGAGCGGCACGCTGAAGGCGGACTCGACGATCTTCCCGTCGGCGAAAATCTCCACCTTGACCCTGTGCTTCTGACCCTGGACGATGGCCTTGTCCCTGTCCCCCGGGTAGTATTCGAAGGCTTCCTGGTTGTCGATCTGGACCGACATGCCATCGATGGCTAGTATGCTGCCGTCCTCTGAATCCTTGTTGTCGATCAGGATGGTATGCCGCTTGCCCGTCATAAGCATGATGATGACGACGGCGATGTACACGAGCACGAGAATGGACCGCACGACGAAGGAACGGTTCCTGAATGAAATCGCTTTCATGCCTGACCTCCCTCATCCTTGCCTTTTCCGGCCGCCCCGCCCCTTAAGTCCGACCTCGAGTTGAAGATAGCCTTTCTGGATTTCCAGGCGTAGAGCACGAGGGAAAGAGCGATGACGCCGTAGCCGATGAACTGGCGGAAATACTCGCCTACCATGGCCGAGCCGAAGAGATTCTGGCCGGCGAGAGGCGACACGATGAACATCGCGTGGAGAAGAATGACGCCGATGAAGACGTTGGGAATGCTGGCGTGGGTGACCGAGGCCCCACCGACGAGGATGGCCGCGGCGGCGAAGAAGCTCGTCTGGTCATGGGCGTTGTAGGTGGCCAGGTTGCCCATGTTCTGGAGGAAGATGAGCTGCCCGGCGCAGGCGAGGACGGTCGATATGATGATCGCCACGATGCGGGTCTTCTCGACGGGAATGCCCGCCGCCTCGGCGACGGTCATGTCCTGGCCGACGGCCCTCATGTCCTGGCCCAGCTTCGTCTTCTTGAACCAGACGATGAAGACGCAGAGAAGGGCGATGATGATCAGGGTCACGACGGGGACGTCGAAGCCGCCCAGCTTCAGCATGAATATGGTGTCCAGGGACTGGCGCACCGATTCCAGGTTGAGGGTGTTGCGGATGCCGTAGCCTCGCGAGAGGAGGATGGAGGCGTTCCTCATCGGAATCACCGAGCCCATCATGTAGAGGACGAAGAACTGGTAGATGCCGTTGATGAAGAAAGCGAGGATGTAGCCGGTGACCATCTCCCGCCCCTTGGCCTTGTTCATCACCTTGCCGCAGATCCAGCCGAGGAAGACGGCGATAGGGAGGCCGATGAGGAGGGCGAAGACGAGACCCTGCCAGCCGGCGACGCTCCAGTCGACCGCGAAGATAAGGCCGATTTGGCCGGCCATGGCGCCCAGGGACATAGCGAAGTTGAGCCCCATGCCCGAGTATATCGGCAGGAGGAGGGAAATGACGAGGAAGGAGTTGCGCCCCAGCCTCGTGATGAGTTCTTGGATGATGTAGGTAAGGGAAAGCCCCGAGGGCGAAATGGCCGCAATCGTTATCACCAGGAAGATGATGACGACGGCATACTCGGAGAACATTGTGGCGACGCTTTTTTTCTTTGGGCTCATTTGGACACCTTCACCTTGCGCGTGAGCGCGTAGAGGATCATGCCGTTGGAAACGATGATTCGAATTACTTCCGACATGTCGGTCTGGAGGATGGAGTTGATGACCGAGGGCGTCATCGTGAGCAAGCCCTGGAAAAGGAAGGTGCCGACGAGAACGTTGATCATGGATGCTTTGTTTACGCTGGCCCCTCCGATGAGGATGGCCGCCACGGCCGGGAAGACCATGGGGCTGGGGGCGGTGTAGAGCTGGATGAAGCCGAAGCTCTGCTGGTAGACGATGATGCCGATGGCGCCGAGGAAGGTCGACAGGATGACGGAAGTGGTCCGCATCTTGTCGGCGCTGACGCCCGAGGCTCTCGCGAAATCGGGGTTCGAGCCGACGGCTGTCATGGCCGTGCCTATCCTCGTCCTCAGGAAGAGCCAGATGCCGCCGGCGCAGGCTCCCACGAAGAGGAGCAGTCCCGTCGGGAAGACGAAGAATCGCCCTATCCTTATCGCGAGAAAGTCGTTGAGGATTTTAAGCCAGTAGCCTTCCACCGTGATGGTGGTGCGCAGACCCTTGCCCGCGTAGCCCCAGACCATGGTCGGGTTGTCGAAGGGAAGCACGAGCCACATGATGCACATCAACATGACGAAGGAAAAGCCGACGTACATGGCGATGGTCATCTCCTCGCCCTTAACCTTGTTGAGGAGCTTTCCGTAGAAGTATCCGAAGATGACGGAGAAGGGCGTGGCGAAGGCGATGGCGCCGAAGAATCCCCAGAAGCCGCGGAGTTCCAGCTGGAGAGAGACGGTCGCGCCGAGGAGGCCGGCCACGATGCCGAGTGCCAGGCCGAAGTTGAGGCCGCAGCCCGACTGGATCATGGGTACGAGGGCGAGAACGAGAATGGCGTACTGGCCGAAGCGGTTGAGGCAGTCCGACAGGGAGGCGTCGAGACGCACCCCGACGAAGGGAGCCAGCACGAAAAGCGATACCAGGAATAGGAATATGATGATGCGGGGCCATCCGAAATCCTGGATGAATGTTTTGAGGTTGTTACGCATTCGGTGCCTCCTCGGCCGCGGAAGCGAGTTTTGTTCTGGAGGGGGAATCGGTGATGCCCGCCATGAGGATGCCGAATTCGGCCACATCGGCGGTGGGCGGCAATATGCCGGCTATCCGGCCCTCGTCGATGATGGCGACGCGATCGCATATGGCGCGCAGTTCCTCGAGCTCGCTCGATACCATCACGATGGTGGTGCCGTATTCCTTGTTGTATTTCCGCAGGGTGTCGAGCACCAGTTTCTTGGCGCCGACGTCTATGCCGCGCGTGGGTTCGGAGACGAAGAGGAGGTCAGGCTTGAGCGCGAATGCCTTGGCGAGGCAGATTTTCTGCTGGTTGCCGCCCGACAGTTCCTTCGCCTTCTGGCGGGGCCCCGTGCACTTGATGTCCAGGAGCGAGATGTATTCCTTGCAGAGAGTCACCATCCCGGCCTCGTCGCGCAGGGTAAAAAGACCGCCCAGGACCGGTTTCAGGTACTGCTTGTGAACCTGCATGGCCGTGAAGGCTATGTTCCAGTCGAGGCTTTCGTCGAGAAGAAGGCCTACGCCGCGCCTATCCTCGGAAACGAAGGCCATGCCCGCCTTGAGGGCGGCGTTGGGGGAGTTGAGCTCGATGGTCTTGTCATGGAGATGAACCGTGCCGCCGGCGGCATAGAGCCCCATCACCCCGTTGGGGATGCCGAGCTTGCCCTGGCCGGCCAGGCCGCCTATGCCGAAAATCTCGCCCTGCCTGACCTCGAAGGAGACGTCGCGGACGGTTTCGCCGGGCATGTCCACCCAGAGATGCTCGACGGAGAGGATCTTCTCGCCGTAGTTCTTGTTCTCGTCATGACGGGCGGCGTCGGAGGATACCGAGCGGCCAACCATCCACGAAGCGATGTCCTTGATCGTCACGCCCGCTGCGGGAACGTCCTTGACGGCGAGGCCGTCGCGCAGGACCACGATCTTGTCCGCCACCTCGACGACTTCCTTGAGCCGGTGGGAGATGAAGATGATGGCGACGCCCTTTTTCGCGAGCTTCCGCAGCGAATCGAGGAGTATCTCCGCCTCGCTCTCGGTGAGGACGGCCGTAGGCTCGTCCAGAATGAGAAGACGCGATTTCTCGCGGCTGATTTCGCGCGCAATTTCGGTAAACTGTTTGTGTCCGACCGGCATTTCCGAGATGAGCATGTCGGAGTCGAGCTTGACGCCCAGCTTCTCGATGGCGCTCTCGGCGCGTTTTTTCATCGCCGGCCTGTCGAGGATGCTCATTCGTTTGCCGAAGGCGTCGTTCAGGATGCTCGGCCTCATCGATTCCCTATTCAGGACGATGTTTTCGGTGCTGGTAAAGCCCGGTATGAGGCTGAATTCCTGGTGAACCATGCCGAGTCCCGCGTCGAGCGCGTCAAAGGGACTCGCAAAGTGCATTTCCTGACCGTCGAGGATGATCTTCCCCTTAAAACCGCCGGTCTCGGCGATGACGGGCATTCCAAAAAGAATACTCATGAGAGTAGTCTTGCCCGCGCCGTTTTCTCCGACCAAACCGAGGATTTCGCCCTCATGCAGGTCAAAATTTACATCCTGAAGCACTACGTTTCCGTAGAACTCCTTGGAAACATTCTTTAATGATAAAAGAGGCCCATTCTGTCCCATAATAGTCCCTAAATGAAAAGATTTCCCTTCCGGGAGAGGGGGATGGCCATTCGTGGTGGCGCCCACGTGGGTAATACTCACGTGGGCGCTTCGACTCCTTAAAGCCGATTCTCGCGCAAACGCCGGACCCAAAAGGGTCCGGCGTTGCAGAAACCGCGCAGCCTGGCGAAGCCCCTTGCGGGGCTTCGCCCAACGTACGCTAGTTCTTCATTTTCACGTTGTAGTATTTCTCGGGAACCTTCTGCTTCGTGGTGGGGAGGAATCCCTTGCCGAACACATAGGTGTCCATGTAGATGAGGACCTGGTTCTTGGCGCGGACGCCGGTTCCCATGTCGACATAGTACGCGCCGTTCCACTTGGCGCCGGGGGTGTACTTCGCGAGTGCCTTGAATACGTCGTTCAGGCTGCCTTTCTTGGCCTTGCCTTCGACTACGTTCTTGGCATATTCGCCCAAGCCCGCGGTGAGGCTGTAGCCGTAGGAGAAGGCCCAGGTGCCGAAGCGGCCTTTGCCGCCCTTGGCCACGACGGCGGCTTCGACTTTCTTCAGGATGGCGGGGAAATCGCCCGCTTCCTTGGAAAGATCGAGTCCGAGAGCCCCTGGGTAACCCATGAGGGGAGAGGGAAGGTCGGCTTCGACGAAGTAACCGCCATACGCGAAGAGCTGCTTGAGAAGGGGTTCGGTATGGGCATCGTTCGTGCAGAAGAACGCGGTGTCCTTGCCGTATTTTTCGATCCACTGGGGAACTTTCTCGAGAATGAACTGCTGGGCGCCGGGAACGCCGACGTCGGAGGTCGGGTCCGGGGCGGTTTCGAACGCGAACTTCAGTCCGAGATCGTTGCAGGCCTCTTCCATGATGGCGCGGCGGCGGCCGAGCGACTCATAGCTCATATGGCGGGCAAAGGAGATATGGACGAAGGTCTTGGCTCCGAGCTGCTTGGCTGCCCAGATGATGGTATAGCCGCGGGACACGAAGTCGGCGGAGAGGGCCAGGTCGGCCGCGCTCTGGATGACGAGGGGGTCTTCGTGCGGTTCGCCGGCGAGAAGGAGGATGTCCGATCTCTTGGCCTTTACGCGCTTGAAGGCTTCCGTGGTTCCGGGAATGGCCTGGTTGATGACGATCGCCTTCATGAGGGGATCGTCGGCGAGGGCCACGACGGAAGAGATGAAGGTCTCCTGCTGGGACATGAAATCGTCGGGATAGGTGATGTGCTGGACCATGCCGCCGGTTTTTACGGAGCCATATTCTTTGATGAGGGCTTCCGCGCCGCGGAGATCGTCTTCTGACTGGGATACCGTGCCGGTAACGACGCCGATATGGAATTTAGCCTTGGCCTGTGCGAAAACGTCCGCTCCTGCGAGGATGAAGGTCAGCGCCAACAGAATGGCGGTGAACTTCGCGAGCTTTTTCATAGGACCTCCTTTTGGAAATCTGCCAAATAGATTGGCCTTATCATTGTACACGGCCGAAAAATCTAGTCAAGACAATTCCTGGGCGAATGGAAACGCGTTAAGGGCTTTGCAGGATGAGTCCCTCCGGGTACAATGAATTCACGATGAAGATATCTTTCAGGCGTTTCAGCGAAGAATTCTACTATTACAGCAGTCAGCTCGTCGTGTTCTTCATTGTCATCATCTTCCTTACTTCGGGCTCCATAGCCATGGGCGTCACTTCATCCATTATCGTCATGGTGTTCATGATCGCCCAGACCTTCCTGCTCGTAACCCAGGGACACCTCCCCATCCTGCGCTTTCTCTTCTCGCTGATCACGCCCCTCGGATACTCGATCCTCAAGGCCGCGACGAGCAGCATGGATTTTTTCGAATCCACGAACATTCTGCTCTGGAGCGCCGCCATCTACATCGGATTTTTCCAGGCGATAGCGTTTTCGCGCAAGAGCGGGCTGCTCAAGCGCGTGGCTGAGGGCGCCCTCTCTTTGGGTTCCGGCGCCATTTTCTTCGCTTTCTACTACTATCTCGACATGAGGATCAACTTGAAACAGGCTTTCGACGGCGGACAACTGGATCGCGACGCCTATCTGGAGGCGCTCCAGGTCACCCACTTCGCCTCGGGCCTCAAGGCCTTCGCCGCGTCCCCGCAGCACCTTTTCGCCCTTCTGGGCATCGCCAGTTTCGACATAATGCTTCTCGCGGCGAGGATGCGCGCCATCACCCTGCGCGCCCGTCTCGATCGTCTGCTCGAGAGCCCTCCCAAACCCGAACAGGCTCCCCTTCTGGCCGAAGAGGGCGCAGGTCCCCCAGTTAAGGTCGTGACGCCCACGAGGCTTCTCGTCTCCGCCATATCCTCGGACATAGTAGGCTTCACCGCCCTCTCTGAGGTTATGGGAGCCCAGAAATCGGTCGAATTCCTCAACAAGTACTACGCGCTCTGGACTCATGTGGCGAGCGGCCAGGGCGGCCGCATCATGTCGATCAACGGCGACTCCGTCATCATCCTCTTCGGCCTCGTCGACGAGCAGGTCAATCCGGAAAGAGCCCTCTATTCGGCATATGCTTTCATGGACGAGATCCATGGGCTCAGGGAAGACCTGGCAGCCCAGTCCCTGCCCGCCAATCTGAAGGTTTCGATAGGCGTGCATTCGGGGCTGGTGGTTTCGGCCCTTCTCGGCCCTCCGGGCGATCAGAAGAAGGATGTGTTCGGGGATACGATCGCCGTGGCGGCTCGCCTGGACTCCCTCTGCAGGGAACTCCATCAGGAATTGCTCGTCAGCCATGCCACCTTCAGGCGTCTCAGCCTGGAGAGCCAGGCCACATTGGACAGGATGGGAGAAGTGCTCCTGCGCCAAAGCACGAGGCCCGTGCCCGTATATTCGAGAAAATGAGCGAGAAAAATTCCATGATAAGAAGGATGTTGAAAATGACCGGAACGCTGAGATCGGCTGTCTCCAGGGTATCGTCGCGCGGGGCTCTTTCGGCCAGGGCTCATCCGGCCGCCGCGCCGTTTTTTTGCGTCGTGACTCTCGTTCTGTGGGCGATGACGCTCGCGTCCTGCTCCGGACGTCTCGAAACGTCGATCCGCAACGACATGAGCGCCCGCATGGCCCTCCGCCTGGAAGTTCCGGGGACTTTAAGCGACAGGGTGCGCCAGATCGGCGGCATTTCGTCCAAGTCCGAGCTTTTCGACGTGGCTGCCCTCAAGGAGGAGTTCTCCGGCAGGAAATCCATCTTCCTCGTCGACGTCTCCGCGCCGAGTCCCGATTCCCTCACGTCGGTGATATGGGTTCCCGATACCCAGGTCTTTGTCGACGACAGGAGTCTCGTGCCGGCGGGCATGATAGCGCTGAAATCCCTCCCCGCCGCCGGAGCCCTGCCCGCGCAACGCGAACTTTCCGTCTCGCTGACGAGGGAGAACGCCGCGGCGGCCTTTTCGCTTTTTCCCGGCGTGGACGGCAGGCTGCTGGACAGCCTCAGCCCTCCGGCCCTGGAAGAGGATCCCATAACGGCTGAAGAATACAGGATGAATCTCGAGACGGTGATCATCGGCAAAAAGGCCATGCCGGCTTTCGACGCCTGCGCCCTCGAACTGACGATCACGGCGCCGCGAACCATTCTGTCGTCGTCGGGCGGCACGGCTCAGGGGCAGATTTTCAAGGTGAAAATACCCTTCTTCGACATTCTGACCCTCGAAAAGCCGATACGCTTCGCCATCAGGTGGGCCGAGTAAGCGGAGCGGGGAAACGCTCTCGTTGATGCTCTGGAAGCGCTTTATTTAGTGCTCTGGAGGCGCTTTATTTAGTGCTCTGGAGGCGCGGCCGCGTCTAGATGAGGGAACGCGCCAGGTGGGTGGGGATCACCGTACCGTCGCGCAGCGCTTCCCTCAGGTTTTCCATGAAATTCCGGGCTTCGACGGCGGGGTACAGGTCCAGGCGAGGGTCTGACAATAGGCTCGGATAGCCCAAGAAGGGGGCCTCGGAGCCGTTCCATTCTTCCTGGACGGCGGGGGCTCCGGGCTCCCACCCAGCCCCGCAAGCCGCGAGGACAGTCCCATAATCAGCCAAGGCGCGTCTCATCTCCTCCACAGGGGCCCCGTCCATGTCGACAAGGAAGGGCCGCCGGCCCAGGTGTTCGGGATAATGCGCGTCGGAGCCGGAGATCGCGCAGAGGCCGCCGGTGAGGAAGGAGGGAGGCGGACCCATGGATTCGACGGCGTCGTAGGGGCCGGGGGGCAGGAAGCCGAGCTGGCTGTACACGGAGAACATGCCGCGATCGACGTGGGCCGGGATGACGAGGGCAGCGGCGAGGCGCGCCTTCGAGGCGAGGTCGCCGAAGGGCGCGTCCAGGGCGGCGCCGAGCCAGCGTCCGTGCAGTTCGAGCACGCCCTCGTTCTCATCCACCACAGCCTGATCGCCGAAGGCGCCCGAATCCCAGGGAATCTCTGGAATCAGGGAATGGAGCTCTGCCCCGAAGGCGAGGGCTTCGCGGGGCGTGGGGAAAAGGGCGAGGATGTGGACTTCCTCGGAGGAGTTCATCTCCATGCCGAAAAGGGGAATGACGCCTTCCCGCGCGCAGGCGATGGCGAAAGCCCCGCAGTTCATGGACGCGTTGTGGTCGGTGAGCGCCAGGATATCGACCCCTCTAGCGCGGGCCGTCCTGGCCATAAGCGTGGGCGACATGGAGAGATTGGCGCAGGGGCTGAGGCAGGAGTGGTTGTGCAGATCGGCGCGCAGGCGCGTTACGCCCATCAGAATCCGCGCTTCAGCCGCGAAGGGCTTTCCAAAGCCTGCCCGACACTTCGTACTGGGTGAGTTCGCTGCGCATGAGGGCTATCCCTTCGTCCCTGGCCGCCTCGATCATGTCTTCCGGCATGGGCCGGCCGTTGCAGATAATTATGGCGGGAGCGCCGACGAGTCCGGCCACCGCCACGGTATTCTTGTGGGCCTGGATGGTGATGAGGACTTCCTGGGCCTTGGCGTGGGCCATGACATCGGACAGAAGATCGGAGGTATAGCCGCCTTCTACGTCGCTCTCCTCGTAGACCCCCTGCACGATCTCCGCGTCCACGAGAACCGAAATATCCTTGATGCGCATGACCCCTCCATTTTATTCATTTTTTGTTCAGTTTCGTTCAGGTTTTATTCCAGAGGATCACCGCTCTGACGGTGGTGCCCTTCCCCATCTCGGATTGGATCGAGAACTCGTCGGCTACCCGCTTTACGTTTGGAAGCCCCATCCCGGCGCCGAAGCCGAGAGAACGCACCCACTCGTTCGCGGTGGAATAGCCTTCCCGCATCGCGAGCTCCACGTCGGGAATGCCGGGTCCCTCGTCCTGGGCCAATATCTCGATCGTATCGTCATAGACGCGCATCCGCATGCTGCCGCCCGTGGAATGAATGACCTGGTTGAGTTCCAGCTCGTAGGAGGCGACGGCGACCTTCCTCGCTATGGGCGGCGGGCAGCCCCTCTCCACGATCGCCTTCTTGAACCGGGCGCTCGCGTTGCCCGCTCTGGAAAAATCGAGGGGCGAGGTGCCGAAATTGAGTTCCACTACGGGGATAGGACCTTCCTTCTCGGAATGCCGGCCGGCTATGCGCTGCTCCATCCTGCCGATTTCCTCGTTCAAGGCGATGAGAAGTCGTCTGAGAATGTCGGAGGCCGTTATGATGCCGCAGAGTCTTCCCGTGGCGTCCAGAACGGGAAAACGGCCGAATTTATAGCGATCGAAATAGGTCACCGCGAAGGAAAGCGGCATCTCATCGTCAAGGGTTACCAGTGAACTTGTCATGAGTTCCGAAGCGGGATGGCCTATGCTGCCCGAATCCAAGGCGCCGATGATGTCGCCGATCGACACAATGCCCCGCAGGCGCCCCTCTTCGACGATGGGTATGCCGGTGATGGCGTTGTCCCGCATGAGTTTCTGCACGTCGCGCAGGCTGGATGAGGGTGCCGCGGTGATCACCTCGGTAGTCATCGCGTGTTTTACTTTCATGCTGTACAGCAGCTCGAGCACGACGCTGGGGCTCGAGTCTGCGTTGATCGGAACGGTCGCCATTGTTTTCCATTATGCACCGGCTTTGAAAAACGTGGAAGCGGTTAATTGACTCCAGGCCTCACTATGCATATTTTTTTATCGAAATCCTTCCACAGCGTTGGCCGATGCGATAGAATACCAACCGTGCGAGGGCGAAGGCCCGGGGCTAAGGAGAAAAACGTGATCGAACTGACCGGTATTTCGAAGACCTACGCGAAGAGCGAAAACAAGGCCGTGGATTCCCTGTCGCTGATCATTCCCGACGGCAGGATTTTCGGCTTTCTCGGGCCGAACGGCGCGGGCAAGACAACCACGATACGCATCCTCTGCGGGGCGCTCGAGCCCGACGGCGGCGACATCCTCATAGACGGCGTTTCCATGAAAAATAACCCTCTGGAAGCGAAACGCCACATCGGTCTCGTCCATGACAATCCCGAACTTTTCAACAGGCTCAAGGCTTACGAATATCTCGATTTCGTGGCCGACGTCTTCGGCGTGACGACGGATGTCCGCAGGGCGAGCATAGCGGAATACGCGAAGCGCTTCAGCCTCGCCGACGCGCTCGCGTCGCCCATCGGAAGCCTGAGCAGGGGCATGAAGCAGAAGCTGGGTGTTCTCGCGAGCCTCCTGCACGACCCCCAGAACTGGGTGCTGGACGAGCCCATGGTGGGCCTCGACCCGCAGGCGGCCTTCGAACTCAAGGAAATCATGAGGGAACGCACGAAAGCCGGCAAATGTGTCTTCTTTTCCACACACGTCATGGAGGTGGCGGAAAAAGTCTGCGACGAGCTGGCGATCATCAACAAGGGCAGGATAATCTTCAGAGGCACCATGGCGGAGTTGAGGAGCCGGAGAACATCGGCCAACGAAACCGGGGACAGCCTGGAGAGTCTTTTCCTCCAGCTCGTCGATTCGTCGAACGGAGACGCGGCTCTATGAGGTCACGCATCGTCAGCCTCGCCATCCTCTATATCAAAAGCACCTTCAGCCTGTCCCTCCCTTCGTGGAAGGAGCTGAAAAAGCCGAAGAAGCTCGCCAAGACCATAGGAATCGGCTTAGGCATTGTCCTCATTCTCGCCGATGTCGGTTTCATGTTCGTCATGATGAACATGACGATGTACGAGGGGCTCAAGCCCGCCGGCATGCAGGGATTGATGCTCCTCAACGCCTCCATCACGGCTTCGGTGCTCGTCTTCATCATGGCTTTCATGATGGCGCTCTCCATGTTCTCGCAGTCGGGCATCGAATCGGGCTTCCTCGTTCTGCCCTTCTCTTCCAGGGAGCTACTCGCGGCGAAGATGTTCCTCGTCTATTTCGCGGAAGCCTTGATGGGCGTTTTCGTCATGGCCATCGCGATCGTCATCTACGGTATAAAGGAGGCCCCGCCCTTCATGTTCTACGTGAACGGGCTCGTGACGGCCTTCGCCCTGCCCCTCCTGCCGACCGCCATTTCCTATCTTATCCTCGTGCCCTTGATGAACGCTTCCAGACTGTTCAGGAGCAAGAACTTCATCATCTACCTGGGCGGCTTCCTCGGCATGGGTTTCGCCCTCGCCTTCAATTTTTACATACAATCGGCCATGACCAAGATCGGCGCTCCGGCCAGCCTGGCGCTCTACGTCGATTCCGGTTCCCTGATCTCGCGGCTGGGACAGGCATGGATTCCTTCGTGGCTGGCATGGAAGGCGCTGTCGGAAGCTTCCAGCATCACGGGCATTCTCGCCGTCCTGGGTAATCTGGCCATCGGCCTCGCCGGCTGCGCCGTCGTCGTCGTCCTGCTTGGCAATGGTTACGTGCGGAGCCTCCGATCCTTCAACGAATCGACGTTTTCAAAGAAGAAGCTTTCCCTGGACGGAAAAGGACGGGAGGGACGTCGGACATTCACGCAAAAATCCCTGATGCGCAGCCTCGTGGCCAGGGAAATCCGGCTCATAAACCGCGAGCCCATGTACCTTCTGAATGGACCCTTTGTCATGATCCTCATGCCGGCCCTTATGGCCGTCGTCTACCTGGCGCAGCGCGAAATCCTGTCCGAAGCCGTGAAGAGCCTGGGCCCCATGCTGACAGGTCCCGGCGCCTATCTCATCCCGGCGGCCTTCGGCGGTTTTCTGGGCTCATCCTCCAGCATCACCAGCACCGCCGTCTCGAGGGACGCGAAGGCCCTACCCTGGATAAAGTCCATGCCCATAAAGTCGACATGGTATTTCGCGGCGAAACTGCTCCACGCGGAGCTGTTTGCCCTTCTCGGAGCCTTCATTGGCTGCGGCGCCGGGGCTCTGCTGTTCGGAATCGGCGCGCTGGACAGCCTCATCGCCCTGCTTCTGGCCCTCCTGTTCTCCACAGCCCTCAACATGGCCGGCCTCTGGCTCGATGTGACTTGGCCGCGCCTCCGCTGGGATAACCCCTTGGCCGCCATGAAACAGAATCCCAATTCAAGCATAGCCATACTGGCGACGATGGGCCTGATCGGAGGATTGTCCGGCCTGAGCGCCGTGATTGCCTTGCCGCGCTATGCCTACGCGATGATCTTCGGCGCGGTCTTCGCGATCCTGATACTCGTATGGGTAAAATTCTTTCCGAAATACGCCGCCAAGCGCTATAAGGACATGGAGGCCTGAGGGTTTGAAGCGGGGCGACCTCGGGCAGTCCCAGGGTGCTCAATCCTGGGGAATTCGGTATTCGACCCAGCGGACCCTGCCGGCCACGATGGCGTCCCTGATGCTTTTTTCGGTACGCGAGAGACCAGATCCTCCGGATTTCACTTCCACGAAGATTATTTCGCTGACCTCGCCGCCGGAGGCCGCGCCTGCTGCCTCGCCTCCGGCACCGCCTCCGGCGCCGCTGAAGCAGACAAAATCGACGGGCTTGCCGATGAATCGGGCGTCGCCGGGATCGCAGGGAAAATCGGGCAGGTAGGGAGCGAGCTGTTCGGCCACCTGGCCACCCACCACGGCTCTCGAACGCTTGACCGCGTCTTCGCGTTCAGCTTCCAGCCGCCCCGAAAGATCCCGTTCGGATTCCAGGCGGCCGTTGCGCCGCCCCAGGGACAGGCCGAGAAAAAGTCCCAGCGCGAAAAGGACGAAGAGGCCGAGAAATATCGCCAGCATCGAAAGATCGGTTGGATTCATCGTGATGAAAGCATACTTCGTCTGGGCTTTCGGTAAAAGGCTTCGTCGGAGGTAAAAGTGCCTCGCCGGAAAAGAAGCGAATAATAAAAAACCCGCGGCGAAGGCCGCGGGTTTTCTCGTTTGAGGCGCTCGATACGGGCGCTTTCGCGGATGACGTTAGCTCGCAGAACCCGAAGAAGCGAACTTGTCCTTGTATTCCTGCATCTTGGCGGTGAAATCGGTAAGAGCCTGATCGGTGAGGGTGCCCTTGATGGTCTCGGCCACGGCGTCGAGCTCGGAAGCGGTTTTCATCAATTCCTCACTCTTGGCGAGCTGGCTGGAATCGCCGCCGTTCATTTTAGCGGCCACTTCGGCGTACTGGGCGATGACGCCGTCATAGGTGGAAATCCAGGTAGCGACGTCCTTGATATCGGCAGGAACAACCGCAGTCGCCACGGGCGTCGCTTCGGCAACTTTTGCCTGTTTGGGAGCGCAGGAAACCGCAAGAAGGGCGATCACAAGAATCGCAATAATGCTCTTCATCTTCATAAAAATCTCCTATAGCGGAAGAATTGTGCGAAATATAGCACCACTCCGTTATTCATGTCAACAAACAGCACCATATGCGAGATATTCTTGTACGATATTTGCGTTTACAGAACAGCCGAAACTTCGCTACAGTGTGGTTATGCTGCAATTCGGACTGCGCGCGCATGATTTTGGCTGCTTCCCGGCGGAAATCCTGGCCGAAAGACTCCAGGCTTTCAAGCCGGTTTCCATTCAGCTCGCGCTTGCGAAGGCTTTCCCCGACACGCCGGCGGGATACGGGTTCCTCAGTCCAGGCTATGCCCGCAGGGTAAGGGAGGCTTTTACTCGCCGCGACATCGGCATAGCCGTGCTCGGCTGCTATATAAACCCCGTGCATCCCGACGGCGATGAACTCGAGCGGCAGCTGCGGAGATTCGAGGAGCACCTGCGCTTCGCGGGAGATTTCGGCTGCCCCGTCGTCGGCACTGAAACGGGTTCGCTCAACCCCGACCGCTCCTACCATCCGGAAACGCGGAGCCAGGCTACCTTCGACAGGCTCTGCGGTTCGGTCGAACGCCTCGTCCGCGTCGCCGAGGCCTGCGGATCCATCGTCGGCATCGAACCCGTCGCCGATCAGCATACGGTTTCCAGCATCGAGAAGACACAAGCGCTCATCGCGAGAATAGACTCGCCCGCGCTGCGGATAATCTTCGATCCCGTAAATTTGATTCCGCGGGCAGGACTCGACGAAAGCCAGGCAAGCTTTTTCGCGCGCGCCTTCGAGGCTTTCGGGCCGCGCATCGCCGTCATCCACGCCAAGGATTTTCGATTCGAGGAAGGCCGAAAATCCGAAGCTGTGGCCGCCGGCGCCGGCGTCTTCGACTTTTCTTCTTTTTTCAGGATCCTTCAGGCGAAGAAACCCTTCATCGATGTCCTGCTGGAAAACACCTCACCCGCGACGGCCTCCGCCGCGCTGGAGTATGTGGCGGGCATCGCGTCGAGCGTTGCGCGAAACAGCCCTATTCGAGCATGACTTCCAGCCTCTTGAAAATGCCGGTGTTGTCGTAGTTTCCCTCGAAGATTTCCTGGCCGACGCCGAGAGCGAAGACTCTGACGTCCTGCCCGGTATGACTGCCCGTCGTCCATGAGAATCGGGTATAGTCGAAACCCTCGCCATCGGCGATCGTCAGGCCGCCCGTCTCGTGGTCACTCGTCACGACGATGAGCGTTTCATCCGGGTGTTCGCCGTAGAACGCGAACGCCTCGGCGATCGCCTCGTCCAAGGCCATCACTTCGGGTATCATCCGCATGATGTCGCCAGCATGGCTCGCTGAATCGATCTTCGCGCTCTCCGCCATTATGAAGAATCCCCCATCTCCGTCGAGAAGATCTATGGCCGCGCGCGTGAATTCGGCGAGAGTCGGATCGCTCGCGTTATTTTCGATCAGGTAGGGAAGCGAGGTGGATGAGCTGACCGCTAGCGCCGGGACATCGGAGGGCGTGAGCGCCAGGATTTCGGCCTTGGTATCGGCTATGGTGAATCCATTGTTTTGGGCGATTTCAAAGACGCTCGTCTGAGCGTCGCTCGCCCCCAGGGGATCGCTGAGATTTCCGCCTCCGAAGAAATCGAAGGCGCCGTTGGCCAGCTGGAGCGCTATGTCGTAGTTGTCATTGCGGGAAGGCGCCGACGCGTAGAAGGCGGCGGGCGTGGCGCTGTCCAGCGAGCCGCTGGAGACAATGCCCACCTTCCTACCCTTCGCTTTCATCAGTTCGGTGATGGGCGTAAAGCTCTTCGTTGTGCATGGGTTCATGTTGATGACGCCGTTGGAGGTCTTTTTACCCGAGGCTATGGCCGTGGCCGAGGCCGCCGAGTCCGTCAGTCCCCCCCAATAATTATGGGTGCGGGCCATTCCGGTCGCCGGGAAATCGTCGAATCGCAGCGGCACATATCCCTCGCCGATGGCTTCGGTCGAGTCGGCGTACTGTCTGGCGGCTTCGATGTGATTGGCCCCCATTCCATCGCCTATGAAGAGGAAAATGTACTTTGGGACAGCCTCCGGAAGCGAAAAAACGTCCAGACTGCACGAGACGAGAAGAAAAAGCGAAGCGGACAGCAGAAGCCAGGGCTTTCTCGCGGTTTTTTTCACGGCAATTCCTTTGGTCGCATCGAATTCGCGCTCCCCTTAGCAAGTATAGCTGAATTGCTTTATGATAACCACATATGTCATTTATTCCTGCGTGCCTTTCCGACCTCGAAAGTGCCGGCCTTAAGCCGGGCGAACTCGACGCCATCATCGTCACGGGCGACGCCTATGTCGACCATTCCTCCTTCGGGGCGGCTATCATCGGCCGAGCGCTCGAGTCCGAAGGCTATAAAGTCGCCATACTGGCACGTCCCGACCCCGACGATGTCGAGGCTTTCAGGCTTTTCGGCCGGCCGCGGCTCGCTTTTCTCGTCACGGCGGGGGCCGTCGATTCGATGGTTTCGTCCTACACGGCCAACAAGAAACCGCGTTCGGAGGATGAATACGCGCCGGGCGGCGACAAGGCACTGTGCATGCGAGCGGACGGAAGCATCGGCGCCGGGATCCGCGCCAGGCCGAACGCCAGGCCGGACCGCGCGGCTATCGTCTATTCGGCGATGTGCAGACAGGCGTACAAGGGCATTCCCCTCGTCATCGGCGGCATAGAAGCCAGCCTGAGACGTCTTTCCCACTACGACTACTGGTCGGATACCGTCCGCAAATCGATACTCCTGGACTCCAAAGCCGACGTTCTCGTCTACGGGATGGGCGAGCGGCAGATCGCGGAAATCATGGAGCGCTTGCGCCTGGTCGCGGGCGCCGCGGCTTCCAGTGCGGCGCCGAAGCCCGACCTTTCCGGTATCCGAGGCACGGTCTGGGCGAAGCACGTCGGCGCGATATCTCCAGAAGCCCTGGCCGCGGAATTCCCCGGCGCGTCCATACTTCCCGGCTTCGACTCCCTATCCGGTGCCAGCCCAGAAGCCAAACTGAACTACGAGGCATCCTTCGCTATCCAGTACAGAAATACCGATCCATATTCTGCCCACCGACTCGTCGAACCCTACGGCGACAGGGTCGTCGTGCAGGAGCCGCCGGCCTTTCCCCTCGACAGGAAGGAGCTAGACGCCGTCTATGCCCTCCCCTACGAGAGGGAAGCGCATCCGATGTACGAAGCCCACGGCGGCGTGCCCGCCCTCGCCGAAGTAAAATTTTCCCTCCTTTCGGCGCGCGGCTGTTTCGGCGCCTGCTCCTTCTGCGCCCTCACCTTCCATCAAGGACGCCAGGTCAACTCGCGAAGCATAGAGGCCATCGTTGAAGAAGCGCGCATCCTCACGACGATGGGCGATTTCAAGGGATACATCCACGACGTGGGCGGCCCCACCGCCAATTTCAGGCGTTCCGCCTGCGGCAAAATGGAAAAACACGGAGCCTGCCTGGACAGGCGCTGCCTTTCGCCGGAGCCCTGCGCCAACCTCGAGCCCGACCATAGGGAATATGTCAAGCTCCTTCGCGCTCTGCGCGCGCTGCCCGGGGTGAAGAAAGTCTTTGTCAGGTCGGGAGTGCGTTTCGATTACGCCATGGCGGACAAAAGCGACGAATTCCTGAAGGAACTCGTGAGCCACCACATATCGGGCCAGCTCAAGGTCGCGCCGGAACACGTTTCCGACAAGGTGCTCGCCCTCATGGGCAAACCGCCCCGCCGCGTCTACGACGCCTTCGCCGCCCGCTACGCCGACCTGAACCGCGAAAATGGCCTCAAGCAGTACCTAATCCCTTACTTCATCTCGGCCCACCCGGGATCGGGCCTGCCCGAGGCGATCGAACTCGCCGAATATCTGCGCGATACGGGCTTCGTGCCCGACCAGGCTCAGGATTTCTATCCCACGCCGGGAACCCTCGCCACAGCCATGTACTGGTGCGGGACCAATCCCCTCGACGGCCAGCCTGTCTACGTGGCGAGGGGAGCCCATGAGCGAGCCCTGCAGCGCGCCTTGCTCCAATACAATGCGCCCGCCAACGCCGATCTCGTGCGCGAGGCTCTGACCGTCGCCGGCAGGGCGGACTTGATCGGTACGAGCCCTCGCTGTCTCGTGAAAAAGCGATAGCCTTTCGCAATTCACCTCTTGCGCCTTTTTGATAGAAAGCATACACTATCAATGACTATTTGATCTATTTAAGTCATAGAGGTTATATGCCAAAGGCCTTCAGCCCTCAGGAACGTGAAAGAATAGAGTCCAGACTCATCGCGGTCGGGAAACGCCTCATCAACAGGTCGGGGATACGATTCCTCGTCGTGGACGACGTCGCGCGGGAAGCGGGCATCTCTAAGGGAAGCTTCTATTCCTTCCACCCCTCCCGCGAGGAATTCATCCTCGCCGTATTCGAATCCTGGGAAAAGGAACATCGCGGCGCCCTCATCCGCGAGGTGGTGGAGGGCGAAGGCAGCTTCCACGAAAGGCTGGAGCGCTTCTTCATCGGAGCCTTCCGGATTCTGGAAAAGGAGCCGGGCCTGGCGACCCTCGGCGTGAAGGACATTCAGATGATCATGGAGCGCCTCCCGCCCGAACGGATCGAAGCCCACAAGGCGGCGGACGACAGGGCACTCGCTGAGGCTTTCGGAGGCAAGGAGGGCATGGAGCTTTTCCCGCCGACCCTCCTCATGGCTTTGCAGGGCCTGGCTCCCGCCCTCTTCGCGATAGCCCTCCACAGGGAGGACTTCCCTCCGGAGAGCTACCAGGCGACGGTGAGGCTTCTTTCGGAGGCTCTGGCAGCGCGGATCGCGGCCGATGTCGAAGGATTCGCCGCTACCGCGGCCCCCGCCGGAAAAGGAGAACCATCATGACAGGATCCCTCGCGATCCGCGCTCGCGGCCTTTCGAAGAATTTCGGCGAGGTGCGGGCGGTGGCGGGCATCGACCTCGAAGTGCGCCGCGGCGAGATCTACGGCTTCCTCGGCAGGAACGGCGCCGGCAAGACGACCACCATCCGCATGCTCCTCGGTCTCGTGCGCCCCAGCTCGGGCGAAGTGTCGATCCTGGGCTCATCCCTCAAGGAAAACCGCGAAGGCATCCTCTCGCGCGTCGGCTACTTCGTTGAATCCCCGGCCGCCTATACCAACCTCACGGTCAGGGAAAACCTGGACATCCAGCGCCGCCTGACCGACGCCCCTCCCGGCGCGGCCGATGAGGTGATCGAACTTCTCAAGCTTGGGGAATACTCAGGCAGGCGCGCCGGCCGCCTTTCCCTGGGCAACAAGCAGCGGCTCTCCCTCGCCCGCGCCCTCATCCACTCACCGGAACTGCTCATCCTCGACGAGCCCGCCAACGGCCTCGACCCGGCGGGCATCATCGAGATCAGATCCCTCCTGCGCCGCCTCGCCGCGGAACAGGGCGTGACCATCTTCATGTCGAGCCATCTTCTGGACGAGGTCGCCCAGCTGGCCGACAGGGTCGGGATCATCCACGAGGGAAAGTTGATCGAAGAAATCGACTATCGCGAGCTGCGCGAGCTGGGAAGGACCTCCATCGTCATCGTGGCGGATGACGTGGACAGGGCCGAAAAGATCCTGAGGGAAGGCTTAGGTTACGTCGAAGTGTCGCGCCCGGACGCGAAGACCCTGCGCGTGTCGGACCGGGGCGCGGAGCCTGCGGCCATCGCCAGGGCCCTCGTCGGGGCAGGCATAGGCCTCGAGCGGCTAGCCGCGGAGGAAGAGGATTTAGAGCGTCACTTCATGCGCCTGACAGGAGGTACGGTATGAGATTCGCGGCCGTCGTATACACGGAATTCCTGAAACTCCGCAGGAGCAAGGCTCCCTGGATCACCCTCGGCGTCTACACCTTCATGGTGGGAATCGCCGGATTCTTCATGTGGCTCATGAAGAATCCGGAACTGGCCGAGAGCCTCGGCGTCTTCGGCAAGAAGGCTCAGTTCGCCTTCGGCGGCGAACCCATCGACTGGGCCACCTTTCTGGGCTTCATCGCGCAGATGGGCGGAATCGGCGGACTGATCATGTCATCCGTCATCGTGACCTATGTCTTCGGCAGGGAATATGCCGAGGGCACAGCGAAGAACCTCCTAGCCCTGCCGGTGGCGCGCCGCAATTTCGTCTTCGCCAAGATCCTCGTCTCCGCCGCCTGGTTCGGCTGCCTTACGCTCTATATGCTCCCTGGAACCTTCATCGTCGGGAGCCTGGTAGGCATCGGGACTCTGCAGGTTTCCCTGTTTTCAGCCGCAGCGGGCCGCCTTCTCGCCCTGGCTCTTATGTCCCTTTGCTGCTCCTTCCTCACGGCCTGGGTCGCGGTGGAAACAAGGGGATACTTCGCGCCCCTGGGTTATTCCATTTTCACCCTTCTGCTCGCCGTGATTTTCGCCGCCACGGGCTGGGGGCCCTGGGTGCCCTGGTCGATCGTGGGCATCTACAGCGGCGCGGCGGGCCCCGAAGCCACCCTCGGAAGAGGCAGCTTCCTCGTCATCGCGGCGACGGCCGCGGCGGGCATCCTGCTCACCCTCCGCCACGAGGTGGTCGCCGACAACCTGCAGTGAGTATGGCGCGCTTCAGGCTTTCCGTGTCGAGCCCTTGACAGAATTCTTCACTGTATATACTGTATATACACAGTATGACTGGTAACGACATGATCCCGATCAGCATCTCCACGCTTTCCTCCCAACCGATCTACGCGCAGATAGAGGAACAGATACGGATCGCCGTTTTTTCCGGCACGCTGTCGCCGGAGACGGAACTCCCATCGATACGAGTCCTGGCGCAGAACTTGAGGGTGAGTGTCATCACGACTAAGCGCGCCTACGACGACCTCGAAAAGGAAGGCTATCTCCGCACGGTACCGGGAAAGGGCAGCTACGCGGCCAGGCCCGAGATCGCCGAGATGACGCGCGAGCGGCTTCTCGCCCTGCGCGCGGCGCTGAAACCCCTGGTCACCGAGGCGGTCGCGCTGGGGTTTCGCGCGGAGGATATCGCGAACATCGTCGGGGAACTGTTTGCCGAGCGCGGCGAGGAGCATCAGCATGATTGACAGGGCGATATGGACAAGAGGGATGACGAAGAAATTCGCCGGCTTCGAGCTGCGCGATGTAAACTTAAGCCTGGAAACAGGCTCCGTGCTCGGCCTCATCGGCCCCAATGGCGCTGGCAAGACGACGACCATCAAGCTGCTCGGCGGACTGCTCAAGCCCGACTCAGGCGAGGTGGAGGTTCTGGGCGAAAATCCCTGGGGCGCGGGACCTTCGCTCAGGCGAAGACTGGGAATCGTCAGCGACGAAAGCCAATGGTACGGTCCATTGAGCGCCGCGGATACTGAAGCTTGGGTGAAGCGGCTCTACCCGCGATGGGATTCGGCAGGCTACACGGCCAGGCTTTCGGAATTCGGCATCGACCGGCGCAAAAGGCTTTCGGATCTCTCGAAAGGGCAGAAGATGAAGTTCTCCCTCGCGGTGGCGCTCTCCCATGAAGCCGAACTCATCATCCTGGACGAGCCGACAAGCGGACTCGACCCCGTGTCGCGCAGCGAGCTTCTGGACACCCTCCATTCGGTGGTGTCGGAAGGCAAGGCGAGCATTCTCTTCTCGACGCACATCACCTCCGATCTCGAGCGCATAGCCGACCATATTGCCTTCATCATGGCGGGAAAAATCGTCTTCTGCGAGGACATCGATTCGGTCCTGGAGCGCCACGCGGTGATCCGAGGCCCGGCGGCGCTGCTCGATACCGCGCTCCTGGGTTACGTCGTCGGGGCGAGGCGCTACGACGCCGGGTTCGAGGGGCTCACCGACAGGGCGACGGAACTTCGGGACGCGCCGCCGGCCGGGCTGATCATCGAGAGGGCTTCGCTCGAGGATATCATGGTCTATACGGCTAGGGAGGATTACCGTGTTCGCGCTATTGCTTAAGGATTGGCTGCTTCTCAGGAAAGAACAACTCATCATCGCCGTGGTCTTCATCGCCCTGGCCCTCGGCGTCGCCGCCGGCGGCGCGGGTTCGGGGTTTTTCGCCGCGGGTTCGGGAATGGCGACCATCATTCTCCTTTTCCCCTCATACATCGCCGTTTCATATTCCAACGCATACGACTTCAAGTATGGCTGCGAGCCTCTGCTCGCCTGCCTTCCTCCAGGACGCGACGCGATCGTCGGGTCGAAATATCTTCTAGCGCTGGCCGCCAACCTCCTGATTCCCGCCGCGGCTATACTGAGGGCTCTTTCCGCCGCTCTGGGCTTGGGTGGCGACGCCTTTCCCTTCGAACTCTTCGCGACTTCCTTTAGCCTCTCGCTCATTCTCGCCGCCGTGGAACTGGCCTCATACTTCAGGTTTGGATACATAAAATCGCGATGGGCAGCCATGGCCGTGTTCGCCTGCGCGGGAGCCATCGCAGGTATCGCGAGCGGCGTGGTCGACACGGGAGCCTCGCCTGCGGTCGGAAGCGCCGCTGGAGGAAGCGCCGCCTTCCTCCTCCTCCTCTTCGGCGCGGGAGTCATTCTTTTTGCGCTCTCATGGCTCTATTCGGTGAGGACCTATAAAAAAAAGGAATTTTAGCGGATAGGCGCCAGCGTCTTTCCCTGCCCGTACTGGGTCAACTCCAGCCCTCCGCCGCTGAGGTCGGCAAAGCGGGAACGGAATTCATCCAAGCCGCGCAGGGGAATTTCCACCTTGATTTGAACGAGTTCGACGAACTCCGTTGACAGCAGCTTGCCCCCGCTCGCTTCCGCCGCGCTCCTGAAGAGTTCGAAGAGCCGATAGGGCAAGGCGGCCGAAAGGAAGGTCACCTCGACGAGCTCGCCCCGACGGACGGCCTCCAGCACTTTCTTGCCCGCCTCGGAATATGCCTTGACGAGGCCGCCCGTTCCGAGGAGGGTCCCGCCGAAGTACCGCGTCACCACCACCACCACGTTGCCCAGGCCGGAGCCGCGAAGGACCGAGAGAAGCGGGCGACCGGAAGTGCCCGAGGGCTCCCCGTCGTCCGAGCAGAATTCCGTGCTGGAGTTGCCGCCTCCCACGATGAAGGCGGGAACGTTGTGCGACGCATCAGGGAATTCCTTTCTTACGGAGGCCATGAAGTTGCGCGCTTCCTCCACCGTCTCGACGTAGTCGAGGCTCGCTATGAAGCGCGAATTGACGACGACGATCTCCGCCCTGGCAGGGCCGAGGGGGACGTGAAAGCTGTTATCGTTCATAGGAATCGGTTCATGTCAGCGCGATGACCATTTCGCTGTGCCCCTTATTTTTCGCCGATTTGAGGGCATCGGCGCAGGCCGTGTAAATCATCGGAAAATGGATATCCCGGCCCGCGGGATTGTCGAAGGCCGCGGCTCCAATGGAAACGCTATAGGCGACGCCGTCGGGGGGATTCGCCACCGCGGACGCGCGCAGCGCCGACACGAAAGCATCCAGATGCTGGCGATCCAATCCGTTCACGAACACCATGAACTCGTCGCCACTAAGGCGCCCGATGAAGCCGCGCGTCCCCACGTTGCCGCGGAGCCGCTCGACCGTGTTGGCGATGATGCCGTCGCCGACAACGTAGCCATGTTCCTCGTTGATTTCGTTGAGCCCGTCTATATCGACGAGCAGCATGGAAAAAGCGCCGTTGTCGTAGGAAGCCTTGTCGATCGCCGTCACCATCGCGTCGATGAATCCGTCGCGGTTGAAGGCGCCGGTGGCTTCGTCGAAATGCGCTATGCGGACCAGGCGGGCGTCGGTATTCTCCTTCGCGAAGAGGATTATGCCTATACCTCCCAGGATGAGGTAGATATAGAGCGAAAATACGGTGAGCTTCTCGCCCAGCGTCGGCCCGAAAATGACGAGAGCCGGCCCGAGGCGGATCGCGTCGACGATGCGGAAGGCCATGGCCGCAAGCATGGCGATGAACAGGCTTCCCAGTACGACGCGCAGCGATGAGTCATCCTGCACGAAAAGCACGCGCAGAACGGCCGGAAGAAGGATGACGATATTCACGAACGTGATGACGATGACCCGAATGTAGGGATCCAGTCCGATCAGCATGGAGGCAACGTAAAGCACGATGCCGGCGACGAGGGGGATGCGCATTTTCTTCTTGATTTCCGACGTCAAAGCGCCGGACAGGCCGAGAAGGGCCAATGCCTCAAAATAGGAGCTGACGATAAGCGGAACGGTGGTGAGCACCGCGAATATATCAAGCGGAACCAAGAGCCGAATCCAGATGAAAATATTGGAGAAAGCCAACATAAGTTGGGCAAAGAAATGATGACGGATCGCTTCCTCGGTATATTTCTTGCGATACACGGCGAGAAGAAGAAGAATGAGAAGGTTACCGCTGGCCATGAAAATGAATGACGTTTTTGAATCCATACACAATTTTCGACGGGAAACTCCCTAATTGTCAATACGCGAGTTATTTATTATCGCTGTGGTCAAGTTTCAGAAAATGCCCGAACCGCTCCTTTTTCGTTTCCAGATAAGCCTTGTCCTGTTCGTGGGCGGGCAGCTCGTGCTGAACCCTTTCCAGCACCGCGATGCCGTACTTTTCAAGCTCCGCCACCTTTTCGGGATTATTCGTCATGAGGCGGACGCTCTTGATACCGATCTTTTTCAGCATGGCCGCGGGGATGGCGTAATCGCGCTCGTCGGCCTTGAAACCGAGGGCCAGGTTTGCGTCGTAGGTGTCGTAGCCTCCGTCCTGGAGGGCGTAAGCCCTCAGCTTGTTGACGAGGCCGATGCCACGGCCTTCGGCCTGATGGTAAAGGACGGCGCCCCGCCCCTCGGCCTCGATCATGGCGAGCGCTCGGTGAAGTTGGGGTCCGCAGTCGCAGCGCCGGCTGCCGAAGGCGTCGCCGGTGAGACAGGCCGAATGGATCCGGAGCAGGAGGTTTTCCCCGTCGCCTATATCGCCCTTGACGATCATGACATGGTCCTTGCCGTCTTTGTTGTTGACGAAGCCGACGATGGAAAAATGGCCGTATTCGCTGGGAAAATCGGCGACCGAAGCCACCATGACGCAGACTTCCTCGGCGCAGCCGGCGCAGTTGTCGGCGCCGGGGCAATCATGGAGCGCCTTCATGTCCTGCCGGATCACTTGCTCGATGGTAGGGATTATCATTGTATGGTCTCCACGCGGATCATGTTCGTCGAACCTTGCTGCGCGAGTGGAAGGCCCGCGACGATGACGACCTTGTCGCCTTCGCTCAGGAGCTTTTCCTTTTTGCAGATGGCGATGGCTTCGTCTACGACGGCATCGAGCCTCGTGCCCGTGCCGCTGTGCAGGAAGGGGCGGACACCCCAGTTGAGCGCGAGCTGGTTGAAGAGCTTTTTGTCGCTCAGGAAGGCGTAGATCGGCATGCGGGGACGGAGGCGCGAGAGGAGCCGCGCTGCCTGTCCCGTTTCGGTGAGGACGACGAGGGCCTTGGCGTTGCAGAGATAGGCGACCGAGACAGCGTTGTACGACATTATAGCGGGGATGTCGCCCGTCTTCACTTCGGGCGGAACGTCGTGGTGGAAATCGACATAGTCGAACTGTTTTTCGACAGCGTCGATGATCGAATGCATGGTGCGCACCACCTGGACGGGATACTTGCCCATCGCCGTTTCTCCCGAAAGCATCACGGCGCTCGTGGAGTCGAAACAGGCGTTGGCCACGTCCGAAGCCTCGGCCCTCGTGGGCATCGGGCTTTCGATCATGGATTCGAGCATCTGCGTCGCCGTGATCACGGGCTTCGCGGCCAGATAGCCCTTGCGGATCATGCTTTTCTGGGCAATCGGGACGATTTCTATGGGCATTTCGACGCCGAGGTCTCCCCTCGCGACCATGATGCCGTCGGACTCGCGGATTATCTCGTCGACATTGGAAAGGCCGCGCGCCGTTTCGATCTTCGCTATGAGCTTGACGATGGAACGCTTGCCGGAAGAGACTGCCGCTCGCTGGATCAGCCTGCGGACTTCCTCTATATCGGTGGCGCAGCGGACAAAGGAGAGGGCGATGTAATCGATGTCGTGCCCCACGGCCCAGAGTATGTCGGCTATGTCTTTTTCCGAAAGGAAGGGAATGGGATAGTCGGCTCCTGGAATCGTCAGGTGCGCCTTGGGGTGGAGCTCGCCCTCGTTGTCGATGCGCACGGTCACGGATTTCGTTCCTCGCTTTAGGACGCTTCCCGCGAAATAGCCGTCCATGAGAATGATCTTCTGGCCCGGAGCGCAGATCCTGTCGATATCGGGTAGATTGGTATACACGAGGTTCGGCTCGCCGGCGACAAGCGCCTCTATGCCGACAGGATCGCGGCTTTCGAGGGTGATTTGGTCGCCGGCTTTTATCGAGATATTCTGCTTGTAGCCATAGAGCCTGATGGCCGGCCCTTTTATGTCGGCCATGATGGCGATCGGCTTCCCCGTCTCCTTCTGCGCTTCCCTGATAAGGCCGATGGCCAGATCCGCCTCTTCATAGGTCTTGTGGGAAAAATTGAGCCGAAAGACATCCACGCCCTCGCGTATCATATCGCGAATGATTTCGGGCTTTTCCGAAGCCGGACCTGTGGTCGCGACTATCTTCGTTCTCTTATCCATGCTTCTTCCTCCCGGATCGCATCCATGCCAGTCCCGATCGCCAGAATATACTCACGTATCGCTCTTTTCGCCGAATCGAAGGCGATTTCGCCCCAGGGAATCGCGTTGGCCGGGAAAATGCCAACCTCGGTCGCCTCCCGCGGATCGATGACGAAACCGGCAACATCGACGGCGCTTGCCTCAGCGTAAAAATACAGATCGCAGGTCGCGTAGGGAATGCCTTTGTAGCGGTAAACATTGGGAAAAGTAGCTAAAAACTCCGTTTTTTCGGGAGCCCAGCCCAATTCTTCCCGGCACTCGCGCAGAGCAGCCTCCTCGGCCCGTTCAGCAGGCTCCACAAATCCGCCGGGCAGGCTCCAAAAGCCCCGCCGAGGCTCCTTAGCCCTTTTCAGCAGCGCGAGGGAGCCTTCCACATCAAGGATAATCGTCGCCGAAGTCGCCACGTTATGAAAATACTCGAAGCCGCAGTCAGGGCAAACCCAGTTATTTCCTCCGAGAAAAGAGATGCGTGGGCTCGCGCATGAAGGACAGAATTGGAAGACCATCCCGGCATCAGCCGCTCCCGCGGCATCGCCGGCTTCCCTGACGCTCGAAAATTCCATACTATCAGTATAGGTATGAACGACAAAGAATACGAGACGCCCGGCCTCCCCGAAAAAAAGAACAAATCGCTTCAGCTCTCTCCCGCCGCCGAGAAGAACGCCCGCTTCCGCGCCTTGGTGCGACAGGCTCCCGATGCGCCGGGCGTCTACATAATGCGCGATCCCGAAGGCCATATAATCTACGTAGGCAAAGCCAAGATATTAAGGAATCGTCTCCTTTCCTATTTTTCGGGAAAGAAAGACATAAAGACGCGGCATCTCGTCTCGCGCGTGGAAAATATCGAATGGATCCTGGCGGGGAGCGAATACGACGCTCTCCTCATCGAAAACAACCTGATAAAAGAACATACTCCCAAATACAATATCAACCTGAAGGACGGGAAAACCTATCCCTCCATTCGCGTCACGAACGAGGAATTCCCGCGCATTTTCAAGACCCGCAGGATCATCAACGACGGCTCCGAATATTTCGGCCCCTTTCCGAGCGCCGAGACGATAGATACTTACCTCGAACTCATAAAACGGCTCTTTCCCCTGCGTCGCTGCGTCACCATGCGCAAGCGCGAGACGCCTTGCATGTACTACCATATCGGCCGCTGCCCCGGCCCCTGCGCCGGAAAGATCAGCAGGGAAGCGTATCTGGAGCGGGTCGGGCAGATACGCAAGCTGCTTTCGGGCGAAACCGCCGAACTTCTCGCCGACCTCAAGAAACGAATGGACAAGGCATCCGAGGAATTCCGCTTCGAGGAAGCGGCCCGCCTCAGGGACGCCCTCAAGGCCGTGGACCTTTTCGTGGGCAGAAGCAACGTGCAGGACTTCGACCCGGCGGCCAGGGACTATCTGGCATGGCACTGCGACGGAGACCTCGCCTCCTTCATCGTGTTCACGATGCGCGACGGCAGGCTGAAAGGGCGCGACAGCTTCATCTCGCCGCTCTACGACACCGAGGAAGAGGCCCTACAGGCCTTCCTCACCAGTTATTACGGCGCCGAACGCCTCCCTCCTCCTTTCATTTACCTGATGAAGTCCATAGGCACCAAGCCGGTCGCCGAGTATTTCAAGAGACAGCTGGGCGTCAAGACGCGCTTCCTCGCGCCGAAGGAACAGCGCCACAGCGCTTCCATAAACCTCGCGGCGCAGAACGCCAAGGAAGAACTCATCAAGAAGCGCAGGGAAGTCGGCGACACCCAGGCGCTCCTGGAACTTAAATCGGCGCTGGGCCTCGCCTCGGTCCCGACGCGGATCGAAGGCTTCGACATAGCCCACCTGGCGGGCAAAAACACGGTCGCTTCGCTCATCAGCTTCAGGAACGGCGTCCCCGACAAGAAAAACTACCGGTATTTCCGCATACGGAGCCTCGGAGGCGCCATCGATGACTTCGCCTCCATCCGCGAAGCCGTCGCGAGGCGCTATACCCGCCTCATAAACGAGGAAGCCGACCTGCCCGACCTCATCCTCATCGATGGCGGCGCCGGCCAGGTTTCCGCCGCCAAGGAAATCCTCGACGAGCTCGGCCTCGACTGCGACCTCGCCGGCTTGGCGAAGAAGAACGAGGAAATCTACCTTCCGGACAGGCTCGGCCCCGTCGTTCTGCCCAAGGATTCGCCGGCGCTGCGCGTCCTTGTCGCCATCCGCGACGAAACCCACCGTTTCGCGACCGGTCTTTCCAAGAAGCTTCGAACGAAGGACCTGCGCTTTACCGTGCTGAAGTCGGTGGAGGGCATCGGCGAGGCGAGGGCGAAGCGTCTGATGAAGAGCTTCGGATCGCTGGGCGCCATCGCGGTGGCCGAGCCCGAGGCCATAGCCAAGGCGGCGGGCATTTCCCTGGAGAAAGCCCTCGCCGTCAGGGAAAAGGCCGCCCTGTCCTATGGCGCGAACTGAGGCCGCCGGCGCCTAAGACATCGCGGCGAGCCGCCCAAGGCAGGCCAGCGACAATAAAAAATCGCGCGTTTCCGCGGGATTCAGCAAGGTTCCGCGAGATTCCCCTGCTCCCAAAAACCGTGGAAGCAGGGTATTATAGATCATCATTTTTTTAGGAGCGACCCAATGGATATAGCTTCGCTTGGAAAGATCGCCGAATCCGTCCGCAGCCTGACAATAGACGCGGTGCAGAAAGCCAACTCCGGCCATCCCGGCCTTCCCATGGGAGCGGCCGAACTCGGCGCTTACCTCTATGGCGCCGCGATGAACTACGACGCCGAAGATCCCTCCTGGATCAACCGCGACCGATTCATATTGTCGGCCGGGCACGGCTCCATGTTGCTTTATTCGATGCTCCACATGGCGGGATTCGCCCTCTCCCTCGACGACATCAAGAGCTTCCGCCAGGTCGGTTCCAAATGCCCCGGCCATCCCGAATACGGCGTCACTCCCGGCGTGGAGACCACGACTGGCCCGCTCGGACAGGGCATAGCCAACGCGGTGGGCATGGCCATCGGCGAGCGCATGATGGCGGCGAAGTTCAATACGCCCGACGCGAAAATTTTCGACCACTACACCTACACGCTCGTGGGCGACGGCTGTCTCCAGGAAGGCGTGGCGTCCGAAGCCTGTTCTCTCGCCGGCCACCTCGGCCTCGGCAAGCTTATCGCCTATTACGATTCCAATTCGATCACCATCGACGGTTCGACGTCGATCGCCTTCACCGAGGATGTCGGGAAACGCTTCGAAGCCTACGGCTGGCAGGTCCTGTGCGGCAACATGTACGATTTTGATGGGCTGGCGGCGCTGACGGCAAGCGCCAAGGCTGAAACAGCCAAGCCCAGTCTCATCATTCTCAAGAGCGTCATAGGCAAGGGCGCGCCGACGAAACAGGGCACGGCGGGCGTGCATGGCGCCGCCCTCGGCGACGAGGAAGTGGCCAAGACCAAGGCGGCCCTCGGCATTCCGGCCGACGCGTCATTCTTCGTGGCGCCTGAAGCCTACGCCTTTTTCGAGAAGCGCAGGAAGGAACTCAAGGCGACCAAGGCTTCATGGCAGAAAATCTACGAGGCCTGGGGAAAGGCCAACCCCGCCCTCTCCGAAGAATTGAGCGCCTGGTACTTCAACCGCCCGATGAGCCGGCTCGAAATGCCCGGCTTTGCCCAGGGCGAAAAGCTCGCCACGCGCGCCGCGTCGGGCAAATGCCTGGCAGCCATAGCGAAGGCCTGGCCTAACCTGATCGGCGGCTCCGCGGACCTCACAAGCCCGAACGTCACCCAGCTTCCCGCCAACCCCTCAGGCCTGCCTCTCGATTTCACGGCGAGCAATCCCGGCGGCCGCTACATCCGCTTCGGCGTGCGCGAACACGGTATGGCGGCCATCGCCAACGGCCTCGCCCTCTACGGCGGCCTGCGTCCCTTCGTCGCCACCTTCCTCGTCTTCGCCGATTACCTGCGTCCAGCGCTGCGTCTCGCCGCGCTGATGAAGCTGCCGGTCATCTATATTTTCACCCACGATTCCATCTTCGTAGGCGAGGATGGCCCGACCCACGAACCCATCGAGACTCTCGCCTCCCTCAGGGCTATACCCGGCCTCAACGTCCTCCGCCCCGCGGACGCCGATGAGACGGCGGTGGCCTGGAAAGCGGCCATGGAAAGAACCGACGGCCCGACGGCCCTCCTCTTGAGCAGGCAGAATCTCCCCGTGTTCGCCAAGGAAGATCCCCTCTGGCAGGACGGCATGGCGGTCGGCGCCTATGTGGCGCGCAACGCGCCGAAAGAGCCCGACATCGTCCTCGCGGCCTCCGGCTCAGAGGTTTCGCTCGCCATGAAGGCCGCCGACCTTGTTGGCGCCCAGAAGCCCGGTCTTTCCATACGCGTCGTCTCGGTTCCCGACAGGAACGCTTTCTTCAGGGCGCCGGCGCCAATACGGGACGTCATTCTCTCCCCTCCGGCCAAGGTTTTCGTCGCGGAAGCGGGCATAGCGATGGGCTGGGAGAGAATAGCTCCCGTCGAGCGCATTCTGTCCATCGAGCGATTCGGCGAGTCGGGACCAGCCGAGAAAGTCGCCGTCCACCTCGGTTTCACGCCCGAAGCATTTGCCGAGTTGATACTCGGTTCGCTCTGAACCGTGGCACTCTCACGATCAGCATCGAAACGCCGTAGATTGAGATTCATAGCTGAAGGAGCCTGGGCATGAGCGAAGGAATAAGGGTACCGCGCGGAGATTTGGAAGCTTTCTGCGCCGATGTCTTCATGAAGCTGGGGCTGTCCCGGGGCGAGGCCGTCGATTCGGCCGAAATCCTGGTGGCCGCCGACGCCCGCGGCATCGGCAGCCATGGAGTCGGCCGTCTCTGGCGCTACGAAAACGGCATCAAGAAAGGCATAATGTCGGGCGGCATTCAGCCCGCGATCCTGCGCGAGACGCCCATGTCCCTCGTCCTCGACGCCCAGGGAGCCATGGGCCTCTCCTTGAGCAAACACACGATGGAGAAGGTGATCGAGAAGGCCGAAACCGTCGGCGCGGCCTTCGCCTCCATCCGCAACTCCAACCATTTCGGCATAGCCGGTTACTACACGGAGATGGCCGCCCGCCGCGATATGATAGGCATCTGCATGACCAACACGGCGGCCCTGGGAGTCCCCACCTTCGGGCGCAGCGCCATGTTCGGCACCAACCCCATCGCCGTGTCCGTCCCTGCCCTGAAAGGGCGGATGTTCACCCTCGACATGGCCACCACCTGCGTGACACGCGGCAAGGTCGAGGTCTACGACCGCGAGAACAAAGCCCTCCCTCTCGGCTGGGCCGTGGACACGAAGGGAAAGGAGACTGCCGACGCCCACAGCCTCCTGGAGGACATGCTTTTCCAGCGGGGCGGCGGCCTCCTTCCCCTAGGCGGCGAAGGCGAATTGTTCAGCGGGTATAAGGGCTATGGCCTCGCCGTCCTCGTCGACATCATGACGGCTATCACTTCGGGGGGAGTCTTCGGCAAGTCGGTGATGGACAGCGAGGCCACGTCGGCTCGCGTATGCCATTTTTTCGGCGCGATCCGCCTGGATCTGTTCCGCGACCCCGAGGAACTCAAGACCGATATGGACCGCATGCTCGCCGAGCTCACCGGCGCCGAGCCGGCCGAAGGCTGCGGCCGCGTCTATTACGCGGGACTCAAGGAACACGAATCGGAAGCCTTAAGCGACCGGATCGGAGTTCCCCTCACCGCGAAGGTGGCGGAGCGGCTGAAACGCATCGGCGACGATCTGGGGGTGGCCTTTCCGGCTCAGCCCTGAATTATCCTGATATAGTTGGTGATTCCGCCGAGAAGCATATCCACGGAAATAGCCGTCAGCACGAGTCCCATCAATTTCTCGATGGCGCTCAGGAAACGATCGCCCAGCCAACGCTCCAGCCTGGAAGATCCCAGGAACACGATCGTCGTCACCGCGATGGCGATGAAAATGGAGCCTATCCACTCGAGGGTTCTGTCGGGCGACGATTTGGCGAGAAGCATGACCGTCGTCATGGCCGAAGGTCCCGCGATGAGGGGTATGGCCAAGGGTACGATGAACGGTTCGGCTCCCGCCTCGTCCTCGACCAGCTGGCCGCCCGACTTCGGAAACACCATATTGATGGCGATGAGAAAGAGGATGACGCCGCCCGCGATCCGCAGTGATTCATCGGAGATGCTCACCGCGTCGAGAAAGGCGGACCCGAAAAAGAGAAAAATCGCGAGGGCGAGAAAAGCTATGGCGCATTCGCGCAGTATCACGTGCCTTCTGCGCGCCGGATCCACGTGTTTGAGCGCCGCCAGCAGAAGGGGTATGTTTCCCAGCGGATCGGTGATGAGTATGAGAAGAATCGTAGCCGACAGAAAACTTTGTTTCATGATTCCCTTCCTCTTCCGCCCTATCGTATCGCTTTCGCCGTTCGCCGCACAGACACGAACGAGGAAGCCAGCACCGCGGCGATTATAATGAGGCCTCCCAGCATGGAGCGGAAACCGGGCGCTTCGCGCGTCGCCAAAAATACCCAGACCGGATTGAAAAGCGGCTCGATGACGGCGATGAGGATGCTTTCGAGTGCCGTTATGCGCTTTATGCCGTAGGAGAACAGCACGGCCGCCAGGCCAATCTGAACGACGCCAAGCGCCGTGATCGCGAAAAGCGATCCGGCGGTGATCGTCGGCGCCGGCATGAAAAGGGAAATGGAACCCGCGATGAGGGCGGTAAATATATGTCCGAGGAGGAGGGAGTCCAGGGGCGAGGCGTCTTTCTGCTTGCGCATGAGCACGATATTCAGGGCGAAGGTCACGCCCGAGAGCGTGGCCGCCATGTCGCCGATCAAGTTTCCTTTACCCAGCGAATCCATGAAGAACAGCACCATGCCGCCGCATATCGCGACGAGAGCGAGCCAATGCTCTATCTTGGGCCTTTCCTTGAGAACCACCGCGCTTATGAGCGCCACATAGATGGGCGCACCGTACTGAATGAGAATGGCGTTGGCCGATGTCGTATGCTTGTTGGCGAAAACAAAGAGGAGCATGGTGGAGGAATAGGCGATGGCCGATCCCACCTGCAGCGCCGAGAAGCTGAACTTCGGGCGGCGTATCACGGCAAGGAGGAAGAGCGCGGCTATGGCGCTTCGTCCTCCCGCGATAGCGAAAGGCTGCCAATCGATGAGCTTGATGAAGATGCCGGCCAGGCTCCAGAGAAAGGCGCATCCGGCCATGGCCGCTATTCCCGCCGCTTGCCGGGACATGTACCGATCCATCATTGATCAGCGCTCCAATTTCCTGTAAACGATGCGGTGCGGCCGCTCGGCGTCAATGCCCAAAGTTGAGCGGCGCCATTCGGCGTATTCGGTCCAGTTGCCGTCGAACCATGTGGCCTTGGAATCGCCCTCGAAGGCGAGGATGTGGGTGCAGACGCGGTCCAGGAACCAGCGATCGTGGCTGACGACGAGGGCGACGCCGGCGAAGCTGTCGAGGGCTTCCTCGAGGGCGCGCATCGTGTTGACGTCGAGGTCGTTGGTTGGCTCGTCGAGGAGGAGCACGTTCGCGCCTTCCTTTACGATCATGGCGAGGTTGAGCCTGTTGCGTTCGCCGCCCGAGAGCACACCCACCTTGCGCTGCTGGTCCTGGCCAGAAAAATTGAACCAGGAGCAGTAGGCGCGCGAGTTGATCTCGCGGTTGCCGCCGAGCATTATCAGGTCCAGGCCGCCCGATAGCTGCTCCCAGACCGACTTGTCCGGATCGAGGTTGGCACGCATCTGGTCGGCGTAGGCGAGCTTGACGGTATCGCCCAACGTTATTGTCCCCGCGTCGGCCTTTTCCCTTCCGGTGATGATATTGAGCAGGGTGGTTTTTCCCGCGCCGTTCGGGCCTACGATGCCGACGACGGCGCCTGGCGGCACCTCGAAATTGAGATTGTCGAAGAGGAGCTTGGAATCGAAGCCTTTCGCGAGGCTGTCGGCGCGGATGACCATCTTGCCGAGCCGCGGTCCCGCCGGTATCACGATCTTGGTCTCGCGGATCTTCTCCCTGCCGTCCTCGGCGAGGAGCTTTTCGTAGCGCTCGATGCGCGCCTTGCTCTTGGCGTGCCTGCCTTTCGCGCTCATGCCAATCCATTCGAGCTCGCGAGCCAGGGTGCGGGCGCGTTCGGAATCGCCCTTCTCTTCCTGCTCGAGCCTCTTCTTCTTCTGGTCCAGCCAGCTCGAGTAGTTGCCCTTCCAAGGGATGCCCTCGCCGCGGTCCAGCTCTAGGATCCAGCCGGCCACGTTGTCGAGGAAGTATCTATCATGTGTCACGGCTATGACCGTGCCCTGGTAGTCGCGCAGGTGCCGCTCGAGCCAGGCTATGGTCTCGGCGTCGAGATGGTTGGTGGGCTCGTCGAGGAGGAGGATGTCGGGCTTCTTGAGGAGAAGCCGGCAGAGCGCCACGCGTCGGCGCTCTCCGCCGGAGAGCTGGCCCACGATCTGGTCGGCCGGGGGGCAGCGGAGCGCTTCCATGGCGAAATCCAGCCGCGAGTCGAGGTCCCAGGCGTTCTGGGCGTCCAGCTTTTCCTGGAGGGCGGCCTGCTTCGTGGCGAGCTTGTCGAAATCGGCGTCAGGATCGCCGTAGGCTTCGTTCACCGCGTCAAATTCGGCGAGGGTGTCCACGATCTCCTGGACGCCCTCGCTCACGATCTCGCGCACGGTTTTCCCCGGTTCGAGATGTGGTTCCTGCTCGAGAAATCCGATCGTGTAGCCTGGGGAGAGGCTGACATCGCCCGCGAAATCGCCGTCCGTACCCGCCATTATCCGCAAAAGGCTCGATTTTCCCGAGCCGTTCAATCCTATGACGCCGATTTTCGCGCCATAGTAATACGATATGCTGATATCCTTGAGAACTTGCTTCACGCCGTGCCGCCTGGAAACGCGGTACATTGAATAAATGATCTTCTTGTCGTCAGTTGTAGCCATAGCGGTACTATATCGAAAATCGCTTTTCTCGTCGCCCCCTGTCGGTAACCGCGAAATCCGCGCGGCGCGATATCGTATCCCTCCTTGCACGAGAGCTCTGGAATTTGAGTATATTCATATAATCCGACAACACGGCGATCGTAGGCCCGCCAGTCAGTTTTAATATCATGACCGCCTTATAGGCGGAAAAAGGAAAATTGTTGGAAGACGATCAGGAAAAGAAGCCGGCAACCAGTGATGTCGCAAAATTCACGATCCGCGAAGTGACGGAATTGGGCAGAGCGGTGCGTACCATGGGAGCGGGAGCTTCATGCATGGAAGAGGTGGCGGGCAGGATCGTACGATATCTGTACGACACGCTGGTCGATGGCCGAACCGGCGCGCGCGCCTGCCCGCTAATCCGCTTTTTCAAGACGCAGGCCTATGAGGAACTCCCCGGCGATCTCCAGGCTTTTGCCAAGAAAATGCTCGACAGGGACAGTCCCCAACCCGGCGTGAAATGCATGACCCTCCTTGGCACCATAGGGGAAGACCCGAAATGGAATTCGCGGGAAACATCGCGGGGTCATCAGGCGATTCCCTTGCCAAGCGAGGAAGTGGTGCATCAGCTTCCCATGATCAGAAACCTCATCAAACAGCTGGGCTTGAGCGTTAAATCGGTCGTGAATCCGGATCCGGCTCTCCTGATGGACATGGAACAGAATACTTACGGAGTCTTTTTCGTTCCCGAAGCGCTCGGAAGCCCCTATATTCCCGGCCAGAAAGAGTTCGTGATACCTTATGGCGTAAAATCGGTAGTGGGATTTGGCGGCATGCTCCCATCGCTGGATATCTTCGTGGTAATCCTCTTCCTGAGGCTCTCGATCACAAGGGAAACCGCAGACCTCTTTAAAAATCTATCGCTGAACGCAAAATTGGCCGTTTTACCTTTTGAGAAAACGATATTTGACTCCTCGAAAAAAGGCTCGTCAGCATGACAAACGAAGAAACGACAGCCAACCAGAACCAGCTATTCAAATCCCAGATCGCGGCGCTGGAACAATTGCTCGAAGTCTATGAAAAGAGCGTACTGGACAAAACCGACGAACTTTACGCGGAGATCGCCAAACGCGCACGGATAGAAGAGGTGCTAAGCCAGTCGGAAGAACGATATCGGACCATAATCGACGAGATGGAAGAATGGTATTTCGAAATCGACCTGAAAGGCAGGTTCACGTTCTTTAACGATATCTTGGCGAATGCCTTGGACCTGTCGAGGGAAGAGCTGCTCGGCAGGAATTATCAGGATTTCGTGAAGAAAGATGAGTTGGAGGCGATTTCCAGACTTTTCCACGAAATTTTCACGACCGGTAAATCAACCAGGAATTTTTCATATGAATTTACCCGAGGGAACTCCGCGATCGCCCATATCGAATTTTCCTTTTTCCCCAAAAAAAACAAGGCGGGCAGAATCGTCGGATTTCGAGGAGTCGGGCACGATATCACCGAGCGCAAGCGCGCGGAAGCCAGGATTCAGTTCTTCGCCACACATGATAGCCTTACCGGACTGCCCAACCGTCTGATGTTCAGCCAGCTGCTCAACCACGCGATAGAGTCGGCCAAGCACCATAAACGCCGCCTGGCGGTATTTTTCATCGACCTCGACCGGTTCAAGATCATCAACGACACCATGGGACACGATGCGGGCGACATTATGCTGCAGCAGGTTTCCCAGCGGTTCATACAATCGGTGCGCGCGGCCGATGTCGTCGGTCGAATGGGCGGCGACGAGTTCATGATCCTGATCGAGGAAGTGCATGAACTTGACCAGATCGCCGAGGTAGCCCACAAGGTGCTCGCCAATGTCATGAAACCTATCGTTCTCCTGGGCGAGGAATGCCGCGTGACGGCCAGCCTGGGCATAAGCGTCTACCCCAAGGACGGGGAAGACGAGCAATCCCTGATGAAAAACGCCGACATCGCCATGTATTTCGCCAAGGAAGAAGGCAAGAACAATTACCAGTTCTACTCAAAAAATATCAAGACGCTCTCCATCGAACGCCTGGCGCTGGAGACTAACCTGCGTCTCGCGCTGGAGCGCAATGAGTTTTCCTTGCATTATCAGGCCAAGTTCGATTTCAAGACAAACGTGATTTCCGGCGTCGAAGCCCTGCTGCGCTGGCAAAATCCGGAACTGGGCACGGTGACGCCCACCCAGTTCATCCCCGTCGCCGAGGAAACGGGGCTGATCATACCTATCGGCAAGTGGGTTTTGGAGACGGCCTGCGCACAGAACGTAGCCTGGCAGAAGCAGGGGCTCCCGCGGTCCGGATGTCGATGAACCTTTCGCCCCGGCAAGCCGCGGATGACAATCTGCTTCAAGATATCAGGGACACCCTAAAGAATACCGGCATGGCGCCAAACCTTCTGGAACTTGAAATCAGCGAAAGCATGGTGATGCATAATCCCTCGCGGATGATCGCGGTGCTGGCGGAGATAAAAAAGCTCGGGGTGAGGCTGGCTATTGACGATTTCGGAACCAGCTACTCTTCCCTCGCCCAAATCAAGCACTTCCCCTTCGACACGCTCAAGGTCGACCGATCCTTCATCCGAAACATTTCTGAGAACGCCGAAGACATGGCGATCGCGAAGGCCATCATCACGATGGGCAAGACATTGAGCCTGACCGTCGTGGCCGAGGGCGTGGAGACCGCCGAGGAAATGAACTTCTTGAAGGAAAACTCCTGCGACGAAATGCAGGGTTACTACTTCAGCAAGCCGATTGTGCCGGAGGATTTCGCCCATCTGTTGCGAGAGCACTCTTCGTCCACATAATGTTTTGGGAATGTCTTTCTATTCAAAAATCATTATATTTCAAGAATGAAATATGGCATACAAGCGCTGTATCTGATTATCGGTCTCGGCGCCACCCTCGGCCTCGGTTCCTGCGCGGGAAAACTCGACGCCCAGGCAGTCCAACCCTCACCCTCGGAAATGCTGCCGTCTCCATCCCGAACCCTTCCCAAGGAGAATACGATGACAAAGACTCCGGCTCCTCCTCCCCCCTGGTCGGCTTCCCCAGCCTTCGCGAGCCACGATTACGCGAAACCCCTGCCCCTCGCCGACGACAGCGGCCTTGAATATGCCGTGCTCGCCGGCGGCTGCTTCTGGTGCCTCGAAGCCGTCTACGAGAACCTCCCCGGCGTCGTCGACGTTGTTTCGGGCTACATCGGCGGCGGCGCTCCCCGGCCTAGCTATGAATACGTGTCCACTGGGGCCAGCGGCCACGCCGAAGCGGTGCGGATCGCCTTCGATCCCGCCCGGGTCAGCTATGACGAGCTTCTGAAGTATTTCTGGAAGATACACAATCCCACGACGAAGGACCGCCAAGGCGCCGATGTCGGCTCCCAGTACCGATCGGCTATTTTCTACACCAGCGAGAGTCAGAAAGAGGCGGCCCTCGCGTCGATCGAGAAGCAGAAGCCCTGGTGGCCAGCTCCCATCGTCACGGAGCTCCTTCCGGCCGGGGATTTCTGGTTAGCCGAGGAATACCATCAGGATTTCTACCGCCGCAACCCCAACTACGGCTACTGCGCCGTGGTCATCGCCCCCAAATTGAAAAAAGCCGGCTTCGGGGACTAAAGCCCGGCCGGCACTTAGGCTGCAAAAAAGGGGCGCGTTATCGTTGATACGATAACGCGCCCCTCGCGGCACATTCAGCGCTATCAGTACTTCCCGAGCTGTCGTTGGAAGGCGTTTAGGTGGTTCACTGAACCGTTCTTCAGGTTGGTGAAGAGGGTTCGCAAGTCCGCGTACTGGCTACCCTGGATAAGGGGGCTCGCCAGGAATTTATCATACATGGCGATATTGTCGATTTCCGCCTGCACCCCGGCCTTGTAGGCATCGAGGAGGGTGGATGGAACCTGGACGTAATTGGCCGCCTCGTCCCTGGGAAACTGCAGCTTGTAGGCGGCGAAGGCGTCCTTGAGCCAGGCAAGGTGGTTCTCTTCGGCGCTCTTGATATTGCTGAAGGGCCTGGCCGTACCGAACTTGGCCATTATGGCGACATATTCGGCGCGGGCGAAATATTCGTCCTGGGCGGCATAGAGGAGCATATCCTCTATGGTCAGCGATTCGTCGGCTTTGGCGGCGGCGTTGCCGTAAGCCGTGAGGGTTCCGGCCGCTCCGGCAGCCGCGAGAGAAAGGGTTACCATCAGCGCGAAGGCGATGGCGCGTACTGTTCTTTTCATTTCAATGCTCCTGTTCTACATTTTCGCCACAGGGTCTTTTTCGATCTCCTGGTGACGTATAAATATATAAGCAGGATTCATGCCAACAATAAAATAATTATCTATTCTTTATATTATAAAGATATACATAAGACTATAAAAACCGCGACTTTTTAGCGCATGCGAGAATGGGCAATATTTTCCCATTCCCTAGAGGTTGGAGGCTTCTATATCCTTGAAATAGCGGACAGTGCCGACCTTGAGCTCAAGGGTCGCGTCCTCGTCGCAAACGATGATGCCTTTCCGGTGAAGCTGGAGGCAGCTGATCGTCCACATGTGGTTGACGCCTTCCTCGATGGCATGCCGCAAGGCTCTGGCCTTGTTCTGGCCGTTGGCCAACACCAGGACTTCCCTGGCGTCCATGACGGTGCCGACTCCCACAGTGAGAGCGGTGGATGGCACCTTGGCGGGATCGTTGTCGAAAAATCGTCCGTTGGCGATTTTCGTATCCATGGTAAGCGTCTTGATGCGGGTGCGGGAGGAGAGGGAGGAACCGGGTTCGTTGAAGGCGATATGGCCGTCCGGGCCTATGCCCCCCACGAAGAGATCGATGCCGCCGGCTTTCAGGATTCTTTCTTCGTAGGCGGCGCATTCGGTTATAAGATCGGGAGCCATCCCGTCGAGTATATGAACATTATTGGCGGGAATATCTATATGCGAAAAGAAATTATCCCACATGAATCGATAGTAGCTCTGCTGATGTTCCTTCGGCAGGCCGACGTACTCATCCATATTGAAGGTGACGACATTCGCGAAGGAAACCTGTTTTGCGCGGTTCATCTCAATGAGTCGGCGATACATGCCGAGGGGAGAAGATCCCGTGGGCAGCCCCAGCACGAATGGACGGCCGGCGGGAGCTCCGTTTATCTTGGCCGCGACGTAATCCGCCGCCCACTTCGCCACGCCGGCGCTGTTCCGCTGAATGATGACTCTCATCGTTGTCTCCTTTCACCTCTGGCGCGAAACCGGACAGTCCTTATGCCGGCCGCCCCGTCAAGCGGTATGGACGAACTTGCCCTTGACCATGTTTATTATGACAGAGAAATCTCGAGAAAGGATAGCCAGATCGGCAAAAAAACCTGGGCTTATCTCCCCGCGCTTGGGCAGCTTGAGGATGCGCGCCGGGTTGGAGGAAGCCATCTTCACGGCAACCTCGAGAGGAATGCCAAACTGGACGAGGTTGCTGAGCCCGCTCAGCATGGTGAGAGAGCTGCCCGCGATGACATCGTCGCATTTCCTGTAGAAAAGCTTGTCGCTCAGGTACACAACCTCATGGTTCGCAACGAATGGTCCTTCTCCCTGCTCGGTCGGCTTGAGCGCGTCGGTGACGAGGACGATGTTGGTATCGGGTTTGTCCCGCACGAGAAGGCGGATGAGATCGGGATGGACGTGCTTGCCGTCGGCGATGATCTCGCAGGAAAGGTCGGGCTGGATGAGTATGGCGCCCACGGCGTTGGGATTGCGGTGGTCGAGTCTGCTCATGGCGTTGAAAAAGTGCGTCGAATGGCGGATGCCGGCCTGCATGCCTTCCAGCATGTTTTCATAGCTGGCATCGGTGTGGCCGGCCTGGAGGACGATGCCGACCTTATTGCAGTAGAGGGCCAGTTCGCGCATGCCTTTCAGCTCGGGAGCCACGGTCATGTTGATGATGTGCCCCTCGCTGGCGCTATACAGTCGGTGCATGAGTTCGAGGTCGACGGGACGCACGAATTCTGGGCGCTGCACGCCCAGTCTCGCCGAGGAAATGAAAGGGCCTTCCATATGGACGCCCAGGATGGTGGCGCCCTTTTCGAGCCCCATCGCGGCCACTATGGAACGTATGCCTTTCGTCATATCCTCTTCCGACATGGGATAGAGGGTGGGACAGAAGGCGGTGACGCCGAAAGCCGCCAGCTTCTCGGACATCATGAGGATAGAATCGGTGGAAAGGTCTTCGGTGCCGAAACCGGCAAAGCCGTGGATATGCGAATCGATAAGCCCCGGCACGAGGTAAGCGCCGTCGGCGTCGATGATGATGTCCTGCGCTGAAAAATGTTTCTGGAGAAAACGGCGTTCAGAAAAGACATCGACGATGATTTCGTCTTCGATGAGAACGGCGCTCTCGGGCATCTGGGCGTAGCCGGCGACTACGGTGGCATTGTGGATGCAGATAGATGGCATATTACTCCCCGCGTTTTTCGCTTAGCATATAATAAGCATAAATGGGGATATAAAAAAAGCGCCGGAGCTCAATGCCCCGGCGCTTCAAAGATTCTTGGTAACGGAAGGAACTTTATTCAGTGGCGCCCGAAGTGGCGTCAGCCTCGGGGGTTCCGCCCTCGGCCGGCGCTACCGTGGTGGTAGTCGTGGCCGCGGTATCGGCAGGGGCGGCGGTCGCATCGGCCGGCGCCGCAGTCGTGACGGTTGCTGCCGGCGCGACGGTCGCTGCCGGCGAGGCCTCGGTCGCGGGAGCCGCGCTCTGCTGGGCTTGGGCGGCCTTGAGTGCCTCGGTCCACTGCGTCTTCAGCTCCGCGATCATTCCGAAGACTTCGTTGCCCTCCGGATATGATTTCTTGAAATACTCCTCGGCCTTTTCCAGATCGGCGAGCGCCAGGGTTATGGATTCCGGGGTCTGCGCCGTCTCGCCTGATAGCAGAGCCTTGTAGAAATAGAGCGCGGCCAAGGCTTCATCGCCCTCCGCCTTCGCTATCGAGCGCTCCAGATACTTAAAACCGGACTCGGAGTCATTGACGGAGAGCCAAGTCGAGAGGACGGAGCGGATGACATCGGGATTGCCGGGGAAAGCCGCGGTCACGGCATCGGCAGCGGCGTCGGCCGCCATGGCGTCTCCAAGCTGAACCGCCACGACGTGACGGATCAAGCCCGGTATGTACTCAGAGGGGAAACTCAGTTCGAACCCGGTCACGTACTTTTCGAGCGTCACCTTGTCCGACGATGCCAGCCCCGCCTTGATGGCTTGGACATAGGCATTGTTCAGCTCGGTGGGGTCGACGGCCACGGCTATGACCTTGTCCACCAGGGGATACATCTCGGCGTAACGGCCCGTGGAGAAGTAGATCTCGGCCAGCCTAAGGCTGAGGAGATTGTTTTCCGGCTCGATAGCCAGAAGCTTGCCGAGCACCGACTCGGCCGCCTCGAAGCGCTGAAGAGCCACAAGTATCGCGGAATGCCTGTCCAGGCTCTGGGCCGTGAAGGTGTCGTAGGCCAGGGCGCGTTCGTAATTCTCGGCGCACTTGGCGAGTATTTCCTCGTCGGGCTGAAGCCACTGTCCCTGATAATTTGTCCATACCGTATGATAGAAATCGCCTAACATCATCGAAAGCACGGGGGGAATCGCTTCGCCCTTGTCCTCGATGGCCTTGGCCAGATCTCCGGGGTTGAATTCGACGGGATCGCTTATATCCACGCCGCCGGACCGGGCAAAGTCGAGGTCCTGACCTTCGGCGAGATCGACGAATCCGAATACGAGGTGAAGCGTGTTCTGGGCATAGCCGTCGAGAGCGAGCCTGATCTTTTCGGCCAGGATAAAGGCATTGGCGTTCGCCGCGTCGTATTCAGACAGCAGCGCCCATGCGGAATGCCATTTCCCCAGGGTAGCCAGTTCTTCGGCCTTGGCGATGATCTCGCGATCGGCCGCGATGGCGTCAGCGAAGAAACTGGCGGCCGGAGTCGTAGCCTGGGCGACGGGTTCCGTAGCCTGGGCGACAGGGGGTGAAGCCTGCGCGGCCGGTTCCGAAACCGGGGCAACAGGTTCCTGCGTCTGCGCAAAAAGAAGTCCGGAAGCGGCGAACAGCAGGATCAGCGCCGCGGCCACTCTGGCCGCAGGCTTTATTTTTCGTATAGAGGATGATTTCATTCTCTCTCCTTGAAATGCGCTCGACCGCCTGATCCGGCGGCGCTATGGGTAATATCGGACAAATATACCATGGCGGGCAGGCTTTGGCATACTGTCTATTGAACAAACCGAGACTAGTTTTGTATCATGCGTCAGCGCGATTTAAGCACTATTTTCTGCGCAAAAGAAGCAGCATGAGCACACCTATATGGGATACTACCCTGATGCGCCGCATTAGCGCGCTGGATATGATATACGCGCGCGTCGAACGCGCCCAATCCGAATTCAGAAAAACCGCCGAGGACAAGGGATCGCCGATCTCCTGCCCCAGCCTCTGCGGGACATGCTGCATCCATTTCGTGCCCGACATGACGCCCATCGAGGCGGATCGGCTAGCCTATTACCTTCTTACCGAAAAACAAGAAATGATCGACCATTTCATGGCGCACAGAAAGGAAGCCGAGGTAATGGACTCGGCCTGCCCTTTCTGGGACATCGACAAGCCAGGACATAACTGCATGATCTACCCGGCCAGACCCCTAATTTGCCGCCTCTTCGGATTCTGCTCGGTGCTGGACAAATGCGGAGAACCCGCCTTCGCGCTGTGCCGGCAGATGCCCGACATCGCCGGCGGCGACAAAAGGCGATTTGTCGGAGTGGCGATGATGGAGCAACAGTTCGGCGCCATCCCTCCCCTCATGGTCGATTTTTCGCGGACCGTCGCCGCGCTCGACCCCTGCGACGCGGGAGAAAGGAATACGATCGACGAAGCCCTCCCGCCGGCGCTCTCAAGGGTTTCCCTCGTGCTGCGTCTCGCGGCTGACTCCTCCGAAGATCTGTCAGCATTGCCTGCTTGAAAAAATGGCGGGCAGGTTATACGGTATAGCTGGCCCAAAGCCGAAGAACAATGAAGAAATACATCGTCCTGGCCGGCAATATCGGAGCCGGCAAATCCACCCTCGTCAGCCTCCTGGCTGACAAACTCGACTTCATGCCCTATTTCGAACCCGTCGCGGAAAATCCTTTCCTGAAGGACTTCTATGACGACATGAAGCGCTGGGCCTTCCATTCGCAGATCTTTTTCCTCACGAGCAGGGCCAAGGGACACAGGGAACTCGTCAGCGACCCGCGCTCGGTGGTGCAGGACAGATCCCTCTACGAGGACGCCGAAGTCTTCGCGAAAAACCTCTTTCTGCAGGGAGCCCTCGGCGACCAGGAGTGGGCGACCTATCGCGAACTCTACCGAACGCTGGCCGCCATCCTTCCTCCTCCCGACCTCGTCATCTACATCAGGGCATCGGTCAAAACGCTGAAATCCAGGATCGCCAAGCGCGGCAGGGATTTCGAAGCCAAAATACCGGATTCCTATCTGCAGGGTCTCAATACGCTCTACGAAGAATGGATACAGTCTTTCACCCTCGCTCCCGTTCTCTCCGTGCCGGGCGACAGGCTCGATTTCGTGGAGGATTCCCATGATCTCGAGGCCATCGTCTCCACCGTGAGAAAGCGCCTCCAAGACAAGCAGACCATGCTCTTCCCCTACGAAATGTAGGGAAGGGTTCGGAGGATTTGCCGCCGCGAAAATTCAGCGCTATGTTATAGGAAGAAAAATTACATTCAATACCAGGAGGACCATCCATGGCCAAAATAACGCATAAAGGCAACCCGATTTCCACGATTGGAACCCTGCCCGCCCTTGGAAGCAAGGCGCCCGATTTTCTGTTGACGAAGCGAGACCTGAGCGATGCGACCCTCGCGGATTTCGCGGGAATGGTGAAAATACTGAATATAGTGCCTAGCCTCGATACCGGCGTCTGCGCCGCGAGCGCCAGGGCTTTCAACAAAGCCGCCGATGGCCTGGGCGGCATCGTCGTGCTCACCATCAGCCGCGACCTGCCCTTCGCGCAGAGCAGATTCTGCGAAGCCGAAGGCATCAAGGCCGTCGTGCCCCTTTCGGAACTCCGGAACCGGAATTTCGGAAAGGACTATGGCGTCGCCATCCTCGATGGGTTGCTGGCCGGCCTCCTCTCCCGCGCCGTCATCGTCCTCGATAAAGACGATAAAGTCGCCTACACCCAGCAAGTGCCGGAAATCGGCCAGGAACCGGACTACCAGAGCGCTCTCGAAGCGGCGAAAAAGCTACTTGCCTCGAATAAAGGGAATATTTGATGAATTATGATGCCATCATCGTCGGCGCGGGCCTTAGCGGCTCGACAGCCGCCCGCATACTGGCGGACAAGGGCAAAAAGGTACTCGTGGTGGAGAAACACCGCCACATAGCGGGGCATTGTCATGATTACCGCAACGAACATGGCATCACGGTTCATACCTACGGGCCGCATATCTTCCATACGAACAACGAGGAAGTGTGGAAATTCGTGAACCGCTTCACCGATTTCCACTATCTCCAGCACAGAGTCCTCTCCTACGCCGACGGGCAGACCATTCCCTTCCCCATCAACGCCGATACCATCAATCAGGTCTTCGGAATTTCGATCGGCGTGGACGAGGTGCCGGCATTCCTGGCCGCCCAGGTAGCCCAATCGACCTTCAACGACCCTCCGCGTAATTTCAGGGACGCCGTCGTTTCCCAGGTGGGCGAGCGCCTCTACTCACTTTTCTTCGAGAAATATACCTGGAAGCAGTGGGGACGTGACCCCGCTCTCCTCTCCGCCGACATCGCCAAGCGCATTCCCGTCCGCTCCAACCGGGACGGACGCTATTTTTCGGACCGCTATCAGGGCATTCCCTCCAGGGGATACACCGCCATGGTGGACGCCATTCTCGACCATCCCAACATTTCTCTTCTTCTCGGGGCGGATTGGTTCGAAATCAAGGACGACTACGCCACGAACCTGACGATATTCACGGGAGAGCTGGACCAATTCTTCGGGTACAAATACGGCAAGCTCGAATACAGGTCCCTGGACCTCGTCCTCAAGACCTTCGACATGGAAAGCTATCAGGAAGCGCCCGTCGTGAACTATCCCAACGATTACGACTGGACAAGAATCACCGAATACAAGAAACTCCTGGACGAAAAATCGCCCCGGACGACCGTATGCTTCGAGTATTCCAAGGCTGAGGGCGAACCCTTCTATATCGTCATGACCGATGAAAACATGGCCAAAAGGGAACGCTACATAGGCGAAGTGGAAAAGCTGGAGGCGGCCGGCACCCATCTCTTCATCGGAAGGCTCGCCCAGTACAAATACTACAACATGGATCAGGTGATCGCCTCCACCATAGAAAAGGTAAAGGGACTATGAAGAAGGAAATAATCAGCGGGATATTCAACGATTCCTACCCGCCTATAACCGACGGCGTCGCGATGGTCACCAAGAGCTATGCCTTCTGGCTGAACCGTATCGCGGGACCTTCCTGCGTGGTGACGCCCGATATGCCCGACTATTTTGACCAGGAAGAGTTCCCCGTCTACCGTTTCCCTTCCATGCCCCTGTCGGTGAGACCTCCCTACAGGTTCGGCGTCAGCCTCATCGGGGAAGCCAAGGAACGACGCCTTCGGGGCAACTCCTTCAAGGAGACTCTCCACACCAACATCTTTAATATCCCCTTCGATATCGTCCATACCCACAGTCCTTTTTCCTCTGGACTCCTCGCCTACCGCGTCGCCCAGAAATGGAACATCCCCCTCGTCACGACCTTCCACACCAAGTATCGCGAGGATTTCATGCTTGCCATGAAGAGCAAGCTCCTGACAGACATTGCCGTTCGGCAGCTCGTGGAATTCTACAAAAAAGTGGACTACGTGTGGGTACCCAGCGAGGAGACGATCGAGACGCTGAGATCCTATGGATTCAAGGGCGAGATTGAAGTTATGCCCAACGGGACAGACCTCATCGTGACCGACGAGGAACTCCCCGGCCTGCGTTCCTCTGGCGAAAAACTCTATGGAATACCCGCCGGAATTCCGATGCTGCTCTACATCGGCCAGCACATCAAGGAAAAAAATCTTGAGATCCTGATGGACTCCCTGGGAGTCCTGCACGCCAGGGGCGTCGATTTCAGGATGGTCTTCATCGGCGGCGGCTATTACGCCGACGCTCTTAAGGAAAAGGCGAAGGCCCTCGGACTTGGCGAGAAAGTGGCCTTCAAGGGCATCATCCGCGACAGGGAGCAGATCAAGCAGGCCTACGCGCGCGCCGACCTCCTCTACTTCCCTTCGCTCTACGACACCTCCAGCCTCATCGTCAAGGAATCGGCAGGCATGCGCCGGCCTTCCCTTCTCGTTCAGGGATCGTCGACAGCCGCGGGCGTGCGCGACGGCGAAAACGGTTTTCTCGCGGGAAATTCGGCCGAAAGCATGGCCGACAAGCTGCAGGCCCTCCTCGCCGACAAGTCACTGATGGATAAGGCAGGCCAGGGCGCCTACGAGACTCTCTACAGATCATGGGAGAGCGTTATAGACATGGTAGCGGAGCGCTACAGGCAGATACTTCGGGACTGGAAAGGGCGCTGAATCTTCATTGCCTTGGGGGCGCGGCCTAGGGGCACCCCCAGGCCGCGCCTCTAGCCGGTGACGCTGCAGACCGTCCCGCCCGTGATGGACTGGAGCTGGGCAAAGGTCATTGGCACGCCCGTGGAATTCGTGCCCGCGGCGGGATAGATGGTTTCCCATTGGGAAAGGCTTTCATCAATATATATTGGAATATTCTCGACGCCGAAGGGGCAGACGCCGCCCGGCCAGAAGCCGGTGAGGGCGAAGGTGTCCTCGGCGCTGGTCATCGACATTTTCTCGCCGCAAAGCCGTTTGACTTTACCGGAGGAAATTTTCTTGTCCCCGGCGCAGACTATCATGGCCGCGCGGTCAGAAGCTCCCCGAAAGAGCAGACTTTTCGCTATCTGTCCCACTTCCACGCCAATTTTCGCCGCGGCCGATTCGGCCGTGGGCGTCGATCCCTCTTCAAACTCAAGCGCCGCGAGACCGTTGGCGTCCAAAATCGCCTTAACCTTGTCTGGTATCATGGCTGCACATCATGCCACGACCCCGCGCGCTGGTCAATGAATAGACCCTGGCTTTCGGCGCGGGCGCGGCGCCTGGGCGGTCAGGACAGGCCAGTGATCTTGCCGGTCTCCGTATCGATATCCATTCCCATATAGCCGGGCTTGGAAGGCAGGCCGGGCATGGTGGTTATCTCCCCCGAAAGGGGATAGATGAAACCGGCGCCCGCGGCCAGACGGAGATCGTTGACCGGGAAGACATAGCCTTTGGGAACGCCCTTGAGAGCGGGATCGTGCGAGAGCGAATACTGCGTCTTGGCCATGCAGACGGGAAGATCCCCGTAGCCGAGGTCGCTAAATTTCTCCATCGCGGACTCGGCCTCGGGCGAATAGCTCACTCTGTCGGCGCCGTAGACCTCCCTCGCGAGGGTGTCGATCTTGTCGCGGATCGGCATCTCGAGGGGATAGAGGAACTTCACCGAAGAGGGCTGCGAGGCGGCCTTTTCCACGGCGCGAGCTAGGTCGGCCGCGCCCTCGCCGCCGAGTTCCCAGTTCCTCGCGAGGCAGGCATCGGAGGCGCCGGCGGCGAGGGCGGCTTCGCGGATGAGCCCATGCTCGGCTTCCGTATCGCTCGGGAAGGCATTGATGGCGACGACGACGGGCAGGCCGAAGCTCCTGATGATGCCGATATGCGCCCTGAGATTATCGAGACCCTTGCCGAGCAGGGCGAGATCCTCATGCGTGTAGGCCGAGGCCAGGGGTTTCCCCGGGGTGACCTTGGGACCGCCGCCATGCATCTTCAGGGCTCTCACCGTGGCCACGAGGACGACTGCGTCGGGCATCATCCCGGAAGTCCTGCACTTGATGTCGATGAATTTCTCGAAGCCCATGTCGGCCCCGAAACCCGATTCGGTGACGACATAGTCGGCCACCCGCGCCGCCATCTGGTCGGCCAGGACGGAAGAGTTGCCGTGCGCGATATTGGCGAAGGGACCGGCGTGCACGAAGGCCAGCTGTTCCTCGAGGGTCTGGAGAATGTTCGGCTTGAGGGCGTCCTTCATGAGAATGGTCATGGCGCCAGCCACCTTCAAGTCCTCGGTGGTGACGGCCTTGCCTGACCTGTCCAAGGCCACGACGATCCTCCCCATGCGCTCGCGAAGATCGGCGAGGCTCGTGGAAAGGGCGAGAATGGCCATCACCTCGCTCGATACGGCGATGTCGAACCCGGTTTCGCGCAAGGGCCCATTTTCCAGGCCGCCAATGCCAACGATGATCTTGCGCAGCGTCCTGTCGTTCATGTCCATGACGCGACGCCACAGCACGTTGAAGGGATCGATGTTGAGCTTGCCGAATCCCAGCTTCTCATAGTAGGCGTCCGACCAGCGGCTCTCGTGATACATGCGCGCGTCAAGGGCTGTGGAACAGAGATTGTGCGCGGCGCTTACGGCGTGGATATCGCCGGTGAGGTGGAGGTTGAAATCGGCCATAGGCACGATCTGGCTGTAGCCGCCGCCTGCGGCGCCCCCCTTGATGCCGAAGGTGGGGCCCTGAGAGGGCTGGCGTATGGTCGCTATCGCTTTTTTCCCGATCCAGCCGAGACCCTGGGCGAGGCCCACGGTGACGGTAGTCTTGCCCTCGCCGAGGGGAGTCGGGGTTATGGCCGTAACATCGATATATTTCGCTCGCTTGGAGGCTGCCGGCCTGTCGCGGAGGAATTCCAGGCTCACCTTGGCCTTGTCGGTGCCGTAATGCTCCAGGTATCGCTCGTCGATGCCGTAGCGCCCGGCGATTTCGGAAATGGGCATTATGGTCGCTGCCTGGGCTATATCGATATCGCTCGGCACGGGATTGCTGCGGACTACGGACATTTTAACCTCCATGGACAGACCCTTCGAAGTATCGCCGTTCCGGCCTCATCCTCGAAAGGACTCGCTCGCGACCTCCCGCGAGACTATTGATATTAAGATAACGTAATATAAGGGGAGTAAATGGTCAATGAAGCCATGATGGATCAATGAACCTCTTTTTGTCGGCTTTATCAAGACAGGGTAGGTCGGAAAAAAACAAAATTCAACCTTTTCTCAATGGCGAAACGTCTTTACGGCGAAAACGATGAGAGCGCCGACGACGATTATCGCGGGGCTTGTCGGTAGGTCGAGCCACAGCGCCAGCATGAAACCCCCAAAATTCATCGCGCAACCGAATGCCGCTCCCCAGAACAGCGTCCCTTTCAAACCCTTTTTCATGGAGCGGGCTGCCAGCGCCGGCAGGATAGTAACCGCGTCCACCATAAGCGCGCCCGTCACTTTCATGGCAAGACCGATGCCCAGACATACCAGTACGATAATTCCGTAATACACGCCGCGTGCATGGATTCCTTGGGCATACGCCAATTCCCGGTCGTAAAGTACTGCCAGGATTTCACGAAAGAATATCGCCGTGACGAGGATCACCAACGCGGCGCCGCCGCAAGTAAGATACAGTTCCGTCTTTGAAAGCGCGAGAACGCTTCCCCAGAATAGATCGAATGCTTCGATGGCGTTGACCTTGGATTTGTAGAAGAGGATGAAGGCCAACCCCAGACTCAGGGTCATGATCAAGCCAAGAGGCCCTCCCGCAGACGCCGCGTTCCGTTCGGAAAGTCGGGCAATGCCGACTCCGGCTAACAAGGCCATGGCTAGCGCCGAAATATGGGGAGGAAAACCAAAAAGAAGCCCAATTCCAGCCCCAAGCAGGGATGCGTGCATTATGGCAAACCGGGCGGGCACCAGCTCGAGAACCAAGATATAGACACCTAAGACGGGGAAAGCCAATCCGGTGGCCATAAGCGCCAGAAGAGCCCTTCTGAAAGGTAAAAGCATGAACACTTCAAACATGGCCGACCTCGATTCGCCCGCCTTCGAAGTCGAGAAAGCTGTCGCAGAGGCTCAGAAGTTCGGCGCTATGAGATACCAGAAGCATCGACGCCGCCTTGTCCCGGGCGATGGAAACGAGAAGTTTGGAGATATATTCCCGTCCCTTCTCATCCAGGTGAACTCCTGGCTCATCGAGAAGCATGAGAAGCGGTTCGGCGGCAAGAGCCTTGGCTATCATCACACGCTGGTATTGGCCGCCGGACAATTCCTGAATTGCTTTCGTACCGAGGCTGGCGACGCCAGCCTTTTCCTTCGCCGCTTCAATAGCTTTCCAATCCCCGGCTTCATAACGTCCGAGAAAGCCCACCCTGCCATAACGGCCGAGAGCGACGACATCGTCGACAGTCAGGCGCAGCTGTCCGGGAGGACGAGACTGCGGGACATATCCCACCCTCGCGAGCAGCTTCCGGAAGTTGCTTTTGCCTGGTTCAAAACCAGCGAGACGCAAAGTTCCCGACCGTGTCGCGACAAGCCCCAGGCAAGCCTTGAGAAAAGTGGACTTCCCCGCTCCGTTGGGTCCTCGAAGCCCTATAATTCGGCCTTCGCCGCCTTCAATTCTGAACGACACCCTGTCCAGAACCATAATTGAGCCATAGCCGATGGAAACATTGCGCGCTTCGATGAGCGGGACGCCTTCGATACCCTCTAGACCCCGAATTTGCGCTCTTTTCGCCACGATCGCGGTTTCGCCCACGTTCAGGTCTTACCGCGAAACGTCGCGTGAGGCCGCGATGAAGGATTTTTCATTGAGCGCGAAGACGTCTTCTATCGTTTTCGTGCCATCTTTTCCCGGAAAATTCACGAGGGCGACATAGGGAACGCCGAGCGCCTCTATAAGGGCTTTACCCGATATGTTGTGATAATTATCGATGACGATCGCCGGTTTGGCGCCGAGGATTTCGAGCAATACGGCCGGAGAAGGTTCGCCGGGGCCGAAAGTTCCGACAATCTCGAATCCAAGCCACTCCGCATAGGTCTTCAAATATTTATGAACCGCGGCCTTTCGATTGGGATAAACGGCCATGACTTTCGCCTTCATGGACTCGGTGAGACGATCGAAGGAGACGGCCCAAGCTTCGAAAGCGGAAATGGTGCCAAATGCCGCGGCAAGTTTTCGCGCTTCGCTCTTGAAGGTGACGGGAAGGTTGTCAGTATACACCTGCATTATTTTTAGCCCGTCGTTCTCAGCGGTTTCGGCGAGACGCTTGGCGAAGCGTTCATACCCTGAGTGAACGAGGAACTGGGCTCCCGCCACCGCGGTGAGATCGGATGGCTTTATCTCATATTCCGGCGGGTGTTTCAGCTCCATGGGAGCGATCGTCACGACATCCCGAGCACCGGCGGCCCTGGCGAAAGCGGCGGTCCATGATGTGGAAGCGATGACTTTAAAAGGTGCTGCTGTCTGGGCCGAAATAGAAATTCCCGCCGAGGCGATGATAAATGAGGCAATGAGATTTCTGAATTTCATGGAAAATATCCATTGGATCGTAATCGCGCGGCATCGAGCCATGACGAGACGTGTCATGCGCCTCGTTCAGCGGCATCCTCCAAGACGACGCCTCGGGGAAAGCCGTTTGTCGTGAAAGCGATGGGAAAGCGGCAATCATGCCGCTGACGTCGACTTCGAGCCGACAACTCGTTATATATCGCCGAGCTTTTCCTTGGCAAGGGTCATCGCGCAGGAAAGCAATTGGCCAAGAGGCTTCTGATCGAATCCTGCGAGAATGAAATGATTCTGGGCGACGGGAATAAGGATGCGCTCGCAGGAAGCGGTGAGCACCGCCTCGGCCATGGCCGAAGTAATCTCGCCAAGCATGCCGTTCGGGATGACAATGCCAAGCGGTCCCATTATAAGCGAACCTGTTCCCGCGGAGACTTTAATGGCGTTTTCTCCGCTCGCGCCCTTGTCCGCCCCCGATTTGAGCATTCGCTCGGTGGCGTTGGAATTTGTTCCTAGGCCGATTATCTCCACTCGGTCATCAAACGAAGCGCGAATCAATTCGACGAGCTGAGCGCCAATACCGCCACCCATGCCATCCACCACGATGATCCTCTTTTTCATACAACAAGAGTATTGTCCGCGAAGAGAAGGGTCAAGTTATATAGATTCACTGTGAGCGATCGCTTGACTGTCTTGGGCGCTCCAGCCGATACTTGGCGAGGAGACGGTTCGCGAGCCCTGGCCCGCGGCTAAAAGAGAATCCGGTCCAAATCCGGAACTGCCCCGCAGCGGTAAGAAAGAACGAAAGCCATCATAGGCACTGGAAGTATTCCATTCCGGGAAGCGATGGCCAGTAGAAACATGGCGCGTATGCAAATACGGCCGAAACGCTTTAAGTCCGAAAACCTGCCGTCTTCCATCCGCGTCCTGGCATGCGGATGACATGACCCGAAAGCGCCTCGAGGGAGGTCGGTGGTCGGCAGTGTATTTCCGCCTATCGCCTATCGCCTATCGCCTATCGCTAATCGACACGTCGCGCTTCCATGCTGTCCGAGGGGATACGCATACCGGAAATAATATGGATGATCCTGCTAAGCGAAAGAGGTTTCCCATCTCCGCCTTCCGCCCTCCCCGCGAAGATAATTCCGGCGACATCCGCGCGAGTCTGGAAAGAAGAGCGCTCCGCCGCTATCGGTATATTGCGGTAACGGCCACGACTATCCTCTACGCTGGGCTAGCGTTCATTCCCGGAAGCATATTCATATGTGACAGGCGCAACGTCACGCAAGTTGTGCGCCTTAACCTAGTGCCGGTCGATACCGCGGATACTTCAGCCGAAACACCCACGACGCAGGAGCAGGCTAGACCAGTGAATGCGAACATTCCGATCACCGCCCCTCCCAAAGCGCGCATCGCGCAGCCTTTGCCGCCGCCCGTCACGGTTGCCCGGCCCCTCCCGAAAAACATCGCGGATTCGGAGGTACTGGAATCGGCTGAGGACACACCCAGGGAGAATGTTCCCGAGCAGAGTAGCGGGCCGTCGCTGGAAAGCGCGAAAGAGACCGCTAGAAGCGCCGAAAAGAATTCAAACGAACCGAATGACGAATACCAACCCGATGTCGAGCCGGAGCGGAGCGATAAGGCGGCAGCGTATGCTCCGCCTTCCGCCGATGAAGTCCTCGCGCTTATATCGACGGGAATAAAGAAAAGAAAGAACTATCCCGAAGCGGCAAGGCTGAAGTCCGCGGAAGGAATCGTAAGGATTAACGTGTCGATCTTGCCGGACGGCAACTTGAAATCATTGAGAATAGTGGCTAGATCGGGCAGCGCGATCCTGGACCGCGCCGCTCTGGACCTAGTCAAAGGCCTTTTCCCGATGGGAATCGCCCTGGCCGGGGAAATGGAAGTTCTGGTACCCATCGAGTACAGACTCATCCGCTGAGCGCTCAACGCGTCCACGTCATTTCCTCACTCCGATATTGGAAACCATCTCCCCTGTCTTCCCCACGGCAATTTCCTGTACATCGGTGCCGGTCACGGAGAATCGGTATAGGGAATTGGCGCCGTCGGGAATATAGGCATAACCATCCAGGATATCCACATCGTTCGAGCCGAATGACGCCGTCGCGCTGGTGACTTCGGAAGCCAAGGCGCTCGCCCCCGACAGATCGACGATGTAGGTCCTGGAATAGGTCGTCGCCACGAGAGTATCGCTGTCGAATGCGGCCAATCTTCCGGCGGAATAGCCCGACAGGACCGCCACGGCCGCGGTTCCATCCTCGGCATCGCTCGCGATGAAGTCGATCGAGCCCGGAAGGCTGTTCCAGGACTCGTCATAGCCGCCTGAGTTCGCGACGAAGACACCAGTCTTGCCGCCGAAGCTGCCCGCTAGGAGTCCCGTAGTCCCAACGGCAGTCGTCGAGTAGATGGCGTCCACAGCCGTTCCCGCCGCATCAAGCCTGCAGACCTTGGCGTTGGCGTTGTCCGTCACATAGACTCTCCCTGAGGCATAGACGATATCCTGCGGATAAAATCCCACAGGAAAGCCAGTGACCGCCGCACCAAGGCCGGAGGCCGGCCTGGACGGATCGAAGGGGTACACGGCGTTTGCGTACACGTTATAAAAGTCCGCAGTCGTTACATAGCCTAAGGTATTCGACACTACACAAGGATACTGGGCACTGGTATTCGTCGCGCCAACCATAGCCGCCGAAGGCGCTGACGAAGAGGCGTCGAAATAGTATAGCCCTGGCGCGGTATTGGAATAGCTTCCCACGGCGATAAAGCCGATATCGCCGGAGAACGCGATCTCGCCCGACGAATTCTGACCTATCGAAATGAGGGCTGTCGAAGCCGCGGTACAGGTAGTGTCGTCTATTTCATATACGTTGCCGTTCCTCGAGTCGACGACAAAGAGGTTCGCCGTCGAGCCCGTGCCCGGATTGTTGGCCGGGTTGGGACAGCTTGTCAGCAGGATCGCGACCAAAGCGACCCAAACGATGCCCGTCGCCCATTTGCCCGTTCGCCCAAGCCATTTCATGAGATCCTTCGTTTTCATAGAAACTCCTTTTATTTTTTAACAGTCCGGTACTCGAAACCTAGTTCGATCGAAAGCCCCGGCATCGGATAACCTTTTACCGACTCATATCGCTCGTTCAGAAGATTTTTACCCTCGCAGAAGAACGACAGCCGATCGTTCAGAGACCATTCCAGCCTCGTCCCAAGCAGGAACACGGCCGGCTGGTAGGCCAAGTTGGCAGTGGTGAGATAGCTCAGGCTCTCGTAGGAGCAATTCAGCGATCCCTTGAAGGGACCCGACGCGTAGGCTCCCGTCGCGGTCAACTTGTTGGCGGGCGCTCCGGGCACCCGTTTGTCGTCGGAGAAGTCGAGGTCTCCCGAGAGGACATAGCTATGGAGGAAGCCATAGGAAAGCGAGAGCGTCCAAGGCGCCGCCGCGGATGTATATTCCAGCTCCAGGCCTGGATAAAAGGCATTGCCGAAATTGGTCGGCCGCCAGATTCCGTCGTCATTCTCCTGCCAAAGGATCACATCCTTCGAATACCGGACGAAGGTAGAGGCGGAAAAGGAGCGCACGCCCCTTTTCAGGCGGAATCCAGCGTCGGCACAGTATGACGTCTCCGGCTTGAGGTTCGGGTTTCCCTCGACGCCGCTCGACATTGGCCAATACAAATCATCGAAACTCGGCGCGCGATAGGCGGTGGATGCGGATACCGCGAAGGTAGCTTCCTCGCTCAGCGTTTTCGCGGCGCCAAGGCATAAGGACAGCCCGGAAGCAAAGTCGCTGGTCCAATCCCAGCGCAGCGCCGGCGTCAACGTCCAGGAGCCGAGGACGATCGAAGGCTCAAAGAAAACGCCTGAGCCGATCCTTTCGGGGATGGAGTCCTCGGCGCTTTTCACGACTGTCGAATCGAGCCGCTCATAGCGGGTCGATATGCCCGCGTTGATTGTCGCGAACCTTCCTGCCAATAGCGACCAATGCGCATCGCCGCCAATTCTGGAGCTCCTATGGACATCGGACGCATCGTCGTCGGCCTCGCTATACTCCAAAATGGCAAAACGGCCGTAGCCGTTCGCCTTGAGCGAGGATAGATCCGACATGAAATAGTCGGTCGCGTAGTCGGCGGAGAAGGATGCGTCGAGGTCGCGCTGACGAGCTTCGGGAGTAGGAGAATCTATGGGACCGGGCACACCGAGGGTTCTCGCCCCAAGCGCCGCCGCGGCCTTGACCTCGCCCTCCCCGACGAATCCTTTCCAGGACAAGGTACCCGAGCCGCGCAGAAGGTCGGCGTTGCTCCGAAGCCGTCGCGCGTAGTTGGCGTCATAGTAGAGATAGGCGTTCGACGAGCGCTCGGCTGAGGCGGTCAGAGCAATGCCGCCAGGCAGTCCAGCTCTAAAGGAGAGGCTCTGTCCGTCAATGAGAGAAAGTAGGGAAGCCGGAACCCCGACAGCGCCAGCGCCGGATCCGGACAGGCTCGTCGCGGGAAGATAGGCTTTGTTCGATGCCTTGAGCGAAAAACCGGCGGAAGAGTCTCCTCGCTTGGTCTCGATGATGACGACACCGCCCACGGCGTCGGCACCGTACTGGGCGACAACGCCTCCCCGCACCACTTCGATAGATTCGATATCGTCGAGAGAAAGCCCCAGCCTGGCAAGATCCACCTGCCCAGTCGCGGGATCGGAGACGCGCACGCCGTCGACGAGGACGAGGACCTGAGTTGACGTGGAGCCGCGAAGGGAAACCGTGGATTGCGCCCCCGAAGAGCCCACCGGCGACACAATGAGGCTGGGCATGACGGCGAGGGCCTCCTCGATAGAGGATAGCCCCATAGCCTTAAGCTCCTCCGATGTGTACTCGGTACGCCCTGCCGCAGGAGCCGGCTTTATCTGCGGAGCGACATCGGTGACCACCTGCGGAGGCAGCTCATAGGGATCGGCTCCGGCTGGCAGGCTCGCCGCGAGGGCAAGGAAGCACCATGCGAGAGAAAGCCCCGATAACCTGGCATGCCAAAGCCACCTGAAAACATTGAAGCGCGTCGCCATGGAAGGCCTCCGAAGTTCTCGAGGCCCGAACGCGCGGCGGCTAAAACACGCCACGCCACTGTCATGGTGCTCACCCAGCGATCGACGCTAAAACGCGAAAGAAGGCCGACGCCGATCGGCGTCGAAAAAGGAGGGGAAAACACTGTTGTTCCTCAGGCCACGAAGTTTTGCCCATAGGATGAAAATCCCATGAGCCGCCGCAGGGTGGTATCCTGGCTTCCGGATCATCTATTGCCGCCGACGCCTTCTCGCAATCCTCTCGAATCGCAATGGCCGCTCTCCCTCAAGGAGAGCATGTCGGGCATATCCCCGGTTACAGTGGCGGGACCGCTACGGATTTTCACCGTATTCCTCGGATCCCTGAAGCGTTTTTATACTAGGATACAAGGCGAAAACTGTCAACCTCGCCGCGCTTAACCGGGCCGGTTCAACGGATCAAGGCGCACTTGCCCAGCCGACGCGCCGCCTCCGCAAGCGCCCGTACATTGTCCGGCGCTGGAGGGGATACATCATTCCAGGCTGGATCGAGACAGTTGCCCTGCGCGAAGGGCGCGAAGAACCAAGGAACGCCAGCGGATAACAACGGCGCCAATTCCTTCACCGTATCCGTATCGAAGAACCCCGGGCAAACCACGCTGCGCACTTCAAAAGGGATCCTCCGCTCGGCCAGAAGGCGCAGGCTTCGGAGGATAGCGGGGAAAGGATCCCCGCCGCCCGCAGGCGTAAGCCTCTTATAGCCTGTAGCGCTGGTCTTAAGGTCCAGCGCTACATAGTCGGGTCTCGTACTCTCCCCAGCCAGCAGTATTTCCAGACTCCCGGGAAGAGATCCATTCGTATCGAGCTTTACCGGTAGCCCCATATCATGGATACGGCCGATAACCGATCCGATATTCCCGTATAACAAGGGTTCGCCGCCCGAGATGACAACGCCTTGAATGCGCTCCTTTCTTCGCTCAATCGCCTCCAGGCACTCATCCAGAAGCGGCAAATCCTCTGCGATGCCTAGCGCCAGCTCGCGGTTATGGCACCAGGGACAGCGTAAATTGCAGCCTGTGAAGAATAGCACGCTCGCCACTTTGGCCGGATAATCGACGAGCGATGTTTTTCTGAACCCCACATGTTGATTGACCGCTAAGCTTTCAGACATGTTCAGGAACCGAACCAAGCATGGCTATCAATGTCTTAACAGTGGAGCAACGGGCAATTTCCTCACCTTTTTGATCGAGAAACAGAACCGTTGGGGTAGAACAGATGGAGTGCCTCGCGGCCAAGGCTAAGCCATCGACACTATCTGCATCGATCTCCGAGTATTTAAGGCGCGATGCAAGAGCCTTCTTAACAGGAGGGCAATTGGGACAAGTCCTTCGGGAGAATAACAGCGCGGAAACTGCGCGATGGTCCGCTGCGCGATGGTCCACGGCGCGAAGATCTGTGGCACGATGGTCAATCTCATGGACATTCGCGTCGTCAGGCGCCGGCGTCGTCCCGATGTTGAAAAGCACCCTTTCCCCATATTCCTCACGCTTGCCGGCGTTCCAGTTCTTCACCGAACGGTAATACCCCACAATCCTGCTGTAGACCTCGGCCGGCGAGCCGCATTCAGGACAGGTGAAATGCTCTCCGTTCAGGTAGCCATGTGTCGGACAGATCGAAAAGGTGGGAGAAATCGTGAAATAGGGGATCCGATACTTCGCGGCGATCGTGCGGACAAGGGAAGCACATGCCTTCCAATCGCCGATGGCCTCTCCCAGGAAAGCGTGGAATACCGTGCCGCCTGTATAGGCGCCCTGCAGTTTTTCCTGCATATCGAGGGCGTCGAAAATATCCTCAGTCTGCCCAACGGGCAGCTGCGTCGAATTCGTATAGTACGGCTCGTCCTTTCCCGCGACGATGATATCCGGATAGCGTTCCTTGTCATGCCTGGCCAAGCGGTACGACGTCGACTCCGCGGGCGTCGCCTCGAGGTTAAAAAGCTCGCCCGTCTCCACCTGATAATCAGCCAGCCTTCCCTTCATGTGGTTGAGTACCTTGAGCGAAAAATCGCGGCCGTAGGGAGTAGCCGTCGTCACCTCGGGCGAGAAAAAGTTTCGCAGGCACTCATTCATCCCAACGAGGCCGATCGTGTTGAAATGGTTGTCGAAGGATTTCAGGTAGCGTTTGGTGAAGGGGAAAAGCCCCGCGTCGAGAAGTCGCTGGATCACTTTCCGCTTTATGACGAGGCTCTCCTTAGCTAGATCCATGAGGGCGTCGAGGCGTTCGAAGAAATCGCCCTCGCCGCGGGCGAGATAGCCGATCCTCGGTAAGTTTATGGTCACGACACCGATGGACCCGGTGAGTTCGTCAGCCCCGAAGAGGCCTCCTCCCTTTTTCCGTAGTTCGCGCCTGTCCAGCTGAAGCCTGCAGCACATGCTCCGGACATCGCCCGGGTTGAGGTCGGAATTCACGAAGTTCTGGAAGTAGGGGGTGCCATATTTGGCGGTCATTTCGAAGAGAAGGGCCGCGTTGGGAGCGTCCCAGTCGAAATTCTTCGTGATGTTGTAGGTTGGGATCGGGTACTGAAAACCTCGCCCCGAGGCATCGCCGGCCAGCATGAGTTCTATGAACACCCTGTTAATTCGTTCCATCTCAGCAGCGCAATCACCATAGGTGAAATCCATTTCCCTTCCGCCAACGACGGCCGGTTTTTCCGCAAGATCCTCGGGCGGTGTCCAATCCAGCGTAATATTGGTGAAAGGAGCTTGGCTGCCCCAACGGGAAGGTGTGTTCACGCCAAAGATGAAACTTTGAAGCCCCTGTCGTATCTCCGCGTCGCTCAAGGTATCGGCTTTAACGAAGGGTGCCAGGTACGTGTCAAAAGAAGAAAAAGCCTGGGCGCCGGCCCACTCGTTCTGTAGGACGCCGAGAAAGTTAACCATCTGGTTCGCCAGGGTGGATAAATGCGACGCCGGCATCGAGGAGATTTTATCCGGAACACCGCCCAGCCCTTCCCGAATAAGATCCCGAAGCGACCAGCCGGCGCAGTAGCCGGAAAACATGGAAAGATCGTGGATATGGAAATCGGCGCTCATGTGGGCGTCGGCGATTTCTTTGGGATAGATACGCTTAAGCCAGTAATTGGCGGTAACCGCGCCCGAATTGTGGAGGATGAGCCCGCCGAGAGAAAAGTTGACATTGGCGTTTTCGTTCACGCGCCAGTCGGACTGGCTGAGATAGCCATCCATGGTCGCCGAAATGTCCAGCATGAGCTTCTTTGCGTCACGGATAGCATCGTGTCGCGCCCTATACAGGATATAGGCTTTCGCGACCTCGGTCTCCCTCTGTTCTATGAGGACCGTCTCGACGATATCCTGGATTTCCTCAATCGCCGGGATCGAATGGGGGTGCCTTTCCCACATGAGCGCCCGTATCTTTTCCTCGACAAGGTCGGTATAGTGCCGTGCCTTCGCTTGGGTCCCGGGATCCGCTCCAGGGGCGGAATCTCCGGCTGCCGAACCCGTAGCGAGAAAAGCCTTGCTTATCGCGGCCTCTATTTTCTTCCGGTCATAACGATCGACATTCCCCGAACGCTTGACGATATGCCTCAACATTGGCTCTGACGGCCGAACGGCTTCCGGATCGAACATGGTAGTAACAGTCATAATAAACGTCTCCCTACTACATATTGTGGTACAGTTGTTTTACTACACAATATAATGGGATTAATATTTGTACAAGACAAAATCGCTTGATCTATACGTCTACATTTCCGGAGGATGTGTTTTTATTCGGCTATCCCGGTGACAAAAGCGATTATAAGACGTCAACCCGGCACCAGCGGGTAAAGCCTCTCGCGACAACCTCCCCACCCCTCGTCAGGAGGGAAAGCTTGCCGCCTGAAGCCTCGTCGTCATTCCAGAATGCCGCGACTTCCTCGCCCAGCTTCACTTCGGACACGAAATCGACCTTCAGCCTGGAAAGGCGCCCGGAACCGCGCTCCTCCATGGGGATAGCGTCGCAGAGCCAGTTGATGAAATGGGCATTGTTGACATGACCGTTATAGTCTATATGGCGATTCCCCACGTTCAGCCTGAAAGACTCGGCCCAGCCGTCGGAGAGGCCTCCGGAAAAACCGGCGAAGCCCTCGAGATGCTGTATTCCCGTCGAAAGATCGGGATAGGGCGCGGGAAGGTCGGCCTTCATGGCGGGATCGAGGAGGCGTTCGGGCCGCAGCGGCCTGCGCTTTTCCATATCGACGATCATGTAATCATAGAGGGCGCCCGCCAGGCGCTTGCCCAGCGCCGAATACATTTCGATATAGCGGAGGGCGAAAATGCGATCGGTGCCCGCCGGCCAGGTGCGCAAAAGGATCTCGTCGCCCTCGCGCGGAAGGTCTTCGATTTCGATATCGATGCGGGAGAGCATCCAGGTCTGGCCCTTGGCGAACATGGCGCCCATGCCGACTCCGAGCTCGTAGGCGTGATTGCCCGCGATTTCCTGAAAGTAATTGGCCAGCGCCAGCGGGCTGAAAGGCCCACCATAGCCGCAGTCGTATCCCCATATTTTGTGTTTCGTCTCGTACGGTTGAACTGACATTATCAGACACTATATCAATATCCCACAACATGTGAAAGTCGCGTTATACTGTGGGCAGAGGTGACAGATGTGTGGAATAGTGTCTTTGATCTATAAGACAGAAAATCCGGACATGGGCAGGGAAGCGGAAGCCCTCCTGAGACGCCTCGAATACAGGGGCTACGATTCGACGGGCGCTTCCTTCATAGACGACAAGCGCGAGATTGTCCTGCTCAAGAAAACGGGCACCCCTTCCAAGGTCTGCCCGGCCCTCTCCATAGGCAAGCATTCCGGACAGCGTTTCATCGGGCAGGTTCGATGGGCCACCTATGGGGCCGTGACCGACGTCAACAGCCAGCCCCATCATGTCCGATGCAAGATCGAGATGGTGGGCGCGCATAACGGCAACATATCCAATACCGACTCGCTCAAGGCATGGCTTTCCTCCCGCGGCCATGCCGTCATTTCTGACAACGACGGCGAGATCATCGTCCACCTCGTGGAAGAACATTACGCATCCAATCAAAGGCTCTCGAGCGCCGACCTGGCCGGCATGCGCCAAGCCTACGCGGCCTCGGGACTGCGCGACGGCGTCCCCGACGGCGTCCTTCGCATGATCGACGCCATCAGAAAGACCGAGGCTCTCGCGGAAGGCTCCTATGCCGCCGCGGTGGCCGACCCCAAACTCCCGGGCGTATTCGCCATCAAATCGGGATCCTCGCTCTACGCGGGCGTCGGCAGCGACGCCCGCGGCAACTTCATCGTTGTCTCATCGGACCTCACTTCGGTGCTGTCCAAGACGCGAGCCCTCATTCCCCTGTCCGAGGGAGAGGGGCTTTGGTTTACCGAAAACAGCTATCTGCTTTTTAATCTCAGGGGAGCGCCAGCCTTCTCCAGACCAAAGCTCAGGCGCTCGAAACTTTCGGTCAGGGACACCCAGCTCAATCCCCGCTTCAAGCATTATATGGAACAGGAAATAATGGGAAGCTCGGCCAACATGGACCAGATTCTCCGTTACTATTTCAGGAATCCCAAGGAAGAGACGCTCGGCGCCCTTTTCGAGGAAAGAAAGGACGAGTGCAAGGAATCGGCCGACGCGCTCGCTGGCCTGTCGGAAAAATTCGGCGACGAACTGCTCAGGAACGAGATGGAAGAGATATTTACATCGCCATCCTGGGCAGACGTGAGCGCGCGCGTCGCGGCCGCCGGAAAGTTCCCCGAGGAAAAGAAGACTTTCGTCTCGGATGAGGCGGAGCTTCTCGACGAGCTGGAGCGATTGAGGCCGCGACGCGCCGGCGACCTCGCGTTGATGGATTCGGTGTTCGTGTGGCGAAAGCGCCGCGCCGTGCTGCGCTACCTCAGCGAGCTGAAGTCGGCGCTCGCCGAGACGAACAATTCCGGGGGCAGAATCTATCTCGTTGCCTCGGGAACCTCCTATCACGCCGCCCTCACCGCCGCCTATTTTTTCAACGGAATCGCGCATCTTCCCATCTATCCCTGCAATCCCGGCATTTTCCGCTCAATGTATTTCTCGTGCCTGCGCGGCGACGACTTCATCCTGGGCATCACGCAGTCAGGGGAGACGAAAGACCTGGTCGACATATTCCAGGACGCCAAGGAAAAGCATCCGGGTATCCGGCGCGCCTGTCTTGTCAACAACGAGAACTCGAGAATTCCCCAGGAACTCTCCGACTTCTATCTGCCCATTCTCTGCGGGCCGGAAATCGCCGTGGCGGCGACAAAGTCTTTCATCAGTCAGCTGGCCATCCTATACCTCGCGGCGTCGAGCCTCGTTCTATCCGAAAGGGAAGTGAAGGAAAAGCTTCTCGCGGCGAAAGCGCTGATGGAAGACAGCATGGAAACAACGATAGGCGATATCGAAACCGCCGCCGCGCGCCTTTACGCAAAACCTTCGATCCATATCCTCGGAACGAGCCTTATTGGCCTGGCTCGCGAGGGCGCGCTGAAAATACGAGAGGTGGTGCTCAATCACACAGAAGGCTACGATGCCGCGGAATTCAAGCACGGTCCCAATACCATCCTGGGACGAAATACGCTTTTTTCGCTCTCGGACATGGAACTTATGCTGGATGAATACAAGAAGATGGCGATGATCGACGCGTCGATGGCGAAGGGAAGCGCGAAGGAAATCCTCATGAGGAATCCGGCCCTCATCGAAAGACTTTTCAGCCCCTATCCCCTCGTCTTCGTATGCCCGCCTGATGACCGCGACGCGCGGATCACCATCAGCCAGATCCATACGCATAAAATAAGGGGAGCCGACATCATCCTCATAGCCGAGCGCCGGCAGGATCTCGCCCTCGCCGTCGAGGGCAAGCCGATGGGGAGCGAGGGATACTGGTCCAAATACATCGAGATTCCCCACACGGACGATCCATTCATATTCGTGTTCGGCGCGGCCATCGTCCTCCAGTATCTTGCCTACAGGATGTCGGTGCGGAAAATGGAGTGGCTCAACGAATTGGGTGTCGCCGATCATGGCGTCCATCCCGACGCGCCGAAAAACGTCTCCAAATCCATAACCGTCGACTGAACGCGGCCAAGACCGGCGCCCCCCTTTCAGTTTTTCTTGAGGAACTCCCTGGTCTCGCTGTATTCTTCTTTCGTGATTTCACCCCTCGCGAGGCGGCTAGCCAGGATTTCGAGACTGGCGTCGCCTTTAGGCAGCGATGCGCGACTCAGCTTGACCGCGAAGTAGATGAGGGCGGCAATGAAGATGATACCGACTATCCATGACACGACCGCGATCCATGGAAAACCCGCGGCGCCCGAAAATCCAGCTCCCTGTGAAAACCCATATCCGTAATATCCACGCATTCTATATCCTCCGCGATAGTTGACGGCCGACTTCCCGCCGGATGGCGAGGAAGGCCCACTGTCTTTGACAGATCATCGCAGCAATAGATATGCATATACCATGCCAAAAGAAATAAATTGAATATAATTCTTTTATAGATATGAAGTTGTCACGTAATGACTGATGGCGGGCAAGGGATAATGACAGCCCAACCGCCTATAAAATGGGGTTGAATGGGTATTATTTTCCCGCCGCCGCGCAGAATGCGCGAAGGATTGAGCCTTGCCTTACTCGCTTAAATACAGCGCCGCGCCGAGCGCGGTCGCGTACTGGGCGAGTTCGGGAACGATGAAGCGGATGCCGTAGATGGGGTAGAGCTTTTCCAGCACGGTAACCGCCGCCGGAATCTGCATCGTGTTGCCCACGACGACGATTGTAGAGTCGCGCTCGGCGCGGGAAGCGAAAAGCGCAAGCATGCCCACGGTCTGAAACACCATGTTGACGATGCCCGCCGCGAAATCCTCGGCGCTTGGACGATCAGCCATCTTGCCGAAATTGGACGCGGTGGCTTCGCGTGGCAGCGTACCCACTTCCCTGGAAGATATATCGCCGACAGTCAGATCGACGCCCTTCACGTCGCCCCGCGAGGCCGCGAGGGCAAGGGTGTCAAAATCCGTGATCCCGGCCAGGGCCTTGCCGAGCCCCAGGATCGTCCCGCCGCCGATGCCCGAGCCGCCCACATGGCGCGCCTGCCTGCCTTCGGCGTGGACGATGGCCGTTCCCGTTCCCACGGAGACGACCAGGGCCCGCTCGGCGCCGGAAAGCTCCAGTCCGCCAAGGCCCACGGCCTGGAATTCCTCCACATGCTCGACCTTTATGCCGAGAACGTCCTCCCCGATGGCGGAGGAGCCGACGCCGGTTACCGCGAGCCTCGTGATGTCGCCCATCTTCTTGCCGGCTACGGAGAGGAACTTCCCGATGGCCCCCGCGGCCGAAGTGACGGGATCGCTCGCCTTGACCGTGGCGCAGATTCTTTCCTTATTGGGTCCGAGGCCGACGATCTTGGTCGTGGTGCCGCCGATATCTATGCCGACTATCATTATTTCCTCGCTTCCAGGTGTCTGCCCGCGCCGTAAGACGACAGAAAAGCGTCCAACGTCGGCCGCAGCGACGGATCATTCGCGGCGTTGAACAGGATCGCTTCGAGATATCCGGCCGGATCGCCCGTGTCGAGTCTCGTTCCGGCGACGCGCGCGAAAGCCATCTTGCCCGCCTCGATCATGCGGTCCAAGGCGTACGTATGATAATACTCGCCCTTCACATGTTTCGCCCAACCTTCCTCGAGCTTGTCGAAAAACTCCGGAGTATACAGATAGCGGCCGATGGACACTTCGTGGCTGGGTTCGCTGCCGCGAGCCGGCTTTTCCACGAATCCTTTCACGCCGACGCCATCTTTCTCCGGGTCGACGATGCCGTAGCGGGACACGTCGCCGGGTTCGAATATCGTGGCCAGGACGCACTTGCCCGTTTTACGGTATACGTCGATGAGCTGGCGCGCGAGGGGGACGTCACCCAGGACCAGATCGTCCGGATAGGCCACCACGCAGGGCTCGCCGCCGATGAGGTTTTTCACCTGCAGCAGCGCGTGCCCCGTGCCCATCATTTCGGTCTGCCGCACGAAAGAAATGCGCGCCGGCGGCGGGCTTATCAAGGCAAGCTTGTCGGCTTTCCCTTCCCTCGCGAAAAGGCTTTCCAGCTCTATTTCGCGATCGAAATAATCCTCGAGGGCTTTTTTTCTCCGCGATGAGATGATGACGATGTCCTCGATGCCCGAGGCGATGAATTCTTCGACGATGTAGGCGATGCTCGGCTTGACGCCGACAGGCAGGAGTTCCTTGGGAACGGTCTTGGTGACCGGAAGAAAGCGAGTGCCGTAACCGGCGGCGACAATGATCCCTTTCATGGCGTCGATTCTAGCGTCCCGGCCGCTAATAGGCAAGGCGGAGCGAAAGCCCCGGCAGCCGCGCTCAGCCGACGCGCCAACCGCCCTTCCCTTGATTTTTCGCCTTGTAGAGCCCCCGGTCGGCCATCTGCAGGGTCGCTGTCAGCTCCTCGAAGCTGGGCTCGCCGCCGCAGCAGAATGCCACCCCGGCCGAAACGGTGTAGCCGACAACCCTCGGCGCCCCATTTACCGCCGACGCGTCCTGTACTACGGCGACACCTGACTGCCTGCAATCCGAAACGAGGTGATCGGCGATCGTGGTGGCTACCTCGAGAGGGCAGCCGCGCAGGACAAGGAGAAACTCGTCGCCTCCGGTTCTCACCACGCAATCGTCGGCGCGGATGTTCCTCTGGGCTACCCTGACCAGATCGACGAGAATAGCGTCGCCCGTCGCGTGGCCGAAGCTGTCGTTGACGGATTTGAAGTTGTCGATATCGAAGGCCAATACGGAAAAGGGCTTCTTGAGATCGTCGGCGAGAACCGGCAGTATTTTTCGGTTGTAGCATCCCGTGAGCTCGTCGTGGAGCGCTTCCTCACGGAACGTGGCCGCCCTGCGCCGTTCAACGATGAGCGCGCTGTAGTGACCCAGGGCATCGTAGACCACGAAGACGCAGGAAGCCAAAGCGAGCACGGTGAAGCCGTAATGGGAGACCATGATGGCCCCTGGATCGTCTACAAGGACGAGAAGGATGATGTCGCGGGTCGCGCTGAGGAAGGCCACGACGACGCCGAAAACGATGATCCGCAGGGAACCCGCCTTTCGGCCCTGGCCGGCCACGATCACCAGGAGATAGGTATGCAGCGGCAGAAAGGCGAGATAGGTATAGCCGTAGAGGCGCTTAATGGCGACGATGTCGCCTGGGTAGACGAGGACCAGGGCGAAGCAGGCCAGCTGCATGGCGGTGAAGACGACGGCGAAAATATCCGGCTTTCTGTCCAGTAGCTTCAGGTAGGCTATGACGAAAAGCGCGGCGCTCAGATGGCGCAGCGATACGACGATTTTCTTGAAGGCCACGAGCGAGATCGGGAGACGCTCCAGATAGACGAAATCGGCGAGAAAAACGGCGACGGCGATGCCGGCGATGCCCAGAAGGATGTTGGACAGTCTGCTCAGGTCGTTGAAAATTCCCATGTTCAGGACGATGATCGAAAACGCCAGGATCGCGCCCATGGAAAGCCAGATCGCGCTGTTGGAGAAGAGCATTAAGAGGAAGAGCCGCGGCGCGTGGCGGTTCGCGTCGATCAGATAGGGCAGTACGGTGATTCCCGCCTCATAGGTGCCCGCTATGCTGGCCTCGACGGTATTTTCGGTAGAAAGCAGGCCCGCGGGAACGGGGAAAACATGGACGGCGTTCCATATGCTGGATCGCCCAGCCATTGGATCTCCGCGTACGCCTAAAGGCAGGCCGTTGAGGGTTACCGCCAGCGAGCTTCCCGCCATCTGCGGAAACACGATAGCCCAGTTCTCGCCGCCCGCGATCGCGCCGGGAACGAGAAGCTTCATATGAAATGCATAGCCGCCGGATTGGAAGGAGGTGTCGCCTGTACAGGAAATGAGGATAGGCATCGCTTTTGTCCCGAGAGAGACTCCATCCCTCCCGATCGCCGCCGAGGGTTCCACGAGCAGCGCGTCGCGCGGCGCCTTGTATGCTGACAGAAAGATCTGGAGCGCGAAAACGACTAAAAACGCCGCGGCGATGTAAGCCGCGCTTCTCATGTTCGCTCGAGGGGAAGGTTTAGGCATGCCAGCTTCCTTTTCCTTCATCGAAAAAGCGATCCCTCCGGAAAATTCCTCGCGACCAGATCCTTCAAGCCCAGCTTTTCGAGGGTTTCCGCCGTCGGCACTCCCGTTTTCCCATCCCAGCCCATCGCCGCCCAGTGCAGACCGACCTTTTCGGCCAGGGGCAGAGACCTGCCTTTCAAGGGGCCGTTGGAAAGAGGAGGCGCGCCCCGCATGCGTTCGGGGATGAAATAGTCGCGCGGATGGATTCCCTGCTTGAGGTTGAAGAGCTGGCGCAGGGTCTGCGCTCGCCTGCCCATTTCCATATACTCGTCGGGCGACAGTTCCATGCCCGTCGCCGCGTTGAAAAAGGCGAAAAGATCCCAGTGCTGGACGCCTGTTATCATGGCGAAAAGACAGCCGCCCGCCATATCGGCCACTTGCTTGTAGAGCGTGCCGGCCACTCCCTTCATCGCTTCTTCCTCGTTGGCGACGTACTCGCGCGACTTCAGGTAGACGAGGGGCACCTTGGGCGCCCAGGACACCCTAGTCCAAAGCCGCATAACGTTATAATAGACGCCGGAGGCGATCGTGTGACGTCCCGGCGTGGGGTCGGCCGAGTAGGACACTCCCATCTGCGGATCGGCCCGCGAATCGTGCATGCCGGGCTCCTGCCCTCCAGCCTGCGCGGCGAAGGTTTCAGAGGAATGCCCCAGCTTCTTCGCGGCCGCGGCGGCTCCGTCGGCGAAAAGCTCGCCGACGCCCTGGCGCCTCGCCATGAGCTCGAGGAACTCCACGATGGCTTCGCTGCCGCCCCATTTCAGGTCGATGCCGCCCAACGCGGCTTCGCTCAGGATGCCGCGCTCCCTGCACTCGATGGCGAAGGCCACGGTCGATCCCGCGGAAATCGTGTCGAGGCCGCTCCTGTTGCATATGTCGTTGCATTTGAAGATGGACGCGTGGTCGTCGTTGAGGAGGAGGGGGCCGAAAGCGGCGTGCGTCTCGTACTCAGGTTTGTGCATATGCCCGTCGCCGGCGATGATGCCGCTCACGTCGCAGATGCCGCCGCAGCCGATGACGCAGGAATAGCAGTGGTATTTCTTCGTTTCGAGGTCCGTGACCTTCTGGGCGTTGAGCTTTTCGTACCGCGCCTTCGGGAACTCGGCCGGACCGTCTTTCCAGTTGCCCACCGGCGTATCGCCGTTCACCACGCCGCCTGTGTTGTTGTAGATCGTGCCCCAGCGCTTGAAAAACGCCGCGCTCAGGATGCCGTCCATGCGGAAGACGAGGGGCAGTCCCATCATTTTTCCCACGAAGGCCAGGTGCTTGCCCTTCACGAAGGCCGGGATATTGGTCTTCTTCACCGATTCGGTGAATCGCTTGGAGAGCTCCGTCACTTTCTGCGGATTGGCGCAGGATATTATGGCGTTTCCGGACAGAACGATGGCCTTGAGGCGCTTCGAACCCATGACGGCGCCGACGCCCGAGCGCGCGGCGTAGCGGCCTCCGTCGTTGGAGATGCCGGAGATGAGCGACAGGTTTTCGGCGGCGTAGCCTATGGCGGCCATCGCTGGTTTTTTTCCCTTACACGAGGCGAAAATCGCTTCCTCTGTCTCGACGGCGTCTTTGCCCCAGAGTTCCCCGGCCGGTTCCAGCCGGGGGCCCGCGTCGTCGCAGAAAAAAACGACGGGCTGGGCCGAGATTCCCTTGAAGAAGATGCCGTCGTAGCCGCAGCGTTTTATCGCCGGGGACAGGGTGCCGCCGCAGTTGGCGTCTCCCCAGCCGCCGGTGAGGGGCGACTTGCAGGCCACCATCCAGCGGCCTGTCATGACCGACCCGGTCCCGGTCAGGGCCCCCGACATGAAGGCGAGCAGATTTTCGGGACCGAGCGGGTCAGCGCCGGCGGGAATTTCGTCTATGAGAATTCGCGCCGCGAGGCCGATCCCGCCGGCGCACTCGCGGTACATTTCTTCTGGCGGTGTCCGCGTCTCGAAGGCGCCGTTCCCCAAATCGACGAAGAGCAGCTTGCCCATGCAGCCTTTCATGATTGCCTCCAGGCGCGTTCAGCGCGCAAGGAAATCTTCGCGGGGAGGCGAAAAAACGTCGAGGAGCCGCCCCTTGGCGAGACATTTGGTTCCATGCAGCGCGCCGCCGGGAACGAGGACGCAGTCTCCTTGCTCCAGCCTGTAGGTCGCCGCGCCCACGAAATAATCGAAGCTTCCGTCGAGACAATAGGATATCTGCTCATGAGGATGCTGATGCTCGGCTCCCGCGGCCCCTGTTTCGAAAAGCACTTCGACGACCATCGACTTCTCGCCGTAGGCCCTCACCTTGCGTGACAGAAGGCCGGGTTCGAGAATTTCCAGCTTGGCCCCTATATCCGGGAAAAACGTTCCTTCCATGAAAATCCTCCGCCCAACGCCGGATTTCACCGACGCCGAATTCCGTCTTGACTATATCATGAAATTCTGCGACGATACACGAAATCTTCAACAAAGGAGCCGAAGCAGTGTTTGTAAACGTAACGTCATCGTACCGAAACGTACGCGCAGCTGCTTAAGGCTCGAGTACAGAAAGAACACCCCCTTTCTCACATCCTTAAGCATCTCCGCGCCACCAGTCAGCTGCGCTGAAAGCGCAATCGCCATGCCGGCAGGGCTAATTCCCTCCGGAACGGTACCGCACCACGTGCGGGAGCATTAAAATCATGGGCACTCAAGCCGCAAAAAAAAGCATCGACAATCTCCTTCCAGCCCTGCGCCGCAAGGCGGTGGGACTATTCAGCGTCTACAGAGGGCTTCCAAAACCTCTCTACATGCTGTGCATCGCTACCATCATCAACTCGATGGGCATTTTCGTGTTTCCCTTTCTCACCCTCTATCTCACCGGAAGGTCCGGAATGAGCCAGGGAGAAGCGGGCAACTTCATGTTTTTCATCTCTATCGTCTACATACCGGGCAACTTCATCGGCGGGAAACTGGCCGACCGATGGGGACGCAAGCGGCTCATGGTCGTCACGCAGATAATCTCGGCGGCCCTGTACATCCCCTGCGGCTTCGCCATGTTCTCCGCCTATGTCCCCATGCTCATTCTCCTGAGCGTGTTCTTCGACGGCATCACCGATCCCGCCCGCTCGGCGATGATGACGGATCTCACCACGCCGGAGAACAGGCGCACCGCCTTCTCGCTCCAGTACCTCGCCCACAACCTCGGCTTCGCGGTGGGATCGCTCATCGCGGGTTTCCTCTTCGAGCACGCGTCGTCCTGGCTCTTCTGGGGAAACGCGCTGGCCGTCTTCGCCGCCACCGCCATCGTGGGCGCCAAGGTGGGCGAAACGAAGCCTACCCAGCAGCAGATCGACGCGACCATCGGCACGGGAAGCACCGAGGAAGCCCACAAGGGCTCCCTGGTCCAGGCCTTATTGTCGCGCCCCTTCCTCATCGTTTTCACGATGATCGTGACCTGGTACGGCTTCGTCTACAACCAGCACCGCTTCGCCCTGCCTCTCCAGACGAAAGCGCTGTTCGGCGAATCAGGGGCGGCCATTTTCGGCACCTTCATGACGCTGAACGCCGTCCTCGTCATCTTCCTCTCGACGCCCGTTATGGCCCTGTCGAAAAAATGGAAGCCCATCAATTCGGTGGCGCTGGCCGGGGTCTTCTACGCGGTGGGGTTCGGCATGATAGGATTTTCGCACAATATCTGGCTTCTTTACCTATCGACGATCCTGTGGACGCTGGGCGAAATCGTGAACGCGACGAACGAGGGCGCCTATGTGGCGAACCACACGCCCATCTCCCATCGGGGAAGATTCCAATCCGTCCTGCCCTTCATCGGGGGAATAGGCTGGACTATCAGCCCTCCCGTCATCGGCAGGCTCATAGACGCCACCAGCCTCGACGCCGTGTGGCCTCTCGTGGGCGCCATCGCCGCCGCCGCCGCCGGCCTGATCTGGCTCCTGGGCAAGATCGAGGACAGGACGCTGGCCCGGCGACCCAAAATCGCCCCAGGAAGCGTCCCGGAAATCGCCCAGAAAGGCGCCGGGGAGGTTCCTGTGGAAATTCGGGACTAATGGAGGTATACTGTAGTGGGTGGTGGAGCGGTTTACCGGTCTTCCACCCAGCCAAGCCGCAGGGAAACAAGACCGAATGGACATAAAAAGAGAGCGTTCGGTGGGCGATATTGGGATTGAACCAATGACTTCTACCGTGTGAAGGTAGCACTCTCCCGCTGAGTTAATCGCCCACCCAACGCTCTCGACTGCTGGCCATCCTACCAAAGCCCCGACAGCGTGTCAAGAAGCGGCTTGCGGAGAAACGATGAGACAGGAAAACGTCAGCATACCCGCGGGGTATCCTTCCGGGATAAAAGCGCGAAGAAGAGCCACGCGTCAGGAAGTCGTCATAGAACTCACACGCAAATCCATCCATCTTCTGATAGCCTTCGTCCCCCTTCTCCTTTCGATCTCGAGGACGCTGACAATCGTTCTTCTGGCGACAGGCACCTGCGGTTACGCCGTTTTCGAGACGCTGCGCATGAAAGGCATCCATATCCCGCTGATCTCAGCCATAACCGCGAAGGCGGCCCGGCTCCGCGACGCGGGCCGCTTCGTCAAAGGACCGGTGACGCTCGGACTCGGGGCTCTCGCCTCCGTACTGCTCTTCAGCCCAACCTCGGCCTCGATAGCCGTCTATATTCTGGCCTTCGGCGACAGCTTTTCCAGCATTGTCGGCAAAACCGTCGGAAAAATAAAAATGCCATTCACCAGGGGCAAATCGCTCGAGGGGAGTCTCACCTGTTTTCTGGTTTCCCTGCTTTCAACCTTTGCCATATCGCGCCAATTCGGCCCATCCCTGATCATCGCCGCCGTTTCCACCTTTGTCGAAGCCCTGCCAGCCAAGGATTGGGACAATATTCTCCTGCCCCTCGCGGCCGGTCTGACCGCCACGCTCATGGGATTCTAGGGAGGAGACCGTTTTCGGGAAGGCCGACGCCTGGGAACCTACTGCCAGAGATAGAATGAATGGAGTTTGTAGATATAAAGGAAGCTTCCAAGCGTCATCATCATTATCGACGCGAGACTGAGGGCCGGCGATCCATCGCGGCTCAGGTAATGCGTGCCCGCCGTCAAGGCCGCGATGCCGAGCGCGATGAAGTAATATGCCTTATCGCCTCTCACCCTCACCGCGATGAGGTAATTCGCTATCGTTATTAGAATGATCGCGAGCGAAAACCCTTCGATGAGGCGTCCATAGCCCACTTTGAACATGATGTTCCGCGTCCATATGCCCGTGTTGACGGGCAGGATTGAGACAAGGGCTATGCTGATGCCGACACAGGCGGCCATTATGGAGAACTGCCGGTCGTTCCTCATGCCCGAGGCGTAAAGCCCGGAGATGAATATAGCGATGTAGCCCAGGAATCTCGTGCCGATGTAAAGCTTATCGATGACGGCCAGCAGCGAATCGGAGCCGCCGTTCAATCCCGCGAACAGGTGGACGAGTCTCAGGGAATCGAAGGATACCGTGGCGAGCCAGAAGGCGAAAAAGAAGATCTCGGCCGAAACGGTTTTCCTGAAGGTCCTCAGGATGAAGGCGCCGACCAGGGAGGCGAAGAAAGCGGCCGAAAGCGCGTCGGCCAGGGAAAGCGCGAAGGAAGATATTCGCATGCCCAGAATGGTGTGGATCTCGTAGATCTTATGTTCGATGAGGAAGATCGGGACATCCCTGCGCAGGATGAGAAGAATCGAGAAGACCAGGGCGAGCAGGAGCATGGCGCTGCTCAGGCCAAAGAGAATCCAATAGGTGCGTCGTCGGTTCTGAAGGGTCACAGTCGATAAGATAGCGCGAAACGAAGCCTGCTTGAAGCCCCCGGAGGCGCGATTCGCTTTCCGCGCGGCACGATGAGCAGCCCATCCGATTGAAAGAGCCTTCGTTTTTATATATAGTTCCTTATCTTTTTCCATGGTGAGGTGACTTATGGCCGAAAAAATCACGCCCCGCGAAGTCGACTACTCTCAGTGGTACATCGACATCGTCCTCAACGCGAAGCTGGCGGACTATTCGCCGGTGAAAGGGTGCATGGTGATAAGGCCGCGCGGCTATGCCATCTGGGAGCGCATCCGCGACGAGTTCGACAGGCGCTTCAAGGAAACCGGGCATCAGAACGCCTATTTCCCCCTCCTCATCCCCATGAGTTTCCTGCAGAAGGAAGCCGAGCATGTCAAAGGCTTTGCCCCCGAGCTGGCCGTCGTCACCCATGGAGGCGGCGAGGAACTCGAGGAGCCCTACTGCATACGTCCCACGAGCGAGACCATCATCTGGGCGAAATACAAGGACTGGATCCAGTCCTGGCGCGATCTCCCCCTCCTCATAAACCAGTGGTCGAACGTCCTCCGCTGGGAAAAGCGCACGCGCCTCTTCCTCAGGACGAGCGAGTTCCTCTGGCAGGAAGGGCATACAGCCCATGAAACCGAAAAGGAAGCGGTAGAGGAAACCCTGCGCATGATCGAAGTCTACCGCGACGTCGTGGAGCGCTATCTCTGCGTGCCCGTTGTCGTCGGCGTGAAGAGCGAAACCGAAAAATTCGCCGGCGCCGTCAACACCTACACCATCGAGGCAATGATGCAGGACAAGAAGGCCCTCCAGGCGGGAACGAGCCACTTTCTGGGCCAGAATTTCGCCAAGGCCTTCGACGTCAAATTCCAAACCCGCGAAGGAAGCCTCGACTACGTATGGGCGACGAGCTGGGGCGTTTCGACGCGCCTTGTCGGCGCCGTCATCATGACGCATTCGGACGACAAGGGACTCGTGCTACCCCCTACCCTCGCGCCCGAGGAAGCCGTCATCGTCCCGATCTACAAGAACGACAACAAGGCGGCCGTCCTCGCCTACGCGGAGAAGACGCTGGCCGCGCTCAAGGCCGCGGGCATCCGCGCCCTCCTCGACAGCGACGATTCGTCGAGCCCCGGTTGGAAGTTCGCCGAGTGGGAGATGAGGGGAACACCGGTGAGGATTGAAATCGGCCCTCGCGACATGGCTTCGGAAAAACTCGTCCTGGTTCGCAGGGATACGGGGGAGAAATCCTTCGTGGCCGCAGCCAACGCGGCCGAGGCAGTCAGGAAGCTCCTCGACGGAATTCAGACCTCCCTCTACGAGCGAGCCGTGGCTTTCCGCGACGCCAATACCGTGAAAATTGGCTCCAACAAAGAGCTGATGGATTTCTTCGGCGCCGAAGGCATGGGTACCGCCGACGCTCATGGCGGCTTCGCCGAAGCGCTCTGGTGCGGTTCAGCGGAATGCGAGGCAGGGCTCAAGGCCAAGGTCAAGGCGACCCTGCGCTGCCTGCCCCTCGGCCATCAGGAGGGCGTGGATGGAGTCTGCGCTCTCTGCGGAGCACCAGCCAAGCACAGGGCCATCTTCGCGAGAAATTACTGATTTGCTTGCATAACGAAGTTCTAAAACCCGGAGACATCTCCGGGTTTTTTTAACGCTTCACGCCTTCCGCTATGCCTTCTCTCCGGAGCAGACTCGATCGCGGCCTTCCTTCTTGGCCCTGTATAGGGCCAAGTCGGCTTCCATAAGCAGCTTTTCCAGTGTCGTGGTCCTGTCGCTCTCATCCGATACCGCCATCCCGATACTTATCGTCGTCGTGATACTCTTATCCCGATAGGGAACGCGAAGCGCCGCGACGCTCTCCCGCATGTCTTCGGCCACGGCCAGAACCTTTTCGGGATCGATGGCCGTCAGTACGACGATGAACTCCTCGCCGCCGTACCTGCCGAGTATGTCGGAAGCGCGAATCCTATCCTTCAAGGTCCGGGCGACGGCGACGAGAACCGCGTCGCCAGCCTGATGCCCATACCTGTCGTTGACTACCTTGAAAAAATCTAGGTCGATCATGAGAAGTCCAATTCGACCGCCATAGCGCTGGACGCGAGATACTTCCTTTTCCGCGTCGTCGAAAAATCTGTGTCGGTTGAATGTTTTCGTGAGCATGTCGTAGTTGGCGAGACGGTAAAGCTTCCTTAGCAGACGGTGAAGCCCCGTGACGTCCTTGAACAGGAATACGCGGCCGACATTCTTCTTCCGGTCGATGAGCTTCGTCATCTTGGCCTCGAAGTAGCGCGTCCTGCCGTCCTGTACGATCTTCAGCTCCTTGTTCCGTGAAGCGGCGCCGTCCAGCGCGACCCCTTCGGGAAAATCGCCGAGCTTCTTCCCGATCGCCTCAGGGATTAGCCAGGAGAATAAGGAGCCTGCCGCCTTGTTGTAGTCCGAAATCTTGTCCATGGAATCCAGGATAAGGATACCCTCGCTGATGCCCGAGAACACGATATCCTTGACGAGTTGGTCGGACTGCAAAAAATCGTGGCGAACGATGGCGACCGAAAAAAAGAAAGCCGCTCCCAGAAACCCGAAAGGGGCAAGATCGATGCCGTAGGGAGAGAGGCCGAACAGGTAACAGGTTTCGAAGAGCCCTACCCAGGCGGAGCCCAGCATCATCCAGAACGAAGTGCTGGCCGTCCCCAGCTTCGAAGTCCTCCATTGCATGAAAAAAGCCGCGAGACTCAGCAGCATCATGGCATTCGAATAGATGACGAACACGGCGTACCAAGGTCCCTTATCCAGCCTGGCAAGGAGCTGTCCGCCCACGACGATGGCCGACACCTCGCGGTAATGGAGATGAAGGAAATCGTTGGTCGCGGAAAAGAAAATGGTGAGGATGGGTATCAGGAGCAAGGCGAGATAGATGCCGAAGGAAAGCTCGCGCTTGATCCTGGACTTATGGGCGATGAAAAACCAAACCGTGGAGATGAAGGACAGGCCAAAGTATTCGAACTTCAGCCAGAACTTGATCTCCTCGAGACTATCGGATCCCAACTCAAAAGCGTAACCGACAACATAGATCATGACCGCTATGGACATGATGGCGAATAGAGAGGAAAGCTGATTGTGTCGGTGCGCGATGCTGTAGCAGAAAATGCAGAAGAATACGACCGCAGTCAGGTAGAGAATTCCGCGGAGAAAAAACAGCACTGAAATCCTCCATCATCCCTAGATCAGGGCGATATGCTATTTTTTTGCACAGCAATTTCCGCTTATGATAAAGATTTCCCGAAGAAATGGGTAGTACCGGGGGAGAGGATCGGGCTCTCTCCCCCTCCTGGGTCAATGCAAAAGCTGCTTTACTTCGCCCGATCCAAAATCGGTTACGGAAATGCTGGGGTAACCGCGGTAATACACGGATCCTGAACCGTAAATCCTCGCGTCGAGGGAGTCCAGGACCCGAAGCGTGCAGGATCCGGAACCGTTCACCGCCACGACCGCCTCGCCGGCGGTGAAACCCGTGGCCTGAATGTTCCCCGATCCGTAGATCGTGGCGTCCAGTCGATCGGAACCACCCGATAGTTTTATATTTCCTGAACCTAGAATGGTCGCGGTGAGGTGGTCGTATTCGAAATCGCCGGAAATGAAGCCCGAACCCTGGTCGGTCATGACGATCGATCGCCCGCTGAAACGGTTCAGAACAGAAATATCACCCGAGCCGTAGACGCCGATTTCATTCAGCGTGGGAAGCATGACATCGACCGTGAATTCCGTGTAGCGGTAGAGACTTTTACCCGGCTGAAGGGCGATGACGAGAGTATCGTTTTCGGTATGGATATCCAGGTACTCGACGAGATTCTCGTCTATGGTCACGCTGACCGACCTTGAGGCTCCCATACGCAGACGCACCTGCCCTGATGTCATGTTCTTTACCGCGCCGTACCCAGAAAGGGGCAGCGAAGCGGTGACGACCTTCCCGTTTCCGACAAAGTCGCCAGGAGTGACCGCGATGACGCAGGATGAGGAAAGAAGTGCCAAAAAAAGAAGTGAGAAGATGACGCGTTTCATGGAAGTCTCCTGAACGCTAAATATGTCCCTCATGCGAGGCGACAGGCTGAGCGACAGAGTGCTCGCCCCTTGCGGGCGCGAGGATGTTCGGATCGCTCAAGAGGAAATATAACACCGCGAAAAAGGTCCGTCCACGAAAACCGATAAAATATTATCTTTTCAAACATTTTTAGTCATCAGAATTCCTTCGATATTTCTTGATGGATCGCCCCGCGGGAAGTAGTATAGGGGTCGATGCAGCCAGAAGACTTACTGCTTTTCGCGGCCGACGCGGCGCGACTCATGCTCGAAAGCGGCGGGGAAACCTATCGCGCCGAAGAAACCGCGATGAACATCATAACCAGCCAGGGCGGCGTTGAAGCCGAATGCTTCGCCACGAGCACGGGGCTCATGCTCTCCTTCACCGGCGAGGACGGCAAGGTCCACGCGGTCGTGAGGCGCGTGAAGCGGCGCGAGATGAACCTGGAAAAAGCGTCGCGAATCCACACGATGGTGAGCGGACTCCAGACCGACAGGATCGACATTCTGGAAGCGACCCGCGAACTCGATGTCATCGAAAGACTTCGCGAACGCCCCTTCGCCCTAAGAATGGGAGCGAGCGCCGTCGGCGCAGCCTTCTTCACCCTTCTTTTCGGCGGAAAACCGGCGGATGCCGCGGCCGCCGCGGCCATAGGCGCCACCCTTTACCTTCTCATACGGGGATTCCAGCGCCTGAAACTGCCCGAATTCCTCACCAGTCTCGCCGGCGGAGGCTACGCGGCCATCGCTTCGCTCGGCATTCAAGCGCTCATCGCCCCGATCAACACCGACATGACCATCATCGGCGTCATCATGCTCCTCGTCCCCGGCGTGGCCATCACCAACGCGATACGCGACATCATCGCGGGGGACCTCGTCGCCGGCATTGCCCGCGGCGTGGACGCCTTCATCACCGCGGCGGCGATTTCGGCCGGAGCAGGCGGGGCTTTCGCGATATGGAAGCTTCTCGAATTCGGAGGCATCCGATGAGCCCGGAATCGCTCTCCATGGTTGACTGGCTCAAGGGTCCGGCATTCGCGGCCATCGCCACCTCGGCCTTTTCCCTCCTTTTCGGACTGCATTCTCTCGACATCCTGCTCGCCTCGGGCGGAGCGGCGGTAGGTTGGGCGATATTCCTCGTCGTGCCTCACGCGGGCTCGCCCGCCTTCGCGGTTTTCCTTGCCGCCCTCGCGGCGGGACTCTACAGCGAAATAATCGGATGGCTGCGATTCAGGCCGGCCACCGTCTACGCGATAGCGGCCATCCTCCCTCTTGTGCCCGGCGGAGGCATGTACTACACGATGCTTTCCACCCTCGAGGGCAATTCGGCGAAAACGGTCGAACTCGTCATGACCACGCTCATGACAGCCTTCGCCATCGCCGCCGGACTTGCAATTGCCAACGCAGTTGGTAGAATGAATTACCTCGCCTACTCCCATTGGCTCATGAAAGGAAACAGAAAACCATAAGATGTCGCTGGAAACCCTGTTACGCGTCGAAATTGACCTATTCGCGCTCGCCATCCTGGCCATCATGGGCGGTTCCATCATCATCAGGAACAGGGACCACCAATTCATGGATTCCAGGCTCTTTCTCCGGCTGATCGTAAGCATAAGCCTCGTGATCATCTTCGAGGGACTGAGCTGGATCGTCGACGGAAAGCCCGGCTCTTCCATGAGGTTAGCGGGCTATGTAATCAACGTCATTTTCTATGCCCTCATCTTCACGCCGATGGGCATCTATCTCATTTACGTCGATCACTTCACCGCGCCGAACCGCCCCCTCGTCCTGTCCTTCTATTTCTGGACCGCCATAGCGGTCGCCGTGATGGGCGCCTTCTTCGCCGTTCTCAGCCCGATCAAAGGCCTGCTTTTCTACCTCGACGAAAACAACATCTATTTCAGGGGCCCGCTCAATGGTTTCTTCAACCTACTCATGACCGTCATGGGACTCCTCCCGGCCTATGTCCTCGTGAGGCGGCGCAGGACCATACCCGGCCCCTCATTCTATAACCTCATCCTCTACCCGGTGATGCCGACCATCGGGGGAATACTCCAGCAGTTCGTCTACGGCACCAACCTGTTCTGGCCGGCCACCGTCATCGCCGTCTTTCTCACCTTCATCAACGTCCAGAATAGGCAAATCGACAGCGACTACCTCACGGGCGCCTTCAACCGCTCGAGCCTCCAGGAATACCTGGGCACTCTGGTGCGGAAAGCATGCAGAAACAGAACCTTTGCCGGAATAATGCTCGATCTGGATAATTTCAAGCAGATCAACGACCGCTGCGGTCACGGAACGGGGGACCAGGCCCTCATCGAAATGGCGAGAATCCTTCACGCCTCGGTGCGCAAAACAGATTTCGTGGCGCGCTACGGCGGCGACGAGTTCGTCGTGATCCTCGATACGGGCGACGGCGTCGTCGTGGATGAGGTTATCGAAAGGATACGCGCGAACATGAAGGCCGCCAACGGCGCCGAAAAGACCTATACGCTCTCCGCGAGCATGGGCAAAGCGATATTCGATTTGGAAAGAGACAGGAATATCGATACTTTCATCCATAGGCTGGATGGGCTCATGTACGAAGACAAGACCCGTCTGGCGGTTACCATATGATTACACGCAGGAGTGCCTATGTCATTTACGCTCATAGAGGAACGCCCGGTTCCGGAAATTGATTCCATAGCCAGACTTTATCGCCATGACGCCACCGGCGCACGCCTCCTTTCCATCGCCAACAAAGACGAAAACAAGGCCTTCGGCATCACCTTCAGGACCCCGCCTTCTCGCTCCGACGGCGTAGCCCACATCATGGAACACTCGGTGCTCTGCGGCTCGGAAAAATACCCCGTCAAGGAACCCTTCGTCGAACTGATGAAAGGCTCGCTCAACACCTTCCTCAACGCCTTCACGTATCCCGACAAGACGGTTTATCCCGTGGCTTCGACCAACAAGAAGGACTTCTACAACCTCGTCGATGTCTATATGGACGCCGTGCTCAAGCCGCGCATCACCGAGGATACCTTCCGCCAGGAAGGCTGGCACTACGAGGTCGACGCCGAAACGGGGGCGCTCGCCTACAAGGGCGTAGTCTTCAACGAGATGAAGGGGGCATATTCCGACCCCGACGACTTCCACGACGACCAGTGCCGCCGCTCGCTCTTTCCGGACACGGCATACGGTCTGGATTCCGGAGGCGATCCCGCCGTCATCCCCCAGCTGGATTATGCCGCCTTCCTGGCATTCCATGAGAAGTATTACCATCCCTCGAATTCCTTCATCTACTTTTACGGAGACGACGATCCGGACGAGCGCCTGGCTTTCATCGATACGTGGCTTGCGCCCTATTCGCGCATGGAAGTGGATTCGCTGCCTGGGCTGCAGACCCCTTTCGCGGCGCCCATCGCCCGCACAGCCGTCTACGAAGGCAAGGAACCCAAGGCTTGGACTGCCGTCAACTGGGCGCTGGCCGAGCATGGGGACCAGAAGACGACGCTAGGCCTCTCGATTCTCTCCCACATACTCACCGCCACGCCCGCCTCTCCCCTTCGCAAGGCTCTCATCGATTCGGGGCTGGGCGAGGATCTGGCCGGATTCGGCCTCGAGGACTCGATGAGGCTTGGGGCGTGGTCGGTAGGGCTCAAGGGCGTGCGGCCCGACAAGGTGAAAGAGGTCGAGGACCTGATCCTTTCGGAACTCACGCGGCTGGCCGATGAGGGCATCGATCCGGATACGGTGGAAGCTTCCATCAACACGGTGGAGTTCGCCCTGCGCGAGAAGAATTCGGGGCGCTTCCCCCGCGGACTCGCGGTGATGCTGGAGGCGCTCAACGAGTGGCTCTACGACAAGGACCCAATCAAGGCGCTTTCCTTTGGCGCCTCCCTCGCCGAAATCAAGAAAGAGGCGACGGATGGCGGCGTCTACTTCGAAAGGCTCATCCGCGCATGGCTGCTCGACAATCCGCACAGAAGCACCGTGACGATACTGCCGGATCCGGAAGCCGGCGCGCGCCGGGAAGCGGAGGAGAAGGCGGCGCTGGAGGCCGCGCGCGCCGCTATGTCCGAGGCAGAATTGAAGGCGGCGGCGACCGCGGCGGAGCAGCTTCAGCTGCGGCAGAACGCTTCCGACAGTCCCGAAGCCCTCGCCACGATTCCCTCGCTGGAACTGGCCGATCTGCCTAAAAACGCGTCGAGGATTCCCTCCGAAACGGGAACGATCGCCTCCTCCACCCTGCTCTTCCACGATCTTTCGACCAGTTCCATCCTCTACCTGGACCTGGCCTTCCCCATGAACGGGCTGGACGAAAGGCTCCTTCCCTATATGGGGCTTCTCGGCAGGGCTCTCCTGGAAATGGGAACGGAAGACGCCGACTATGTGACGATGAGCCAGGAAATAGGCAAGCATACCGGCGGCGTCGGCACGACGAGCGTGCTCACCACGAAGTGGAACCGTCCCGAGGCCGCGGCCTATTTTGTGTTCAGGTCCAAGGCTATCGTGGAGAAGGTTCCGAAGCTTCTGGCGCTCCTGGAATCCGTGCTTCTTGGCGCGAAACTGGACAACAGGGAGCGGTTCAAGCAGATCGTTCTCGAGGAAAAGGCCCAATCCGAGGCCTCGCTCATTCCTTCGGGCCACCGTCTCGTCGGCTTGAGGCTCCTTTCGAGGCTCACCGAGGCGGACCGCATGTCCGAATCCATCAATGGCCTGGAACAGCTTTTCTTCCTCCGCGCGCTCGCCGAGAGGATCGATTCCGACTGGGCAGGCGTGCTCGCCGACCTGACGGCGACGCGGGACACGGTGGTGAGCGCTGCGGGCGCGATCGTGAACGTCACCATCGACAGGAAGGATTTCGAAAGGCTGAGGCCACAGCTGGAAGGTTTCGTCGCGGCGCTCCCGCAGGGGCAGGATGGAACGGCCGGCGCGCGGGCCCAGGCCAGCGGGCTCGATGCGGCGCAGGCCCGCGGCGGCGCTACCGCGGCGCCCGCCATGGAACTGCTGACCGCCCCCACCCAGGTGAATTTCGTGGGCAAGGCCTATCCAATGGCCGCCGCGGGCGGCAAACCCTCGGGAGCCTTTCTCGTCGCGAAAAAATATCTCGACACCACCTTCCTCTGGGAAAAGGTGCGCGTGCAGGGCGGCGCCTACGGCGGTTTCTCCATGTATGACCTCAACTCGGGCGTCTTCGTCTTCCTTTCCTACAGGGATCCTAACCTCGAAAAAACGCTCGACATCTTCGCGCAGGCTTCCGAATATCTTGACAAACTCGAAATCTCGGAGGAGGAACTCACCCGCGCCATCATCGGGACCATCGGCGGCGTCGACAGCTATCTGCTTCCCGACGCCAAGGGCTTCACCTCCCTTGTCCATTACATGACAGGGTACCGTTACGAGGACAGGCAAACCATGCGCGGCCAGATCCTGGCAGCGTCGCCAGCCGACTTCAAGGCGCTCGCGGCCTCGATTGCGGCGGCGGCTCCCTTCTCCATTGCTGGCGCTCTAAGCTCCGCGCAGAAAATCGACGCGCTCCCCGAATCGATGCGCGACGGAGCAAAGATAATCGCTGTCATGTGACAGCGCCGTTTTTCCGTGTTATAATCCTCTCCATATGAAAGATGCCGTCCTGGAATTGCTTTCAGGACAACATCTTTCATAGTCTTTTCATAAATTTTGAAGGGAGACAAAATGCGGAAAAAAATAAGCGCGGCTTTGCTCATTTTCGCTTGCGTCGCGACATTCGCCGGATTTGCCGAAGGAACCGGGCCTACTATGGAGGCCGGCTTCTTCTTCAATCTTTTCCCCATGTTCGAGTACACGACCCAGGCTCAGGTATCGACCGGCTCCGACATCTCCGACCGGGCCTTCGGCGAGTACTACAACAAGCCGACTTTCGGCTCGGGCGGTTTCTATTTCAAGACGGGGCCAATCACCGCCATCGGCATCATGGAGTTCCAGCAGGATATCTGGTCTAAGCTCTATAAACAGTCCATTTTCAATATGCCGGACTCCAGGACAGGCTGGGCTCCCGACATCATCGATCTCGGCACGTTCTATCCCAACGTCGGCTATGTGGATTACGACTCCAATGGCATCAGGCTTTCTCTGGGACGCAGGAAGATAAAGGATGGTCCCGGCACCTACGGTCTCGGAATCTCCTCCGGCAACCCTTTCTACGACCATGTCGCGGCCTCGTTGGCCGTGCCGATCGGCAGCGGGAAACTGGGCTATGACTATGTCGCGGTGGGCCTGCAGCGCTGGTCCAACGACGCTTTCGCCGGAACCGGAACCCAACCCAAATACTACTTCTTCCACCGGGCTTCGTGGACGGGTAAATATTTCACGATTGGCATCAACGAATATACGCTTATAGCGGACGCGAATCCCGATTTCCAGGACTGGGGTCCCTTCCTCTTCTACCACAACCTCTTCACAACACACCAGAATGTCATGGCCGGCCTGGACTTCAACTGGACCCCCAGGGAGACCTTTGCCTTCTACGGCCAGTTCATCCTGGACGATTTCATGCTCGGCACGGAAGCAGGTAGCAACCCGACGGCCATCGGTCTCTCGGTGGGCGCGGACCTGAATCTCATTCCGGGTTCTGGGGCTGCGGGAGCTAAATATTACGATTCCGATTACACCTACTATGTCGGCAGGAACCAAGTGCCCAAGGGCGGCCTCAATGTCCGCGCCGAGGGCTATCTGCTCTCCAGATATCTCTACCGCAGGCAGAGCGGCGCTCCAAACGAAGCCTTTACCGCTCAGTACGAAGTCATGTCCAACTGGCCGCAGGCTATATCGACGGAAGGCCCTTCTCGCCACGCCCCTCGCCCCGACACTGCCCTGGGGAGACTGGCCCTTACCTGGGTCGCCATGCCCTGGAAGCTTCCTTCGCCTTCGAGTACAGGCTCGTCGGTTCCGAGAGCGGCTTGAAGACCTACGATTACAGTACCGTCGACTACTCGTGGAGCGTTCTCTGGCCAGCTCGCCGACTACCGAGCTGAGTTTCAAGCTCGACGGGAAATATCGCCTCGGCACCGCGTCCATGGCCACGGCAGGCGTGGTCCTTGTCCTGGACGAAGGAAGTCCGGCCGTTACCGTTAACGCCGGTTTCGCCCATCAGTTCGCCGCGGGCAAAGGTCCATCCTTAAAATAGAGAAGTGGATTCAGTCAAGAACGTGAATAAAGCGGCGGCCCTTCGCGGACCGCCGACGTCCCCGCTATACTTCGCGAAGACGACAATGTAGTTGTGCCCGTATTTCTTGGCGCATTTCGGGCATGTCGTGTAATAGAAGTAATAGTCCTTGGCGATTTTCGCCCTCATGGCGAGAAAATCGTCCACGGCCTGGATGTATTTGGGAACGTCGTTGTAGGGACCGTCGTAGACCTTGCTGAAAAAGGTGCCGCTCAACGTCACCGTTTCCGGGCCTTCCTTCGCGACAGAGAGGAAAAGTTCCGATTTCCACGGCGAGGGATCGTGCATCAGGAGAAGAAAATCCCCCGTCGCTGGCGCGATGCCCAGATCCTGCGCCCGCTTCCACAGCTTGCTTATCCCCGGTCCCATGAAGCCCGGAATGGGCATATGGAAAAGCTGCGGGATCGAGCCTTTCAGGAAAGGCTTATCCTTCCAAACGTGTTCGACGCCGTCCCACGGTTTAGGATCGAAAACCGGGCAGCATTCTTTCTCTTCGCCCATGGTTCACCTCCACTTCCTAGTTTAAAGCACGAAAAAGAGGAATACGAGGGCCTCCCGCCACGAAGCCGCGCTGTACGCCACTTCGTGGGTGCCGATCTTCTGGGCTCCGGGGAAAAAGGAGCCTCGATGGGCAAGGTAATGTTCCTTGAAACGAATCTCGACGTCGAAGCGTCTCGGTATGTACTGTTTTTCGATCGCGGGAGGATTCGCGATGGCTTCCGCCACCGTGTCCCGGATCATGCGTTGGGCGACATTCGGATGAATCGATATCGATCCATTGCCGATCCCCCTGCTGACGGGAGCTGTCCTTATTCCCCAATCCAATCCGTCAGCGAAAGCGCACAACGCCTCGTCGCCGGCCAGGAAGAGCACGGGCACGCGGAGGGAAACCGCCGTATAGGCATTCATGAGAAACTCGCTCGCCTGTATGCCGTTGACCTTCACCCAGACGTTGCCGCCGTTCATCGTGTGGGCCAGGGGATTGCCGTCCGAGCCTGCCGGCGAATGATAGCCGGTAAAAAGAACGCCCTCGAAGGTCGAGTCGAGACCCGCCATCATGACCAGGGGATCCTTCGTCCAGGAGCGCAGTATCCTCACTTTTTCGGGCAGGGCTGACGGATCGATATTCCTGCCGGTGCTGTGGGCGTCCTTGACGAGGATGTCGTCCACGCCGGAGAAGACGGCGGCCTCGCAGGCCGCCGCCACTTCCTTCGTCATCTGCGACCTGAAATACACGCTCTGCGCGTCGCCGAGATCGGTTTCCTTCCAGTCCACGATGCCGCAGGTGCCTTCGATATCGGCGCTCAAATACAGTTTTTTCATGATCAGCCTCCGGATGCTATAATTTTGCCGCTCGCGTGGCGATGAACGTATTGATATAGGGATCGAGCAGGTCTCCCCATCCCGAAGAGTCCTCGAAGAATCCCGTCACGGCGAATCCGGCGGCGATCTGGCCGCCTATCTGGTCTTCGAGGGAGTGGCCGAATTCCAGCGCTTCCTTGGCCGCCATTCTCTTGGCCAGCAGATCTTCGGGAAGTTGCGCGATATCGGAATAGGGAATTCTGTAGCGCACGTTCAGCTTCTGGTTCGTGTCCCATTCCTCAAGATCGAATATGTAGAGAATAGGATTGACGAAACCGGCGAGGAGAACGCCGCCCTTTTTAAGGACTCTACGACATTCCTTCCAAACCGGCCGCACATCCTCGACGAAGATGTTCGACACCGGATGGAATATTACATCGAAGCTGCCGTCGGGGAAGCGCGAAAGGTCTTTCATGTCGCCCTGCTCCAGGCGTATATCCAGCCCTTCGCGCGCCGCGACCGCGCCGTCGCGCTCCAGCTGGGCGGGGCAGTTGTCGAACACGGTGACTTTCGCATCCGCGGCGGCGAGAATCGGTCCCTGCTGGCCGCCGCCGGAGGCGAGGCAGAGAATGTCTTTCCCGCTCACTTCGCCGAACCATTCCCGCGGAACCGGTTTTGTCGGCGTAAGGAGCAGCGACCATTGGCCTTTTCTGGCGTCAGCGATTTCCTCAGGCGATACGGGCACCGTCCATTTGTTGCCTTCGGCCACTTCCTTGGTCCAGGCTTCCCTGTTATAGCTGACAATATCCACGTCGTTCTCCTTCAGAATCCTGACCGCGCCGATCGGGGGATCAGGACACCGCGGCTCTCAGAGCGTCTTTTCGAGATAGACTGCCCCTTCCAGAGGATTGTACACATAGGCGCCCGTTTCATGGAAGCCTAAGGATCCGTACAGCGAAAGGGCTGGACGCATGGATTTGAGCGTGTCCAGACGCATGAGCCGATAGCCCTTCGATCGGGCCTCCTCGATTATCATAAGCGCGAGTTTCTTGCCCACGCCCCTGCCCTTGCAGGCGTCCCTGACGAAGAGTCGCTTCATCTCGCAGATGCCGTCGCCGATTTTCTTCATGGCGACGCAGCCGCACAACGCGCCGCCGGCTTTGGCGACAAGGAGCGCCCCATCGGGTTCGGAATATTTTCCCGGCAAAGTCTTCAGCTCCTCATCAATACCCTGAAAACAAAGGTCCAAAGCCATGGAGGACAGATACTCCTCGATGAGGCCGCGTACGGCTTCCATGTCGGCGGGTTTGGCCTTTCGATACGTTATGCGCGCGATCTTCGCGGTTCCGGAACCGGAGGGCATTTCGGCGAGCTTGATGGAGAGCAGCGCGAAAAAGGAGTCCACATCGTCCGTGGCGTTGATACTGAGGGATATGCCGTGATATTTCTTTCCCTTCGATTCCGCGTACTGCGTCTTGGCCGCTTCGGGCAAGGGCGCGGCGTTCACCGCGTCTCCCTTGTCGGGCTTGAGATAGAACGTTGTCCTGAAATATCCTTCATAGACGCCGAGCCAGAACACGGTCTTCTCCTTCGCGGAGACCTTGAGAAGCCAGCATTTGGTGTCGCGGTAATAGGACCAGTTCTCGACTATTCCGGGGTGATTTTTGCGCAGCCTTTCGAAGAGCGTCTCGTAGGCGCCGAAGGCTGTCTCGCCGAGCGCATTTTTCAGGGATCCTTCCAGAGGATGCGCGGCGGCGTTGATCAATGCCGATTTTTCCATATCGATTATCATCCGCTATTGCGGCCGATAAATCAACGAACCTCGCGGTTTCTCGCGAGGTTCGTTATGCTGTGGGGTATTGCTTTACGTCAATGGATCGAGCGCGATTCGCGGCGGGAAAGCCGGCTTACTCGACCTTCCAGTACTCCAGGTGGATGGTGTAGCCGTTCGAGGACTTCTCGATGACGCCGGTGGGTTCGCCGAGGGCCTCGATTTGCTCTTGTGTAATCGGCTTGGATACCACGACAGACGAACTCTCGGTTGCTTTGGCGTTCTTGCTGGCGGAAAGCGATCGATAAAGCGGCGTATAGATATCAGCATACCCTTCATGCAGGTATATATAGAAATAGGCGTCATAAAGATAGGAGGGACTAAACAGATAATCCTCATCCGGCGTGAGAGTGTAGCTAAAGTAAACCATAGGTTTGAAGTTTATATTGTAACCGACATAGTAGGTGCCAGGCTGGGAGTGATAATATTCATTATAACTCACGGTGCTCAGATTGGCGATGGTTGGATTAGTGTCGCTAAAGTATGTCAGTACATTATCCCAACCGTAGCCGATATAGACATCACCTCTCACCGTAATGTAGCAGGAAGAAAACAGCACTGCGACTAATACAGCCGCCGCCAATAAAAAACGTTTGCCTTTCATGTTCCTTTCTCCTCGATCAGGGCGTCGATTCACGGCCTTGTCGCCCATACTTTACTAACATACCGTTTAATCGATCGTTATATCCACTTTTTGAGGAAAATTTCGTTCATTTCAACGTTGCGGCCGGGCGCGGCACCCCCCAGCTCGTTGCGGCCCAGCCGCGGCGCGGCGGCTCAAGCCCGCGTAGAAGCCCCGCCCGGAACCATGGTATAGTGGGCGCCGCATGAACATTCTTTCCATATCCGGCGCCGCCGTCGCGCTGAAAGACGGATTTCTTTTCGAAGGGCTCGATCTGGGCATCGAATCGGGCGAGAGGATCGGCCTCGTGGGGCTCAACGGCTCGGGAAAAACGACCCTGCTCCGCATCCTCGCTGGCACGCTGCAGGCCGACAAAGGCGAATTCGCCCGGCGAAGAGGCCTCGCCGTATCCATCCTGGAGCAGATGCCAACCTTTGGCCCCGAAACGACGATCGCCGACTTTCTCTATGGGGGAAAGTCCCCTGAAATACATCTCAACAAGCGGCGGCGTCACGCCGAAGGCCAGGAACTCGCGCGTATAGAGAAGGAACTCGAGGCCCTGGGACCCGTCCCCCTCGAGAACCGCTACGCCTCGCTCTGCGCCGAACTAGGCCTCAGCGATCTCGATCGGCTCATGTCGACTATGTCGGGCGGCGAAGTGAAAAAGGCCGCGCTGGCGCGGACGCTGGCGCCTAAATCGGATCTCATCCTCCTCGACGAACCCACCAACCATCTCGACCTCGATTCGATCGAATGGCTCGAGACGAGGCTTCTCGCCTCCAAATTCGCCTTCGTCCTCGTGACGCACGATCGCTGGTTCCTGGACACGGTAGCCGACTCGATTCTCGAGATAGACAGGCGCCGCGTACACCGCCATCCTGGCAATTATACGCAATATCTCCAGCGAAAGGCGGAACGCTGGGCCGCCCTTGAGGCGGCCGAAAACCGCCGTCTGGCCAACCTCAAGGTGGAGCTCGCCTGGCTTATGCGCGGGGCGCGGGCCAGGGCTACGAAAAGCGAACGCCGAAAGGACGATATCAGGGCGATGCAGGCCGCCGCGCTGGAGCGTCCCGCGTCGAACTTCGTCTTCTCGTCGGCCGAAAGCCGCTTGGGGAAAAAAGCCGTCATTCTCAAGGGCGCGTCGGTCTCTTACGACGGCAAAAAAGTGCTAAATCCCGTCGATTACGAGATCGAGCCGGGCGCCCGGCTCGGCATCGTCGGGCCCAACGGCTCGGGCAAGACGAGCCTCCTCAACCTTATCACGGGAAAGATCGAGCCGACCTCGGGCAGCGTCGTCCGCGGCGACACAACGCGGATTTCCTGCTTTGAGCAGACGGCCGATTCGGTCGACCCCGCCGTTTCGGTGCTGGATTATATCCGCGGCCACGCCGAGCGCCTGAGGCTTTCCGACGGCGCCGCCCAGGACGCGACGATCCTCCTCGAGCGTTTCGGTTTCAGCCGGGACTTCCAGGCCATGCCCGTTGGGAAACTTTCGGGCGGCGAGCGCAGGAGGCTACAGCTGGTGCGCGTCCTGGTCGAGGCGCCGAACATCCTGCTCCTGGATGAGCCGACCAACGATCTCGACATAGACACGATCGAGGCGCTCGAGGATTTCCTCGAAGGATTCCAGGGTTGCGTCGTGGCGGTTTCCCACGACCGCGCCTTCCTGGACCGCATAGCCCGCTTCCTCATCGTGATGGACGGCAAGGGCGACGCGAGGCCTTTCAACGGCTCCTACCTGGAATGGAAGGCGGAGCTCGACGAGGCGAAGGCGCAGGCCGCGGCGGCCAAGAAGGGGGCGGGGGAGCGGGACGACGCGGCCGGCGGCGCAGCGGCGAAGCCAGGCGCGGCGCGCGGCAAAAAAAAGAAGTTCAGCTTCGCCGAGCGGCGCGAATTCGACGGCCTCATGCCCGAAATCGACGCGCTCGAGGCGGAAAAGGCCGGCATCGAGACGCTGTTCGGGACGGCGGGCGCCGCGCCCGCGGAGATCCGGAAAGCCCATGAGCGCTATGACGAAGTGATCCACCTCATCGAGACGAAAACCCTGCGCTGGGAAGAACTCGCCCAGCGGGAGGCGGAACTGTGAACACGGATGTCCTCGGTCCCGACGCGGAAGAACAGACGGTGAAAGGCGCCTTCGACGCCCTCTCCCCTTCCCTCATCCTCGAGGCGGTGGAAGCCGCTTTCGACATCGTGCCCGATGGCAGCCTGACTCCCTATTCCAGCTACGTGAACCGGGTCTATGGCTTTCGCGCCGAGGATGGTCCGGAGTATGTCGTGAAGTTTTATCGCCCGAGCCGCTGGACCGAGGAAGCCATCCTTGAAGAGCATCTCTTCCTCGACGACTGCGTGAAGGCCGAACTGCCCGTCGTGGCCCCCATGGAAGATTCTTCCGGCTCGACCCTGCCCGCCGTCGAAATCGAAGGCGAGGCCGAAGCCTTCTTCTTCGCGCTTTTTCCCAAGCGCGGCGGCCGAAGCTTCGACGCCGAATCGGAATCCGACTGGCTGAGGCTCGGCAGCCTCGCCGGCAGGCTTCACCTGGTCGGCGCCAAGCGCCAGGCGCCTTCGCGCGCTCGGCTGGGACCTGAGCTCGCTTTCTCCAATCTCGCCCTGGTCGAGCCTCTCGTCCATCCCGAGTTCAGGGCCGAGTTCTCCGACGCCTGCCGCGAAACGCTGGAGGGGACGGAAGAGCCAGTACGCGCCATAGCGCCCCGCAGGATCCACGGCGACCTCCACCGCGGCAACATCCTGGAGCGTCCGGGCGAAGGCCTCCTCCTCCTCGATTTCGACGACATGATGACAGGGCCGCCCATCCAGGACCTCTGGCTTCTCCTCCCGGGACGAGCCTCGGACTGCGCCCGCGAACTGTCCCTTCTCGTGGAGGGCTATTCGGAGTTTTCCGAGCTGGAATCGGGAAGCGTCGCCCTTATAGAGACCCTGCGTTTCTACAGGATGCTCCATTTCCTCGCGTGGCGATCCCTCCAGCGCGACGACAACTGGTTCAAGCGAGACTTCCCCGACTGGGGCAGCCGCTCGTTCTGGATACGGGAGCTGGAGGATTTCCGCGACCAGTCGCGGATCGTGGCGGATTTGGCTTAAGGCAGCGGGCGGCGCCAAACCCGCCATCGACGTCCGGCCAGTTACCGCGACGGCGCCCGATTTGGCGCCGCCGCGCCGTTATTTCAATGGAACCCAGTATTCGCACCAATAGTCATTGGCTTCCATGTCGGGAAGATCGGGGTAGAACTCGATCTCCGGCGTCCCCGCGTGTTCGCGTCCCGAAGAGGGGAACCATTCCGTATAGATCCGCTTGATCAGGTCCTGAAAATTCTTGCTCAAGGGGCCGCGCGAGGTGAACTTGGCCCATGTCGATGCCGGCACGACGATTTCCTCGCAGCCGGCAGGCAGTCCCGAGGGGTCGGCGGGCGTTTCCACCGCGATGCTATAGGTGAAATCGCCGGTTTGATCGTCGCAGGAGTGACAGACGCCGCATACGCCCACCCTGCTCTTCGCGGCGCTTTTGCAGAGCTTCCCGAACCGGCCGTCCTTCATGGTTTCGGTCCAGAAGGCCGGTATGGCCTTGAAGCTCGTTCCATCGCCGCCGTTAGCCCTGATACTGAGGCCGCTCAGCCTGTACTCGGGGCCCTTTTCGATCCTGAATTCCATGGCTTTATCTCCTTTGAGAGCGACCGTGAAGGAAATCCTGGAGAAGGTGTGGAGCCTGGTTCCCGGCATCCTGGCTTCGCTCGGAAGGCAGCCGAACTCGCGCTTGAACGCTCTCGCGAAAGCGTCCGGCGAGTCATAGCCGAATTCCATGGCGATGTCGATGATCCGGTCGGATCCGCGGGCCTCGCTTCCGGACGCCAGCTCGAGGGCCGCCATCGAAAGCCGCCTCCGCCTCAGGTATTCGGCCGATCCCAGCCCGGTCACCACCTCGAACATCCTCATGAAATGAAAGGTTGAGCAGTTGGCCCGCGCGGCCACGCTTCTCATATCGATCTCATCCCTCAAGTGATCCTCGAGGTAGTCGAGAGCCCTTTCCATCCGCGTCTGCCAGTCCACCTTGATCTCCTTCCGTCGTCTCGGGGTCACTATAACGACGTTTCAGGCATCATTCCCGACTTTTCCTGTCGAGTCCGGCCGGATTCGTCGGTTCCGATGACGGAGACCCATTTCACGCGCGCTATGAGAATGACGGCGAGGATCGCGGCCGCGTAGTTCGAGAAGAGATTGCCCCAGAAAACCGAATAGTAGCCGAGAGAACTCTCGGTCAGGAGGATGAAGACGTAACGCAGGAGCCAGATGCGCAGGAATCCCAGCACGAGCGGCACCTTGGTGCGCCCGAGTCCGATGAAGGCGCCCTGGATCGTCATGCAGAGGCCGAATCCGACAACCGAATAGGTGTAGATGTGAAGCGCCCTGTTCGCTATCTCAAGCACGTCGGCCTGTCGCGTGAAGAGGATGGTGAGGCGGGAAGAGAGCGGCACGATGATCGCGATGACGACGACAGCCGTCGCCGCGCTTATGGCGCAGCCGGCGATGCAGGAACGCTTGGCCTTCTCGGGCTTGCCGGCGCCGATATTCATGCTCACCATGGTGGTCACCGCCGCGCTGAAGGCTCCCGGGAGGTTGAAGCAGACCGCGGAGATATTGCTCGCGATTCCCTGGCCGTTCAGGACGACGGGACCGTATTTCTGGGTTTCGCTGTTGATGAGGTAGAAGCCGAGGTTGAGGAGGAATGAATTGAGCATCGCCGGAAAGCCTATCCGCGCGAGCCGCTTCAGTATCGTCATCTCGAAGCGGAAGCCTTTGATTTCGAGGCGGTCCGGACTTTTCTTCACGAAGAGCTCATGGAACATCCACGCCGTTATGGCGACATTCGCGAGGAGGGAAGAAAGGGCGCAGCCGACGATACCGAGCCGGAACAGGTAGATGAAGAGGAAGTTGAAGACGATCTTGAGGACGAGCATGAGGATCATGCGGATGAAGGGAGCTTCGGGCCGGCCGTTCGCGTTCTTTATCCCGTTGTATATCGATTCCATGAAGGAAAAGGGCAGCACGAGGGCGTAGAGGGAGAGATACAGGAAGACATTGCGGGATATCTGGGCGTCCACCGTGCGCGAAATGACGGCGCCGAGCCCGACCAGGATCGGGGCCGAGAGGAGGCCGAGCACCGAGCCGGCCACCACTATCTGCGAGGAAGTACGCTTCGATTCGGCGAAATTGCCCTTGCCGTTGAGCTGGCCGATGATGGCCATCGCGGCCACGCTCAATCCCTGGGCGAGGGCTGTCATCATATTGATCACCGGCTCGGAGAAGGTGACAGCGCTGGCGACCAGCGTCCCCGAGACATTGTTGATGAACAGTCCGTCCATCAGAGGCATGAGTGACTGCACAAGCCCGAGCATGAGGCTGGGCACGGCCAGGAACAGTACGGTGCGGGAGATCGGGCCATTCAGTATGAGATCACGGCGCTGGGCTGTGGACTGTTCGAAGAACTTCAGATGCATCGTTAATCGATAATAACGCGGAGCGCTGTCATAAAGCTAGGCCGCGCTCCGCCGTTTTCACCGATGGATACTCACTATTGGGAGAAGGAGGCGCGAGGGATGGAGGCTGCCCAGGTGGAGCGTGTTCGTCGCGACGCGGAAGCCACGGCCCATTCCCTCGCCTTCCCCCGTATTCGGATTCACGTCGAAATGGGGAAAATTGGAGCTGGAGATGTCGAGCCGGATCCTGTGGCCCTTCGCGAAGAGGTTGCTTGTGGGAAAGGCTTCCACCTTGATCTTGTAGGCCTTCCCCGCTTCCAGGAGCGAGGGAAGCTCCCAGGAATCACGGTAGCGCGCGCGAAATATGCCGTCGGTGACGTTCATCGCGAATCCGCGAGGATAGTCTTCGCTGGGCGGATACTCGTCGATGAGTTTTATCGTGAAATCTGTGTCGGGACAATCCGAGGATACCCAGAGTTCGGCCTCGACGGGTCCCGTCACCTCGCAGTCGGCTTCTAGCGGTTCCGTCTCGAAGACGAGGACGTCGGGGCGGGACGAGAGCGGGAGGAATGGCGGCTCGCAGCCGAAAATCCTTTCGTTCTCCACTTGGTCGTAGGCGCCGCCGCGCATCACGGGTTCGCCCGAGGTAATCGTGCCGCCGATCGAAGGCACGGGGTTGGATGGATCGTAGCGATAGCTGATCGAGATTGGCGTGGCGCTTAGCGCCATGCCGGGCGCCGCGTTGGAAGCCGCGCCAGAGAGCGCGCCGGGAGCCGCTTCGGTCAGGCGGCCGTCGGCTTCAAGATAGAAACTGCGCGGCCGCATCTCCGGCAATGGCCAGTCCGAGGCTTCCATCCACCTTCCGCCGTGCTCGAGCCTTCCCTGCGGATTCTTTCGTCCCGAACCGCCGCCCATGCGGAAATAGCGGACCCGCGGATCGGTCTCAGCGCCATTGTCAGCGCCCTTGAGCCAGCGGTCGAACCACCTAAGGCGCAACTCCAGGAAATTTTCGGCCACATTGCCTTCAAGCGTGGCGGCGATGCCGAAATCGACGTCCCCCGCGTAGGTAAGGCAGCGGTCCCCGTGCGTCCAGGGCCCCAGGATGAGGGCGAGCGGCCCCTTGCCGCGTTTTTTCAGGTCGAGATAATTGTTCGTCGCCGTACGCGGATAGGGGTCGAACCAGCTCGACATATGGACCATCGGGATATCGGCGAACCCCTCCATGAAAGCCTTGGAGCAGATGCCCAGCTTTTTCCAGAATTCATCGTAGTCGCCGTGCGTCCACTGTTCGAGAAGATACTCCTCAAATTCGGGGACCCAGCGAAGCGGCGATTGGCCCTTGCGCCAGGGAAGGCGCGAAAACCAGGCGGCGATGTTTTTCATCTCGGCGTCGAGGGCTGAGCGGACGAGAGGGTTGCTCGCGGCTTCAGGGCTTTGCTGCGCCTGGCGGATCGCCCAGGTGGCCTGCTTCAGCTCGAAAGCGCCGCCCTGCCTGATGCCGCCCTGGTAGGCATCGTGGAATCCCCCGGAGTCCACGAACATCGCCGCGAGAGAGGGCGGCGCGAGGCAGGCAGCCGCCACCTGCGTATGGGCGGCATAGGAAAGTCCCATAGTCCCCACCTTGCCGTCGCACCAGTCCTGCGCGGCGATCCACGCGATGGTATCGAAACCATCTTCGCCCTCGGATAGATATTTCGTGAAACGACCCTCGGAGCGGTGGGTGCCGCGGCAGTCCTGGTAGACGAAGGCGTAACCTCGCGCGGTGAAGAATGCCGCGACCTCGGCCCTCCTGAGGGGTACCTGATCGGTTACGCTGCGTTCGGATCGGGATGGCGCAGTCTTGTCGTAAGGCGTTCGCTCGAGGATGACGGGAAAAGGCCCCGCCAGGGCCCGGCCGGCTTCGGCCGGCAGGTAGATGTCGGTGGCGAGGCGGACGCCGTCGCGCATCGGGACCATGACGTCGGAATGGAGCGAATATGGCTTCGCGCTTTCCATGGAAATCGCCTCCGCGCTCAGGATCGGCTGAGCGAATTGTTCAAATGACAGGCGGAACGCCTCCCCGGCGCTATCTCGACTAGTTTCGGCACGGTATCCCTGCATTGGGGCATGGCGAAGGGACAGCGCGGATGGAAATGGCAGCCCGTGGGAGGATCCAGCGGCGAAGGGATCTCGCCCTGGACGGGATTGTAGGTCGCCTTCCTGTCCTCAAGGCGGGGTACTTCGCGCAGCAGAGCCTTCGTGTAGGGATGATTAGGTGTGGCGAAAATTTCCTCGGTCTTGCCCTCTTCGACGAGCCGGCCTAGGTACATGACGAGGACCCTGTCGGATATATGTTTGACCACGCCGATGGAATGGCTCACGAAGAGGTAGCTCAAGGAAAGTTCCTCGCGCAGTTTCATGAAGAGGTTGAGGATCTGCGCCTGGATGGAGACGTCGAGGGAGGCCACAGCCTCGTCGGCGACGATGAATTCGGGACGCACGGCGAGGGCGCGGGCTATCCCGACCCTCTGGCGCTGGCCGCCAGAGAACTGGTGGGGATAACGGTCTATGTAGGCTGGATCGAGGCCGCAGCGCAGGAGGGTCGACGCCACCCAGTCGTTGAGTTCTCCCTTGCTCACGAGGCCATGCACGAGGGGAGCCTCGCCCACGATGTCCCGCACCTTCATGCGCGGATTCAACGAGGCGTAGGGGTCCTGGAAGATCATCTGCACCTTGAGGGCCGCCAGCCGTTCTTCCTTCGTCCTGGCGATGGCCGGATTGGTGCCCTGGAAAAGCACTTGGCCCGAAGTGGGGGGAATCAGCCCCGCTACCATCCTGCCGAGGGTAGACTTGCCGCAGCCGGACTCGCCCACAAGTCCCACGACTTCGCCGCGGGAGACGGTAAAATTCACGTTGTCGACGGCGTGGACTATTCGCTCGTCCACCTTGATGCCCAGTTTCCGCGCGATCTTTTCCGAGAGGTCGAGCCCCTTGGAAAAGCTCCTGGAAAGATTTTCCGCCGTAAGTATGGGGGAAGTTCCGGATACATAGGATGCGCTCATACCGGCTCCTCCTCGGGATGCGGATGGAAGCAGCGGCAGCGATGTCCCTCGCCCAGGACGGTTTCGCCGGGATCCCGAGCGCATTGTCCGTCGGCGCGGGGACAGCGGGCCTGGAAGGCGCAGCCCTCTCCCAGGGAGAGCGGCGAAGGCATCATGCCTGGTATCTGGTAGAGTTCGCTGCCTTTCTGCGCACGGGACGGCACGGAGCGGATGAGGCCGCGGGTATAGGGATGCCTTGGATGGTCGAGGATCTCGTCCACACTTCCGCTTTCGACGATCTTGCCCGCGTACATGACGCAGATTTTGTCGGCGAGCCCCGCGACCACGGAGAGGTCGTGGGTGATCCAGATCAGCGAGGTGCCCGAATCGACACAGAGCCCGCGCATTTCATGGAGAATCTGCGCCTGTATCGTGACGTCCAGGGCCGTGGTCGGCTCGTCCGCTATGATGAGGGCGGGATGGTTCAGGAGGGCTATGGCGATGCAGACGCGCTGGCGCATGCCGCCCGAAAACTGGTGGGGATAGGCCGCGAGCCTTTCCGCCGCCGCGGGAATGCCTACTTTCTCGAGCGCTTCGACGCTGCGCCGTCTCGCTTCCGCCTTGTCCACGTTATTGTGGGCCAGCACGGCTTCGACCATCTGCGTCTCAATGCGCAAGACGGGGTTGAGCGTCATGAGGGGGTCCTGGAAGATCGCGGCCACGGCCGAGCCGCGGAGCGATCTGCGGCGTTCCTCGGTGCAGGTGCGCAGGTCCTCGCCTTTGAAGGCGATGCGTCCGTCCACTACTTTTCCGGGACTGTCCACGAGGCCGAGGATCGAGAAGCCGGTCACGCTCTTGCCCGATCCGGATTCGCCCACGAGGCCCATTATTTCGCCGGGACGTAGCGAGAACGATACATCGTCCACCGCTTTAACGATCCCGGCCTTGGTGAAGAAGTGGGTCTTGAGGCCTTCCACTTCGAGCGTCATCGTATCGTTCATCGTTTCAACCTCGGATTGAGTACGTCGCGCAGGCGGTCGCCCATCATGTTGAGCGCGACGATCACCACGACAAGGGCTATGCCGGGGTAGAAGCTTATCCAGTATTTACCGGAGAGGAGGTAGCGGAATCCGTTGGAGATGAGAAGCCCGAGCGAGGGTTCCGTTATGGGGAGGCCTATGCCGAGGAAGCTCAGGGTCGCTTCCGTGGAGATGGCCCTGGCCACCATCGTCGTAGCGATGACGATGATCGAGGGCATGACGTTGGGCATGAGGTGGCGGAATATTATGCGCAGGTCGCCGAGGCGCAGCGCCCGCGCCGCCTCGATGTACTCTCTGTTGCGCTCGGCCATCGCGCTTCCGCGCGCGGCGCGGGCGAAATATGCCCAGTGCACGATCACGAGGGCGAGCGTGATCTTGTCTACGCCCTGTCCGAGCACGACGAGAAGCACGAGGGCGATGAGCAGGGCGGGAAAGCTCAGCTGGAGGTCGACCACGCGCATCAGCAGGGTTTCGAAGCGGCCGCCTTTATAGGCCGCGATGAGCCCCAGCGACGTGCCGAAGACGAAGGCGATGATCGTACTGATGACGCCTACCGACAGGCTTATCCGCAAGCCATAGAGAATGGCCGAGAGCATGTCCCTGCCCTGCTCATCCGTGCCGAGCAGATAGGTGGAACCCGAAAAGCTTTTGGAAAGCGGCGGCAGGGTGCCGTCCAGGAGATCGAGCGTCGCGAGGTTGTAAGGGTTCTGGGGAGAGATGACGCTCGCGAAGATGGCCGCGAGAACGAATACAAGCACGACGAAGAAAGCGATCACGGCCGAGCTGCTCTCGCAGTATTCGGCTATCGCCTTCCCCAAGGGGCGATCCTTGAAAGGTACCGACGAAGAAGTCTTGTCAGTCTTTTTCATCGGCGTTCCTCCAGGCGGACTCTGGGATCGAGCGCCGAATAGATGATGTCGACGATAAGGTTGATGATGATGAACATCACCACGATCATCATGAGGTAGGCCACGATTACCGGCCTATCGAGGACGGAAATGCTGTCTATAATCAACTTGCCCATTCCCGGCCAGGCGAAAATAGTCTCGGTGACTGTCGCGAAGGCTATGGTCCTTCCGAATTCGAGTCCCAGCACCGTTGTTATGGGAATGAGGGTATTCTTGAGCACGTGGACGAAGATGATCCTGGCCGGTTTCAGTCCCTTTGCCTTGGCGTATTTCACGTAGTCGCTGCGGATGACTTCCTGCGTTCCGGCGCGCGTCAGCCTGATAATGAGGGAAAGCTTGAAGCAGGCGAGGTTGAATGCGGGCAATATCATGTGCTTGATGCCGTCCCAGGTGAGAAAACTCACTTGGATGCCCAGGAAATTCACCGTCTCTCCTCGCCCCGACGCGGGAAGCCATCCGAGGAATACGGCGAAAACGAGCACCATCATGAGTCCGAGCCAGAAGGCCGGCACCGAGAAGCCGAATGCCGAAAACCCCATGATGAGCTTGCTCGATAGTGCGTTCGGCTTGAAGCCGGAATAGAGCCCGAGGGGTACGCCGACGAAAATCGTGAGAAGAAGAGCCGCGAAGGCGAGTTCCAGCGTCGCTGGAACCCTTTCCGAAATCAGCTTAAGCGCTGGTTCGTTGAACTTGAAGGATCGGCCCAGGTCTCCATGGAGAGCGTTGACCAGGAACTTTCCGTATTGAACATAAAGCGGTTTGTCGAGGCCGAACGATTGTATGACCTCGATGCGCTCGGCTTCGGTCGCTTCCGGGGAAATGAGAACGTCGGCCGGGTTTCCTATGGCATAGACGCCCAGGAAGACCAGCAGCGACATCACTAATACGAGGAGTATGCTCTGCAGGAGTCTCCTGATTATGAAAACGGCCACGGTATAATGTTCCTTTCCGCATCGGGCGGCGCGAAGCCCCTTGGCTCCCCGCCGCCGCGCGGATCATGAAGTTATTTTATCGGAGCGACATAGTTGGCGAGCGTGTACTCGTCCATCCTCGGCTCGTAGGTGATTCCCTTTCGAAGCGCCCATGTCGTGGTCTGGTAATAGAGGGGAAGAATCGCGTGATCCTTTACAAAAGCGACGCGCGCGGCATCCTGGAGATAGCCTTCGCGTTTGGCGTCGTCGTCGGTAGCGGCAGCCGCCTTGATGAAGCGGTCGAACTCCGGGTTGGAATATCGACCGCGATTATTGGCGCCAAGGCCGGCTGCCGTGTCGAAGGTGGCGAGAACGGCCGTCATGCCGCGAGCCGCGTCGCCCGTCGTGTTGCCGAATCCCATCAGGAAAATACTATATTCGAGCTTGGTGGCCGCCGTGCCGAAAACGCTGTAGGGCAGCGCCTGAACCTTGATGTCGATGCCAATCCTCGCGAAAAACTGGCCGATAGTCTGCGCTACCTGTTCGTCATTGAGATAGCGGTCGTTGGGAGAATGGAGGGTAAGCGAGAATCCGTTCGGATAGCCGGCTTCGGCGAGAAGTTTCTTGGCTTTCTCGACGTCATAGGGATCGGGAAGGATATCGGGAGCATAGCCGATCATGCCTTCCGGCACGAACTGTCCGGCAACCACGGCCGCGCCGTTCAGCACTCTTTCGACGAGGGCTTCGCGGTTGATGGCGAGGGAGAGAGCCTCGCGTACCTTCGGATCCTTGAGGGGGTTCCTGTCGAGGGGCTTGCCGTCCTTGCCCGCCACGAAGGGGGATTTATCCCTATTAGAATCCATATGGATGTACATCATGGTAGCGGCCGGCTTGGAGAGGAGGCTCACCCGCGCGTCTTTTCTCAGCCTGTCCTGGTCCACGGGGGAAACTTGGTCGATGATATCGACATCGCCGGCCAGAAGGGCCGCGACGCGCGATGGATCGTTGGTGATCGGGCGGAAAATGACGCGGTCGTAGGAGGATTTCCTGCCCCAGTACATCGGGTTTTTCTCGAGCACGAGCCTGTCGCCCCTGACCCATTCCGCGAACTTGAAAGGTCCCGTTCCCACGACGTATTTACCCTTGTTGAAGTCATCGATGCTCGCATCGAGAGGCGTAGTCGAAGGAAGAACATAGACGAATGAAAGATCCAGGGGAAGCTGGGGCTGGGCCGTCTTGAGAAGGATATGGACAGTGTAGTTGTTCACGGCCACCACATCCTTGATACCCGCTACGTTTCGCTTGTAGCTGGAAGGGGAATCGGCCACGCGCGGTATGCGCTTGATGCTGAAGACTATGTCTTCGGCTCCGAAATCCTTGCCGTCATGGAACTTCACGCCCTGGCGCAGCTTCAGTTCCCAGGTAAGAGGATCTACGGCCTTCCATGATACGGCGAGACTCGGCGAAAGCTGGAGATTCTTGTCGCGTCCGACGATGGTTTCGAAAATCTGCTGGGATGCCTGCTGCGTCGCTCCCGTGGTGGAATACTGCGGATCCAGGGATGCGGGTTCGGTGGCAATGCCTATCTTCAAGACAGATTGCGCCCAGACGTTGCCTGTCACGCATGCGAACATGACAAAAACAGCCAACGAAGCGATCATGCGCCGTTTCGATGCGATCTTTCCTTTCATTGTCGATCCTCCTGAGTCGGCGAATTTCGCTTCTCGCCGAGATTATGGAAAATTCTAGGGTAGGTCGACCGGCAAGTATGTAGGAGCATGACAGAATATTCTGTAGGACAAAACCTTACACCCCGAGATCCTTTTTGCCATCGAAACCGGCCAGACCGCGGCGATACGCGTAATTAATAAGCTGGGCGTTGTTCTCGAGATTCATCTTCTCCAAAAGCCGGCTGCGATACGTGCTCACGGTCTTGACGCTGAGGGATAGAATCTCGGCGATATCGCCCACGCTTTTACCGACAGCGAGAAAAGAGAAAATCTGGTACTCCCTGTCCGATAGCCGCTTGTGGGGCTCGTCGCTCCCCTTCGCTACGTCCTCAAGCAGAAGCTCGCTGGCCTTCGGGCTAAGATAGCGGTGCCCTGATATGACTGCTTTAACGGCCTCGACGAGTTCCCCCGGATCGATGGCCTTATTGGCGCAGCCCGAAGCCCCCAACTTGAACGCCCGCAGCGCGTACTGTTCTTCCGGCAGAATGGTCAGAATGAGGATATGGGTCGAAGGATCGATGTCCTTGAGATCGCGGATGAGATCGAGGCCATCTCTTCCCGGCATAGAGAAATCCAGAATTACGAGATCGTAATGCCTGCCCCTGGCGAGGCCGAGGGCGGCAAAGCCGTCCTCGGCCTCATCGAAATGCGTAACGGAAAGGTTCTCCTCCAAAAGCTGACGCAGCCCTTTGCGTACGAGAAAATGATCGTCGGCAATCAGTATGCTCAACACCTTCGTCCACCTCGCTGGTTTTCAGCTATCCTTTTCTTCGCTTGTCCCGCCGCTTTTCCACGGCTCCCGGTTTTTTTGGAAGATGAGCCGCGACGGTGCAGCCTTGGCCCGGCGCCCCGGAGATCGCGAGGGTGCCACCCAGGGAGGCGCAGCCTTCCCTCATCCCTATTATGCCGAAAGAATCCTGCGCGTCCACCTTGCCCGCCTCGATCCCGATGCCGTCATCCTTCGATTCGAGCGTAAAATCATCGTTTCCTGACGTAAAGCGCAGAGAGACATGCTTTGCCTGGGAATGCCTCGCCACATTGCTCAGCATTTCCTGGAGAAGCCGGAAAAAAGCCTTGGCGGCTTCCGGTGAGAGCTCCTTCCAGCCTTCGCCGATTTCCAGCTTGGTCTTTATGCCGCTCATCCTGCCGAAGCTTCTGACATACCACCGGAGCGCGTCGGGAAAATCCAGCGTCTCGAGCCCGACAGGACGGAGCCTGGTGGCCACCGCCTTAACCGAGGCCATGGCGTCGAGAATGGCGCTCTGCATGCCTTGCACGACGGGCTTTCGTTTTTCGGGATCGGCATCGGGATGGGCGGAGAGCCAGTATGCATGAAGATTGAGTACCATCAAATGCTGACCGATCTCGTCGTGCACGTCGCGGGCGACGATGGTGCGCTCCTCTTCCCTCGCTTCCTCTATATGCCGGGCGAATTTCACGAGGAGCGCGTTCCGGCGCCGCAGGCTTCCCAGCCGAACCGCTATGGCCCCCGCCAGAGTGGCCGCGGCGCCACCGATTACGATCATGCGGAACCACCAGGTGCCCCACCAGGGAGACCGCACCAATATAGAGAGCGATGCCCCGTAATCGTTCCAGATACCGTTGCCGCTGGCCGCCTTTACTCTCAGCATATAGCGCCCGGGTGCGAGCGGGGCGATATACCCAGTATTCACATTCCCCATGGAAGTCCATGCGGTCTGTCGGCCCTCAAGGCGCATGGCGTAACGGCTGCGGCCAGGAGCAGCGAAATCGATGGCCGCGATGGAATACCTGAGACCCATGTTGTCGTAGTCCAGGGTTATCTCGGATCCGCCCGGTGAATGAATGACTTGAGTCTTTTCGCCCAACAGTTCGATATCGGAAATGACGACGTCGGGAGCGGGAGCGTAACGGGCGATTCGCGCCGGATCGAATCGCGTGAACCCCTCGCCGCTTCCAACCCAAACTTCCCCGCTCCCTGAAACGAGAATCGCTCCGGAATTCAGCCCTCCCCCGCTCAGCCCGTCTTCCGCGCCGAAAAGAAAAACGTCATTCCTTTCAGGATCGAGACTGAATAAACCATCCGGGCTGAGAAGCCAGAGAATTCCCGCCCTGTCTTCGGCTATGCCGTAGATAGTATCGGCGAACAGACCCATATTCGCGCCGCGCCGAATGACGATGCCTGTCCCTGGATCGAGCGCGGCAATCCCCCCGCCGCCGCTCCCCACCCATACCGTCCCCCTCGAGTCCTCAAAAATGCTCTCGATTCTCAGGTCGCCGATTCCCCCGCCCTGGCGTTGGTCACGGCCAATGGCACGAAAACGGGAACCTCCCGGGTCCAGGACGAAAAGACCGGCGTCGGCCGAGCCCGCCCAGGTTCTTCCTTTGGAATCCCTCATGAGGCAGGTGATGATGGAGGCAGGCGGAGGCTCCGGCGCCCCGCCCTGGATAGGATGACGCAAGACTATTCCGCCGACTGGATCAAAGAGTTGGAGCCCTTTTCCATCCGTTCCCACCCAGAATTTCCCATCATCGGTCTCGAGAATGCTTAGTATGAAAGAAGAAGACAGGCTGTCAAGATCGCCATCTTTATGGAGAAAACGCTTCGATACTCCATTGGGCAAAATATGCAGAAGCCCCGCGCCGGCCGAACCCACCCAAAGAGAGCCGTCGCGGGCGGCGAGAAGCGCTTTCACGTTGCCGGATCCAGCTTCGTCCGGTTGGACGTTCATGCGGTACAATGAACCGGAGAGCGGGTTAAACGAGTATAGCCCTCCGCTTCGCGATGCCATGATCATGGAACCGGAAGGCAGCTCGGCGATGGCTTGTATCGATCCCAAACCGGAAGCATCGGGAGCGGCTATGAAACGGGAAAAAGCCGTCGACCGAAAATCTCCGGTGAGAAGACCTCCCCAGGCCAGGCCAGTCCACATGAGTCCCCTGCGATCGCGCATCAGAGCCCTGACTTCCACTTCATTCGCGAAGGGAAAGACCGTGATTCCCATGCTCGAAGGATCGAGTATGCCCAGGCCGCCCTCGCGAAAACCCGCCCATATCTGTCCCCTGCTATCTTCGCCGAGCGCTATGACGGGAGAAAGCCCTTCATCATCGGCGTTTCCTTCGGAATCTTCTCTCCTCGCGTGCCTGAAACGTCCATCCTCAAAAAGATCGATCCCCCCATCGGCAAATCCGATCCAGATAAAACCAAGCGAATCCTCGATGATGGCGCTGACTTTATCGGAGGCGATGCTGTCTCTCCTAAGCGAATCGTGCGCATAGAAGGCGACTGGGATTCCTTCCCGGTCATACAGATAAAGCCCCGCGCCCTCGGTTCCTACCCAGATTCTGTCTCTGGAATCGACAAACAGCGAGGAGATGGCTTCGCCATGTTTTCCGGGACGGACGAATGCCAGAGCTTCCATTTTCTCGACATCCACAATCCGGACCTCGCCATCAGCGGCTCCCGCGATAATTTGTCCCGATCCATCGATGGCGAGCGCGGAAATTTTAGACGCCTTCTCCTCCCCATAGGGACCGACGGAAAGCCGCAGTTTCTCGAATCTACCCGAAAGCGTATCGTAACGAGCAAGTCCTCCGCCGTCGGAACCCACCCAGAAATCGCCGCGCCTGTCTTCGAGTATTGCGCTGATTGAGGAAGACGTGAGTGAGTTGACGCCGGAATCGGGCTTAAAAACCTTAAAACCATGCCCATCGTATCGATAAAGGCCTCCGGCAGCCCCTATCCAGACGAGTCCCCGCTGGTCCTGCATAATGCAGGATACCGAGCCGCCCGCGAATCCCTGATTCTGCCCGATGGCGCTCCAGACTATCGTCCTCGGATCGAAAGCGAAAACCCTGTCCAACCCCAAAAACAAAAGACATAGGAATACAAGCGAGGAAAAATGAGGACGGGCTTCGCTTCGTCTCAGCGCTTTAGCCATTCAGTTTTCGCTCCCCCTTTCCCATCTGTCCCGAAAACGCAGGTACCGATTTTCCGCAGCGACGTTTTTCTATTATACCAGTCATGCTCGACAAGCTCTGCAGCGCCATATGTCGAGGCGCCGAAGCTGACCTTATCCCATGAACCAATCGTCTCGAGAAAGCGCCGCGGCATGCGGAGTCTCGCGGCAAAGCGCATAAAACAGCAGTGAGCCGAGCGTGAATCATATCGCTCGTCGTTTTTCAGCCCCGCTTCGGCAAGCTCCTGCCGTATCCTGGATCTGAGCTCGATCAGGGCGTCTCCGTCGTAGCCGGCGATCAAGCCTGCCTCGCGGCTGCATACCACTCCCTCAAAACGCAGCTCGAAGGGCTTCATGGCCGCGCAGGCGCGGCTGGCGATGTCGAGAAACGCCATATCGAGATCGGGATTGGACGCGAAACCCGCCCGGGCGCTCACGAAATCGAATATGGTCGTATGGAGATCGCCCGCTGGGTAATAGTACTGATCGGGCTCGATCAGCGACACCGATTGGATCAGCTCGCGGTAGGCCTCTCCCTCCAAACGGATTGGAAGAATGAGACTTATGCCCTTGCGGGAATCGCGCGACGGATCGAGGACGAACTCGTCGACGATCGGCTCGTTCGCGTCCAGGAAAGGGCGATTCTTCTCGCCTATGGCGAGATAGAGTTCATGGGAGCTCAATCCACCGCCCCTCTGCGAAAGGAGGAGCGCAGCCTCTGCGCCATGAAACTCCCCGCGACAATCAGCGCCATGCCGACTATCTGGTTCACCGTTATCTTCTCGCCAAGAAAAAGAAGTCCCAGAAGGACCCCGAACGGCACTTCGCTGTATGAAAGCGCGCTGTACTGGAACATAGGCAGCCTTTTCATGCCCACGAAGAATAGGCCAAAACCGATCAGCCCGACGGCGATACCGTAAAATATGCCTATACCCAGGTCGGCGAGGGGCGCGCCCGGAATCTCGGCGATCAGAAAAGGAAGAAAAACAAGGGCGCCGACGCCGTTCTGAAAATACAGCGTGTCCACTTCACTCATCACCGAAAGCGCCTGCTTGAAGATAATGTTCGTGCCGGCAAAAACAAAAGCCGATACGATCATGCATAGACTCCCGAGTATGAAGGGGCCGTCCAGCGAAAAATCGCGGTGGAGGTTCATGACGACCACGCCCCCCGTGGCGAGCAGAAGAACGCCCAGCCTTCGCAGGCTCATCGGTTTTTTCTGTCTGATGCTGTCGATCAGGAGAGCGAACACAGGCCAGAGATAGAGAAGCGCGACGGCATTCCCCATCGCGGTGAGTTTATAAGCCAAAACGAAGAGATAAAGGCGGCCTGCGTTCAGGGCGCTCGCGAGAAACAAGCGGCCGCGCATTCCCGGCTTGCCGAAAAGAAGACCATGCCTGGCGACAAAAGGCAGAACAAAGATAAACGGCACTGTCATGCGGAGCGAACTCATCGCGAGGCTAGAAAAAGCTAGCCCCTTGATATACAAACCGCTCGAGGCGCCAAGCGCCGCCGCCGCGAGTACGGCGAAAATGGGCAAGGCCTTTATCCAGGCTCTGGATCGCACAGGAGTTCCTTTCATCGATCAGGCATCCTACTCCCTTGGCGCATTTATCGCAAGAATCGGGTGGATGAAAATACCTGGCGATCGTATTGTAAGGCGAGGGAATTCAGATGGCGCTTGCTCCGCGCGAAGCGTACCATTAAGATCCAGGGAGGGGCCAAAGCATGAACGCATGCGATTCGGATTACGCCCGCGTCGAAGCGGCGATCAAGTACATAGAAGAACGGGCCACCGCCCAACCTTCGCTCGAGGAAGTGGCCGGCCGAATAGGCCTCAGCACCTACCATTTCCAGAGACTCTTCACGCGTTGGGCTGGAGTCAGCCCCAAGCGTTTTCTCCAATACATTACGGTGGAGGCGGCCAAAAAGCTTCTGGATGAGTCCGCCTCGGTGCTGGACACGGCTCTCGACGTCGGTTTGAGCGGTCCTTCGAGGCTTCATGATCTTTTTATAAGCGCCGAAGCCGTTACGCCAGGCGAATTCAAGCGCTCGGGGGAAGGCCTCGAAATCCGCTATTGCGTCCGTCCGACAATTTTCGGCGATTGCCTCGTCGCCGCCAGTCCCCGGGGACTTTGCGCCGTGGAATTCCTGGACGTGGCCGACCCGCGCGCCGCGCCGGCCGCCCTCGAAACCCTCAAGCGTCGCTGGAACAAAGCCACCTTCGTGGAAGATCCCACCGCCGGCAAGGCGGCGCTGGACCTCCTGACCCCCGGCGCGACGCTTTCATCCAGCCAGCCGCTCGCGCTTCACCTAAAAGGAAGCAATTTCCAGCTCAAGGTCTGGCAAGCCCTCCTCGCCATCCCGGACGGCCATCTCATTTCCTACAGCCAGCTTGCCGAGAAAATCGGCGCCCCCGGCGCGGCGCGAGCGGTAGGCACAGCCCTCGGCCAGAACCCCATCGCCTTCATCATACCCTGCCACAGGGTGCTGCGCGCTTCCGGCGAGATCGGCGGCTACAAGTGGGGCATCGAGAGGAAAAAAGCCATCATCGCCTTTGAAGCCACGGCTCTCTCCGCCGCGCGCCGCCGTCAGAACCCTGCGCCGGAAAAGTGATAAATTCGAAATGTTTCTATTGACAGATACGGTTTCTATAAATAGAATCGTTTCATCTTTCCGAAAATGAAGCCCAAAAGGAGCGCTCGTCCATGACTACCACGAAAAAGCGAATGTCCACGCAGGATCTCGTTTTAACCGGAATTCTTCTCGCTGCGGGTACCGTTATCAAGGCGGTTTTCCCCAAGCTGCCGGTTACACCCAACTTTATCATCTCCATGTATTGCCTGGCCGTCCTGCTCGTTCGCCCGAACTTGATGGAAGCGATCGGCATCGGCGTGGTGTCGGCCATACTTGCTCAGCTCACCACAGGCGCGGCAGTCCCCTTCATCAACTTCGCTGCTGAGCCCGTCGCGATCGCCGCCTGCTTTTATCTTGCCAAAATACCCTTCGGAAAGGGCATCGCGGGAAGAATCCTTCGCCCCGCCTTCGTCACCTTCGCCACCACCTTCGTTTCCGGTTCGATATTCGTTCTCATCCTTTCGGCTGTTCTCCTCAGCAGAGGATCGAGCGCGAAGTATGTCATGATCTACAGTGTCGTGCTCCCTACCGCCGCCGCCAACATGGTCATCGCCGCGCTTTGCTACGCGCCGCTCAGAAAGGTCCTGAAACTTTCGGACGATGACCAGGCAAAGGCGGCGGCGTGAGCGCAGCAAGTCCGGACCGCGAAGTCGGGACATCAGGGGCTCCCATAGTCAGCCTCGAGAACTTCGGTTTTACCTATCCGAACGCCGCCGCCCCAGCCCTTTCTCGCATAAGTCTCTCGGTGGCGCCAGGAGAATTCGTCGGCATAACCGGCGAAGAAGGCTCGGGGCGAACCACCCTTTTTCGCGCCCTCAACGGCAGCGCGGTTCGTCACTACAAGGGCAGCCGGACTGGACAAGCCATTATCGGTGGCCTGGATGCGTGCACTGCCGGACACGCGACCATCGGGGCTTTCACCGCCTCGATTTTCGACGATCCCGATTCCCAGATCGTCAGCCTTACCGCTGGCGAGGAAGTCGGTTTCTCGCTCGCCCAAAGAGGTTTCTCCCAGGCGGCCATAAGGGAACGCGTCGAGAAAGCCCTCGCCGAAGTCGGGCTTTCCGGTTTCTCGCGCCGCTCCACTTCTTCGCTCTCGGGCGGACAGAAACAGCGCCTCATAGCCGCCGCCGCGCTGGCGCTCGAACCCACTCTCATCCTCCTCGACGAAAGCACCTCAGCCCTCGACCCGCGGGGAAAACGCGAATTCTACGATCTCCTCGACCGTCTCCGCCGGGAGAATAATGTCGCCATCATCGCTATAGAACGGGACCTCGAGCTTCTCATGGAACGGGCGGACCGCATCGTCGTTCTCCATGAAGGGTACGTGCTTCTGGATGGAAAACCGCGCGATATGGCTTCTTCGAGACATATCCTGAGAACGGCCGGGCTCCGTCTCCCCGCATGGATGGAGACTGTCGAAATCCTGAAATCTCAAGGTTGGCTGGAAGGTAAAGCGCCGGAATCCGAGGCCGAAGCTGTCGCGCTCATCGCGGAACTTCTGGAAAGCGTTGAGGGAGCGATGGCATCATGAATGAGCTGATTAGGATACAGGGACTTCATTCCAGGATGAACAGCGTGGAGATATTGAAAGGCATCGACCTTTCCGTTAACTCGGGAGAATCCCTCGCGCTGGTGGGACCGAACGGAGCGGGGAAGACGACACTCCTGCGTCATCTCAATGGGCTTCTCAAGCCAAGCGCCGGTACGGTTATCGTGGACGGAATGGATACGCGCCGCGCAGGAGCCAGCCGGTTCGCGCGCCTCGTGGGATTTCTTTTTCAGAATCCCGACCATCAGATAATCGCCGGCAGCGTAAGGGCCGAGATCGAATTCGGGCTTGTGCATACCGGCATCGCCCGCGACGAACACCGCGACCGTGTCGCCAGCGCGTCCGCCTCGCTCGGCCTTTCTAAATATCTGGACGCCGATCCCTTTTCCCTCTCGCGCGCGCTTCGTCAACGCGTCGCCCTGGCTTCAGTGCTCGCCCTATCGCCGAAGGTTCTCGTCTTGGATGAACCGACTTCTTCGCAGGACGAGCGCGGCGCCGAGCTGATCATGAAAGTAGCGGAATCGCTCAACGCTTCAGGGACGACGATCATTCTGGTAAGCCACGACATGGAACTCATAGCGCGATTCTCCAAGCGGGTCATCGTCCTCGTCGAAGGGGAAGTGGAAGCCGATCGCGAAGTACATGCCACATTCCGCGATGAGCGACTGCTCATGAAAGCCGGCCTATCGACTCTAGGTGCTTACCGCATGGCTTCGGCGCTCGGCATCGCATTCGAAAAAAGCCAGCCGCTTACGGCAGCAACCCTCGCTGGCCGCCTCGGCTCAATGCTCGCGGGGGCAAACACATGAAAAAGCTGCGCGACTATTCGCCCCTGGCGAAATTCATCCTGATGCTCTCGGTCATAGCGAGCGCGTATCTGACCGACTCCTTGTACATTCTTTTTTCGCTCATCGTTCTCCAGGGATTCGCGGCTTCGCGCGAAGGAGCCTGGAGAACCTACGGCAAGACCATGCTTGCCTTGACAGTCGGCGCGCTCACGCTCACCCTCTTCCAGATATTCAGCATCGATGAAGGAACAACGGTTTTCACGCTGATACCGTCACTCGGCATAGGCAGCGTGACTGATTTGGGCATACACGACAGTCTCATGATGTCTGTCCGTATGATGGCGTCGGTGGGAGTCATACCGCTCATGGTGGCGCTCACGCCGTCGCCGCAGATAATCTCGCTGGTATCGGGAACCTTCGGTCTCTCCCCATCCTATACATGCGTACTCATCACCGCCCTGCGTTTCATCCCCACCTTCGGCGAGCGGATGGGCAAGGTAATGCAGGCCGAAGCCTGTCGCGGATACCGCGCCGACACGGCTAATCCTTTCCGAAAAATCGGCATGATATTGCGCCTCTCCCTGCCGCTTCTCGTCACCTGCGTCCGCGACGTGGACAGCCTCACGCTCTCCCTCGAAGCGCGGGGCTTCGATCCGGAATCGAAAACGAAACCAGAACGCATCAAACCTCAAAGCATAGAGTATGTAGCGCTCGTCATTGCCCTGCTTGCCGTCGCGTCGCTCGCGGCAGGACGCCTGATCGGCTGAACGCCTTATCGCACGGACGCCCGATCGCCCGCCCTTCCCTCCGCCAATCTCGAGGCGAGAAAAACGGAAAAGGACAAAAGCCCGGCCGAGGCCGCGAGCGACGCGGTAAAAGACCCCGTCGCCGCGTTGAGCGCTTCCATCGCGTACACGAGCAGAACAGAAGCCTGCCCCGCCAGAGAGACAAGGCCGTTGGAGCTGCCTTCGGGAGTGGGCCTCGCCACTTCGGCGGCATACTGCATGCCTACCGGATTCACCGCTATCAGGAAAAAGCCCAGAACGAAGCACGAGACGGCAATGAGCGCATAACCTTGAGCGAAAGCAAGCCCGAGAAGACCCGGCACCGCCCCGATCAAGCCGATCACGATAAAAGGCTTTCTTTTTCCTGAACGATCCGATAAAGCCGGAATGATCACCGCGCCGACAAGCCCGCCAGCCAGCATTATGGCGCCCAAAATGCCGGCGGCCGTCGATTCTATGCCTCGCGGCCTCACGATCGCCTCTACCCAAGTCGTCACGCCGTTGAAAATACCCATCCCGATGAAAGATATGGCGAGAAAGCGGAGAAACGACCCGCTCCGCAGCGCATGCCTGAGTCCTTCCACCATGAAGGCCCGCTCGCGGGAGGCCGATTCGTCCGGAGGCAGGGCCGGCTTCTCCCTCGCCACCAGAATGTAAATCGCCGCCGCAGCCGCCGCGGCTCCTCCATACACGAACTGAACGCTCGCGATATCCATCGCCTCGGCCAGAATAGGCGTGACCACCAACCCCACCGCCGTACCCGCGATGCTCGCTATGGTGATGAGCCCTACGGCCGTCGCCCGCTCGCGCGCGGGGAACCAAGCGGCCGGCATTTTTGTCCACGCATTGAGAAGAAGCGGCTGGGCCGCGGCTATTCCGCAGGTCGCCGTGAGCGCTGCCGCATAACTCTGCCCCGCGCTCCCGCGCAGCAGGCCAAAAACACCCACCGCGACGGATCCCGCCCCCACGACGCGCGCGAATCCGAATCGGTCGATGAGCCAGGAAGCGGGAATGGAGAGCGGCAGGAAAGCCAGCATGAATGACATCGCGAAGAAGCCGACGGCGAGTTCGGACACGCCGTAATAGGAAGCCGAAGCGCTCGTGATGGGCGAATAGGCGATCCACAGCGCCTGGATGGTCACGTTCACGAGCATCGTCGCCCCAAGTATCGCCCACCTATAAGGGTAGACGGAATATTTTACTTCGCTCACGCTATGCGCTCCTTAAATTCAGGCTCAAATTGGCTATAGTATCTTCATGATATCTTTAAGGCGCCTAACTTCGTAGGTCGGCGCGATGTCCGTATTATTGACGGCTTCCGAAAGGTTCACCCAGCATGTGTCCATCCCGTAGTTCGCGCCGCCAGCGACGTCCGAACTCAGCGAATCGCCAACCATGATCATTCCGCTTTTGTCGTGGAAGCCGAGCGAGCTGCAGGCATAATCGAAAATGCCGGCGCTGGGCTTGCTGCTGCCGGCCTCCTCGGAGATGACGATGCTTTCAAAGTAGCGCCGAATCGGCGAATTGTCGAACCTGGACCGCTGTACTTTTTTTATGCCGTTCGTGACAATAGCCAACCGGTACTTTCCCGCCAGATATTCGCACAGTTCCTCCGCGCCATCCAGGAGAAAGCCGCCCTTTCCCAGCCAGTCAAGATATGCATCGGAAAAAAGCCCTTCGTCGAGATATACCCCTACCTTCTGGAACAGAAGCCTGAAGCGCTCAATCTTGAGCGTGGCCTGATCCGTCTCACCGCGCTCGAACTTCTTCCATAAACCTTTATTAATTTCGTCATAATCGCGAACGATGTCGCTCGTCGCTTCCAATCCGAACTGCTCGAAGGCGCCGGCGAGGGCAAAAGCCTCGGCCTTCCCAAAATCGAAAATGGTTTCGTCCGCATCCATGTATACAAGCTCGTACCGTTTCAAAGCGCCTTCCTTTTCCCAAGAAGCCATTCTACTTCAGAAAACACTGAATACAAATCCTTTCTTCGTTGACTTGCAAAGAATACAATTCTAGTATGGATTTCATGGTGATCCGTATCGATCACAGGAATAATTCAACAATAGGAGCGCAATCGATGAGCCTCAAACGTTCTCTCCTGATTTTCATCGCCCTGGTCAGCCTTCTGGCCGCCCCTGCCTTCGCCCAAGGCAAAGCGGGAATCGACGCGACAATAGCCGCCATAAGGCCGCAAGTGATTCAAATCGCCGATTATATCCATGAAAACCCCGAATCGGGCAACAAGGAATTCAAGGCTGTGGCGCTGCTCACGAAAACCCTGGCCGAAAACGGCTTTGTCATCGAAATGCCGGTAGCCGGCCTCGAGACCGCTTTCGTCGCCACCTACAAGAACGCAGGCGGCGGCCCCGCCATTTCCTTCATGGCCGAATATGACGCCCTCGACGGCCTCGGCCACGGCTGCGGCCACAATCTCATCGCGGCATCCTGCACGGGCGCCGCCATCGCGCTCTCCAAAAACCTGGGCGACATACCCGCCACCGTTATCGTCTTCGGCTGCCCCGCCGAGGAAACCACCAGCGGCAAAATCGCCATGGCCAACGCGGGACTCTTCGAAAGAGCCGATGTCGGCCTTCAGATGCACCCCGGTTCAAACACAGCAAACGTTGGAGCCTACACCCTGGCGCTCAACCTTGTCGATTTCACCTTCGACGGCAAGGCAAGCCATGCGGCCACCAGTCCCGAACTCGGCCGAAGCGCCCTGGATGGCGTCATGATGCTGTTCAACGGCATCGAATATCTCCGCGAACACGTCAGGCAGGACATCCGCATCCAAGGCATCGTGACCAACGGCGGCCAGGCGGCCAACATCGTTCCCGAAAAAGCCGCCGCCCGCTACTATGTCCGCGGCTTGCAGCGCCCCTATCTCGACAGCGTCGTCGAGAGAGTCTACGCGGTAGCCAAAGGCGCCGCTATGGCAACCGGCACCACCGTCACGATCTCCCCGATCAAACAGTACGACAACGTCGTCAACGTCTCTTCTTTCATGGACCTTATCCAGAATGAGAGCAAAGCCGCGGGCTTCGCCGAAATGCCGAAACCCGATTTCAACGGCGGCGCGGGCGGCTCGACCGATTTCGGCACAGCCTCGTCGCGCATCCCTTGCGTCATGTTCTCGCTTCCCGTCTCCACTCAGCCGACAGCCGGACATTCAAGGGACATGGTCGCGGCCACCTTCTCCCCGATAGGCAGGGAATCAGCCGTCAAGGCTGCCGACATCATGGCCAAAGCCGGCTACGAACTCATCGTAAACCCTGCCCTTCTCGCCAAGATCAAGGCCGAATGGAAAATAGCCGCAGGCAAATGATAGGTCGATAGCAGAGAATCTGCCCGCGAACCTCCGCGAATGCCGCGAAGCGGATTCAGAAAAAGAAAAGGGACCGTCCCGGAATCACTTCCGGGACGGTCCCTTTTTGTATCGCGGCGATTAGGCTCGATGCCCCGCCCTCTCCCTACATCTTCAAACCAGCCGAAAGATTCGCGTCCTTCGATTTGTTCGTCATGTAGACGATGGCGAAGACGACGAGGAGCAGCATCACCGACAAGGCACTGGCCTCGCCGAGCTGGCCGTCGGCTACCGCGCCGTAGATCTGAATAGGCACCGTTCTCGTCCTCGCCCCGTACAGGAGGATCGTCGTGCTCAATTCCTGCAGCAGCGTCGAGAACGTGAGAATCGATCCCGAGATGATGCCGGGAAGAATTAAGGGGACGCTCACGCGGCGAAATGTGTAAATCCAGTGCGCGCCGGCAATCGTGGAAGCTTCCTCAAGCGAAGGGTTGAGCTGAGTCAGGCTCGCCGCCACGGAACGGTAGACGTAGGGCGTCCGTCGCACCATGTAAGCGATGATGATGATGGTGTATGTCCCGCCGAGCGGTATGATGCTTTTGCCGCTGAACGCCGAAAGAAGGGCTACCGAGACGACCGTTCCCGGCAGGATGAAAGGCGCCATGACGGCCATGTCCAGGATGCCCGCTCCTATCGGTTTGCGCCTTTCGGTGATGTAGGCGACGATGCTTCCCAGGATCGCCGTCAGCAAGGTCGCGACAATGGAAAGATACAGCGAGTTCAGCAGCTCCTTCGGCGAATTTTTCGGAATTCTGCTGTAGTTGGCAAGCGTGAGACCTTCGGGGAGGAGCCCCTGCCATTTTTCGAAGAAGGACATGATTATGATGACGATCTGCGGCGCCAGGGAAACCAGAAGGACGATGAAACAATAAAGAGCCGAGAGCGAGCGTACCACGGGATGCTCATTCTGCTTGATATCCACCCGCGAAGCGGAAATCGTCTCGTACTCATGCCGGCTCACCACGTATTTCTGGAACCAAAGCACGAGACCCGTGATGAGAACATTCACTACAGCTATCGAGGACGCGCCGTTAAGGTCCCAGAAGCCATTCACCCTGAAATAGATAAGCGTCGGCAGGACGTACTGATCGCCGCCGATGATGGCCGGTATTCCGAAATTGCCTATGGACCTGATGAAGACCAGAAGGGCGGCGGCCCCGATGCTGGGCAGCACGAGGGGAAAAGTGATTGTCCTCAGAATGCGCCAGCGGCTCGCGCCCATCAGCATCCCCGCGTCCTCCAGGAGAGCGTTGGCCGAGGAAAAGGCGCCGTGGCTGAGGAGGAACACGAAAGGATAGTACGTTAACGTCATGCAGAAAATCATGCCGAACATGCCGTAGATCGGCGGCATTTCGATGCCCAGCGGCGAGAGCAGGATATTGATGTAATGTCTCACGAATCCCTGTCTTCCCAGAAGGATGATCCAGCTGAATGCGCCGATGAAGGAAGGCATAATCACCGGAAGGATGCCCAGCGAGAGCATGAGACGCTTGCCGGGGATTTTTACCCTCGCCACGAAATATCCCATCGGCACACCGACGAGCAGCGAGAGCGCCGTTACCGATATGCCCACTATGAACGAGTTCCGAAGGCTTTTCTGGTAGAGGGCGCTGGTGAGGAATTTCTCGAAACCGGAAAAGCCCAAGGCGCCCAGGTTGAACTTGTTGCCCGAACGCATGAAGGCGCGCAGCAAGGTGGTCACGAGAGGCCAGAAGAGAAAGACGCAGAGGAAGGCCATGGGAATGAGGAAGACCAGGTAGGGCGTCAGATCCTTCTGAAGAAATTTCTTCAGTCCCTTCGCCTCGCCTAGGGATATCGCTTTATCCAGTTTTTGCCCTTTCATTCGCTCTTTCCTTCCTCGGGCAGATAAAGCGAGGCCAGCCCATCCTTGATGGTCACGAAAACATGGTCGCCCTCGGCGATCCCCTGCACCAGGCCTGGCATGTCCACCTCGAAGGACTGCGCCGAAATCGCGCTGTCGACACTTACCTCATAGCGGACGAACTGACCCAGATGCTGGATGATATTGACCTTTCCGTCGACGGCGCCTTCGCTCCTTGCCGTGTTTATGGACAACTGCTCGGGCCGCGCTCCCAGCAGGACAGGAGTCCCTATGGCGACAGCGGCGGGCAGATGGTTGCGGGGTTCGGAAACCTTAACCTCGCCGCCGCCTACAAGCCTAGCCCTCGCGGCTCCCCTCTCCCGCGCGGTCATGCTGGCGTTGAGGAAGTTCATCTTGCCGATGAAATTCGCCACGAAGGCGCTGTTCGGCCTGTTGTAGAGCTCGTCGGACGTGCCGATCTGCTCGACGATGCCCTTGCGCATGACGGCAAGCCTGTCCCCGACGGCCATCGCCTCTTCCTGGTCATGCGTCACGAAAATCGTGGTGATGTGCGTGGCTTTCTGGATGCGTCGAATCTCGGCGCGCATATAGCGGCGGAGCTTGGCGTCCAGATTGGCGAGCGGCTCGTCCAGGAGGAGGAGGTCAGGATCGTAGACAAGGGCGCGGGCGATCGCCACGCGCTGCTGCTGTCCGCCCGAGAGGCCGGAAGGGCTCGGATTCCTTCTCAGCTCGTCCATCAGTCCCACGAGTTCCATCACCTCGGTCACCTTCCGCTTGACTTCGGCTTCGGGCGTCTTGCGGACGCGTAGACCGTAGGCGACATTCTCGAAGATGTTCATGTGCGGATAAAGCGCGAAACTCTGGAACACCATGCCGATATTCCGCCTGAAGGGCGGTATCGTGGTCATGTCCTTCCCGCCATAAAAAATATGTCCGCTTGAGATCGACTCGAGCCCGGCGGTACTCCTGAGCAAGGTCGTCTTTCCGCAACCGGAAGGCCCGAGAAGGCAGAACAATTCGCCCGGCTGGATCGTGAAGGAAACCTCGCGCAACGCTTTGACGGGATTCTTCCCCTTCGCGCCGAAAATCTTGGTGACATCGCGGTAATTAAGATCGAGACTCATACATTTCCTCTTGGGAGTGGTGTCGTATAAACAGGCATTGGGATTTCACGATACGCGGGCGCTGTATCCCCAGTCAGAAGAATCCATGCCGCCCAAGCGGGACGGCATGGATTCCCCTCATTCGGAAAAAATTCTAACCGTTCAATTCATCCAATCGGAGAATTTGCCGCTGAGCTCTTCGCGGATCTTGGCAGCTTCGATCGCATCGTAGGGAATGAGCTTGATGTCGCCGAGGGCGGGAAGATACTTGGGACCGGGCAGATCGGTTACGACGACGCGGCGGTTCCTCGTACTCAGAATGAGTTTGTAGGCATCCTTGGAAGTGATGAAGTCCATCCACAGCTCGGCGTTTTTCGGATTCGGGCCGTTGGCGATGATGCCGGACGCGTCGAAACGAGCGCCAGTTCCGTCCTTCGGATAGATGCAGACGACGGGAGCTCCCTCGCCGATATACTTGGCGACGTTGCCTTCGCCGGTCGCCGTGATGGCGTACTCGCCCCTCGCTACGGACTCGGGACCGACCGTGGAGCTGGAGGTGAAGGTGCATGCCTTGGCGAGCTTCTTCACGAAATCCTCGCCGTATAATTTATACATCATATAAAGCTGGGCATATGCCGAACCGGAAAGCGCGGGGTTGGCCATGATGATCTCGCCCTTGTATTTGGGATTGATCAGATCGGACCATGACTGGGGATAATCGGCTGGCTTCAGGAGCTTGGTGTTGACGATGAAAGCCTGGAGGGGCATGGAGAATCCGTAGTACTTGGGAACGGCGGCAGCGTCTTTCACGTCGGCGCCCAGATAATTGTGGTTTACGGATTTGTAGGCGCGGAAGAGGTCGTAGGCGCCGTCGAAGGATTCCTTCGCGATGCCGAGGAGGATGTCTCCCTGCGGCTTCGGCTGTTCGGCGTTGAGGCGGGTTAGGAGCTCGCCGGAACCTGCCCTTATCACGCTTACCTTAATATCCGGATGTTTCTCATTGAACTTGGCGACGAGGGCCTGGGCTTCATCCTCGGCCGCGGCGCTCCAGATGATGAGGCCCTTCGTCTCCTTGGACGCCTGGGCGAATGCGGTGCCGGACACCAATGCGACGATCAAAAGTGCCATGATTAGCTTTTTCAAAAATTGCCTCCTTTTGGATCGGCGATTACATAATCCGAACCGCTCCAATGTTCGCAAATTGTACCATGGGTCCCACCATAAGGCAATAAAAAATAAAAAAAGGAAAAGAAAAACAAAGATGCTTTCCCTTGCCGCCAATGCCCCGCCCTCAGCGCCCCGCCATCATCTGCCGCAGCAGACGATCGTTGCGAAGCGGTTCTTCCAGCAACTCCAGCACCATGTTGGCCCTGGAGCCGGCGAGAATGTCCAAAACCGCCCCAATAGGGAATCCATTCTTGTCGATGCTTTGATGATCGTCTTTGAAACGTCCAGGCCCCGAGGAGTTGCTGTGCAGATGGCAGGTGAACACCTTCCCCGTAGAGACGATCTCCCTGATCCCATCCAGATAATCGAATCCGTACACAAAAGAACAGATGTAGAGATGTCCAACGTCCAGGCAGACGCCCAGATTGGGATGGAGCTTCGTGAGCGCCACCATCTCGTCGGGCGTATGGAAAAGATAGCCCACGCGCGGGTTGAGATTCTCGGCCGCCACGCGGACCCCGAACTCATCGTATATGCCGGCCAGTTCAATCAGGTTCTCCTTAGTCCTGGCCGCGAAGCGCAGGTAGGACTCCTTGCTGTTGTAATCGGGGCCGCAGATGGAACCGTCCTTGAAGCGAACGTCGGCGCGGAACTCCTCCCTGCCGAGAAGCTCGCTTCGGAGCCTAAAGGCGCTGGGCATCCCGCTGTCCGTGGCGTACCCGGCGTGAAGCACCACGACGGAAGCGCCGAAACGACGCGCCGTCTCCAGCGTGTCCCGCATATCCCGGAAACTTCTCGCGATCACCCGGGAATCGGCACTCGCGAAGTTGGGGAAAAACTCGGTAGCCGGACAGCAGGCATGGATTGAAAGAACCTTCCCCGCTATGAGCGGTTCGAGCTCGTCCAGGAACTCCGCCGACATCGTATAACCCAGCTCGAACCTTCCCTCATCGCCCGCCTGGTCAAGATAGGCGCTCACCTCACCGACGTCTTTCATGTCGACCAAAGAAATCGCCATGGCGGCCTTCCCGTCTGCATGCATCATCATTCTCCCATCACTCCGTCATCACCTGAACGCCCCGGGCTTCCAATGCCGCCCTTGTGTCGGGATCTATCGCGTCCGTGATCAGAATATCTATCGAATCCCATCCGCACACCTTCGCCAGCGCCATCTTGCCGAACTTTGTCGAATCGACGAGAAGGCAGACCTTCGAGACGGCGCGGATCATCGCCTGCTTCGTGTCCGCCTCTATCAGATTGGTGCAGGTTATCCCATGCTCGAGCGAGACGCCGGCCGCCCCGAGAAAAAGAATGTCGGCGTGGATCTGCTCAAAACTGTGCCGCGCGTGCGCGCCTATGAAGGACATGGATGGCCTTCTGAGAACGCCGCCGGAGACGATGAGCTCCACCTGCTCCACGCCCATCAGTTCCTGGACAACCAAAGCCGAGTTGGTGATGACCGTCAGGGGCCTTTCCGCCACATATTGGGCGAGATGCACGGTCGTGCTTCCGCTGTCGATGATGAGGCTGTGGCTCGATCCCGCCAGCCTGGAAGCTATCATGCAGATTTTCTTCTTCTTGTCGCTGTTCTCGTTTATCGTGTTGCGGATCTGCCTTACAAAATCGTGTTTTTCCGCCAGCACGGCCCCCCCGTGAGTACGCACGAGCAGCCCCTTCGACTCCAGATCGTCCAGATCGTTCCGGGCAGTCACCTTCGAAATCGAAAAAAGCCGGGTAAGCTCAATCACTTCGACGGACTCCTTGGCATTGAGGAGTTCCACGATTCGCCGTTTGCGTTCTATGGAATTCATCTGGCTCATCCCCCGAGAAGGTTTTCTTTTTCTTTCCTTTCCCTTCTTTTTGACTATATCATGGGGAGAATGAGTCGGATATATGGGAAACGCCATTTATCGTGCTAACGAGTCCAGCTCCGTGAATACCTTTCTGAAGGCATCGATATAGGGATCGATCAGCCTATGGTCGTCATGCTTGAACCAAGGCACGCTGAAAGAACGATCGGCCACCCTCTCGGCCTTCGGACAGGAACCGCGCCCCTGCCTCACATCCCGATCCGTAAAACTGATCATCGTCGGCTTGCCCAGTCCGAAAAAATCCAGGTCGTTGAATACGGGATGCAGGTGCAGCGGGCCGTTCTTGATGGTGGAGCAGACCTTCACCCCTTCGGCGCGCAAAGCCAGGCATACCTTGCCCAGGAATTTCTCGGGGAAACTCGAATAATCGAAAAGCCCCTGCGGATAATACCAGCCTCCCATATATGAGCCATCGGCGCGCGAAATCCTGTGCGCGGCGAGGTGAGGGACGTCGGCCAGCGAATCCCAGAAATATTCCATGGCCTTGTTGATCTCGGCTATGCGCTGGTCGTAATACTTGAGCTGAACCCTTCCCACGGCGCTGCTCATCTGGTGCATGCGCTGCTTGCACCCGCCGGCGGGGATACCGGCGAACTTCTGCAGCGCGGGGTCGGTGAGTTGGTTGTCCGGGTTGAAGAATTCGGAGCCACCGCCCGTCCTTTCATAGAAACCGAAGGAGATGCAGCGCTCGTAGATGACTCTGTCGTTCGTGAATACCATGCCGGCTTCGCCGATCGCGAAACTTTTCGCCGTCATCAGGCTCATTATAGACACATCGCCCAAGGTACCGCATTTGCGACCCTTGTAGAGACTGCCCTGCGCGTGCGACGCGTCCTCGATCACCTTCAGCCCGTGCTTTCGCGCTATCGGCAGGATCTTGTCCATGTCGCAGGGATGCGCCGCGTAATGCACGACGACAATGGCCTTCGTCCGCGGCCCTATCCTGCGCTCGATGTCGTCGGGATCTATGCAGAGCGTCGTCTCGTCGATATCCGCGAAATTTACCGCCGCCCCGAAAGTCAGCGCCGGCGCGGCGCTCGCCCAATACGTCATGGCGGGACAAATCACTTCGTCGCCGGCGCCTATGCCGCATGCCCACATAGCTGCCTGTATTCCCGCCGTCCCGTTGCAGTAGCCGAGGGCATACTTCATTCCAAGCCAGGCGGCCATTTCCTTCTCGAACTTCTTCGTGATCTCGGTGCCGCTCATGCTGCGCTCGTGGAGCACGGAGAGGACTGCCTGCTCGTCTTCTTCGGTGATTATCGGCCAGAGAAACAGATCCTTGGATTCTTCCTGGATAGTCGGTTTCCCGCCGTTCAATGCTAATGTTGACATGAACCTACCTCCTCCCGCATAGAGACAAATAATCGATATATCATATCTTCGGTATCGACAGACAGCGGCGCCGGAAATCCGTAGAACTTGAAAGCCGACTCCACTTCATAGCCGCCCTCGGCGAAAGCGTCCCTCGTGGGAATATAGCCGACCGAGCCTCCGCTGTAGCCGCATACTATCATGGAAGCGGGGCGCGCGTTCCGTTTCAGCGTCTTTCCTATCCGGCAAAACGCTTCTCCCGGAAGGGAGAAGAATAAAAGCGAATCTCCCAGCGAGCAGAGCGAAAACCGCGCGCGCGCCGTCGTCTTGCCAGCAAAGGCATGGCGGGCGTCGAAAGCGTTCGCGAGCAGGTCGCGAGCCCAGGCGAGATAGGTTTGCGCCGTCAGGAGCGGGTTTTCGTGGCTTCCCGCGAAGCCCCCATCCTTTTTCGTCGCCGCCTTCAGCTCACCGATTTCCGCCTCCAGTCGCTTCGCCAATTCTTCCAGCTCCCCGTAAGCCGGCGGGGATGCCAGCGGCAGCTCGACTTCCCTTGTCGACACCGTCAGCAGTCGGCCCTCGATCCACATCTTTTCGCCGGCCTTAAGCTCGCTGAAGATGGCGGATACGCGCTCCGCGATTTTCAGACCCATGCGGTCGATGTCGGCCGCCGAACCCTCCGCGAACTCGGTGCCTTCCTCATTCAGGATCATGGGGCGGATATCACCGCACGCGCCCTGTATCGGGACTACCACGACATTCTGGCCGAATATCCCGCGAATCCGCGCGGCCGCCCTCCCCGGATAGTCAGCTGAAATCTCATGCAGGGCGACGCTCAGCGTTGTAGGGTGAATCGCCAGGTTAACAAGGAGTTCCTTCAGCTTTCCCTCTCTATCGAAAAGGAACAGCCCGACGAGCTCTTTGTCGTTTTCGCCCCGGTAATTCGGCCTCATGCTCACTTTTCCGGTCCCGGGATCTCGGAATCTTCTATTTATACCGACCCCTTCGAGCATGGAGACGCCCGAGAGGCCGACCGCTGGTTCCATATTCTCTCGAGCCGCGATTATGGTCTCATGCATGGACTTTCCGAGCGATTCCAGGAAAAGCCTGTCGCTTTTAAGAAGCCCCAAGTCGATCGCGGCGGGTGCCGTATGCGTGTGTATGGCCAATAGGAAAACATTCTTTTTCGGTATGCCGTACCTGGTCTCGACTTCGCCATAAAAACTTTCCGACCATTCGGGAGAGAATTCCAGTACATCGGCGGATAAAAGAAGAGCCTGCTCGCGGGCGGAAGCGAACCAGCAGCATCTGACGCGCAGGGGATCCATCTCCCTATCCGCGGGTTCCGTTCTCGTGATATGCCCCTGCAGCCTAACTCCCAGCCGCGCCGGAACCATCGCCTCCGCCGACCCGCATAGCATGGTGCCGACCATTCCTAGTATCTCGTATACGTCGAGGAGGGGCATTCCCGTGTGGTAACCGGCATCGATATCAGGCGTCGCCGGTATTATCGGCACAACCTCCCCGGACAGGGAGACCGTCTGTACTGGAATGCCAATGGCGGAGGGCTTAAGATAGACCCTCTCGATGCAGGCCAGATACGACTTGACCTGGTCCACGCAATATCGCTTCTTCCCCTCATCTCGCGTCATCATGTACAGCTCGGCGAAGGTCCTCGCCGCTTCGAAGCTCGACCACCAGGGGCAGTTCCCGTTCAGGATTTCACCAGTCAGCGCATCGACGCTCCTGACAATTCCCCCATGAGGAGCTCGTCCCATCTCGTTGTACCTAATCGCCAGGGAACAAAGCGTTTCGATAGTCTCGCCCCATCCTTCCCGGAACTTCGTCATACGGGCTCCAGCGCCTGATGTGGCGTCGCCCCTCTCAGTCCCGCCCGCCGCGTGCCTGAAAAACTGCAGCGCAAGCCCCGCGAACTCTATGGTATGGCCGGGATTCGTCGTCAAATGCCCCCTGTCCCGTAGGGGCAGGCCATCGCCGTCGAACGCGTCGATCATCAGCAGTTCCGGAAGAGAATCCTTATGAATATGTCTGGAAAGCGCCGAACCTATGGCATCGACGCCCCTGGCCAAATCTTCCTCCGCCCGCGTCTGGGCGAAGAGAAGTTCGCAGGCGCCAATGGATATCATCTGCCCTTCGTAGCCATTTCTCGTCGCGGAAAAATTTTCGCCGCCATTCTTTCCGAACTCTATCTGATCGTCGAGGCATTCTCCTCGTATCGAGGCGTCCACCGCGTTCCTGAGCAGCGGCACGATCCGCTCCAGGTCGGCCTTATAATTCCTATATCCCGCATAGGCCATGAGCCCGCGCAGCACGAAAAGCTGTGCCAGCGTTGTCTGGTCCTTCCCGAATTCCCGGCCCATGGAATTTCCCGCCGGATCCATGACGAAATACGCCTTAATGCCGGAAGGAGGAAGACAGACATCCATGATCTTCCGGTACAGCGATTCCGCGGTTCCTGCCAGTTTTTCCCTGTCCAGTACCGTAAATCCCGGCATTGTCTCGAGCCAGCGCAGGTGGGCCGTCAGAGATTCCAGTCCCCTACCCTGAATCCAGCCATACACCCTGTCTTTTCTGTAGAAATCCTGCGAACCATCCCTCTCTCGCCCATCCACGGGATCGAATTTCATGTCGACCCAGCCCGGGGCGGCTTTGTTCTCCCTATAGCGGCTAACCAACATTTCCATCGTGGGGACGGGAATGCCCCTTAGCAGCGGCAGCAGTCCCGCCAATTCCATTCTCTGCCGAAGCTCCTCGGGCAGCGCTATCGATGCATCAATCTTATTCAAGGTGCGCCTCTATGTAGTTATGCTTTCATACCCGTCAACGTTATTCCCTTCACAATATGCTTCCTCAGAATCATGAACACGATCATCACCGGCAATATGGAGAGCACGGAACCCGCGTTGATCGGCCCAAGATCCACCGAAAACCTGTACTGGAACATGCCCAGGCCCAGTTCCATCGTCCACAGCTCCCTGCTGCTGGTTATGATCAAAGGCCATATGAAGGCGGCCCATGTCTGCATGAAGGAGAATATCGCGAGCGCGTTGGCCGATCCTGAAAGCAGAGGCAGCACGATCCGCCAATAGATGCCGAATTCCGACAGTCCATCGATCCGCGCCGCGTCAATCAATTCGTCGGGTATTGTCGTGTGCACGTTCTGCCTCATGAAGAAAATACCGTAGCTCATGACGAGGTAAGGCGCCACCAGGCCCATGAACTTGTTCACCCAGCCAAACTGCACCATTCGCAAGTAAAGAGGGATCATATAGGTTTCGAAGGGAACCATGGCGGTGGCGAGAATCATCATGAAAAGCAAATTCTTCATCGGAAAGGAGAACTTGCCGAACACATACCCCGCCAACGTCGAAGTTAGAAGAACACATATTGTTGAGAAAACCGACAACGCGACGCTGTTGAGGAAAAAGCGGACGAAGGGCGCGGTCTTGAACACCGTCGCGTAATTTTCGAGCGTCCAGGTATCGGGAATGAACTTGGGCGGCCAGCTCAACACTTCCGAAGCCGGCTTGAACGATGTCGAAAGCATCCAGATGAAAGGAAGCACCATTATAACAGTGCCGCCGATGAGAGCCAGATGCTTCGCGATGGATAGGGTCGATAATTTCTTCATTTTCATGATGCCGCATGCCTTCTTTTCTTGGGTTCCTTTCCGCCCAGCCCGAACTGGAGGAAAGTGAGTACAAGGATGATGAGGAGAAGCATCACGGCTTCCGCCGCGGCATACCCTGTCTTGAAATAGCGGAAGGCGTTCTCGTAAATGTCGAAAACAAGCGTCCGCACGGCCCCCCCGGGAGCTCCCTGTGCGCCTGAAGTCATGATGTAGACCTGAGTGAAGACATTGTAGGAATTGATTGTCGTGATGACGGTCACGAGGAGGATGATCGGCCTGAGCAGCGGAAGTATGATCTTCCCGAATATCTGCCCCCTGGAAGCGCCGTCGATCATGGCTGCCTCGATGTAGGTTTCGGGTATGTCCCTGATACCTACCAGGAAGATGATCATATTGTATCCGATTATCTTCCATACGCTCATGATGATGATGGCAAGCAACGCTGTCTGAGGGTAGATGAGCCAACCGATGGGCTCTATCCCGAACCAGGACAATATGTAATTCAGCAAGCCGTAGGTGGGATCGTAGATCCATTTCCAGACTACGGCCACAGGTACCATGGGCGTGATTACGGGCAGGAAAAACGCGGTTTCGTAGAGAAGGCTCATTTTCGAGGGCGCGGCAAGCATGAGCGCGACGAGCAGCGCGATGACGACGCCGAAAAAAGTCACGAAGACGGCGAAGATGGTCGTGTTTTTTATGGATATGGCGAAGAGGTTATCGGAAAACAGCTCCTTGTAGTTGCTGAATCCCACGAACTCCGCCATCGGATTTCCGATTGAGGAATTGAAGAAACTGTAGAGCACATTCTGGGCGATAGGCACGATTCTCAAAATGGCGTACATCGCGATTATTGGGATCAGCGCCCCGTAGGCAAAGAGATATCTTTGTCTTTTCGTCTTGTCGATCTGGCGAAGTTTTCCTGGCTGTTTCATTTTCTTTTCCATGGAATTAGCTGCATCGTGTTGCGCCATAGTTCCGGTATCGCATCTCTACCTAAGCGAAATGTCTTCGGAGGAAAAATCCTCCGAAGACATCCATTGGAATCGTTGATTCGGACGATGATCACTCGCTGAAAAGTTTCGCCTTCTTGAGAATGGTATTAGTTTCCTCGGCCGCGTCCGCGATGACTTTCGCAATCGCCGCGTCGTTGCCGGCGAGACCTTCGTTCAGATAGGCCATCGAGAGTCTCTCGGCGAACTTCGTGAGGAGTTCGTCAAAAGCGGCGATGGGAATGTAGCCGTATTCCTGGTATCCGGCCGGCATCTCCACAAAGCCCTTGAGCTGGGGTTTTCTGGCCAGAATGGCGGAGAAATCCACATCCTGGCGGGAGGGCAGCCAGCCTACGTTGTCCAGCATCCACTGCTGATTCTCGTCATTGACGAGAAACTCGATGAAATCCCAGGCCACATCCTGGTTCTTGCTGGATTTGGTCACATAGAGATTCTGAAGGTTCGTGATCCTGCCGCCGCGCATATCGGTCGGAACCGGCGCCGTGGCGTAGTTCAGCTTGGGAGCCTTGGCGGCGATGTCGCCTATGACCCAGGACTCGCGCAGGAACATGGCTGTCTGCTCAAGCTCGAAGGCTTCCGCGTCGTGCTTGATCTTCAGCGAATCCCATTTGTCGGTGTATACGGCGTCCAGATAGTATTTGAGCGCTTTTCTTCCGGCGTCGTTGTTGTAGCCGGCATGGTACTTGCCATCTTCTTTTCCGGGTTCCAGAATACTTCCGCCCATCGGGAACAGCACGAACCAGAATTTTTCGGCGATGCCAGAACCCTGGCCCGAAAGCCTCAGGCTATGGCCGCTGCGCACGAGGTTGCCGTTCTTGTCGAAAACGGCCAGCTTCTTCGCGTATTCGTACATCTCTTCATAGGTCTTGGGCGCCCTGGAGAGGCCTGCCGCCTTGAACATGTCCACGTTCCAGTAAAGAGCCGTCTTGCCCTGGAAAAAGGGAACGCCGTACAAGGTCTTCTTGTAGGTCAGACTTTCCTTGGTGAACGAAGTATAGCGTCCGGCTTTATTGACATAGCTCACGAGATTCGCGGGAGTCTTGGGAATGAATCCGGCTTCGACAAACTTCTGGAGCGCGTAACCCGAAACGTCCAGGATATCGGCTGCCGTGTTGGAAGGAATGGTGGCCGAAAGTTTCTGCTCATATTCGCGCAGCGGATGCGTCAAAATATCGAAGCTGACGTTCGGATGCAGCTTTTGATATCCTTCCGCCGCGTGCTTGAAAAGCGGTTCCATTTCCGGATAGCCGGACCACACGGAAAGTTTGATCGGTTTATCGGCCGCGAAGGCGAGGCTGCCGGCGAGCAGCATGATAAACAGAATAGCGAACGTTCTTTTCATTCTTTTCCCCCTCTTTAAATTTTTTGTTGATTGCTCAACAATTTTCAAAAACGAATGTCGTTCATGCCAGAGCGGCGCCAAGATATCGCTCGCGCCGCTCTGTCGTTGCCGCTAGCCCGGCTAGAACAGATGCTTTATCCTGCCGATGTATTCGTCCTGGTATTTGACGTTCGCCTCCTCCCCGCCCGGAACATTGGCGCTCTGCCATAGAGGCGGCGCGAATCCGTGATCCAATAGGTATCGCACCGTCTCGACCACGAGGAGATTTACGGTAAAACAGTTCGCCAAGGTGGAACTCGGCGCTACTTTCTGCTCCAGCCCTTCGAATTCGACGACGGCGTCGCCATAGGGCATGCAGGAATTCACGAATACGTCAACGATTTCATGGAGATTCTTGCCGCTCGCATGTCGGGCCGGATGTCCCTCCGGCACTTTCTCGCCAAATGACGGCGATGTCACGCCGATGGACTTGACGCCCCGCTCTTTCGCCTCGAGCGCCACCTCGATGGTCATGCTGTTGATGCCGTACGCGTTCACGATGATGATCAAGCCATCCACGATGCCGTAGGCGTCCAGAACCGCTTTCGCGTATCCGCTCGATCTTTCCACGAAATTCGAGCGCAGGGCTCCATGGATGAGGGCTGTGCCGGGGTCGAGAATCGCGTTTATGGGAACGAGGCCGCCAGCCCGCCAGAACATTTCTTCCGCTCCGAGGTTTGAATGTCCCCCTGTGCCAATCACATGTATCAGCTTATCTTCCATTATGGTCGAACCCATAAGTTCGGCCGCTTTTCCGATCGATCCCGACGGATCGGCGAGAATCGTTTTGTACATTGAAACGATTTTTTGATAATATTGTTCCGAATAAACCGACATATGACTCCTGAAGGAACCCATTAGTTGTATTACAACACAATTATAATATGCTTTCACCGGCTGTCAATAAAAAACTGCGGCATTGTACGAATAATAATTAAATATCGATTGAATCTATTATGGTATATCAATTTATACCATATCAGCTCTATCGGTTACGGAAAATTTTCAAAAATTGACAATTAAAAATAAATGGATTACGATTATATCGATGTCATACAACTAGGAAGGATGGAGTCAGTGCAACGATTGAACAGTACCAATCTTCTGGAAGTCGCGCGAACTTATATAAAAGACTACATCGTCGGCAATAATCTCAAAAGCGGCGATCCCCTTCCTACTGAAAAAGAGCTTTCGTCCACGCTGGGATTGAGCAGAACCGTCATAAGGGAAGCGCTGAAAGGGCTGCAGGAACTGGGAATAACCGAGTCCATACAGGGGAAAGGCCATTTCCTGCGCGAATTCAACTTCGACGCGGCGCTCACCAGTTTCGATTTCATCATCAAACCCAGCCTGCGAAGCTTTAAAGATCTCCTCGAAGTAAGGATGTACCTGGAATCCGTCTTTCTTACGCGCGACGTATTCCTGTTCACCAAGGACGATTTCGACGAACTGGCCGCTTTAATCGACGACATGAAGGCGCAGATCGACAAAGGCGTTGAAGAAGACGAACTCATCAACATTCATTCGCTGTTCCATCAGAAACTGTACAAGCATTCGGGCAATATTTTTCTAAGCGAACTGATAGACATGTTCTCCAGCATGCAGCATAAGCTGATAGTCATCCACGGGTATCATACGTCTGACCGGAGGGAATTCGTGCAGGGACATAGGGATATTCTGGATTCACTGAAAAGGCGGGAGCCAGAGATGGTGCGCGGCGTGCTAATACGCCATTTTTCCGAACCTCTGACCTGGGTGCAGCAGAGAATACGCGAAGAGAGCGAGCAGAATCCATCAATTAAGAGGTAATGTATGAAGTACAGCGGCATCGATCCAGAATCGGGAAAATCCATCGAACTCATCGTCGAAAACGGCCGAATCGTCGCCATCGAAGAAAAAGTCTCCCGATCGCAAGACCTGCCCTTCATCAGCCACGGTTTCCTTGATATGCAGGTAAATGGTTACAACGGAAGCGATTACAGCCTTGAAGATCTCGATCGCCGTCATATCGATCGCATCATAAAAAGCCTGGCGGCCTCGGGCACCACCCAGCACGTCCCAACCATAGTAACCCGCGCCAAGGAACAGATACTGAAGAACCTTCGTATGATCACGCGCTCGAGGCACGAATCCCCCCTTATCGATTCGGCGATCGCCGGAATCCATATCGAAGGCCCTTTTATCTCCGGAGAGGATGGACCAAGGGGAGCGCACGATCTCAGATATGTCAGGGATCCCGATTTCGAGGAATTTCTGGAGTGGCAAGACGCGGCGGAAGGGCTCGTAAAAATCATCACCATAGCCCCGGAACGGGAAGGCGCCCTGGAATTCATCGAAAAAGTCGTAAAGACTGGCGTCATCGCCGCCATCGGCCACTCGGCGGCGAGTCCGGAGCGAATCAGGGAAGCCATAGCCGCGGGCTGTACCCTTTCCACCCATCTGGGCAACGGAAGCCATGCCAGCGTCCCCCGTCTCAGGAATTATATTTGGGAACAGATGGCAGCCGACAGCCTCGCGGCCGGCATCATCGCTGATGGATTTCATCTGCCAGAGTCGGTCGTAAAAGTAATGGCCAGGGCAAAGGGTCTGAATAACCTCATCCTCGTCAGCGACGTGGCCCTCATAGGCGGATATCCTCGGGGAATCTACAGGTGGGGAAATCTCGACGTTGAAGTCTTCGAGGATGGACATATCGGGCTTCCCGGCACAACCTTTCTCGCCGGGGCCGCCCATCTTCTCGATTGGGACATTCCAACCTTCATGCGCTTTACCGGCGCTACCCTCGGAGACACTATCCACCTATGCACGGTCAACCCCGCCCGCCTTCTCTCGCGCATCCCTTCGGCCGGCCGGCTCGCTCTGGATTCCCCTGCGGACATTGTCCTGTTCCGTTTCAAAAAAGGCGAGAAAAGGCTGAAGGTGGGAAAAACATTGATCAACGGCGAAGAAATAGAGTAAGTAAGCCGCGGCGAATCTGCCAGCGTATTCCTTAAAACCAGTCTCTCAATTTGCCGCCAAAGTAGCATTGTAAGTATAATATAGAGAATTCTTTATATCGTACTTTAAAGGAGCGGCCTATATGAAATTTATCCCTTATCTGGTTTTTCAGGGCAAGTCCGAAGAAGCCATGAAGTTCTACGAAAAAGCACTTGGCGGAAAAATCACCGGTCTGCAGCGTTTCGGCGACATGCCGGGCGAATCCTCCGGCGCCGCCTTCAAGAACTATGTTCTTCATGGAGAATTGGTAGCCGGCGATATCAAAATATATTTCTCAGACTCGGCTGAAGCGGTCGCGGAAGGAGAAAACGTAACCCTTCTCATCGACTGCTCATCCGAGTCCGAGGTGGATAGGCTCTACAAATCCCTTTCCCAGGGCGGCACAGTTCAAATGTCCCTTCAAAAGACGTTCTGGAACGCGAAATACGCGAATGTAAAGGATAAGTACGGCATCACCTGGCAGTTGAACTATCAGTTCGCCTGAAGCGTCCAACCGCTAAAGCACAAAGGAAGATCAGCTGCTGGTCTTCCTTTTTCTATGTTTCATGAGAAGCTTTTTCGCCCTTTCGTAATCTCGTTCATCGACGGATATCGTCACCTCGTTGCCGGAAACGCTCTGTTTGCCTTTCGCGTTCGTCTCATAAGCGATATCCGCTTCCTGCAGAACGGCGGCGAACAAGTCCACCTTCGCCTTGCTCTCAAAAGTCCAAAGAATCGTCAATACAATAACCTCCCCTATGCAAGAATCACTTCCCCGCCGGCGCTCGAATCGCCTTATCCTATCTTTTTCTTCCCACGTTTCTTCTTTCTTTCTTCTTCGATTTTCATGTTTTCATCCTTCCTGAATCTCACGATTCTTCGTATCAGTTGCTCAGGCAAAGACGCATCTATCGGAAACTGAATCGCTCCCTTGGAATTCTTATACTCCCCGATTTCTTTTTTGAAATTTTCCACTCCGCTCGGCGCGGGATAAAATCCAATATGGTTCGCGTATCCGGCAAAATGAACCAGATTGCCGAACAGGTCATAAGTTGGCATTCCGTAAGAAATTTTCTCCCTGGCCTCGGGAACTTCCTCGCTTATAATCTTCCTGATCTCATCCAGCCTTTCCTTCGCTTTACCGGAAAATGTCCGTATATAGCTGTCTATAGGGGATTCATTCCCTTCATTTTCCCTTACTTCGATAGTCCCATTATTTTTCACGGCAGACTTCTCCATGCTTAACAATTTACTCTTGAGCATCGATGAAAGCAATTCCAGCGATCACGATTTGCTTGCATGAAGGATTAATGATAACGGAACCCCCTTGTTGTTCAAGGCTGAAAACATCCCATCCGCTATATCGTAGTCGAACTCACGTATCTTCCTGATCGACAATCCGCTTTCAATAATGGCATTCAGTATGTTTTCTAAGGAATGCGAAAAACTCGTGAAAGTCTTTGACTTGTAGGATTTCCCCGTAATGTAGTGAATTCCCTTGTTTTCCTTCCATACCTTGCTGAAATACGAATTGACAAGCCTATTGGGGGCCGCTTCGTCATAACCGTCCTCGCCTGGGGCACCTAGCATATTGGTCACAGGATGCATTTCATGGATAAAGACTGAACCATCGGCTTTCAGGCACTTCGCTACCATTTTAAAGAATGGTCCCAAATCCCGGAACCAGCAGAGCGCGCCAATGGTGATGACTATGACATCGAAGCTGTCATAGTAGGCAGCTTCGATCTTCAGAATATCGGTGGCGATGAATCTGCAATTAATATTTGCCCTCTTCGCGATATCATTGGCGAATGAAACCTGGTTTTCCGCTATATCGAATCCAATACCCGATTTGAAGCCGAATTTCATGAGCGACATCAGTTCTCTGCCGTTATTGCAGCAAAACTGAGCGATGGTCATTCCATTCATGTCCAATTTCGACAAAGTCTCGATAAAATTTTTATCCATGAAGGGAAATTTTTCGACATTCAAACGGGTTATGATATCGGCACCCCAATCGACGCTTCTCTCCTCGAAAGCCTCTTCCCATGCCTCTTTATTGGACTGAATGTAATCCATGCGCGTCTCCTGATTTATCCTGTCATCGACCGGCGATTAAAGTGAAAGTCTTCGGAATTCCCCTGTCGAATACTTCGCTTGATTGATTGGGCTCTTCTTTCAGGCTGCGGATAATCAATCCTTCCTCAGCCATGGACGTCACTATTTCCCCAAGCGTCCATTTTCGAATATAGACAAATTGCTTGATTTCCATCGAATCCAGATGCTTGCCGTAGGCGACTTCTACCTTTTCGATGCTTTTATCAAAATAGTCGCCGGTGATTTTATACTTTCTGATCTTTGCGGTAGATCCACGATAGCTAATCAGCTTTGTGGAAACAGGATGGAAATCTTTCAGGATGAATAATCCCTCATTATTCAGCATATCGAATGCGATTTTCATGAAAGGGTTCAGATCGGTGAAATAATGAATAATCCCCATTTCAGCCAGGACTATATCGAATGTACGGTTATCGACATAGTCCCTTATTTTAAGGATGTCCGACTGTATGTAGTTGATTTTCACCCCTGCCGACGCAGCCACATCGAGCGCGTATCGCCTATTTTCCTCGGAGAAATCAACTATCGTAACTTCCGCCCCCAAGACGGCGAGGGCCACCGCCTTGGTGCCATTCGACCCCATCATATTCAATATTTTTTTGCCTTTTACCTCGGCAAATACATCTCTCAGCGATGACAATATTTTCTTGGGATCGGCTAATATTTTCCTCGCGATTTCTTCAGGCTTGCCGAAACGCTCTACCCAGGCGGCGTAGCTGTCTGAATTCCAGGAATTCATGTTTATCGCGTTGATATCCAGGCCGGAGCCTATTTCATTATCCATTACGATGCGCTCTCCAATATGATCGGTGACATTCATTCTCCAGGGCGTTATTATTCTATCGGGTAAGTTCCTCAAGGTTTTTCAGATACCGTACGGCATGTTTCTTATCCTCTCCGCACATTTCACGAGATGGCTGGAAATTGCGGCATACGGCGGGATACTTCTCCGTCTCATATAATGCGCATTGCCAATTTTTCCTAAGATTTATGCATCTTGTCCCGGCGGGTTTTCCCTTTTCCATTCCGGGAATACTTGAGCTGATGGAGATGTGGATGCAGCATGCTGCGCATCCTGGTCTGCATTTCATTGCCCCTCCCCAATCGCTCTGGCATGTATATCGATTTCAATCTTCTTTATGACTCTATATGCCTCAGCCAATAGGGAATCCCCATCTGCGGTTTTTTCTTTAGGCAATATCTCCATATTCAGGATTCCCCCATATTCTTTCGGAAATCGATGGATAAATGCTTCCCAATCTATTTTGCCTTGATACGGAATCCAATGATCGTCGACACGACCGTCATTATCAGATATATGCAGACATAACAGCCTCTCCCGATACTTCTCCATTATTCCGAATTTCAAGTCGCTATAGAGGTTGTCATGCGACGTATCGAAGCATAGGCCCAATACAGGATCCTCAATCTCATGAAAAACCTTCTCAAGAACATTGTTCTGCTTAGTGTTTTCCGCCGCGATACGTACTTTTCTGTCTTTGGCGTATTCTATAAGTCTTCTAAGCGCGATTAGTCCATATTCATTAGCTTCCTTGATCCTATAGCCTTTGGTCAAATGTATCACAAGTATCGGGATTTCATTTTTCGAACAATAATCTATATGTCTTTTAATCTCCAGCTCCGTCTCCCAAGACTTATACTCATCCCATAGACTATTGATATTTCTATATGGAGCATGGGCATACTCAAGAATCAAACCGCAATCTTTAATGATGCTCGGCTTATCCTCCAGATCCATTTCCCGACGATCATCTTCGCCTATCCATATAGAGGTTGAATCGAATCCGGCATTTTTGATGGATTTGATCCTTTGAATAAATGTTTGGGGGACGCCATACCAGGAAAACACACCTACCATCAGCCTATTATATACCTTTTGGGGCTTTCAGGTAATTATCCATTTCTCGATCTTATTGATCGAAGTGCTTTGCGCGGAGTTTTTAGCGGCAACCCATGCTATAAATATTTCTTCTCAAATATATGAAGCGTTTCATGAAGTTTTTCATGCGTTCCTTTCCCCATTACCTCCTCTTCATAATCCTCGAAGCTCTCCAGTAGTTCAGCCTGCTTTTCTTTTGGTATCATCTTATCCGCTATAGGAAACAAGACAGTATTCTCTTTTACGATATGATTTCTCAAAAGTTCGATATATTCTGCAGCGCTTGCGATATATCCTTTATAATGGAATCAGCGAGAGAAGCCATCCTTATTTTTTCTTGATCAGCGCGTGCCAATCCTCGATGGAATGACGTTGATAGCCTAAAAAGGCCTGCGTACTCTTAGTATCATACCAATCCAGATAGTACGAATTATTGTCTGTTGGGAAAAGTGACTCGTCCGAGATCCGCAACCCTAAAGGCTCAAAAACGCTTTTAATGAATTCTTTCACTATAGTCTGGCACCCTTTCAGTTTTCCTCCAGCAATAAAGCCTTTTACCCCCACCATTTCTTTGGCTTTCAACATCTTTTTCGCTGTCGAAACAAGCGCGAACGCTACATCTATATCAAAGACAATTTCGCAACGTGCGTTTAGAGGCATGTCAAATAAAATTTTAGCCATAGATAAAAGACTAGCTATGTTAATAACGGTAGGTAACACTGCCGAAAGCCTTAGAATGCAGAAGGGAAGGCCTAATTCCACTATTAATTTTTCTGCGTCTATTTTGGTGCTCGAATAGACATCAGACGCTATAAGGCAGTCATCGGGCAATATCGGAGAATTCCTATCCTGCGTATGTCCCATTACGCTTGCAGAAGATATTTCGATAATAGCGGATTTATGTATTTCTTCTCTTAAAGCTTTTATTACATTTTTTGTTCCGTCAACATTTACTTCTTTACATAATCCCGGTTTTTCCTCGCTAACTGGAGGAAGAATTGCAGCCATATGAATTACAATATCTTGATCGGTTACCGCCTTTCGTATTTCTTCGTAGTTGAGAATGTTTCCTAAAAATATCTTTACGCCCTTAGCGGTATACTTTTTTGAATTCTTAATATTTTCTTCTCGGTACATCGAAAATGGTGGCATCATAGCCACGTTTTAGGCATTCCTCTACTACCAAAAGGCCAATATTCCCGAATCCACCGGTAATAAGTATTTTCACTTTGGTAATTTAGGTTGCCTTCATCTAAAGATCCACTATCTCCAATTTAATGTATTTCTTCTTAAGATAATTGGTTATGACTCTTCTATGACATTCGCTTGCATTCTCTTCGTTGCATAATAAACACGCTCTGTTCAGTTCGGATTCTTTAAATATATTTTCAGCTCTTCTTTGCTCAAGAATCTTTGAAAATTCACTTTCAAATTCGCTCATGGTTATCTTCTTCTCTCTTTTTGCTACCATTAGTTCTTTGGTCGGCGCAAAATCCTTTTCATAGATGTACTTTATGTCCGCGATTTCCTTCAAGAAATATTTAAAATCATTTTTCTTCGTAAATCCAGCTAATTGATTAGTATTGCTTAACCTTATGTCAATTATTTTCTCAATATAATATTCCTTCAACAAATCAAATAATTCTCTTGCGCTTTTTCTATTGGATCCGATGGTATACAGTATATTCTTCATAAAACTACATCCTCCATATAGCTTGAATATGATCTAACGCTAGGAATCAACTCATCTATTTTTAATGGCAAGCTTTAGTTCTTTATAGCTATCGTAGATCGTTGAATGGACTATCATTGTAGGGTCGAACTTCAATATGCTAAATGTACTTTGTATGCAAAAGCCAATCGCAAAACCAGATATTACTGTCCCAATCCCCACCATACCGCCCAAAAGCCACCCTAGTATTGTGGCAGTCAGCTCAATTATACTTCGAATGATTCCTATCGGAAGCTTGATCTTTCGTGCTAATGCCACCATTAAGCCGTCACGAGGCCCTGCTCCAAAGCCAGATCCAATATAAAAATAGGATCCTAATGAAATTATATATAGTCCCGCTATTAATACCAAAACTCCCAAATACGTATTTTCAATTATTGGCACAATATCGCTTAATAGTATAATATCAAGAAATAATCCTATTAAAATCATGTTGAGTATTGTTCCGACGCCTATTTTTTCACCCATAAATAACGTAATGGCGATAATAATGATTCCAACAATTATACTCGCTTCACCTATGCTGATTCCAACTGACACACCTAACCCAACATGAAAGACTTCCCAGGGTCCATATCCAATATTTGCTTTTATCGTAAATACTATTCCTAAAGCGTAAAGGAAAAGCCCACATATCAATTTGCAGAATTTCAGTAAAATTTTTGGCATTATGACGGAATCTCCTTGTCTACTATCGTGAAATTTTGCCTCAGTGCGTTTGCCTTATGTCGCTATAGGTTAGGAACAGGTTCAAGAGTCCTTATTTCTTCTTTAACCGTTTCACTTTCAATACTATCAATAAACCACTTTTTCTCATACTCATTCATTTTTTCCAATGCTTTTGAAATGCCATCCTTATCCTCGTTTCTCAATTCCTCGGTTTTATACAACAAGGCTATTTCCGGACACAAATAGGGAATTCTATTATCGGTAAATCTAATTACATTGCTTCTTTCATGTTTTATTTTATTATTTCTTCCATAAATCCAATCGACATCATCCTTTTCATTCAGCAATATTTTTATCTCGGAACCTTCATATTCAATACATAGCTCACGTATTGGCAATCTTAGATATTCTTTTTTCCATTCTTTCTTCTCAAATTTTCCTATACGGCTTCTATTATCAATATAGCATTTTTTATATTTTCCTAAATATCTGAATAACTGCATTTGCTGCTCTCTATAAATCCCAATCTCAATATCATCATGGATCCTTGTTTCTTTATCAAGAAAAAGTTCAATCGCCCAGTCGCCCACAATAAACCACGGATATCCAAACTTGTTCATCATGTTTTTTACTTTAATACACATTTCAAACATACAATCTCCAATACGCCGGGTTATCTTTCTTTCTTTTTTGTAGATTTTACTATTACAGGCATATTTGCCCACTTCACTAAGGAATGATTCCGATAATTATTATCGCGTCGTAAAAATTCCACCAAATCCACCAACTCTTTTTTTATTTGAATAATAGTATGAATTCCCCAACAAACGGTACACCATACTTAATCGCAATTGACTACTCTTTTTTATCAATCTGCATTTCCCAATATCCTACATCTAACCATTCATCGTTCTTATAGCCGACTTTCGAAAAATGCGCTGCCTTCTTAAATCTAAAACTTTCATGAAGCTTAATACTGTTTTCGTTTGGCAATGCTATCACAGCCATAAGCACATGTATATCTTTTTTATATGTCTTTTCTATAAGGTTTTTTAGCAATGCTTTACCTATACCTCTTCTTATTGCATCATTTTTTACATACACCGTATCTTCCGCCGTAAATCTATAAGCCGATCTTTCTTTCCATTTGCTTATATACGCATAGCCTAATACTTTTTCATCTTGTTCATACACGATCCAGGGATATAATTGGCAAACTCCACGTATTCTCCGCTCCATTTCATTTTCGGGTATTCTTTTCTCTTCAAATGAAACATTAGTATTCTCCACATAATAGTTATAAATTTCGCAAATAGACACAATGTCTATTTTTTTTACGTACCGTATATGTTCATCGATCATTCTACTTCTCCCACACTACTTGAGGCGGCTGTTATAAGGCATCAATGTTCTTCAATATTTCGATATATCTCTTAGTAGCGAGTTCGCTTATTCTCATCTTCCTGCACATATTATAGGATTCCAGCTTTTTATTCGGATTCTCAACCTTTATTTCATTCTCTATCGCTTTTCCCCTTAGCACTTTAAATGATTCTCTAAACCTTGGATCCTTTTTTGCTTTATCATAAAATGATAATACATATACATAATAAAATATATTGTACCTGAACATTGGATACTCAATCTTCATAAATAGCTTTCCTATCCCATAATGACATGGTCCCAGAGGCGTTCTTGTTTCCCAGTGCCGCAATAAAAACTCAACCGCTTTATCCAAGTTTTCTTCTTTATTTGCGTAAAGAGTAAACCTGAATACATCGAGCACAGTCAATGTCGGCCCTGGGTTGGAAAATGCCGTCTCGGGTCCTTTCCCAAATTTACATGAATTACATCGCCATCCACCATCGGTATGTTGAGTAGCTAATAGATGAGAATACGTCTTCTCTAGCCTTTTATCTTCGGAATATCCAAGGTAGCATAGCGTCTTTGCGGCATTTGCCGTATGGCAAGGGTAGATCGCGCCAGATTTGAATAGTTCGTCAGTAACTCCTAACGCATAAAGTGTTAGGATGGGAACGTGGGAAAATATAGAAGAATCACGAACAAAGATCGTGAAGAGATCACCGTTTACCTAAATCTTGGGAATAGCCAAGAGGCTATCGCTAAAATGATGGGTTTTTCACAGTCAACCATATCGCGTGAACTTAAGAAGGGACACGATAGAGGCTTCTATAACCCATTTCTCGCGCAGCGGACTACTGATAAGCGAGCAAAACGTAGAATCCCTGCGCTTAAGATAAATAGTCCAACATGGCAGGTGATCAAAAATCATCTTTCAATCCGTTGGTCACCGTTTCAAATAGCAGACTTCCTGCATACTTGTTCAAACGATGCTACAATAATAGCTGTGAGCGAGAAAACGATCTATAGCTACCTTCATTTTCATATGAAGGGAGAACTGAAAAAGCTAGCGATTCTGGAGCTTCGTCAAAAGGGTAAAAAGCGTACAAAACGGGGTGAAGAAAAACGCGGAAAGCTTGCAAACATTACGCTTATTGACGAAAGGCCAGAAGAAGTAGATTCAAGAGCCGTCCCTGGCCATTGGGAAGGCGATCTGATTATTGGGAAAGATCATAAATCAGCATTAAGCGTTATTGTCGAACGGCAAACACGATATGTTCTCATTGATCGACTTGAAGACTATTCAGCGGAAGAAGTCAGGAAAAGCATAGAGAAACGCCTTAAGACAATAGAGCCAAAGCTTGTAAAGAGCTTAACCTGTGATCAAGGCAAAGAAATGGCGGAGCATGAAAAACTGGCTTGCAGAATAAAGATGAAGGTTTACTTTTGTCACCCCCATTCTCCTTGGGAAAAGGGAACCTGTGAAAATACAAATTTCTTAATTCGTGATATGCTCGATGGAGAAACAGACTTTAGGAATCTAACCCAACGAGATATTTCGCGTGTTGCTCGATTACTTAATGAACGGCCAAGGCAAACTCTTGGGATGGTACCTCCCAAGAAAAAATTCGACTGTTTATGCAATGAGAGTTACTGACGAACTCATATAAAGAATGAAGAAGAAAAATGGATATGTAAAAAATGTGGAGGAGTCGTATGTGTTCATAGAGGATATTGTGTAGAATGTGGAACGATAGTTTACTATAGTATTGGAAATTATCGATCAAAGATAAAGTAGAAAGCCATCATGATACATAAAGAAACTAATAAGAAAAGACACCGAACAACTGCTTCAACCTTATAAAGCCTTTTGTCATAGTTTTTGCAGAACAACAATGCAAAAACCACGCCAATCCTTCGCTTCGCTCAGGCCAGGCTTTAAAGGTTAAGCCAATGTGGTAGCGTCAACATTGGATAACGTACACTATCTTTCGCACATTTAGAGAGTTGAAAAGAGACGCCCTCATCTGGTTAAGTTGAGTTACCAGACCAAACTTGGCCAAAAGGAGGGCGCCATGAACCCAAACGGTTCACAAGAAAAGATTATACGAATAGACGAAGGGCTCGTGAAGCGGGAACTGAGCGAGATCGTCCGAGGCACGGTGGAGGAGACTTTGAACAAACTTCTTGACGCTGAAGCAGACGAGCTGTGCGGTGCAGGAAGATATGAACGAAGTCCCGACCGGATCGACACAAGGGCCGGTTCGTATGAAAGAAACCTGGAGACGAAAGCCGGAAAGGTCAAACTCAAGGTACCCAAGTTGAGAACAATTCCTTTCGAGAGCGCGATCATTGACCGGTACAAACGCCGGGAATGCTCGGTAGAAGAAGCACTTATCGAGATGTACCTGGCTGGAGTGTCAGTCCGTCGCGTGGAAGACATTACCGAAGCCCTGTGGGGCACCAGGGCCTCGGCAGGGCTTATCTCCAAGCTTAACAAGCAAGTCTATGAAAAGATCGAATCTTGGCGGAACCGGAAGATAGAAGGTCGCCACGCTTACGTCTACCTGGATGGAATCGTGCTCAAACGAACCTGGGCGGATGAAGTCAGGAACGTCTCGATCCTTGTTGCCTTTGGGGTCAATGAAGACAGGTTCCGGGAGATTCTGGGAGCCGCGGAAGGGGCCAAGGAAGATAAAGCCGGCTGGGGCAGCTTCATCGCGAATCTCAAGGAACGAGGGCTGACGGGTGTCAGGCTCTTCATCTCCGACAAGTGCATGGGCTTGGTGGAATCGCTGTCAGAATACTATCCTGACAGTCTCTGGCAACGTTGTACGGTATAATGAGCCGCGATAACTGGACAGGAATAGAGACAATATAAAGTGGACCGCTCCTCCTTGCAGAACGGAAAGAAGGAGGCATAGAGTTAGCTATGAGAAAGCGGTACGACAAAGAATTCAAGGCCAAAGTAGCCTTGGAAGCCCTGAAGGGCGAAAAGACTTTGCAGGAACTGGCGATTACTTACTCGGTCCATCCGAACATGATCGCGCTCTGGAAAAGGCAACTTTCGGAGCACGCATCGGCGCTCTTTGAGAAAGAAGGGAAGGATAAAACAACAGAAGACGCCACGAGGCAAAAGGATGAACTGTACAAACAGATAGGACAGCTCCAAGTGGAGAACGACTACCTTAAAAAAAAATACAAACAACTGTACGGGACCGATCCGAAATGGTAGAAGCCGATCATCCCGAGCTCTCAATAGCGCAGCAATGCACGATCCTCGGGATAGCTCGATCATCTTACTACTACCAGCCTAAGGAAGCTCCGGAAGATCATGATTTGGCTATTCTGGAAGCTATCCTCGAGGTGCTGAAAGAGAAACCGTTCTACGGTTACCGTAGAATAGCAAGGGAACTGATCTATTTGGACGTTACACGAAAGCAAGTTCGAAGGATTATGAAGAAAGCCGGATTACGGGCGATCTATCCTGGACTTCAGCTTTCCAAACCGTCCAAGGGTTCCAAGAAATACCCCTATTTACTTAGGGGGATGAATATTTGGCTACCGAATCAGGTGTGGGCGTCTGACATAACCTATATCAAGCTTTCTGGCGGTTACGTCTATCTGGTTACGATAATTGACCTGTATTCCAGGAAGATTCTGTCCTGGCGGGTTTCTAACACCATGGATGCCCAATTTTGTGTGTCGGCACTGGAAGAAGCAATTGCCCATTACGGAGTACCAGGCATTTTTAACACAGATCAAGGAAGCCAGTTTACTTCTGACGCCTTTGTGTCGGTGCTGGAATCTCATGGAATACAAATCAGCATGGATGGCGTAAACAGGGCGCTGGACAATATCTTTGTAGAACGGTTCTGGAGATCCTTGAAGTACGAGGACATTTATCTCAAGGATTACCGAACTATGACAGAGCTGAAAGATGGGCTGGCTCGCTACCTTAGGTTTTATAACAGTGAGCGATTCCATCAATCGCTGGAGTACGAAACTCCAGACACTATTTATTGGAGTAAGTTCCCGGCAAGGGAACTCAAAGAAGCTGTATGAGAGGAGAAGGTGTCCACCTTATTCCTGATTCTTTTCTGTCTAGACAGGTGGGCTCATTATATACGGTGCATTTCTACCGGAATGTGTTCACCAATGTCCCAAGTACCAAAGTGAAAGATGTGGCAGCGATGCTCAAGGCGATCCATGCCCAGGAAGACCGTCAGGCGGCCCTGGAGAAGGCGCAGGCCGTAGCAGAGAAGCTCAAAGCCATGAAATTGCATACCGCAGCCAAGACTCTTGAAGAGGGTATTCTGGAGACCTTGAGCTATACTGAATTCCCCCGTGAACATTGGCGAAAACTGAGGACCAACAATCCAATGGAACGGATCATGCGGGAGATCCGTCGTCGTACCCGGGTGGTTGGCAACTTCCCGGATGGTAATTCTGCGCTTATGCTGGTGACCTCTAGGTTGCGCTACATTGCTGGTCGTCAGTGGGGTACACGGTGCTATATGAATATGGAACTTTTATTCAAAGGAGAAATCGGCTACCAGATAATCGAGGCATAGACGGGAACTGGATGAGGGCTTCCCGATAAATGTGCGAAAGAATGTTGACGCTACCTTTTTTAATTTACCAATATTTTCACCCAATTCAAGAAACACCAGATCACTTTCTTTTGATATATACCCTTTATAATAGTATTCGCCATTCTTATTAAGCTTTACGGAATGGACCCTTCCTTCTTTTAGATATGGTCCAGCAATATCTACACTTAACTTTGATGTATCTACTCCAATAGTATCAATAATCTTCCCGGTTAACGTAAAATTATTTTTTGAACAACTAGTAATTACTAAGCATATAAGTAATAGAATCCAATTTCTCATGTGCTCTCCAAAGCAAAACAAAAATATTTTCAATGTTTTTCTATAAACCTAACATTGGCTTAACCTTTAAATCCGCGCCTGAGCTGGCGTTGTACAGTGCGCGGTATAGAAAATCTTGCTAATACTCTATAAATAATAGAGTTATACGATTGCAGTCGAAAATCTTTTATACCGCAACAGGATCTCTTGCTACTGTAGCAAGAACTTTCTTTGGTAATTCAATAGTTAAGCGCTTGAAAATGTCCTTCGCCTCGTCGGAAATATCAGAGCAATACCAGAGGCTTACATTGTCGCTCTCAATAAGCCCTGCAGTAACATCGGACAGAACTTTTTCAATCTGGTACCACGACCGGTCCGCCATATTCTCTGCATACCGTACCAGCACCATGGCAAGCCAGCAAATAAGAATATGGCTTCGAATACGATCATCAAGTCGGTGGTATATGGGACGAATATCCAAGGTGTTTTTCATATCCTTGAATACCCGCTCTATGGCCCAGAGCTGCTTATAGCCGGCAACAATATCGGCAGCATCCAGCTTCATGCTGGACGTCGACACTAGAAACTTGCCATCAAGGAGTTCCTCTGAGGCTATCTTGGCGGTGTCGAGGTGCAAGACACCCTTCGTATCCTGCCTAATGTATCTGCCATAGGCGGAATGAGAGCGTAGCGCACACGCCGCTTTCGTGTGTGCTTTCCCCGTATACTGCGACAGTTCATCAAGCTTGCGCTTCGTAGCATCGACGATTTGTTCGCGTATGACATGGTCGCGCGTTTCGGCTTCCGGATTCTTGACGATGATGAATCGGCGCTCCGTGGCTTTCCCTGCATCGAGGACGACATCTTTAATCGCGAGGCCACTTTCCAGGATCCTGAATCGCCCTTTCCGGTGTAGGGCTTCTACCGCGGCGCCATCGGTACCAACGCGGAGCTTTTCGCCGATGATATAGTCACCGCATTCCCGTAAAAGGATTCTTCTGTTGTCGGCACTATTGAATCCTGCATCTTGGACCATGACGACATGACCAAGATTCCACTGTCCTAGATCACCTTTCACCTGCTCGACGATCGTCTGGTCGCTCGTGTTGCCCGGGAATACCCAGCAGCGAATAGGAATGCCGCTACGCGTCACCGCAAAGGCAATCGAAACCAACGGTAGCTCGGGGTGTCCATCTTTACTGTGGCCACGTTTTAAAAGCCCTGAACCGGAAGCATCTTCGTCGGTCTCGAAATAGGTGTTCGTCGTATCAAGAAAGATAAGATCCACATCAAGGTGGGCATTCTTTGATACTTCGGTAAATATGTGCTTCTGGAGTTCTTCGCTCGACTCCACAAGAAGATCCATCGCCCGGTAAAGATTGTGAACATCGACGTTCACAAGATCCCTGATATATGCTTTCTTTGAAACCCAGTGTTCAAGAGAAAGCTTCGAACCCGGAGCCAGGATCCTGCCTGCAACCATGGCAAAGCAGAGCCGTTCGACGGGTGTGGCGAACTGGCGTTCGTTAAGAAGCCCTTTGATAGCCTTTGCCATGCCAAGACGATTCCATAGGGCATCTAGAAGCCAGGTGCCCCCAAGCTCCCGACTTGAATGGAAGTCAAATCCGGCGGGGACTTCAGAAGGATATTCGCCTAAGACCGCAGACAGTGCCTTGATGATCGCCTGGATGTAGGAAGGCTCGATCTGATCTTCCCGTCCGAGCTTCATAAGGACATTGGTTTTGGTCTTTCCTGTTTCCTTGACGCGGTAGTTGTGCACAAGTTGAAGGTACGTATAGGTACCGCCTTGAGCATTCTTTAGGGTACATTTCCGTACGTTCATTATACCGCTAATTATACAACATAGTGTTTTATCTGTAAAGTTTTATTTCGAATATTTATAAATATCTTATACCGCATTTGCATCATGCTTTTTGTACAGTCCGTTTTTAGTTATTTGTTGTCAGTATAATATATTAAGCTGCTTTATTGCTTACTGTATTATACCACACGCTGTACAACGTCAGTTAAGGGTCAAGCCAATGTTATGCGGACGCTTCGCGCAAGTATACTTGAAATTATACTTGACAATAGACGTAAGTAAATGTACTATTCATAGCATAGGAGAATGCTTATGCCGCAAATATCACTCTATATCGATGAAAAGACCTTGAAGAAGGTAGAAAATGTCGCGAAGCGACAACATACATCAATCTCAAAATGGGTTGCTGAGCAGATTCGATCTCGAGTTGAACCAGCATATCCTGTAAATTTTGAAGCGCTCTTTGGATCTATTACTGATGATACTTTTGTTGAACCTAAAGAAATATCCTTTAGTTCTGATTTAGCAAGGGAAGAAATGTAATGTATTATTTAGACACAAATACATGCATTTACTTTCTAAATGGAAAGTATGAATCTGTAAAGACAAAGATTCTCACAACACTTCCAAATGAAATAGCAATTCCATCAATTGTGAAAGCAGAATTACTTCTTGGAGCTTATAAGAGTAAAAACAGAAAAAGTAATATTGAGAAAATTGAAAAGTTTTTAGAACCATTTGAGATAGTAGCATTTGATGACGTAATGGCTTATACGTATGCAGATATTAGGTATAAAACAGAAAAGATTGGAGAGAATGTTGGGCCTAACGATCTTTTTATAGCGGCAATTGTAAAATTTCATGAAGGTACATTGGTAACGAATAATGATAAAGAGTTTAGCAGAATTGAAGGATTGAAAATAGAAAACTGGGTAAAATAATTTCGCATAACAACCGTTTCAACCTTATAACGCTCTTAGTCACCTGAATTCCCAGTAAATTGTAGCTAGGCGACGACCGGCAATTCAATGTTTAAGAGCTCCAAGATTTCTCGCTGTGGCTTTGTTATCTCGGTAAGTATCTGACCATATTTTCCTGCATAACGAATCTTAGTAAGCGGATCCATTTCAAGCAACAATTCCTGAACTGTATATTTTTCAATGAGTTTTGACTGTCGCATTTCTCTTCGTAAAGCACTTGTAAAAATGAGCGCTATGAATTGTATAAAGAGCCTGCCGTCGACAGTTTCTATCGTGTGCATACGAAGGCGTTTCATGTCCAGGCTATTCTTCAGATCGTCGAAACATTTCTCCACGATATCTTTGTCACGATATACTTGGAGTGCCTCATCGGGATCTTTAAAGCGCGTCGTGAAAATCGCCTGAAACCCCGCATAACGTTTGATATACTGACTTACCGCGTCGTTGTTGTACGAAACCTTCATCCCCCGCACCGGCGTCGTCGTGATGATAAAAAAGGTCTCGTACTGTTCTTTGTTCTCGGCCTTTGGTTTTCCTGACTCCAGCTCTTCCTTGTAGGTTATGAGTTCTCTATTAAACCGATCGATTGCATGAGCTCTCATCTGGGCGTTGTAGTAAAGGTGCAGATAACAACGTCGCCGATCTTCTCCCCAGGGATGGAGCATTGAGTGAACATACAGTACCTCATCGTCGATCATCCTGTAGTGTTCAGGCCCCTGAATCGTATCGTAGATCTCGTCTATGGCTTTCTGAATCCATAGATTATTCAAAGGAACCGAAAGAGTGAAATGGTCTTTTCGCTCTAAAAGTTCATCAACGTTCTTCTTGCTGTAGAACCCTTTATCAAGCACATAGTGCAGATTCTTGATAGCTAGTTTCTTAAAGGTCGCTAGAAGATTGTGTACCGTTTGCACATCAGTGATATTGCCAGGAATCCTGTGATAGTACACTGGTAGTTTGCTCTTCTGACCGAAGAGCATGGCCAAATTAAGCTGGGGAAGCTTCTCCTTATCTCTGTTGTGTCCCCAGCGGATGTAGTCATTGAACGCACTGTAGGATGAAATGCTCGTGATATCGTAGCAGAGATATTCATCCTCAAGAATTTTATCCATCCAGGATGACAAAAACGATTGCTTTGCTCCTGTCGATATGGATCCAAGAATCTCGCTTATCCTCTGGCTTGTAAGTGGCTTTGTTGCTGGATGTTCATGGGTTTTGGTCCACGATTCGCATTGGCTTAAGGGCCCTCCCTGGCAGGCAAGGTAATAAACCATAGTAAGAATTTGTGCAGAGCATTCAGGGAATGCCGCTTTTAAAAGCCTCGCGACTCCCAGCCGCTTGGATATTTCATCGAGAATTAACGAAGGTCCAACGATAGTTGCTGTCGCCGTACCGATAGATTCGTTATCTTGTATAGCACTCTGCGTTATGCGCTTTGATGGAATAAATGCTCCGGTTGTTGGATCAATTTTGCCAATACAGACTTGCGTACTGCGTGCCTGTTGTTTTTCTTTGTCCCAACGAGATACCGATTCATAGACATACGTCACGCCGGTTTTCTTATTGAGATGATGTATACGATAGGGCATTAAGCTGATCCTGCATTCATAGCTGTAATTGTAGCTATGTTTGCTTATTCTGTCAATGCTTATTCGCATATATCTAATAGATTTATTCAATCCCTAGCTACAATTTTCCGGGAAATTAGGTAGTCATGGTTTGTGCAGAACAACAATGCACAAACCACGCCAATCCCTCGCTTTGCTCGGGAACGAGCGTTAAAGGTTAAGCCAATGTTATGCGGACTCGCGCATTCGCGCGAGCTAAGTTATTATAATAGAAGTATATAAAAAAGTATAATGTTGTTCTTGACATTACACATACTAATGTGTAAATTATTGACATAAGGAGGACATTATGGCTACAAACCTCGCTATAGATGATAGATTGCTCACGAAAGCACTTGAAATTGGCGGTTATAAATCAAAAAAGGACACTGTTAATGCTGCACTTGATGAATTTATCAAAAGAAGAAAAGCAAAAGAGCTAATAGATATTTTTGGTACAATAGAATATGACGCTTCTTATGATTACAAGAAAATGAGATCAAGATGAAACGAGTATTAGTAGATACTTCGGTATGGTCTCTTGCACTAAGAAAAAAGGAAAGAACTGAGGAAGAACAAAAGATAGTAAGTCATCTATCAAAATTGATAAGTAATCTTACTGTTGTTCTTATAGGTCCAATACGACAAGAAATTTTATCAGGAATCTCAACGAAAGAACGATTTGAAGCACTTAAAGAAAGGATATCAATATTTGAAGATCATACGATACATACCCATGATTATGAACTTGCTGCAGAATACTTTAATGAGTGTAGAAAGCATGGTATACAAGGATCTCATATAGATTACCTCATATGCTCTGTTGCCTCAAATAATGACATGTCAATATTTACATTAGATAATGATTTTCAGCTGTATAAAAAGCATATAAGAATAAAGTTAGAGAAATACGCATAACAAAAGCTTCAACCCTATAACGCCTTTTGTAATGGTTTTTGCAGAACAACAATGCAAAAACCACGCCAATCCTTCGCTTCGCTCAGGAACAGGCGTTAAGGGTTAAGCCAATGTTAGATCTATTGAATAACAAACTCCGAGTAGATTTTGATGCTTTGGTATATAAAATTAGATTCTAATTGTACAATAATAGTAAACAAGTAACAACATGATATGCTTTGTACGTAAAAAAAGAGTGTAACATGAAGGCTAAAATACTTACCGTTGTTATTATTTTTGCATTTGTTTTTTCTGTATTTTCGCAAGAACAACAATCTTTAGAAGAATACTTCAACAGTGAAATTATAAAAGTTAGTTATCCCTTCGGAAGTGGGGTTTCATTAAATGTTAATGGTACAACATCAACAATTGGTTGGAGGTTGTCTCCAGTAATTTCTAATATGCTGAATCAGTACCCAACAAGTAAAGTATCATTTGAACAATATAAAAAAGAAAACAGAACTGGAAATGTATTATTATGGAGTGGCTTAGGTGGGATGATGGCTAGCACTCTGGTGTTTTCATATAAGAATAGTGATGTAACTGGTAATATTAATTTTAGTGATCCAGTAAATGTTGTATCTTTTTCAGGAATATTTATTGGATCAATAATTGAAGTTGTAGGCGCATTTATTATGAGTTCAGGATATGAAGACTTATTCAATTCAATTAATCAGTACAATTTAGAAAAGATTAAGGAATATAAATAAAGCATATTAAGATCTAACATCTGCTTCGACCCTATAACGCCCTTTGTCATGGTTTGTGCAGAACAACAATGCACAAACCACGCCAATTCTTCGCTTCGCTCAGCTGACGTTGTACAGCGTGTGGTATAATACAGTAAGCAATAAAGCAGCTTAATATATTATACTGACAACAAATAACTAAAAACGGACTGTACAAAAAGCATGATGCAAATGCGGTATAAGATATTTATAAATATTCGAAATAAAACTTTACAGATAAAACACTATGTTGTATAATTAGCGGTATAATGAACGTACGGAAATGTACCCTAAAGAATGCTCAAGGCGGTACCTATACGTACCTTCAACTTGTGCACAACTACCGCGTCAAGGAAACAGGAAAGACCAAAACCAATGTCCTTATGAAGCTCGGACGGGAAGATCAGATCGAGCCTTCCTACATCCAGGCGATCATCAAGGCACTGTCTGCGGTCTTAGGCGAATATCCTTCTGAAGTCCCCGCCGGATTTGACTTCCATTCAAGTCGGGAGCTTGGGGGCACCTGGCTTCTAGATGCCCTATGGAATCGTCTTGGCATGGCAAAGGCTATCAAAGGGCTTCTTAACGAACGCCAGTTCGCCACACCCGTCGAACGGCTCTGCTTTGCCATGGTTGCAGGCAGGATCCTGGCTCCGGGTTCGAAGCTTTCTCTTGAACACTGGGTTTCAAAGAAAGCATATATCAGGGATCTTGTGAACGTCGATGTTCACAATCTTTACCGGGCGATGGATCTTCTTGTGGAGTCGAGCGAAGAACTCCAGAAGCACATATTTACCGAAGTATCAAAGAATGCCCACCTTGATGTGGATCTTATCTTTCTTGATACGACGAACACCTATTTCGAGACCGACGAAGATGCTTCCGGTTCAGGGCTTTTAAAACGTGGCCACAGTAAAGATGGACACCCCGAGCTACCGTTGGTTTCGATTGCCTTTGCGGTGACGCGTAGCGGCATTCCTATTCGCTGCTGGGTATTCCCGGGCAACACGAGCGACCAGACGATCGTCGAGCAGGTGAAAGGTGATCTAGGACAGTGGAATCTTGGTCATGTCGTCATGGTCCAAGATGCAGGATTCAATAGTGCCGACAACAGAAGAATCCTTTTACGGGAATGCGGTGACTATATCATCGGCGAAAAGCTCCGCGTTGGTACCGATGGCGCCGCGGTAGAAGCCCTACACCGGAAAGGGCGATTCAGGATCCTGGAAAGTGGCCTCGCGATTAAAGATGTCGTCCTCGATGCAGGGAAAGCCACGGAGCGCCGATTCATCATCGTCAAGAATCCGGAAGCCGAAACGCGCGACCATGTCATACGCGAACAAATCGTCGATGCTACGAAGCGCAAGCTTGATGAACTGTCGCAGTATACGGGGAAAGCACACACGAAAGCGGCGTGTGCGCTACGCTCTCATTCCGCCTATGGCAGATACATTAGGCAGGATACGAAGGGTGTCTTGCACCTCGACACCGCCAAGATAGCCTCAGAGGAACTCCTTGATGGCAAGTTTCTAGTGTCGACGTCCAGCATGAAGCTGGATGCTGCCGATATTGTTGCCGGCTATAAGCAGCTCTGGGCCATAGAGCGGGTATTCAAGGATATGAAAAACACCTTGGATATTCGTCCCATATACCACCGACTTGATGATCGTATTCGAAGCCATATTCTTATTTGCTGGCTTGCCATGGTGCTGGTACGGTATGCAGAGAATATGGCGGACCGGTCGTGGTACCAGATTGAAAAAGTTCTGTCCGATGTTACTGCAGGGCTTATTGAGAGCGACAATGTAAGCCTCTGGTATTGCTCTGATATTTCCGACGAGGCGAAGGACATTTTCAAGCGCTTAACTATTGAATTACCAAAGAAAGTTCTTGCTACAGTAGCAAGAGATCCTGTTGCGGTATAAAAGATTTTCGACTGCAATCGTATAACTCTATTATTTATAGAGTATTAGCAAGATTTTCTATACCGCGCACTGTACAACGCCAGTTGTCTGTAAAAGAATTCACAATGAAAGCGTTAAGTATCATAAACTCCAATACCTTTTCATATTTTCATTACATTAGGGCGCCGAAGGCGTCTACCTAACATTGGCTTAACCTTTAAATCCGTGCCCGAAGGGCTTAGCGTGGTTTGTGCATTGTTGTTCTTGCACAAACCATGACAAAGGATTTATAAGGTTGAAGCAGTTGTTCGATGCTTCTTATCTTATTATTACTTCTATTTTTTCTATTACTTCTTCCATTTTTTTGTCTCCAATTTTTTCTATAAATTCTATATTTCTTTCTCTCCAATCTAAACTCTTTATCTGATCACTTAATACAGAGCCTTTTATCTTTTTTAACTCTAACTCAACTTCAAATGGATATCCCTTTACCTTACTTGTAATTGGGCAAAATAATGCTAATCCAATTTTCTCATTATATGCTTTAAATGATAATGTGAGTGCTGGTCTTCTTCCCCTTTGTTCATGGCCCAATTGTGGGTTGAAGTCCAACCAAACAATGTCTCCTCTCTCAGGAATATAGCTTTTACTTACCATTCTTCTTTTCCTATTGAAGATCCAGTATCAACAAAGGCATGCAGATTTTCTTCTTTTACTTGAGAAAGAAGTGATTCAAGCGTCGTTTTCTTTGGAAGAATAACAAGCTTTCCACCATCTTCCAATATTTCTACTGAGCTTCCACCCTTAAGATCAAATTCTTTCACATACAGCGAAGGAATACGTATACCAAGGCTATTACCCCATTTTTGAACAACTGTTTTCATAAGAACCTCCACAATAATAGTATACACATTGTATATCTATTTGTCAAGTATACATTGTATATACTATTTGGGCGCCGAAGGCGTCCATCGAACATTCGTTTAACCTTTAAATCCGTGCCCGAAGGGCTTGGCGCGTTTTGTGCATTGTTGTTCTGCACAAAACGTGCCAAAGGATTTATAAGGTTGAAACGGTTGTTCGATGTCTTCTTTTTGTTATATTTAAATAATTAATATTTATAATTATCTATCACCCTTCAATTTACTTATTTCTTATTGCAATTGGATGATCTTTATTCAGCTGTAAAAGGTCCCACAAGTTTCCATAAAGATCTTCAAATACAGCTACCATTCCATAATCTGCTTTTTTAGGCTCTCTAATAAACTTAATTCCCTCTTTTATCATATTTTTATAATCTCTCCAAAAATCATCGGTATTAAGAAATAAAAACACTCTTCCACCGGTTTGATTTCCAATAAATGGTTCTTGTTCTGACTTAGATGCTTTAGCAAGTAATATGGTAGTTCCAGAACCTCCAGGAGGAGCAATAACTACCCATCGTTTATTCTGTTCAGGCTGATATGTGTCTTCAATGAGAACAAAATTTAGTTTCTTTATATAGAAATTAAGTGCCTCATCATAATCTTTTACAACGAGTGCTATATGTACAATTGATTGTTTCATAGTCCACCAATGTTAAATGTAAATATCAATAGCTTCTACAAATAGAACGTATGCATTTTTAAATTTTTTGCGCCGAAGGCGTCCATCGAACATTCGTTTAACCTTTAAACCACATTCCTGAGCGAAGCGAGGGATTGGCACGTGTTTTTGCATGAGATTTCATGCAAAAACCGTGACAACGTGGTTTATAAGGTTGAAACGGTTGTTATAAGTCTTCCTTTCTATACTATGTATCGTATAATCACAATATTTCTGCATTTTAAAAGGAATAAATATGGGCACACTAAAAAACAAAATGGTAGACAATATGATCGCTCATGGATATTCAGATAAAACAATAAAACTGTATACTTGTTGTGTTAAATGCTTTTCTTATCATTATATGAAGTCTCCTCTTAAAATTACTTATCAAGAAATTGAGTCCTTTTTCCTCTACTTAAGAAAACAGAAAAAAAGTGAATCAACAATACATATTTACTACGAAGCATTAAAATTCTTCTATTCAATGTACAATCTAAAAGAACGAATTCCATACTTCAATTTTTCTCATTGTAATAATAGACTACCGGAAGTCCTATGCCAAAATGAAGTTTTTCAACTCTTGGAACAATGTAATAGCTTAAAGTATCGTACTATTTTGACACTGATCTACTCTGCTGGCCTACGCGTCTCAGAAGCCGCAAAACTCAAGCTGTCAGATATCGATTTTAACCGAAAGCAAATATTCGTACGAAATGGAAAGAATAAGAAAGATCGGTATACTCTACTTGCTAATGAAACCATCCTGATCTTAAAGCAATATATGCAAATATATAATCCCGTAGATTATGTTTTTTATACTAATGATATAGCAAAAAGCATATCTACAGACTGTATCCAACAATACTTTAAGAAGTTACTATCACAGTGTAATATAAGTAAGACTATTCATGTGCATACTTTACGCCATTGTTTTGCAACCCATTTACTAGAAAATGGAACAAGCATTTTTTATATCATGCATTTACTTGGTCATTCCAATATTCAGACTACAATGATATATCTTCATATGCGGTCTTTAGAAAACCTGAATATTGTATCTCCCATGGATAATCATCATTTTGACCCGACGAAAACACCTACAATAGTAGGTCATCAGATGCTTCTACAATCGGCTTAACATTCTGCCCGAAGGGTCCTTATAACATTGGCTTAACCCTTAACGCCTGTTCCTGAGCGAAGCGAAGGATTGGCGTGGTTTGTGCATTGTTGTTCTGCACAAACCATGACAAAGGATTTACAAGGTTGAAGCACGTGTTAGAATTCTTCATTTCTAATATAATATGTTCATTATTTCTATACTAATTATCATTTTATATGTTTTTATCATCCCCAAAAACAACAATATTTATCATCTTCTACTGTCTTTATAAAGGCATTCAATGTTTTTACTTCTTCTTTTGGCTCATACGAGTGCCATTTTGAGTCTGCTCTCATCCAATATATCTTCCATATATTTTCTTTATGGATATATGTAGTCTTTGCAATAGGAGACTCAACTTTTTTCTTACTCATAATTTCTCTAATTTCAAATATTATTATACTTTGCCGTTCAATTTTATAACTAATATCTATTTTATTTCGAATATCTTCTTTTGGACGTATTTTTTCAATATAATCTTCAATTATTTTTGAGTATTTCTTTATCTCTTCTTCTGTAAATGCCATTGTATCCTCTTAATATGATTAAATTTATTTCTTTAGATTTTAATTACATTTTTATTACTAATATAATCTCAACTTTTAATTTACTCTTGCGCCGAAGGCGTCATCCTAACATTGGCTTAACCGGTAATTCCGTGCCCGAAGGGCTTGGCGCGGTTTGTGCATAAAGAGCGAAGCGATTGCATAAACCGTGACAAAGGAATTATCCGGTTGAAGCAGTTGTTAGCCATTTCTTTTTGTATATTTTGTCATCCGTCCATTACCAGTCGTTTCCAATACTCCATCTAGTATTAGCTGTTTCAAATCTCTGCTTGCTGTTGCTGTCGATATCCCTTTATTTACTTTTATATACTCTTTCCTATCAAACCATCCAACTAATATAGAAAGTGCATAATCAGCTCTCTTTTTATAGTCAATATTTGGTATCTTTGTGCCTTCTATAGTCTTTCTTAGGCTCTCATTAATCACTTCAAGCATAAATTCTATAAATTGTGTCGACTTTCCCTCATTATCAGAATCCTCTAATACTTTATAATATTTTTCTTGATTATTTCTAATAGTCTCTTCTATTGGAATGTATTCAAAAATGGGATTCGCATCCATAAGTAATCTGGTTTGCCAAAACCTACCCATTCTTCCATTTCCATCTTCGAATGGATGGATAAATTCCATCTCATAATGAAAGACGCAACTTTTTATTATATCAAGATCATTATCTTTCTTAATATAATCAAACAAATCTTTCATCAGCCCAGGAACCATACTATACCCTGGTGCAATATGCTGTACTTCTTTTCCCTTAATAATCCCAACTTGTTTTTGTCGAAATTTCCCAGGATTATCTACTAATCCTTCCATCAAGATTCCATGAGCTCGTAAAAAATCGTTCATTGAGTAAGCTTTTAATTGATTTAATTGATCATATGCCCTAATTGCATTTTGTACCTCAAGTATATCTTTTTTAGGACCTACAACATGCACTTTATCAATGATTGCAGTGACATGTTCAATATCTAATGTATTTCCTTCTATTGCCAATGAAGAATGAATAGTTTTTATTCTATTTTGTCTTCTTAACTTAGCTTCTGGTTTAACCAATAGAAGACTTTTACATTGCCCTAAAGCCTCACTTATCTGTCCATATAGAAAGAGGATTCTATTTGTTATCGCATATGGCGGTTTCATATCACCTCTATGATAGCATCATTTGATACTATCTGCAAGCTAAATATGGCTAACATTGGCTTAACCCTTAACGCCTGTTCCTGAGCGAAGCGAAGGATTGGCGTGGTTTTTGCGTCATCTTCTCGCAAAAACCATGACAAAAGGCGTTATAGGGTTGAAGCGTTTGTTAGATTTCAGCACTTTCCATTTTGAGCTATATATAACAAATGTTCTGCGCAACCTATGCAATGGGGATCCTCTATAAACTCCATGGCTAAAGTAATACATTCAGAAATCACTTCTTTAGGATACTTCTTTAAAACTTCTTCATAGGGACCAAGTATGCTCTCAACAGCATAACATCCAATTTTCTTAATCGGAAAAGAACTCATCAATTCTTCGACTTCTTCTATCCTTGAGAAGTAAGCTGCTGTAAAGCCATCATCACTCACAATATTAGTACCATTACTAAAGTATCCTAACAATGTATTAATGTTTCCAATAACCTTATCTGGATATTTCTTTAATATGTCAATAATAGGTGCATATGCAGATATGAATGTAGAAGCTATTATTCCATTAGGTTTTAATACCCTTAATGCATTTTCTATGACTTTTTCTCTATCAGCTTTGTCTGTAAGGTGATAAAGAGGTCCCATGATAAGGACTGCATCATGCTCATTTTCATTAAGATTATTAAGATCAAGAGCATTTCCTACAACAAACGAATCTATATGCTCATCGTTATGTATATCATTTTCTCGTGCAAACGCAATATTTTCTTCTGAAAGATCAAATAGCGTGACAGAATACCCTAATCTTGCTAACCAAAACGAATAATGTCCTGGGCCACCACCTAGATCCAATATTTTTGCTGGTGGTTTTGGTAGATGCTTTAGCAGTAAACGTTTTGTTATTTCAAATTCTACTGGATGCCTTTCTGCACGCGTCCATTCATGTTCAACCTGTCTATTGTAAAATATTTTTACGATATCGCTATCATGCATTACTATCTCCGATACATTCTGTAAATCTAACATTGGCTTAACCCTTAACGCCTGCTCCTGAGCGTAGCGAAGGATTGGCGTGGTTTTTGCGTCATCTTCTCGCAAAAACCATGACAAAAGGCGTTATAGGGTTGAAGCATTTGTTAGAAATCTTCTTTTATAAATGGATTGAGTAATTTAATTCCTCTATAATTTTGTCCAGAATTTAAATCTTCTGATAGAACATATTCACAATTTGCCTTTTCAGCTGCAGCAATTATTAATGAATCCCAAAATGATAGTTGTGATAAAATACTAATATCAATTGCTTGCTCTATCAAATCTAAATCATTATTTACTATTTCCATATTATGAAAATTATGAATAATATTTTTTACAACTATCGGATCAGCTTTTAATTTATTTGATGCCACAACATAAAACTCTTTTATTACTTGAGTAGAAATAGCAGGCTGATGCGATTCTACTACCTTCTTAACTATCTTTCGTGCCATATCCCGTTTATCAATATCCTTTTGATCTAATGTGTACACTAGGATATTTGTATCTATGAATATTTTAGACACGATAAAGTTCCTCTCTTGTCCACGTCACATTCTCTGAAGATACTTGAAGCTTATCCATTAAAGAAAAGGTATCATCAAGCCATTGATCTTTTGTAGAGAGGACAGTTTGTTCAACCAATCTTCTAACAAGGACATTGAATGATACATTATGCTTACGCGCATAATCCCTTCCAGCCTTGAGTACTTTTTCATCCATCGAAAGAGTAATATTCTTCATACCTTACCTCATACACAGTATATGTGCACACTATGTAATTGTCAAGTCTACAACATACTGTAATTGATGTTGAACTATTTCTTTATACCAGTGAATATTATTATCTTCCTGCGCGGGAGCGTCTTTCTAACATTGGCTTGACCCTTAACGCCCGCTCCTGAGCGAAGCGAAGGATTGGCGTGGTTTGTGCATGGGATTTCTGCACAAACCATGACAAAGGGCGTTATAGGGTCGAAGCAGGTGTTAGGCGAAAATTAGTATAACATTCCTTTGTAATTATTCTTTATGGCTTCAATAATTTTCTCTTCTCTTTTCCTTCGTGTCTCTTCAGTTTTTGCTTCACAATAGAATCCCGCTAGTTGCTTCTGCCTAGAAGGTGAAATGTTTTCCAATAGCTTCAATATATCATTTTTCATACTCAAAATATCTTTTAGCTTTTTAATATTGGCAGCGTTTATACTATTCTTATCTACTACATCCTTTTTCTTATCGTCAATTTGATATGCTTCTATTCCAAATTGTGTAATTAACCCTTTATCCTTAAGTTCTTTATAGATTGCTTTATTCTTTTCAGACCACTTCTTTTTATCAATCCTTCTTGAAAAGTACTTTTTATACTTTGTTTCATCTATTGACTTCATAAGCCCATCAATCCAACCAAAACAGATTGCTTCTTCCAAAGCATCGTTTGAAGTAAAAACTTTATTTCCTTTTGTAAAAACAATCCAAATACCATTTGAGGAACCATGGTTGATTTCAAGCCATATCCTAAATGCTTTTCTATTTTCGAATTGAAGAATTGAATTACCATTATTCATCATAATTATCACCAAACTTAAATATTTCTAATTTGCGCGCGAAGCGCGTCCGCCTAACATTGGCTTAACCCTTAACACCTGTTCCTGAGCGAAGCGAAGGATTGGCATGGTTTTTGCCTAAAGGAGCGTAGCGACTCGCAAAAACCATGACAAAAGGCGTTATAGGGTTGAAGCATTTGTTAGGCATCTTCTTTATTTCCATTCTCTATAGTTACATACATTATTTTTCAATATGATACTTTATAGTTTTTTGTTAACCATATAATGTATTTCTAATCTAAATATCATCTTCATCTATTACTTTTATTCCATTCTTTAATAATAATTCTGCAGTTATTCCATTTCCTTCTTTCAATGTTCCAGTGAAAGTACCATCATAAATTTCACCTTTACCACATGATGGAGATCTTGCCTTTAGAATAGCTCTATTACATTTATAAATACGTGCAAGTTCAAGTGTAATCTCAGCCCCTTTCACAAACTCAACGGTTACATCTCTTCCGTCTTTATTTATTACTCTTCCATTGATTATCTCTGCAGGTGGCCTTGGTGTCTGTAATCCGCCCAATTGTTCAGGACATACAAATAGTGCTTCTCCATCTTTTATGAGCTGCTTTATGTCTTTATTAAGCTTACTTTCTCCATTGTATCTACAAGGAACACCAGCTAAACATGCACTAACTAGAATCATATTTATCTCCTATTCTGGAAGATAATTTATGTTTTCAATTTGTTTTTGCTCGCGCTTTGCGCGAGTCTGCCTAACATTGGCTTGACCCTTAACGCCCGTTCCTGAGCGTAGCGAAGGATTGGCGTGGTTTGTGCATTGTTGTTCTGCACAAACCATGACAAAGGGCGTTATAGAGTCGAAGCAGGTGTTAGGTTTCTTTGCTTTTTCTTAATATTAATTACAATATTTCATTAATACTTATGTACTCTATCTTCTATATTTTCTGGGATATCCAACAGTTTTATATTTTTAATTTGTGCATCACGATATTTTACTGAAAATTCAAAGATATTGATATTAAAATATAAACCACCTTTGCAATATTTCTCATAAATTTTATGAATACCAATATGATACAATATAGAATTAACTAACAAAATCTCAGATCTTGAAATAGCTTTCGAATATACTTTATGATTAATTTTATTTTCTCTATAAAGATACCAAAACTTTATATTCTTATCTTTTATACACCATATTAATAAAGGAACAACTGATAAAACATATATTATAGGTCGTGCAACATTGATAATGATTCTCTGAATGTGCCCTCTTTGCTTTCTAAATATGGTACTCAGTAACTCCTAACGCATAAAGTGTTAGGATGGGAACGTGGGAAAATATAGAAGAATCACGAACAAAGATCGTGAAGAGATCACCGTTTACCTAAATCTTGGGAATAGCCAAGAGGCTATCGCTAAAATGATGGGTTTTTCACAGTCAACCATATCGCGTGAACTTAAGAAGGGACACGATAGAGGCTTCTATAACCCATTTCTCGCGCAGCGGACTACTGATAAGCGAGCAAAACGTAGAATCCCTGCGCTTAAGATAAATAGTCCAACATGGCAGGTGATCAAAAATCATCTTTCAATCCGTTGGTCACCGTTTCAAATAGCAGACTTCCTGCATACTTGTTCAAACGATGCTACAATAATAGCTGTGAGCGAGAAAACGATCTATAGCTACCTTCATTTTCATATGAAGGGAGAACTGAAAAAGCTAGCGATTCTGGAGCTTCGTCAAAAGGGTAAAAAGCGTACAAAACGGGGTGAAGAAAAACGCGGAAAGCTTGCAAACATTACGCTTATTGACGAAAGGCCAGAAGAAGTAGATTCAAGAGCCGTCCCTGGCCATTGGGAAGGCGATCTGATTATTGGGAAAGATCATAAATCAGCATTAAGCGTTATTGTCGAACGGCAAACACGATATGTTCTCATTGATCGACTTGAAGACTATTCAGCGGAAGAAGTCAGGAAAAGCATAGAGAAACGCCTTAAGACAATAGAGCCAAAGCTTGTAAAGAGCTTAACCTGTGATCAAGGCAAAGAAATGGCGGAGCATGAAAAACTGGCTTGCAGAATAAAGATGAAGGTTTACTTTTGTCACCCCCATTCTCCTTGGGAAAAGGGAACCTGTGAAAATACAAATTTCTTAATTCGTGATATGCTCGATGGAGAAACAGACTTTAGGAATCTAACCCAACGAGATATTTCGCGTGTTGCTCGATTACTTAATGAACGGCCAAGGCAAACTCTTGGGATGGTACCTCCCAAGAAAAAATTCGACTGTTTATGCAATGAGAGTTACTGACAAACTATTGATTCATTGCTAATTACAATACATGGTTTCCCATTCTTACCTTTATGTAAATAGTAAGGGTCGAATGGCATATTAATACCAGGAAATACTTTAACTGTCTGTTTTTTTGCTATAATATAAATTGCATCAAGATTAGAAACATCTCCATTGTCAATTTGGCTTATCGTATTCTCAATTATTTTTTGTAGTCGTTCCTTATTATAATCTTCTGAATATATATAGAGATTGATCATATTTTCCTTTGAAATGTTTATTTATAACAGTGGTATTATATCTGATTGATTACTGCCCGTAGGGTCAACCTAACATTGGCTTAACCTTTAAAGCCTGGCCCGAGCTACTGCGAGGGATTGGCGTGGTTTGTGCATGTGATTTCTGCACAAACCATGACAAAAGGCTTTATAAGGTTGAAGCGTTTGTTCGACGTCTTCTTCTTTACTTTTGATCTTGACATATCACTATAGTATCATTATTATGATATTGGAGGCTAATTATGCCAATCATTCGCCCTATCTCTGATCTTAGAAATAACTTCTCTACTATATCTGAAGCTGTACATACTGATAATGAACCAATCTTCCTTACAAAAAATGGTGTTGGCGATATGGTCGTAATGTCTTTAGACTATTATGAACGCCAACTCGCTAAAATTGAATTATATCAAAAACTTAATGATGCTAGATCTGAAATTGCTCATGGAGCCAAAGGCAAAAATGCTAAAGCGGTTCTTTCTAGCCTAATAACAAAATGAGTAATCCTACTTACTCTGTATTAATCTATCCTAGAGCAGAAAATGATCTTCTGGAAATAAAAGGATACTTTGAAAATACATTAAAAACGTCAGCAATTCCTTTATTCGAAAAGTTTTATTCACACATTGAAAGGCTTGAAGTAAATCCTCTTATTCATCCATTAGTGAAAGATGCCTATTTACATCAATTAGGCTATCGTATGATTCCAATCGATAACTTTCTGGTTTTCTATATTTTAAATGACAAAGAAGTACAAATTCACCGATTTTTATATGGAAAGAGAAATTATCTATCATTTTTGTAATTCATATAGCTGCTAAATATTTTCAACGGTTTTGCGCCGAAGGCGTCCGTCGAACATTGGCTTAACCTTTAAATCCGCGCCTGAGCTGGCGTTGTACAGTGCGCGGTATAGAAAATCTTGCTAATACTCTATAAATAATAGAGTTATACGATTGCAGTCGAAAATCTTTTATACCGCAACAGGATCTCTTGCTACTGTAGCAAGAACTTTCTTTGGTAATTCAATAGTTAAGCGCTTGAAAATGTCCTTCGCCTCGTCGGAAATATCAGAGCAATACCAGAGGCTTACATTGTCGCTCTCAATAAGCCCTGCAGTAACATCGGACAGAACTTTTTCAATCTGGTACCACGACCGGTCCGCCATATTCTCTGCATACCGTACCAGCACCATGGCAAGCCAGCAAATAAGAATATGGCTTCGAATACGATCATCAAGTCGGTGGTATATGGGACGAATATCCAAGGTGTTTTTCATATCCTTGAATACCCGCTCTATGGCCCAGAGCTGCTTATAGCCGGCAACAATATCGGCAGCATCCAGCTTCATGCTGGACGTCGACACTAGAAACTTGCCATCAAGGAGTTCCTCTGAGGCTATCTTGGCGGTGTCGAGGTGCAAGACACCCTTCGTATCCTGCCTAATGTATCTGCCATAGGCGGAATGAGAGCGTAGCGCACACGCCGCTTTCGTGTGTGCTTTCCCCGTATACTGCGACAGTTCATCAAGCTTGCGCTTCGTAGCATCGACGATTTGTTCGCGTATGACATGGTCGCGCGTTTCGGCTTCCGGATTCTTGACGATGATGAATCGGCGCTCCGTGGCTTTCCCTGCATCGAGGACGACATCTTTAATCGCGAGGCCACTTTCCAGGATCCTGAATCGCCCTTTCCGGTGTAGGGCTTCTACCGCGGCGCCATCGGTACCAACGCGGAGCTTTTCGCCGATGATATAGTCACCGCATTCCCGTAAAAGGATTCTTCTGTTGTCGGCACTATTGAATCCTGCATCTTGGACCATGACGACATGACCAAGATTCCACTGTCCTAGATCACCTTTCACCTGCTCGACGATCGTCTGGTCGCTCGTGTTGCCCGGGAATACCCAGCAGCGAATAGGAATGCCGCTACGCGTCACCGCAAAGGCAATCGAAACCAAGGGTAGCTCGGGGTGCCCATCCTTGCTGTGGCCACGTTTTAAGAGTCCCGAGCTGGAAGCATCTTCATCGGTCTCGAAATAGGTGTTCGTCGTATCAAGAAAGATAAGATCCACATCAAGGTGGGCATTCTTTGATACTTCGGTAAATATGTGCTTCTGGAGTTCTTCGCTCGACTCCACAAGAAGATCCATCGCCCGGTAAAGATTGTGAACATCGACGTTCACAAGATCCCTGATATATGCTTTCTTTGAAACCCAGTGTTCAAGAGAAAGCTTCGAACCCGGAGCCAGGATCCTGCCTGCAACCATGGCAAAGCAGAGCCGTTCGACGGGTGTGGCGAACTGGCGTTCGTTAAGAAGCCCTTTGATAGCCTTTGCCATGCCAAGACGATTCCATAGGGCATCTAGAAGCCAGGTGCCCCCAAGCTCCCGACTTGAATGGAAGTCAAATCCGGCGGGGACTTCAGAAGGATATTCGCCTAAGACCGCAGACAGTGCCTTGATGATCGCCTGGATGTAGGAAGGCTCGATCTGATCTTCCCGTCCGAGCTTCATAAGGACATTGGTTTTGGTCTTTCCTGTTTCCTTGACGCGGTAGTTGTGCACAAGTTGAAGGTACGTATAGGTACCGCCTTGAGCATTCTTTAGGGTACATTTCCGTACGTTCATTATACCGCTAATTATACAACATAGTGTTTTATCTGTAAAGTTTTATTTCGAATATTTATAAATATCTTATACCGCATTTGCATCATGCTTTTTGTACAGTCCGTTTTTAGTTATTTGTTGTCAGTATAATATATTAAGCTGCTTTATTGCTTACTGTATTATACCACACGCTGTACAACGTCAGCTGAGCAACTGCGAAGGCTTGGCTTGGTTTGTGCATGGGAATTCTGCACAAACCATGCCAAAGGATTTATAAGGTTGAAGCAGTTGTTAGGCGCTTTTTAATTAGCTTTATTTACGATTCCACGTTTTTTCAATATTTCTTCTCTTTGCTTCTTTATTTCTTCTCTTGCTTCTTTTTTTCCAGTTTCACTAGTTTTTTTTGTTGCAGATTCAATAATATTTTTCGCCATCTTAATAAGATCTTCTGTAACCTCAGGCTTTATTTTCCATTTGTCAAACCAATGTCCTAACGCTATGGGATTGACTTGAGATATATCAACTGCTCCATACTGTACCCGATATACCACAACATGCTGTAGTTTTTGCTGAAACCCTTTTGAAATGATTGTATACCGCCAATACCAAACATCACATCGACACAAAAAATTACCATCAGGATATATTATATACTGTTTATACTGATGCTCTTCATATCCACCAGTTCCTAAAACAGTATCTAGTCCAACTTGAACTAATGTTTTTATAAAATCACCAACAGTTTTTGCACTTGCCTCATTACCAAGTGCAAATGAAAAATCAACAATTTTCCCAATTGATTCAGAGATAGGTGACGACTCAATATTTGCAATAACATGCATTTGTTCATCTTGAAAATCTTTAGTACTTCCCGGAGCAAGACAATCATCATTTGCCTTTTCCCATGAATCTTTCATTTCATTTTTAAATTCTGCTAACTTTGCTTGTGCAAGTTTTATAAGAACATTCATCATCTCTTTAAGTTGTGCTTCTACTTCTTTTGAAGTATCAAGGTCTCTTACAAATTTTGCTGCTGCACCCATACTACTCTCCTTCATCTCAATTTGATTTTCGAAAGAAGAATAATAATCACGAAAGGTCCTCCTTTATCTTTCTTATAATGTAGCCCGAAGGGTCCGCCTAACATTGGCTTAACCCTTAACGCCTGCTCCTGAGCGAAGCGAAGGATTGGCGTGGTTTTTGCGTGATCTTCTCGCAAAAACCATGACAAAAGGCGTTATAGGGTTGAAGCATTTGTTAGAAATCTTCCTTTTGTCTCTCAATGTCTTTTATAATTGTCTTCGATAAATGTCTTCTTCTTTCTCTATATTTTAAGTTTCTTCTCTTTATTCAATAATATCTTCTTTATTCTCATATTTAATATAATCTTCTCTTCTTGGGCTAAAGACTTCTATTGCTACTGAATCTTCAAGTATTTCTGCCTTATGGTTAACATTTGATATTATTGTCCAACTATCACCTGGATGTAGTACTTTAGATTTTCCATCAATAAAGAGCCTAATGCTGCCTTTTACGAGATATCCAGTCTGTTCATTTATATGTTTATGTTCAGGAAGTGAAGCATCCTTTTTAAGAATAAACTCAACCATTAATGATTTTTCACCATAATTTATAGTTTTAATACTGATACCATCAAGTATTTCTTTGTATCCATTTTGTGATTCAGTACCAAACATATGCGTTTCTCCATTAGGTAGATTTCTAATCATTTCAATGAATAGCTATAATTCTTCCTGCGCGGGAGCGTCTTTCTAACATTAGCTTAACCCGCGAACGCGCCCTGCTACTGCAGGTTGGCGCTAGGCTTGCTGCTCTCATTTGCCCATCTTACATTTGTGTATATTCAAGCCTGCAAGCATTGTGCCAAAGCGTGAGTCGGGTTGAAGCAGGTGTTAGGTTGATAGTATTAATACTATTTATGATACAGCCATTAACAACATACCAGGTACGTATAATATCCATGTTGCAAAGAATGCAATATCTTCAAGACCCTTTATATGAAGGTTATAAATTAGTCCGATTAATTCCATTACAAAGACTAATGTTGCTCCTACAGCAATTAATATACCCTTTTCTTTAGCGTATATATTGTTCTTGAGCGTTGCCCAGCCAGTCCACAATACTGTAACCAAGCATAATCCATATCCTACACCGAGACCTAGTAATCCAAATTGATTAAGGCTTTTCCCTAGTATTATCAAAAGAGCTATAAATGGAATATAGAAATATAATCCAAATAGAATTCCCTTCTTATTCAATTTTCCATCAACTTTGAGATAATTAAAGAAATTAGCATTACTTATTGATATCAATAACAATGCAGGAATGAATAAATAACCGCCTATTGCAAATACTTGTGCATCTGAATAGATTTTATATGTATTCAATAAGACCGCAACATCCCCCAAAAATGCAAGGAAAAACCCTAGCCAGCGCAGTAGATCCTTGATAGTTCTCTTATTCAATATCCATGCATAGAAAGTAATAAATGCACATGAAAATGATGCAAGCCCCTTAAGATATATAGTTACAGCCGATCGAGTGCCGTTAAGATATGCGATTATATCTAGCGTTACAAAACACGCCCACAATAGGATAACAATCATAGAGAGTACTTTAAGCTTTTGATTAATCACCTGAGGCCTTTTCACATATGTTTCCATAATTACCCTCGATTATGTTTACTAATATTTATTCAACCTAACATTGGCTTAACCCTTAACGCTTGTTCCTGAGCGAAGCGAAGGATTGGCGTGGTTTTTGCGTCATCTTCTAGCAAAAACCATGACAAAAGGCGTTATAGGGTTGAAGCATTTGTTAGATTTTAATTATTTCTTTACCAATTCATATTTTACATTATTAATCATTGTCTTTCCTCTTTGACTGTTCCCTTTATACTCTGCCCCATTCTTTAATATTTCTATCATTTTTCCTTTATCTATTATCGCCTTATATTGAACTTCACTTGGATCCTTTGAATTTCCATCAAAGGTAGCTTCAAATACTATTGTAAACTTGCCATCAGTTACTGCCTTACCATTATCATCTGTAAAATCCCAATAATATTTTTGCTCACCAGTCTTTGGTGTTGCTCCACTTATTAGGTCAACTTGTTTTTTCCCAATTTTGCTAATATTTGATTTCTTTACCCATACAGGAATCGCTTCAGGTCTAGTTTTCCACCCTTTTGTAGCTGTAAATTTTGTGACATATATTGTCTTTACATATTCGCCATTTTCATTTTCAACCCATATAGCATATTGATTGCTACTAAAGCCAGAAACTTTAGAATAAAGAAATGATATTTCTATGCTTTGGTTATCCTTATTTTGAGCATAGATGATACTAGTACTCAATAGAAGCATTATAGCAATTAGAACAAATACCTTATCCTTAGATTTTCTTATAATACGCATAATTCCCCTCACAATTTATTATTCTAGTATATTCAATATAACTCATGCGTTTTGTAAAACTAGCATCTTGTTACTATTTTGTTGGAATAAATGTATATACTTTCTTTTACCAAAGAAGAAAATCTTTTACAGAGTTAGTTATTCAATAAATCTAACATTGGCTTAACCTTTAAATCCGCGCCTGAGCGTAGCGAAGGCTTGGCATGGTTTGTGCATTGTTGTTCTGCACAAACCATGCCAAAGGATTTATAAGGTTGAAGCATTTGTTAGATTTTATTATTTCTTAGGGGCTGTACTAGATAAAATCAGATGTTATACTTAAATAGTGATCATAAGTCATTGCAGGTTAATGAAAAGAACACAAGAAAGACTCCTCGAATTTTTTGTGCTAGAAGTAACTGCTAGATCTGCTGCAAATATACTAGGAATTCATCCTAATTCTGCAGCTCTTTTCTATCGGAAAATTCGTCAAGTTATTGCCTTCTATTTAGCCCTGGAAGCAGCAGAAGTATTCAATGGCGAAGTAGAAATCGATGAAAGCTACTTCGGTGGAGTTCGCAAAGGGAAACGAGGCCGAGGCGCTGCTGGGAAAGTAGTCGTCTTTGGCATGTTAAAGCGCCATGGCAAGGTTTTCACCGTTGTTGTGGAGAATACCAAGACAAAGACCCTAATGAACGAAATTGCCCGTAAAATCAAGCCAGATAGTGTTGTCTATTCTGATCTGGCGTTGTACAGTGTGTGGTATAAAGCAGCAAGTAATAAAGTAGCTTAATATATTATACTGACAACAAATAACTAAAAACGGACTGTACAAAAAGCATGATACAAATGCGGTATAAGATATCTATAAATATTCGAAATAAAACTTTACAGATAAAACACTATGTTGTATAATTAGCGGTATAATGAACGTACGAAAATGTACCCTAAAGAATGCTCAAGGCGGTACCTATACTTACCTTCAACTTGTGCACAACTACCGCGTTAAGGAAACAGGAAAGACCAAGACCAATGTCCTTATGAAGCTCGGACGGGAAGATCAGATCGAGCCTTCCTACATCCAGGCGATCATTAAGGCATTGTCCGCGGTCTTGGGCGAATCTTCTTCCGGGACGTTTGCCGAATTTGACTTCCACGCAAGCAGGGAGCTTGGCGGCACCTGGCTTCTCGATGCTTTGTGGAATCGACTCGGCATGGCCAAGGCTATCAAAGGGCTTCTTAAGGAACGACAGTTCGCCACACCCGTTGAACGGCTCTGCTTTGCCATGGTTTCAGGAAGAATACTCGCTCCGGGTTCGAAGCTTTCTCTTGAGCACTGGGTTTCAAAGAAAGCCTTTATTAAAGACCTTAACGAGGTAGACGTTCATAATCTTTATAGGGCGATGGATCTTCTTGTGGCGTCGAACGAGGAACTCCAGAAGCAGATATTCACCGAAGTGTCGAAGAATACGCATCTCGACGTGGATCTCATCTTCCTCGATACGACGAACACCTATTTCGAGACCGATGAAGATGCTTCCAGCTCGGGACTCTTAAAACGTGGCCACAGCAAGGATGGGCACCCCGAGCTACCCTTGGTTTCGATTGCCTTTGCGGTGACGCGTAGCGGCATTCCTATTCGCTGCTGGGTATTCCCGGGCAACACGAGCGACCAGACGATCGTCGAGCAGGTGAAAGGTGATCTAGGACAGTGGAATCTTGGTCATGTCGTCATGGTCCAAGATGCAGGATTCAATAGTGCCGACAACAGAAGAATCCTTTTACGGGAATGCGGTGACTATATCATCGGCGAAAAGCTCCGCGTTGGTACCGATGGCGCCGCGGTAGAAGCCCTACACCGGAAAGGGCGATTCAGGATCCTGGAAAGTGGCCTCGCGATTAAAGATGTCGTCCTCGATGCAGGGAAAGCCACGGAGCGCCGATTCATCATCGTCAAGAATCCGGAAGCCGAAACGCGCGACCATGTCATACGCGAACAAATCGTCGATGCTACGAAGCGCAAGCTTGATGAACTGTCGCAGTATACGGGGAAAGCACACACGAAAGCGGCGTGTGCGCTACGCTCTCATTCCGCCTATGGCAGATACATTAGGCAGGATACGAAGGGTGTCTTGCACCTCGACACCGCCAAGATAGCCTCAGAGGAACTCCTTGATGGCAAGTTTCTAGTGTCGACGTCCAGCATGAAGCTGGATGCTGCCGATATTGTTGCCGGCTATAAGCAGCTCTGGGCCATAGAGCGGGTATTCAAGGATATGAAAAACACCTTGGATATTCGTCCCATATACCACCGACTTGATGATCGTATTCGAAGCCATATTCTTATTTGCTGGCTTGCCATGGTGCTGGTACGGTATGCAGAGAATATGGCGGACCGGTCGTGGTACCAGATTGAAAAAGTTCTGTCCGATGTTACTGCAGGGCTTATTGAGAGCGACAATGTAAGCCTCTGGTATTGCTCTGATATTTCCGACGAGGCGAAGGACATTTTCAAGCGCTTAACTATTGAATTACCAAAGAAAGTTCTTGCTACAGTAGCAAGAGATCCTGTTGCGGTATAAAAGATTTTCGACTGCAATCGTATAACTCTATTATTTATAGAGTATTAGCAAGATTTTCTATACCGCGCACTGTACAACGCCAGCTGATGCCTATCACAGTTACGATGCATTGGATGTTAGTGAATTCCATCATCATCGAATAAATCATTCAGATGTATTTGTTGATGAAAAGAATCACATCAACGGAATAGAAAACTTCTGGAACCAGGCCAAGAGAGTCTTAAGAAAGTACAATGGAATAGACAAGAAATATTTCTATCTGTTCCTGAAAGAATGTGAGTTCCGATTCAACTATGGAACACCAAAGAATCAACTTAAAATTCTTAGAAAATGGTGCTCAATCTAGACTTTTATCTAGTACAGCCCCATTTCTTATATATAATTTTTAGCTATTGTTTTTCATGGTTTTAAATATGCATACCCTTCAAGTTGTTTCTCAATTATTTCTTTAACCCCAATAGGAACTACTTTTACAAATGCATATAACATTCCCTTTTCAATTTTTAAGCTATTTAATGCATTGTTACATGCTATGATGCTTATGCCTTTTCCCCCTAATTCTTCAAGACTAGTATTATCAAATCCTGCATCTTGCTTATAACGTAAAACAGCTTTTGAGTTTGCTACTATCTCTACTTCTGAATCTTCAATGTTGATGCCCTTAACCAAATTTTTTACATTGGTTATTAACAAATCCCACTTTTCCATTTCATCAATATGAAATACTGCTTTAATCTTCATTTTCTTCTCCTCATTCTCGTTGCCTATAGATTTTCACATCAACAAGTATTATTTCACAATATCATAATATTTGCATATTAAGTCTATCTATCTTATAATAATGAATAACTAAATTTTCTACTGAATGCATTAATATGAATAATGATTTCTATTCCATTGTAAACAATAGCCATAACATTTATCTACCAAAGCAGCCAATCTTTTTCAGAGTTAGTTATTCAATAAATCTAACATTGGCTTAACCTTTAAAGCCTGGCCCGAGCGGCGTTGCGTAGCAACGATGCGAGGGATTGGCGTGGTTTTTGCGTAAAGGAGCGTAGCGACTCGCAAAAACCATGACAAAAGGCTTTATAAGGTTGAAGCACTTGTTAGATGGTTCTTACTTGCTCTCTATTATATGCTTTTTTAGCTCTTCCCCTAATGTATCGATTAGATTTTTAATGCTTGGTGTTATAAATTCAGTTTCAGCTTTAAATATTGCGATAATTTGATTCTTATTATCAATTATTCTAATAATTGCTCTATCTGCAATATATCCAACTAATGGATCATATCGAATATTTCCAATAGAAAACTCAAATTTTGCATCTGCATGATTATTTTTATCTACTATATTTAATCCTATACTTAATAATTCAAATTGCATCATTTCTAAAGCTTGTACTGCTTGCTGTTGAACATCTTCAAAACTCGCCATGTTCATTTTATCGGCATCATTGTAATTTAGTATCATTATTCCAGAGCTATTTACTAAATATAACTCTACATTTCTTATACTTGTGATATCCTTTTTTATCACTGTCTCAGATGTTGATGCACAGCTAATTAAGAGCATTAAGCAAAACATAAGGTAAATCCTTAATAAATTTTTCATCAAATACTCCATAAACAATTTACATTTTATTAAGCCTTTATAAACTTGACTTAATCAATAATTATTACATCCATCTAACATTGGCTTAACCTTTAAATCCGCGCCTGAGCGAAGCGAAGGCTTGGCGCGTTTTGTGCATTGTTGTTCTGCACAAAACGTGCCAAAGGATTTATAAGGTTGAAGCTTTTGTTAGAAGTCTTTTTTTATTACTTAAACACATTCTCAATTTTTACTTTGCCAGGCAATCTATATATATCGAAATCAGAGTCTATACTAATGATCTTCTTTACTCCTGTTCTCTTTGCTGCTATAACCAATGTTGCATCTGCAAAATCCATAGGCCTATCACTATACTTTTTCGTCATTTCAATTATATCTGAAATGTCTGTTTGTTTTATCTGGTGTATTACTATTCCTTCTTTTTCTATCCATTCCAAAAACTGTATTTGCACATTTACATTAAAATCTAACATATGAGACACTTCAGTTATCACTGCTGTTGTTGTTATAAACTTATACTTTTTGTCTTCTATAAAATGAATAATCTTCTCATGATATGAATCATCTTTGTCAAATAAAGCAATTATTGGTCCAGCATCAATGAGTATTTCGTTTAGCATTAATTTTTTCCTTGATTAGTTTTTTATACTCAACTGAAAGGTTCCCTTTTCCACTTCCATACTGACCAAAGTACTCTTTGCCAAGTTCATACGAGTCCTTTTCATTTCCTTGCTGATAAAAGAACTGCTCAAGAGCTTCTTTAATAAGCTCAGATTTAGTCTTTTTTTTTGTGCGAGAAAGAGATGCAAGTCTTTTCTCGATATCATCAGGCAATCTAACTGTTGTCATACCCATCTCCTGTATTACACAGTGTAATACATCTATTTCAATTTGTCAATATTTTTGCGCCGAAGGCGTCCTTCTAACATTGGTTTAACCGGTAATTCCGTGCCCGAAGGGCTTGGCGCGGTTTGTGCATAAAGAGCGAAGCGATTGCACAAACCGTGACAAAGGAATTATCCGGTTGAAGCATGTGTTAGGAACCCACACTTTTATTCACCGCGATCCCAAATATCGTGCGGTATTTACATTCCTTACAGTCATTTCTTTATATATCTTATGCCCTATTATTTTATTCAATTGGCTCTTATTATAATCTTTCCTTTTGACATTCCATATAAGAGCTCCTTCTACATAAAGTACTTTTATATAGTCCTTCTTTATTGGTAGTTCATCAACAATATTTTTTCTATCAATACTTTTAAATAAATAAGCAACATCAGTTTTTTGATCTTCATCATTCTTCCATTCATTTGGTATTGTTTCTGCTATTGTCCTCATTTGCTCTTTAGTCTTAATGAGTACTTTTATGTCTTCACCGATACTATCTTTAAGAATTCTTTGTATAGTCTCTTCTATCTTGTCTTGTGTTTCATTAGTATTAAATTGAACATTCCCTGAATTGATATATGTTAAAACTTCAGAACAGCCTAATCCTTCAAATAATGTTTTGAGTGTTTTCATATTAATACGTTTTGAATTACCAACATTTATGCCACGAAGCAAAGCTATATATTTCATACGATTTCTATCCATTCTCTGGTGTTCCTAACATTGGCTTAACCCTTAACGCCTGTTCCTGAGCGAAGCGAAGGATTGGCGTGGTTTTTGCGTTATCTTCTAGCAAAAACCATGACAAAAGGCGTTATAGGGTTTATAATGAGCCGCGATAACTGGACAGGAATAGAGACAATATAAAGTGGACCGCTCCTCCTTGCAGAACGGAAAGAAGGAGGCATAGAGTTAGCTATGAGAAAGCGGTACGACAAAGAATTCAAGGCCAAAGTAGCCTTGGAAGCCCTGAAGGGCGAAAAGACTCTGCAGGAACTGGCGATTACTTACTCGGTCCATCCGAACATGATCGCGCTCTGGAAAAGGCAACTTTCGGAGCACGCATCGGCGCTCTTTGAGAAAGAAGGGAAGGATAAAACAACAGAAGACGCCACGAGGCAAAAGGATGAACTGTACAAACAGATAGGACAGCTCCAAGTGGAGAACGACTACCTTAAAAAAAAATACAAACAACTGTACGGGACCGATCCGAAATGGTAGAAGCCGATCATCCCGAGCTCTCAATAGCGCAGCAATGCACGATCCTCGGGATAGCTCGATCATCTTACTACTACCAGCCTAAGGAAGCTCCGGAAGATCATGATTTGGCTATTCTGGAAGCTATCCTCGAGGTGCTGAAAGAGAAACCGTTCTACGGTTACCGTAGAATAGCAAGGGAACTGATCTATTTGGACGTTACACGAAAGCAAGTTCGAAGGATTATGAAGAAAGCCGGATTACGGGCGATCTATCCTGGACTTCAGCTTTCCAAACCGTCCAAGGGTTCCAAGAAATACCCCTATTTACTTAGGGGGATGAATATTTGGCTACCGAATCAGGTGTGGGCGTCTGACATAACCTATATCAAGCTTTCTGGCGGTTACGTCTATCTGGTTACGATAATTGACCTGTATTCCAGGAAGATTCTGTCCTGGCGGGTTTCTAACACCATGGATGCCCAATTTTGTGTGTCGGCACTGGAAGAAGCAATTGCCCATTACGGAGTACCAGGCATTTTTAACACAGATCAAGGAAGCCAGTTTACTTCTGACGCCTTTGTGTCGGTGCTGGAATCTCATGGAATACAAATCAGCATGGATGGCGTAAACAGGGCGCTGGACAATATCTTTGTAGAACGGTTCTGGAGATCCTTGAAGTACGAGGACATTTATCTCAAGGATTACCGAACTATGACGGAGCTGAAAGATGGGCTGGCTCGCTACCTTAGGTTTTATAACAGTGAGCGATTCCATCAATCGCTGGAGTACGAAACTCCAGACACTATTTATTGGAGTAAGTTCCCGGCAAGGGAACTCAAAGAAGCTGTATGAGAGGAGAAGGTGTCCACCTTATTCCTGATTCTTTTCTGTCTAGACAGGTGGGCTCATTATAGTTGAAGCAGTTGTTAGGCTTGACTTTTGTGATATATACACATATACTATACATATATTGAATGATATATTTTCTATTTCTTTATATTATGGAGGTTTATATGCTTATTCTTTATAACCTTAATGCACCCAAAAAACCCACTAATCTTACTATTAATAGTGATTTGCTTACTAAAGCTAAAGAACTCAAAATTAATATCTCTTCTGTTCTTGAACATGCTTTGGCTGAAAAAGTAAAACAAACTAAACGAGATGAATGGCTGCAAGAAAACTCTGAATCAATTGCTACTTATAATAATCATATAAGCGAATTTGGTATTTTTAGCGATGATGTAAGGACTTTCTAATGGCACAATTCTCAATTTATACAAATATGAATCCCATAACAAAAGCAATATATCCATACATCATTGATGTACAGTCACCCCTATTGGATTCTCTTGAAACTCGTTTAGTAATTCCACTATCTTTAAAATCTAGATTCAACGAAAAAGCTATAAAAAATCTTACACCAGTACTATTAATAAACAATATAGAATATCTAGTTTTGACTCCGCAAATGGCTGCAATTCAAAAAAAGCATATTGGAACTTATATTGGTGATTTTACAAAATACAGAAACGAAATTGTATATTCGATTGATTTCCTTATTACTGGCTTTTAATTCTCTAAGCCTAACATTGGCTTAACCTTTAAATCCGCACCTGAGCGAAGCGAAGGATTGGCATGGTTTGTGCATGAGATTTCTGCACAAACCATGCCAAAGGATTTATAAGGTTGAAGCATGTGTTAGGTTATTTTTTCTTACTTATTTTTATTTGAATTTAACCGCTGTCCCGTACGCAATCACTTCTGCTGCATTTTGCATAATCGCAGACGATGCATAGCGTATATTTACTACAGCATCAGCACCAAGTTGCTCTGCTTCTTCTACCATTCTCTTGGTTGCTAAAGCACGCGATTCATTCATCATCTCATTGTATGCTTTCAATTCTCCTCCTACTAATGATTTGAACACTTGGGTAATATCTTTACCGATGTTTTTTGATTGAATTGTACTTCCTTTGACAAGTGTGAGTGTTTCCAATTCTTTGCCAGTAATGTAATCAGTATTTACTAAGATCATCTTCTTCTCCTCCCTTTATTTCTTTTATTCTCTCTATCAATATAAATACAAAAGTAACAGATACAATTACCGATATGCCTAGTATAATTATCTTTATCAAATTTGGAACATGAAATATTATTAATGAAGCTCCAACAATTATATAGTATATAATAATGACAGTTACTATAAATATTGGAGCTATCATTTTCCTTCCATGATTATTCATATAATTGTCCTATATGGTATGTATCGTTAGTTTTCATTGTTCTAATTGAAATGATTTGGCTAACTCATAATCTTTTTCACTCACCAGTATTATTGCTTCTATACAATATGATACCGGTCTTTGGCCTCCACTATCATCTGACTGAATAATATATGGGATATTTTCTTTATCGAGGATAGTAGCAAAGAATTCTGCATCAAACCTATTTTTGAACCGCTTAAGTTCTATCATTCTAGAACCTCTTAATTTGGCGCGTAGCGTCAACCTAACATTGGCTTAACCCTTAACGCCTGTTCCCGAGCTGGCGTTGTACAGTGTGTGGTATAAAGCAGCAAGTAATAAAGTAGCTTAATATATTATACTGACAACAAATAACTAAAAACGGACTGTACAAAAAGCATGATACAAATGCGGTATAAGATATCTATAAATATTCGAAATAAAACTTTACAGATAAAACACTATGTTGTATAATTAGCGGTATAATGAACGTACGAAAATGTACCCTAAAGAATGCTCAAGGCGGTACCTATACTTACCTTCAACTTGTGCACAACTACCGCGTTAAGGAAACAGGAAAGACCAAGACCAATGTCCTTATGAAGCTCGGACGGGAAGATCAGATCGAGCCTTCCTACATCCAGGCGATCATTAAGGCATTGTCCGCGGTCTTGGGCGAATCTTCTTCCGGGACGTTTGCCGAATTTGACTTCCACGCAAGCAGGGAGCTTGGCGGCACCTGGCTTCTCGATGCTTTGTGGAATCGACTCGGCATGGCCAAGGCTATCAAAGGGCTTCTTAAGGAACGACAGTTCGCCACACCCGTTGAACGGCTCTGCTTTGCCATGGTTTCAGGAAGAATACTCGCTCCGGGTTCGAAGCTTTCTCTTGAGCACTGGGTTTCAAAGAAAGCCTTTATTAAAGACCTTAACGAGGTAGACGTTCATAATCTTTATAGGGCGATGGATCTTCTTGTGGCGTCGAACGAGGAACTCCAGAAGCAGATATTCACCGAAGTGTCGAAGAATACGCATCTCGACGTGGATCTCATCTTCCTCGATACGACGAACACCTATTTCGAGACCGATGAAGATGCTTCCAGCTCGGGACTCTTAAAACGTGGCCACAGCAAGGATGGGCACCCCGAGCTACCCTTGGTTTCGATTGCCTTTGCGGTGACGCGTAGCGGCATTCCTATTCGCTGCTGGGTATTCCCGGGCAACACGAGCGACCAGACGATCGTCGAGCAGGTGAAAGGTGATCTAGGACAGTGGAATCTTGGTCATGTCGTCATGGTCCAAGATGCAGGATTCAATAGTGCCGACAACAGAAGAATCCTTTTACGGGAATGCGGTGACTATATCATCGGCGAAAAGCTCCGCGTTGGTACCGATGGCGCCGCGGTAGAAGCCCTACACCGGAAAGGGCGATTCAGGATCCTGGAAAGTGGCCTCGCGATTAAAGATGTCGTCCTCGATGCAGGGAAAGCCACGGAGCGCCGATTCATCATCGTCAAGAATCCGGAAGCCGAAACGCGCGACCATGTCATACGCGAACAAATCGTCGATGCTACGAAGCGCAAGCTTGATGAACTGTCGCAGTATACGGGGAAAGCACACACGAAAGCGGCGTGTGCGCTACGCTCTCATTCCGCCTATGGCAGATACATTAGGCAGGATACGAAGGGTGTCTTGCACCTCGACACCGCCAAGATAGCCTCAGAGGAACTCCTTGATGGCAAGTTTCTAGTGTCGACGTCCAGCATGAAGCTGGATGCTGCCGATATTGTTGCCGGCTATAAGCAGCTCTGGGCCATAGAGCGGGTATTCAAGGATATGAAAAACACCTTGGATATTCGTCCCATATACCACCGACTTGATGATCGTATTCGAAGCCATATTCTTATTTGCTGGCTTGCCATGGTGCTGGTACGGTATGCAGAGAATATGGCGGACCGGTCGTGGTACCAGATTGAAAAAGTTCTGTCCGATGTTACTGCAGGGCTTATTGAGAGCGACAATGTAAGCCTCTGGTATTGCTCTGATATTTCCGACGAGGCGAAGGACATTTTCAAGCGCTTAACTATTGAATTACCAAAGAAAGTTCTTGCTACAGTAGCAAGAGATCCTGTTGCGGTATAAAAGATTTTCGACTGCAATCGTATAACTCTATTATTTATAGAGTATTAGCAAGATTTTCTATACCGCGCACTGTACAACGCCAGCCGAGCGAAGCGAGGGATTGGCGTGGTTTTTGCGTTATCTTCTCGCAAAAATCATGACAAAAGGCGTTATAGGGTTGAAGCTTTTGTTAGAATTTTCACCCCAAAGAGCACTTCTTTCTTCTCTTCTCTTTAACTTATCTATTTTCTTCTTTTCGTCGTTTTTTATATGCACGTAACATGCGAGAATAAGGGAAAGACGCACCGCTTCTCTTCCCTTTTCGAGCAGCTGAACAACTAATAATTCTAACATTGGCTTAACCCTTAACGCCTGCTCCTGAGCAAAGCGAAGGATTGGCGTGGTTTTTGCGTAAAGGAGCGAAGCGACTCGCAAAAACCATGACAAAAGGCGTTATAGGGTTGAAGCATTTGTTAGATGTCTCTTTTTTCTATTCCAAATAGGCTCTAAAAGCTATAGAAAACTCTTCTTGTGTGTATCTATATCCCTTTTCTTTATTAGTAAATAGTTTATCAAACTCTTCAACTTTCTTTTCATCAATATTATACGCTTCACTATCATAATACTTCCATGAATGATCTTTAAATACATCCTTCTTTAGCTCAAGCACTAGCATACTGTAAGGATACTTCCCTTCCCTATTACTAATATTGAAATCCTTTGAACTCTTAAATCCATATTTGCAGTAATTATGCGGATGCCCATAGATGATGATTGCTTTATAATTATTTTCTTTTGCTTTTTCAATAGATTTCTTTATCAAAGTTGACCCAATTCCCTGTTTCTGATAACTAGGATGTACGCTTACTGGACCAAAGGTAATAGTTTCTATATTTTCATCTTTTTCATTCTTTACATAAGATTTCATGTACATAATATTGCCAACTACTCTTTCATTTATTGTCACAACTAATGCCAAGTCTTTTATAAAATCCTTATGATCTCTCATGATATGAACAAGGTAGTGCTCATTGCATCCAGGAACATAAAGATTCCAAAATGCTTTTCGAGTAATATCTTCTACTTTTCTATAATCAGCTTCAGTTTCATTTCGAACTATAATGTTCATACTATTTATTCCCCTAGTATCTGCTGGCTAAATTCGAACTCATTTAGCATCAGGTTAACATAATCTATTGTTGCTTCAACATGTCTACTTTTGCGCCGAAGGCGTCCATCTAACATTGGCTTAACCCTTAACGCCTATTCCTGAGCGATGCGAAGGATTGGCGTGGTTTTTGCGTGATCTTCTCGCAAAAACCATGACAAAAGGCGTTATAGGGTTGAAGCATTTGTTAGGCTAATCTTCTTTCTTAAATATTTCTTTATATTGATGTATTTTACTTTTCAACTCTTTCAAACACTCTTCTTTTGTCCTATCTGTTGTATCTATGACTATTCTTTCTCTATCCCACTTTTCATACATTCTATTCTCAACTTTTTCCCATGTAGGAAGTATAAATCCTTCAATATCATTGATTCTTTTTTCTACTCGTTCTTTATGCTCTATTGTGTTTTTACATTCTATCTCTATATTAATAATATTTGCATTATTTTCTTTGGCTACTCTATCCCATTCATCACGTGTTAACTTCCATGGATTACAGCAATCAATAATAACATCATTCCCTAATGCAAGATTATCCGTCGCTATACGATAGGATAATCTATATCCCTCTCCTTGAACATTATATGAACATAATTCATTGATACCATGCTCTATTGTATCAAGTCTTACGTATGCAGCTTTTAATATTTTTACCAATTCTCTTGCAAGTGTTGTCTTCCCGGTTGCCGGTAAACCTGAAAATACAATTAATAGTGGCTTCACTTAGTCTCCATATATCAACATATTGCCTTTTCTTAATAAGCCTAACATTGGCTTAACCTTTAAAGCCTGGCCCGAGCGGCGTTGCGCAGCAACGATGCGAGGGATTGGCGTGGTTTGTGCATTGTTGTTCTGCACAAACCATGACAAAAGGCTTTATAAGGTTGAAGCGTTTGTTAGTCGGTTGCATTTAGCATTTCATCTACTATCGCTTGTACATGTATCTCTGATGTATTTATTGCTGGTATTGAAAGATCTTCGTCCGATATCATAAGTGGTAATTCAGTGCACCCAAGTATTACACTATCTATACCTTGTTCCCTTGCATACTGCTCAACAATTTTAATATATTTCTCTTTCTTTTCAGGAATTATTATTCCTTCTTCAAGCTCTGGAAAGATAACATCTTGGATACTTAACATTTCATCTTTGCTAGGTACAAGTAACTCAAATTTATTTTTACTTGCATACTTGCTATAGAAGTTCTCTTGCATTGTAAATAGTGTGCCTGTAAGTAATACTTTTTTGTACCCTTTCTGCTTGATGAATTTGCACGTTGAATCAACAATACTTATAAGCTTCACAGATACAGATTTCTCTAGCCTTTCAAATATAACATGTGGTGTATTTGATGCTATTACAACAAAATCTGATGATGCCATCCTTAGATTTTCTACTTTTGCGCTTAGCATGTTTATTAGATCATCATATTCTTTATTTTTTACATACATGAGCATTTCAGTCATATCAATACTGGCAATATTTATATTTGGATAGTGCACGCTTTTAGTTCGCTTTTGATATTCCTTAATGATTCTTTGATAATAGTAGACTGTTGATTCAGGACCAACGCCGCCAATTATTCCTACTGTATTCATGTCTCTTCCTATTTTAATCCGACTAACATTGGCTTAACCCTTAACGCCTGCTCCTGAGCGAAGCGAAGGATTGGCGTGGTTTTTGCGTTGTCTTTTCGCAAAAACCATGACAAAAGGCGTTATAGGGTTGAAGCATTTGTTAGCAGGTTTTTATTTTAATCCAAGTACCATCTTAATACCGTCTTCAACATCTTCAATAATTTGTTTTTTAATTTTTGATGCTTGTTCGAGTAATCGTCTTCTATCAATAGCATAAAGTTGCGAAACAACGATAATAGAATCTTTTGATAATTCTGAATCCTCTTTATCTAAAAATACATTTCCAGGGGCTTCTTCTAATAACAAATTTGTAGTTAATGGGACAACAATGATTGTATTAATTTTACTTCTATTGAAAGCATCATCTTGTACAATTAGAACAGGTCGTTTAAAACCTGGTTCACTTCCAAATGGAATACCAAAATCTGCCCACCATATTTCACCACGCATCATTTTTGGTTAATTCCTTTATTGATTCTATACTTGCTTCTTCGATATTTGATTCTATATTACTATTTTTATATATTTCATTCAATTTTTCAGTAACACTATCCCGTTTATGGTGGTTAATATATTCTTCAAGTGCCTTCGCAAAAAGCTGACTTCGAGGAATCCCCATCGTTTTTGCGGCTTTCTCTGCGTCCTTATACAAACGTTCTGGAAGTGATACTGCTGTTTTCATATACTATAGTATAACTATGGTATAACATTTTGTCAATATTGATTCGGTTTTTTGAATCCTGCTAACATTGGCTTAACCCTTAACGCCTGCTCCTGAGCGAAGCGAAGGATTGGCGTGGTTTTTGCGTCATCTTCTCGCAAAAACCATGACAAAAGGCGTTATAGGGTTGAAGCATTTGTTATGCGAATTTTTGTTGTATTAACTATATTACTTTAGGGGCTGTACTAGATAAAATCAGATGTTATACTTAAATAGTGATCATAAGTCATTGCAGGTTAATGAAAAGAACACAAGAAAGACTCCTCGAATTTTTTGTGCTAGAAGTAACTGCTAGATCTGCTGCAAATATACTAGGAATTCATCCTAATTCTGCAGCTCTTTTCTATCGGAAAATTCGTCAAGTTATTGCCTTCTATTTAGCCCTGGAAGCAGCAGAAGTATTCAATGGCGAAGTAGAAATCGATGAAAGCTACTTCGGTGGAGTTCGCAAAGGGAAACGAGGCCGAGGCGCTGCTGGGAAAGTAGTCGTCTTTGGCATGTTAAAGCGCCATGGCAAGGTTTTCACCGTTGTTGTGGAGAATACCAAGACAAAGACCCTAATGAACGAAATTGCCCGTAAAATCAAGCCAGATAGTGTTGTCTATTCTGATGCCTATCACAGTTACGATGCATTGGATGTTAGTGAATTCCATCATCATCGAATAAATCATTCAGATGTATTTGTTGATGAAAAGAATCACATCAACGGAATAGAAAACTTCTGGAACCAGGCCAAGAGAGTCTTAAGAAAGTACAATGGAATAGACAAGAAATATTTCTATCTGTTCCTGAAAGAATGTGAGTTCCGATTCAACTATGGAACACCAAAGAATCAACTTAAAATTCTTAGAAAATGGTGCTCAATCTAGACTTTTATCTAGTACAGCCCCTTACTTTATAATCTTCTGGTTTTAAATTAATGCATGGTATTCTATTCCAACCTTGATCACATATTTTTATTATTGAGTTGAAGAAGTACTCGCTTATTAATGACTGTGCACAATCCTTAGGTCTAGAATAATCATATCTATTCCATTGGCCAGATATTACCTTATCTGCTGCATTCCTCATTCTAGAAAGAACAGAATTAGCCGCTTGTTGTTTTGGTACTTTATTTTCAAGATAATATGCAGCAGCATTCTTTGCCCCATTCCATATAATTGAATATATTTGTGATATTGGAAAGTTATTAATAATATCTTTAAAAAAGGCTTCTGTCTCTTTCCCTACAGTATAATCAAATTCATAGGCATTCATTCTATACATTAATAGATCAATACATTCCCAATATATAATTTCTTTCCATAATAAAAGAGCTTCATCAGTATATATTTCATCCCAAGTACCTGGATTTAGTAATTCTGAAATTATTTTATCATTATCTTTCTCTTCTGAAAGTATATTTGGATATAAACCAACATTCTTCCAGTTAAAGCTAAAAGAGTCTTTTTCATAATCAGGCGTAAAATCATTCACCATTGATTTTGGATGTATTTTAATTATATCATTATAGAATAGCTCTCTAAAGGCTATATGTAGATAATCATCTGTGGGGAACATTTTCCCACTAAATTCGCCTAGAGGAGATATTCGCTCAAATTCTTTATCAATCCCAGCTCTAAGGAAGACACCAAGAAATACTTTCTGCTTAAATGTCAATATTTTTATATCAACTGGATCATATATCTCTAAATCGATTTTACTTCGTAGAAAATTTATTTTCCTATCCATTTCTATTTTTTGCATTCTTTTCTCTTCTTCGACGCACCTTGTACACCTACAGGCTGGAGAGTCTTCATGTCCACAAGATGGACAAAATGCATTTTCATCGACATCAAATCTAGATTTATCCCGTTTTGATCGATACTTAACGAGATTAATTCCACAATACATACATTTTATATCGATTGTTTCTGGAGGGAAAATATAATGTAATTCAGATAAAGCTATTCCTTTAAGATCATATGATTCTTGTAGTTGCTTCATAGAAACATTTTCTTCATAATATAGATGCATTATTCTTTCAATTTGTTCTTCTGATATTCCTTTTACTTTCTCAAGGACTTTATCTCGATACGTATTCATTGAAATCCTCTATGGAATTACTGAGCGCGCGAAGCGCGTCCACATAACATTGGCTTAACCTTTAAAGCCTGGCCCGAGCTAATGCGAGGGATTGGCGCGCTTTTTGCATTGTTGTTCTGCAAAAAGCGTGACAAAAGGCTTTATAAGGTTGAAGCATGTGTTAGGAAGTTACTATTTCATCAATTATTTCTTTTTCACTATCTATTTTATCATAATCGCATTTAAATACTTCTTTATAAGCATCTTTAAATTCTTTTGTATCTCGAAATAATTCAAATAGTGGCCATTCATGATAAAATATCTGTGGAAGTTCGTCTGTATTACCTATTTTTCTCATTATTTTACTACTCAATACCCAATCTTTTTGAAGAACAGCTTTAGCAAGTAAAAACTTATCAGAACAATCAGACCAATCAAGTTTGTCTATCTGCTTCTTAACTTCTTCATCTTTATTTAATAAATAATATGTGATTATATTATTAATTGAAACAATCATGTCTTCAATTCTATTAAGCTTACTGTAGATTTTTAAATACTTAATGAGATTCCTAACAATATTATAGTTTTTATATTCTAGGTTATCATATATATAAGTTATTAATAGGTTTTTACCAATTTCAATATTTTCAGGATGTAATTTTTTTATAATAAATGATGTAATTTTACCTGCTATTTCGATAAGTACAAAAACACTATCGTAAAAATAATCAGGATCGGTATACAATTCATCACCAATATTTGGACACTGCTTAAATGTAAATCCCTCTTGAATACAAGTATTTATATATTGACTACTTACAATACCATTAGTATGTACATATAAATTTCTTCTTTCTGTCAACTCAACAAATTTTGATATTAGCTCTTTATCATCTTTTATTGAACCGTTAATTTTTTTCGATATCCATTCTAATTGCTTAATATGGCTACCACGCATTACTGCATCAATTTCTTCATTTATTATTGCACTTTGATATTCTTCTATTGTTTTATATTTGATGAGCTCAGTATATGATATCTGCTTACATGAATCATTTAGCAAATTAGGTTTTAATGTTAGCATATATTTAATTGTATCTGAAATATACTTATCAAATTGACTTACAAGAGTAACAATTACACTCTTGTTAATTATACTGAACGCTCTATCATACTTGTCTTCATTATCTTGTAATATTTTGAACTTTTTTAAATATACTAAAGGTACCGCAAATTGCATACCATTTTCATTCTCTTTAATATCGGTACATTTTTCTTTAATAAACTTTATCATATCTTTATGTGATTTTTGATGTTTTTCAGTAATTGTCATTATCGTTATAGGTAATACATCTCTTAAAGTAATTGCATTATCTAAATATGTAGATAATATTGTGCTATACCCATTAATTGGACTGTCTGATTCTTTATTAGATTTCTCTTCTGGAACTTCTATACATTCTGCATTATCCAATTTTTCCTCCTAATCTTCCTAACATTGGCTTAAGCTGGGAGCTTCGACCGCGAAGCGGTTGGCGCGCTTTTTGCATGAGAGAGCGCAGCGATCTGCAAAAAGCGTGACAAAGAAGCGACTCAGCTTGAAGCATTTGTTAGAAATCTTCCTATTTCATATTTAGTAATACTATCCCACTCATACACAATACTATTCCTGCTATCTTCTTAATGTTTATCTTCTCTTTAAATAGTATCATTCCTATGATTACTAATAATATTGTTATCAGTGATGATACTAATGCTGATGAATAGCTAAGGTTTCCTCCTGCTCTATATAGTAAAAGATACCCTAACTCTATTCCTATAATTGGAATGGCAAGTAAAACGGTATATACATTAACATTTTTAATCTCATTTGATAATGATCCATGTAATGGAATAAATAAAAAGAGCACTGATGATAGTAATATTGCAGCAATGTATGAACAAATAATGCTTAATATTGGGTTTATACTTGGACTAATTAATTTCTGGAATACCTGATAAAAGACTCCAGAGCAAACGATTAACACAATTGAAGCTATATACATATCTCCAATCCTTAGACTTATCTTAGAGAATGGTTGAATTTGTTTTTAAACATTGCATAGTAGCTAAGACTCAAAGACTATATATTATTCTCTATAATTCAATTACTTAAATCTCATTACAGTAGAACTTTTTTTGTGTTTATTTTTTCTTCCTGCGCGGGAGCGCCTTTCTAACATTGGCTTAACCTTCAAATCCGTGCCTGAGCTACTGCGAAGGCTTGGCGTGGTTTTTGCGTGATCTTCTCGCAAAAACCATGACAAAGGATTTATAAGGTTGAAGCGGTTGTTCGATGGCATCTATTTTACATATTACCAGAAATAAGTTGATTATATAATAGGCTTGGATGTTTTTGTAGCAATTGACTTTTTTCCAAACTAATAACTTCTTTATCTGAAAGTTGTTTACTAACTAATATGCTCTCGCCATTTTCTTTCCTAGTTTTAACTAAAATAATATTTCCTATTTGGATAGCTGCTTCATTTTGTGTACCTAATGCTGATATTACAAGAGCTAAACCTTCCATATTCATTTTATTTGCTTCTGCTTCTACTTTTGTTATTTTCTCAAGCTCTATTGCTTTTTCAACTTTTTCCAAACGTTCTTTTACTTCTTTTTTACTAAGAATATCTTTTGTTCTTAATATTATTTTCTTAAACCAAGATCCATGTTCTACTGGAAATTCTACTGCACTATTAAATCCATTTTTATTTAAGTACTTAATTATTGTATCAAATATTTTATCAACATTATCACTCTTTTCTTCAAAATAGACTCGAACTGGTATATATCTATTCAAAGAAATTTCATCAAGATTTACTCCTAATGATAATGCAAACATATACTGTTCAATACATTCGATAATATACTTATTTTTTTCAATTTTTTTATTTAAGCTATTTTTTTGAATCTCAAGATTATCCTTAAATATCTCTTCTATTTCATTGTTATATTTTCTTTTTTGTACACTTGGCATACTAAGTACTTTAACATAATTATTCTCTATTTGTTCATATTTATCTTTAGTTAATTTCATTTCATTTTCAAGGAATAGGGTCATAATCGTTTTTTCTAGTAATGCTATTCTATCTTCCAAATTTGTATTCATGCTCATTTTCCTTTCTAATTATATTGTAGTTGTAGAAACTTTTAGCAACTCGTCCATCGAACATTGGCTTAACCTTTAACGCTCGTTCCCGAGCGAAGCGAGGGATTGGCGTGGTTTGTGCATAGGATTTCTACACAAACCATGACAAAGAGCGGTATAAGGTTGAAGCTTTTGTTGGAAGTCTCTTCTTCTCTATTCTCTTCATAATATCTTTTCTTTTATAATGAATTTTTTCTTCTATAATATTCATCTCTTTACCTAATATCTTATTATCTTTCTTTATATGAATAGTCTTTCATAGCCATCATATGCTTCTAATTCAACAATATCATAGGTAATCAAACACTCTTTCACTAAGGGAAATGTATCAAGAATTTCTTTAACTTTTATTGAATCTTTTGCTTCTATAATTAAAATTGCTTCTCTTGTATTCTTAGTAAACCAAATATTTCTAATAACACTCTTTTTCTGTAGATCCCAGAGGACTTTTGCTTCTTGCTTAAGTATTTGCTCTTGTTCTTTCCAGTTAACATTAGGTTTATCGTGAGTAATAACAAGATTCACCAAAGCCATTATCTCCTTTCAAGCGTTTGATTCTTAATGTTTACACTTTTTTGCTATAGACTATTACTATTTAAAATGCTGCGCGCTAGCGTCCTTCCAACATTGGCTTGACCCGCGAGGCGTTAAACTGGCGCGCTTTTTGCCTTGTTGTTCTTGCAAAAAGCGTGACAGTAGCCGAGTCGGGTCGAAGCAGGTGTTAGAATTCTTCTACCTTCTTCAATAATGCTTCTGCTTCTCTTGGTTTCTTTAATACTATAAACTCTTTAATCTTGAATGGATTCTCTTTCAACATTAATGTATACTGTTCTTTACGTTTCTTATATGTATTCCATGCCCAGAACACAATTGCATCTTTAGCTAAAAAGGAATTCTTAAATGTCTCTCTATTTCCTGACCAAAGCTCTTCTTGTGTAATCATTCTTGATATTGTTCTTTTAAAAACTCTCCACATTACAATAAATCTACTGTAATCAAGCCATATAACTGTATCTACATTCCCCCAGGTTAAATCTTTTACTTTATTATAGTTCCCATGTATTACATATCCTTTCTCATTCTGTATAGCATTTTTAATCTTTTCTCGAAATTCCTCTTGTTCCGATTGAACCCAATTCTCTTTCCAGAAAAGTGCATCTAGTTCTATGTCTTTAATCTTCAATACTTTACTTAAATTTCTAGCGAGTGTTGTTTTACCAGATCCACTCGTACCAACAACAAGAATCTTTGATGTAGAATCCACTTTTTATCTTTCCTTATCTTCCTGCGCGGGAGCGCCATTCTAACATTGGCTTAACCCTTAACGCCTGTTCCTGAGCGAAGCGAGGGATTGGCGTGGTTTTTGCGTGATCTTCTCGCAAAAACCATGACAAAAGGCGTTATAGGGTTGAAGCAGTTGTTAGGCGTATATTTTTCTATATGTTTTTCTCCATATAAACTATTCCTAAATCTTTACCAAATTTTTTCCAACATTTCTTTAATCTTCCATATTCACTAAATCCGTTTCTCTCATGAAATTTTAAGCTATTTTTATTATCATCAGTTATATCAACTATTATTTTGCTAATTCCAATATTTTTTGCATCATTTTCTAATTGCTGTAACGCTCTTTTCCCTATGCTTTTCCCAATATATTCTTTCTTAATAAAATACATTGCTTCTGCTGTTTTCTTAAATGGCTTTATATTCTTAAACGCTTCTAATGTACAAAAACCAACCAATTCTCCTCCATCGACAGTAATTGCATATCCCGAATAAACATCATTCTTATCTATGATTTTATCGAAATGATTATAATCTACAATGTCCTCACGAAAGGCCGCTGTTGTTGTTTTTATATAATAATTCAATATATCAATCACGCTTTGCCGATGTTTCTCTTCTAATGGTTCAAATACAATATTCATAATAAAATCCCCTGATTATACTGCTTCTATATCCACATAGCCCGTCAGGTTAACATTTTTAACTATAACTTTAACATGTATCATTTTGCGCCGATGGCGTCCGCCTAACATTGGCTTAACTCTTAACGCCTGCTCCTGAGCGAAGCGAAGGATTGGCGTGGTTTGTGCATTGTTGTTCTGCACAAACCATGACAAAGGGCGTTATAGGGTTGAAGCAGGTGTTAGGTGCTAATATTTTAGATATCATCAAAATACATAAAGCTTCTTATTTCTTTTAAACATACCTTTTTAACTTCTTTATCTTTTTTCGCTTCTGAATAAAAGTAGCATGTTTTAAGGTACTCATGATAATTCTTATACGTATGCTTTTCTATACCTACATCATGCTTAAAGCATTCAATTAACTTTTTTATATGTTCTACTATAAAGCTACTCTTACTCCCTTTATATGAAAATATTGCTTTACAAAGTCGTTCTTCTTCTCGATATACAAAATATTCTTTCGTTTGAGTAATAATTTTTATTATTAGTAATGATATACTGTTTTTATCTTTTTCAGAAACATTTTTTGATCGTAGTAACTCAAGAAAGACATCGGCACAATGAGCTATGCTATGTATCCATCCATACTTTGATGAATAACCAGCATAAACCTTTTCATTTTCAAGATAACTCTTGAGACTACTAAGAACAAATCTCAATTCATTTTTTGTAAGAAAACTACTTTTATTATCATATTCTACAATAGCTGCAATAATGAGCCAAGAAAACGTCCTTTTAACTGCATACTTTAGCAAATTGCTATCTATATTAAAATAAATAAAATTATCTGATAACAAAATCTTTAATACTTCATGTAATGCTTTTTTACTAATATATCCATTTAGAATCCAAGTACAAAAAACTACATAAACAAGTTCATCTCGTATTTTTTGATCAACAATTCCAAGATCACTTATGTTATTTATTAAGAATGAATCATATTCATCATCATTCAATATGAAGCTATGATTGAGAATTGACTCATATATTTTCTGTTTACGATTACTCATTTACAGGCCTTAACTCATTCTCTCAAATAGACTACTAATTTCGCCCGTAGGGTCCACCTAACATTGGCTTAACCCTTAACGCCTGTTCCTGAGCGAAGCGAAGGATTGGCGTGGTTTTTGCGTCATCTTCTCGCAAAAACCATGACAAAGGGCGTTATAGGGTTGAAGCATTTGTTAGATTCCTCTTACTTACTGTTTACATCAATTTCCCAATATTCTTTTACTTCTATATCATTCTTATGTTTATTAAATAATCTCTTTAATATTTCTCTATGTTCATACCCACATAATAGAATAGATCGTATATCATCATTTTTATCTTTAAGCGATTTTACGACATTTTCTACCATTGCTTCATTTCTAATTTTCCAGAAATGATCTATAAAATGAACATGTTCTTTGAATGCATGAAGCTTTTCATATTTTCTTACGATATCTCTATAGAAACTATAAGCAAGCTTTTCTTTATACCGTATTAAGCTATCAGAAATAGTACTATTAATTATCCGGACATGATCATTGCTTAAGCTTTTATCTCTCATTTTATAGATATCATAAAGGTGCTTAAATCTTAATCTATCTTCAGAATTTGGTATTTCCTCTTTATATAACTTTTCTAATGCAACATTGAATTGCTTTTGCATTTCAAAATAATTTTCTTCTTTAAGAGTTCTATTTCTATTCTGAATATCATATTGAATCACTTCACATTCTGGGTGTCTTTGTATATATGTAATTATTGCTTTGCTTTCTACACCAGTTATGTTTTTCTTTCTGAATTCTAAATCTACTTTCCACTCCTCTGGCAACTCTTCAAATATGATTGAAGGATTAAGTTTCTCCATTATATCAACAATATGCACTGCTTTATAGTTTTTAGTCTCTTTATGACAAGTTCCCAAAATTACAATGGTCTTCATAGCTTTGTTTATTATGTTCCTTTTAGTGAATCTAACATTGGCTTAAGCTGGGAGCTTCGACCGCGAAGCGGTTGGCGCGCTTTTTGCGTGATCTTCTCGCAAAAAGCGTGACAAAGAAGCGACTCAGCTTGAAGCAGTTGTTAGGTTCTCCTCTTTTTCATTTAATTTATTACCTAATAGAAATTTTAGAATTATAGATATCACAACCTAATCCAAGATTTTTAACCATATTATGAATTCCATTGAATGCAATTAAGTCTTTTATCTTTGGTCCAATTCCGATAGCTTTTATTGGCAAAATACTTTTATTAATCGATATATACGGAATTATTAATCCATCCTTATTTTTATACTTAATATTTACATATTTTTTATCAGGAACTATACAAACTCTATATTCTGACTCGATAGAGTGAAAACTCTCTTTCATATTTAACATAATTGTTAGTAGAAAAAACCTATACTTTTTTAAATACTCTAGAGCTTCATTAAGCTTTGAATATTTTATTCCAATTACAATTATCTGTGTTATTAAATTTATGTATTGCTTTAAAATATCAATTTGTACTTCTTTATTATATATTACTTTTCCTAAAAATACAGAATACTTTATAATTCCATCTTCCTCTTTTTGCTTATCAAGAGCAAGTAGGTTATTTAAGAAGCAATCTATTAATGTATCAACTTGAAATTCAATAGAATATCCATCATTTTTTCCGTAATAATTCCATAAATGTAGACTATCTTTATCTAATGATGTAGAAAAAATAAATAGTCTATCTGACAAGTAATCTATATATTTGCAAATATCTTCAATAAATGATTCTCTGATAATTTTATTAGATTTTTCATCTAAAGGAAACTTAGTCGCTTCTAAAATTTCAAAGAATAATCCTTTTGAATATTCAATCTCATTTGGATCATTCAAATATTTTAAATTTGATAATTGTAATGAATTTGATGATACTATGCCTAATAAACCATTTGCTGAAGAATAATGAAAAACGCTGTCGGACCCAGATACTGTGATCTCATCTCTATCTGGTAAAGCATCTAGCTTTTCAAGGACATCACTAAACTCATTTTTCACAATTTCTACCTTTATAAGAATTAGATGAACCTAACATTGGCTTAACCTTTAACGCTCGTTCCCGAGCGTAGCGAGGGATTGGCGCGCTTCTTGCGTAAAGGAGCGAAGCGACTCGCAAGAAGCGTGACAAAGAGCGTTATAAGGTTGAAGCGGTTGTTGGACGGCTATTAATATTTATTAGTTTCCGCTTTTATGATTCTCTATTAGAATCCCATTCCTTTTTTAAAATCGCAAATTGCATTGTATTTTCATACTTTGGTGTACCATCCTCATTATTTATAAACGATATAAATTCCTTAAAACACCCCTCATTTCTCATTCCTAGTCTCTTACATAGTTTTTGTGATCTTATGTTATCATCTTCAACATACGCATATATCCGTCTTGCTTTTTTGACTTCAAATAGGTAGATAAATAAAGCTTCTGCACTTTCAAAAGCATAGCCTTTACCTTGATAATCTACATTAATATTCCATCCAATATCATAAGTATCAGGTTCTTCTTTCTCAAAGAACAAATCACCAATTACTTCATCAGTATCTCTTAAACAAATGGCAATTGAATTTTTCAGTTTACATCTTTTTTTAACTTCGATTCTTGCTTCTTCAAAGGTATTTACCTTTTCTGATACAAAGCAATTTACTCTTGGTTTTGATAGATATGCGAATAGGCTTGAAGCATCTTTTTCTAAAAAACTTCGTAGAATTAACCTATCTGTTTCTATTGGATTCATCAATCAAAGCTCCCTAGACATTGTAATAGCATTATACTGAGCTAAATTCTACCCTATATTTCCATATGTCCGCCCAACATTGGCTTAACCCTTAACGCCTGTTCCTGAGCGAAGCGAAGGATTGGCGTGGTTTTTGCGTGATCTTCTCGCAAAAACCATGACAAAAGGCGTTATAGGGTTGAAGCGGTTGTTAGGTTTTACCTATTTCTTTTCTGACTTAAGATATTTTTTCTTTTCAATATATGCTAAAAATTTTGTTCCTATTTTTGTAATTGAATATCTTCTATATTGTACGCTTGCTACTTTTTCGTTTACTACTAAATCATATATTTGTAACTGTGGACATAACCTGAAATACAAAAAAGAGTCCAAATCGTTTATTCCATATTGATTTGTAACACCTCTTAATAAATCTTCTTTAAACGCTAAAAGCAAATTTAATAAAGGTATTTCATCTGGTAATTTTTCATTTTTACCTCCAATTAATTTCTTGATTGAGGATATATCTATCTTCTTACTCCTAAGTATTTTTTCTAACTCTGAATATTCTATATCTTGTTCTTTTTTAGCATCGGGAGTAGTATTAATATCTGCTTTTTTAATCTTGGACGCTTCATCCTTTAATTTATCAATTTCATTATGCAACCTTATTAGTTCGTCTGTTAATGATTTTACGTCAGGAGAATCATCATACCTAATCCACCCCGCATTCTGATGCTCCGATGCAATTGTTGATAGAGATTCATATACTGATAGCTTTAAATCCTTTGTATCAGTAAAAAATGATGAAATCTTGTTCAATACTTTTTTCCTAAACTCTTCCAGCTTTATGCTATTATCTTTTTCAATAATTTCAACACCCTCTACCTTCTTTTTTTGTTCAATTCCTTCATCAGAAATAACTACAGCGAAGAATGGAAGTCCTAATGATATGGCGTAATCATATTCTAATTCTGTATAACTAACTCCGGTTTGAGGTTCTATGGAACCATAACGTGTACCAAGAATAAGTACATATACGTCTGATTCACCTATCCATTTCTGAATGATTTCCCATTGGCTTTTATCACCAGCAATAAAAAGTTCCATACCTGCTGGTATATGCCCGCACCTTAATATTGTTTGAACAGCAGATTGTCGTTCTTCTTTAAGATCTTTATATGTTGATGAAATAAACACTTGAAGTTTTGTCTTCAATTCTTACTCTCCTTAATAAACCTAACATTTTCGCTTAACCTTTAAATCCGTCCTGAGCGATAGCGAAGGATTGGCGCGCATTTTGCATTGTTGTTCTTGCAAAATGCGTGACAACAGGATTTATAAGGTTGAAGCGGGTGTTAGAAATCTTCTTTTTATATTATTTAGTTAAAAGCTTGGATCTTCTCGAGTTCTTTAACCATCTTTTTTCTTGCTTCTCTTATATCTAACTCATTCTGTAGATTAAGCCAAAACTTATAAGAATTCCCAAAGAACTTTGAAAGTCTAAGCGCCATCTCAACAGTAATTTTCCTTTTATTATGAAGTAAGTCTAAAACTGTACTTGTTGAGACTTTTAGCTCTTTCGACAACCTATACGGAGTGATATCAAGAGGCTCAAGAAATTCTTCTCGTATAATTTCTCCTATTGTAGGTGTTTCAATATAGTCTTTATTCATTCTCTTCTTCTCCTTAATGATAATCTACAATAGAAACCTCAAATGCCTCGCCACCCTTAAATTTGAACTGAATCCTCCATTGATCATTGATCCTTATTGAACAATAGCCTTTCTTTATTCCCTGCAAGTGCTCAAATCTATTTGAAGGTGCAACCCTAAAATCTTCTTCTGTAGTAGAAGCATCAATAAAAAGCAGCTTTACTAAAGCCCGCTTTTGTATCTCTGGTGGCAGCTTTTTTGATCTTTCTTGATGAAAGATCTTTTCTGTTTCAGCATCACCAAAAGACTGAATCATGATTACAATATACGCTACACAGATATATCTGTCAAGAAGATATTACAAACACTATATTATTACAAATAATGGCATATTTCATTATTTTGTATATGTTTGCTTGATTCCACGGCGTTACTCTTCCTGCGCGGGAGCGTCTTTCTAACATTGGCTTAACCTTTAAATCCGTGCCCGAAGGGCTTGGCGCGGTTTGTGCATAAAGGAGCGAAGCGACTGCACAAACCGTGACAAAGGATTTATAAGGTTGAAGCACTTGTTAGGATAATTTTTTTCAATCCTTACTATACTCTTACTTATCTTTCTTTCCCAAATATCTTTAATATCTCTTCTTTAGTTTCTTTAAATATTACCTGCTTAGTCTTATTACTCTCATATATAAAGTCCCTTAAGCTCTTACTCTTAATAGATGTAAAATCTCCAATAATCCCTATCTTTAATCCGTAGTTACTTGCTTTTTGCAGTATCTCGCCTGCTACTCTTGTCTTTAGTTCAAAGAAATCTGGTATGATATTTTCTTTCTTTAATATGATAGTTCTTACTGAGTATGATCCTATGATATCTAATAGATCCTGCGTATCCTTTAAAATATAGCCATCATCTTCAAGCTCAAGTATTCTTTCATCGTTAATGGTATGTAATATAGTTTTCATAGAAATATTATCTCTCATATGCTCAATTATTTTAATAGCCTAAAAAGTATTATAAACAGGTGATAAATATTTCAAGGATGCATTTGACGTAATACTTTTTCTATTAGCTATTATTATTCTCAACTTATTACCAGGTGTACCTGCGCGCGTTTAGCGCGTCATCCTAACATTGGCTTAACCCTTAACGCCTGCTCCTGAGCGTAGCGAAGGATTGGCGTGGTTTGTGCATTGTTGTTCTGCACAAACCATGACAAAAGGCGTTATAGGGTTGAAGCATTTGTTAGACGAATCCTTATTTACTACCCTTTTCACTTATTTTATATTTAAGCAATTCATTCAATACATAAGTTTCTCTTTCAATCCATTTCGTTTTCTTTTCAGAAGACTTCATCGTTTTTCTATTAACTTCTAATGCTTCTTTAATAGTTGTCCACTTTGGAATAAACATCAATTCTTTCTCATAATCATCAAGATTTTGACTATGTAAAGAATCTTCAATTACAATTTCGTAGTAGGCTGATATCATTTTAAAATAATCAAATGTTTCTTCTTTAGATTTATTGTACTCAATTACTGTTCCAATTTTACATTTAATATCTACAATAGTTCCTCCAATTTCTTCATCTATTTCTCTAAATAATGCAATTTCTTGCGTTTCGTTATCTTCTACACCACCACCAGGAAATTTATATTCGTCATTTGTTTTTGAATAAACCAAAAGTATCTGATTATTCTTAATAATTACTGCTCTTACAGCATTTCTACAAAATGATAATCCATTTAGATCTATATCTTTTTTATAAAATATCTCTTTGTTAAAAAGCATCGATCCTTCCATGATAAAATGTTACATACACAATTACACATATCAAGTTAACATTTTTACTAATTGCTTTAATATGTATCTTTTTGCGCCGAAGGCGTCCGTCTAACATTGGCTTAACCCTTAACGCCTGCTCCTGAGCGTAGCGAAGGATTGGCGTGGTTTTTGCATTGTTGTTCTGCAAAAACCATGACAAAAGGCGTTATAGGGTTGAAGCATTTGTTAGCGGTTTTTTACTTCATATTCTATTGCGTTAATGTATTGTTTTTAAAAAACTCTACTATAAATGGAATTGCATCTCCTGGAATTTTATGTATATCATTATATATAAATGTAGTTAACGGCTTATCTATTGCAGATTTATATTCTGTAACATTTTTATTTATAACTATTCCTTCATCATTACATTTATTTATTTTCTTAATAAATTCTATCATTTCTTTTTGTGATTTAAACTTTACAATTTCATCTTGCTTCCCGGCAACATGGAATACTGGTATTTCTTTAAATAGATTTCTATCTTTGTTTGATCCTAAAGTACCTGCTATCGGCGCAATCGCTGCTATAATATCTCTTCGAACGGTAGCTATTACATAACTAAAAGCGGCACCATTGGAAAACCCTGTAACGTATATTCTATTTTCATCTATTGAACACTTATTTTTTAAATATATCAGTATTTCATCAAATAGCCTGATATCTCTGTCCTTATAATCTCCAACATATGTTTGCCATCCTGATTTAGCACCTCCTGTTTCCATTTTTTGAATTACAGTTCTTAATCCACGTGGGTAGACAACGATTGCTTCTGGCCAATACTTTTCGATTTTAAATTTGCCTATGGCTTCAGTTAACTCTTGCCCATAACCATGAAAAACAAATACTACTGGTAATTTTTCTTGTGTTGAATTTTCTGGAACATATAATAAGAAGTCTCTTTGAACATTATCTACAGATATCTTTATTTGCTCTAAAGAATATCCTTTAGTGAAAACCATCAATAATAAGGCAATAATATATATAGTTTTCATAAGTTTATACTTTCTTTTACTCATTAGATTCCTCCATTGTTTTCATATGCCTTTTAATACCGCTAACATTGGCTTAACCTTTAAAGCCTGGCCTGAGCGAAGCGAAGGATTGGCGTGGTTTGTGCATTGTTGTTCTGCACAAACCATGACAAAAGGCTTTATAAGGTTGAAGCTTTTGTTAGATTTCTTCTTTTCTTTAACTTACTATTTCTTTATAGTATCATTTCATATGCTATAAAGTCTGTCCCATATACATGTATTCTACCTAGATTTCTATATCCCATTCTCTTATAAAGTCTGTTTGCTGCTTTGTTTACTTCTGCTGCAAGATGATGTGTTGCCTTAAAACCTCTTTCCTTTGCAGTGTCACTTATATAGTGCATCATCTTTTCTCCTATACCTATGCTTTGGTATGAAGGAGTAACACATAATCGTACAAGAAAGCATGATTTTACTTTTGCCCAATCTAATAATTGTAATTCTGATGATTCTTCATCTACCATAGAAATTGCAGCTATAATCTTATTATCATCTTCAAGTACATATAGGCTTTTATTCTTAAGATCATCTTTAAGTATTTCTCTATTTGGATAGTCTTCATCCCAATCTGAAGTACCATCAATTTTTCCTTTAGCTTTTACTGCATCATAAAGAGAATGTATTTGATCTTCTTCTATTTCTAATGCCATTCTAAATTGTTGCATATGTTTTTCCCACGTAGCCCATGTATTATTCAATTCTTTATTATTATTGCCCAGAGCATCAATCTAACATTATTAACAATGGCTTCAGCATGTCTACTTTTGCGCCGAAGGCGTCAATCTAACATTTGGATAACCTGTGAGGCGTGATTGGCGCGGTTCATGCGAAAGCATGTAACCGTGACAATAGCCGAATCAGGTTGATCCAGTTGTTAGATGAAATTTCTTTGTAATCGTTGGATTGTGTTCTCGATCTTGTTCAATACATCAAAATAAATAACAGGCAACTCGTAATTAATCTTTAATCCTTTAGAATAAAATCGCTTTCTATTTTTCACGGTATCAATATTCCCATCTGTATAATCAATCAAGTAAACATACTTCTCATGAAGTTCCTTATTTCTATAGTTGAAATATATTTTATTTTGATATTCAAAAGAACCATTATGAATAATTTCATGTCTGTAATTAATAATCATATTTATTGACTCTGTTTTCTCATATATAGTTCCATTCCATGATAAATCAAAGAATTTGTTTTTATCACCATATAATATTTCTTTACTAGCTAGTTTGGGCCATTTTGAATAATCAGTGTATTCATGATTACTTTCAATAACCAATTTTGTCATCAAATCAAATATTGAGTATAATTTTACAATCATATTTTCAAACATGGAATAAATAACTATCGTCTTTCTACCTGACATCCAATAAATTACATTTTCTCCTTCGTCATCAATAACATGATCTTGGTTGATATTACATAATTCTTTATAAAAAGTCACAAACAGCTCTTTTGTTTCTATTAATCTATTTTGAATAGAGGCAATAATAAAGAAAATATCATGTAGTAATAATACACGATGATTTTTTGTATCACTAATTTCGGTTACCAAATGCGCGAATTCATCTTTTGATATAGTAAAATCTGAATCAATACCACAATTTGAAAGCCACATAGGTCTAATATCAATATTTTCATAATAATCAATATCATTAAATATCTTGTTCTGAAATGAATCATAAAGGCTTACAAGGTTTGCATCTAATTCATAGAATATTTGGTCTCCATCAAAAATGACTTCTCCAGATATTTCATTAATATAGAATTTAGAAATGGGTATATCACTTATCAATCCATTTGCATTAAGAATACTCATTTAGTCTCCGCGCCGAAGGCGTCCATCTAACATTTTCGCTTAACCTTTAAGCCCGACCTGAGCATAGCGAAGGTTTGGCGCGATTCTTGCACCACTTTACGTTGCCGCTCCTACTTTACAGAATCTCGCAAGAAGCGTGCCAAAGGGCTTATAAGGTTGAAGCGGATGTTAGAAATCTTCTTCTTACTTGAGATTAAGGAGCACTATTCCTGATAGACAAAATGCTATCCCTATTAGCTTCTTTATACTTATCTTTTCCTTAAATACTATTATTCCTATGATCACTAATCCTACTGTTATCATTGATGATACAAGAGCTGAAGAAAACGTAAGCTTTCCCCCTGCCCTATACAACAACAAATATCCTAGTTCTATTCCTACGATTGGAACTGCAAGTAAAACACTATAAATGTTTAGGCTCTTTATTGATTCAGAGAGTGTGTTCTTCAATGGAAAAACAACAAAGAGAACACCTACTAAGCATAATGAAGTAAGATAAGAACAAAGAATACTAAGTGCTGGATTCGCATTCGGAGCAATAGACTTTTGAAAGAACTGATAGGCAACACCGGAACACACTAATAAGGCAATAGAAGCAATATACATTCCTTTTCCTTTTTCAATACGATGTAAAGACACTCTTAAAATTCAAAGAGCCTTTTACGTAGTACAGTCTATTAAAATTGAAAACAAAAAAGCATCAAAATGGAATTGTTGTAGTACATTTTAATCATATTTTTCTTTCTTATCCGCGCGCGCAGCGTCTTTCTAACATTGGCTTAACCCTTAACGCGTACATTGGCGCGGTTTGTGCTTGCGAGCGAAGCGAGTTGCACAAACCGTGACAATAGCGTTATAGGGTTGAAGCAGGTGTTAGATTTCTTCTTTAATTAACTATCTTATCTATATATAGTTTACAATCTGGTACAAACTTATTTCCCTTTAAAAGTTCTAGTACTTCTTCTCGTGTTGCTATTTTTGCTTCTTCAACTTCAGTTTCTTGACACTTTATTGCCATTTTATCTATTTCTTGATTAAAGACCCATACATCTACAAAATGCGGACTAAAGCCATTATCACCTTTATATTGATATACGATCTTTCCTCTTTCTTTATCCAAATCAATTCCTAATTCTTCTTTTACTTCTTTCAAAGCAGTTTTTAAGCTATCATCCCCTGATACAGCTGAACCACCTGTACATTCCCATAACCCAGGATAAGGATATTTATCTTTCTTTCTTTTTGAAATAACAAATTCATTCTTTGAATTCTTTATCCATACATGTACGATGAGATGATATTCATTATCGTTGAATGCTTCACCACGAAGAATAACTTTTCCAGTTCTATTTCTATTTGAATCTAATACATCCCAATATTCCATAATACTTCCTTACTTTAAATTAAAAACTCTAAAAACTTTTAGTCTTGATATCATCATATGAATAACCAAATTAGCATTGGCAATAAAAAGTTTAACGTATATCTTTATCCGCCCGCGCAGCGTGAATCTAACATTGGCTTAAGCTGGGAGCTTCGACCGCGAAGCGGTTGGCGCGCTTTTTGCATGAGAGAGCGTAGCGATCTGCAAAAAGCGTGACAAAGAAGCGACTCAGCTTGAAGCAGTTGTTAGGCGAATATTCTTCTATATGTCTTTCTCCATATAAACTATTCCTAAATCTTTACCAAATTTTCCCCAACATTTCTTTAATCTTCCATATTCACTAAATCCATTTCTCTCATGAAACGTTAAGCTGTTTTTATTATCATCAGTTATATCAACTATTATTTTGCTAATTCCAATATTTTTTGCATCATCTTCCAATTGCTGTAATGCTCTTTTCCCTATGCCTTTCCCAATATATTCTTTTTTAATAAAATACATTACTTCTGCGGTTTTCTTAAATGGTCTTATATTCTTAAAAGCTTCTAATGTACAAAAACCAATCAATTCTTTTCCATTAAGCGTAATTGCATATCCTGAATAAACATCATTCTTATCTATGATTTTATCAAAATGATTATAATCTACAATGTCCTCACGAAAAGCCGCTGTTGTTGTTTTAATATAATAATTCAATATATCAATCACGCTTTGCCGATGTTTCTCTTCTAATGGTTCAAATACAATATCCATAAGAACATCCTTTTTTTATACTGCTTCTTTATCCACAAAGCCCGTCAGGTTAACATTTTTAGCTATAACTTCAACATGTATCATTTTGCGCCGAAGGCGTCCGCCTAACATCGGGCTTAACCCTTAACGCCTGCTCCTGAGCGAAGCGAAGGATTGGCGTGGTTTTTGCATTGTTGTTCTGCAAAAACCATGACAAAAGGCGTTATAGGGTTGAAGCATGTGTTAGATTTCTTCTATTATTCAATTTTATCAATAATACTATTATACCTGTTAAGTATTTTACCTTTGAAGTTTTCGTCTGAAAGCCTTAACTTCATTGTCTCTTCACCTTTCCCTTTCATTTCTTCTGGTGTTATAAGTTTTATTGAAATTGCCTCTGCAAATTCTAGCTTCCCAGCCATTAATATTTTAATTTTTTCAAATATCTTAGTATATCCATACTTTGTATCTTTATCGTCTTCACCACTTCCACAACAAGTTATAAAATATAGCTTGTTTATATCATCTTTATACTTTTTAAGAAAATCACTTAATGGAGATATTAATTGTCCCATCCAAACAGGTCCACATAGTATAACTGCATCATAATTTTTTATGTTTTTATCAGTCTTATGAATTCCAAAGCTTATTTTTAATAATGATGATATCATTAGTCCAAATGATGATTTTATTCTTGGTGATATTTCAATTAAATCATATTTTTTATCATTAGCTATTTTCTCTGCCAAATATTTGTTATTTCCAGTGTTTGAATAATATACAACAAGATTATTCATCGATTCCTCCTCATTGAATCTGCATTTTAAGTTTACCTAACTAGTGTTGAATTATAATATTAATTGCATTTCTATGTGCTTGATGGATCGAGCTAACATTTACACAATAATGTTTAGGATGTATCTTTTTGCGCCGAAGGCGTCAATCTAACATTGGCTTAACCCTTAACGCCTGTTCCTGAGCTGGCGTTGTACAGTGCGCGGTATAGAAAATCTTGCTAATACTCTATAAATAATAGAGTTATACGATTGCAGTCGAAAATCTTTTATACCGCAACAGGATCTCTTGCTACTGTAGCAAGAACTTTCTTTGGTAATTCAATAGTTAAGCGCTTGAAAATGTCCTTCGCCTCGTCGGAAATATCAGAGCAATACCAGAGGCTTACATTGTCGCTCTCAATAAGCCCTGCAGTAACATCGGACAGAACTTTTTCAATCTGGTACCACGACCGGTCCGCCATATTCTCTGCATACCGTACCAGCACCATGGCAAGCCAGCAAATAAGAATATGGCTTCGAATACGATCATCAAGTCGGTGGTATATGGGACGAATATCCAAGGTGTTTTTCATATCCTTGAATACCCGCTCTATGGCCCAGAGCTGCTTATAGCCGGCAACAATATCGGCAGCATCCAGCTTCATGCTGGACGTCGACACTAGAAACTTGCCATCAAGGAGTTCCTCTGAGGCTATCTTGGCGGTGTCGAGGTGCAAGACACCCTTCGTATCCTGCCTAATGTATCTGCCATAGGCGGAATGAGAGCGTAGCGCACACGCCGCTTTCGTGTGTGCTTTCCCCGTATACTGCGACAGTTCATCAAGCTTGCGCTTCGTAGCATCGACGATTTGTTCGCGTATGACATGGTCGCGCGTTTCGGCTTCCGGATTCTTGACGATGATGAATCGGCGCTCCGTGGCTTTCCCTGCATCGAGGACGACATCTTTAATCGCGAGGCCACTTTCCAGGATCCTGAATCGCCCTTTCCGGTGTAGGGCTTCTACCGCGGCGCCATCGGTACCAACGCGGAGCTTTTCGCCGATGATATAGTCACCGCATTCCCGTAAAAGGATTCTTCTGTTGTCGGCACTATTGAATCCTGCATCTTGGACCATGACGACATGACCAAGATTCCACTGTCCTAGATCACCTTTCACCTGCTCGACGATCGTCTGGTCGCTCGTGTTGCCCGGGAATACCCAGCAGCGAATAGGAATGCCGCTACGCGTCACCGCAAAGGCAATCGAAACCAAGGGTAGCTCGGGGTGCCCATCCTTGCTGTGGCCACGTTTTAAGAGTCCCGAGCTGGAAGCATCTTCATCGGTCTCGAAATAGGTGTTCGTCGTATCGAGGAAGATGAGATCCACGTCGAGATGCGTATTCTTCGACACTTCGGTGAATATCTGCTTCTGGAGTTCCTCGTTCGACGCCACAAGAAGATCCATCGCCCTATAAAGATTATGAACGTCTACCTCGTTAAGGTCTTTAATAAAGGCTTTCTTTGAAACCCAGTGCTCAAGAGAAAGCTTCGAACCCGGAGCCAGGATCCTGCCTGCAACCATGGCAAAGCAGAGCCGTTCGACGGGTGTGGCGAACTGGCGTTCGTTAAGAAGCCCTTTGATAGCCTTTGCCATGCCAAGACGATTCCATAGGGCATCTAGAAGCCAGGTGCCCCCAAGCTCCCGACTTGAATGGAAGTCAAATCCGGCGGGGACTTCAGAAGGATATTCGCCTAAGACCGCAGACAGTGCCTTGATGATCGCCTGGATGTAGGAAGGCTCGATCTGATCTTCCCGTCCGAGCTTCATAAGGACATTGGTTTTGGTCTTTCCTGTTTCCTTGACGCGGTAGTTGTGCACAAGTTGAAGGTACGTATAGGTACCGCCTTGAGCATTCTTTAGGGTACATTTCCGTACGTTCATTATACCGCTAATTATACAACATAGTGTTTTATCTGTAAAGTTTTATTTCGAATATTTATAAATATCTTATACCGCATTTGCATCATGCTTTTTGTACAGTCCGTTTTTAGTTATTTGTTGTCAGTATAATATATTAAGCTGCTTTATTGCTTACTGTATTATACCACACGCTGTACAACGTCAGCTGAGCGAAGCGAAGGATTGGCGTGGTTTTTGCGTAATCTTCTCGCAAAAACCATGACAAAAGGCGTTATAGGGTTGAAGCAGGTGTTAGGTACTTTATTTTTCCATCTAACTAGAGCTCATCTTACTTAATACCAAATTGTAATTTCATGGTTATTGTTGCCGTCTTCAATCGTGTATTCGTATTATATATTCCATCCCACGAATAATCTTCATTTGAATTCCGTCCTAATATTTGTACTACACCCATATTTGCATACTTTAACTTTCCCAATTTTGATCCAGATTTCTCTGCTATAGCTTCAGCTCGTTCCCTTGCATTATTGGTTGCACTCTCAATCAATTCCATCTTTAGCTCTGATAATTTTGTATAATAGTATTCTGGCTCATTGGAATAGAACTCTACTCCCTTATTAATCAAATCAGTTATCTCTCTTGAAACACTCTCTATTTTATTTATATCCGTAGACTCTATGGTTACCTTCTGCTGAAGACGGTATCCTTTAAATACTTGACGTTGATTATTTTCTTTATCAGTTACTGATTCATACTCTTTATTAATGGTTACTGATGATAATACATATTCATTTTGAGCTACATCTTTCTCTTTCAGAAACTCAATAATTGCTTTTTGATCACTATATAATTCCTCATATGCCTTTTTAATATCAGTATTTAATCTATAAAATGATCCTGACCACACTATTAAATCTGATTCAAAGTCTTTGCTTCCCAATCCTGTAACATTGATTATCTCACTTTCTTTGTTTCTATTAACAAAAGCAGTAGAGACAATAAATATTGATACAATTATTGTTACAGTAATGATTAAGATCTTTAAATACTCGTAAATTTCAATTTTTCGTTGTTCCATAATATGTTCCTTTTTGTGACATCATTTGATAAAGTTAATGTATGACACATATTTCCAATATTTCAATAAGATACTAAGAATCTTCTATTATTCAATGTTAATCCGAATGTACCTAACATTGGCTTAACCTTTAAATCCGTCCTGAGCGGAGCGAAGGATTGGCGCGCATTTTGCATTGTTGTTCCTGCAAAATGCGTGACAACAGGATTTATAAGGTTGAAGCGGTTGTTAGGTAATTTTCTCTCCATACATTCTCTGTCCTACGTTCCATGTCTTTCCGTTATCAAGCGATATTTCATCAATCCACGTAAATGTAGTTTCTGTTATGTCTTTAAATCTCCAAATTTCTCTCTTATCTTCTAATCCTAATACTTCTTGTATGATTTCTTTGTTTTCTTCTCTTCCTACTAAGTCTGCAAATTCATTATTACCAGGTTGCATCAAACTTACATGCCATATATCACTCTTAATGTCGTAGCACCTAATAGTGATCCCATAGTTCTCTCTAGAATAACTATCTGCATATAAAACATCTTGAACACCTAAGCCGCCTAATATCCAAGCAAAATGCCATTCTCCTGTAGTTTCTTTCGTTTCTCCCTCTGAATTATACCAAATAGATTGTATTCTCCAGCTTCCAATAAGCTGCCCATAGAGCATTACTTTCTGTTTATATGTTTCATTTGCATCTGATGCTCGTATGAGATCAAAAATGTCTTGCATTGCCGCTCCTTAAAACTAAGAATGCATAAACTTGTTAATTGAAAGCTTATTGATGATCTTCTTGCGCGCCGAAGGCGTCTACCTAACATTGGCTTAACCCTTAACGCCTGTTCCTGAGCGAAGCGAAGGATTGGCGTGGTTTTTGCGTCATCTTCAAGCAAAAACCATGACAAAAGGCGTTATAGGGTTGAAGCATTTGTTAGGCAATTTCGCTTTTACTTATATGCATCTTTACGATTTTCTATATCAATGATGAATATTATTACTGTCTCTTCTGAGACTTTATAAAATAACCTGTAATCTCCTATACGATATCTATATATTTCCTTGTACTCGCCTTTAAGCTTTTTTATGTTCGATCCAAAATATGGATTCTCTCGTAATATCGGATATATGTATTCTTTGATCTTTTTATATAAGAATTTATACTTCGGAGTACTGATCTTCTTTTCAAAAGTTTCAGTCTCTGCGATTTTATAGTTAAGCAATTACTTTATACCTTCCCGATGAAATATCCTTAAGTCCTTTCTTAAGATCCTTTTCAAAGGTAAGTATTTCGTTCATTTCTTCATCATCAACAATCGATTCGTTGACCGTAAAGTTTAACGCAGCATATTCAAGATAGTTAGATATAGTTCTCTTTTGTCCATCTGCTGCCTTTTTGAATATATCATAGCTTGTTTCATCAAGCCGTACGGTAATAGTCTTTGCCATATAAACACCTCTTGCTTCAATAGTATTCATACTGCATCTATTTGTCAAGTGATTAAAATAATCTATTAATTTAACATATTTATTTAAATTATAATGATTTATCTTGCGCGCGCGTAAGCGCGTCTGCCTAACATTGGCTTAACCCTTAACGCCTGTTCCTGAGCGAAGCGAAGGATTGGCGTGGTTTTTGCGTCATCTTCGAGCAAAAACCATGACAAAAGGCGTTATAGGGTTGAAGCATTTGTTAGATGAATTATTTTAATATTTCAGAATCCCTGCGTTATCTAAATATTCGCCTATATAAAACGATGGTGTATAATCTTTAAAACCTAATCTAAATATTCCAATCCCATTACTAATTTTGTTATTTACACTTTCTTGTAGTTCTTTTGCATTCCAAATCAGTTCTAAAACATCAAAATATGTACTTTTACTTTCTATTTTTGTTCCTTTATAAATACCATTCTTTTTCCCATATGGAGCTAAAAAAATACTTCGTATTTCTAGAGTTTTATTTATAAAGTCATCGTTTTCATGGGTGTGTATGTTTTTCAAGAAAAGTGTATAAGTATCTTCTTTAATACTATTCCAACTCAGTTTAGTAGTTCTACCAATTCGTAATGGTAAGTCTGGTCTAAATACAGAGAACTCCTTACTTGTTAAAGGAAGAGTATCTTTATAAGCTGAGTTTTCTAAAAATGTTGTTCTTGAGACTCTATAGAAATAACATTTCTTTTTAAAATGCCCAGAGAATGTCCATCCAAATTTTTCTGACAATAAACAATCATAAAAGATTTCATCATCATCCATTCCAATAATTCTGCAAAGTTTATCTCCCCAATTTATTGTATATATTCCACCTAATATTAAGTTGTCTAAACCCATTTTAAGTCCTTTGATTAATACAAATTAATTTAGCACGAAGAGTCCATCTAATATAATTAATAATAGATTCAACATGTCTACTTTTGCGCCGAAGGCGTCCATCTAACATTGGCTTAACCCGCGAGCCGTCGTGCGCTCCTGCGCTACCACGGCATTATCAGGTTAACATTGCAGCTATTTATGCTTTTGCGAACGCGAGTCGGGTTGAAGCTTTTGTTAGGTTTCTTCTTTTCTTAATATGTATATGCTCTTTATCTTCCCTGACCTTTCTTCATTCATCCAATACTTCATTCCGATTGATTTTGCTACTTCTTTTGATGCTTCATTCTCAGGATTTATAATCGCTATAACTTTTTCTAATTTCCTTTCTTTAAAGGCATAATCAACTAATGCCTTTGCTATCTCTTTTGCATATCCTTTTTTCCATTTTGTTCTATCAATATAATAATTGACTTCAATATACTCTTTTCCCTTTATCTCTTTTGGAATGAATCCTGCGTGTCCTATCAATTCATGGGTGTTTTTAAGTTCTATCGGCCAGAGATCATATTCTTCTTTCTTTGGATCTTCTGCTATCTTTCTAAATTCTTCAATCAACATTAACTTATCTCTTGGCCCCCCAGTATACTTGGTCATTTCTTCATCAATCCACAAATACACTAGGAACTTTATATCTGACTTTCTTTGATAACGCAGTATCAATCTACTGGTTTTCAGTATTGTATCATCCATATTTTCTCCAACAGATAAAATCAACTTTTTCAGCGTTTTACTTTTCTACGCGATCTTTCAATATAACATTGTTAATAAATAGTTTAGCATGTATCTTTTTGCGCCGAAGGCGTCAACCTAACATTTTCGCTTAACCTTTAAGCCCGACCTGAGCGATAGCTCAGGTTTGGCGCGATTCTTGCACCACTTTACGTTGCCGCTCCTACTTTACGGTATCTCGCAAGAAGCGTGCCAAAGGGCTTATAAGGTTGAAGCGTGTGTTAGGCGTCTTTTTTTATCTCCAATTTTACTTTTGTTGTATTTCTAACTTTCTCTACAATAAAGCCTTCTTTTAAATACATATTTAATGATCCATGATATTTACTATATTCATTCTTTGCCTTTACATTTGGATAGGCTTCAATTGCTTTAGTATTATCTTTTTTTGAATCTTCTACTATTCTCTTTAATATAGCTGTAGCTATTCCTTTCCCTCTATATTGTTCTTCAATCATGAAGCATACAATAGCTTTAATTCCATCATACTTCTGATCAGGCTTTAATAACTTTGTATAATATTGTTTAGGTCCAACATTGCACCACCCAACTACTTTTCCATCTTCATATACTAAATAGCCTTTCATTTTATTATTCATGATAAGCCATTTTGCATATTCTCTCTGACTATTATTTACATCTGAGCTATTATCATATCTTGGATAAAAATAATATGTGCAATAGCAGCCTTTCCATTCCTTGTGATCGGCGAATGCACGATTATCAAAAAAATCTAGCCATGCATTAAGATTTCTATGAGAGATCTTTATGATTTTCATAGTTTCTCCCTTCTTGCGCGCGTAAGCGCGTCCGCCTAACATTTTCGCTTAACCTTTAAATCCGTCCTGAGCGGAGCGAAGGATTGGCGCGCATTTTGCATTGTTGTTCTTGCAAAATGCGTGACAACAGGATTTATAAGGTTGAAGCGGGTGTTAGCCGATTTTTCTTTTTATCTTTAATCCTAAATACTTTTCCATTGGATCAAAATCTCTATCGTTATGTAATAACTCAAATCCTTTCTCTATACAAAAAGTCGCTATTATTACATCTATTGTCTTTCTTACCGTTACTCCATTTTTTCTTAGTTTTCTATAATTACCTGCTGCAAGTATTGCCATTTCTTTCCCAAGAAAGTCATAATACTCAAGCCTATCCATTATCTTTTTTGCAATCTTTAGGTCTTTTTCTTCTCTAAATCCCTGTAAAAATTCAACAATTATTATATCCCCAGTCGCTACTCTGTCATGAAGCAATTCATAATCAAGTAAGTCTGTTTGAACTGATTCTACTCCTCGTACATAGTCTATCCAAACTGAAGTGTCTGCTATTATCATCGGTCTAGTCTCATTTCTTCGAGATCACCTTCCCATTTGAGCTTTCCACGAACTTTTCTTATCTCTGATTGTTCTCTTTGATTGACTAAGAGCTTTAAAGCCTCTTCTATAGTTTCCTTTTTAGTTTTGTATCCAGAAACTTTTTTAGCCTTATTCATTAAAATATCATCAATTACTATATTTGTACGCATTTCAATACCTCCTTAATGTGTATCATATACAACAAGTATACACATATTTCAAGTAACAGTAAAGATGTCCTTCATTTCTTCTTGCGCGCGCGTAAGCGCGTCCGGCTAACATTTTCGCTTAACCTTTAAGCCCGACCTGAGCATAGCGAAGGTTTGGCGCGATTCTTGCAACACTTTACGCCGCCGCTCCTACTTTACGGTTTCTCGCAAGAATCGTGACAACAGGGCTTATAAGGTTGAAGCAGTTGTTAGGCAAATCTTTTTATGATGCATTTTTTGTTTTCAAATACTCTTCTGGAGTCTGAACAAGTAGATCAGCTCCTTTATAGTCTTTTATATTCCTTGTTAATAAATGCTGAATTCCATGTTCTCTCGCTGTAAAGTATTGTATACCATCTTCAAAATCTGAAAATTGTGAATTCAGTGCCAAATCCACAACCTTATCATTCATTTCAACTATACCAATCATAATCCTTAACTTTCGCAATAGTTCTTTAGCCTTTTCTATTCCTAATAATTTCCTAAGAATATAGAATACATTTGCAAAGACAAGTGGTGTTGTTACGAGCTTCAGTATTCCTTTATCTCCCATAGTGAATACTTCTGCAGCATATGGATAGAATGGTTCACGCTTACAAAGAAGATCCAATATGATGTCAGTATCTATAAATATTTCCTTACTCATATTTTGCTTCCAAGTAGCCCAAGTAATCTATCCCTTTCATATCTTTCTCAGAAATGACTCCACTAAGTTCTTCTACTAAGGGAGAATACGTTGATTTTATCTTCTCGCCCTCAGATACAAGGTTTCTGAAGTACGATTCAACAAGTTTTGACAGGCTTTTATTGTTGTTGTGAGCATATTTCTTTACAGATTGAATAACTGCTTTATCCAGTTTTAATGTTAGTTTAGTTTCCATATCAAACTCCTATACGTACTATTATAACTAATATTGTACGTATTGTAAAGCTTGATCAACCGTTTTCTTTGCGCGCGCTAGCGCGTCTGCCTAACATTTTCGCTTAACCTTTAAATCCGTCCTGAGCGTAGCGAAGGATTGGCGCGCATTTTGCATTGTTGTTCTTGCAAAATGCGTGACAACAGGATTTATAAGGTTGAAGCGGGTGTTAGGTGTCTCGTTTTATTTATTCTTTATAGTCATTTTTAATTCTCTATAACTTTCATTAATAGTTGATTGAACTATTTTAGTCGGATCGAACTTTAATACACTAAATGTACTCTGAATACAAAAGCCTATTGCAAAAACAGATATTAATGTTCCAATTCCTACCATACCACCAAGGAGCCAGCCCAATATTGTCGCTGTTAGCTCAATTATACTACGAATGGCCCCTATTGGTAATTTTATCTTTCGTTTTAATCCTATCATCAAGCCATCACGAGGCCCAGCTCCAAAACCAGATCCTATATAATAATATGATCCTAATGATATTATGTATAAGCCAATTATTAATACCAAAATCCCTAAATACATATTATCAATTATTGGAACTATATTGCTCATTAATAGTAGATCAAGAAATAATCCTATTAGAATCATATTGAGTATCGTTCCAATACCTATTTTCTCTCCCATTAATAGCGTAATAACTATAATAACAAGCCCAACTATTATGCTTGCATTCCCAATGGTGATTCCTACTGTCTTGCCTAGTCCTACATGAAAAACTTCCCAAGGGCCATATCCAATATTTGCTTTTATTGTAAGGACTATTCCTAAAGCGTAAAGAAAAAGCCCGAATATCAATTTACTAAAGCGCAGTAAAAGTTTCTGCATTATGATGATTTCTCCTCATGCTCTGATGTGCCGCTATAATGCTTTACTTATGAATGAGGTGCAATACAAATTGCGCTATTTCTGCGCGATAGCGTCCACCTAACATTTTCGCTTAACCTTTAAATCCGTCCTGAGCGGAGCGAAGGATTGGCGCGCATTTTGCATTGTTGTTCTTGCAAAATGCGTGACAACAGGATTTATAAGGTTGAAGCGGGTGTTAGCTGATTTCTTTTTTCTTATTTTAAATACTCTTTAATCAATTCTTTTGCTAACTCTTTTGATGATTCTATTATTTTCAATTTCGTCGAAGTATCTTTTATAACAGATAAGTCAGTACATGCAAATATTACTGTATCAACTCTTGCATCGATTATTCTGTTTTCTAGATCCTTATACTTATTAAGAGTACATTCAATTGATTCTTTATTCTTTATGCTTCCAATGATACTATTTACGTCTTCTTGCCATCTACTATCAAAATAATACTCTATCTCTTGCTTTTCTATCGCTTGTTGATATAACTTCATATCCATTGTAGGTTTTGTTGCCAGAACAGTTGCTCTTTTTGAATCACTTCCCATTCTTTCAATCGTGATTTCGATTATATTTAACAACTTTGATTTTGAATACTCTTTTAATTGATCAAAGTACTTATGTGCTGTATTACAGGGAATAGCTGTAATTGTAACATCATTTTTCTCAAGTTCTACTAATCCGTTTCTTATAGCTTTAAATGACTCTATATCATCTATTTCTTTATCAAGATAAAATGGTGTTGGCCAAGAATAAATGACTATTTCAGGATAATCAGCATCATATTTTGCACCATATTGCCTCTGACACTCGTCATATACCAATTCTAGAAACGGAGCAGTAGATCTAGGTCCCATTCCTGCTAATATCCCAAGCCGTTTCTTGCTCATTGTCATTGCCTCTTCTGCAAAGCGAATTCGTTTCTTTATATTCTTGCGCGCCGAAGGCGTCCAGCTAACATTTTCGCTTAACCTTTAAATCCGTCCTGAGCGATAGCGAAGGATTGGCGTGGTTTTTGCGTAATCTTCTCGCAAAAACCATGACAACAGGATTTATAAGGTTGAAGCGGGTGTTAGGTATATTCTAATAATAAATATCATTAAGAGCTTATCGATAAATACTCAGACTTTGTTTTTTCGCCTTCTAATAGCTCTATAAATGTAACAAATTGTTTATTCGAAAGATCTTGCGGCTTTTTTGATAAATACTTTTTTACATCAGAAAAATCCCAATTAATGCGTTTTTTCTTTTCGTCATTACTTAGTTTTTCCAAATAATTATTAATAATTACTGATATAGTTTCATTCTTTATGTATTTCGCTAGCACATTAAAATAAATTTTTCTTTCTACCAAATCATTTCCCTCTGTAAATACAATACTATATTCTTTTACTTTTTCCTCATACTTAGCTATCTGATCTGATAAAAGATATAATTCAAGTATATTAACTTTTGCGCTAGTGTCTGTTGGATCGGCAGATATCAGCTCTTCATAAGTCGATATTGCGTTTGCTAATTGATCTGTTTTCCAGAAGCAATGAGCTTTTAGCCTTAGAATTGTCGTATCTTTTTTATTAAGCTCATATGCAATGGTTAGGTAACTTAGAGCTCTTTGGTAATTACGTTGCGAAATATAGTTACTTGCTTTTTCTTGTATTTCAAGAATTTTTATTTTTGCAGTTTGTTCTTCGTTTATCTTCGTAATTTCTGTATATCGATCTTTAAGTTGCTTTTGTTCCTTAGATGATTCCTTAATCTGATTATCAAATTCAAATCTCATTTTTCTAATATTTTCTAATTCATTTTTATATTCTTTATTAATAGAGCTAATACTTTTTAGGCCCAAAAAACCAATAATGGAGAAAACCCCTAAAACGATTGCAATAACGACGTTAATAGTTTGATAGTTTGAAGAATATGTTTCCTTTAGAAGATCTTTTTCTATTTGATAGTTTATTTGATCTCTTTCCATTATTTCAATTTTATGCTTAAGGTCTGCTATATCACTAGTAATAGCTTTAATATCTTGCGCGAAAGAGAAAGTAGATATAAAAACCAAGCAAATGACTAAAAATAGCTTTTTCATAATTTCTTTCCTTTTTGTTTTTTTTTACGTTTACATTTGAAAATTTCTTAAAATCCTATTTTTTTACTAAAATTATTAGCTTTCTTCTCGCGCGAAGCGTCGACCTAACATCAGGCTTAACCTTTAAATCCGCGCCTGAGCTACTGCGAAGGCTTGGCGTGGTTTGTGCATTGTTGTTCTGCACAAACCATGCCAAAGGATTTATAAGGTTGAAGCATTTGTTAGGCGATTTTTTTTCATACTATTTTTATAATTCTTTTAGTAACAATTATTCCGAACATTATTAATATTTTTTCAATAAAGCACTTAACATATTTTTTCTATTATTTATTATCTAATTTACTTGTTATAATATTACTTTCTAGACATTTTAAAGCATTATCTTATTTAAAACATAATTTTAATATTTTTACTTTAAGAAATATTATAGTCTTACGACAAGTCTATCTATTCATCTTTTAAAATCAAATCCTTTGATCTATCGTCAAATCCATTAAGATTATTGATATCATATGTACAAATAGTAAGTTCATGTTTAAAGTCATTATCTGAAATATGATAATGTACTCCTCTTTTACCTTTAGAATTCATTAGGTCTTCAAGAGCTAGTTTTAAATCACCAACTTCATTTTCAGTGAAATAAAGAATTACATTCCTTATACATTTGTCTTGTCCTTTATCGAGAATTCTCATATTTACCTCACAATATTATCATTTATCAATGCACTTTTTTTATAAAAATCTGCGCGCGAAGCGCGTCCGCCTAACATTTTCGCTTAACCTTTAAGCCCGGCCTGAGCGTAAGCGAAGGCTTGGCGCGATTCTTGCACCACTTTACGCTGCCGCTCCTACTTTACGGGGTCTCGCAAGAAGCGTGACAAAGGGCTTATAAGGTTGAAGCGGATGTTAGAAAGCGTTCATGTTCCTTAACACTTATACCAGTGCAGCTCAACACTGTTAGAAAATACGCTGCATTTCAGAGAAATACCGAGATGAAATTGTCAGTGTTTACTTTAGGTAAATGCTGCAATGAATCTCGGCAATAAAAGATGCAGCGTATTTTCTAACATGAAATCTTACATTCTTTTCTTACATTTACTCTTTTATTTTCTTCGAGCCATACGTCTTTCTAACATTCGTTTAACCTTTAAACCACGTTCCCGAGCAAAGCGAGGGATTGGCACGTGTTTTTGCATAAGACTTCATGCAAAAACCGTGACAAAGTGGTTTATAAGGTTGAAACGGTTGTTATATGCTTTTTATTTATTACCATGATTGTTTATACAGTATAAATAATTATAAAATAATAGAACTATGTTGACTGTTTTACAACTATTTCCTAATTTTCCAAACCATCTACTTCAGAGTTTTCTATATTAAGAATTGTAGCTGAGTCATTATTTTGCAGAAATCCCTTATCAATAGATCGAACTTTACTAGTCCCAATTTTCTTTAAGTTAATAAATGTTCTAGACCATACCATTGATCCCATATTATAAAGAAATGTTGCTGAATATGGTACTATAAAACTTCCATAATATGGATCACGAATATAGATATTACCATATTTATCGTAACCATAAATTACTACAACATGTCCAGAAAAAGAGCCTTGATATGCTGCAATTAATGGCATTCCTTTATTAATATTTTGTTGAAGAGTTATAAAGCTCAAAGGATTAAAAACTACTTTTGCATCCATATTTCCAAGTCCATTGAGTGCATAAATAAGCTGATTATCATTTGCTGTTGTTACATATGGAGCCCCAAATACATATGTTACAATTGTGCTCTGTGAATAATTACAGTTATAGTATTTTAAAACCATTTGAGCACAGGCAGCCCAACACCATACTTGAGTTTGTTGATACGATAGTCCAACATCTATTGTTTCTACTCCAGAGACCGCTGGTTCAGCATCATTTCCCAAGGAAAATGCTGGTAATATTTTTTTATCCGTTAAGCTACTATATTTTGCTGTTACAGTATAATATCCAGGGATATTCGTAGAAAAGTATTCATCAGTAAATATTTCACCATCAATAAAGATAATTGGCTCGAGATTAGGTATAATTTGGTCATTGTCATTATAAACATTACAGCCAATAAAGATTTTATCTATGCCATTGCCAACGACACCAACCTTATCAAAATAGATTTTTATATATTCAGGATCATAATCAAAACAAAGAGAACATCCTGAGATAAATAAAGAAAAACAAACTACAACATACTTTTTTATTAGGCTTTTCATAAAATCCCTCTTTTGTTGATAATATTTAAAGCTTAATATTATGTGCAAATAATACTAATATTTATTATTATTCAAAATAAAGAGTTTTATTCTGCCCGAAGGGTCCATATAACATTTTCGCTTAACCTTTAAGCCCGACCTGAGCGTAGCGAAGGTTTGGCGCGATTCTTGCACCACTTTACGTTGCCGCTCCTACTTTACAGTATCTCGCAAGAATCGTGACAACAGGGCTTATAAGGTTGAAGCGAGTGTTAGGTCTCTTTTTCTTACTTTAATTACCGGATAACTAATTGTTTTTCTCGTTAAATTCTTTTCTTAAATGAATATCCTTTCTTTATATATCCTCGTTTCTCATAAAAATCATGTGCATTGATTCTCTGAATTCCACTGTTTAAAACTATTGTAGCTGCATTAACGTTTCTAGCATATTTTTCTGCTTCTTCAAGTAATCTACTTCCGATTCCCTTATTTTGATATTCTTTCTTTACAGCAAGTGCAGCAACTCTTATATAGTCGCCATCAATTTCATAAGCAAACCCTCGTATCAATCCTATGAATCCAACTACTGTATTATCATATTCTGCAATGAATGTACTATAATCAGTATGATTTTTTATCTTATTGAGTCGCAATGCAACATCAAAATCTGAGGAATTTTTATACCCTAAATCATTTCTGATTATATCTGCAATACAGGAATAGTCTCTTTCATCAATTGCCCTAATAGTACACGTCATATTGTTCTCTTTTATCTCAATGAAACACAGAGCACTATTTTAGATTTTTACTGAATCTAATCAACCATAATATTCACGCTTCTTACTCTTCGGCGCGAAGCGTCGACCTAACATTTTCGCTTAACCTTTAAATCCGTCCTGAGCGTAGCGAAGGATTGGCGCGCATTTTGCATTGTTGTTCCTGCAAAATGCGTGTCAACAGGATTTATAAGGTTGAAGCGGGTGTTAGGTGCTTAGTTTTCTTTCTGCTGATTCAACCGTTTGACACATAAGTGTCACAATTGTCATCGGACCTACTCCTCCAGGAACAGGAGTATATGCTGATGCTTTCGCATATGCTTCTTTCTCAACATCCCCTATTCCACCAGGATGATATCCTGCATCTACTATTACTGCCCCATCCTTAATCCAATTTGCCTTAACAAAGTTAGGCTTTCCAATTGCCGCTACAACAATATCAGCTTCTTGAATAATTGATTCAATGTTTTCTGTTCTTGAATGACATATTGTAATCGTTGCATTCTCATTTAAAAGCAGCATAGTAATAGGTTTTCCAAGAATTGCACTTCTCCCAATAACCACGGCCTTCTTCCCCACCATAGGTATCTTATAGTACTTGAGTAGTTTAATAATCCCACCAGGAGTTGCTGAAACAAAGGCATGTTCACCTAATGCCATCTGACCAAATCCAAGAGCAGTCACACCATCGACATCTTTTTGAGAATCTATTCTATCAAAACAAATTCTTTCATCAATCTGTTTTGGAACAGGATGCTGCAATAAAATACCAAATACACTACTATCATTATTTAATGTATCGATAACTGAAAGCAATTCATCCGTCGTTGTAGTTTCACTCAGTTCAACTTTCTTCGTACCAAGGCCTATTCTCTTGCAAGTATTGCCTTTCATTGTGACATATATCTTTGATGAAGGATCGTTGCCCACTAAAATCGTAGCCAATACTGGTTGAATAGTTGATTGTGTTATGATCTTTTTAACACGTTCTTTTAATTCAAGCTCAAGTTCAGTAGCCAATTTCTTTCCATCAAGTACAATTTGTTCCATGTATGTTTCCTTTTGCGCCGAAGGCGTCCACCTAACATCGGGCTTAACCTTTAAAGCCTGTTCCTGAGCGAAGCGAGGGATTGGCGTGGTTTTTGCGTGAAGGAGCGTAGCGACTCGCAAAAACCATGACAAAAGGCTTTATAAGGTTGAAGCAGTTGTTCGGTGCTTATTATTACCAATTTCTATATGTAAGTTGAGATTTATAAAGCCCTTTCCCTTTTTGTGGTATAAATAACAAACCATTTCTATCGCAAAAATCTTCAACAGCAATATAGTTAATTTCTTGTTTAGGATTGGCACTGATAATAACTTCCATTATCATTTGTTCTATATCAAAATTGCTAATCTTATAATATGGTAATATAGAATTATTTCTATAACGAAATTCATAATTTTTTGAAGGATTATGCACCCCAGCAATTATTAGTCTCCATTCCTGTTCTTCTTCAAATTCTTCCATTTTTATTATTGGACTATATATTATTAATCGACTTATAAGATCTGATCCAAGATTTATAAGCCCCATGCCTTTTTGTTTTTCAAAACTATCATTAATAATTTCATCTATTAGTTTAATATGATCTTTACTATTATAGACACATTTACATAAAAATATATCATCTACATCAATGGTAGATATTTTCCTTAAATAGTAAGAGTTAACACCAATACAAAATCCAGGTATGCTATTTGCGTATCCTCGCCATTGACTCAATTTATCCCTTTGAGTCGACATCGAGAAAACACATGTCATTTGATCAGCTTGTATCTTTAATAAAGATATTAATTGATTAGCCTCATCTCCACTTAAGCCAAATTCATCTTTTCTTTGCCAAATCCTATCCAAAAGTAATATTTTTGGATATTCAAATTCAGCAATATCGTTACAATATAAATAATTTGATGCCCATATTTCCTTTTTTGATATTATACCTAAAAATGACTCTGCATCTGTATAATGGTACAATACTTCTGGAGGTTCTTGGTCTCTAAGCAATTTGAACTCACTCATTAATAACTCTCCAAATTTTGGCGCCGAAGGCGTCCACCGAACATTGGCTTAACCCTTAACGCCTGTTCCTGAGCGAAGCGAAGGATTGGCGTGGTTTTTGCATTGTTGTTCTTGCAAAAACCATGACAAAAGGCGTTATAGGGTTGAAGCAGGTGTTAGCCGATTGTATTTTAAATCTTCTAAATATTCATTTTTATTTCATCATTTTCAATTATATATTCCATTAGCGTATCAAATATATAGCCTAACATAATAGTTATATCATCAATCCATTTTTTACAAATATTCCCCCACTTTTTTCGAATAGACCTAAATGCATCTGTTTTAATACTCTTCATGTAGTTAACAAAATCCTTGTCATCACTTTTTTCAAGAAGACAAAGACTATGAATTTGTTCTACATCGCTATCAGAGTATCGATCTTGATGAACGTGCAATCCACGAATATTATTGACACCACTAAATAGCTTAACATTTTTCCTTTTTAGAATTTCAATTATTTTGAATAGCTCTTCACTTTTACTTAATTTATAATATCGCTCAATTTTGCTTAGTAATGAGTTAATTCTATTATTTATAATATATAATTCATTAAGAAAACTATTTATATGATATCTTATATACTCTTCTTCAGTGATTTGTAGCTTTTTACTATAGCCATGCTTGAAGAAACTTTTACTTATCTCTAGATTATCTATTGAAGACATTACCTCTGAAAGAGGTTTAAAATAATAATTGATAAATTTTAATTGCTCTTCACTTAAATTATTTTTTTCTAAAGAATGCGGCCCCTCAGTATTAAATATTACATTAGATAGTACTACTCCTAATTCTTTGTCCTTTCTTAATGTGGCTTCAGTCAAGTACTTTACAGCTTGATCAATAATTATCTTTTGATAACTAATATATTTTTTTTGATATTCTTCAATTTTTTTCATATGCTATCTATTATAGATATATGCCCGAAGGGTCCGGCTAACATTGGCTTAACCTTTAAAGCCTGGCCCGAGCGGCGTTGCGTAGCAACGATGCGAGGGATTGGCGTGGTTTTTGCGTAGAGGAGCGAAGCGACTCGCAAAAACCATGACAAAAGGCTTTATAAGGTTGAAGCATTTGTTAGCTGAATTATACTAAACATATTTATTAACAAGGCTTTCTCGTCTTAGTAATTATCATTCTTTCAAATATTCTTCTATATCTATTATACCGTTTTTTTAAAAAAACTTTCTCTTGCATACATATATTTAGGATAATTATTATAATGTTCTTTTAAAACTAATAATAGCATTTTATCGTTAAGTGATTCATTAATGCTTGCTATTTTATATTTTTCTAAAACAGAATTGAAATTATTCTTTTCTACAATTTCATTAAATATTCTTTCGAATGAATCAAAATTTGCATCAAACGGTATAAGCATTGTTTGTTTATCAAGCAACTTATTTTCAATTTCTATATATCTAGAGTATAATGCAATAAATGAGACATTTATTTCTTGGCTAACATTAAAATCAGGTTTTTCTTGTATTAATCGGTTAACAAATGTCATAATAAAACTTGTTCTATCTACTATTTTAATTATATGGTTTAATACAAGATTTGAGAAATACAAGCTCTGATCAGATGAAAGAGTTACAGCAACTGCAAATTCATTCGGTAAAATATTAATATAATTTTTAATAACATATATATCAGGCAATCGACTTATAAATTCAGCAGTGAGATATTCTTGTAGAGATTTATGTGTAAATTCATACGATTGAAAGCTACATTTAATAATTAATCCAGTATGACTTTCTATCTCTTCAACTACTGATTCAACTTGATCTTTCGGTAGATCATAGTTCACATATATTTCTTTATATACTTCTTTCAATTCATATGTAGTGAATATATTTTTTTTAATCTTTATAGTAATTTTATATGCTATATTACTAATAAATTCAAATTTTCTATCAGTTTCAAATCTTGAATACTTCGTACCACGAATAATTGCTCTTTGCTGATCCCATTCCTCAAGTAATAAGTTAACAATTTTCCTATACACTGTTCTAGGTTTTTCTGGAATTGACCCAGACCTTTCATAAATTGCACATAAGTGTGCAAGAGTTAATGGCTTAATTGTTGCATCATAAAAAGGAGAGTTTTCTATTTGAGCAAGTAATATTTCATTACTACTTTTTTGTGGAAACCATCTCTTTACAAATTTCTTTATTTGTTCCTTATCTAAAGGAGCAATTTCGTATTGTTCTACTTTTTCCATTACAATTAGCTGTTCACCAGTTCTTATTGTTGAAATAACTTTACATGTATTTAAATTTTTAGCCATAAAATTAATGTTAAATAATATTGATTTTTTCATATCTTCTGAAATTGATTCATCGATTCCTTCAATTATTAAATATGAACATACTTTATCTAGATAATTACAAATACGACGTCGATACTCTAAATTATACCTCTTTTCTTTATCTTCACTATCATCAATTTCATTATTACCTTTATTATTAATTAAAATTTGGATTATTGCATTATTAATATTCTTAATTCCGAGAGTATCAACAATATGATCAAATATTATATTTGAAATTTTATCATTATTCTTTGACTTTACTCCAAGAAGCATTTCTCTTACAATAATTAAAATCGGTATTTGCTTTGCTTTTTCTACATCAATTCCTTCTATTACTTTATTAATAAAATATTTCATTGATGTTGTCTTTCCTGAACCAGGTTGCCCCATTATCATTAAATGGTTCTCTTCCTTTGCAATAATTTTAATTAGCTTTTCTTTTCTAATATTTTCTTTATCACTAATTCTTATCGATTTTGGATATAAATATGTGTCAAGTTGTATATAAACATTAGCCATTTTTTGTGAATGTGGTAAATCACGAAAGTTGATTTCTTCAGCCCACGATTTGCAGTAATGAATATGGCTTTTTATACTTTCGGTAATACTCATCTTATTCTCAACAATTGATAGTAACTTCTCTTTATGAGATTCTATCTCGGAAAATAATGCCGAACTTAATCTTGATGCGGTTTCAATTGCCATCATTTGAAGGTCCATATATACTCCATAGATTCAAACTTTAAATATAAATTTTTATTTAATGTTTTGAGTCAAAATCATCATTTATACTATATTTATTTATATACACAGCACTCATTTATAATTGATTTTTTGAAATTTTAGCTTTATCGTTCTTTATTCACATAATTATCAATCCTTACTATGATTTAATTCCATAATTACAAATATACAATATATGCGATAATATATTTGGCATGATTTTTATGCGCCGAAGGCGTCCAGCTAACATTTTCGCTTAACCTTTAAATCCGTCCTGAGCGATAGCGAAGGATTGGCGTGGTTTTTGCGTGATCTTCTCGCAAAAACCATGACAACAGGATTTATAAGGTTGAAGCGGATGTTAGGTAATTTTTTCCCCATACATTCTTTGTTCTACATTCCATGTCTTTCCATTATCGAACGATACTTCATCTATCCACGTAAATGCATACTCCGTTATGTCTTTAAATCTCCATATCTCTTTCTTATCGTTTAATCCTAATAACTCTTGTATGATTTCTTTATTCTCTTCTCTTCCCACTAAGTGCGCAAATTCATTATTACTCGGTTGCATCCAACTTACATGCCATATATCTTTTTTGATGTCGTAGCACCTAATGGTTGTCCCATATGTATCTCTAGGATAGCCATCTGCATATAAAACATCTTGAATACCTAAGCCGCCTAGTATCCAAGCAAAATGCCATTCTCCAGTAGCTTCTCTAGTTTCTCCATTTGAATTATACCAAATAGATCGTATTTTCCAGCTTCCAATAAGCTGTCCATAGAGCATTACTTTCTGTTTATATGCTTCATTTGCAGTTGATGCTCGTATGAGATCAAAAATGTCTTGCATTGTCGCTCCTTAAAAACTAAGAAAGCTTTAAATTGCAATTTGAAAGCTTGTAGTAATGATCTTCTTGCGCGCCGAAGGCGTCTACCTAACATTTTCGCTTAACCTTTAAGCCCGACCTGAGCGTAAGCGAAGGTTTGGCGCGATTCTTGCAACACTTTACGTTGCCGCTCCTACTTTACTGAATCTCGCAAGAAGCGTGCCAAAGGGCTTATAAGGTTGAAGCGGGTGTTAGAAAGCGTTCATGTTCCTTAAAACTTATACCTGGGCAGCTTAACACTGTTAGAAAATGCGCTGCATTTCAGAGAAATACCGAGATGAGTTGTCAGCGTTTACTTTAGGTAAATGCTGCAATGAATCTCGGCAATAAAAGATGCAGCGTATTTTCTAACATGAAATCTTACATTCTTTTCTTACATTACCTTTTCTTTTTCTTCGAGCCATACGTCTTTCTAACATTGGCTTAACCCTTAACGCCTGTTCCTGAGCGAAGCGAAGGATTGGCGTGGTTTTTGCGTCATCTTCTCGCAAAAACCATGACAAAAGGCGTTATAGGGTTGAAGCATTTGTTAGAGCCTTTTTTTTATACCAAACAAACCTAAAGGATCTTGTTCTAAAGCTTCCCTATATAATCCAATTATTTTATTAACTTCGAAAAACATACATTTTGATTTGCCAATATAAATTTCATTAATATATCCTTTTTTATATGCCAAATCTTGTATGGTATACCATGGTTGTGTTGTAGGTTTTCCAGTTTCAATACACCATTCATCTTCTAGATATTTTTTTAAAACCTCTTCTGATGGTTTGAATATTTCAACTATTTGACTAGGTAAATTATTTTCTACATAATGCATGCTTGTTAATTTATAAATATCTACACCTAGGAGAAGAGCAAAACCATTTTTTGAATGAAGATTACATAAATTATGTGAATTTAACTCTGCTTCATTACCCCAGGCAGCAACTCTATGTAATCCTTTTCCAACAATTACTTCTAGATCATTTTTAAAAGTATCAGCAATAATTCCCATTCCTGTACGCTCTTTGGAATCTTCTTTTAATATTTTTAGTTTAGTGACTAATCCATAATTAATATCTTCGTTGGTTAATTGCATATTTCCAGAGATTGGAAATGCTGGCATTATTATTGCACCTGCCTTTGTAATAATATTTTTTAATGCATTTATTATAGTTACAGCACCATTTTGAACATGGCCAAAACTGGATAATGAACTATGAACTTCAACATACATACCTTTTTTTAATCCAATTTTAAGTAATCCATTTTGAATATCATCTAAAGTCAAATTATTTTCCAATTCTTATTCCTCTGGCGCCGAAGGCGTCGCTCTAACATTTTCGCTTAACCTTTAAGCCCGACCTGAGCGTAGCGAAGGTTTGGCGCGATTCTTGCACCACTTTACATTGCCGCTCCTACTCTACGGATTCTCGCAAGAAGCGTGCCAAAGGGCTTATAAGGTTGAAGCGTGTGTTAGATGCTCCCATCTTCAAAATAAAGTATTCCTTCATCAAATATATCTTTTTGCTTTTCAATGATCCCATTACCATTTATAACAAATGCACCACCATAATAATTTTCAATAGCATCTATATAATTTGATAGTATTACTCTTGTACCTAATTTCTTTACTTGCTCTATATAATAATCTCTTTCTTCTTTATCCCAAATCTCTTGTGAATAAGGTAGTATCTCACTACTTCGAGCTATAGGTACTATTACTATATCAACTTTTGTTTCTTTAACGTCTTTAACAAGGTCTTCTTCAAACAGATCTCCACAAAGTAAGTAGCTATACTTTTTTGAACCTACAGAAAACTCTACTATTTTTTTGCCTTTACTATAAATATTTTTATCGGCATTTCTACCATGCCACCCATTACTTATCCTACGATAATGAGCGTTAATGTTTCCTGTGGTATTAATACATAGTACCGAATCATAGATTTTATTTTGATCTCGTTCAAGAAATCCTAAAGATACGTAGACTCTACATTTACAAGCTATTTCTTTAATACTATTGATATATGAAGAATCTATTGAAACTGCATATTTGTAATCGTGTTCAGGATTATCATCAGATATAAATCCAGTTAAGCTTGTTTCTGGGAATATAATGAACTTGGCATTATTTGCAGCAGCTTCTTCTATGTACTGCTTAATAGTTTCAATACTATGAGAAATACAAGTATCAATTCTTGGAACAACGATTGCATATTTCATACAAACATCCGTAGGATGCATCTAACATTTTCGCTTAACCTTTAAGCCCGACCTGAGCGTAAGCGAAGGCTTGGCGCGATTCTTGCACCACTTTACGTTGCCGCTCCTACTTTACTGAATCTCGCAAGAAGCGTGCCAAAGGGCTTATAAGGTTGAAGCGGGTGTTAGAAAGCGTTCATGTTCCTTAATACTTTTACCTGTGCAGCTTAACACTGTTAGAAAATACGCTGCATTTCAGAGAAATACCGAGATGAAATTGTCAACGTTTACTTTAGGTAAATGCTGCAATGAATCTCGGCAATAAAAGATGCAGCGTATTTTCTAACATGAAATCTTACATTCTTTTCTTACATTTACCCTTTCTTTTTCTTCGAGCCATACGTCTTTCTAACATTTTCGCTTAACCTTTAAATCCGTCCTGAGCGTAGCGAAGGATTGGCGCGCATTTTGCATTGTTGTTCCTGCAAAATGCGTGTCAACAGGATTTATAAGGTTGAAGCGGGTGTTAGGCTCCTCTTTTTTCGTATTCTTCTCTTCTTATCTCTATTACAATTTCTTCTTTATCTCTGCTTATTTCTTTAAATCCATAATTCTGTAATGCCCTATATCCATTTTGATTCTTTATATCTATTCTATCTTCCATTATTTCCCCATTAAATTCATTGAAGTAATAATGAAGTAGTAAATCTAATGCTTGTCTACCAAATCCATGATTCCTATAATTGCTTTTTATCTTTACATTGAGTCTCGCTTTCTTTTCTTCTTTATCATAATTATGAAAGCTTATCTCTCCAATACACTGATGAGTATCTTCATGCAATATCAAAAAGTACTTATTTATATCTTTATCAAGTACAAGCATTTTTTGATACCATTGAGTATATCTTTCCTCTGACAATGGTTGTATGCCTCCTACATCTTCCATTGTCTCGGGATCTTCCCATATTCCTTTTACGAGTTGCCAATCACCTTTGGTCGGTGCAACTAGTTTTATTACGCTGCCCATAAATGATTTTCTCTATTGTCTAGTGAGCCTAACATTGGCTTAACCTTTAACGCTCGTTCCCGAGCGAAGCGAGGGATTGGCGTGGTTTGTGCATTGTTGTTCCTGCACAAACCATGACAAAGAACGTTATAAGGTTGAAGCATATGTTAGAAGCTTTTTTAGGTAACTTTTGTCAATATGAATATTATAATTGATTCTACACTTTCTTTCCAATATAAAACACATACCCATAGTATTCTTTATATTTACTATATAATTCAGCTCCTCGCTTTTCATATTCAACAAATACTTCAGCGGATTTATTACCCTTATACTTTCTTAAAAATATTCCAGCTGCTTTTTTTTCAGCATTGAAAAAGTTATCAATCCAACAAGATTCAGGCAGACTAAAGGATGCTGTAAATATAAATCCTGCTTTTTGCATTTTAGCTATATTATTTGGAATTGTATCTATTTCAGGATATGCGTCATTCCAAAAATCTTCGATCTCTTTTGGCCGCTCGTCTGTGAACCAAGAGGCTTCAGTAACAGCAATATAGCCTCCTTTCTTTAAGTAATTAATAAAATATTTCATTCCATTTTTAAATCCAATATTGTAAATAGCTCCTTCACACCAGATAAGATCTAATCCACCAATTTTGAAATCAAGTTTATCCATTGATCCAATTTCGCCCTTTACTTTATCTTGAAGTTTTAATCGATCAATATTGCTATTTAGTTTCTCAATAAAACCGGAGAATAAATCAATAGCAGTAATTGTACCCGGGATGTTTTGTGCCAAGACAATTGTCTGACAACCAGTACCACATCCAAGATCGGCTACTTTTAAGGTACTGTTTAAATTATCTATAAAGCTTAGTGCTTTTAATGTAGCATCATTGCTTCCCGGCCCTTGACGTTCCATGCTTAAGAAAAATTCGCAAATCAATGAAACATCGAAATCATGAATATTAGGCTCTTCATTTCTCATTTCTTCCTCCAATGCTTCTGCATTATCATGATATTTTTATTTCACACACTATTCTTTTTAGTTATATTAGTTATTTACACAAATGATATATTACTATTTTATCTAGCGCCGAAGGCGTCCTTCTAACATTAGCTTGACCCTTAACGCTCGCTCCTGAGCGTAGCGAAGGATTGGCGTGGTTTGTGCATTGTTGTTCTGCACAAACCATGACAAAGGGCGTTATAGGGTCGAAGCAGGTGTTAGGCATTTTTTTCTTAAGGTTTATTCCTTTATTCTATAATATTTAGCGAGTTCTTTGTATTTATTATAATCATAATTACTTTTAATTCTTGCTTTTTCTTTAATATATTCTATATTACTTTTTAACTTTTCTGGAATTTCTACTGTTTCACTCTTTCTTGCTAATACTAATATTACTTCAACTATTTCGGTCCAGCTATCTATATTCTTTCCATCAAGTAATATTGGAACAATTTGATTAATTGTATCAAAAGCAATAATTGGTTCTAAACACTTAATATATTTTTCACAAAATCCAGAAAACGCCCATTCATTCTTAGAGTACATTTTTCGAATGGATAACAATTCTTCTATAAACTGATTCTTATTATTCATTTTACATCCTATATTAAATTGATTATACTAAATTATTCAAATTACTAAATATAATTACGCTATAGGAACAATCTTCTCTTGCACCATCTAACAAGCTAAATTTCAATATTGATAAACAAATAAGTCAATTTTACATAATAGTTTTCAAAATAGTTCCTCGGCCCGAAGGGTCTGCCTAACATTTTCGCTTAACCTTTAAGCCCGACCTGAGCGTAGCGAAGGATTGGCGCGATTCTTGCAACACTTTACATTGCCGCTCCTACTTTACTGAATCTCGCAAGAAGCGTGCCAAAGGGCTTATAAGGTTGAAGCGGATGTTCGATGTCTTCTCTTTTTATTCTTCTAAAATAATTTGAAGCCCTTATATTATTTGTCTTTTCCATTTGTCTACATACTTCTTTTTGATATTGGATGCTCTTCATTTAATTGAAGTAGATCCCATAGGTTTCCATAGAGATCTTCAAATACTGCTACCATTCCATACTCAGCCTTTTTAGGCTCCCTAATGAATTTGATTCCATTTTCCTTCATAGCATTATAATCTCTCCAAAAATCATCTGTATTAAGAAATAAAAATACTCTGCCGCCGGTTTGATTTCCAATAAATGGTTCTTGCTCTGGCTTTGAAGCTTTAGCAAGTAAAAGCGTAGCTCCAGAACCTCCAGGAGGAGCAACTACAACCCATCGTTTATTTTGTTCAGGCTGATACGTGTCTTCAATAAGCACAAATTTTAGTTTCTTTATATAAAAATCAAGAACCTCATCATAATCCTTTACAACAAGTGCTATATGTACAATTGATTGTTTCATATTCCACCAATGTTACTAGTTTATATGAATATCTTCTACGAATAGAACGTATGCTTTTTTAAGATTCTTGCGCCGAAGGCGTCCATCGAACATTGGCGCTTAACCTTTAAGCCCGACCTGAGCGTAAGCGAAGGTTTGGCGCGATTCTTGCAACACTTTAAGTTGCCGCTCCTACTTTACGGGATCTCGCAAGAATCGTGACAACAGGGCTTATAAGGTTGAAGCGTGTGTTAGAAAGCGTTCATGTTCCTTAATACTTTTACCTGTGCAGCTTAACACTGTTAGAAAATACGCTGCATTTCAGAGAAATACCGAGATGAAGTTGTCAACATTTACTTTAGGTAAATGCTGCAATGAATCTCGGCAATAAAAAATGCAGCGTATTTTCTAACATGAAATCTTACATTCTTTTCTTACATTTACCCTTTCTTTTTCTTCGAGCCATACGTCTTTCTAACATTTTCGCTTAACCTTTAAATCCGTCCTGAGCGTAGCGAAGGATTGGCGCGCATTTTGCATTGTTGTTCCTGCAAAATGCGTGACAACAGGATTTATAAGGTTGAAGCGTGTGTTAGGTTTCTTTTTTTATTATATATATGCTCTTTATCTTCCCTGATCTCTCTTCATTCATCCAATATTTCATTCCTATCGCTTTTGCCACTGCTTTGGATGCTTCATTCTCTGGATTTATAATCGCTATAATCTTATCTAGTTTCTTTTCAGTAAAAGCATAATTAACTAATGCCTTTGATATTTCTTTACCATATCCTTTTCCCCATTTTGTTCTATCTATGTAATAATTCAGCTCTATATACCCTTTTCCCTTTATCTCTTTCGGAATAAATCCCGCATGTCCTATTAATTCATGATTGCTTTTAAGCTCAATTGGCCATAGATCATATTCTTCCCTTTTTGGATCTTCTGCTACCTTCCTAAACTCTTCTATTAAAGACAATTTATCTCTTGGGCCTCCAGTATACCTTGTCATTTCGTCATCCATCCACAAGTATACTAAGAACTTAATGTCTGATTTTCTTTGATAACGCAGTATCAATCTACTGGTTTTTAGTATCGTATCATCCATACTTTCTCCAACAAAATATCTCTGTGATTCAGCGATTTTACTTTTCTGCACGAAGCGCCAAACCTAACATTCGTACATATTATCTAATACACTTTTTGTTTTTAAATTGAAATGCATTTTTGCACGATGAATATTATTCCTCCGATAACAATTGCTTTAAAAAGTAATGAAGCAATTTTGTTATTCAAAATAGCATCCATATCTACTGTCCCATTTTTAATTAGGATATAAATAATTATCACTATAAGTATAGGCAAACCAACCAAACCAATAATCAACTTTGTATTCATTTGTATCACCGTTTTCTATTACGCCCGAAGGGTCAACCTAACGTTGGCTTAACCTTTAAAGCCTGGCCCGAGCGGCGTTGCGTAGTAACGATGCGAGGGATTGGCATGGTTTGTGCCTTGTTGTTCTGCACAAACCATGCCAAAAGGCTTTACAAGGTTGAAGCATGTGTTAGGTGCTTATCTTTTCTTAATGTTTTTATAGATCTGGCTACCCCATATAATACTAAAATAACTCCAACTAATACATTCAACCATTGTATTGCTATAGAAGGTATACTTGTCTTAATTATTGATAATAAAAGCATAACAATTGAAAGAAATAAAAATGTTGCTCCACCAGCACCTATACCAAATAATATGAGTTGTTTCTTTAAATAATTCTTTTCTATTGCTTTAGTAACAAATATGCTGCTCCAAAATACAATTGTCAAAGGACTTGATATTGTTAATATGAAGCAATTTATGAAACTTTTTATTGGACTCCATTCTATTGAACTATTTTTGATATTTGTACTTATATTATATAATCCATTTTTTAAGATTATAACTCCAAATATTATTAATACCATCGATCCAATAATACCAAATATTTTTTTTACTTTTTCCTTCTCTAATAGTTTTCCAAGCCCAATAATCGATAATGCTATATACAAGTAATCTACAATTGTAACTGCAAGGATAGCAAATATGCTATTAATAAAATTGCTTTCAAAAGTAATACCTAATATATAAAAGAAAACAGGACCTACTGCTAATTGAAGAAACAATCCTGTCAGCAATCCATTTAATAACGGCTCCATTATTATCCTCATTGAACTATTGAAAGCGCGATAGCGTCCACCTAACATTTTCGCTTAACCTTTAAATCCGTCCTGAGCGTAGCGAAGGATTGGCGCGCATTTTGCATTGTTGTTCCTGCAAAATGCGTGACAACAGGATTTATAAGGTTGAAGCAGGTGTTAGGTTATTTTTTCTCCCTAAAAATAGGTGACTTGCATTTCCACATACTAAACATTTTTCCCTATGCATACAGAGCAGTTTCCCACATTCACTACATTCCCATTTTAACTCTTCTTGCCTTAAAAACAGTTGCATCCCTTGCTCTTTGATTGTTTTAAAGTTTTCATAAATGCTTACATTGTATTTATTTGAGTATCTTTTATTTAAATCTTTGATCCTTCTACATGGATACTTCATACATTCACTACATAAAAGAGTAGTTTCTCCGTGTTTCTCTTCGCAATTTCTTATTCCACAGACAACACAATGTTTTGCTTTATTTATATCTGATCCATTACATCCATTGCAGCTATTCTTTTCTCTTTGAAAAGCCAAGCAAAGGCTGCAATTTATGCCACAAGGAGCTATATCTTTTGCTTTCATATTCTTACGAGTAACGCCCTTGCTTTTTCGTAATCTTCTTCACTCACCATTATTGTTGCGTCTATACTAAAATATGCTGGTATTTGACTACCACTATCCGATGATTGAATAATGTAAGGAATATTTTCTCTATCAAGAGTTATAGCAAAAGCATCAGCCTCAAATCGATTGTTGAATTCTTTCAGCTTTTTCAAATTTTCTTCCTTTATATGAAATGAATCTGATTCGTGCGCGTAGCGTCAACCTAACATTTTCGCTTAACCTTTAAGCCCGACCTGAGCGTAAGCGAAGGTTTGGCGCGATTCTTGCAACACTTTACGTTGCCGCTCCTACTTTACTGAATCTCGCAAGAAGCGTGCCAAAGGGCTTATAAGGTTGAAGCGGGTGTTAGAAAGCGTTCATGTTCCTTAAAACTTATACCTGGGCAGCTTAACACTGTTAGAAAATGCGCTGCATTTCAGAGAAATACCGAGATGAGTTGTCAGCGTTTACTTTAGGTAAATGCTGCAATGAATCTCGGCAATAAAAGATGCAGCGTATTTTCTAACATGAAATCTTACATTCTTTTCTTACATTACCTTTTCTTTTTCTTCGAGCCATACGTCTTTCTAACATTTTCGCTTAACCTTTAAGCCCGACCTGAGCGATAGCTCAGGTTTGGCGCGATTCTTGCACCACTTTACATTGCCGCTCCTACTTTACTGAATCTCGCAAGAAGCGTGCCAAAGGGCTTATAAGGTTGAAGCGGGTGTTAGAAAGCGTTCATGTTCCTTAATACTTATACCTGTGCAGCTTAACACTGTTAGAAAATACGCTGCATTTCAGAGAAATACCGAGATGAAATTGTCAGTGTTTACTTTAGGTAAATGCTGCAATAAATCTCGGCAATAAAAGATGCAGCGTATTTTCTAACATGAAATCTTACATTCTTTTCTTACATTTACTCTTTTATTTTCTTTGAGCCATACGTCTTTCTAACATTGGCTTAACCCTTAACGCCTGTTCCTGAGCGAAGCGAAGGATTGGCGTGGTTTTTGCGTGATCTTTTCGCAAAAACCATGACAAAAGGCGTTATAGGGTTGAAGCATTTGTTAGATTTCTGCTCTTTTATAATATATCTTTACCATATATTCATTTAGTTTCTCAACTTTCTCAATCTTGAAATGCTTCTCGATTCCTATGTTTCCGAATAATGGTATCCCTTCTCCAAGTATTTTTGCTATTGTTGTTATAATCATCTCATCTATAAGATCTTCTTTAAGGAAAGATTGAATGGTCTTCCCTCCATCAACATAAATATTGTTTATTCCTTTATAGTTTAAATTCTTTATAATCGTCTTAATATCTCCTGATACAATTTCTGCTTTATCTTTTAATATTGCTGGAACTGTCTTCAAGCTATTACTTAATACAAAAACAGGTTTCGGATATGACCACTCTGGAAAGCCTACTACTGTTTCGAATGTATTTCTTTCCATGATGATTCCATCTATGTTTTCAATATATTTTGAAAAACCATAATCATCATTCTTTGGATTGGGAATATTAATAAGCCAATCTATATCTCCATCAAGTTTTGCGATGAAGCCATCAAGAGAACAAGCAATGTAAATATAATTTGGCATATTTTCTCTTTTAATTTGCTCGAAGGATCAATCTAACATTAACACTAAAAAGTTTAGGATGTATCTTTTTGCGCCGAAGGCGTCAATCTAACATTGGCTTAACCCTTAACGCCTGTTCCTGAGCGAAGCGAAGGATTGGCGTGGTTTTTGCGTCATCTTCTAGCAAAAACCATGACAAAAGGCGTTATAGGGTTGAAGCATTTGTTAGGCACTTTTTCTTTCTATAATATTAGTACTTCCATAATTCTATTTACACTTTATTTCTTTATAATATTACTTTATCTTCTATCTGCTTACTATTTCAATCTATTTTTGAACTTTTACTGTAGGAGAGTATCTCGCTTATTAAATCATTCTTCTCTTTAATAATATCTATTCCACGTATAGTCTCTTCTGAATTATTCTCATTTACCCATATACATTCCCATCGAATAATACATCGATGACCAAAGCCCAATAATTCTTCTGTTTTAAACCTTACTTCTCTTCTTTCTTCAAATAGATTTTCATAGTATTTTCTAATTTGATCTTTCCCAATATAAATCAATCCATAAGGAATAGGAGATGTACTTTCCAGAGTACAATCATCACTTAATAATCCTATGATATCTTCTACTTTATGATTATTAATGCCATTGTATAATTCTACAACAAGGCGAATACCAGATTCTATTTGATGCATTTTGATTGGACTCATACAATTTGCTCTTTAATGCTAGCAAGAATAATCTTTAATCCTCGGCGCGAAGCGTCTGCCTAACATTTTCGCTTAACCCTTAACGCCCGCTCCTGAGCGAAGCGAAGGATTGGCGTGGTTTGTGCATGGGAGTCCTGCACAAACCATGACAAAGGGCGTTATAGGGTTGAAGCGGGTGTTAGGTTTATTTTTTTAAAATTATTGCAAATAAGCCAGTTAATGACCCTATTAATCCAATAATTATTGAAATGTAGAATGAAAATTTTTCACGCTTCCATTTAATTTCTTCTCGATATTCTTTTCTAATAAAATCACGTCCTTTTGAACTCAAAAACAAGGTATCATAATAAGACTTATCCCAAAAATCAGTTTCTATATCATTTTCTCTAAAAGGAGGAATATATAAATCATATTTTTTTGCAATTTTTAGTATTCCATCAGACTTATACTCATCCCATTCATCTTGAAGCATTCTTATTTCTGATGCTTCGGAAGCATATGAACTCTGGTGATTGGTTTTTACCTTTTTTCTTTCATCTTGATATGCATTTTTAGTTGCAATTATCAAAGATGAATAGTATCTATCAGGAAATAATCTACGTTTTATATCCATTAATTTCTTTGTTAAATTGTTCACCGAATTTTACCCTTGTTTGATAAAAGATACACTAGATTAATTATCTAACCGAATAATTTGGAATGTGTCAGAATAATCTCTTCCATATAACTTTTTTCGTAGTCACTTAATTGTTCACCATTCCGTATTTTACCGGATATACAGCTATTAATATGATTTACTGATTGATCGTGAGTATTTAATAATTCCAGAGCAAACTTTAATGTCTTTCCATTAAGCGGTTCATCAGAAAATATTCTACGCGCAACATGACCACATTTAGCACTCCAGCTGCGAATTTCATGTTCATCTCTTTCATTTTCAGGAGAACTTTTTGATTCCATATGATTCCTCCGCGCCGAAGGCGTCAACCTAACATTGGCTTAACCCTTAACGCCCGCTCCTGAGCGAAGCGAAGGATTGGCGTGGTTTTTGCGTAAAGGAGCGTAGCGACTCGCAAAAACCATGACAAAGGGCGTTATAGGGTTGAAGCATTTGTTAGAAATCTTCCCCTTGTCTCTAAATGTCTTTTAGTATTGTATTCAATAAATCTCTTATTCTTTCTTTATGTTTTCAGTTTCATCTCTTTATTCAATAATATCTTCTTTATTCTCATATTTAATATAGTCTTCTCTTCTTGGGCTAAAGACTTCTATAGCTACTGAATCCTCAAGTATTTCTGCCCTATGCTTTACATTTGATAATACTGTCCAACTATCACCTGGATGTAATACTTTAGATTTTCCTTCAATAAAGAGCCTAATGCTTCCTTTTACCAGATATCCTGTTTGTTCATTTATATGCTTATGTTCAGGAAGTGCAGCATCTTTTTTAAGTAAGAATTCAACAAGTAATGAATTTTCTCCATAGCTAAGTGTCTTAATGCTTATACCAGGGATGATTTCTTTGTATCCATTTCTCGATGCAATACCGAACATATGCTTTTCTCCATCATGTTGACTGATAATTACTGCAATGAACTATAAATATTCTTCCTGCGCGGGAGCGTCTTTCTAACATTGGCTTAACCTTTAACGCTCGTTCCCGAGCGTAGCGAGGGATTGGCGTGGTTTGTGCATTGTTGTTCTGCACAAACCATGACAAAGAGCGTTATAAGGTTGAAGCGTTTGTTAGATTTCAGCACTTTCCATTTTGAGCTATATATAACAAATGTTCTGCGCAACCTATGCAATGGGGATCCTCTATAAACTCCATGGCTAAAGTAATACATTCAGAAATCACTTCTTTAGGATACTTCTTTAAAACTTCTTCATAGGGACCAAGTATGCTCTCAACAGCATAACATCCAATTTTCTTAATCGGAAAAGAGCTCATTAGTTCTTCTACTTCTTCTATCCTTGAGAAGTAGGCTGCTGTAAAGCCATCATCACTCACAATATTAGTACCATTACTAAAGTATCCTAACAATGTATTAATGTTTCCAATAACCTTATCTGGATATTTCTTTAATATGTCAATAATAGGAGCATATGCTGATATAAATATAGAAGCTATTATTCCATTAGGCTTTAATACTCTTAATGCATTTACTATGACTTTTTCTCTATCAGCTTTGTCTGTAAGGTGATAAAGAGGTCCCATGATAAGGACTGCATCATACTCATTTTCATTAAGATTATTAAGATCAAGAGCATTTCCTACAACAAACGAATCTATATGCTCATCGTTATGTGTATCTTTTTCTCGTGCAAATGTGATATTTTCATCTGAAAGATCAAATAGCGTGACAGAATACCCTAATCTTGCTAACCAAAATGAATAATGACCTGGGCCTCCCCCAAGATCTAATATTTTTGCTGGTGTCTTTGGCAGATGCCTTAGCAATAAACGTTTGGTTATTTCAAATTCTACCGGATGCCTTTCTGCACGAGTCCATTCATGTTCAACCTGTCTATTGTAAAATATTTTTACGATATCGCTATCATGCATTACTATCTCCGATACATTCTGTAAATCTAACATTGGCTTGACCCTTAACGCCCACTCCTGAGCGAAGCGAAGGATTGGCGTGGTTTGTGCATTGTTGTTCTGCACAAACCATGACAAAGGGCGTTATAGGGTCGAAGCATTTGTTAGGTGTCTGCCCTTCTTATTGATTAGCTTCAATTACTTTCTTAAGTATATCTTTATCTTTATATGCTTTACTTAATTCTTCCAGTCTATCTTTAACCATTCCATCTTTATCTTCATACTCTGTAAAACAATATACTTTACTATTCCCTTCAGAAAACAAAGAAAAAATATCTTCTGTTTCATCTATTACTTTTATAAAGCTAAAGTATTTCCTTTGTTTCAAGTAATGATATAGTAAATGCCCATTTGGATGTGTTGATCCATCCATTATCATATATCGCCAAAGATCTATTCTAAATCCTAATGGTAAATCACTCTTAATAAGCTCTTCTTCACTATAAGTCGCTATTACTGCCTTATACGTCTCAATTGCCTTTTCAAAATCGAATAATACTTTCTTGAGTTCTATATTATAATCAACCTCAAACCATTTCTTATTTACTTTTCTAAAGTCATCTATATCTTTGAATGGGATTTGATTTTTAATACTCTTAAGCTTGTCTGCAGAGAATGAAATCCAACGTGCCAAATGGGCAATAACATCTTTATAGTTCCAATCTTCATATGAGCTACTATTTAAATTTTCAGATTTGCATATTGTTATGAACTCAAGGACATTCTTATGTGTTCTTTCTATTTCAAGGTTAATTCTTTTAATATCAGGAATCATTTTTTTCTCCAAATAATCTGCGCGATAGCGTCCACCTAACATTGGCTTAACCCTTAACGCCTGTTCCTGAGCGAAGCGAAGGATTGGCGTGGTTTTTGCGTGATCTTCTCGCAAAAACCATGACAAAAGGCGTTATAGGGTTGAAGCAGGTGTTAGAGGTTTCTTATTTTTTTCATGCAACGTATGTTCTTTAAAAAATTCAATGATGTATGATAAGGATTCTTCAGGTATTTAATGTCCAGAATTGTTGATATACGTCTTAACTGGAGCATCTATTATCGAATCATACTCGTTTACATTATTATTAATGATTCTTCCTACTCCACATTTATTAATATTAAGCACTATATTTACCATTTCCATTTGCCATGGAAATTTAACAAGTGGATCTTTTCTTCCTGCCACAAGAAATACTGGTTTTGGTTCTAGTTTGTTTCTATCTTCCTTTGATGGTAGTATTCCAGCTATTGGAGCGACTGCGGCAAGCACATTACCTCTCGCTGCCCATAATACATAGGTAAAAGCCGCTCCATTAGAAAAGCCAATAGAGTATATTTTAGTTTTATCTACTGAGTAATTACTATCAAAATATTGAAATAGTTTATCGAAAAACTCGATATCTCTTCCATTTTGATCATCTATAGAACTTTGCCAACCTGGAAATTTGCCTTCAGGGTCAACGATATTTGTGAGTGTATTTAATCCTTGTGGATAAACAACTATTGCCTTAGGCCAAAACATTTCTATATGAAAGCGCAAAGCTGCTGATTTCATTGAACCGCCGTGGCCATGAAAAGCAAACACGATAGGAAGCAAATCATTATTTATGTTTGATGGAATATAGATTTCTGCATTTCTAATAATTCCATTTTCTTCTATAGACACAGATTCTAATCCGAACAAAGGGAACAATAACAATATTTCTAATAAAATGAATAGTAAGGCTTTTCGTTGCCATCTCATTTGCATGTCCTTTACTATATTTGCAGCTAATACCTCTAACATTGGCTTAACCCTTAACGCCTGCTCCTGAGCGAAGCGAAGGATTGGCGTGGTTTTTGCGTGATCTTCTCGCAAAAACCATGACAAAAGACGTTATAGGGTTGAAGCATTTGTTAGGTTCCTCACTTTTTCCAAGTATTCCCAATACTCCAATATCTTAATATCATTTGCTTTTTCTTTAAGCTTTAATAGCATAAATAATTCTGGTCTATGCTCAGCGCCAGCTAAAACAGCAACAGTCCTCTCGTTTTTGCTTTTATTTAAAATGTTCTGAACCATTGCAGCAGTTCTTTCATTCCAAAATACTGCATCTGCTATACAGAAACTATAATATTCCTTTAATATTTCATTATTTGGAATTACTTCCATAATAACTCTATTCCATTTTTCTTCTTTTTCTATAATAATTTTATCTAATTCTATACTATTTATTCTTTTACATTTATTTCTTCTAATAAAACGATCCCTCTTTTTCATTGCTGCATAAGCATCGCTAATAATTTTTGTTTCATTTTCAGATAAAGCTTTTTTCTTTAATAGCTTATTAATATCCGTAAACAAATCTTTATAATTCTTAAACAATTTGATATTTTTAATCTGTTCTTGTCGGTTATATATATCATATGGTTTGATCTTAATAGTTTTCAATTGTTCATATTTATTAAGTGCATAATCCTCTTGTGATTCATTATTTCTCGCTTTTTTTAACTCACCAGACTCTGTATAAAATTCATCTGACAACTCTTCTAATATGCAAGATGGCTCTATATCAACTAATATCTGATATAGAGTATCACCAGTATATTTCTTTGTATTTTTGTGTAATGTGCCAATAATTATTATATTTGTCATATATTCTTAGTGAACCTAACATTGGCTTAACCCTTAACGCCTGCTCCTGAGCGAAGCGAAGGATTGGCGTGGTTTTTGCGTCATCTTCTAGCAAAAACCATGACAAAAGGCGTTATAGGGTTGAAGCATTTGTTAGGCGTCAGTACTTTCCTATCAGTCGACCGTTTCAAAACCTATGAACGTTCCTAATGATCCATCATTATATTTTGCTTCTTTACATTCTTCTTTAATATCATACTTTCTATCTTTTGATATTTCTTCTACTACTCTCTTCCAAAACTCAATTGACCCCTTATTCTTTGGATGCATCTTTATTTCCCATTTACCCCTATGTTGCTTAAAAACTTCTATTGCTGCTTGTTTCCCTATACCCAATTTTCTATATTTATTTAAGACAAAGAATTCAGAGATTGCATAATCACTTTCTTTATAGTAATCAATATCTGTATCAACAAGCACAAAACCAACTATATTTTCTTGAACCATTATAAAATAAGCGTAATGATTATCTTTAATGAAGAATCTATCAAGGTCATGTTCAAAAGCGTAATCGCCATTTTGATCGATATCAATTCCATTATACTGAGACCATTCATAGCAGTACATCTTAATTAAGTTTCGTAATACAAATTTTTTTCTTTCTTCTACTGATGCTAACTTAATATTCAATATGGAGCCTCGTTTTACCAGATTACTAATACCTACGTTAGTAAGATTACATTAGAAATGCATTATAGCCAATAATTGAAAGCACATTATATATTACAAGTATTTTATAAAAATGCAGATATTAATATATTATTTCTTTTACTGATTTTTTAAAACATCGAAAATCTTAATATTGCGCGCGCTAGCGCGTCCGCCTAACATTGGCTTAACCCTCAACGCCTGCTCCTGAGCGAAGCGAAGGATTGGCGTGGTTTTTGCGCGATCTTCTCGCAAAAACCATGACAAAAGGCGTTATAGGGTTGAAGCATTTGTTAGGTTATTTCTTTTCTTCTAAATTCCCAATATTTGATTCTATTAAATGATCGTATTTCTTGTTTTCTTCATGGATTAGTTGAATTTTTAGTTCTTCTTTCTTCAATTCTAGCTCTAATATGTCTTTTCTATATTTTAGCTTCTCAACATCTGCTTTAATTTTCTTATTTATGATTATAAATCCAAATGTTAACCCTGGAAGAACCAATAAACTCATAATCATTCCAAAATATGGAATAGGTATAAATTCCATCTTGAATCCTTGTTTTATCAAATAGAATCTACATTCTTATTCTTGCAGTAATATTTTTGCCTTCTCATAATCATCTTCACTCACAAATATTGCAGCATCTATACTAAATGATGCTGGCCTTTGCTCTCCAGCATCTGCCGATTGAATAATGTATGGAATATTTTCTTGCTTTAATAGTATTGCGAAAGAATCAGCTTCAAATCTATTTTTGAACTTTTTTAGTTGAATCATATTTCTTCCTCTTCTTTTGGCGCGAAGCATCAATCTAACATTAAGAAATAATTGTTTAGTATGTATATTTTTTGGCGCCGAAGGCGTCAACCTAACATTCGTTTAACCTTTAAACCCGGCCGAGCGTAGCGAGGCATTGGCGCGATTCTTGCCTCACTCTAAAAAGCCCTTTTACTCTACGTTGTTTCGCAAGAATCGTGACAATAGGGTTTATAAGGTTGAAACGGTTGTTAGAATTTTCACCCCAATTGGCACTTCTTCTCTTTTCTTCTTTTTTCCATAAGATTTTTCTTATCTTCGTTCCTTTTCTAACGACATAATGAATGCGAGAATAAGGGAAAGACGCACCGCTTCTCTTCCCTTTTCGAGCAGTATAACATTAAATAATTCTAACATTGGCTTGACCCTTAACGCCCGCTCCTGAGCGTAGCGAAGGATTGGCGTGGTTTTTGCGTGATCTTCTCGCAAAAACCATGACAAAGGGCGTTATAGGGTCGAAGCAGGTGTTAGGTTACTGCCCTTCTACTTTTGTATTTGATTAAATCTCTTGATCTTCCACTCTTCATTCTCATATATTACTTCTGTAATCCCACAATAATCATATTTAAACCTATATCTATGATAAACAGGCATCCCTAAGAGATTGCACATTAAGATCCTTATATAACCCTCATGACAGAACAATACATATGTTCCATCTTTCTCTTTAATCTCTCTTAATAAATCATTTTGTCTTTCTTTAACCTCTTCTCCCGTCTCTCCACCTGGGAATCTACAATCATGTTTATGTTCAAAGAAATCTCTCCAAAAGTCTGGATATTTTTTCTCTATCTCTTCATCAGACATAGTCTCAATGATTCCATTATCAATCTCATTGAGCCGTTTATCTACTATGATAGATATATTCTTATCTCTTGATAATGGTTCTGCAGTCTGCTTAACCCGTAAGTATTCGCTTGCATAAATATTATCAATTTTTTCAGCTTTAAAATATTCAACCAAGGCATGTGCCTGTTTAAAACCAATTTCAGTTAATGAAGGATCTGTATGGCCTATTAGAGAATTAATCTCTGAAGATACTTCTTTTTCACCGTGACGAATAAAGTACAATTTCATATTACTCTCTTATAAATCAATTCTTTACGAGCGCCGAAGGCGTCAACCTAACATTGGCTTAACCCTTAACGCCTGTTCCTGAGCGAAGCGAAGGATTGGCGTGGTTTTTGCGTCATCTTCTAGCAAAAACCATGACAAAGGGCGTTATAGGGTTGAAGCATTTGTTAGATTGTTCTTAACTCAAATAATACCTATACTATAATAAGTTTCTATTTCTTATAGATTTATCGTTTTCTTTCATTTTTTCTATTAATTAATTCTATAGTATTCCTTTACTTAATACTATGCTTATTGTAGTTGTAAGTCTTCGATGAACTTCAGGAGTTCGCATCTTTTCATAGGGAAGCTCATCGACATATTTTACTTTATCCATTTCATACTTTGGTAAAGGACCTATCTCTTTTATCTCAACAAAATATTGGATTCCATATGATATGCCTTTATCAGTTTCGATAGAGTATATAAACAATGGATTGTATACAGCTTCTAATGCTCCTGTTTCTTCCCATAGTTCTCTTTTTGCAGCTTCAATAGGTGTTTCTTTATACTCTATTCTTCCACCTGGGCAGTCCCACTTATCAAATATGCTATGATGAACAATAACCCATTTGCCCTTATACTTTGATACTAATGATACATATTGAATATTGAAGTTTTCAATTTCAGATAATGAATAGAAGCTGCTTAATTCAAACATATAATAACCTATCTTTTACAACTCTTAATTTTACCAATCTAACATTGGCTTAACCCTTAACGCCTGTTCCTGAGCGAAGCGAAGGATTGGCGTGGTTTTTGCGTCATCTTCTAGCAAAAACCATGACAAAAGGCGTTATAGGGTTGAAGCATTTGTTAGGCTCTTATTTTCTATCTTATAATAAATTACTTCTTCATATTTTTTGCTTAATAACAAAATGCATCCCTTCTTCAAATTCTTTCTTTCTATAAAAATCTTTGGCTTCGGTGTTTTTCTCCCAATATGTTAATTCTAGTTGACTTACTTTATCTGCTTTTCCTTTATCTTCAGCTTTTTTCATTAATAAGGATCCTATACCTCTTTTTTGATACTCTTTTATCACACTTAACTGATCTATATGAATTCCTTTATATGAATATCTAAAAGGATTCTCTTTATATTCTTTTACATAAAATATGATATATCCAACAGGCTTGTTATCATCATATGCTATATAAGAATACCAATTATCTTGAGCAAGTAGTTCTTCAATTGCTTTTCTTAGGTTTTCATAATTATATGCTTTAAAGTATTCAGGATATTTCTCATGATGAAGATTCTGAACAGTTTCATTGAGCATAGTGATTATGTTCACATCTTTTGATTCAACGATAGTAATACTCATGCTAAAGTCCCTTTCTTAATATTAATGAGCCTAACATTGGCTTAACCTTTAAAGCCTACTCCTGAGCGAAGCGAAGGATTGGCGCGCTTTTTGCATTGTTGTTCTGCAAAAAGCGTGACAAAAGGCTTTATAAGGTTGAAGCATTTGTTAGGTTTTTCTTTCTATTCAATTTTGATTCAATTTCTCAATATTCTTTCTTACCAAATATTCTTATGTATCTTACTTTCATTATATTTATCTATCGGCTTAACATTTTTATCAACTGCTATTCCTATTGGTATTACATTGAGTGGAATTATACCATTTGGTATTTTGCATTCATTTCGAACAGGTTCAATTCTTGATTCATACTTATAGACTGCTGTCCAAACTGCTCCATACCCTAATGCATGCGCTGCAAGCAGTATATTTTCTGTAGCAGCAGCACAATCAACTACCCAATTTGCTTCTTTAGAATCTCCACATACAATTATCGCAGCACCAGCTTTATCAAGCATTTTGGCATATGGTAGTGATTTACATAGATTATTTAGTATTACTTTATCGGTTATGATGATAAATGACCATGGTTGAATGTTCATTGCTGATGGAGCAGCCATACCTGCTTTTACTATTGTATTTAAATCATTTTCATTGATTGGGTCTCCTGTGAATTTTCTGACGCTATGTCTTGATAAGATCCCATCAATTAATGGTTGCATATAATATCCTCCAAACTTAATAAACCTAACATTGGCTTAACCCTTAACGCCTGTTCCTGAGCGAAGCGAAGGATTGGCGTGGTTTTTGCATTGTTGTTCTGCAAAAACCATGACAAAAGGCGTTATAGGGTTGAAGCATGTGTTAGGCGTATTATAACTTAAGTAATATTTACATTAGTCAAAAATAAAATACTATGGCCATACGCTTTCAAGCATTAATTCTGTTATGGTATTCTCTGGTTTTCCTGCGTTTAGGACATCCTCTTGTGTAATAATACCTTTACGAATCCAATCATTCATTAATTCAGAGTAATCCATATTTAAAGTTCGATAATACAAAACAATATTATTCAGCTCATTTTCTCTAGCTCGTGAATTTTTATTTACATCATCAATTAACTCTTTTACAAGACTCTCTATAACAATATTTGCCTCTGTTATTTTTCCTGTTTTCAAGTAAATAGTCATTAAGTAGAAATAGCTAATTTTACTTTTCCATGATTTGAGTGTGTTTATTGCTTTTTCAATATCACCGATTTTGAATTCTAACTGTGCTTTATGATATGGAGCATTGATTACTGGAGCTTTATTTTCTAATATCAAACCATCAATATATTCAATTGTCGATTGAATCGTTTGTACGTTTTTTGATGTTAATGCCTCTGAATACCTAGTAATGTATTCATCCATTATTTGACTACCCTGCTGTGAAAAGCACGGCTTGACTAGAAGAACAAGTGTTGTGAGAAGAAGGAACTTTGCTAACGGATATTTCATTTTTCACCTTACCTTATCTGCGCGAAGCGTCCGCCTAACATTGGCTTAACCTTTAAATCCGTGCCTGAGCTACTGCGAAGGCTTGGCGTGGTTTGTGCATTGTTGTTCTTGCACAAACCATGACAAAGGATTTATAAGGTTGAAGCGTTTGTTCTACGCTTTTTTATTTTATTAGTATTCTCTTAAATGAGTACTCCTCGATTTTCTTTGATAAAGATAGATCACAATAGCTTTTATTCAATAAAAATTCTAATACAATATCAAACTCAGAAAAAATAGGAAGTAATTCATCATACTTATTGCAAATCTTAAGTTGTTCTTTACTAGATAATACATCTATAATGTAGTCTTCTTCACCAGTAAAAACATCAAGTGGTTTATCATGTACTATTTGATTCCTAATGAACGCCATTTTATCAGAAATATCCCTAATATTTTGCGTAACTTCATTACCAAATAATATAATCAGTTTACAGGAAAGTTCAGACTTTGGTTTATTAGCAAGTTTTGATATTTGTATTTGACTTTTAGGATTTTCAATATAGCCAATAGCAATTCTTTTATCAGTATTATTTTCTGCAATAATATTATTTATCAAAGAATCGATAGTAATTTCACTCCAAGCTAATAAAATGGATACAATTGCTTTTTCATTTTCAATATTATCATAGTTCGCTGATGAAAAGAAAATAATACCATTTTTAATCACTGGATTACTTCTATAAGGGTTATCCTTTGTTAATTTGTAAAATGAGTATGCAGTTTTTGAAAGAAGTTCCAGCCTAAGCCAGTTGTTTTCAAAATCGCTATATATCATAGTTTCCTTCGCCCGAAGGGTCCGTAGAACATTGGCTTAACCTTTAAAGCCTGTTCCTGAGCGTAGCGAGGGATTGGCGTGGTTTTTGCGTGATCTTTTCGCAAAAACCATGACAAAAGGCTTTATAAGGTTGAAGCGGTTGTTAGTCTGTAGATATTTTATAATTCTTTTTAGCTTCTATACATACATTTATTATTGTATCTTTTTCTGGTCTTTTATTAAAATTAATTATTAGATTCACAATTTCTGGAATCAAAGTTAAGCCTAAAGATGTAATAATCGGAATAATATTTGATGCGCCCATTGAAGCTTCAATAATGCCACTTATTATTCCAAATACTGAACCTACTGAAGCTCCCATACCTATATTGAAATTTTTACTTTCTTTCATATATTTTTCTATACCACATTTAATATTTCCCAATTTATCATTTAACCATTTTTCTTTTTCTACTTCTGTCTGCACAGAACAAGGTTGATCAAAATATTGCTTTAAGGAAGTGTATAAAGATGGATTATGCTTAATTATATTATAGAAATCTTTAATTTCATTTCCAGGTAAATATAATTCATTATTTGTTATAAATTTATTTAAATGTATATGGTAATCTTGCTTTTCTTTCGAATAGTAATTATTAAAATCAATTAAAGTATCGTTATTTAAATATTTTTCAGTTATTGTAAATGGAAATATTCCAACTCCATCTTGTATTAAAGAAAGAACCCCTACTAAGCCTAGTGTATTAGAATCTAAATATTCTTTTGGTATACTATTAAGATTATATTTTACACGATCTGACCAAATATATGGAGGCGGAAGAATTACTATTCTACCATCGATCACCATATCTTTCAAAATCAATAATTCATTAGCTAATAATCCAATTTCTTCAAGTTCACATTTATTGCTTCTAATTACTCTACTCCAAAGAAAATCCCATAAAACAAGCCTATCACCTAATACTAAACCAAGCTTTACCATATCATATAGATCATTAACATATCCGAATCCTACACTAAGCATGTTCATTTTTGAATAACTATTTATATCATTAATACATTTATCAAAATTGCTTCCTAAATATATATCATTAATTTCATTTACCACTCTTTGTATTGTAAATGAGTTGATCTTTTTATAATCTGGTATAAATATTGGAACATCATTGTTCCATTGAATTCCTAATCTATTTTCGAGAATATTTAGATAATTTATTGAAGCAATTTGCATATTATCCATAATTTCTCCTATCAGACTAACATTGGCTTAACCTTTAAATCCGCGCCTGAGCTACTGCGAAGGCTTGGCGTGGTTTGTGCATGTGATTTCTGCACAAACCATGACAAAGGATTTATAAGGTTGAAGCATTTGTTAGAAGATTTTATCTAATAAAAATCTATTGCTAAACCATTTTAATTTTAAAAATTGAACATCCAAATTCCTATTAATCTTTTCTAAACAAGGATAGTATGCCTTATGGAACTTATCACCAACAATTACTGTTTTAATTATTGATTCAATTGGTATTGAGATATCTATACCATTACGTACTTGTTTATCAATTAAAAGAAATCTATATTCTTTTTCATCTCTATAATCATCTTGTTTCATGAAAAATAATTTACTTGAGTATTTATTAATATATGATATAGCAAACTTATCAATTCCATTACCTATAATAGCATTTGTATCAACGATTGATGTTCCATATAATGAGCTTATATCAGAATAGTACTTTATTTTCTTATGATGAAAAGCATACGCCTCTGCTCCATATTTTTCAATTACCTTTTTTATAATTTCTTTTTTAGAAAGAACAAAACATAGACCTTCTTGATTTTCTCCGTACTGTGACCACATTCTTGTTTTTAAATACCCACAACTTGAAATCTCACCTTTACAATAACTATTGGTACAAGTAGAAAAAAAATAAGCATTCTTAAGCATTATTGTTTCAAGTAACTTTTTTGCATCCCACCCGCATCGTGTTACTTCGTGACTTACATCAATATTTGTTTGAATTCCAAGGAATCTTTTATTATATTCAAGCGGATCATTTGTATTAGAAAATATGCTAAACCTAATACTTTTTGTATCAAATATTTTTTCTAGAGCTGTCTTAACTTTTGTATAATGAAAGACTGAATCATCAGAATCAAGTAATGAGTAATTAATGCCATCAACTCTATCAAATAATTTCATATTTTTATTCTTATGCGCGCCGAAGGCGTCCTTCTAACATTGGCTTAACCCTTAACGCCTGTTCCTGAGCGAAGCGAAGGATTGGCGTGGTTTTTGCGTGATCTTCAAGCAAAAACCATGACAAAAGGCGTTATAGGGTTGAAGCATTTGTTAGATGTCTTTTTTCATTACCATGAATTAAGATGAATGTGATCCTTAATGTCCATATTCACTTGTTTAAATACTTGCTCTTCTTCTTCTGGATATCCTAAAGCTAAATAGCACGGTAATTCATACTCTATTGGAATATTTAGTTCTTTCTTTATATGAATTCTTTCTGCTTCAGAAGGTATTCTCGTTACGCCTTGAATGTTATAGCTAGAAGCTGCAATTAGAATATTCTCAATGCTACACCAGATTGATGCGAAGTAATTTAGCTCAGACAAGCTTTGGGGCTTTAAGAGATCCTTCCCTTGAAAGAAAAATGGTAATACTAACGTACTTGCCGTCAACAGCATTTTTCGCTGTAGCGGTATCGCATCAATATACATTTTCCTTTGCTCTTCATTTTTATATCCAACTTTATCTACAATCTTAGTTGCCTCATTAGTAGTTCTCTCTTTAGCAATCTTTTCAATAAGTTGTATTCTTTTATCAAGACCATCAATAATTACATATTCCCATTTCCTCATATGATCATTTGACGGTGCATGTAATCCTGCATCTAAAATAGTAGTAAGTATATCCGATGGAATTTTCTTTGAAGAAAAGCGTCGAGTAGTCTTCCTATTTTTAATTGCATCTAATGTTTCCATATATTCTCCATATACTCAGGTATGTTAATTACATTTATGCTGAATAGTTCATCTCACTTTCAGGTTAACATAACTGATATTCGATTCAACATGTCTACTTTCGCGCCGAAGGCGTCCATCTAACATTGGCTTAACCCTTAACGCCTGTTCCTGAGCGTAGCGAAGGATTGGCGTGGTTTTTGCGTCATCTTCTCGCAAAAACCATGACAAAAGGCGTTATAGGGTTGAAGCATGTGTTAGGTGTCTTTAATTTATGATCTTTATATTTTTAGAAAAATCCAAGTAGTAGCCATATATCCATCCTTCAATATTATTGTATTTTATTTTTATCCAATAGTCTTCAAAATCATTAATTTTTTCTATAGAATCACTTATTTCTATAGCTTGTATGGCTTTCCCTTTGTTTAATTTATCTATTACTTTCCCGTTTATATTAGGTAGATTTCTAATGTTAACGTGATCATCATTCACCACTGCATCAAGTACATTATATCCATTGACATTTACCCTATCAATTTCTGTACAATTAGTCTGAATGTCATTACTTAAAAGCTTTAACGATATTAAATAGTATCTTGTTTTCTTATTTTTTGTATTACTATTCCAATCATTTAGCTGCCATCGACCCTTTATTATAAGATTAACAGCCGTATTTGATGATTTGACTGCCATTATTGTTGGATACATTCCTGCATCTGATTCATAAATAAATTTTAAATAAGTACCATCTACATATAAAGTACCTACATAGTCTTTTAATCCATCAGGACGTACAATTAGATCATATTTTTTATATACTAGCGTTTTGTATATTTGAGAATCCTGAGGATATAGTTGATCACTAACAATTAGCATAATGATTATTACAAATATTTTTTTCATACATTTCCTGCGCGATAGCGTCCACCTAACATTGGCTTAACCTTTAAATCCGCGCCTGAGCGAAGCGAAGGCTTGGCATGGTTTGTGCATTGTTGTTCTGCACAAACCATGCCAAAGGATTTATAAGGTTGAAGCAGTTGTTAGGTTTATTTCTTTACAATATTTTTCAATTATGCTTACAAATTTTTTAATATCACTATTATTTCTATAACATAATAATGTATAAGATTTTATCTTAGAATTCTCATTATCATTAATAAACTTATTAATTTCATTTTCGATATATTTTAATTGTCTCTCTTTTGATGATCTTTCTTCATTTGTCTTGCTAACATCAATTAGTTGAAAATAGCCAATTTTTTCAGAATAATTATATTCCTCGACATATCTTATATAAATACTAGAAAAGTATGATGTATAAAATTTACCAAATATTTTTGTTGGACTTATACCAGATTCTTCTACCTCGATAATTGCATTTATTTTATTATCGTTTACAATTGCAGCATCTATTTTACACATTATATTTTCTCTATTTTTTTTATTTATAAATAAAGAAATATGTTGATCACCACCACATGCTGGATCTAGTAGTACTTTATAAGGAAACAAAAAAACTTCTTCTAATTGTTCGCCAACTTTAGAATGTAATTGATGTTTTTCATTATTACTCATTTTAATTTACAGCTATTAATTCTCTAGCCATGGTAATTCATCATCAGGTCCATAAATATAATCATTTAGTATATAAAATTGACCATTACATTTTGGACCATAAATATAATTATTTACTATATAATATAAACCACTATTTTTAGGTCCATATATATAATTAGATTTAATATAGAATTGTCCTGACATTTTTGGCCCATAAATGTATCCATTCTTAATGTAATACTGTCCTGAACTCATTTAATACCCCTTATTTTTTTGTGCCATATTATTTATTAATTTTGGCGCGAAGCGTCAACCTAACATTGGCTTAACCCTTAACGCCTGTTCCTGAGCGTAGCGAAGGATTGGCGTGGTTTTTGCGTCATCTTCTCGCAAAAACCATGACAAAAGGCGTTATAGGGTTGAAGCGTTTGTTAGATTTCGTATTCTAACATGTCATATGCTATTTTAATATTTTTACCTGTAATCTCAGAACAATATATACTCAATCTCTCGCCCATTTCAAAATTAACACCATCTGGTTCTTCAACATGGCCTAGTATGAATTGCTTACTATTTAATGTTCTTATATACTCAAGAGTCTCTAATATTGTTTGTTCATCTTCTAGTACTGGATGATTTTGGTCAATGTTCCGCTCTTTAGTTATCGGGTTAACATCAACAACACCTAGCGGCAAATATATCAGATCATAAATAGTGTCATATATCTCTCGCTTAGGAATCCAAAACTTAAGTTCGTCCATTATGACCAATATTCTCTTTCCAAAACCAGCAATGTCATAGCCAAATGAATAATCCTGACCTAACTGAACAGGTGTTACTCTATAGCCATCAAATTCATAGCTTTTAGAATTTGGAATTACTTCTAACTTTATTAAGCCTGTGTATGCTAAAAAATCAAGATGACTTTTTATACCCAAACATTTAGAAAATGTTTCAGCTATCTTCTCAGTTAAGACAACATTAGTAATTTTATTTTTTGCTGGATAATTTTTCCAATCTTTATTCATCTCAAATATTCTCTTCCCAGAAGTATGATCAGGATGCCAATGAGAATAAAAACATACGGCTATATGGCTCACCTTTGATCGGTTCAGTTGAATAAATATTTCTTCAGGCGTATCAATTAGAATATCAGGACCATGAATAAACACGCTAGGCCCGAAGCGTGAGTTCTTTGGATCTCCTAATCGAGCTTCGGTGCATGATTTGCATGTACAAAAAGGTTTTGGTGTGGTTACAGCGCCACCAGATCCCAGGACTTCAAGTCTCATATGTTCCTCAGTAATTCCGTAAATCTAACATTGGCTTGACCCTTAACACCTGCTCCTGAGCGAAGCGAAGGATTGGCGTGGTTTGTGCATTGTTGTTCTGCACAAACCATGACAAAAGGCGTTATAGGGTCGAAGCATTTGTTAGGCGAAAATTAGTACAACATTCCTTTGTAATTATTCTTTATGGCTTCAATAATTTTTTCTTTTCTTTTTCTTCGTGTCTCTTCAGTTTTTGCATCACAATAAAATCCCGCTAGTTGCTTCTGCCTAGAAGGTGTAGTGTTCTCAAATATTTTCAATGTATCATTTTCCATGCTCAACACATCTTTTAGCTTTTTAATATTGGCAGCGTGTATACTATTCTTATCTAAAACCTCATTTTTCTTATCATCAGTTTGATATGCTTCTATTCCAGATTCTGTAATTAATCCTTTATCTTTAAGTCCTTTATAGATTGCTTTATTCTTTTCAGACCACTTCTTTTTATCAATCCTTCTTGAGAAGTACTTTTTATACTTTGTTTCATCTATTGACTTCATTAGCCCATCAATCCAACCAAAACAAATTGCCTCTTCCAAAGCATCATTTGAAGTAAAATCTTTGCTTCTTTTTGAAAAAACAATCCAAATGCCACTTAAAGAACTATGGTTGATTTCAAGCCATATTCTAAAAGCTTTTCTATTTTCAAATTGAATAATTGAACTAGTACTATTCATCATAATTATCACCTAACTTGAATATATTTAATTAGCGCGCGAAGCGCGTCCGCCTAACATTGGCTTAACCTTTAAATCCGCGCCTGAGCTACTGCGAAGGCTTGGCGTGGTTTGTGCATGGGATTTCTGCACAAACCATGACAAAGGATTTATAAGGTTGAAGCGGTTGTTGGATGCTTCTTCTTCTCTTCTTTACTCTTCTCTATTATGTCTTCAAAGAACCATTTGTATTCATTCTCTTTTACTTCAACATACTTCTCTCTATTATTTTCACCATATCTTCTTATAATGTCATTTTTTATACTATTGTATTGATCTACTGCTTCTTTATGATTTCGTAAGTAATCCCTAAATAAAATATGCTTTCGAAACTCTAAATTATCTGAAGCACAGACATATAAATGATGTTGTATTGTATCTAAAGCTCCCAATTTATTTATTCTGTCTCTTTTAAATGCTTCTCTCCCTGGTATACCCTGGTCCCCACAATAGACGTATCCAATATTCTCTAGTTCAGTTTTTATCTGTAATAAATCATCCTTTTTATTTATCTCTATATCTATATCAATAATTGGCTTTGCAAACATTCCTTTTATTGATGTACTACCGACATGCTCAATTCTGACATATGACTTTAGGCTTTTTTTTAATACTTCTTTTATTATTTCAAATTGTTTTGGCCATTTAACATTATACTCTTCAATGAGCATCTATCACCTTCTCTATGATTTTGGCGCCGAAGGCGTCCATCCAACATTGGCTTAACCCTTAACGCCTGCTCCTGAGCGAAGCGAAGGATTGGCGTGGTTTTTGCGTGATCTTCTCGCAAAAACCATGACAAATGGCGTTATAGGGTTGAAGCTTTTGTTAGCTATTTATTCTTTCTCAAAATATTTTACTGATTTCAAATCTTTAAAATGCTTATCTTGTGTCCATAAGGTTGCATTATATTTTTTATTTATTGCATAGATGATACTATCAGCCATTGCTAGTTTATTCTCTTTACCAATCTTTGCTGCATAGATTGCCAAGTCAGTATCAAGATTTACCACATTACCCTGTTTCATATGAGCAATTGCGAATATTGCTTTATCTTCATCTAATTCAATTATCAATTTCTTGAATACTTCATAGATAGTAATTGAAGGAACAAGGAGATGTTCAATATCCTCAATTATTGATGATACTTTTTCTCCTACATGACTTCCTTTGAAGTATTCAAGCCAACATGATGAATCTACAATATTCATATTCTATCTTCTTCTCTTTGAATATCTGTATTGATCCCTTTAAAAGCTCCTTTCAGTTTCTTCATTGGTACAATTGGAACAAGTTCAATTCTTGATCCATAGGTAATGACTTCAAGCTTGGCTCCAACATTCAATCCAATGGTTTCTCTTATTTCTTTTGGTATAACTACTTGGAACTTACTTGATATGGTTACTGTTTTCATCGATAGCCTCCTCGTCTTACTATACCACTATCGATAAGAATTGTCAAATCTTCTTATTTTGGGGCGCCGAAGGCGTCCAGCTAACATTAGCTTAACCCTTAACGCCTGCTCCTGAGCGAAGCGAAGGATTGGCGTGGTTTTTGCGTGATCTTTTAGCAAAAACCATGACAAAAGGCGTTATAGGGTTGAAGCATTTGTTAGAAATCTTTTTTATGGCTCGAATCTTTTGCACTCAATATTTGGAATATATTTATAGTGTTTGTCATTCGCTGTTAAGAGTGTTTCACTCGTTTGAACAACAGTTGCAGCTATTAGTGCATCTGCTAACATCATCGAATGACTAAGTGAATATTCTTGTATATAGAATATTGCTCTTGATGAAATTTCTTTATCTATTTGTATGATATCAATATTCCATTTTTGTATCTGCTTTTGAAAAATCCTAAACTCTTCTTTATTCTTCATCCCTTGGATAAGTTCCATATAGGTTACAGCTGATACTGAAAATGGAATATTTGCTTCAACTACTTTCTTAGCCTTCTCGTTTCCACGGAGGTACCATATTAGGACATCAGTATCAATAATCAAAATGAACGTCCTTTTCGAAGTTCGCGAACCGATTCTTCGACAGTCTTTTCATCTTTCCTTTTGTTCCACATACCAAAGAATCCATTATCTTCTTGCATGGAAACACTATCTTTCTTATGAATAGGAACTATTTTTGCTAGCGCTTTCCCTCTAAAAGTAACAGTAACTTCTTGTCCATTAACAACTTGATCTATTATTTTACCAGGCTGAATTCTTAGTTCTTTCGTCGTTATCTTCATGGTTTCCTCCAGTATACACTTCATAGTATACACTACAAAACACCACTAATCAAGTCTTTTAATATTCTTCCTGCGCGGGAGCGTCTTTCTAACATTGGCTTAACCCTTAACGCTTGTTCCTGAGCGAAGCGAAGGATTGGCGTGGTTTTTGCGTCATCCTCGAGCAAAAACCATGACAAAAGGCGTTATAGGGTTGAAGCATGTGTTAGCTATCTTCTCTTAACTCTATTTAGATATGTTTTATTACTATAATCGTCATGATTATATTTTTTCTTTTGGCTCTTTATATCGCCAAACATAATAAAAGACTGTTCGGTAGCCGTAACATACTCGATCAGCCAAACTCGGTTATTATGTTATATTGATATAACTTTGAAAGCAAGAATATTATGATATTCTTACGTGGCACAAAATTATAAAGCTTTTAAATCTTTTAATATCTATTTATACTATATGTTTTTATCCTTCTTCATATACAATAGTTTTATTTCTCAAAACTCTTCATTATTGTTTTTATAGATCTAGTGATTCAAAGAATTGAAGCTCATCTGAATCGGTTTTCAATAAGCTTTAAAATATTATAGATTTCATATATTCGCAACACAATAAAAAAGCCTGCGAACTCCTTATGGAATACACAGGCCTAATACTACTTGGAATGTTAAAAAATATATTAACGATTACAAATGCTATTGATTTGTACTACTATGATTGACCATTGCCGTATAACTTTTTACTAAGGATTTAATATTCTTCCTGCGCGGGAGCGTCTAGCTAACATTGGCTTAACCCTTAACGCCTGTTCCTGAGCGTAGCGAAGGATTGGCGTGGTTTGTGCATTGTTGTTCTGCACAAACCATGACAAAAGGCGTTATAGGGTTGAAGCAGTTGTTAGATTTCTTCATCTTTATATCTTTTTTTTCCCTATATTATTCATTATTAATATAATTTCATTTTTTTCATATGAATTTAGATTAATATCAAATGCTCCTTTTTCTTTATGTATTATCCGTAATCCATTTTCCAATTCTTGGTATTTCTCTATTCTACTCCATTCCGCAGAATAATTAAGAAAAACTACACCATTTGAATAAAATCCACTATTCTTTGATTCAATATAGATTCTTAAAGGGTCAATAAAAACTAAACTTCCAAAAATTATTATTCCTAATTTTTCAAAAAGTGTTTGTTGTAGAAAAGCAGAACAAAATATAATTATGCTAATAATACTTGGATATATTATTTGAGAATAACTTGAATCAACTCTTAATATAATTTTACTTCTTTTTACAACATTAATTATTTTTAGGCTTTTTATAGACGTAATAGAACCACTAAAAAATATTGATATAATAATAATTGCAGTTACAATTTTTGCAATATTAATTAGCATATTTTTTCCCATATATTTTCTATCCCTGCGCGATTCGTCACTCTAACATTGGCATTAATAGGTTTAGTATGTATCTTTTTGCGCCAGAGGCGTCAATCTAACATTGGCTTAACCCTTAACGCCTGCTCCTGAGCGAAGCGAAGGATTGGCGTGGTTTTTGCATTGTTGTTCTGCAAAAAACATGACAAAAGGCGTTATAGGGTTGAAGCATTTGTTAGAAACCTTCCCCTTGTGTCTCTCAAGGTTTTTTATTATTGTCTTCAATAAATCTCTTATTATTTATGTTCTTAGTTTCTTATCTTTATTCAATAATATCTTCTTTATTCTCATATTCAATATAGTCTTCTCTTCTCGGGCTAAAGACTTCTATAGCTACTGAATCTTCAAGTATTTCTGCCTTATGTTTAACATTTGATAAAATTGTCCAACTATCACCAGGATGTAATACTTTAGATTTTCCATCTATAAAGAGCCTAATGCTGCCTTTTACGAGATATCCAGTTTGTTCATTTATATGCTTATGTTCAGGAAGTGCAGCATCTTTATTAAGTAAGAATTCAACAAGTAATGAATTTTCTCCATAGCTAAGAGTCTTAATGCTTATACCAGGGATGATTTCTTTGTATCCATTTCTCGATGCAATGCCGAACATATGCTTTTCTCCATCATGTTGATTAATAATTACTGCAATGAAATATAAATATTCTTCCTGCGCGGGAGCGTCTTTCTAACATTGGCTTAACCTTTAAAGCCTGGCCCGAGCGGCGTTGCGTAGCAACGATGCGAGGGATTGGCGTGGTTTTTGCGTGATCTTCTCGCAAAAACCATGACAAAAGGCTTTATAAGGTTGAAGCAGTTGTTAGGCGAAAGTTTTTTCTCTTTTACCCTTATGACTATTTTCTTCAAGTTTCCCTGTTACGTACTTATGTAAAATGCTAGTTACTAATGTCTGATATGGAATTCCTTCTTCTAATGCTCTTGTTTTTAAAGCTTCCACATCTCTTTTTGATATCCTCACATTTATCCTATAGTCTTTAATTGCAGTTTCTGAGGCCGCAGTAATTAACTTCTTTTTCATCTCTTCAAGGTTTTCTATACTCTTCCATTCTCCATTCTCTATGGATTCAATGATCTCTTTATCTTCTTTGGTATTCATATGCTTCCTCCAAGTTTATACTGCTTTGTATATTTCCTGCTCGGATATAATGTCTTTAAAAAGAAATTACCATTTGATTCTGCTACACAGGGAATACAAAAAGCATAATCTTCTATCTCTACCACTAATATTATTTGATTCCTATACTTCTCTTTATTTGGATGCTCTAATACATCAAGCAAATGCCCTTCTTCAATCGCAACGACTATTCTTTCAAAAGACACCCCTCTTTCTTGTTTTAAGAGAACATTCTTTTCTTCATTCCAATAGAAACTCATATTATAAACATATTCCTATGTATGCCTTTTGTCAACATTCCAAGCAAAGTCAACTATAAAATTCACTATTTCCTTTTATTATATATTCTTGCGCGCGCGAGCGCGTCCGCCTAACATTGGCTTAACCCTTAACGCCTGCTCCTGAGCGAAGCGAAGGATTGGCGTGGTTTTTGCGTGATCTTCTCGCAAAAACCATGACAAAAGGCGTTATAGGGTTGAAGCATTTGTTAGGTTCCTCACTTTTTCCAAGTATTCCCAATACTCCAATATCTTAATATCATTTGCTTTTTCTTTAAGCTTTAATAGCATAAATAATTCTGGCCTATGCTCAGCGCCAGCTAAAACAGCAACAGTCCTCTCGTTTTTGCTTTTATTTAAAATGTTCTGAACCATTGCAGCAGTTCTTTCATTCCAAAATACTGCATCTGCTATACAGAAACTATAATATTTCTTTAATATTTCATTATTTGGAATTACTTCCATAATAACTCTATTCCATTTTTCTTCTTTTTCTATAATAATTTCATCTAATTCTATACTATTTATTCTTTTACATTTATTTCTTCTAATAAAATGATCCCTCTTTTTCATTGCTGCATAAGCATCGCTAATGATTTTTGTTTCATTTTCAGATAAAGCTTTTTTCTTTAATAGCTTATTAATATCCGTAAACAAATCTTTATAATTCTTAAACAATTTGATATTTTTAATCTGTTCTTGTCGGTTATATATATCATATGGTTTGATCTTAATAGTTTTCAATTGTTCATATTTATTAAGTGCATAATCCTCTTGTGATTCATTATTTCTCGCTTTTTTTAACTCACCAGACTCTGTATAAAATTCATCTGACAACTCTTCTAATATGCAAGATGGCTCTATATCAACTAATATCTGATATAGAGTATCACCAGTATATTTCTTTGTATTTTTGTGTAATGTGCCAATAATTATTATATTTGTCATATATTCTTAGTGAACCTAACATTGGCTTAACCTTTAAAGCCTGGCCTGAGCGAAGCGAAGGATTGGCGTGGTTTTTGCGTCATCTTCTCGCAAAAACCATGACAAAAGGCTTTATAAGGTTGAAGCTTTTGTTAGAATTTTCACCCCAAAGAGCACTTTTTTCTTCTCTTCTCTTTAGCTTTATTATCTTCTTCTCTTCGTCGTTTTTTATATGCACGTATCATGCGAGAATAAGGGAAAGACGCACCGCTTCTCTTCCCTTTTCGAGCAGTATAACATTCAATAATTCTAACATTCGTTTAACCTTTAAACCCGGCCGAGCGTAGCGAGGCATTGGCGCGATTCTTGCCTCACTCTAAAAAGCCCTTTTACTCTACGTTGTTTCGCAAGAATCGTGACAATAGGGTTTATAAGGTTGAAACGGTTGTTAGAATTTTCACCCCAATTGGCACTTCTTCTCTTTTCTTCTTTTTTCCATAAGATTTTTCTTATCTTCGTTCCTTTTCTAACGACATAATGAATGCGAGAATAAGGGAAAGACGCACCGCTTCTCTTCCCTTTTCGAGCAGTATAACATTAAATAATTCTAACATTGGCTTAACCTTTAAAGCCTGTTCCTGAGCGAAGCGAAGGATTGGCGTGGTTTTTGCATGATCTTCTGGCAAAAACCATGCCAAAAGGCTTTATAAGGTTGAAGCAATTGTTAGAAGCTTATTGTTTTACTTTTCTACTTATTGTTTTATTATGATCTATTTCTAATAATCGTAACATACTATCCATATATTCTGGATAAATATCGTTTTTATCATGAATTGGATCTCCCAAGCACATTGGAGAAGCAATCATCTCAAGGGGTTCTAATATCTTAATAGTATTAAAGTCACCCAATTTCCATACTTGTTTAAGAAATCTTTTATAATATCTGTCATTATCTGCAATAGATGCTATGTTTTGATAAAATATTGATACTCTTCTTCTATGGAAATGTAATGAATCATCTATAACATTATTCTCATTTTTATATTTCTCAATATATTTCTGTATCATTAATACTTCACTTATGCTTTCAATATTCCCCGAATCTTTATCACATTCTCTTTTTAAATCCCACAATTTTTTTAAGGATATTCCCATTTCTTTTGAGCCATACTGTTTATAAAGTTCATTAATAGTTTGATTTCTGTATAGTCTTTTTGATAATATCCATGCAAAAACAGAAATTAGCAATGCCATCAATGCTACAAAAACAACTCCAAATTCAGCAATTATTGATAGAGTACTTTTATCCACATTATCCTCCTTTTAGTACCATTAATGCGCATTTAATATTATCATATTTAAATTTTATAATGCTTCTAACATTGGCTTAACCCTTAACGCCTGCTCCTGAGCGTAGCGAAGGATTGGCGTGGTTTGTGCATTGTTGTTCTGCACAAACCATGACAAAAGGCGTTATAGGGTTGAAGCATTTGTTAGACGAATCCTTATTTACTACCCTTTTCACTTATTTTATATTTAAGCAATTCATTCAATACATAAGTTTCTCTTTCAATCCATTTCGTTTTCTTTTCAGAAGACTTCATCGTTTTTCTATTAACTTCTAATGCTTCTTTAATAGTTGTCCACTTTGGAATAAACATCAATTCTTTCTCATAATCATCAAGATTTTGACTATGTAAAGAATCTTCAATTACAATTTCGTAGTAGGCTGATATCATTTTAAAATAATCAAATGTTTCTTCTTTAGATTTATTGTACTCAATTACTGTTCCAATTTTACATTTAATATCTACAATAGTTCCTCCAATTTCTTCATCTATTTCTCTAAATAATGCAATTTCTTGCGTTTCGTTATCTTCTACACCACCACCAGGAAATTTATATTCGTCATTTGTTTTTGAATAAACCAAAAGTATCTGATTATTCTTAATAATTACTGCTCTTACAGCATTTCTACAAAATGATAATCCATTTAGATCTATATCTTTTTTATAAAATATCTCTTTGTTAAAAAGCATCGATCCTTCCATGATAAAATGTTACATACACAATTACACATATCAAGTTAACATTTTTACTAATTGCTTTAATATGTATCTTTTTGCGCCGAAGGCGTCCGTCTAACATTGGCTTGACCCTTAACGCCCGCTCCTGAGCGAAGCGAAGGATTGGCGTGGTTTGTGCATTGTTGTTCTGCACAAACCATGACAAAGGGCGTTATAGGGTCGAAGCAGGTGTTAGAAGCTTTTTTTCTTATCTTCCTTATAGAAATCTTCTCGTACTATATCCATAAAGATATCATTATGTCGTTCATTATTATAATAATGTGATCTTCTTCTCTCTCCCATTTTTTTAAACCCTACTTTCTCATAACTCTTTCTTGCTCGTACATTATAATCAAAAACTCTAAGCATTATGTTCTCTAATCCCAATATCCTGAATGAATAATCTATAAGTAATCGCAATGCTTCAGTTCCATAGCCTTTTCCCCAATACTCTTGATTGCCTATGAAGATTCCTACTTCTGATGTCTTATGTACATGGTTAACATTAATAAGTCCTACATTTCCGATTAGAGTATCGTTTTCGATATCAATAACCCCATATACATGTTCTTTTGATAATCTTTGGAGAACTTCTTTTTCTGATTCCAATGTTATTACATTTGGCCCAGCAAGAAGATATTTGAATACTTCTTCTGAATTGAGCCATTCTGCATACTGAGCAGCATCATCCATATTGATTGGTGCTAAATAACACTTTATACCAATCATTTTTCGAAAATACATTACTTTCTCCTATTTCCTGGCGCCGGAGGCGTCCTTCTAACATTGGCTTAACCCTTAACGCCTGTTCCTGAGCGTAGCGAAGGATTGGCGTGGTTTTTGCGTGATCCTCTCGCAAAAACCATGACAAAAGGCATTATAGGGTTGAAGCATTTGTTAGGTATTTCCTCTTTCTTTACTATTGTATTCTACTTCGAATCCATTTTTTATTGTATATTTTACTTTTCCATCTTCCATGTTTTCTATCTTTATCATTTTTCTATTATATATTTCTTCATAATTTATTTTGATTCCTTTTTCATAAACAAAGACTTTATTCCATATCTTTGAAGTATTCATAATCTCAATATAAAGATTGATTATTGTATTTATTATATATCCTACGATTAATAAGTAATTCTGATCTTGGTTACATATCACAATCATCGTAATATTTGATAAAGTATAATTTGTAACTCCAAAAACATATTTATATGGAGTGTGAATACCTATCAAATACCCAATACCTATTTCTTTTCCTAGTCGTTTTGTAGTTCTATATTTATTCCAGGCTAAAGATAGCAAAGATAATACTGAGAGAATAATTGTCTTTACTATCATGCTTTTATTCATCGAAAAGCCTCATTTTGATATATTTTTAAATATGCCATAATTAAAATTTATTTGATCTACAGAAGAACATATAATCTTTTTTCTTTGGGGCGAGCGAAGCGAGTCCACCTAACATTGGCTTAACCTTTAAATCCGTGCCCGAAGGGCTTGGCGTGGTTCTTGCGTAAAGGAGCGAAGCCACGAAGTGGCGAAGCGACTCGCAAGAACCATGACAAAGGATTTATAAGGTTGAAGCATGTGTTAGGATCGCTTTTTTTTACCACCTTCTTCTAGTAATCCAGTCTTTATATACTTCTTCATCAATTCGTAAATATCTTTTTTATCACCGTCTTTTCTTATTCCAACAGCAATTATGATTACAATTATTTCTTTATCAAGAACTTTATAAATAATCCTATATCGTTGTCCTACCGCACGAACTGACCGAAATTCTTTTAATGGACCTTTTAATGGCTTCCCTAATAATAATGGCTCTTCTTTTAATGATTCTATCTTATTTATTACTTGATTCTGTGTCCTACTATCCAGCTTTTTGATATTATCAGCTGCAATTATAGTAAGCTTTATCTTATACATTTAAGCTCTTCTTAAAATCTTCAAAATCAATAAGACTATCATTTTCGAACTGCTTTATCCCAATCTTTAGATCATCATATAAAGCCTCATCCGAAATGATATCTAAAGTCTCAGCAATACTTTCGTATGTATCCCAACGAAGTAACGCAAAGACTTCTTTTCCATGATTGGTAACAGAGATTGTATCATTGAAAGAAAGATCATCCTCAAGAGAAGTGATCCTCTTCCTTGTTTCGGAGATTGATAACTGTTTAACCATAATTACCTCTGAATAAATGATACATTATATTGTACAATATGTCAATAATAATTGTACATATTATTAATTACTGCTATTGTAATATGTTATATCGTTTCGATAAAGCTAGTCGTCCTAACATTTGTTTAACCTTTAAACCCGTCCCGAGCTACTGCGAGGGATTGGCGCGATTCTTGCAACACTCTAGTAAGCAGTAACATTCTAATTTGATATGCAAGAAGCGTGACAATAGGGTTTATAAGGTTGAAACGTTTGTTAGAATTTTCACCCCAAAGTGCACTTCTTTCTTCTCTTCTCTTTAACTTTTAATTTTCTTCTCTTCGTCGTTTTTTATAGGCACGTAACATGCGAGAATAAGGGAAAGACGCATCGCTTCTCTTCCCTTTTCGAGCAGCTGAACAACTAATAATTCTAACATTGGCTTAACCTTTAAATCCGTGCCCGTAGGGCTTGGCGTGGTTCTTGCGTTATCTTCTCGCAAGAACCATGCCAAAGGATTTATAAGGTTGAAGCAGTTGTTGGACGATTTCTCTTATTTCCAATCTTCTATTTTTAAATTCTTGATTCTAGAAAACTCACCAGTATTATTTGTTACTAATACTAAGTCTTTAGCTATCGCTTGCGCAGCTATAAGCATATCATACGGTCCAATTAATATTCCATTTTGCTTCAAATATGATCGTATCTTACCAAATTCTTCAGCATCATTATCATCAAAATTCAATACTGAAAAAGGAGCTATAAACTCTGTCAACGATATTCTATTCTTTTCTATGTTTTGACTATTGTATACACCATATTGAAGTTCCGCTACTGTTATGCTTGATACATATACTTTCTTCTTAATTACTTCTTGCAGCCTTTGTAACACATGAGGAGGCTTCCCGTTCTTGATGAAGATGCAGGTATTAGTATCTAAGAGATACATTATAGACCTTCTCTTTCTTGCATAGGAGGCTGTTCTCTTCCTTCACTCATAAAATCATCAGTAAACCCATTCAACCCATGTAAAAATGTTTCCCATTCTTTTCCTTTAGGAAATAGAATTACTGAAGAACCTACCTTTTGAATGAGCACATCGGTACCAGGGAAATTATATTCTTTGGGTAAACGTACCGCTTGGCTACGTCCATTTTTAAACAATTTAGCTATTTGCATATCATGCCTCCACACATTGAAGTATATATCATGATATATATTATGTCAAGTTTATGCTATTTTACTTTATAATAACACTTTACAATGTCATATATACTGCGCGCCGAGGGCGTCCGTCCAACATTGGCTTAACCCTTAACGCCTGTTCCTGAGCGAAGCGAAGGATTGGCGTGGTTTTTGCGTCATCTTCTAGCAAAAACCATGACAAAAGGCGTTATAGGGTTGAAGCTTTTGTTGGACGTCTCTACTTATTATCTTTACTTATCTTTTCTTCCAATGTCCTATAGATCTCTTCATTCTTCTCTCTACCCAATCCTAATACTATCTTTTCATTCTTTCCAATGATAAGGATATATGGTTTCTCCTTCTTGATTTCAAATAATCTTACTTTGCCTAATTCCTTATAAGAAAATATTCCAATATTCATGAATCCTAGGTTAATACCATTTGTCTTCATTCCCCAAAATGGTATCTCATCAAGTTTTCTTACTTCTTCTATATCTTCATATGATATTTCAACTCCATACAGGCCATTTACTTTAAGTGAACTCTCTAATACTTCTACCGATATAGTCTTAATAAAAAAGACTGAGACAGCTATGATTATTATTGTAATGAGGATTGCCAGTAATGTTGTTTGTTTATTCGATGTTTTCATAGTATTGGTCCGTTATTACTATTGTAGTAGATGGCACTAAATTTTAAATCAGTGAACAATAGCTTTATAAAGTAAATCATATTTTTAGCGCGCGTAAGCGCGTCCGTCCAACATTGGCTTAACCCTTAACGCCTGTTCCTGAGCGTAGCGAAGGATTGGCGTGGTTTGTGCATTGTTGTTCTGCACAAACCATGACAAAAGGCGTTATAGGGTTGAAGCATTTGTTAGGTTTCTATTTTTCTTCTTTTCCAATACCTGATCCAATCATTTTGTCATACTTTTTATTCTCTTCTTCAATCATCTTCAAATGTATCTCATCTTTTCGTATCTCTAGCTCCAATATTTCTTTTTGATACTTTTTCTTTTCTACATCTGCTTTTATCTTTTTGATATATGAAATAAAACCAAACGTTAATGCTGGTGCTACAAAGAAAAACATAATCATTCCAAAGTATGGTATAGGTATAAATTCCATTTACTTTTTCCTACTACTACTTTTCGACTTAGGTATATTTACTAGTGGTTCTACAAGCTTAATTACTTCTGTGCATAGTTCTTTATTATCAATATCCAATATGTAATGTTCTTTTGCTCCTGTATAAGGAATTCCCTTTTCTGATTCTTTCATCAACTCAACGAGACATGCATGTTGTTTTATATATACACTATTATTACAGACTAATAGTATTGGCTTATCATCTACATATACCATATATTCACCAAACATTTTTCTATAACGAATTCGACCAGTCTCACTAATCTGCTCACATACATACTGTATGAATTCAAGATCTGTTGCCATAGACTCTCCAAATCAGCATCACTTATTTCTTTTATTATTATAGCGTGAAGCATCAAGTTAACATTAACAATAAATAGTTTCGCATGTATCTTTTTGCGCCGAAGGCGTCAACCTAACATTGGCTTAACCCTTAACGCCTGTTCCTGAGCGTAGCGAAGGATTGGCGTGGTTTTTGCGTCATCTTCTCGCAAAAACCATGACAAAGGGCGTTATAGGGTTGAAGCATTTGTTAGGTTTTTTATATTATATTATGTACTCTATACAATTAGATTCTGATACTTTTAAAGGAAATTTCAATTGCTCATTCCAAATATATGCATTTACTTTAAGATAGTATTTTCTTTGAGAATCTAATGGTTCATATACTTTTTTATTTATTTCATTGCCTTCCATCATATTGTGATTAATTTTATTCACTTCTTCTATTAAATTTAACGTGGATAAATCAAACATATTTGATTGTATATTATTTACAACACAATAGGATTTTTTAGAAAACAAATTTTCATTGATTACTTCCATATCGCTTGAAATTTCTATTTGATATTTTACACCCTTAAATATTTCATAATTCCATTGAATAGTATTTTTATTTCGCTCTAGTTTAAAACGTTCAGATAAATATATGGAATGTGATTGTACATTACTCCCTTTTTTTATAGCTATATTATTACTAAATAAATCTGCATTTTTTAATTTACCAATGTTTTCACCCAATTCAAGAAACACCAGATCACTTTCTTTTGATATATACCCTTTATAATAGTATTCGCCATTCTTATTAAGCTTTACGGAATGGACCCTTCCTTCTTTTAGATATGGTCCAGCAATATCTACACTTAACTTTGATGTATCTACTCCAATAGTATCAATAATCTTCCCGGTTAACGTAAAATTATTTTTTGAACAACTAGTAATTACTAAGCATATAAGTAATAGAATCCAATTTCTCATGTGCTCTCCAAAGCAAAACAAAAATATTTTCAATGTTTTTCTATAAACCTAACATTGGCTTAACCCTTAACGCCTGTTCCTGAGCGTAGCGAAGGATTGGCGTGGTTTGTGCATTGTTGTTCTGCACAAACCATGACAAAGGGCGTTATAGGGTTGAAGCGTTTGTTAGACGAAACCTTATCTTAATATAGTACAACTATATAATTTATTCTAATAGAACTTTTATACATTTTCTTTTTTAGATTTTCCATAAAGAAATGGTTCAGCAACCTTTTGATTAAATACTGTTATTAATGGACCCATAAAAAATGCCGTTATTATTGTTCCAATTCCAGGAATCTTTCCCAATATAGTCCCCAATGTTACACAGATAAGATCACTAATTACCCTGATCCATTTAAAAGGAATACTATGATTCTTTATGTTTAATCTTTTCTTTGCTAATATGAGCGAAATAGCATCGTAAACAGAAACCCCAAGATCCGCAGTATAATACAAGGCAGAGCCAAAACACATTATGACCAATGCTCCTAAAAGCATTAAAAACCTCTGTAATAATGAAACCGAAGGAAGCACTGAGACAAGGAATCTATATGAGCAATCAACAATGTAGCCTGTCAAAAACATATTTATAAATGTTGCTATACCAATAAAGTGTTTATCCCATATAAATATGCCTACAAGCATTATTAAGCTTAGTATTAAATAGTATGTGCCATATCCCAGATATTTCGAAAATAAGATATGTGAACCTTGAGCAAAGCACTGAAATGGATCAACTCCAAAAGCTGATATATTAAATAACCCAACACTAAATGAACAAACAATAACGCCGGTTATGGTCATTAATATACGCTTAATAATATTTTTATTAGTAGCAAAACTCATTTAATCACCATAGGTGTTTTAAATTTGTGCCTGAAGAATCCGTCTAACATATTTGATAACCTCTTAAAGATGTATCTTTTTGCGCGCGTAAGCGCGTCCGTCTAACATTGGCTTAACCCTTAACGCCTGTTCCCGAGCGAAGCGAGGGATTGGCGTGGTTTTTGCGTTATCTTCTCGCAAAAATCATGACAAAAGGCGTTATAGGGTTGAAGCTTTTGTTAGAATTTTCACCCCAAAGAGCACTTCTTTCTTCTCTTCTCTTTAACTTATCTATTTTCTTCTTTTCGTCGTTTTTTATATGCACGTAACATGCGAGAATAAGGGAAAGACGCACCGCTTCTCTTCCCTTTTCGAGCAGCTGAACAATAAATAATTCTAACATTGGCTTAACCCTTAACGCCTGTTCCTGAGCGTAGCGAAGGATTGGCGTGGTTTTTGCGTGATCCTCTCGCAAAAACCATGACAAAAGGCATTATAGGGTTGAAGCATTTGTTAGGTATTTCCTCTTTCTTTACTATTGTATTCTACTTCGAATCCATTTTTTATTGTATATTTTACTTTTCCATCTTCCATGTTTTCTATCTTTATCATTTTTCTATTATATATTTCTTCATAATTTATTTTGATTCCTTTTTCATAAACAAAGACTTTATTCCATATCTTTGAAGTATTCATAATCTCAATATAAAGATTGATTATTGTATTTATTATATATCCTACCATTAATAAGTAATTCTGATCTTGGTTACATATCACAATCATCGTAATATTTGATAAAGTATAATTTGTAACTCCAAAAACATATTTATATGGAGTGTGAATACCTATCAAATACCCAATACCTATTTCTTTTCCTAGTCGTTTTGTAGTTCTATATTTATTCCAGGCTAAAGATAGCAAAGATAATACTGAGAGAATAATTGTCTTTACTATCATGCTTTTATTCATCGAAAAGCCTCATTTTGATATATTTTTAAATATGCCATAATTAAAATTTATTTGATCTACAGAAGAACATATAATCTTTTTTCTTTGGGGCGAGCGAAGCGAGTCCACCTAACATTGGCTTAACCCTTAACGCCTGCTCCTGAGCGAAGCGAGGGATTGGCATGGTTTTTGCATTGTTGTTCTGCAAAAACCATGCCAAAAGGCGTTATAGGGTTGAAGCAGTTGTTAGGCTTATTTTTTTACATCCAACCATTTAAATATTTCAATGGTGTAATTGCTGCTAATTTTCCACCAGTTACATCAGAAAGTGTTCCATGGACAATACCATACAAAATTGTTTTTTCTTTTGTCATTTCAATAGCAGCAGATTTTATATATCCTAAATCAAATAATGGTCCACCACTATATCCACCAATACTTGGTAATTCCAATATTATGAAATCGCAGTTAACTTGATTATCAAATCTAGGCAAAGTAATTTGGGGTGAAGATACAAACGTTCTAAAAGAAAGTGGAGAAAACTTTGGACCAACAGCGCCAAGTCCTAATGGAAAACCTATACTTGTGAGTTCAATATCTTTTGAAATTGGTGTACAACTCAATTCAATATGGTCGTATGGGAAACAACGGTTTTGCATGTAATCTTGATTTGTTGTAGTTAATGATATTTTTGCATACGCTAAATCTGCAATTGGATGTTTAACAAATGCTGCTCCACCAAGAAGGATTGAAAGATCTACTCTTATTGGATTTTGAGAATTATCAGATAATACTGCATAGGTATTTACATTTATATTAGTAACAACATGTGAAGCTGTTAATAAATAACAATCGCTTCCTTTTGAAATGAATACTCCAGTCCCGATTTTTTCATTTTTCCCATCGGGTATCCTAATATTGCATACTACCGAATTTAAATTATCACGTTCGAATACCATATATTCTCCTTTTATTCTTTTTTGCGCGAAGCGTCAGCCTAACATTGGCTTGACCCTTAACGCCTGCTCCTGAGCGAAGCGAAGGATTGGCGTGGTTTGTGCATTGTTGTTCTGCACAAACCATGACAAAGGGCGTTATAGGGTCGAAGCAGGTGTTAGACGTTTCCTCTACTTTCCTACAATCCCTAGGTTCTTTATTCCATTCTTCTCAAACTCCCCCCTATACTTTCCTTCCGCTTTCTCTTGTCTTTCTACTACTTCCTCTTCCGACATCTTTCGATATTCTTTCTCTCCTATCTCTTTTATCAAATCTCTTTGTCCTAATCTATATAGAATCTCTTCCCAAAAAGATTCTTCTATAAACTCTTCAAACTCTTCTCTTAATGCTTCTTCTGCTTTCTCGGTCAATATGTACTCATTTCTTTCTTGGTCGAACTCTATTCCTCTGTAAGCTTTATTTACTTTAGCAGCAAGAAGTACTTTTTGAATAAGGTCATTAATCTTCTTTTCTGTATCATCTTCCTCGTGATCCAGTACAAAAGAACCTGAATATACGAGCTTGAGTAATAGACTTATTTCTTCTTTAGTTACGGTAATGTTAATCTCACTCATTTAGTATCTCCAATATCTTACTATTATCTGAGCGCGCGTTAGCGCGTCCGCCTAACATTGGCTTAACCCTTAACGCCTGTTCCTGAGCGAAGCGAAGGATTGGCGTGGTTTTTGCGTGATCTTCTCGCAAAAACCATGACAAAAGGCGTTATAGGGTTGAAGCGGGTGTTGGATGCTTCTTCCTCTCTTCTTTACTCTTCTCTATTATTTTCGCCATATCTTCTAATAATGTCATTTTTTATACTATTGTATTGATCTACTGATTCTTTATGATTTCGTAAGTAATCCCTAAATAGAATATGCTTTCGATACTCTATATTATCTGAAGTACAGACATATAAATGATGTTGTATAGTATCTAAAGCTCCTAATTTATTTATTCCGTCTCTTTTAAATGCTTCTCTCCCTGGTATACCCTGGTCTCCACAATAGACGTATCCAATATTCTCTAGTTCAGTTTTAATCTATGATAAATCATTCTTATTATTTATCTCTATATCTATATCAACAATTGGTTTAGCAAACATTCCTTTTATTGATGTACTACCGACATGCTCAATTCTGACATATGACTTTAAGTTCTTTTCTAATACGTCTTTTATTATTTCAAATTGTTTTGGCCATTGAACATTATATTCTTCAATGAGCATCTATCACCTTCTCTATGATTTTGGCGCCGAAGGCGTCCATCCAACATTGGCTTAAGCTGGGAGCTTCGACCGCGAAGCGGTTGGCGCGCTTTTTGCGTAAAGGAGCGTAGCGACTCGCAAAAAGCGTGACAAAGAAGCGACTCAGCTTGAAGCTTTTGTTAGGTGTTTATATTTTATTCTTTTATCTCAACACTGCCTATAAAGTCGAAAAATCAAGATTATTGCTCTTTAAAAAATCATCCCATTCTCTCATACAATCTACTGCTAATTCCAAAGCATTATATTTTTTTTCTCCAATAGTAATGATAATTGAATAAGTTGAAATTGCTTTATTTTTTCTAATTGATCTTGTGCTAGAAAATATCTCTATAGTATCTCCATCTTCTACATTTCTTTCAGCTGTTATAAAAGCTTTAGCATCATGCTTGTAAGGCACATCAAGACGTATCGCAAGATTTATCTTTGCTAATTCTAAATTTTCATCAGCTTTTTTGCTTAATCCTGCATGCTTTAAAGAGTTACAAATAATTTTAGCAATTCTTAATCCTGCACAACTATCAACATATTTTTCTACCTTTTTTGGATCACCAATCCTTTTATCCTTTTTTAGCCAATCTTTTAAATGATAACAATTGATAAAAAAATTACGGGCTGCCTCTTTCGGTCTTTGATATCCAAGGATTGCAGTATCACCTACATCATTTGCCAGGCTCATTAGCTCGTTATATGAATATTTTGTCGCAATGTATTGATCCTCAGGATGATATTCCATAGTTTTGCTCTCTATTATGTTACTATTAAGTAAAATACATTAATTTCTAATAGATTTATACTTTGCGCCGCTTCAGCGGCGTCCACCTAACATTGGCTTAACCTTTAACGCTCGTTCCCGAGCGTAGCGAGGGATTGGCGCGCTTCTTGCGTAAAGGAGCGAAGCGACTCGCAAGAAGCGTGACAAAGAGCGTTATAAGGTTGAAGCGGTTGTTGGACGGCTATTAATATTTATTAGTTTCCGCTTTTATGATTCTCTATTAGAATCCCATTCCTTTTTTAAAATCGCAAATTGCATTGTATTTTCATACTTTGGTGTACCATCCTCATTATTTATAAACGATATAAATTCCTTAAAACACTCCTCATTTCTCATTCCTAGTCTCTTACATAGTTTTTGTGATCTTATGTTATCATCTTCAACATACGCATATATCCGTCTTGCTTTTTTGACTTCAAATAGGTAGATAAATAAAGCTTCTGCACTTTCAAAAGCATAGCCTTTACCTTGATAATCTACATTAATATTCCATCCAATATCATAAGTATCAGGTTCTTCTTTCTCAAAGAACAAATCACCAATTACTTCATCAGTATCTCTTAAACAAATGGCAATTGAATTTTTCAGTTTACATCTTTTTTTAACTTCGATTCTTGCTTCTTCAAAGGTATTTACCTTTTCTGATACAAAGCAATTTACTCTTGGTTTTGATAGATATGCGAATAGGCTTGAAGCATCTTTTTCTAAAAAACTTCGTAGAATTAACCTATCTGTTTCTATTGGATTCATCAATCAAAGCTCCCTAGACATTGTAATAGCATTATACTGAGCTAAATTCTACCCTATATTTCCATATGTCCGCCCAACATTTGCTTAACCTGTATTTTCGCGCCCGAAGGGCTTGGCGCATTTTGTGCGTCAGGAGCGTAGCGACAGCACAAAATGTGACAAAGAAAATATCAGGTTGAAGCAGTTGTTAGGCCTCTTTTATTTGTATGTAATTATCACTGATTGAGCCGTGGCCAATAGTTTTTCTTCTTCCTTGGATATTTCTATACCTTTAACACTTCTACTTATTGGTTCAGTAATTGGTTTTGGCCTTTTTAAAATTGCGGTTGTTAACCCATATCTAATATCCATTGAATACTCATCAGTGCTCATGTGTAATTTTCCTTCAATGTTCACGCCATAAGCTCCACCAACTCCGGAACCATCAAATTTTTTATACTTTTTTCGTATAATCTGTTTTTGAATAAACCCAATAATTACATATAAATAACATATTTCAGTATCGTCGAATAACTCTTTATTATTATCTTTCCATGATGCTAATCCTTTACCCCATGATTCATTATTAACATCAATTAAACCAGCTGTTTGATCAATAACGTTAATACTAAAAACACTTTCTGAATCAAGTTCGACTTTTAGATAGTTAAAAAGACCAATGCTAGCAGAAAGACTATTATTTATTACTATTGCTTGCCGCAATATCGGGCTTTTTAATTTTGATTCTTCATCAACAACTACACCAGGAATTGGTAAAGGAGAAAAATCAATATTATTAGTATTAATTGATGTTGGTATTTTCCCATCAATTTTTCTTATTTCGACTACTCTACCCAATAAAGAATACGGATTGCCAATAAATGATTCAAATTTTAGATATGGAATATTCTCCTCAATATTTAAAAGCTCTTGAATCTTTCCAGGATCAACCATTTTCTCTTTTTGTGCAATTTCTGTGTTTACCACTGCATTAATTGTGTTGACATCATGCTTCTTGCTCATAATACCCTCCATAGAAAAAATATTTCTTCTACTAGACTTATGATGATCAAAAATGCTAGTAGCCAAAAAGCTTGTTTTTCCACTCTCGAAAGTCTTAGAACAAAATGTTTTTCCCTCCGCCGGAGGCGTGGGCCTAACATTGGCTTAACCTTTAAAGCCTGGCCCGAGCGGCGTTGCGTAGCAACGATGCGAGGGATTGGCGTGGTTTTTGCGTAAAGGAGCGTAAGCGACTCACAAAAACCATGACAAAAGGCTTTATAAGGTTGAAGCGTTTGTTAGAGCTTTTCTTTATATAGATTTAAGAATTCTATAGGCGAATATACTTTTATTGATGAATTCTTATAATCACTTAAATTTCTTGTAACTATACAATCACATTGGTTTCTGCTTGCAGAATATTGCTGAAGAGCGTCTTCAAAATCTGGAATTTTTGATTTTAATCCATTTACTATATCAGAATGATCTATTGATATGATTGTTATGTATTGGATTAGTTTTGTTATAAATAGACGAGCGTTTTCGTCTCCCCCTGATTTTCTTAAAATGTAATAAAGATTAGCTACACCATTGGAAGACATATACCCAATTGCTATGTTATTTTCAAGTATCGCTAATACAATTCTACTCGCTTCAAGAAAAGGTTCTCTCGCTAACGCAACATCTAAGATTACATCTGTATCTATGAAAACTCGTTTAATCATAAAAATCGCTCCGTTCTAGTTTCGTTGAGCAAATCTTTATAATCTTTTCCTGTGTCTTTAAACATACCAATAAGACTGTCGGTTATTGGAGCATAAAGAATGTTCGTAAATTCTTTAGGAGTATTACTAGAGGATATATTATTCAAATACTCTTCAACTATTCGAGAAACACTTTTGTTTTTCTCTTGAGCAAAGTTCTTTGCCTTTTTTATAATCGCCTTATCAATTGTTAATGTCAATTTTGTTGCCATATTTCACCTCACACGTATAGTATCGTTATTATATACGTATTTGTCAATAGCAAATGCGAACAAATTATATTTCTATTACCTGTAATGTATTATCTTATTTTGAATAGCTCTAACATTGGCTTAACCCTTAACGCCTGTTCCTGAGCGAAGCGAAGGATTGGCGTGGTTTTTGCGTCATCTTCTAGCAAAAACCATGACAAAAGGCGTTATAGGGTTGAAGCTTTTGTTGGACGTCTCTACTTATTATCTTTACTTATCTTTTCTTCCAATGTCCTATAGATCTCTTCATTCTTCTCTTTACCTAATCCTAATACTATCTTTTCATTTTTTCCAATGATTAATATAGGGGCTGCAGTAGATAAAGTCCTATGATAGACTCTAAAAGTGGCAATAAGTCATTGCAGGTTAAAGAAAAGTACTCAGACTCGATTATTGGAATATTTTGTGCTCGAGGTGACCGCTAGATCTGCGGCAAATTTACTTGGGATTCAACCAAATTCTGCTATCTTGTTTTACCGGAAAGTAAGGCAGGTAATAGCCATTTATCTCGCCCGGGAAGCAGCAGAAATATTCAATGGTGACATCGAAATAGACGAAAGCTATTTCGGTGGTGTACGTAAAGGGAAACGTGGTCGGGGCGCTACAGGGAAAGTTGTCGTCTTTGGCATGCTAAAGCGTCATGGCAAGGTTTATACAGTAGTAGTCGAGAATACCAAGGCTGCGACCTTAATGCCTGTCATAGCCAATAAAATCAAGCCTGACAGTGTTGTCTACACGGATACTTATCGCAGTTATGATGCGTTGGACGTAACTGAATTTCATCACCATCGTATTAATCATTCAGAACTTTTCGCTGACAAGAAAAATCATATCAATGGAATTGAGAACTTCTGGAATCAAGCGAAGAGAGTACTGAGAAAATATAACGGGATTGACAAGAAAAACTTTCCTTTGTTTCTTAAAGAGTGTGAGTTCCGATTCAACTATGGGACACCTGTGAATCAGTTGAAGATTCTACGAAAATGGTGTGGAATCTAGAAGTTTATCTACGTCAGCCCCTTAATATATATGGCTTTTCTTTCTTTATCTCAAATAATCGTACTTTACCCAATTCCTTATAAGAAAAAATTCCAATATTCATGAACCCTAGGTTAATACCATTTGTCTTCATTCCCCAAAATGGTATCGAATCAAGTTCTCTTACTTCTTCTATATCTTCATATGATATTTCAACTCCATACAAGCCATTTACTTTAAGTGAACTCTCTAATACTTCTACCGATATAGTCTTAATAAAAAAGACTGATACACCTATGATTACTATTGTAATGAGGATAGCAAGTAATGTTGTCTGTTTATTCGATGTTTTCATAGAATTTGCCTATAAGAAATATCGCAAATTGCATACTCATATGAATCATATGAACTATAACTTTTCACTGTGAATCATCTCTTTTGCGCGCGCGTAAGCGCGTCCGTCCAACATTTTCGCTTAACCTTTAAATCCGTCCTGAGCGTAGCGAAGGATTGGCGCGCATTTTGCATTGTTGTTCTTGCAAAATGCGTGACAACAGGATTTATAAGGTTGAAGCGAGTGTTAGGCAGTTCTAATTAATTCTCGTAATACATTTACTTCATTACCTTTATACACTTTCCCATGACTCAATAACCCATACTCAATTTCATATGATAAAAGCTTTTCTGCATCTTTATATACTTGTTTTGAATCTACATTAAACTTTTCTGGTTTTCCTATTGATAATCCTTCCTTTTTGCTTTCCCTTATTACATCTCCAAAGAACATATACTTTTTATCCTTCTCATATAGAGCAATGCTTCCAGGCGTATGCCCTGGTACATTAATTACTTGCAGGTTATCAACTACACTATCACTCTCAAGTTGAATATCTACTCTAGGAACAACACAATTAAGATATTTCATTGTTTTTTGTTCTTCAATCATCATTCCTTTGTAGGGTCCATCAATTATTGCTTTTTGGAGAATATAAGGAACATCATTTTTATGAGCAATGACTTTAGCATTTGAGTTATCAAGTAATTCTTTTACTCCACCTATATGATCACAATGACAATGAGTCAGTATTATTGACTTAAGATTCTGCAATTTATAGTTATTTTTATTTAGCTCTTGAATAAGGTATTTGGTCTTCATAAATATGCCCGAATCTATTAAGGTATATTCCTTATTTGAACCAATACAGAATATATTTGCAGTTCCGATGTTTTCGATAACAGACAAATCATCAGTAATACGAACCATCAAATACTCCAATCAGGTATAGTTTCAATTCTCAAGTTAACCTGCCTAACATTGGCTTAACCTTTAAATCCGTGCCTGAGCTACTGCGAAGGCTTGGCGTGGTTTGTGCTCTTCTGTCTTGCACAAACCATGACAAAGGATTTATAAGGTTGAAGCATGTGTTAGATGAATATTTTTCGATTAATTAATCTACCTTATTAGTATTATTCATAATATTCAAATTATAATATACATTCTACATTAATCTTTCTATTATATTGTCAATCTTTTTAATATCGTATATTGCTGATGCTTCTCTTTCGGTTTTCAATTTTTCTTTTAACTTGTACAATTCAGGTTTTAATGAATATATGTAAAATTCATCAATTAGGAATAAAGCATCGTATCGTCTATTCTCATCCCATAACCATTTTATAATTACATTATCAACATTTCTTCTATCAAATTCAGACATCTTTCTATATACTTCCACTATCTTATATATTGCACTTTGTGAATCTTTCCTTTGTAATGCTTCTTCATTAATAATACTACAAATTTCTTCGAAATCTTTGTTTATCATTTAAAGCTCCATACTATATACATTCAAATTATTATATCAATCATGTATTCATTTAATTATTCATATAAACAATTTTAGCACTAAGCATGTTTTTCATATTTTATTATCGCTTCTCTAGCCATTTATAGCTACACTTTTTGCGCCGAAGGCGTCCATCTAACATTGGCTTAACCTTTAAATCCGCGCCTGAGCTACTGCGAAGGCTTGGCGTGGTTTGTGCATGGGGTTTCTGCACAAACCATGACAAAGGATTTATAAGGTTGAAGCAGGTGTTAGGCGCTATTTTCTTAATTTAAATTCAAAGCCAAATTTTACTTCTAATGCTAAAATTTCCTTTTTAACCTCTTTTGCTTTTTCTTTTATATCCAAATCAATTGGTATTTTATCAATTTTACTAATTAATATTTCTAATTCATTTAATGGCATATCATTAGCAACAAGGCAGTATAATCCTTTCGATTTTCCATCATTATACTTTTCTAATAATATCTTTAAATACTTTTGTCTTTTACCTAAATCGGTTTCATATTTTTTAATATCATTTTTTGCTTCTATAAAATTCTGTTTTACACTTCTATATGATATAAATGAATCACATTTGCTTTCTTCTTGATATTTTTTACATGGGTATTCACTGCATTGAAAACAATATTCCACATTATCATGTTTTCTATTGCATGTTTCTACTGCACAAGTTGGATGCTGAGTTGAAAAGTTTTCTCCGCCACAGCCTGGACATTTCGAACTTCCATCAGTATTAAATCTTGGGCACAAACTGCAATTTAATCCACAAAGAGAAAACAAAGGATTTTTTCGTATAAAAGGTATCATCTCTACTCCAGACAAAGCATAATGCCTATTCAGTCTTTATTTATCTTTGCGCGCGAAGCGCGTCCGCCTAACATTGGCTTAACCTTTAAAGCCTGGCCTGAGCGAAGCGAAGGATTGGCGTGGTTTTTGCGTGATCTTCTCGCAAAAACCATGACAAAAGGCTTTATAAGGTTGAAGCATTTGTTAGACGTATTTCTTTTCTATAATAGTCTTTATTCTCTTTCTTTAACAATTCTTCTTCTTTATCTTGACTTTTACTTGATTATGTACATACTTTGTACACATGAAGGATATTTCCTTTGTCTGGGATCCAAGAAAAAATCTCATTAATCAGACAAAACATGATATTGATTTTGATGAAGCAAAAACTGTCTTCTTTGATGAATTTGCTCGTGTAATCTTTGATCCTTTACATTCTACTGAAGAAGATCGTTTTATCATCTTAGGTCTTAGTTCCAAATTACGACTTTTAGTCGTTTGCCATTGTTATCGTGAATCGGATTCTATTATCCGATTGATTTCAGCCAGAAAAGCTAATAAGAAGGAGGAAGTCTCCTATGAAAAACACCGAAATGCTTGATAACTATGATTTTGATAAGTCTATCAAAAATCCCTATATTAATCGCTTGAAGAAATCTATTACTATCAGGCTTGATACTGATACAATAAATTACTTCAAGACACTTTCGAAAGACTCGGGGATTCCTTATCAAACGCTGATAAACTATTTTCTTTCTCAATGTGCTAAAGATAAGAAAAAGCCTGAGGTTGTTTGGGGATAGTAATGTTCTCTTATTTGGGCGCCGAAGGCGTCCGTCTAACATTCGTTTAACCTTTAAACCCGTCCCGAGCTACTGCGAGGGATTGGCGCGATTCTTGCCACACTCTAATTCGCACTAACATTCTACGGTGATATGCAAGAAGCGTGACAATAGGGTTTATAAGGTTGAAACGGTTGTTAGAATTTTCACCCCAAAGAGCACTTCTTTCTTCTCTTCTCTTTAACATCTCTATTTTCTTCTCTTCGTCGTTTTTTATATGCCTGTAAAATGCGAGAATAAGGGAAAGACGCACCGCTTCTCTTCCCTTTTCGAGCAGTATAACATTTAATAATTCTAACATTGGCTTAACCTGCGAGCCGTCGTGCGCTACTGCGCTACCAGGGCATTATCAATTTAACATTGCATCTATTTATGCTTTTCAAACGCGAGTCAGGTTGAAGCTTTTGTTAGGTTATTTCTTTTCTCCAAATATATTAGATTTGGATTTCCACAGAATAAACACATATCTCTATGCATACACAAATATTTGCCACATCTATCACATTGCCATTTAGCTTTTTCGTTCTTGATAAACTCTCTAATTCCCAATGTCTTTATATCCTCAAAGTTCTTATATATGTTCACATTATATCTATTAAAATATCTCTTTTCTAAATCCTTTATTCTTCTACATGGATATTTCTTACATTTACTACATAATAGCTCTTTATTACCCTTTTTCTCTTCACAGTTCCTTATTCTACATTCTATGCAATGGTATGCCTTATGATCATCTGATCCATTACATCCATTACAATGATTCTTATCCCTTTGATACGCTAAACAGAGACTACAATTTATTCCACAAGGCGCAAAATCTTTAGTTTTCATTATGCTAAAAGAAGCGATTTAGCCAGTTCATAATCCTTTTCGCTAACGAGTATTGTTGCAGCTATACTATATGATGCTGGTCTTTGGCCTCCGCTATCATCTGACTGAATGATGTAGGGAATATTTTCTTTATCCAGGATGGTAGCGAAGAATTCCGCTTCAAACCTATTTTGGAATTGCTTAAGTTTGACCATACTATCTCCTCTCTTATTGGCTCGAAGCGTCAATCTAACATTCTCAATTATTAGTTTAGCATGTATCTTTGCGCGCCGAAGGCGTCAACCTAACATTGGCTTAACCTTTAAAGCCTGGCCTGAGCGAAGCGAAGGATTGGCGTGGTTTTTGCGTAATCTTCAAGCAAAAACCATGACAAAAGGCTTTATAAGGTTGAAGCTATTGTTAGAATTTTCACCCCAAAGCGCACTTTTTTATTCTCTTCTCTTTAGCTTTATTATCTTCTTCTCTTCGTCGTTTTTTATAGGCACGTAACATGCGAGAATAAGGGAAAGACGCACCGCTTCTCTTCCCTTTTCGAGCAGCTGAACAATAAATAATTCTAACATTGGCTTAACCCTTAACGCCTGCTCCTGAGCGAAGCGAAGGATTGGCGTGGTTTTTGCATTGTTGTTCTGCAAAAACCATGACAAAAGGCGTTATAGGGTTGAAGCATTTGTTATATGCTTTTCTTTTATCAATAATCTTCTATGCTTTCGTTTTCTTAATTACTATTCAATTTTTTATTATAGTTTTCTATAATCTTATTTCTATTTATTCTCTTATTATCATATATTATTCATTTTTACTATAATTTTCTTGAAGTAAACTTAAAATATTGAAGCGCTATACTTTTAGATCATGAAGAATACGAAAGCATCCTTCAATCGAAAGCCAGCTTTCATATTCGGCTGCTTTCGTATTCTTCAATATTCTTGTAAGTATTCTTATAATATTTTTGATTTTTTTAGTCTTCTATTATTTCTTTTAAATATTTATCGCAATAATAGAAAATATGACACACTATCACAATGGAATCATAAAAAGGATTTCGAGGACCAAGGCACAAGATAAAATATAGTATTATCAAAGAGATCACTAAAAATCTTTTACCGATGCACTCAATCTTTGGTCTTTCTTGCGCGCCGCGTCAGCGGCGTCCATATAACATTTGTTTAACCTTTAAACCCGTCCCGAGCTACTGCGAGGGATTGGCGCGATTCTTGCAACACTCTAGTAAGCAGTAACATTCTACAGCGATATGCAAGAAGCGTGACAATAGGGTTTATAAGGTTGAAACGTTTGTTAGAATTTTCACCCCAAAGAGCACTTCTTTCTTCTCTTCTCTTTAACTTTTAATTTTCTTCTCTTCGTCGTTTTTTATAGGCACGTAACATGCGAGAATAAGGGAAAGACGCATCGCTTCTCTTCCCTTTTCGAGCAGCTGAACAACTAATAATTCTAACATTGGCTTAACCTTTAAAGCCTGGCCTGAGCGTAGCGAAGGATTGGCACGCTTTTTGCATTGTTGTTCTGCAAAAAGCGTGCCAAAAGGCTTTATAAGGTTGAAGCATGTGTTAGGAAGTTACTATTTCATCAATTATTTCTTTTTCACTATCTATTTTATCATAATCGCATTTAAATACTTCTTTATAAGCATCTTTAAATTCTTTTGTATCTCGAAATAATTCAAATAGTGGCCATTCATGATAAAATATCTGTGGAAGTTCGTCTGTATTACCTATTTTTATCATTATTTTACTACTCAATACCCAATCTTTTTGAAGAACAGCTTTAGCAAGCAAAAACTTATCAGAACAATCAGACCAATCAAGCTTTTCTATCTGCTTCTTAACTTCTTCATCTTTATTTAATAAATAATATGTGATTATATTATTAATTGAAACAATCATGTCTTCAATTCTATTAAGCTTACTATAGATTTTTAAATACTTAATGAGATTCCTAACAATACTATAGTTTTTATATTCTAGGTTATCATATATATAAGTTATCAATAGATTTTTACCAATTTCAATATTTTCAGGATGTAATTTTTTTATAATAAATGATGTAATTTTACCTGCTATTTCAATAAGTACAAATACACTATCGTAAAAATAGTCTGGATCGGTATACAATTCATCACCAATATTTGGACACTGTTTAAATGTAAATCCCTCTTGAATACAAGTATTTATATATTGACTAGTTACAATACCATTAGTATGTACATATAAATTTCTTCTTTCTGTCAACTCAACAAATTTTGATATTAGCTCTTTATCATCTTTTATTGAACCGTTAATTTTTTTCGATATCCATTCTAATTGCTTAATATGGCTACCACGCATTACTGCATCAATTTCTTCATTTATTATTGCACTTTGATATTCTTCTATTGTTTTATATTTGATGAGCTCAGTATATGATATCTGCTTACATGAATCATTTAGCAAATTAGGTTTTAATGTTAGCATAAATTTAATTGTATCTGAAATATACTTATCAAATTGACTTACAAGAGTAACAATTACACTCTTGTTAATTATACTGAACGCTCTATCATACTTGTCTTCATTATCTTGTAATATTTTGAACTTTTTTAAATAGACTAAAGGTAACGCAAATTGCATACCATTATCATTCTCTTTAATATTGGTACATTTTTCTTTAATAAACTTCATCATATCTTTATGTGATTTTTGATGTTTTTCATTTATTGTCATTATCGTTATAGGTAATACATCTCTTAAAGTAATTGCATTATCTAAATATGTAGATAATATTTTGCTATACCCATTAATTGGACTGTCTGATTCTTGATTAGATTTCTCTTCTGGAACTTCTACACATTCTGAATTATCCAATTTTTCCTCCTAATCTTCCTAACATTGGCTTAACCTTTAACGCTCGCTCCCGAGCGAAGCGAGGGATTGGCGCGCATCTTGCGTAAAGGAGCGACGCCACGATAGTGGCGAAGCGACGCGCAAGATGCGTGACAAAGAGCGTTATAAGGTTGAAGCATGTGTTGGACAGTTCTTATTTAAATAATTCTTCAATTTTTATCCTATTCTCATATTCTTCAATATATTTCTCTATATTTTCTTCATTTATTGAATCATATATTTCAATAACGCTATTTTTACTTATATAGTATGGTTCATCTAAAAGCCCAAATGTTCTTTTCTCAAACATCCTTCCTTCGATAACAAGATAATGTTCATTTTCATTGACAGAATAAAATAGCATTTTAAAAATAATATTTTCTTTTATATATTCGTCATTATTTTTTTTCTTATATAATATCTTTGTATCAAAAATAGATTCTGGAATTTCTTTATATATCTCAACTTGATTTGTAACTGCTATTTCTTCCCAATTAAGATATTTTTCTAATACTGCCTTTAAATGCTTTATATCTTCTACTGTAAATTCTAAAAGCCCGTTATCATCGCCTAATAGAAAAGTCCCATCTTCATTATTAAATAAAAGTTCAATGTTTTGCATGATGAAGTTATTCTCAGTTTTTCTTTCTCCAGCAATTTCTAGTATTAATGAGTTATTTGCATAGATTGGTTGTACTGTCGATATTAAGAAATATAGCATTATTATTGCTATAGTCATTAATCCTCCAATTACAATGTATTATTTAACAATCCCTTAATCTGTCCAACATTGGCTTAACCTTTAAAGCCTGGCCCGAGCTACTGCGAGGGATTGGCGTGGTTTTTGCGTAATCTTCAAGCAAAAACCATGACAAAAGGCTTTATAAGGTTGAAGCTTTTGTTAGAATTTTCACCCCAAAGCGCACTTCTTTCTTCTCTTCTCTTTACCTTATCTATTTTCTTCTCTTCGTCGTTTTTTATATGCACGTATCATGCGAGAATAAGGGAAAGACGCACCGCTTCTCTTCCCTTTTCGAGCAGTATAACATTTAATAATTCTAACATTGGCTTAACCCTTAACGCCTGTTCCCGAGCGAAGCGAGGGATTGGCGTGGTTTTTGCGTCATCTTCTCGCAAAAATCATGACAAAAGGCGTTATAGGGTTGAAGCTTTTGTTAGAATTTTCATCCCAAAGCGCACTTCTTTCTTCTCTTCTCTTTAACATCTCTATTTTCTTCTCTTCGTCGTTTTTTATATGCACGTAACATGCGAGAATAAGGGAAAGACGCACCGCTTCTCTTCCCTTTTCGAGCAGCTGAACAACAAATAATTCTAACATTGGCTTAACCTTTAAAGCCTGGCCTGAGCGAAGCGAAGGATTGGCGTGGTTTTTGCGTCATCTTCTCGCAAAAACCATGACAAAAGGCTTTATAAGGTTGAAGCGTTTGTTAGATTCTTTTCACATATTCATATGCTACTTTTTCATATCCGTATTTTTGGAAAAACTGATGAGCTTTTATATTATTGATTGAACTTGCTAAACCGATCTTTGATATATTATTTTCTTTAGCAAATCTTTCTATAAACTTTATCATCTCATTTCCAATACCTTTTCTACGATATTTATCAGCAGTAACGATATCAGATATTTCAATATATTTTTCATCTTTATTTATTTTAATTATTGCAATTGTAATCGTTTCATTAATTCCACTAAAAAATGCTTTAATTACCCTAATATTATTTTCTTCCTTAACTAATGTTTTTATTAAAGATTCAGAAAAATCTTTCTTCCATTCAAATTTATCATTTATTCGGCCTTCTGCAATATCTAATAAAGTATAATAGTCTTTACATGTTGTGGATTTTATAAAATTAGAACAATTGTATAGCTCATTTAAATTATGGCTATCTATAAACTCCACTACAATAGAATTATTTTCCATATTTATTACCCTAGTTGTCGAATGTTGAAGTAAAACAAACTATTAGTACATTTTTTTTTACACATTTCTTATAAATGAATCTAACATTAGCTTAACCTTTAAATCCTTGCCTGAGCTACTGCGAAGGCTTGGCGTGGTTTGTGCATTGTTGTTCTGCACAAACCATGCCAAAGGATTTATAAGGTTGAAGCAGTTGTTAGGTTTTTAATATATGCTAAATATGAATAAATAGATTATTTGTGTAATAAATATATTTTTTTTTAACCTTTATTATAATTTATTAGCTATCTTTACAAATTTAACATTTTATCTTTTAGATAGGAAGGATTCCAAAATTCTTTTTCAAAGTATCTTTTTACTTCTTCTTGTTTTTCTTGCATATAATTTAAAATATTTTTTGAATTATCTTTTAAGATAGCATAAATTGCCCTATCTATAAGTCCCCTTTTACAATAATCTTGAAATATTTTATCTATTTCTTCTAGATTTAATCTTTTTCTATATGGCCTATCTTCTGCTAAAGCGGTAAATATATCTGCAATTCCCATTACTCTTGCTCCAGTATTTAGTCTTTCTGCTTTAATATGAAATGGATATCCCGAACCATCTAGTCGCTCATGATGAAAAGCAGCCCATTCAGAAATTCTTCTTATCCCATCACTTAGAGAATTTATAATACTATATGTATAATATGTATGTTGACGCATAATAGCCATTTCTTGATTAGTAAGTGGTCCAGGCTTATTTAGAATTGAATTAGGTACTACAAGCTTACCAATATCATGAAAATTACCTGCAACTTTCATGAGCTTTATCTCTGATTCCGCATATCCAGAATACATAGCAATTTGAGAAGCGACAGATGCTACTCCTGTTGAATGCGTAGCTGTAAATGGAGATCTAAAATCTATTATGTTCCTAAATAGCACTGAAATATCTATTGCTGACTGCGTATCAATATTTATATTTCGAACAGGGGCAGTGTTTTGAAGCAATGAATAAAGCTTTATTGATACAATATCCAACCAAAAATCTTCTCTAATAGCTAAATCTGTAAAGACATTCACCAAATATGGGTTTATCTCGGTTCCAGACATCTTTTTAATTCTATCAACAATATCTCTATTTTGATATAAAATATATACTTTCCTATCAATTGATCTTTCAACTGTATCTGCTAATTTTAGTATTTGCGCATAATACAAATTTGATCTTTGATCATTGCTATTGCCTAATTCCCATGAAATATGATGATATAATACAATTTTAGATAATGGTATAAATAGCGGAAGTGTACTTAACAATCGTTCCCCTAATACACAATGCCTATTAACATACTTTTCTTTCCCCATATAGATAGCCACTTTTTCTTCTGAGGAAAGAGCACCAATATCATGTAACAATGCAGCAATAAATAGATTTTCTTTTTCTTTTTCATCCAGATTTAGTTGTTGTGCTAATTCCATAACAATGAAAGCTGTTCTTATTTGATGCTGTGATAAATCTGGACTAGCTAAATCCAGTGCATCTGATAAAGCTAATAGAATATTTGCAAGACTCACTTTGGTGTTTAAGTACATCTATTACCTCTTTATCAATAATTGTTTAAGGTTTAATAGTAAATCTATGTGTTAACTAACATATAGTGATTTAGCTGTTAGCATAATTGCTAAACCCCATTTTTTATAATTTTAATAAACCTAACGTTGGCTTAACCTTTAACGCTCGCTCCCGAGCATAGCGAGGGATTGGCGTGGTTTGTGCATTGTTGTTCTGCACAAACCATGACAAAGAGCGTTATAAGGTTGAAGCAGCTGTTAGGTTTGCGTTTTTCTATTTCTTAACACTATTTCCCATACATTTTTAGGTTTTTTATATCTACTTACAATATTCTCTTCCATAGTAATTATTTCCCAATTATCATCAATAATTCTATCAATATCATCTTTTTCAAAGAAACGTTTTTTCTCCCCTAAATACCTATAGTAATTTTTCTCAATCTCTTTGCCCTTTCCAGCTCCCCAATTACTATCTTTTATTGAGTTAACCCTAAAAGCAAAGAGTCCATCATTTTCTAATACTCTACATATTTCACAAAATATCTCTTTTGTCTTTTCCCAAGAGAAATAATGCAATGATAAGTCTGCTATTACTGCACGAAAACTATTGTCAGTAAATGGTAATGGATCTCTTATATCATGTAGTACAGTATGTGCTTTAGGTAAATACTTACTTATCTTCTTTAATGAAACTGCAGAATAGTCACAGGATACTATACTAATTCCTTTCTCAAGCAGATATTTTGTATTATTTCCTGATCCACATCCTAAATCTAAAACAGGTTTCTCATTTATTTTTAATTGGCCCATATACTTATCAAGCCACAAGTCATATACAATCTCATTATTCATCGATTCGGAGAATAGGAAATCCCATTTTACTTTAGTTGCATCCATAAAACCTCATAATTGATATACTTAGCTAAACCTAACATTGGCTTAACCTTTAAATCCGTGCCTGAGCGAAGCGAGGGCTTGGCGTGGTTCTTGCGCAATCTTCTCGCAAGAACCATGACAAAGGATTTATAAGGTTGAAGCATGTGTTAGAGGTTTCTTACTTTTTATCATGCAACATATGTTCTTTAAAAAACTCAATGATGTATGATAAGGATTCTTCAGGTATTTCATGTCCAGAATTGTTGATATACGTCTTAACTGGAGCATCTATTATTGAATCATACTCGTTTACATTATTATTAATGATTCTTCCTACTCCACATTTATTAATATTAAGTACTATATTTGCCATTTCCATTTGCCATGAAAACTTAACAAGTGGATCTTTTCTTCCTGCCACAAGAAATACTGGTTTTGGTTCTAGTTTGTTTCTATCTTCCTTTGATGGTAGTATTCCAGCTATTGGAGCGACTGCGGCAAGCACATTACCTCTCGCTGCCCATAATACATAGGTAAAAACAGCTCCATTAGAAAAGCCAATAGAGTATATTCTAGTTTTATCTACTGAGTAATTACTATTAAGATATTGAAATAGTTTATCGAAAAACTCGATATCTCTTCCATTTTGATCATCTACAGAACTTTGCCAACCTGGAAATTTGCCTTCCGGGTCAACGAGATTTGTGGGTGTATTTAATCCTTGTGGATAAACAACTATTGCCTCAGGCCAAAACTTTTCTATATGAAAGCGCAAAGCTGCTGATTTCATTGAACCGCCGTGGCCATGAAAAGCAAACACGATAGGATGCAAAGCATTATTTATGTTTGATGGAATATAGATTTCTGCATTTCTAATAATTCCATTAACTTCAATAGACACAGATTCTAATCCGAACACAGGAAACAAAAACAATATTTCTAATAAAAAGAATAGTAAAGCTTTTCGCTGCCATCTCATTTGCATGTCCTTTACTATATTTGCAGCTAATACCTCTAACATTGGCTTAACCTTTAAATCCGCGCCTGAGCTACTGCGAAGGCTTGGCGTGGTTTGTGCATGGGGTTTCTGCACAAACCATGACAAAGGATTTATAAGGTTGAAGCAGGTGTTAGGCGCTATTTTCTTAATTTAAATTCAAAGCCAAATTTTACTTCTAATGCTAAAATTTCCTTTTTAACCTCTTTTGCTTTTTCTTTTATATCCAAATCAATTAGTATTTTATCAATTTTACTAATTAATATTTCTAATTCATTTAATGGCATATCATTAGCAACAAGGCAGTATAATCCTTTCGATTTTCCATCATTATACTTTTCTAATAATATCTTTAAATACTTTTGTCTTTTACCTAAATCGGTTTCATATTTTTTAATATCATTTTTTGCTTCTATAAAATTCTGTTTTACACTTCTATATGATATAAATGAATCACATTTGCTTTCTTCTTGATATTTTTTACATGGGTATTCACTGCATTGAAAACAATATTCCACATTATCATGTTTTCTATTGCATGTTTCTACTGCACAAGTTGGATGCTGAGTTGAAAAGTTTTCTCCGCCACAGCCTGGACATTTCGAACTTCCATCAGTATTAAATCTTGGGCACAAACTGCAATTTAATCCACAAAGAGAAAACAAAGGATTTTTTCGTATAAAAGGTATCATCTCTACTCCAGACAAAGCATAATGCCTATTCAGTCTTTATTTATCTTTGCGCGCGAAGCGCGTCCGCCTAACATTGGCTTAACCCTTAACGCCTGCTCCTGAGCGAAGCGAAGGATTGGCGTGGTTTGTGCATTGTTGTTCTGCACAAACCATGACAAAAGGCGTTATAGGGTTGAAGCATTTGTTAGAAATCTTCCCCTTATCTCTTTAGGTCTTAATTATTGTCTTTAATAAATCTCTTATTCTTTCTTAATTTTCTTAGAATCTTCTCTTTATTCAAAAATATCTTCTTTATTCTCGTATTTAATATAGTCTTCTCTTCTTGGGCTAAAGACTTCTATAGCTACTGAATCCTCAAGTATTTCAGCTTTATGATTAGCATTTGACAAAATTGTCCAACTATCACCAGGATGTAATACTTTAGATTTCCCATCAATAAAGAGCCTAATGCTACCTTTTACAAGATATCCAGTTTGTTCATTTATATGCTTATGTTCGGGAAGTGAAGAACCTTTTTGGAGTAAGAATTCAACAAGTAATGAATTTTCTCCATAGCTAAGAGTCTTAATGCTTATACCATGGATGATTTCTTTGTATCCATTTCTCGATGCAATGCCGAACATATGCTTTTCTCCATCATGTTGATTAATAATTACTGCAATGAACTATAAATATTCTTCCTGCGCGGGAGCGTCTTTCTAACATTGGCTTAACCCTTAACGCCTGTTCCCGAGCGAAGCGAGGGATTGGCGTGGTTTTTGCGTTATCTTCTCGCAAAAATCATGACAAAAGGCGTTATAGGGTTGAAGCTTTTGTTAGAATTTTCACCCCAAAGAGCACTTCTTTCTTCTCTTCTCTTTAACTTATCTATTTTCTTCTTTTCGTCGTTTTTTATATGCACGTAACATGCGAGAATAAGGGAAAGACGCACCGCTTCTCTTCCCTTTTCGAGCAGCTGAACAACTAATAATTCTAACATTGGCTTAACCCTTAACGCGTACATTGGCGCGGTTTGTGCTTGCGAGCGAAGCGAGTTGCACAAACCGTGACAATAGCGTTATAGGGTTGAAGCAGGTGTTGGACGACCCTATTTAGCTGTCTATATACTTCCTAACTACATTCACTTTGCCGATTTTATAATCACTAAATCCTGATTCAACATACATTTCATAAGGACCATTCCATTTTCCGAATTCTGATTTTGATCTCTTCTTTGGATATGCCTCTATAACCAGATACCCTTTCTCTTTTGAATCTTCAATAATTCTACTTAAGAGTTGCTTTGCTATACCTTTTCTTCTGTACTCTTTTTGAACTATAAAGCAGACTATTGATAACACTTTCTCTGAAGCATTATAGATAGGGATTCCTGAAGAACCCGCTTTTCAATCTTTCAAGCCGCTCTCAACAGCCCCATTGGTATAAATTTTAATCGTTCTGCTATTTCAATAATCGTATCAATGAGCAACACAAAAAGGGCTTTCGCCTTTCTCCTTGCCAACACCATGAGGTTCATCACCAAGAATACCATCATGATGGAAGTCTCGCTCGTTTCCTTAAGCTTCGTTCCAATACTATCGAGCGTATAACGTCGTTTCGCTTCTCCAAACTTGCCCTCTACCGCGATCCTCATGCTCTCATCTTCTCGCTCGATTCTTTTTTGTTCACGTATTCGTTCTTTATTCTTGCCGTTAACCTTGAACGGCCTTCCCAGCTTCGGCCCCGATAATCGTATCCCATACTCTTGGCAGTACTGCAGATTCTCCCTCGTCCTATAGATCTTATCGGCGCATACCGCTTCTGGATATCTCCCATATCGCCGCTTATAGCTTTCTATTTGCCCTTTCAAATCTTTGCATTCGTTGTAGGAATCCCATGAGAGCCTATAGACTTCCGCCATTCCATCAACAAGGCTCAACGAGAGCTTCGCTCCAAACTCATACATTCCTCGGGCCTTTCCTCTCGCGATCGGACGCACCCAAGGCTTACTTATGCTTAAGATCCTTCCTTCTATCGACCAGGTGTCACTGCGGTACAATTCTCTCTGCTGGCGGACCAATTCTCCGATTACCCACAGATCCTGCCGCTGCTTTCTCGAGAGCGAAGTTATCCCTACTTTGTCCTTGTATTCATTGATCAACCGCAGGTTCCGCTCGACATATTGGATCTGCGTTTTCAACGCTCTCCTTATCGTATTCACTCTCGGCTTTCGGTTCCGTATGAAGGTCAGAAACTCTTTTCTCGCCTTCTTCCTATACGTCCTTGGTTTTTCCCAACCCTCCGGCATTTCTTTCTGGAGCGTATCGATGATACTTTCAGTCTTCCTTCTCGCTTCATCCAGCAAGGTCACATCATGGGGGAATCTCATATCTTCGGGAGCGCAGGTAGCATCAACGATCAAGGTCCCTTTATTCTCTTGCCCTTTCTCTTCTCCATCCCCTGCGCCGTTGCCTTTATCTTCATCATCATGGTGTTCATCGTCGGCTTTGCTCTTCTCGATGATCAATGAATTCACTTCTTTCAGGACGTCAGCAGATAATCGTTTCCTGAAATGCACCATCATGCTCGGATCGAAAGGTATCTCATATTTGTATCCTTCGTATCCTAAGAAGAACTGTAGATAAGGACTCTCTCGAATATCCTCCACCAGTTCTTCATCTGAAAGATTCTTCTTCTCTTTTATTATGAGAGCGCCTAACGCGACTCTCACCGGTATCGCCGGCCTTCCATTATTAGCGACGAACAGCTTTGAATATTTCTCTTCGACATCTTTCCAAGGGATCAGGCTTGCCAAGATTACCCAACGATTATCCGCTTTCAAGCTGCCGCCGAACACCATGTCGAACTGATCAAACTCAGGCGTATACTTTGGTATTCTGTACATCTTCGCCTTCCAAGTGCACGACTTTTTCACGCTTTTCTTCAATTTCCGTGCACTTTTCCGGTCCATTATATCATATATTCCTTTAACTGATTTGACTTTATTTCTTTTTCAGGAGCCCCTAGATATCATCTAATCTAGGATAGTTCTTCTTTTCATTGGCATTTACCCAACCTACTACTTTCTCATCTTCATATGCCAAGTATCCTTTCATTCTGCCTGTTTCTATAAGCCATTTTGCATATTCTTTTCTTCTATCTGATTGGTTTACATATTCTCTTGGTTTTGGGTAATAAAAAGCAGTACAGTAGCAGCCATTCCAATCTTCATGATCTAAAAATGCCCGATTATCAAAGAAATCAAACCAATCAGACATTGTAACTGGGCTTAACTCTTTAATTATCATTGTAAGCTCCTAGGGCGCGCGTTAAGCGCGTCCGTCCAACATTGGCTTAACCTTTAAATCCGTGCCTGAGCTATTGCGAAGGCTTGGCGTGGTTTGTGCATGGGCTTTCTGCACAAACCATGACAAAGGATTTATAAGGTTGAAGCAGGTGTTGGGCGCATATTTCTACCATATATAAGGTATTAATCTATATTTTACTCTCTTCGTATATTCTAAATATCCTTCCAAACCTTCTACTAATACTTTTTCTTCATTTTTGATTCTTAGTATCAAAGTAAACGGAAACAGGATCCCAGGTATTAAAGCTATGAATGATCCAAGGAGTAATGGTGAAAATATATATATGGGAATGATGGCTAAGTACATGGGATGTCTAACAAATGCATATAGTCCAGTATCGATAAGCTTTTGTTTTTCTTGTACTTCTACTACTCTTGATGCATAACTATTCTGTAACATGACACAAATGTTCATACTATACCCAAGACTAACCATTATCCATGATACTGCTACAAGCCAATTAGGTACTTTTGACCATTTGAATCGATAATCAAGCCCAGGTAATATATATATTAATAGTATGAGAATTCCTGATACTATAACAAATACAATCTGCTTCTTTTGCTTTTCAGATGTTTTCATTCTTTTTTCTAGTAAAGACTTATCTTTCTTGTAGAGTACTATGAATCCTATGCCCATCAATAAAAGCATGGTACCGATGTAAAGCCACCCATTTAAATATGAGAAGGAACCGGCTGTCAAGAAAAATAATAAACCAAGCATTATGCCAACAGTTATATATCTTAAAAGAACTGCAATAATGAGTTTTCTATTTTCTTGGGTATTTGCCATAAAGGAACCTCCTAAGATTTTTGTTATTTAGGTATTCTTGCGCGCGTCAGCGCGTCCGCCCAACATTGGCTTAACCCTTAACGCGTACTTTGGCGTGGTTTATGCTTCGCGAACGCAGTGAGCTGCACAAACCATGACAATAGCGTTATAGGGTTGAAGCAGGTGTTGGAAGTCTTTTACTCTACTACCAACTTCATCAACATAACATTATGTTCATCAAAGCCATCAAATCTAAATCCTATACTCTCCCAAAACCGTTTATTCCTTTCATTTGAAACATTGAGCTCAAAGTACTTTGCTCCCTGTTCCATTACAGACTTTTTAAGAATCATAAAATACTCTTTCCCTAAACCTCTATTTCTATACTCTGGTAGTATACAATATTCTGATATAAAGCATTTTCCATCTTCTGAAAGATACGTACCATAATACGCAAACCCAACTACTTCTTCTTTCAGCATAAGAAATGCAAAAAAGAATGTATCGATATCTCTTTTTGAAAGTGCATGGAGTACATTTCTATACTCAGAAGAAAAGAACCATTCTTTATCTTCTTGTGATAACACTCTACCAATAGATGAGTTAGGTAAAATATCTTTTACCATGTATTCATCCATCATAATCCAAAATTCCTTTAGCTCTTCTTCAGTGTCCAATATTTTGATTGTCATGCTTTTGTAACCAATAGTCACATACTCTCCTATATGAATACAGGACAATAAATAACTTAACAAATTAATTCTACCGCTAATTTTGTATAGAAAGACTTTATCTTCCCCTGCGCCGGAGGCGTCCTTCCAACATTAGCTTAACCCTTAACGCGTACATTGGCGCGGTTTGTGCTTGCGAGCGAAGCGAGTTGCACAAACCGTGACAATAGCGTTATAGGGTTGAAGCAGGTGTTAGCTGCCAGTACTCTACTTATTAACTTTTACAGTAACGATTTATAAAGTTCTACTCTTAACCCAATCTTCTCTCAAGATTGCATACAAGCATGAATCTTTCCATTCACCGTTCTTATACTCAGTCTGCCTAAAGTAACCTTCTCTTCTAAACCCTAACTTCTTCAGCAATCCTATTGATGCTTTATTATTGTAATCAACTCCTGCTTGTATTCTGTTTCGCTTCATTACATCAAACATAAAACCTAGTAATGCATTTACTGCTTCAAATCCATACCCAAGTCTTTGATACTCTGGCCGTATCGCATACCCTATAGCACTTCTTTCATTGTTATAATCCCAATAGCTTATAGCTATATCTCCTATAACCTTATCTCCTAAAAGTATAACAAAGACTGAATATCCATTATCTTTATTGAACTCGGTAATATTGCTTTTTAAATACTCTTTTAAATCTTCAACAGAATCTTGTTTCTTCGTATACCATACGTAGACTCTTGGATCTGAACGGTACTCGAATAGTTGTTCTAGATAGTGATCAGAGTATTCACGAATCAGCAATCTATCTGTTTTAATATCTTCAAACTGCATGATTTTCACTCTATTTAAGTTACAGATTCAAAATATCCAAGCGCCGAAGGCGTCCAGCTAACATTGGCTTAACCCTTAACGCGTACATTGGCGCGGTTTGTGCTTGCGAGCGAAGCGAGCTGCACAAACCGTGACAATAGCGTTATAGGGTTGAAGCAGGTGTTAGATTTCTTCTTTAATTAACTACCTTATCTATATATAATCCGCAATCTGGTACAAACTTATTTTCCTTTAAAAGTTCTAGTACTTCTTCTCGTGTTGCAATTATTGCTTCTTCAACTTCAGTTTCTTGACATTTTATTGCCATTTTATCTATTTCTTGATTAAAGACCCATACATCAACAAAATGCGGACTAAAGCCATTATCACCTTTATATTGGTATACGATCTTTCCTCTTTCTTTATCCAAATCAAGTCCTAATTCTTCTTTTACTTCTTTCAAAGCAGTTTTTAAGCTATCATCTCCAGATACAGCCGAACCACCCGTACATTCCCATAACCCAGGGTAAGGATATTTATCTTTCTTTCTTTTTGAAATTATAAATTCATTCTTTGAATTCTTTATCCATACATGTACGATAAGATGATATTCATTCTCTTTGAATGCATCGCCACGAAGGATAACTTTACCAGTTTTATTTCTATTTGAATCTAATACATCCCAGTATTCCATAATTGTCCCTTACATTGAACTAAAGACTCTAAAAACTTTTAGTCTTGTTATCATCATCTGAATAGCCAATTTTGCATTGGCAATAAAAAGTTAAGCATATATCTTTATCCGCCCGCGCAGCGTGAATCTAACATTGGCTTAACCCTTAACGCCTGCTCCTGAGCGAAGCGAAGGATTGGCGTGGTTTTTGCATTGTTGTTCTGCAAAAACCATGACAAAAGGCGTTATAGGGTTGAAGCATTTGTTATATGCTTTTCTTTTATCAATAATCTTCTATGCTTTCGTTTTCTTAATTACTATTCAATTTTTTATTATAGTTTTCTATAATCTTATTTCTATTTATTCTCTTATTATCATATATTATTCATTTTTACTATAATTTTCTTGAAGTAAACTTAAAATATTGAAGCGCTATACTTTTAGATCATGAAGAATACGAAAGCATCCTTCAATCGAAAGCCAGCTTTCATATTCGGCTGCTTTCGTATTCTTCAATATTCTTGTAAGTATTCTTATAATATTTTTGATTTTTTTAGTCTTCTATTATTTCTTTTAAATATTTATCGCAATAATAGAAAATATGACACACTATCACAATGGAATCATAAAAAGGATTTCGAGGACCAAGGCACAAGATAAAATATAGTATTATCAAAGAGATCACTAAAAATCTTTTACCGATGCACTCAATCTTTGGTCTTTCTTGCGCGCCGCGTCAGCGGCGTCCATATAACATTGGCTTGACCCTTAACGCCCGCTCCTGAGCATAGCGAAGGATTGGCGTGGTTTGTGCATTGTTGTTCTGCACAAACCATGACAAAGGGCGTTATAGGGTCGAAGCAGGTGTTAGACGAATTCCCCTTTTAATAAACTCTTCTATAGTTTTACTGATTGTTTTTAGTATCTCTATATCTTGATCTACTTTTCCTATCTCTAATATGTGATTCGCACCCTCTATCTCAAGTACCTTAATATTTTGTCTCTTATAAAGTTCTTCTAATCCCTCTATCTTATAATTACTATCTGCCATACTTCCAATTACTAGCATAGCATTATCAATTGTTATGATCTTTTTAAGAATTCTATCCCATTCCGTACCTGGCGTTATTAGGATAAAAGAACTCTTTTTCATTATCTCTTCATCAGTAAACAATCTACTGATGATACTCGTACCCATAGATTTGCCAATAAAGATAATATTCCTATAAGCTTTACTTATTTTATCAATATAGTCTTTTACCAAGACATTATCTTCTTCAAAATAAGTATCTTGATCTGACTCAAGCATCTTTAGAAAAGAAGTATTTTTTGAATAATCAAAATCGATCCCAACATAATCACACTTGAGCTCTTTTGCTATACTTTTTGAATAATATAGTATTGGATGATTGATAGTATAGCTAAAGCCTCCAATAATAATTATGAGTGTATCAATACTCTTGTTAAGTTGAGATTCAATGATAATACTCGTTCCATCTTTTCTTTCAATGCCCATATTATTTACCCACAATGAATATTTCTTTATGAACTAATTAATGTAAAATTTGCTCCCCGTAGGGTGCGTCTAACATTTATTGGACAGATCGAAGAAAAGAGAAGATTTCAATTTTTGCTGAACCATGTAAGATGCTGGATAAAATGGGAAAATAGGGGCAAATAATTTTAGGGAAATAAGATAGGTACATGGTTGAGAGAAAAAGTCAGGAATTTAGACAGTTTAATATAGTTTAAAGACCGTCTGCGGGGCTGCGGACGCCTCCTGGGCCTCGGTTGAGAACGTGCGTGTAGATCATCGTCGTTTTGACGTCGCTGTGGCCGAGAAGTTCCTGTACGGTGCGTATGTCATAGCCGCTTTCTAAAAGATGTGTGGCGAAGGAATGGCGGAAGGTGTGGCAGCTAGCGCGTTTGGCGATGCCGGCTTTCACTATGGCTTCGTGAACGGCGCTTTGCAGAATGCTCGGGTCCATGTGATAGCGCCCTTGCTGGCTGGTTGCGGAATTTTTCCAGCGGCGTTCTTGCGGGAAGACCCATTGCCATGCCCAATCGGTTGATGCGTTTGGGTATTTTTTTTCGAGGGCGTTGGGGATGGGGACTCGACCCCATCCTTCTGCCAGGTCTTTGTCATGTATTATTTTGACTTGTAATAGATGGTCGCTCAAGGCTTTTTTCAATGTTTCGGGGAGCATAGTGACGCGATCTTTTGCGCCTTTCCCGTTGCGGATCAGGATTTCATTGCGGGAAAAATCGATGTCCTGTACACGGAGTTCAAGGCATTCCATGATCCTGATGCCTGTACCGTACATGAGAGATGCCGCGAGCCATTTGTCGCCTTTGAGGCCGAGTAGGACTTCCCTTACTTCCTGTCTGCTCATCACGACGGGGAGGCGTTTGGGTTTCTTGGCCCTGATCACTTCGCCGACATCTCCGACGGGTATGTTCATTACATTTCGGAAGAAGAAGAGCAGGGCGGCAAGCGCTTGGTTTTGCGTGGAGGCGCTCACGTTCTCGGTGACAGCCAGGCGGCTGAGGAAGGTGTTGATTTCGGCGCCGCCGAGGTTTTTGGGAGATTTCCCCTTGTTGGATTCCAGAAAGCGTCGAAGCCATTTTTCGTAGGATTCCTTCGTCCGGTCGCTGTAGTGGCGAGCGGAGAGGGCCGCAAGATATCGCTGGAGGTAGGGTGCTTGTGTATCGGGCGCTGCTTGGCGGCAAGGTTCGACAAATAGTTCCTTGAGGCCAATTTTTTTTTGTGGGTCTACTTCGATGGCGCTGAAGAGGCCGGTATCGTAAAGGGCTTTTAGAAGTTGGCGTACATTGCCTTTGTTGTCGGGAAGGCGGAATACTTTTCGAATTTTGTCCCAACGGCTGTCAGCGATTTTCCGCACGACATCGAAAAGTTTCGGGTCATAGGGCAGGCTGATGGAAAGGTAACCGTTTTCCGATCCAGTGATTGAAACGATCATGACGATACCTCCCTTGTTCCGAGGAAGTGAAGGGCTGTGATATAGGCTTCGCAGCACCGAGGCGCGCAACGCAAACGGGTTTCGGGAGGAGGTGCGGGGGATACGCGGCGCTTTCTTCGCCGAAACAGAATAAAAGGCCGGACCGTATCTTTTGTAATCGTTCGAAAAATAAAGTTGCTCATACACATCATACGCCGATGGAGAGCGAAGTCAATTGAAAAAAGGCTCCACTGTTGAAGCCTTTTTATCAAATTTTTTCCGGATCGCTGGCTTCGGTTATTTTTTGCCGCGCCGAGCGGCTTTTTTCATAACGCCATTTCCTTCACTTTATCGTGAAGGAAACGAAATCTTCCTTTGGTAGCTTGTCGATAAGGGCCGGGTCGCCGACTGCCACCCATGTGAAGGATCCGTCGAGAATGTAATCGGAGAAGGCTTTCTCCACGTCGATGGGCTTGATGGCCGCTATCCTGACGACATCGCGCACCCAATCGGAGGGGTTGCCCGTGTTTATGGCGGAATTTATCATCAGGCTCGCTATAGCGGCGTTGGTGCGCACGGCTTCGAAGTATTCGTTGGCGAACATCAGTTTGTAGGTTTCCAGGGCATCGGCGATTTTCATGTACTTCGCTTCTTCTCCGGGACGGCCGGGGTCGACCGATACGCAGCGTCCGGAAGCGAAAATGGCGGCGGCTTCGTCGATGTATGTCTTGATCTTGTCCGTGGCCGATGTTTTATAGATGGATATCGAGCCGTAATTGGCGCTGAATGACCTGATGCCCGCGCCGGGCGAATATACGGCGCCGTACTGGTCGCGCACGACGGTGAAGAGAAGGTCGGAGAACAGTTTCATGGCAAGGTTGGCGGCCATGAAGTCGGTCGCCCCGGGGGCAGGCGCCGCGAAGTCGCCGCGCAGGTAGGCGACGCCTTTCGATTGGTTGTGGCCGGCGGTGTAGAGTCTGCCAGGCGCGCCGCGCCCGAATTCCGGGGGAAGGGGTATCGCCCCGAGGCCGCGGTCGGGTATTTTCCCGATGGAATTCTCGAGGGCGGCGCGAAGGGCGAACGCATCGAAATCGCCTACCGCGACGACGAAGATCCGGTCGGCCGAGACGTTTTCTTCATGCCATTTCTTCATAGCCTGCACGGTGGTCGGTCCGATCGTGGCTTCCGTCCCGTCGGCGTTCACCGCGTATGGGTGTCCCTCGAAGTATTTTTCGTTCGCCAGCTTGTTCGTCACCGACCAGGGGTTCTGGTCTTTGGATTGTATGGCGAGTTCGATTTCGCTCTTGGCCTGCTCGAAGTCGAGGGGATCGAATGCGGGGGAAACGATCATGTCGCTCCATATGGGGAGAAGTTTGTCGAAGTATTTGTCGAGGACGTTGAGGCTCAACGTCGAATACTCGAACAGGCTGGCGGCCGAGATGGAGCTGGAGCTGCTGTCGAGAAGTTCGGTGACGGCTTTGTAGGAGTAATTGGCCGATGCGCGAGCCATGGTGGCGAAGGCGAGTTTGGACCAGCCGGCTTCTTCGGGCGGGCTGGCGAGAGAGCTGCCGCGCAGAACGAGGCTGATGTTGCGGACTCTGTTGGCCTTGTTGTACTTGATATAGACGGGAATTCCGTTCGAGAGGGTCAGGGAGGCGAAGGTAGGGAGGTTGTCGCGGACGAAGGCCGGTTCGGTTTGAGGCGCGGCAGGAACGGTCTGAGACGCGCCCTGGCCGGCCTGCGCCGAGAGTCCCATTGGTACAGCAAGCGCCGCGAACGCGATGAGCGCGATCGCCGGTACGAATTTCAGTTTAGCGGGTTTCATCATTTTCCTCATTTCTGCCACCAGAACGCGTTGTCCGCGCCCACATTTAAATAACCGTATTCGCGCATCTTCTCTCCCAGCGTCGCGTCCGTTTCCAGGGTGCTCGCGCGGATTCGCATGAGGGTGGCCGCTTCCGCTGCCTTTCCCCTGCCTACGATGTAACGCGTCGTAAGGTCGGCTATATCGGTCCAGTTTACTTTGCCGCAGCTTCCCTCATAGGCGAAGAAATAATCGGCGGTGGCGGTGGACCACCAGAAGGTGAGCGTGTCGGTGACGAAGCTCTGGGCGCTTTCCATGGCGTAGATATTCTGATCGATGAGTTTTGTCTTCGCTTTCTCGAGTTCGCCGGCGCCGAAATAGCTTTCGGGATCCTCAGCGAGAAGGGCGAACTCGTCGAGGACGGCGGAACGCAGGGCTTCAGTCCTATCGAGAATGGCTCCTTCGGCGGCGGGATCCTGGATCACCATATAAGCGGTAAAGACGAAGTTGCCTCCGTCGCGGGCGGTGGGATAGGAAAAATCGATGTATTCGGCATCGTAGAGTCCATCGAATTTCTCCATAATAGCAGTCTTGAAGCGGCCGACGGGCGACGAGAGGAGAAAGAGGAGCACGTCGGAGGTGTAAGTATCCTTGGTCTGGCGAAGCACGTCGGGGCCTCTCCATCGGTACTGGATCTGGGCAAGGCCCCTATAGAAGAGCTCTTCGGCCGACACAAGCTTTATGTCCGCGGGGAAAGCGCCATGGGGCGGTTCTCCGATCAGGGGCGCGGGCGCCCCGGCCCAATCGCCGAAAAGTCCGCCCGCGAGGGCGAAGACTTCTTCGGGCCTGCAGTCGCCTCCTACGATGAGGGTCATGTTGCTCGGTATGTAAAAAGCGTTTTGCATCGTCTTCAATGTGTCTACGTTGGCCGATTCTATATTGCTTTCCGGTCCGTCGACGTTCTTTCTCCAGGGATAATCGGCGAAGATGCGCGACTCGAGAGCGTTGTTGGCTATACGGGCGGGGTCGCTGTGATAGCCCCTGATTTCATTGAGCACGACTTGTTTTTCGTTTTCCAGGGTTGCCGGATCGAAGACTGGATAGCGAACCGCCTGAGCCCAGAAGTCCATGCCTTCGGAGAGTCTTTCCGAGGGTACGGTGATGTGGTAGTTGATGAATTCGGTGCCGGTGGCGCCGTTCCAAGCCGTCGTGCCCATGTTATTGAGAGCAGCGTTGAACGATTTCTTCGTGGGGTACTTCCGGTTCCCGGCGAAGAGCATGTGCTCGTAGAGATGGAAGAGTCCAGCGGTTTCCGGCGTCTGCGCGCTTGCTCCTCCCCTGAACGCCAAGCATATGGTGACGAGGGGGACCGAGCGGTTTTCCACAGCGAACACTTCCAGACCGTTGGGCAATATCGTGTGGGAAATGCTGTCGCCGCCCTGAGCCTGTGCCGACGCCGAAAGCAGAAGAACGGCGAACAGGATTGTCGCCGCGATGCGTTTCATCGGGCTTCTTGTTCTTCTTAGGCTAATCACGGGATTTCTCCTCTTTAGAGCATCAAGCGCAGAATGCCCGTCAGTTCGGCCGCGTCCAGGATGACGGGTACGGGATAGGGAGTGCCATGCGCTTCCCTGAAAGCGTCGACGACGATGCCTGCAATATCTTCTTCCTTGAGGAACACGGCTTTTTCCGGGATGCCTACGTCAGCGTTGAGCGCGCGAACCGCTTCGACGAAGGCGAGCGCGCAGGTCTTGGCGTCTTCGCTATTGCCGCGCCTTCGGATACCGGCTGCCTCGGCGAGGTCGGCCAGGCGTTCGGGGCAGACGCTTCGGTAATAGTCGAGAAAGTACGGAAGCGCTATGGCGTTGGCAAGGCCATGGGGGATGTGGTAGCGCTCGCCGAAGCGATGCGCGACCGCGTGAACGTAGCCGACGAATCCCCTCGTGAAAGCGCGGCCAGCCAGATGGGAAGCCCGCAGCATGGCTTCGCGCGCTTCCACCTTGGTTCCGTCGTCGCAGGCGACGCGGAGATTCGAGAAGATGAGATGGACCGCTTCTATCGCCTGAACGTCGACATCGGAATAATGGAGGGTATTGGTATAGGCTTCGACAGCATGCGTGAGCGCGTCGAGCCCCGTGGCCGCCGTCATCCCAGGCGGCAACCCGAGCGTGAGCAGGGGATCGAGTATCGCCGTGTTGGGGGGGAGCCGCGGATCGAGGACCGTCGTCTTCCTCTTTTTCTTGGTGTCCGTGATGACGGCGGCGGCCGTGGCTTCGCTGCCTGTGCCGGCTGTCGTGGGAACGCATATGAAGGGCAGGCCTCCATTACGGAAGGGCATGAGGCCCGAAAATTTCGCGATGCTCTTCTTGTGCGTGGCCCCCATCCTGATGAGTTTGCCCGCGTCGATCACCGAGCCTCCTCCGATGGCTATAACCATGTCGCAGGCGTTCGCCTTGAGAACGGCGAGGCCTTTTTCGCAGAGCTCGAAGGAGGGATCGGGAAGTATCTCATCGAATATGGCGTAGGGAATTCCCGCGCCGGCGAGAATGTCGGTGAGTTTGGCCACGACGCCCGTCTTGACGAGGGTAGCATCGGTGACGATGAGCGGTTTCCTGGCGTGATGCACGTCGAGTTCGGAGGGAACCAGTTTTATGCTTCCAGGCCCTGTCAGAAGCGTCGGAATTTTCTGCGGCAGGATGGTGAGCACTCTCGCGGCCACATTGAACCAGATCCATTTTACAGCATGTTTCATAATTCCTCCCGACGGCGGTCGGTTCTCCGCCGTCGAGGCGGGCCGACCTCGACTCAGTTTTTCAGGAAACGGAGGAAGCCGCTCCTGTCGATGTAATTGCTTTCGTGGACGAGCGCCCCGTTCCTGTAGTAACGGATATAGGGGACTTGATCGTTGCCGAAGGTTTCTTCCTTGAAGCCGAGGAACTCATCGAAAAAGGGTTCCCTGTCGTATTCTATCCAATAAATGTCGCAGCCCGCTTCCTTCGCCACATCTTCGATGTATCGTTTCATCCAGGCCCATTGGGGACACCAACTCTGAGTGAGTATGATGGCGGCGGCCGGGGAGGAGGCTTTTATCGAGGAATCGAAATCGCCCGAGGCGATGGCAGCCCGGCATTCTTGCTCCGTCAGTTTCTTTACCATGAATCCATGATATACGCGCGGTTTCAGGCGCGCAAGGGAAGAACCGAGGAGGCTTTCCCGGAGAAAACTGTCCGCGGCCGAGTCCTCGATAACCCCGGGAAAGGCGCGGCGCCGATTATGCTTGTAAGTTTTTCCGCTTTTGGTACAATAGCCGGAGCAAAGCTGAGTCGATTTTACCGGCGGGAACACTGGAGATTGCTATATGTCGACGATTGATATCCGAACGGTAAGCATCATGATGGTGATGACCGATCTGCTGAGTGCCTTCCTCCTCACCCTGCTATGGCTTCAGGCGCGATCGAGGTTCAGGGGTCTCGGTTACTGGACGGTCGACTTTGTCCTTCAGGCGGTCGGGATGTTCCTCATCCTTCTGCGCGGCTCCATTCCGGACAGTCTATCCGTCGTGGCGGCGAATATCTTCATCGCCAGTGGCTCCCTGCTGGGTCTTCTCGGCTATGGCCGCTTTTTGGGGAAACAGATACGCCTTCGCTTCAATATAATCCTCCTTATTCTATTTTCGGCCATCCATTTCTGGTTCGGCCTGGTAGATCCCCATATCGGGCCGCGCAATATCAATATAGGAACCTATCTGCTCATTCTGGATGCCGAGGCCTTGTGGCTTTTCTTCAGGCTGACGGAAAAATCGAAGCGACGAATCCTTACGGCTCCCATCGTCGTCCATACCCTCTTCGCCCTGCTCGGGTTCGTGCGTTTCATAGCGTACTTCACGGGTCCCGGCAACACGAGGGAAGACAGCTTCTTCGCGGTGAACGCCGTTTCTTCCTTTGGGTTCCTCATCTACCAAATCCTCCTCATCGCCCTTACCTACAGTTTCGTCATCATGGTGAGTCAGCGTCTTCTCGCCGAGGTCTGGGGCGAGCATCAGAAGTTCTCCAAGTCTTTTTATGGCGCTCCCTATGCCATGATCCTCGCCCGGTTGCCTTTGGGGGTCATTGTCGAAGTAAATAAGGGATTCGAGCTTCTTACGGGCTATGGTTCCGCCGATGTCATAGGAAAGCAGATTCTCGACCTCGGCATATGGGAAGATTTGGAGGAGAGGAAAGCGGTTCTTGCTGAGCTGGAAAAGACGGGGAGAACCCTGGAAAGGGAGGTGATCCTCAGGAGGAGGAACGGTTCCCTGGCGGACGTGCTCCTTTCTTCCGAAACCTTGTCGATCGAGGGCGAGGCGATGGTCCTCGCCGCCATTTCCGATATTTCCGAACGCAAGCGCATGGAAGAAAAGATCCGCGACCTTTCGAGAAGGGATTCTCTCACCGGCGTATTCAACAGGCGTTATGCCTTCGAGCTGCTAGAACGCTTGGTGGCTAACGCGAATGACGGGGATGCGGAGGACGGTTTTTCCATCGCCCTGCTCGATATGGACTTTTTCAAGGGGATCAATGATCGGTATGGACATTTGGCGGGAGATCTGGCGCTGACGAGCCTGACCGAGACTATCCTTTCGCATATTGGCGGCCTTAAGGCGGGGGCGGCAGCCGCGAGGTACGGCGGCGAGGAATTCGTCGTCTTCTTCCCTGGTCTGGGGAAAGCCGAGGCCGCGACGGTGATGTCCGGTATACTGGAAAAGTACCGTTCCACCGCGATGGATCAGGCGGGAACTAAGTTTTGCTGCACTTTCTCCTGCGGCATAGCGGAAAGCACCGAGCTGGGGTCTGCGGAAGCCTTGACGGTCGAATCCATCGTGGCCCTCGTGGACAGGCGCATGTACGAAGCCAAGCAAGGCGGCCGAAACAGGATCAGCGCGGACTGAGTCCTGGAACCGCGGTCCGGCGTCCTACCGTTTACGTCTTTTCGCCGCGCGGGCCGCCTATACTTTGATGTGAACCCACTTCCCTTTTCTGTAGCGTATGGCTATGAAAACAAACCTCGCCATCTGGTCCACGGCCAGGGCCAGCCACGCGCCGAACAATCCCATGGAAAATACGTTTATCAGGACATAGGCGAGACTGGGCCTTATGCAGAGGATGCCGATAGCCATCGAAATGGCCGGGTAGAGGGAATCGCCAGCCCCCCGGAGGGCGCCGGCGTATATCTGGAATGAGGCCAGGAATGGCTGGACGAAGCCGGAGAGGATCATGACGCCGGCGCCGAGGGCGACGATCTCTGGATCGCTGGTAAAAAGCTGTACGAGCTGTTTCCTGAAAAGGAACATGCAGAGGCCCATGAAGGCCGAGGTCAGGGCGCCCATTTTTTGGCAGGCGGCCGACGCCGTTTTGGCCCCATCGAGGTCCCCGCGACCAAGGGCTTGGCCCGTAAGGCTGGTGGAGGCAATCCCGAATGCCTGTCCGTTGACGAAGGAGAGGTTGAGGATGGCGAGGGCTATCTGATGGGCGGCGAAGACTTTCGTGCCCAAGGCCGTTATCGTGAGGGTGTAGAGGAGAAGCCCGACGCGGAGCGCGAGCTGTTCAGCCGCCGAGGGAAGGCCGATTTTAAAAAGACGTTTCAGCATCGGGAAATTGGGGACGCAGTTTTCGCGGGTAAAATGCAGTTCGATGAATTCCGAGGCCGCTTTGCCCGGCTTGCGGAAGGGGCTGCCCAGGATTGCCCATATGGCCATCCCGCAGCCGACCGTATTCCCTATGACGGTGGCGATGGCGGCGCCCGCCACTTCCAGCCGGGGGAAGCCGAACTTGCCATAAATCAGCAGGTAGTTGAAGAGAATGTTCACGAGGTTGGCGGTGAGGTTGTACTTCATCGAGATGCGCGTGTCGCCGACGCCTCGCAGGAGCGCGGAAATGGCGATGGGAAGGACGGTGGGCACGAAGCCGAACATCAGGATCCTGAAATAGCTGGTCGCGAATTCTATGGTATCGGGGCCGGCGCCCATGAATCGCACCATAGGGCGGGCGAAGATTACCCCCAGCGCGCCGAGCAATACGGCGATGATGAAGGCGAGCAGAAAAGACTGGGTGGTGACGAGTTCGGCGTCCTTTTTGTTTTTCTGTCCCTTGAAGCGCGCGACGAGGGCCGTGGTTCCGACATTGAGGGCGATGAAGGTGGCGAGCATCACGAAGCGAGGCTGGCTGGTAAGGCCGACCGCCGAAATAGCGTAGGCGCCGAGCTTGCCTACCATGATCGTGTCCGCGAAGGAGGTGGCCGAGGTGAGGACGAGTTCCACGACCGCGGGCGCCGCTATGGTCAGGACGGTTCTATAGAGCGGACTGATTTTCATGTGCTGTCACTATACCCATTTGCCTGATCTTTGCTCAATCCTGTGAGCCTCCGAGAGACTCACTGTGAAATGAGCCTTGGGGAGCGATCCTTAAATGTGCTTCCGGACAACCTCCAGCACTTCGGGCAGATCCATGCCTATCTCGGCCAGGTGCTCAGGCGTGGGCACGCCGTCAGCGGTCCAGCCGCGGCGCTTGTAGACGGCGTCGACGAGGCTTTCGTACCTCGACTCACGGTAGGCGCGCTGGGCGGCGACTTTCTCCGCGAGGCTCATGGCCGCGGGGTCGACGCCGACTTTTTCGCGCAGCTGCTTGTCGTAGCGTTCGGCGCGGGAGAGGTATTCCTTCTCAGTGACGGGGCCCATGGCGCGGTAGGGCGGGTAGTCGTCGGCGCGCAGGCCGTGGCCGCAGCGGAGGTTGAAGACGCGCTGGAAGTTGTAGACGCGCTCCGACTGGAGGATGAGTTCGGGCCAGGAGAGGGGTTCGCCCGTGATGGCCGTGTAGAGTTCGCGGTAGTTGCCGACGTGCTCGGGCACCTTGTTGGGTTCGTCCCAGCGCGCGTTGTCGGCGGGTTCGATATCGTTCCAGGGGAGCTTGCAGATGCCTTGGAGGCCGAACCAGGTGCGGAACATGGGGAAGTAATGCAGGGCTTCGGCTTTCTGCTCGAAGCTGGGGATGCGGTTGTTCACCATGTCCATGAAGATGAGCCAGGCTTCGTCGTGCTGGGGGCCTTTGTTGGTGAGGTAGTAGCCGCCCTGCTGGGCGAGGGATTCCTTGGAGATGTACTGGCTCTGCTCGAGGCCCTTGCCCTGGAGGGCGATGTCCTTCATGAGCCGGGGGTCGGCGCCGTACTGGCTGGTCAGGTATTCGGCCATGAAGCGGGAGCCGCGGCCGGCGAGCATGCCGAAGCCTTTGCCCTCGGCCATCTGGTGCATGAGCTCGCAGACGCCGCGCCAGTTGCCCCATTCGAGGTTGACGCCGCCGGTGCGGGCTTCGTTGAGGATGCCGTATTCCCAGCATTCCATGAGGAAGCTGCTGATGGTGCCGATGCTGATGGTGTCGATGCCGTAGGTGTCGCAGTAAAAGTTGATTTCGAGGATGCCTTCGGGTTCCCATACGGCGAGGTTGGAGCCGACGCCGGCGGCGGTTTCGTATTCGGGGCCGTCGACGCAGACTTTCTGGCCGGCGTAGGGGCCGGTCTGGAGCTTGAAGTTGTCCACGGCGTGGGCGCAGGCGAGGGTGCAGCCGTACCAGCAGCCGTCGGGGAGGCCCTGGGAGAAGAGTTTTTCCCAGACCCAGGAGGCGACTTCGGGGCCGCGGGGATCCTGGCCGTAACGGTGGTTCTGGACGGGCAGGAGGTCGTAGTCGTTCATCACTTCCATGAGGTGTGCGGTGCCGATCCTGCGCATCTTGCACTGTTTGTCGTCTTCCTTGACGATTTCGCGGTGAAGTTTGAGGCCGAGGCGCTGGACGGCGGCCGGGTCGGCGGCGCCGTTGGAGTCCTGGGCAAGGGTGGAATAGCGGCAGACGAGGGCTTTGATGCCCTTGTTCCGGAAGACGGTGCCTATGCCGCCGCGCCCGGCCTGCTTGACGCGGCAGCCGCCGCGGCGCCGGTCGTAGAGGCTGAAGTTGAGGAGGCCGAGGACGGTGTGCTCGGCGCCGCGGCCCGCCGACACCACGGACACCGAGGCGAGGTCGGCTTCAGCTTCGGAGGCAGCGAATGCGTGGGTGAGCTTGTCGGCCAGGATGTGGGTGTCGGATTCGAGGCCTTCGGGGGATTCGAAGATTTCCACCGTGCCCGCGTCGCCGTTGAAAAAGACGATGAGGTCGCGATCGGATTTGCCGGTGAGCTCGAGGGCGTCGAAGCCCGAAAACTTGAGGAAGGGGCCGAAATAGCCGCCGACGTTGGAGTCGATGGGGACGCCCGTCATGGGCGACAGGCTGACGACGAGGCTCTTGCCCGATCCGGGGTAGTTGGTGTTACCGCAGACGGGGCCCATGGCGATGACGATTTCGTTCTCGGGATCGTCCCACTTGGTCGAGGGTTTTGTGCCGTCCCAGAGTAGCTTAAGGCCAAAGCCCTTCCCGCCCACGAATTTCTTCTTCATTTCGGCGCTGACAGGTTTTTCGGCGAAACCCAAGGCACCAACATCGATGGAAAGGGTGCGCATATTGTAGCCGCGCGACAGGGGTTTTTTCTCGTAGCGCCATTCGGCGATCTTATGGAGAGAATTCATGGTAAGGTTCATTCGGCGCCCTCCTTCGTCATTATTTCGAGAGCTCCCTTGGGGCAGGCTTTGGCGCAGGCGCCGCAGGATATGCATTTGAAGGGCATGGGGTTGCCGGGGAACCAGCGCATCGCGCCGATGGGGCATACGGCCACGCAGGCCAGGCAGCCGACGCATTTCTTGCTGTCGATAACGATAGCGCCTGCCTTGTTGCGCGAGATGGCCCGCGTCGGGCATTCGCGGACGCAGGCCATGCATTCCTGGTCGCAGACGACGAGGTGATAGGCCATCGCCGGCATCTCGTTCACTTGGATGCGGGATTTGGCGGGGTTGTCTTCCTTGAAATAGAGTTTCGAGCAGACCGACGCGCAGGTCATGCAGCCGACGCATTTTTTGTCGTTGGTGGCCAGATATTTGATCACGGTGGCAGGTCCTCCTTGCTTTACGGAACAAGCTCGCCATCAGGTCATTTTTGGTAGAGGACGTTATTATAGTATGGTTTTGGCGCGGAGGCAATGAGAAAGAGCAATGTGGTATATCAGATTCAGATGGAAGACGACGGCTTCGCGCATCCACCGGCGGCGGCGAACAAGCTTACAGAATATGTTCCAGAAACCTACGGGTGCGCTCTTCGCGCGGAGAGGTGAAGAAGGTCTCGGGCGGAGCCTCTTCCACGATCTGCCCCGCGTCCATGAAGATGATGCGGTGGGCGGCCGCCCTGGCGAAGCCCATCTCGTGCGAGACGACGAGCATGGTCATCCCCTCTTTGGCGAGGTCGGTCATGACGTCCAGCACTTCCTTGATCATTTCGGGATCGAGGGCGCTCGTCGGTTCGTCGAAGAGCATGACTTTGGGATTCATGGCGAGGGCGCGCGCGATGGCGACGCGCTGCTGCTGGCCGCCCGAGAGCTGTTCGGGCCAGGCTTTTTCCTTGTCTGAGAGGCCGACCTTGGCGAGAAGCTTGCGCGCCAGGACTGCCGCTTCTTCCTTACCCTGCTTGAGGACGATGATGGGCGACAGCGTGATGTTGTCGATGACGCTCAGGTGAGGGAAGAGGTTGAAGCTCTGGAACACCATACCCACTTCCTCGCGGATGTGGCGGATATCGGCTTTTTCGTCCGTGACGCTTTCGCCGTCTATGGAAATGGAACCGGAGTCGAGGCGCTCGAGGCGGTTGACTGAACGCAGAAGCGTGCTCTTGCCCGAACCCGAGGGGCCGATGATGAGGACAACCTCGCCTTTCTTGACGCTGAGGTCGACGCCCCTGAGGGCCTGGACTGTACCGCCGAAAGTTTTGACGGCGTTCTTTATCTCAATGTACGTTTCCATTATGTCTCAGCCTTTCTTCCATGATCGCGACGAGGCGCGAGAAAAAGAGGGTCATCACCAGATAGATGAGCGCGATGACCGTGTAACTCTCGAAATACCTGAATGACGTGGACGCGTATTCGCGGCCGCGGCGCAGGAGGTCGGAGACGGCCAGTATCGAGACGAGGGAGGAGTCCTTGAGGAGGGCGATGAACTCGTTTCCGATGGGCGGCAAAATCACCCTTATGGTCTGGGGGATAATGACTCTCCGCATGGCGGCCGAGCGGGAAAGTCCGAGGGCGAGCGCGGCTTCCATCTGCCCCTTCGGTATGGCCTGAATGCCGGCGCGGAAAATTTCCGCCATATACGCCCCGTAGCAGATGGACATGGCCAGAATGGCGGCGGGCGGTCCCTGGAGTTTCAGGATGGGGCCGAGGGCGTAATATATATAGAAGAGTTGGACGAGAAGCGGTATTCCGCGGATGATTTCCACGTAGATGGTCGAGATGAGGTTGATGGTTTTATTCTGGGAAATACGCCCGAGGCCGGCAAAGAGCCCTATGATGAGGGCAAAGAAGATGGAGATGATCGTGACGGCGAAGGTGGCCATCAGTCCGTCGGGCACGAAGGACAGGATTCGGAGGTAGGGATCGGGGCTGACGAAAGGTAAGAGGATGAGGAGCCCCACCGCGCCGAAAAACGAGATATTCCAGGCGGAAATGACATGACCCTCATTCCTGAGGGGAATGAGGGTGCCATCGGTTACGTTGATGGTTGTCCGGTCGGAGTCTTTTTGGCTCCGGCCGGAAAACGGAGAACCCTTCGTCATGCTATTTGAGCCATTTCGCCGTCAGCTCGTCGAGCTTGCCCGATGACTTGACCTTGGCGAGTCCGTCGTTGAAGAGCTTGAGGGTTTTCTCGTCGCCTTTCTTGAAGGCGAAGCCGAGCCACTCATCGGTGAAGGGAACGCCTACGATCATGAGCTTGTCTTTGTAGGTGGGATTCTGGAGGGCGAAGTTGGCGGCGATGGGGGAGTCGGCGACGACGCCATCGATGTTGCCGTTCGCGAGATCCTGGTAGGCGAGTCCGACTTCGTCGTAGGTCTTGAGTTCGACGCCGGCGGCCTTGCCGATTTCCATGACGCCGGTGGTGCCGATCTGTCCGCCCACTTTCTTGCCCACGAGGTCGGCAAGGGTGGTGACGCCGGTGGTTTCCTTGCGCACGACGAGGACCTGGCCCGCGTTGACGTAGGGCTCGGAGAAGTCCATGGTGGCCTTGCGTTCGTCGGTGATGGTAACGGAGGAGGCGATGGCCTGATAGTTGCCCGCGGCGAGTCCGGCGAAGATGCCGTCCCAGGCGGTGTTCTTGATTTCGACTTCGAATCCGCCGGCCTTGGCGACTTCGTTGACGAGGTCGATATCGAAACCGACAACGTTTTTATTCTCGTCGACAAATTCCATGGGAGGCCATGTGGCATCGGAGGCGACGACGATTTTCGTGGTTTTCTTGGCACAGGAGGAGAGACCTGCCGAGCCTATGGCGACTACGGAGGCGAGAAGGATGAAGGCGATGAGTTTTGACCAGGATTTCTTCATTACGGCGCTCCTTGGTATCGTTCCGCTTGATTCTGCACATGCGGAAGATTTCCTGGGAGAATACGGTAAATGGCATATAGTGTCAATAATCCTGCATAAATTCTTGCAATAAAATGCATAGACTAAGTATATTTATACATATATTCGTTCTGATCGCCGCTACCCTTCCCTCTTCTTATCATTAGGTTGTCCCGCTTGCGGCGTCCAAGCCGCGCTGATACCATCGAATCATGAAAGTCACGATCAATCTTGAAGACCACGAATTCCCCGAAAAGGAACTCAGCGTCTCCGAGATCATGAAACGGATGAAGTACACCTTCCCCCATATCATAACCAGGTTGAACGGGCATCTGGTGGATCGGGAAAACCGCGAAGCCACCTTGGCGTCGAACGGCGATGATCTGGAAATCTACCATCTCATAAGCGGAGGCTGAACGGAAGCGCTTGATGAATCCATTCGCCGAGTTACGCGATCCCGATGGGAAAATTTAAAAGCCGTGCTATAATCGTAAAGAAATCTATATAAAAGGATGCTTAGCGATGAAAAAAGCCCTGCTTCTGTTGTTCGCGATTTGCCTTCTGGCCGGCTCGGTTTCGGCCGCCGACGGCGCGAAAAATCTTCAGAAAATCTACGCGGTGGACTCGGATGTCTACAAAGCCCTCACCTATCTGTATCTGGATCAAGGGTATTCACTCCCATCCACGACAGGTCCCTGGAGCGCCGACGAACTCCTGAAAATGCTCGACAAGATCAATCCCGCCGCGCTTAAAAGCGGAGCGGTGACCACCTATGACTTCGTCCTGGGCGAACTGGACCAGAAGCGGAAGGCGGTCAAGTTCGGGCTGACAACATCGGCGGAGGCCTATTATCATACCAATACAGACTTCAACGACGAGAGTGATTGGATCAGGGGCTTTGACGAACGCAATCCCGTCCTTGATATTGTCCTCGAGACCTGGCCATCGGAGCACTTCTACGGGTACAGCTCCCTTTCCGTGGGAAACAGCCGCTACAACAGCTGGAGCACGACCGAAGGCGCGGTTTCGACTCTTTGGGGCGCGAGCGCCTTGACCACGAACATACCATTGGTCGCTCCCGCTGTCCTGACCGATCTCGACTTCAATATTCCCTACAGGGCTTTCGGCTCGATCGGCGGAGATGGATGGAGCGTTCAGGTCGGCCGCGACAAGATGTCCTGGGGTCCGGGAGAAACAGGCAACTTCGTGATGAGCGACAATTTGCTGTATCAAAACATGGGGAAGCTGACGACCTACGGCAAGAATTTCAAGTATACCTTCGCCACTTCCTTCTTCCCCTACCCTGAAGAATACTATCCAGTCATAGATGACACGACCGGGGCTTTCATCAACAACGGAAGCCAGGCCACCCTGGCTTCGGGACTCAACATGTTCATCGGCCATCGTCTCGAAGGAAGGCTCTTCAATAACAAGGTTGGCCTTGTCGTCACGGAAGCGATTATGTACCAGTCGGCCGACAATACGCTCGACCTGCGCGTCCTGAGCCCCACGGCCATATTTCACAACTACTACATCAGGAACAACGCGAACTCCATCATCTCCTTCGAGCTCGACTACACTCCCTTCCGCTTTGTGAACCTTTACGGCCAGGCGGTTGTCGATGAGTTCGCCCTTCCCGGCGAACCCGTGCCCGGCGTGGACAACGATGCCCTCCCCAACGGCTACGGCTTCATGGCAGGAGCCAAAGGCTCCTATCCGCTCGGCAAGGGCATGCTCTTCGGTTCGGCGGAGTGGGCGAAGACCGACCCCTACCTCTACCTTCGCGACATCGGTACCTGGGCCCATTCCCAAGACCAGGGTAAATACGGCATCAACTGGGTCGTCGCCCTCCGCGAGTTTTCCCAAGGCACGACGAGCTATACCGAGGATTTCCTCGGCTACCAGTACGGCGGCGACGCTATCGTCTACAACGCCAACATGGGCTACAAACAGTTCGGGAAATGGTCGTTCGAGGGGAACGTTTTCTTCATGATCCACGGCACCCACGACAAGTGGACCACATGGAGCGAAGTGGGCGCGGGCACGGGAGATGTACCGAACGTTGAGACGCCGACCACTACCCACTACACCGCCAACAACGGCGACCTGAACGCTAACCTGCGCGACAGCACCAGCCAAACCTTGGTGGTAGGCGTGCGCGGCGGATATACGATAGTAAAGGGTCTCGATGCCTATGCCCAGGCTGATTACATCTACATCAAGAACCCGGGCAATCTCAGCAGCGCCGCGCCTATCAGCGACATCCAGCTGACAGTGGGCTGCTCCTACTCGTTCTGAAGCAAGGCTTCACGCCTCCATGAAGGGGCTGCGAGTAAGTTGAACACAGTATAGAAAAAGGGCTGTCCTCGGACAGCCCTTTTCATTTCTATCGAACCCCAGGCTTCCGTCAGGGAGCGGAGCCCGTGGCGAAGCGGCGCGCAAATCCCAGGGTGAGGGAGAGGATGGCCGCGTCGGCTCCGCGCTTGGAGAATCCGGCGTTCACCGTGCCCAGGGAGTTGTGTCCGAGGATGATCTCCGCGCCAAGCGAAACGTCATAGCCCATGGTGATGGGAGTCTGCGGACCCAACCAATTCTCTGAATATGGCGACGCGTAGGTCGTTTCCCCGGACTCCGCGCCCAGAAAAGCCACCCTGACTTCACCGGCAAGCGACAGGCCGGGAAGCGTATAGCTCAGATTGCCTCTGACCAGGATCCTGTCCGGCCCCAGCGGGTAGGAAAACCACGAGGGGATCGTGTTCCAGCTCGAATCGGTCTGCATGAAATAGCGCGTGGAATATGCTTGCCCTGGGTTAGTTCCGTTTCGACGATAGAGGTAGGTGGACGCCCAATACCCGTCCAGCGTCGCCACGAGGCCGCCTTCCAGGGCCTTGCCGTCCAGGGCGAGGCTATAATCCTCGTGAAAATAGCGGGGGCGAATTATTACGGCGCTATCCAGAATCCGCCATTGGGCTCCGGCGGAAAATCCGAAGGCGCTGGGATTGGAGCCCGAGCCCTCGGCGCCGAGCTGGAAATCATCCATGAGAATTTCCGCGTATATCCTCAAGGGCGAAACAGGTCTCCATTCGCCGTCCAGATGGAACATGACGTTCGAACCATCGGCGAAGAGATGGTGATAGATGAGGAAAGGGGCGAGATCCTGAAGATCGAGATCGACGCCGGTGACGAGATTGTATTCGGCAAAGCCGAAGGAGAGGGTAGGGAAATCGATGCCGAGCCGATGAAAGAAGAGGCTTTTAGCGTCATCGGCGGCTCCGGACGTGCGGGCCACGCTGATCGCGAGAAAGTCGTAGCCCAGGGAGCCTTTGCCGAACGGAGCCGACAGTCCCGCCAGAATATGATCGTAGCGGGGATTGCCGCCCGACACGGAAAGCGAACCGACGCCGCGCCCGATATTGATGGCGCGCCGGCCGAGCGAAAGCCGCCACCAGTCGCCGGAACCCTCGACGAAGCCGACGTTGGGATAGTTGTTGGAAAACATAAAAGTCGAGGCATCTCGCGATAAGGGCAGATTCGTCAGCTCCCCGCCGCGAAGCATCTCGCCCATATCCTGCTGCAGTTCAACAACCATAGCCGCGCCGAACGGCCCCGCGGAGAGGGAGAATCCTCCCGAAAGAAAGGCAGGCCTGGCCATATAGGCGCTGAGATCGTCGATGGTGGGAACGTAGCTGTCGGATTCGGCGGGCCGCCCCGAAAAGTACAGAATGGGCGCTATATCGGCCCAGAATCCGGTTCCGAACGCTGTATTCTGGGCCGCCAGAGGCGCGGCGGCCGCGATGACAATCAGGACAAATAGCGTAAATCGCTTCAATTAAATTTTCCGATCATCGTTTCGCCATGGAGTCGTGGAAATCTATGTCCTTGGCGTCCCAAGGGTAGACAATCCAGACATCGCCGAGTTCCTCCCCTACGATATAGTGGGAAACCTGCTCGGGGATGGTTCCGCGTTTGGGCTTGTTTTTGTTGTGCAGCACCGACACGGCGATTTCGGCCGGATGATGGCTCAAGAGTTCCTTGATGCAATACTCAAGGGTGGTGCGCGAATCATCCACCTCGTCGATGAGAAGAATCTTCTTGCCCCTGAGCTTGCGTTCGGCTTCTTCGATCCACTGGACTTTACGCGGGAACTCCGTGGGTTTATCGTTGGCGTCGTAGTAGGCGATGCCGACGGCCAGGATGGGTGCGCCCAAAAAGGTTCTGATGATCCTGGCGGGGATGAAGCCGCCGGTTCCGATGGCTACGATGACGTCGGGGGAAAAGCCGGCCGCGGTGATCCGTTCGGCCATGCTTTTCGCCGTTCTATGGATTTCCTGATAACTGAAGTAACGCTTTTCCATGGAAAGATTGTAAGGCAAGTCGTCATCTTGGGCAATGGTGGGGCTCGCCCTTTCCTTTTCGGATTTCCCGGCTTTTTGGAGAGATCTGCTTTAGAATGTAAATCGAGGACGACGATGATCAGATACATACTTTCAATCGTTATGGCTTTCGGGTTCGCGCTCTTCGCCTTCGCCCTTCCGGGACAGGGAATCCAGGGACAGATAAACAGGCCCGTTTCGCAGGAGATGATTCCGCTCTCATCGTCCATCTACATGGACATGGACGCTCTCTATCTGGCGACCGGGAATGGAACCCCTTCCAACGCCCGCCCCTGGAGCAAGACGGAAGCCAACCTGATTCTTTCCCGTCTGGACAGGGCCAGCCTAAATCGTACAGGACTCGTCTTGTACGATTCCATCGCGGCCGCGATCGCGCCTGGCCTGAAATTCGCTTTCAGGGACGGCTTCGGGTTCGGCGCCTCGCTGACGGCCAGTTTCGAGGCTTACTCGCACAGCAACGCCGACTACGACCTGGAGTCGGACTGGATCTACGGCTTCGAGCGGCGCGCGCCCATGGCGAAGCTGTCGCTGGACTTTTCGGTCAAGGATTTCTTCTATGCCTACTGCGACATGCAGTACGGACGCAACCGCTTCAACATAGCGGACGACCTGTTCGTGGCCACCACGCGCTACGGCGCCGGAATCGGCGCCATCATCGACCCCACGGACACGAACGCGATCCTGGGCGCCCACTCGTCCATCTTCAGCCAACCTTTCCTCACCAACATCCTCGAACACAGCATCGATTTTGACTTCCAGTGGCCCAAAAGGGCGGTGTCGGCCATCGGCGGGGCGAACTGGAACATCTCCCTCTCCCGCGACAAGCTGAGCTGGGGAAACGGCCACTCAGGCAATTTCGTCGTGGACGACCACGTCGACTATCAGGAATTCGCCAGGCTCGTCGCCTTCACCGATGCCTTCAAATACGATTTCCTCAACATTTTCCTCGACACGAACACTTCTCCCGGCGAAAATCCCGACAGCGAATTCAAGCTGCTCATGGCGCATCGGCTGGAATTCAGGATCCTCAAGGGGCTGACCTTCGCGATCTCCGAAAACGTGATGTACCAGAACACGGTCTTCGATTTGAGATATCTCAATCCGGCCTTCATCTACCACAACTTGAACAACAGCGGCATCTTCAACGCGATCGCGCACGCTGAGCTCGATTACAGCTTCGCGAAAGGCTTCAACCTCTACGCGCAGTTCGTGATGGATCAGGCCATGGCCCCGAACGAGGGAACGGCCCAGGCCGACGCCAAGGGCTATATGGGCGGCATCGAATACGCTTCCTTGGCCGGACCCGGCATCTTCACCTCGTCCCTGGAGTTCGTGTCGACCGACCCCCTGCTCTATCGCCGCGAAAAGGTGGACTTCCTTATGTTCCGAAAATACTTCACCAACGGCAACCCCGGCGGCCCAGGCTATGTCCTCAGCCTCGACTATATCGGCTACCAGTATGGCGGAGACGCCCAGGTGCTGCAGTGGGATGCCGCCTACCGCCTTCCCGACAAAGGGACCATAGGTCTGCGGCTGTTCGGGATGCGCCACGGCGAGATGAATTTTTTCAAGTCGCACAACTCCGGCGGCAACAATGCCGGCTATGCCGACTACGCGGGAATCACTCCCTCGGGCGATCTGATCGCCGAAACTATCGCCGCGAGTCTCATGGGGGAATTCCGGGCGCCCACGCCGCTGTCATGGGTCGAAGCCAAGCTATGGGCCGAACTGGACTGGATCCACCGGAGAACCTGGACGAAATCGACCGACAGCCGCACGGCCTGGAGTTCCGATCTGCAGCTGAGCGCCGGCTGCTCACTGACGCTCTAGGCGGCCGCGCTGACGCCGCTCAGTACCTCCACAGCACCCCGCCGGAATAGAGGAAGAACTGCTGGGAATTCCCTGAAACGTTCCTGTAGTTCCTATGATTCCAGTACTGAATGCTGGCGTTCAACTCGAAGCCCTTGGGAAGCGGCATCATCCCTTTTAAGGTGACGCAGTGGCTCAGCTGGTCGGGAAGAGCCTGGATGGCCGCGAGCGTCGTGGACCGCGTGATGTCCGTCCTCGTGTCGTAGTCGTAATAGATCGGGTTCCCGTTCGCGTCCATCATGCCCAGGTAGATGGGACCCTTGACCAGGTACTCATAACCCAGCTCGACATTCGCGCCCGTGGGCAGGCTCGCGTTCACGAACACGCCCAGATGCTTGGCGTCGGGTCCATAGGCGAAGCCGAGAGGCCAGTCCGTCGCCCAGCTCGGTCCCTGGATATGGCGATCGTACATGGTGAGATAGGGCTGCCACCGGCAGTAGGCCCACTCGTTGGCGAAGGTATATTCGCCGCCCGCGGTCAGTATGAGACCGTCGGCCGGCTTGAACGAATAGCGCCCTCCGGCCTGCCAGGCATATTGGGCCGGCTTGCCGCCGCTCCCCGCCTCGTCTCCCACGAGGAAGTCATCCACGGTGAACTCGCCGAAGAGCTGCAGCCCGTCGAGAGGCACGACGGAGGCGCTCAGGGACATCATGACGTTGGTGAAGCCGGCCGAGTAGGCATTGTGGAAGAAGGAAGTAGGGAGGATATCGAGAAGGCCGGGGACCTTGCCGCCGATCATGGCCATCTCGGCCACGCCGAAACGGAATCTGTCCCAGAACCTCGCCTCCACCTGGTGATAGGCGTACATCTTCACCGCTTCCATCTCGGGGACGAGGTCGTGGTCGTTGATGGGATCCCAAGGATTGACGCTGTTGTTCCCCGCGTCATAGGTGTCCCGAGGTCTGTACTGGATATCGGCTTCGGCCTTGTTGAGGAAGGTCGAGGAGGTGCCGATTATGGAGGTGAAGCGGAAATTTTCGCCGCCGACGGCGCCCTGCACATGGTCGTAATACTCGGCCTTCGTGTTGAGAAAGGTGTTGCTGAAGTGCCCGTCGCCCAGGCCCGACTTGAAGCGCCCCGCCGCGATCCAGGCATTCTTGCCGCCCGCCGAAACCCAGCCTTCCTGCGGAAATTTCCAGAACATCAGGTACCTGAGCATCGCGTCCAGGTTCCAGGGAGCGATGAGGGAGAGATCGTTTACTCCCACATAATTCTGCCGCATCGAAAGATCGATCTTCACCTTGCCCGCGAAGGAATCGCCGATCGACATGTCCGCTCCAAGCTCGAGGAAGAGGGGCAGGCCGTCAAGGAAATACAGGAGGGTGGGATCGGCGCTGGGGGAGAGGCCATAGGTCTGGATGCCGGTGACGCCGGTCACGGACGTCGGGTCGGCTGAGAAGATGAGGCGGCTCCTGAATTCCGGGGTTTTCGCCTGGCGGCCGTCGTAGCCGATGATTTCCGCCGCCTCGTTGCCCGAGAAAACGAAACCGTTGGTGACGGGAACCATTCCTTCCATTATATACTCGGCGAGCGCTCGGGCCATGTCGGGATCATCGCGAAACGCCAGCTGGGCGCCCTGGGCGCCGAGCCTACAGACCAAACCCAGGAACAGGAAAACGCCATAGACCCAACGCTTCATGATATCCTCCCTCCGACTCGGCGGTTCCGCGTTTCCGCGGTTCCGCTTTTTCCGCGGCTCCGCGGAAAAAGCTTTAGCTAAGTGTCGGCCTTTCTTCAGGTTCCGTCAAACAGAATAGATTCCAGCCAGGTTTCTCGACGCCAGGAAACGATAATTCCCTTGCGCAGAATGGACGAAACCGCTAGAGTATCGCCCATGAGTATCTTCGAGATCATCATGCTCGTATGCTTCGGCGCGGCGTGGCCATTTTCGATTTACCGCTCCTACACCTCCGGAAAAACCGGCGGGAAAAGCGTGTTTTTCCTGATCATCATCCTCGCGGGCTACGTGGCGGGCATCGCCAACAAGATCTTCTATCGCTTCGACAATGTCGTCTACCTCTATGCTCTCAACTTCGCGATGGTGGCCATAGATACCGCCCTTTGGTTCCGCAACAAGAAAAGAGAAAAGAATTCCTGAACGGCGCGTTTAGCGCCCGCTTTAGCGCCCGTTTTAGCGGGCATCCTCTTGACAGCTTTATTGATAATGATTATCAATATCAATAAGGAATAACAATGAACGAAGAACGGATTCTTTTCGAAGACTATCTGCGGACCAGGAATCTCAAAATGACATCGCCCAGGGAGACTGTCCTCAAGGCTTTCCTGGAAAACGAGGGACACTTGAGCGCCGACGATATTCTGGCCGCCGCGCGCGCTCTGGATCCGGGCATCGGGCAGGCGACGGTCTTCAGGACGGTCAAACTGCTGGCCGATGCGGGTCTCGCGAGGGATGCCTGCCAGGACGATGGCCCCCGACGCTATGAACACGCCTATCACCATTCCCATCACGACCATCTCCTCTGCATGCGATGCGGGAAGATCATAGAGTTCTGCGACCCGGCCATAGAAAAGGCACAGGAAAAAATATTCCGCGCCTATGGATTCAAGGCGGTGGGCCACACGATGGAGCTCAAGGGGCTCTGCGCCGACTGTTCTAGAGAGGCCGGCGATTTTTCCGGACGACAACCTGCTCGTTCCGCCAACAAGGAGTCCTTAAATGCGGCTTTCTGATTTAATCCCGGGAACGCCTTTCGTGGTATCAAGGGTGCTCGTGGGCGGAGAGATAGGCAAGAGGCTGGCCGATATGGGGTTCACGGATGGAGCCGCAGGAATTCTCGTGCGGGGAGCCTTCTTGCGCGGACCGATTCAGGTGCAGATCAGGGGCTACGATCTCCTCATCAGGCGGGGGGAGGCGAAGCTCATAGAGGTGGCGGCGATGGAAGGCGCCGTCGGTGGCACCGGCGCGGACGTGGACAGCGGGGGTTCGGAGGAGGCCGCCGGCGCCGCCGGGGCAGGTCAGGAAAACGAAGCGGCAGGCAGGCCATACAGAGCGCGCCGAGGCCGCGGCGGCTTGTTTCGGAGCCTGTTCGCCGAACCGGATTGCTGCGGCGGCGCCAGCCAAGGCAGGCGCGCCAGCCAAAGCTGTAGCGCCGATCAAGGAAAGCGCGCCAATCAGGGCAGCGGCGCCCGTCAACGCGGCGGCACCCGCCATGATCCAAACGACAGGAAGTCAGCATGATGAAAACGATACGCGTCGCCCTGGCCGGCAATCCCAACGCGGGCAAGACAAGCCTTTTCAACGCCATAACGGGCGCCCACCACAAGGTGGGCAACTACCCCGGCGTGACAGTCGAAAAGCGCGAAGGCCTCCACGAGTATAAAAACATACAATTCCGGTTCATCGATCTTCCCGGAATCTACAGCCTCACCGCCTACTCCCTCGACGAGGTGGTGACCCGCGATTTCCTCCTGGAGGAAAAACCCGACATCGTCATAGACGTCCTCGACTCCACGAACCTCGAGCGGAACCTCTACTTATGCCTCCAGTTCCAGGAACTCGGCATCCCCGTCGTGGGCGCCCTCAATATGACCGACGAGGCCGAAACCAAGGGCCTTCGCATCGACGCGAAGATTCTCTCGGACACCCTGGGCATTCCTCTCGTCAAGACTGTCGGGACGAGCGGCATCGGCATCGAGAGACTCCTCGACGCCGTGCTCGCCACCCTGGAAAAGGCCGAATTGACCCCCGGGAAGGGACAGGACAAGGCCCCGAGCTATGGCGACGAAATCGAGTCGCGGCTCGGCCCCCTCCAGGAAGCGATAGCCTCCGACAAGACCTTCGTGGCGCGGTATCCCGCCCGCTGGATAGCCATCAAGCTTCTCGAGAACGATGCCAATGCCCTCAAAAAACTGGAACAGCATGAGCGGGGCACCGAGGTCGGGGAGAAAGCCGCCGCCGACAGGGCCTGGCTTTCGAAACATTACGGCAAGGATTCGGAAATCGTCGTCACCGAACAGCGCTATGGCTATATCAGGGGCGCCCTCAGGGAAGCCGTAAAAAAAGTGCCGGTGAACCATGTCCAGGTGACTGAAATCATCGATAAATTCCTGATGAGTCCCATCGTGGGCCTCCCCATCTTCTTCCTCATAATCTGGGGCATTTTCAAACTCACCTTCGCCCTGGGCGAATTGCCCGCCCAGATCCTAGAGCACTTCTTCGGCCTCCTGACTTCGGCCAGCCAGGCCCTCATCCCGCCCGGGCTCCTGCAGTCCCTCATCGTTGACGGCATCATAGGAGGCGTGGGCGGCGTTTTCTCCTTCGTCCCCCTCATAGTCATCCTCTTTCTCTGCATCTCCATACTCGAGGATACAGGCTACATGTCGCGCGCGGCCTTCCTTACCGACAAGGCCCTTCACGCCTTCGGCCTTCACGGCCAATCCTTCATGCCCATGATGCTCGGCTTCGGCTGCACCGTGCCCGCCATTATGGCCACGCGCACGCTCAAGAGCCCCCGGGACCGGATCGCGACCATACTCGCCGTCCCTTTCATGAGCTGCGGCGCCAAGCTGCCCGTCTACGTTCTATTGGCAGGCACCTTTTTCCCGAAAAACGCCGACAATGTCGTTATGGCAGTCTACCTGGCCGGCGTCGTACTCTCCATGCTCTCCACCGTTTTTCTGCGCAAGACCGTGCTGAAAGGTCAGACCACGCCCTTTGTCATGGAGCTGCCGCCGTACCGCCTGCCCACCTGGCGGGGAATATTCTGGCATGTATGGGGAAAAACCTGGAACTACATAAAGAAAGCGGGAACGGTCATCCTCGCGGCCTCGGTGCTGATCTGGGTGATCACCACCTTTCCCCAGCCAAAGGACGCGGACGCGCAGCCTGAATCGACACGGAGCGAATATCGCCTGGAATACAGTCTGGCGGGACGGATAGGCAAGTTCATCGAACCGGCCATAAGGCCGCTGGGCTTCAACTGGAAAATCGGCGTGGCCCTCATCCCGGGATTCAGCGCCAAGGAACTCGTCGTATCGACGCTCGGCATCCTCTATGGGGCGGAAACCGTCGATGGCGAAGAAACGGAGTCGCTTCGGTCGGCCCTGCGGCGCGACCCGGACATGAACCCCCTCACCGCCATCGTCCTCATGATGTTCATCCTGATAATGCCGCCCTGCTTCGCGAGCCTCGCGACGATAAAGGCCGAGGCGGGCAACAAATGGCTCATCTTCCAGGTAGTCTATTCGTTCACGCTGGCCTGGCTTGTCTCATTTATTGTGAAAGTGGCCGGCGGGTTCCTGACCGGCGCCTGAGTTCCTGCCCATGCAGTCGGCGCAGATGCCCGTGGCGTAGAGCGTGTGGCTGCGGATCTCGACGCCCGAGTCCTTTTCCATGTCCTTCAGGAGAGGTTCCACCCTGCAGGCGCCGAGGTCCACGAAGCAGTGGCAGCGTTCGCAGTGGAACCAGTGCCTGTGCCGGGCGCCGCATGAAACGTAGTAGCGCTCGGTGCCATGGACGGCGCAGTGGAGCACGAAGGACTCGGCGAAGCCATTTTCTTCCAGATAATGGAGCGAACGGTAAATCGTCGCCGTGTCGCAGATACTTCCCGTGATAGCCCCCACATCGAGGGCGCAGAGCGGTTTGCCCGCCGCGTCCAGGATATCCTGAACCGCTTTTCTCGCCTTGGTCATCGCTTCGCCTAAGCCTTGCGTCGGATTCTGAGCGCCGAGACGACGAGGAACGTCGCGCCGGCGACAAGGACGACGACGGCGCCCGAAGGCAGGTCCAACCCCCAGCTCACGATGAGGCCGGCCGCCGAAAACGCCACCGAGAAGACCGTTCCCAGCACCATCATGCCTGCGAGATTCTTCGAAAAATAACCGGCCGTGCCCGCCGGCAAGGTAAGCATCGCGATCACCATCACGATGCCAACGAAGGTCTGGAGGAGGACGATGGCGACGGCGGTGACGGCGAGAATGACGAAGAAGACGACATCGGTATTCACGCCACGCGTCTTGGCGAACTCCTCGTCGAAGGCGCTCGCCTCGATCTGCGGGTAATAGCTCCAGGCGAGGACGATGACGACGATGTCCAGGACGGCGAGGAGGACGAGGTCTCTCGCGGACACGAGGAGTATGTTTCCGAAAAGGTAGCTCATGGGGTCGGCGTAGCCCGGCGTCTTGGCGATGAAGACGATGCCGATGCTCATGCCGATGGCCCAGAGCGCGTTGATGACGGTGTCCTCTCGCTGCTTGGCCTTGAGGGAGACAAAGCCGATCAGGGCAGCCGAGATTATGGCGAAGACGAGCGCCCCCAGGATGGGAGACAAGCCCGGCACGATGTTCTTCGCCGAGAGGTAGAGGGCGAGCCCGATGCCCCCCAGCACGGCGTGCGATATGGCGCCGGCGAGGCCCGCGATGCGTTTCACCGTGACGACGGAGCCGAGGACTCCGAAAAGTACGCTGGACAGAAGGCCCGCGACCAGGGCGTTCCTGACGAAGGGCATGGCGGGATCGAAAAGCGCCGAGAAGAAATTCATGACCGCCCTCCTGTCGTGTTTTCCCGCGCCGCGACGGGATTGCCGCAGGATTCCCCGTCTTCGGGATCGCAGCAGGCGTCGGGCAGCTCGGTGTCGTGGAGGACCTGGAGGACCGTGCCTCCATAAAGGCCCGAGGAAACGTGCTCGGCGGGGCCGGAGGCGTGACGCACGACACTGAGGGGATGTTCGCGGCTTTCACCGACGCAGAGGACCACGTCGGTGAGCGAGGACACGAAGGCGGTGTCGTGGGTGGCTATGAGAATCGTCGTTTTGCCTTTCAGGTTTCCGAGGACGGAAAAAAGCCTTTCCTCGCTCTCGCGGTCCATGTTGGCCGTCGGTTCGTCCAGAATGAGCAGGTTGGGCGCGCTCGCGAGCGCCCGCGCCACGAGGACTCGCCGGCGCTGGCCGCCGGACAGGGCCGTATAGGAACGCTTGCGGAGATCGGCGACGGCGGCCAGCTCGAGGGCCGTGTCTATATCGGAACAGGAGGCCTCGGCGCCCCTGCAGCCCTTCCCGAAGCCCTCCAGCCGCCCCATCCTCACCACCTCTTCCACCGAAATGGGAAAGGCCGGATCGAAGCTCATGTATTGGGGCACATAGCCTATGCCGCCTCTCGCCGCTTCCGGACGCTTGCCGAAGATCTCGACCTTTCCCGCGCCCGGCTTGGCCAGCCCCATGATGAGGCGGAGGATGGTCGTCTTGCCGGAGCCGTTCGGCCCCACGAGGGCGACAAGCTCGCCAGCGTGGACATGGAAGGAACTGCCGCGCAGGACCTCCACCTCGCCGTGGGCGAAATCCACGCCGGCGAATTCTATGGCGATTTTCTTGTGTTCGCTCATGATTTCCCGATCTCAGCGGGTCGCGGCCTGCTTGAGCGCAGCCCGCTTGAGAGCCTCTCCCATGATTCCTATATTCTCGAGCCAGTTCTCTGCCAGGGGATCGATCTGGACGACGACCCCGCCTATAGCCGCGGCCACCGTCTGCGCAGCGGCCGACGAGAATTGTTTCTGCACGAAAATCACCTTGGCCCCGTCAGCTTTCGCGTTCTTTATGAGGAGGGCGAGGGTTTTCTGCGTCGGCTCCTTGCCGCCGACCTCCACCGCCTCCTGCCTGATCCCGAAGTTGTCCAGAAAGTAGCCGAACGAAGGGTGATACACGAAGGCGGTGGCGCCCCTCAGCGGCGCGAGCTGCTTCGAGAGGTCGGCGAAGAGGGTGTCGATTTCCCCGCGGTACGCGTCGTGGTTGGCCCTGAAATATGCCGCGTCGGCGGGTTTGAGGGCAATCAGGGTATCCCTGATCGTGGCCAGCTGGAGCCTCACGGCATCCAAGCCTAGCCAGACATGGGGATCAATGCCGCCTTCGTCGTGATCCTCATCCGCCGCCCGAGCCTCTGGAGCCTCCTCCTCATGGTCATGCGTTTCGAGCGTCCTATAAGAGATGCCCTGGGCGCTGTTGACGATTTTGAGTTTGGGATAGAGGGATTTGACCTTGGGCAGAAGGGCGTTCTCGAACTCGACGCCTATGGAGAACCAGATCGCCGCCCCGCTCAGCTCCGCCATTTGGCGGGGCGTCGGCTCGTAGCTATGGGGGGATGCGCCCGGCCCAACGAGGGTGAGAATCCTCACCCTGTCGCCGCCTATCCTCGCGACGAATTCGGACTGGGGAAGGATGCTGACCGCGATCGTAGGAACGGCCTGGCCCGCCGCGGACGCGGAAGCGATACAGAGGGCGGCGAATACGGGGAGAAAAACGGCGCGGAAACCTCGAACGGATGGCCTTGTCTTGGTAAAATGAATAGTGTATTTGCGAATCATTCGCAAAATATAGCGTCAAGAGCGTAAAAAGGCAAGCGCTTGGCGCATCGGTTCGCCTTATCGCACTTTAGCAGTGAGGCGATCGATGATGAGAATGGAGCAAACCGAGGCCGCATAGGCTAGAAGGGTGCCCAGCCAGGGTCCCAAGGCCACGAAAAAGAGGCCGGCGCAGGTCGAGAAGACAATTATATTGCATGAGGAGAGTATGAGGATCTTGCCGGTGGCCTGGGCGAAATCGGGACCCTGGCTCATGGTCAGTATCACCATCGTGGAAGTCATGACGGCGGGAAAGGTGGCGAGCACTCCCGTCATGTAGGGAGGGGCCACCTGGGCGATCGCGACAGCCCCGGCCACCACGCCGCCCGCGAAAAAAGCCCGGACCATGGAAACCTTCCAGGAAAACTTCACGGGCTTCTTTTCGACGCGCTTCGCGCCGAGTTTCGCGCTCACAAGAAAGAAAAGCGCGGCCGTGACGACGGCATACGCGGCTATGGAAGCGAGAAAATTGAGCGGCGGGAGGACGGCCAGCACAAGGATCGCCGCTAGAGCCCAGGCGGCGAATGAGGCCGGCAGGGCGATTCGAAGCCCATACGGTATGGTAAAGACAAAAACGGCGAGGAATATCGTATCGATCATCATCCCCATGGGAACGCCCGCCGTGGAAGCCGCGGCATACTCAGGTCCCTTGGTGATGCCCATAAAGAGGAGGGAGATGAGGATATTGGAAGGCATATTGCCGAGAAGACCGGCCTTCCGGCTGCCCAGACGCTCGCCGAAGTAGGTGACGGACGCTATCCAGGCGCCGGCGATGACAAAGGAGAGCGCAATGCGTATCAATACCATATTCATACCGTAAATAACCTTTTCGATGCGGGATGTCGGGACAGGAAACCGAATCAGTATAGCCCGCATGGCCAAACGGCGCCACCTCGCGATCCATGGTTTCGGGCGCCTGGAGACTATGATAAAATCCAGGATCGGATAAAAACTGGAGGTCGCCATGGATTATATTCGATGGGGAATTCTCTCCGTTTCCAACCACTACAGGCTGCGGGTACACGACCAAGTCAAGGAATCCCCCCTCGCCAGGGTCCTGGGCATAGCGTCGCGGGACGCGGAAAAGGCCGCCCAGGAAGCGCGCAAGCTGGGAATCCCCAAGTCCTATGGTTCATACGAAGCACTGCTCGCAGATCCCGAGATCGATGCCGTCTATATTCCCTTGCCGAATCATCTTCATGCCGCCTGGGTGAAGGCCGCGGCCGACGCGGGCAAGCATATACTCTGCGAAAAGCCCTTCGCCCTGAACGCCGGGGAAGCCAGGGAGGCGATAGAGTACGCGCGGTCCAAGGGCATTCGCGTCATGGAAGCCTTCATGTACCGCTACCACCCGCAGTGGGCGCGCGCCAAGCAGATCGTGGAATCGGGGGAAATCGGCAAGGTCGTCTTCGTGCAGGCGCATTTCGCCTTCAACAACAAGGATCCCAAGAACATACGCAACATGAAAGAAGCAGGCGGCGGCGCCATCATGGATATAGGCTGCTACGCCGTGTCCAGCGCGCGCTTCATTATGGGAGGGGAACCCAAACGCGTGATTTCACTCGTCAAACGCGATCCGCAGCTCGGCATAGACATGCTCAGCTCAGGCCTTCTCGACTTCGGAGGGGCGCAGGCGCAGTTCTCGGTTTCGACGCAAGCCTTCGCCGCCCAGAGGATCGAAGTGGTGGGCAGTTCGGGCAAGCTGTCATTCCAGATTCCCTTCAACATGTACCCTGATGTTCCCGCCGAGCTTTCGGTGACGACGAGCGTAAGCACCAGGACGGTGCTGTGCGGTCCAGCGGGCCAGTACAGGCTTATGTTCGACGCCTATTCCGCGAACCTGCTCGCCGGGAAGCCCGAGCCGACGCCTGCCGAAGACGCGACAGCGAATATGGAGATTCTGGACACGCTCTTCCGCTCCGAGGCTTCGGGGAGATGGGAGGAACTGGGCTGAAAAGCACTACCCTGGCCGTCCTGGCCGGGGAGTCCAGGGCGGCAGCCAATCCTGTTCGTACTTTTTTTACATTTTTTTATTGACAGAATCTAAAACTCGATCAAGAATACATTCTGTAAATGTAAACGTATACATTCATTCACTGAAGCTAGGTAAACGTATACATTAGCTGACTGATAGTAAATAAGGAGCTCGTCCTTGACAGAACCGTTGATTATTGTCAAGAACCTCAACAAATCTTTCCCCGGCGTGCGCGCGCTGAAGGACATACAGTTCGACCTCTACCCCGGCGAAGTCCATACCCTCGTCGGCGAAAACGGCGCGGGAAAATCCACCCTCATGAAGGTGCTCTCCGGCGTATACCAGAAAGACTCCGGCGAAATCCTTCTGGACGGAAAACCCGTCGTCATCCCTAACCCGAAAGCCGCCCAGCGCCTGGGCATTTCTATCATCCATCAGGAACTTAACCTGATGAACCACCTGACCGCCGCCCAGAACATTTTCATAGGACGCGAACCGAAAAAAGGACCCTTCCTCGACGAGAAGGCGCTCAACAGGAAAACCAGCGAACTCTTCGCCATGCTCAGGATGGACATCGATCCGCGCGTGAAGATCGGCGAACTCACCATCGCCAAGCAGCAGATGGTAGAAATAGTGAAAGCCCTCTCTTACGATGCCCGCGTCCTCATCATGGACGAGCCTACGGCCGCCCTCAACGAGGCGGAAATCGAAGAGCTCTTCACCATCATCCGCCAGCTGCGGAGCAAGGGCGTCGGGATCATCTACATTTCGCACCGCATGGACGAGCTTTTCAAGATTTCCGACCGCATCACGGTGATGCGCGATGGCCAGTACGTCGATACCCTGAATATCGCCGACACCAGTCTGGACCACATCATCGCCCTCATGGTGGGCCGCAAGATCGACGCGAGCGCCCCCCAGCTGGACCTTTCCGCTGACAGGCCCGTCATGCTCAAGGTGAAGGGACTCTGTCAGGGTAAAGTGCTCAAGGACATCTGCTTCGAAGCGCGAAGGGGCGAAATTCTCGGCTTCGCCGGCCTCATGGGAGCGGGACGCACGGAAGCGGCGCGGGCGATTTTCGGCGCCGATCCCATCGACGCGGGCGAAATCTGGGTGAACGGCGTCAGGACGACCATCCGACGCCCCAGCGACGCCGTGCGCCATGGCATAGGCTACCTTTCGGAGGACAGGAAGCGCTTCGGCATCGCCATCAGCATGGACGTGGAGCAGAACTCCGCCATGGCCTCGATGAAGAAGTTCACCGGCTTCGCCGGTTTCATCAAGAACAAGGAAATCAGGAAGGCGGCCGCCGAAGTCGTGGAGAAGCTCTCGATCAAGACGCCCAGCCTCCAGCAGAAGCTCAAGTTCCTCTCGGGCGGCAACCAGCAGAAGGTAGTCGTCGCGAAATGGCTGATCCGCAACTGCGACGTGCTCTTTTTCGACGAACCGACGCGGGGCATCGATATTGGAGCAAAGCAGGAAATCTACGCCCTTCTCAACGAACTGGCCCGGGCGGGCAAGACCATCATCATGATTTCCTCGGACCTGGCCGAGATCCTGAGACTGAGCCACAGGATCGTCGTGATGTGCGAGGGCCGGGTTACGGGCGAACTTCCGGCATCCGAGGCGACGCAGGAAAAGATAATGAAGCTGGCCACCCAGCGTGAAACCATGGTCAAGGCCGCCGCAAACCAATAAGTCAAGGAAAGAACAATGGCAGAGACAATCACCGCCAAGGCGGAGAAAGCGAAAGACAGCGCCACATCATCCCAGGCCAAGCAGAAGATACTGGCATTCTCCAGCCTCGTGATCCTGATCGTGGGTTTTTCGCTGGCCTCCCCCAACTTCTTCCAGGCGAGCAACCTCGTGGCCATCATGCTGGCGACGGCCGTCAACGGCGTCCTGGCCGTGGGCGTGAGTTTCGTCATCATAACGGGCGGCATTGACCTGTCGATCGGCACCCTTATGACCTTCACCGCCGTAATGGCCGCCCAGGTGGTCGCCAACATGCATCTCCCGGTCTTCCTCGGCGTGATCGTGGCCATCCTGACCGGCATAACCTGCGGCGGAATCTCGGGCGTCATGGTTGCCAAGCTCAAGCTGCCGCCCTTCATCGCCACCTTGGGCATGAACATGTTCACGAAGGGGCTTTCCCTCATCATCGCCCATTCGAAACCTATCTATTTTACCGAAACCCCGGTCTTCAGCCAGATATCCATGGGATCCGTTCTCCACTTCGGCGAGGATTTCCAGATACCGAACGCCGTCATAATATTCCTCCTCGTCGCCGTCGCAGCCGCCGTCATCCTGAACAAGACAACCTTCGGGCGCTATACCTTCGCGATCGGATCCAACGAGGAAGCCGTCCGCCTTTCGGGCATCAACACCGACCGCTGGAAGATAGCCGCCTACGCTTTTTCGGGAGCCATCTGCGGCATAGCGGGCATCCTGATAGCCTCCAGGCTCAATTCGGCCCAGCCCGCGCTTGGACAGGGCTATGAACTCGACGCCATCGCGGCCGTCGTCATCGGCGGCACCTCGATGTCGGGCGGCGAGGGCACCATCATCGGCACGGTGATCGGCGCCTTCATCATCAGCACGCTGACGAACGGGCTGCGCATTCTCTCGGTGCCCCAGGAATGGCAGATCGTGACTACGGGCATCATCATCATCTTCGCCGTATATCTCGACATACTGCGCCGCAGAAAGTAGCGCGTCAGTAGACGCGGCGCGTTGATTTTGTGCCACACCGGGCCCTTCCGGGAACCGGAGAGATTTCATGAGGAGGTTGCTATGAAAATCAGAAAGCTCACCGCGAGCCTGATCGTAGCAATGCTGTTGATCACCGTATCGGGGGTTTTCGCCCAGCAGACGCTGTACATTCCCCTGATTTCCAAAGGTTTCCAGCATCAGTTCTGGGTCGCCGTAAAACAGGGCGCGGAACAGGCTGCCAAGGACTTCAAGGTGAACATCACCTTCGAAGGTCCGGAATCGGAAACCATGGTGGACAAGCAAATCGATATGCTGTCGGCCGCCCTGGCTAAAAAGCCATCGGCCATCGGGTTCGCCGCCCTCGACAGCAAGGCCGCCCTTCCCTATCTGCAGCGAGCGCAGAAGGCCGGCATTCCCATCATCGCCTTCGACTCAGGCGTCGACAGCGATATCCCCGTCACTACCTGCGCGACCGATAACATCGCCGCGGCAGCCTACGCCGCCGACATGATGGCCAAGCTCATCGGCAACGAGGGCGAAGTGGCCGTCATCGTCCACGACCAGACCAGCCGCACCGGCATCGACCGCCGCGACGGTTTCGTCAACAGGATCAAGGAAAAGTATCCCAAGATCAAGATCGTAAGCGTCCAGTACGGCGAAGGCGATCACCTCAAATCCACCGACCTCGCCAAGGCCATCATCCAGTCCCACCCGAATCTCAAGGGATTCTTCGGCGCGAATGAAGGCTCGGCCATCGGCGTGATGAACGGCGTCAAGGAAATGAGAAAGATCGGCAAGATCGTGGTGATCGGCTACGACTCCGGCGCCCAGCAGATCGCGGCCATCCGCGCCGGCGAGATGAATGGCGCCATCACCCAGAACCCGGTCGGCATAGGCTACAAGACCGTCGAAAGCGCGATCAAGGCCCTCAAGGGCGAAAAGCTCCCTAAAGTCGTCGACACCGGTTTCTACTACTACGACAAGACCAACATCGACGATCCCAAGGTCGCCGCCGTTCTCTATCAGTAAGTAGTCACTTTTCTAGGAATCAGGCTATGCTTCCTCTTGCCGTAAGGGCTGGGGAAGCATGGCTTCCCATTTCGCTTTTTTTCCACTACCTTCGTTTTTCTGGAGCTGCGTCGTGATAATCTGCTGCGGAGAAAATCTGATCGACATGGTGCCAATCGAAGGCGCCGACAATGCCGAACGAGCGCCGTACGGCGGCTTCCGTGTCGCCCCGGGCGGCTGTCCCTACAATAGCGCCATCGCGGCGGCTCGACTGGGCGCCGACGTGCAGTTCCTCGGCGCCATGGCTTCGGACTTTCTCGGCGACAAGCTCTATTCCAGGCTCGTCGAAAACAAGGTGGGCACGAAGCTGCTGATCCGTTCGCGGCGCCCCGTTACCCTCGCCTTTGTCGAGAAAAACTCAGGCGGCGAAGCGCGCTACGCTTTTTACGCCGAGGGAGCGGCCGACCGTTCCTTCTCCGCGGCCGACCTGCCGGCCGCGCTGCCGCCCGACGCGCATTTTCTCCTCGTCGGATCTATCTCCCTCGTCCTAGAGCCGGCGGCCGGCGCCATCGCTGCCCTTATCGAAAGAGAAAGGAACAGGCTCCTCGTCAGTCTCGATCCCAACATCAGGCCTTCGCTCATTCCGGACAGAAAAGCCTATCGCGAAAAATTCGAAGCCCTCTGCGGCGCCTGCGCCATTCTCAAGGCTTCGGATTCGGATATCGAATGGCTCTACGGTCCACTCCCCGAGGAAGAGATCGTTTCGCGTTTGCTGGATTTCGGACCCGAGGTCGTCTTCCTCACGAAGGGCGAAAAAGGAAGCCTTGCGGCCACGAGGAGCGCCATAGCTTCGGTCGGGGCCTTTCCCGTTTCCGTGGCGGACACGATTGGCGCCGGGGATTCTTTCCACGCGGCCGTCCTCGCCGCGCTGGAAAGAAAAGGGATATGGAACCGGACTGGCCTGGCGGATTTGGAGGAAGACGATCTCAGGGCTTTGCTCCGTTTCGCGTCAGCGGCCGCGGCCATCAACTGCACGAGAGAGGGAGCCGACCCGCCCCGTCTGGATGAAATTGAGCGTTCGTACCCCGGCTGCGGCATATGAACCTGGATTACCTGCAGCGCTTTTATAGGAGGCCAGCATGCTTATCGGCATAAAATCCTGCATCTCGCCCGATCTCCTGTCCGTTCTTTTCAGGATGGGGCACGGCGACGAAATTGTCCTGGCCGACGCCTTTTTTACTGGCGACGCCCTCAACGCGAGGGTGATCCGCGCCGACGGCATCAGGATTCCCGACTTGCTGGACGGAATCCTGCGGCTCATCAACCTCGACAGCTATTCGGAATCGCCCATCGTCATGATGCAGCCGACGCCCGGCGACATCCTCGACACAAGCGTGGAAAAAAGCTACAGGGAAGTAGTTAACCGTTATTGGCCCGATACGCCCGCCTTCGCCCGCATGGAACGTTTCGCCTTCTACGAGCGGACGAAAAAAGCCTTTGCCGTCGTCATGACGGGAGAAACGGCCACGTACGGCAATATTATCCTAAAAAAAGGGGTAATTCCTGTCCGATGAACTATAGTAGATGAAGATCGATTCAGTGAATGGAGGGGTGGTTTCGATGCAGTCTTTCGTCTTGGGAGGCATCGCCTCAGGAGGCATCGCCTCAGGAGGCATCGCCTCAGGAGGCATCGCCTCAGGAGGCATCGCCTCAGGAGGCATCGCCTCAGGAGGCATCGCCTCAGGAGGCATCGCCTCAGGAGGCGCGGCGTGATTCATAAAAGCATCACGATACGCGACGTCGCGAAGCATGCCATGGTCTCCACGGCCACCGTTTCGCGCGTGCTCAACAACGACGACAAGGTGACCGCCGCCACGAGGGACAAGGTGCACAAGGCGATGGCGGCCTTGGGCTACAAGGTCAATTTCGTGGCGAGGAGCCTCAAGACCTCGAGGACGAAGACGATCGGCATCATGGCGCCAGACCTCTCGGGCGATTTTTTCATGTATATCGCCGAAAGCATGGACAAGGAACTTTCCGCGCATGGCTACTCCCTCGTCGTCAGCCTCTCCCACGATTCAGCCGAGGAGGAAGCCAAGCGGCTGCGCCACCTCGCGGAGCGTCTCGTGGACGGGATCGTGATGATTCCGGCCACCGACAAGGGCGCCCATTTCGCTTTCCTGAAAGACTACGACATTCCGGTGGTCTTCGTGGACCGCACGGTCAACGACATGGACGCCGATTCCGTCCTTACGGAGAACGAGGAAGGCGCCTTTGAGGCGACGAAAGCGCTTATCGACGACGGCTATTCCCGCATAGGCTTCATCGGCGGCAAGCCCGAAATATCGACGTCGATCGAACGTTATGCGGGATATAAAAGAGCCATGGAGTCATCGGGACTTGTCATAGAACCGGAGTTCGTGCGTTTCGGCCCACCGACACTGCCCTTCGGCTACCATGCCATGGAAGAAATGATGAAGAGGGACGATTCGCCGGACGCGTGGTTCCTCGTCAACGCCTTCACGCATATAGGCGCGACGAATTATCTCATTAGCGAGGGGAAGGCGAAGGCGCAGCGGATCGTCATTTCAGCCTTCGACGAAATGCCGTACTCACCTCTGCTCCGCTATTGTCGTTATGCGATTCAGCAGCCGATCGCCGAGCTGGGCAAGACGGCGGCGCGGCTCATCCTAAAGCGCATAATGGAGCCGGAGACGCTGGAAACACAGGTCGTCAGGCTCAAGACGCGGCTCATACGGCACGTGTATAAACCATAGACAATGAACACGGGGCCATGGCCCCCATAAAGCTATAAATCGGGAGGATCCATATGTCAGATTTTAAAACACAGTCGCCAACGATGAGATTGCAAGGAAGCCTGCCCAAGATCGGCATCAGGCCCGTCATCGACGGCCGCCGCCGCGGCGTGCGGGAAAGCCTTGAAGAGGTGACGATGGGCATGGCGGCGGCGGCTTCCAAGCTCATATCCGAAAACCTCAGGCACGCTTCAGGCCAGGGCGTCGAATGCGTCATCGCCGATACGACGATAGGCGGCGTCGCCGAGGCGGCGGCCTGTCAGGCCAAGTTCGAGCGCGAAGGCGTAGCGGTCACCCTGACCGTGACGCCCTGCTGGTGCTACGGCTCCGAAACGATGGACATGGACGCGACCACCATCAAGGCCGTCTGGGGCTTCAACGGCACGGACAGGCCCGGCGCCGTCTACCTCGCCGCCGTCCTCGCCGCCCACAGCCAGAAAGGCCTCCCGGCCTTCGGCATCTACGGCCACGACGTGAAGGACATGGCCGACATCGAGACGATTCCCGCCGACGTGGCCGAGAAGATCTTGCGTTTCGCGCGCGCCGGCATCGCGGCCGCCACCATGCGCGGCAAGAGCTACCTTTCTGTGGGCTCCGTGTCCATGGGCATAGCCGGCTCGACCGTCGACCCCGATTTCTTCCAGGAATACCTGGGCATGAGGAACGAATTTGTCGACATGAGCGAGATCACGCGCCGGCTCGAGGAAAAGATCTACTCCGAAGCCGAGTACAAACGCGCCCTCGCCTGGACCAAGGAATTCTGCAAGGAAGGCCCCGACAACAACCCGCCCGAACAGCAGCACTCCCGCGCGCGCAAAGACAAGGTCTGGGAAACCTGCGTGAAGATGACCCTCATCATGCGGGACCTCATGGTGGGCAATCCTGATCTCCGCAGGAAAGGCCTCGACGAGGAGGCGCTGGGACACAACGCCATCGCTGGCGGCTTCCAGGGCCAGCGCCACTGGAACGACCACTCCCCGAACGGCGACTTCCTGGAGACAATCCTCAACTCCAGCTTTGAATGGAACGGCATCCGCGAACCTTATATCGTCGCCACCGAGAACGATTCGCTCAACGGCGCGGCCATGCTTTTCGGCCACCTTCTGACGGGCGAGGCGCAGATCTTCTCCGACGTGCGCACCTACTGGAGCCCCGAGGCTGTCGAACGCGTGACCGGCTGGAAGCCCGGAGGCCTCGCCGCCAACGGCTTCATCCACCTCATCAACTCGGGCGCCACGACGATGGACGGCACGGGCGCCCAACGCGACGCCGCGGGCAAGCCCGTGATGAAACGCTGGTGGGAAGTGACCGACAAGGACGCGAAGGCCTGCCTCAAGGCGACCAGCTGGCGTTACGCCAGCCTCGGCTATTTCCGCGGCGGCGGCTACTCATCCGACTTCCTCACCGAGGGCGGCATGCCCGTCACGATGATGCGCGTCAACCTTGTAAAAGGCCTCGGGCCGATGCTCCAGATCGCGGAAGGCTTCACGGCCACCCTGCCCGAATCCGTGCACGAAAAGCTCGACCTGAGGACGGATCCTACTTGGCCGACCACCTGGTTCGCGCCCAGCCTCACCGGCGAAGGCCCCTTCAAGGACGTCTACTCCGTCATGGCAGCCTGGGGAGCCAACCACGGCGCCATCTCCTACGGACACATCGGCGCCGACCTGATCACCCTCGCCTCGATATTGCGCATTCCCGTCTGCATGCACAACGTCTCCGAGGACAGGATTTTCAGGCCGAGCTACTGGAAAGCCTTCGGCATGGACCCGGAAGGCTCAGATTACAGGGCCTGCGCCGCGCTGGGACCTCTGTACAAATAGGGCTTGCAGCGCCGCTTCGGCGGGTAAGGATAAAAAAGGTTGCCAGCATATGCCGGCAACCTTTTTTTTCGCGAATTTTAGCGAAGGAGGCGGCGAGCGCCCTTATTCCGCCAGGCGATAGATCTTCTCGATGTCGACGCTCGTCAGCTTCACGAATTGACCGGTGGTATGCCTGTCGCCGTCGGTGCATTTTTTCGCCATCTCGGCGACTCGGTCGACGCCGATGCCGAGGCCAGAGAGGCGGACCGCCTGGCCAATGCTCTTCCAGAAGGCTTCGAGGCGGGCGATCCCTTCCCGGGCGACCGCTTCCTTGTCGAGATAGTCCGGTTCGACTCCCCAGACGCGGACGGCGAACTGGGCGAAGCGGGCTATGTCATGCGAAAGGTTATACTTCATCCAGGCGGGGAAGATGACGGCGAGGCCGGCTCCGTGGGCGATGTCGTAGAGACCAGAGAGCTCATGCTCGATGTCGTGGGAGGCCCAGTCGCCCATGCGCCCGCGGTCGAGAAGATTGTTGTGGGCAATGGATCCGGCCCACATCACTTCGGCCCAGGCGTCGTAGTCGGTCCTGTCCGCCATCACGCGGGGGGCGGCGGCGATCACCGTGCGTAGGGTCGCCTCGATGAGGCGGTCGGAGAACTCGACATGGGTGACGTTGGTGAAGTACCGCTCCATCAGGTGGGCCATGATGTCGGTGACGCCATTGGCGATCTGGCTGGGCGGCAGGGTGAAGGCGAGTTCGGGATTGAGCACTGAAAAACGCGGAACGATGCAATCCGCGTTCACCGCCCTTTTAAGGGCGCCTTCTTCGTTGGTTATGACGCTTCCGGTGCTGGATTCGCTTCCCGCGGCGGGGATGGTGAGCACGGTCGCGACGGGGAGGGCTTTTTCCGGATTGGGAGCCGCCCCGGTGTAGAAATCCCAGACGTCGCCCTGATAATGGAATCCGATGGCTATCGCCTTGGCCGAATCGATGACGGAGCCGCCGCCCACGGCCAGGATGATGCCGACATTCTCGGCCCTGCAAAGCGCCACGCCCTCGCGTACCAGGCTGATGACGGGATTGGGCTTGACGCCGCCCAGTTCCACCCATTCGACGCCGGCTTTCTTCAGCGAGGCGCGCACGCGGCCGAGGAGACCGGATTTCTCCGCGCTCGATCCGCCATAATGGAGGAGGGCCTTGCGGGAGTAGAGCGCCGCTTCCGCGCCCACCTCGCTTTCCATCCCTCGCCCGAAAAATATCTTGGTCGGCAGCTGAAATACGAAATTATCCATGGTTGATCTCCTACCGCGGCCCATCGAGGCAACTTTACGGTAAACGCAAGTATAGCTCAGGAAATCGGCCTTGTCAGCAAACATGCCTTCTATTGACAGGAGAGAGGGACGGCCCTATTGTTTTTCGGGAAAGGAAGTCCACATGCCGAAGAAGTACCTCACCGTCTGCCTCAATCCCGTGATCCAGAAAACCCTCGTGTTCGGCCGACTCGAACTGGACCATGTGAACAGGGCGAACATCGCACGCACCGACGCGTCGGGCAAGGGCGTCAACGTCGCGCGCGTCCTCTCCCAGCTCGGCGCCCAAGCCGTCCACCTCACGCACGCGGGAGGGCCGAACCGCGAATGGTTCCTCTCCCTCTGCGCCGCCGACGGACTCTCCGTCGAGTGGGCGGATTCGGGCTCGGAAGTGCGCATCTGCGCGACGGTGATCGATTCGGAGGCCAAGTCGGCTACCGAGCTCGTCGAGGAAGCCGCGGCCGTCCAAGAAGGGACCGAAGCGCGGCTTTTGGCCCTCTTCGACAGCCTGCTTCCTTCCTTCGATGTCCTCGTCATATCGGGGACGAAGGCCGCCGGCTATTCGGATGCCATGATTCCCACGATGGCGAAGCGCGCCTCTGGGCGCGGCCTGACCATCTTCCTCGATATCAAGGGCAAAGATCTCGTCACCAGCCTGCCTTCCCGCCCCACCGTCGTAAAGCCCAATCTGAGCGAATTCCTCGCCACCTTTCCCGCGCAGGGCGGCGCCGGCGAGGCCGCCCTGCGAGCCCATGTCCACGACTACGCGAAATCATGGAAGGAACGATACGGCACCGACCTCATCGTCACGCGCGGCACCGCGCCTATCTGGTTCGAGGAAGGAGGCCGCGCCGCCGAAGAGCCGACCCGAAGCGTCCAGGCCATCAACCCCACCGGTTCGGGCGATGCCTTTACGGCAGGCCTCGCCTATGTCCTCTCCGAAGGCGGAAGTCTGCGCGAAGCTATCCGTGAAGGCGCGCGACTGGGAGCGCTCAACGCGACGAACCTCAAACCTGGCTCGATTCTCCGGCAAGAGGGGCAATCTCTTCCCTGATCCAGCCGAGAGCGGCTTCCACCTGGCGCAGCCGGAAGGCCGCGGAAAGCGCTTCGATCTCGTCAAAACGTATCCCTTCCCTTCGCGCCGCCTTTAGCCTGTTTATTTCCGTGGAAAGGGTGCCAGTCTGGTCGGCCACCATCCGGGCCATGTTGTCGGGACAGAGACCGCGGGCGAAATACAGCCTTGTAGTGAATTCGAGGTGCAGCAACCGCGGGCTGGAAGCCGTCGGTTCCATGATCCATTCATCGAAGCGGCGCTGTCCGGCTGGAGTCAGGGAGAGGAGGCGGCGTGACGTGCCTTCGCCTTTCCGCGGGGCCAAACCTGTCACCAAACCATGCTTTTCGGCTCGCTTGAGAATGGCGTAGAACTGGCTCTCGCTGATATGCCAGAGCCGGTCGAGCGAGGTCTCGAATCTGCGAAAAAGTTCGTATCCATGCGAAGATCCCTGCGCCAGAAGGCCGAGAGCCAAAAATTCCGGCCTCAGTTCCGATATGCGCTGTAGTTCATCATCTCTGTCATTCACGTGCTATATGTAAGAATCGCGATCGCGCATTGTCAAGTGGCGCTGTATTTTTAGGCGTTTTCACTTGACGGCGAGCTTTCCTCAAGCTATTACTCACTCAGTGAGTAATAGCTCTTTCCTTGAATTACTATCGTTGTAAGCAAAGGAGACCGCATGAGCAATGATGTTATCCATGCGATAGCGGCCTGCGCGGATTCCGTCGTCGTAGCCACAGTAACGGGGCTCAAGGGCTCCGCCCCGCGGCACTCAGGCACGATGATGCTTTTCCGGCCCGACGGCAGCGCGGCGGGCAGCGTCGGTGGCGGCATCGTGGAACTCAAGGCCGCGGCGGCTGCCATAACCGCCTTCGAGCGGCGCCAGTCTTTCGGGATCGGCATCGATATGATCGGGATGGAAGCGACCGGCAGCGAAGCAATATGCGGCGGGGAAGTCGAACTCACCATAGAATACGTCGCCGATACAGGCCTCTATGCCGCGGCGGACAGGCAACTCGAAAAGGGCTCGGGGATCATTCTCGTCGGCGAGCCAGTACAGCCGGGACAATCGAGGGAAGGCGGCTGCCTGCGCGCGGTGCTCGACCCATCGGGGAATACCGTCGCGGGGGAATTACCGGAGAGCGTCCGCGGGAAGGTTGCGGCGATGGCCGCCGCAGCCTCGGCGAACGGCTTCGCAGCTTCCTCATCGGGCTGTTTTTTCAGCTTCATCCAGCCGGCAGATAAGCTCCTCATTCTCGGAGGAGGCCATGTCGGGCTGGCCATCGCCCGTTTCGCGGCCGAACTGGACTTCCTCGTGACCGTCGTCGATCACCGCCCGGAATTCGCCGCGGCGGAACGTTTCCCGGAAAAAGTGCTGACGCGCTGCGGCGATTACCTCGACATCGTCGATCAGTTCCTCTTCGGCGATTCCACCTATATCGTCATCGCGACGCCGAGCCACCAGTTCGACCTTGAATGCGTGCGGGCCATTCTGGGAAAACGATACCGCTACGCGGGCTTCGTCGGTTCGCGGAGAAAGACGAAGATGGTCCTCGAAACCCTCATCGGCGAGGGCTTCGACAGGAACGAAGTCATCTCGCTTCGCGCCCCCATCGGAGCCAACATAGGCGCCCAGACGCCGGCTGAAATCGCCGTCTCGATACTGGCCGAAATCATCGCGGCGCGAAGAGGTTCGCCTGCCCTCGCCGCGATGGACGCGGATCGAATCCGTCGGAGGGCGGAGGTCTGATGGACCTCGCCGGCGCGCTCGACATAGGGGAAAGGGATGGCCGGATTCCCTTGATCGCGGCTTTTGTGGGAGCCGGAGGCAAGACGAGCGCGATATTCGCCCTTGCGGACGCTGCCGCCGACTTCGGCGTGACCATCACGACGACCACCCATATCAGGGATCCGAGGCTCGAGAAGGGCAGGCGCTTCGGCCGCGTCCTCATCGATCCGGAACTGGCTGAGCCGCAGGCGCTGCTGTGGCGGATTTCTTCGATGTCGCCCCACCGCTTCGCTTCAATGAGAGGAGCCCCTCCCCTCATCGTCGCGTCGGGCGTGATCGCGGAAGAAGGAAAACTTGTCGGCATCCACCCGGAAAGGGCCGATGAGATAGCCGCCCAATGCGACATTCTCCTCGTCGAGGCCGACGGGTCCAGGGGGCGCCCCATCAAGGCGCCGGGCGCTCACGAACCCGTCATTCCCCCTCGCTCGGCCATCGTCGTGGGCCTCGTCGGCCTCGACTGCCTTGGCGCGCCATTGTGCGCGGCGACGGCCCACAGGCCCGAACTGCTGGCGAGCCTCACGGGATGCGCCGAAGGGGAGACTATCGAGGCAGGGCATATAGCCGCCCTCATCCGGTCTCCCGACGGGCTCTTCGGCCACTGTCCACCGGGAAGCCGGCATGTCGTACTTCTAAATAAGGCTGAGCTGCTTTCGCCTGGGCGGATTTTCGCCCTGCTCGACCTGATTCGACATGATCCAGGCAGAGCCGATCGCGTCGTCGTATGCTCCCTCGCGGAGCGGAAGATCTTTGAGATACTGGAACTGTCGGGTACGGGCTCGAAAAATCAGAAAGGAGGGGTCGGTCTATGAGTACGCAAGTCAGATCGCTCATTCTCGTCCGCGGCGCGGGCGACCTCGCGACAGGGACCATAGCCCGTCTATCTTCGGCGGGATTTCTCGTCGCCGCCCTCGAAATCGGCAGGCCAACGGCCATCCGGCGCAGCGTCGCCCTTTCCGAATGCATGTACGACGGCGCAGCCAGGGTAGAGGGGATCAGTGCCGTGCGCGTATTCAACCCCGGGGAACTGATCGCGAAGGCGGCGCCTGGCATCGTGCCTATTCTCGAGGATCCCCGTTGCGCGTCGCTGCGGGAGATCGCCCCCATGGCCCTCGTGGACGCCATTCTCGCCAAGAGAAATCTCGGGACGCGAAAAGACATGGCGCCCATCGTCATCGCCCTCGGTCCCGGCTTCGAGGCGGGCATCGACGCCCATGCCGTCATCGAGACAAATCGCGGCCACGATCTGGGGCGCCTCATCCTTTCGGGTTCCGCGGAACCCGATACCGGCTGCCCGGGCCTCATCGGCGGCTATGGCGCCGAGCGTGTGGTCAAGGCGCCCATAGCCGGCGTCGTGAAACTCCTGCGCGACATCGGCGATCTCGTCGAAAAGGGCGAAGCCCTTCTCGCCGTCGAGGCCGGCGGTGAAAAAGTCGAGGTGCTTTCCCCGCTCAAGGGCGTGGTCCGCGGGATCATCAGATCGGGAAGCGAGGTATCGGCCAGGATGAAGATCGCTGACGTGGACCCGCGCGGCGTCGTGGAAAGCTGCCGATCCATCTCAGACAAGGCGAGGGCCATAGGCGGAGGCGTCCTCGAGGCCGTCATGCGTTTCGGGGGACGTCCGTTATGATCTATCTGAACAACGCGGCGACGAGCTTCCCGAAGGCTCCGGGCGTGGCCGAAGCCCTCTTCGCGCAAGTCTCGTCCATGGGAGGAAATCCGGGCCGCGCGGGCCTGGGGAGCGCCCTGGGGAGCAGCCTGGACGCGGACAGGCTACTTCTCGCCGCGCGGGAAGCCCTGTGCCGGCTCATTGGCGTTCCCGATGCCTATTCCGAACGCATGATATTCACGAAGAACGCCACGGAGGCCATAAATATCGTCCTTCTGGGCATCGTCCAGCCGGGCGACACCGTCGTCACCAGCTCCCTCGAACACAACGCCGTCATGCGGCCGCTCCGCTGGCTCGAGAAAACGCGGGGGACGAAGATTCTCGTCATCCGCTGCGACGAAGGCGGCACGCCCGACAGGGCCGATCTCGCCGCGGCCCTCGCCCGAAGCCCCAACCTCGCCGTCTTTACGATGGCGAGCAACGTCTCGGGCGCCCTTTTGCCTTGGGAAGAACTCGCCAGGCTATTCAGGAAGGCTGGATCCCTTGTCTGCCTCGACGCGAGCCAAGCCATCGGCCATATGGAAATCTCGGCGGCCTCCGATATCGACTATCTCTGTTTTCCCGGCCACAAGGGCCTTCTCGGCCCTACGGGCACCGGCTGCCTCTATATCGCGGGCGACACCATCCCGGAAGCGCTTATTCGAGGCGGCACGGGGAGTCGCTCAGACCTGGAAATCCAGCCCGGGGAACTGCCCGACCGCTTCGAGGCGGGCACGCAGAACCTGCCGGGCGCGGCGGGCCTTCTGGCCGCGACCGCCTTCCTCGCCTCCAAAGGCGTAAAGACCATCGGCGCCCGCGAGTCCGCGCTGACGGAGCGCCTGATCGGGGGACTCGGCGCTATCTCTGGGATACGGGTACACGGTCCCCTGCCGGGATTCCCTCGCGCGCCCGTCGTCTCCATATCTTCCGAAAGACCGCCGCTGGACGAATTAGCGCGGGGGCTCGATCTCCGAGGCATCGCCGTCCGAATGGGCCTCCACTGCGCCCCGGCCGCGCATCGATCGATTGGCACTTTTTCCACTGGCGGAACGATTCGCTTTTCGCCCGGCTTCTTCACGACCGAAGCCGAGATCGACGAAACGATCAGGGCCATGGAGGACATCGTCGCCCGAGGAGGATCGGATGACTGAGTTAAAAGGACCGCTTCCCGAAAGCGACGCGCGTCTGACACAGTATACGCGCTTCTCGGGCTGCGGCGCGAAGCTTGGCCCCGGCGTGCTCGAAAAAGCCCTCTGCGGTCTGGCCCAGCCCGCCTATCCGGGACTTCTGGCCGACTTTTCCGGCTGCGAGGACGCGGGCCTATTCCGGATTGCGCCGGGGCTCGTCATCGCGCAGACCGTCGATTTCTTCCCACCCATCGTCGACGACCCCTTCCTCTTCGGAAGAATAGCGGCAGCCAACGCGCTTTCGGACATCTACGCGATGGGCGGCAGGCCGATTAGCGCCTTAGCCCTCGTATGCTTTCCCGTAAAATCCCTGGGCATGGAAACGCTGCGTTCGATGATGAAGGGCGGCCTGGACGCCCTCATCGAAGCCGACTGCGCCCTTCTCGGCGGCCACAGCATCGAGGATCCCGAGCCCAAGCTCGGCTACGCGGTGACCGGCCTCGTGGACGAGGGGAAGGCCTGGCGGAACAACAGCCTTCTGCCAAGACATGCGATCATCCTCACGAAACCCATCGGGACGGGACTGATCAATATGGCCGTCCGCGCCGGCTGCGCCTCGCGGGAGGCCGAGAAGGCTGCCGAAACCTCGATGGCGACCCTCAACAGACGCGCCGCGGAAATCCTTTCGGCATACAGGGTGTGCGCCTGCACCGATGTCACGGGCTTCGGGCTCGCGGGTCACGCCGCCGAGATGGCGGCGGGCTCCCTGTGCGGGCTCAGGCTGTTTTTCGGCGAAATTCCCCTCTTGCCGGAAGCGCTGGAGTACGCATCCATGGGTCTCGTGCCCGAAGGCACCTACAGAAATCGCGCCGGCAGGGCCCATGCGCTCAAGGGAGCCGAGGAACTCGACGCCGTCCAGTCCGACATCCTCTTCGACCCCCAGACCTCGGGAGGCCTTCTGGCGGCCGTGCCTCGGGAGGTCGCTGCCGAAGCCCTCGCCGCGCTTCTCGCGGCGGGCGTCGCGGCGGCCATTGTCGGCGAGAGCGGCGGAGAAGCGGGGACGGTGGAAATTGTCCGCTAGCGGGCATGCCCTTATAGTGACCTTTCGCACGACGCATGCCGCCCTGCGCGCGGAACGGGCTTTCCTCGCCAAAGGATACACCATCGAACTCATACCCGTTCCGCGCGGCATTTCGAGCGACTGCGGCTTCTGCGTCAAGGCAGCCCTGCCCGACGGCCGCGAGTCCGACGGCCGCCGGATACGCGGCGCCGCGTTCGACGTCGCGGAGCCTTGTTCTTCGATGATGGCTATGACCGCGGCACTTTCGTTCGAGGCGGTCTGGATGGAAACGACGGAAGCGGCGGCCAACGAAAGCCACGGAAAGGAGAAACGATATGAGCGAATCGACGCTGGTCATTGACGCGCGGGGACTCCCCTGTCCCCAGCCGGTCATACTGACAAAGAAGGCTATCGAAGAAGGGGCTGCCGGACGGATCGAAGTCCTCGTCGACAATGAAGCCGCCAAAGAAAACGTCCTGCGCTTCGCCGGATTCTCCGGCCGCCCCGCGGAAGCCCAGCCGGCCGAGGGAGGCGCCACGCGCGTCGTCATCAGGGAAGCCGCCGAAGCCGCGCCCGGAGAAACCACGTCCAGCGAAGCCGCTCCCGTAAAAATCGCGCCCGGAGAAACCCGGCCGGACGGAATAGACACCCTCTTCATTCCCACGGACAGACTCGGCCATGGGGACGACGATTTGGGCGTCCTCCTCATGCGCGGTTTCATCTACGCCCTCGCCGAGGGCGGCGAAAAACCCTCGCGGATCATTCTCATGAACGGAGGCGTCAGGCTCGCCGTCGAGGGTTCCGAATGCCTGGCCAATCTCCGGCGGCTCGCCCAGGAGGGAGCTGAAATACTCGTCTGCGGCACTTGTCTCGATTACTTCAAACTAAAAGAGAGACTGGCTGTGGGAAGAGTATCCAATATGTATGAAATAACCGAGCTGCTCATGAAGGGGAATGTCCTCAGACCATGAAGCGGAGGACATCCGCGCCCATATCTCAGTCGTCCTCCGGTCCCTTGCGCAGAAGAACCCTCGAGATCTCGCCCGCCCCCGGATTTTTCCCGCCTTTCGCGCTCTTCTCCACCACAAAATCGACCTTCTGGAGAAACCTGTCCCTGTAGTCGGTAGGCGAGATGCCCGTCGCCCGCCGGAAGGCCCGCGAAAAGGAAAACTGGCTGTCGAACTCGAGCTTGTCGGCTATCTCCCCCACGTGAAGATTCGTGCTCGAAAGCATGGCTCTCGCCGCCTCGATCTTGAGGCGTGCATAGTAGCGCATCGGCGGCATCCCCATATAGCTGGAAAAAAGCCTGACGAAATGCTCCCTCGAGACATCCAGATAGTCGCAGAGCTCGCTCAGGTCGAGGTGGCGCTCTATCCTCGCCTGCATGATGGCAATGGCCTTTCCGATGTGGGCGTTGTCTGGCGTGGCCCAGCTCGGTCCCTTGCCTGCCGCGATCTGGTACAGCATCGAAATGAGGGCGTGGCGCGCGGAAAATTCCAGCTCGGGCTCCCTGGAAAGATGCTTCTCGAGAATATCGGCGAAGAAGAAGCGGTAGCCGTTGCCCACGATACGCCCCTCGCCCCGCCCCACGAGACGATCGAGGAGGGCGGACGTTTCCCCGTCCTCCGAGACGTCGATGAGAAGGGCGTAATAGGTTATGGGTTTTTCGAGGACCGTGGCGAGTATCTGATGCCACATGCCGGGCGCGCTGAAGTAGAGGCTCCCTCGCTCGATCGCATAACGCGTCTTGTCGTTGCGGAAGCTGCCTTCGCCCGAAACGAAGTAATGGATTTCGTAGAGGTTTTCCCCATGGCAATGATCCCTGCCGTGCCAGGCTATCTGCCCCGGGTCGTTCAGGTGATAGACGAATACGATATCCTCGAAACGCACCGATTTCCCCCCGTAAACGTCAATAGTACCCCAGCCCGGGGTCCGCCGCAACCAATATCACTTTGGGACATTAATTATCAATTCCCGCCATTCCGGTATCACAAAAGTTGACCAAAGATAAAGTGAGGCCGATGGGCTCGAGCTTAGGTTCGCGTCCAAGACCTTTATCGCTGCCAAAAAAAATGGCAAAAGGAGGAATTGCGATGAAAAAAACCCTATTGGTGATTCTGGGCATCGCGATCGTAGTTTCGGGCGTTTGGGCGCAGAAGAGCGCTCTCATCGGCGTCGCCATGCCGACGCAGTCGCTCCAGCGCTGGAATCAGGACGGCGCGAACATGAAGGCCAAGCTCGAGGAAAAGGGCTACAAGGTCGTGCTCCAGTACGCGAACAACGACGTGAATACCCAGGTCCAGCAGCTCGAGAACATGATCGTGCAGGGCTGCAAGGTCCTCGTGATCGCCTCGATCGACGGCTCGGTGCTCTCCGATGTCCTGAAGCAGGCCAAGGAATACGACATCAAGGTCATCGCCTACGACAGGCTGATCATGAACACGCCCGACGTCGACTACTACGCCACCTTCGACAACTTCAAGGTCGGCGTGATCCAGGGCCAGTACATCGAAAAGGCTCTCGGACTCAAGGAAGGCAAAGGCCCCTACAATCTCGAACTCTTCGCCGGCTCCCCCGACGACAACAACGCCGTGTTCTTCTTCAACGGCGCCATGAGCATCCTCAATCCTTACATCGCCGCCAAAAAGTTCGCCATTCCCTCGGGACAGAAGGACTTCACCGTCATAGCGACCCAGAGCTGGGATTCCGCCAAGGCTCAGGCCAGGATGGACAATCTCATCACCGCCAACTACGCCAAGGGCGCCAAGCTCGACGTCATCCTCTCGCCCAACGACTCGGTGGCCATCGGCGTCATCGCCTCCCTCAAGAACGCGGGATACGGCGCCGGGAAACCCTACCCCGTCCTGACAGGCCAGGACTGCGACAAGGCGAACGTGAAGGCCATGATCGCGGGGCAGCAGTCCATGTCGATCTTCAAGGACACCCGCACCCTCGCCGCCCAGGTCGTCGACATGGTCGAGTCCCTGATGGCGGGCAAGTACGCCACGGTGAACGACACCAAGACCTACTTCAACGGCGTGAAGACCGTGCCGTCCTTCCTCTGCGACCCCGTGTACGCGGACAAGAACAACTACAAGGCCCTGCTCATAGACAGTGGCTATTACAAAGAAGCCGATTTAAAATAGATGATAACAAAATAGCGTAAAGGGCTGGCCCGCGACGCGGGCCAGCCCTTTGCGTGGGTCGGCGCCAGGACGGCGCGTTCCGCCGTCACCGTGTATCGACAAGGAGCAAGCTGCCTTGGCTGACATCATTCTCGAGATGAAGGACATCACGAAAACCTTCCCCGGCGTTACCGCGCTGAGCCGAGTGAATCTGGCCATTCGGCGGGGCGAGATCCACGCCCTCGTCGGCGAGAACGGAGCGGGAAAATCCACCCTCATGAATATCCTCTCGGGCGTCTATCCGCAGGGTACCTATTCCGGTTCCATCATATTCGAGGGGTCCGAATGCTCCTTCAAGGAAGTGCGCGACAGCGAGAAAAAGGGCATCGGCATCATCCATCAGGAACTTGCCCTCATCCCCTACCTGTCCATCGGCGAGAACATTTTCCTGAGGAATGAACGGGCCAAGGATAACATCATCGATTGGGACAGGACTTATCAGGACGCCAAAAAATACCTGGACCTCGTAGGCCTCAAGGAAAATCCCCACACACCCATCAAGGACATTAGCGTGGGGAAGCAGCAGCTCGTCGAGATAGCAAAAGCTCTATCGCGCAACGTCAAGCTCCTCATCCTGGACGAGCCGACGGCTTCGCTCAACGAGGACGATTCCGCGCACCTGCTCGAACTCCTCCTCGATCTCAAGGCCAAGGGACTCACCTCCATTCTCATCTCGCACAAGCTCAACGAGATAGCCCGTGTGGCCGACTCCATCACCATCATCCGCGACGGACTCACCGTCGAAACCCTGGAGAAGGGCAAAGATTCGATGGACGAAGACCGCATCATCAAGGGCATGGTCGGACGGGAACTCATCGACCGGTTCCCCAAGCGTACGCCGAAGTTGGGCGATATCGCTTTCGAAGTCGTTGACTGGAACGTGTTCAGCCCTCTGAACCCCGAGCGGCAGATCATAAAGGGCGCTAATTTCAACGTGCGCAAGGGCGAAGTGATAGGGCTCGCCGGCCTAATGGGCGCGGGACGCACCGAGCTGGCCATGAGCATTTTCGGCCGATCCTACGGGCTCCATATCAGCGGCCAAGCCTTCAAGCACGGGAAGAAAGTCGATCTCGGCAATGTCCGCCAGGCTATCGAGCAGGGTATCGCCTACACCACCGAAGACCGCAAGACCGCGGGCTTGAATCTGATCGGCGACATAAAGGAAAACATCACCATCGCGGGACTCAAGAAACTTTCGAAGCGTTGGGTGATCAACAGAAGCCGTGAAATTGGAGTCGCGGAGGAGTACCGCGCGAAACTCAACATCCGCTCGTCGAGCATCCTGCAGAAAGCCGGCAACCTGTCGGGCGGAAATCAGCAGAAGGTAGTCCTGAGCCGGTGGATATTCACCGAACCGGACGTCCTCATTCTCGACGAACCGACGCGCGGCATCGACGTCGGCGCCAAATTCGAAATCTACACGATCATCAACCAGCTCGCCGACGAGGGCAAATCAGTGATCTTCATATCGTCGGAACTGCCGGAAATCCTCGGCATTTCCGACCGCATCTATGTAATGAACGACGGCCGCATCGTGGGCGAGTTCTCTCGCGGCGAGGCGACACAGGAAGGCATCATGAAGTGCATCATGCAGAGCGCGGCGGAGGGCGGAAATGGAAAGCATTAAAAATCTGTTCAAAAAAAACATAAGTCAGTACGCGATGCTCATCGCCCTCGTTTTCATCATGCTTTTCTTCCAGATACTGACGAACGGAATACTGCTCGTCCCGATGAACGTGACGAACCTCGTGCTCCAGAACGCCTACGTGTTCATCCTCGCGATAGGCATGACGCTCTGCATCCTGACAGGCGGCAACATCGACCTTTCCGCCGGCTCGGTGGTAGCCTTCATAGGCGCGTTGTGCGGCACCTTCATCATAAACCTGAAGATCAACACGGGGCTTTCGCTCGTCCTCGCCCTGGCTATCGGCATAGCCATCGGCGTCTGGCAAGGCTTCTGGATCGCCTATGTGCGGATACCGGCTTTCATCGTGACGCTGGCGGGCAGCCTCGTTTTCCGAGGGCTCACGCTCTTCATCCTGAAAGGCCTCACCCTGGGACCTTTCCCCGAATCCTTCCAGCGCATAAGCTCCGGTTTCGTCCCCGACATTCTGGCCAGGCCCAAGGGAGCGCTCAACGGAACGGCCCTCATCGTCGGCATCGCCGCCGCCGCGCTCTACGCGCTCTCACAGATAAGGCGCCGCGTTTCTCACCGAAAAAGCGGCTTTGAAACAGCAGCTTTCCCCGTCTTCATCGCGCAGATAAGCTTCATCGCGGCGGCTATCATGGCCATAACCGTATGGTTCGCGCGGTACAAGGGTCTGCCCATCATCTTCATCATCATCGGGCTGCTGATACTGGCGTATTCCTTCTTCACGATGCGCACGGTTCCCGGCAGGTATCTCTACGCGATGGGCGGCAACGAGAAGGCCGCCCAGCTTTCGGGGATCAACACCAACAAAGTGCTTTTCCTCGCCTACGTCAACATGGGGGCGCTCGCCGCGGTAGCGGGCATCGCCTTCACCTCGCGGCTCAACGCCGCGTCTCCCCAGTCAGGCATGAACTTCGAACTGGACGCGATCGCCTCTTGTTTCATCGGAGGCGCATCGGCATACGGCGGCGTAGGCACCGTCATCGGCGCGATCATCGGGGCCCTCGTGATGGGCGTCCTGAACAACGGCATGTCGATACTGGGCATAGGAAGCGATGTGCAGCAGATAGTGAAAGGCCTCGTGCTTCTTCTCGCCGTGGCCTTCGACGTCATCTCGAAAAAGAAGGCGCGCTGATCCAGGAAACGCCGAGCTAAGGTACCCGACCAACACGTTACGGGTTAAAAATTTAGCCCGTAACGCTGCAGTTCTTGCCGCGATGCTTGGCTTCGTACATGGCGCCGTCCGCGCGCGCGAGCAGGGCGTCGCCTGTCTCATCGCCGTCGAACTCCGCCACGCCGATGCTCACCGTGACTTTCATGTCCTTGCCGTCGATGCAGCGTACGCTGTCTATGGCGAATCGGCTCCTCAGGCATTCGGCGACGCGGAAGGCATCGTCGCGGGTGGTTTCATGCATGACAATGACGAATTCATCGCCGCCGGAACGGCAGCAACTATCTTTTTCCCTTGTGCAGCTGTTCATGAGATGCGCGAGGGAAGCGAGGATGTCGTCGCCGACGCTGTGGCCGAAGGTATCGTTCACCGTCTTGAAGTCGTCGATGTCAAGAAGGAGGAGCGAAAGCGGGGTCTTCGTTTCCCTGGCCTTGGCGGCGGCCAGCTCCAGCTCGTTGAAGAGGAAGCGCTTGTTGCGCAACCCGGTGAGCCCATCCGTCAGGCTAAGTTCGCGATAACTGCCCTCGATTTTTTCCAGCTTCTTCGTTTCCGCCTCGAAGCGCTTGAATCTGTCAGCCAACGCTATAGAGAGCAGGACAGCCTCGGCGGCCATGCCTATGGCCACGCCGTTGACCGTAAAAAAGTTAACGGGCAGAACCTTGAGGTCCATGAGGGAAAAGACGAAACCGCCGAGGGCAAGGAAGAACCAGGCGATCAGGAAGTAGACGGCCGAGGGGAAACCTTGGATCATGCGGGCTATCGCGGCGCCGATAATGAAAACGGGCAACGCGAGTCCCAGGTAATTGGAGAGCGAGAACGCGATATCGTGCCATCCGATGAGACCGGTCAGCGATACCACGAAGCCGAGGGCTGAAAGGGAAAGGAAGACATGGTAGAGGATGGGCCGGCCTTCCTTGAGCCGAAGGAAAAAGCTCGCGAAAAAAGCTCCCCAGGTGAGCATGCTTCCCGCCCAGAACCAGAGCATCGTCTGGTCGAAACCCGGGTTCTGACCAAAGATGAGCTTGGCGAGTCCCTGGACGAAGAAGACCCAGAGCGCGGCGGAAAGGATGTAGAGAATGTAAAAAAGATAGGTCAGATCCTTGAGCGAGAAAAGAAGGAAAAAGCTGTAGAGGACCATCGCGAGAAGAATGCCGTAGAGAAATCCGAAGGCCATGTATTCCCGGCCTTCGCGTTGCGCGAAACTGATTGCCGTTTCGATATAGAAGTTGACTTTGACGTCGGTATTGCCCGAAAGGCGAATATAGCAGGGCTGGCCTTTAAATGCCCCGGAAGGCAGTTCGAAAGCGAAGAATCTCGAGAGGGGCTCGTCCGGACGCCTTTCGGCTTGGGCTCCTGACCGGATTTCCTCGAAGCTCCCGTCGCCGCGCGGGACATAGAGGGAAACGCGCTCCAGAATGATGGAAAAGCTGGGCCTCACGACGAGAAGCCATTGGGAGGCGGGCGCGCCCGTCCCGGGAGCTTTCTGCGCCGAATCGAGCTCGGAGACGGGAATGGTGAAGCGAAGCCATGCGGCGGGCGCGGATTCGCCCACCCAGATCATTCTTCCGTCAACCGGCGTAAAGCGCGGGGCGAGTTCCGGTCCGGAAACATCGGCTATGCCGAGTTCTGGGCCGGCGTTGAAGAAGAAATCGCTCCGCTCATCGAGCTGGATAATGGACCGCTTGCCCTCGGACAGAGGAGCGGCTCCGGACTGAAGGCCGAGGAATACCGCGAAAAACAACAAGACAACGTTCTTCTTCATTTACCCGCAGTATAGCAGGGCAGACGCCGACGGTGAATCTCCTTGCCGGGCAAACCTTCAGATTCCGGGCGCGTTGGCCAGGAGATAGTCCTCCGCCGCCTTGCACCAGAGCCCGTCGTTCGCTTCCGTGATATCGGCAAGCGCCGCGTAGAATGCGTCAGTCTTCCCCCTTTCGCGGAAATCGGCGATGGCGACGAGGTCCAGCTTCTTGTGCGTGTAGATGAGCTTCTTCGCGCCGGGAATCTTGTCGAGACGAATCGTGGTGTCGGCCACGGCGTTGAGGCCGCCGATATGCGTGATCATCACTTCGGGCTTCAGCGTTCGCTTCGCCATCATCGACAGCGATTCCACGATGTCGTCAGTGTTCCCGCCCGAGGTTCCGACGAGATGGTGCGCCGCGTAGTGGACGTCGTAGAAATTGAACGAGGCGGAAAAAGCGGGGTCTGTAGGACCGGCGAAAAAGTTGAGGCAGCCGTCCTGACCCAGAAGCCTGTCGGCCAGTTCCACCACGGGCTTTACGGGAGCGAAGCAGAAGACATCGTCGAATTTCCTTCCGCCGTTGAGCGAGGTCAGATAAGCGACGGGATCGGCCATATCTTTCGTGTTGACGTAGCGCAGCGTTATGCCGTTGCGTTTGGCTTCCTCGACGGTGATGAGGGAGGCGGCGCGCTTGAGTCGCGCATCGTCGATATCGGTCGCCACGATGAGGCCTGGCTTGCGGTCGGCGTGGATGGCGTAATCGATGGCTCCCATGCCCATGGGACCGACCGACGCGAGGAGGGCTAGACTGCCGCCCGGCACTATTCCCATCTCATGTTCGTAGGAGCCCGCCTTCGTATGGTACTGAGCGTGGTAGGCGCCGACGATGCACGACATCGGCTCGGAGAGGGAGCCCATGAAAAACGCGTCCGCCTCGTAATCGAGGAGGCAGCCCATCTCCATCACTTCGTTCGGGATGATGATGTAGGTGGCGTCGCCGCCTATCCACCGATAGGAATAGCCGGGCGCCCAGAGCGTGCCCTCGTAATTGAGGGCGGGCTGGATGGCGAATTTCTGGCCGGCGGCGAACTGGGAGGCCCATTTGGCGCCGACTTTCACCAGTCTGCCGCAGAATTCGTGCCCGATGACAACGGGATTGGAGGCAAGGGGCGCCCTCACCCGCTTGTGCCCGTCGCCCTGCATCGCGAGCTTGTGGCTCGACATGCATATGGAGTCGGATATAACTTCGGCGAGGATTTCGTCGTCGCCCAGTTCCGGCAACTCGAGTTCCTCGAGCCTGAGATCGTCTATACCGTGGAGTCGCACCATTTTCGTTTTCATCACAGTCTCCTTCCGTTCAAAATACTGATTCATCAGGGCTTGCGGCCACCTGGATCGGCTCAGGGCGCGCCGCATGACGCCGGGTCAGGACGCCGGGCTCATCGCTTTTCGGCGATCAGCCTCAGCCATTCCTTTTTATATGCCTCGAAGCCGCCGAGGTTTCGCATCGGCGGCGCCGGGATCCGCGCAATGGAAAAAAGCCCTGCCAAATCCGACGGACTTTTGCCCTCGAGAGCGGCGAGTCCCGTGAGCGCCGTTCCGAAGGAAGTCGCCTCGCTCATGTCCGTGAGAAAGAGGGGATTTTCGGGCAGCGCCGCGGCCAGGATGGCGTTGTATTCGGCATTGTTCCTGAACCCGCCCTCGGTGAAAATTTTCTGTCCCGGCGCGAGCCCCGCCCGCTCGAGCGCGACGATGGTCTGCAGGGCGAGCGAAAGGTTGAGAACCGCTTCCGCCTTGACCGGATCGGCGAGAAAGGCCGGCTTCGCCCTACCCGCCTCGATGTCGGGAAGCCTGTAGCGGATTCCGCTCTCGACGGCCTGCGGTATGGATCCGGGAAACTGCCCCGATCCGGGCACGATTTCGGGGAGGATGAAGGACGAACATTCATCGACGATGCCCGCGTAAAGCGACGCGTCGCGGTTTTCCTGGACACGGTTTTCCTGGGCGCGGAAAAGGCCCGTCCAGACTTCGTATTCCTTGCCGCCGAGGAAAATCGCCGTCTTGACCGGCTTGTTGTAGGCGGAGCGGTTGAAGAAGACGACCTTGCCGATCTCCTCGGGGGCGAAGCCATAGTGTTCCTGCGGATGCATGAGGACGCACCATGTGCCCGTGGAGTTCACGATGAACTCGGTCCCGAAACCCTTGACGAGATAGGGCAGGAGGGAGGCGTTCGAATCGTGGATGCCCATGGTGACGATGGTCGATTCGGAGAGCCCCGTCTTCCGCGCTACTTCTGGAAGGACAGTGCCCAGCACTTCCCAGGAATTCCTGAGAGGGGAAGGAAGTTTCCCCTCCAGTCCGAGTTTCTCCGCGACGGAAGAATAGCCGCCTTTGTTCCAGTCGTAGAGGTAGGTGTGGCAGCCAATGTACGTTCCTTCGACGCCAGCCTTTCCCGTGAGCCTCATGCCCCAGTATTGGGGGTAAGGCAGAGCGAGCTCGGTCTTTTCGTACGCTTGGGGGTAGAGCTCCCTGGCGAGGAAAAGTCCCTTCGCCGGATTGATGAGGGCGGAGAGGTTAGGCGTTCCCGTGGCTGCCTGCAGCGCTTCGGGATCGCCGGCCATGGCGTAGAAACGGCGCTGGAAGGCTTCGCCAGGCTCGTGCGTGTAGAAGAGGCAGGGCAGGGCGGGCTCGCCTTGGGCGTCGACACAGACGAAGGTGGCGCCATGCGTGCAGACGGCGATCGCCGCGATATCGAAGGTGCGCGAAAAAGCTTTCAGGACGGAAAAAAACCACGATTCCATGCCTTCGAGATCGTGGGATTCGATGCCGCCTGCGATGAGAGGTTCGAAGCATTTCTTTTCTATGGCCAGGAGCTCGAGGCGAAGACTGTATATCGCCACTTTCTTGTTCGTCATCCCGATATCGATGACGGCTAACGCTTTTTCCATGATGCCTCCGTTGCCGCGCCGGCCGCGCTTCAGTTGAGCATTACCTGGCCGCCGGTCACGGGCAATGCCTGGCCGGTTTCGTATTCCTGCTCCACGAGATAGTAAATGGCGCGCATAACGTCGGCGCCGGTGGTTCCGCGACCCATCGGAACCTTCGCTTCGTAGTAGGCTTTGACGTCGGCTATAGTTTTCGCGCCCGGAACCTTGCCCGATTGGAGGTACTGGACGAAGAGACCCTTGACCGGATCGGACCAGAGGGGACCATCGAAGAAATTGCCCGGACAGATGGCGTTCACCTTGATGCCGTACTGGACGAATTCGAGGGCGAAGCTCTGGATGAGTCCGATGGAACCGAATTTGGAGCCCGCGTAGGCGCCGTTCTTGTTGGAGCCCTGGAGACCCGATTTAGAGTTGATCTGGACAATGTCCGTCATCCAGCGGGGAGCAGCGCGCCACTGGCGGCGCAGGAGGCGGCCTCCGTGCTTAGCCATGAAGAAGAAGCCCGTGTAGTTGACGTCCGTGACGAAGCGGAAACTTTTTTCGTCCTGATCCAAGACGGAAGAGGCTTTTAGGACGCCGGCGTTCGAGACGATGAGGTCGAGGCCGCCGGTAGCGGCGGCTATCGTGTCGAACATGGCGGCGACCGAAGCTTCGTCGGTGACGTTGACGCCTACAGCCGAGGTCCTGGCTGAGCCGGCCGCGGCGTTCAGCTCATCCGAAAGGCTGGCGGCGCCCGGAAGATTGAGGTCGGCGATGAAGACATAGGCGCCGGAAGCCGCGAGGCCGCGGACGATTTCGGCGCCGAAGCCTTGGGCCCCGCCCGTGACGAGGGCGACCTTGCCCGCGACGACGGCGGCGCGGCCGAGGGCGGAATTGGCGGCGGCATCCGGCGCGGCGGCTTGGGAGGTCGCGCGGCCCGACGAAGCGGCGCCCGCGACCCCGGCGAGAGTAGTCGCTTCGAAAGAAAAAGCGTCATCGCCCAACTTTACCTCGACGATGGCCGGCAAGGATAGGCTCCGGCCGGCCGTCGCCTGGCCGAACGCGCGGGCGAGTTCGGCGGCGGCTTTCGCCTCGTCGAGAGCGCCGTCGGCGCCGAGGCAGGCCGGCGAGAGGTTCAGGACGATGGGCGATACGCCGCTTTTCTCTCTCGTCGATCGGGCGGGCGCGATGACGAGAGGAAGTCCCGTCGCGTCGAGAAAAAGACCCCTGACGAGGGGCGCGATAATAACGTTATTCGATGCGGTCATGGTTCATACCTGCCTTTGAGGAAGGATTCGGCCACCGAGACGGCGGGGATGCCGGAGCGGCCTATGTCCCGGCCGGCCTTGGCGTAGAGGGCGATTCTTTCATCGAGGCCGGAAGCCGCGTAGGGATTGCCGGCGGCGAAGAGGCCCAACGAAGGATCGACGGCGGCGAGGGCTTCATGGGCTACCATGGCCCAGGTCGAGAAGTTGAGATGGGCGAATTCGGGCAGCCGCAGCTCGGGGCAGTTGAATGACTGCCGGGGCTGGTTGATGTCCACGCCCGATATTTCCATGAAACCAAACTCGCGGCAAAGGCTCCTGACGCGGGCCAGCTGCGCGGAACTGTTGCGCGGCGGCATGTAGGTTATGGCCAGAAAACCGATCTTCTTGAGCTCGGCGAATAGTTCGGGCAGGAAATCGTCCTCGAATTTTTCGGCCTTCTTGTCGCCCGTCGGAGACTCGCCGACGTCGCCCAGGTAGGCGTAGGCGGGGATGGCTCCAATGGACTTCGCGAATTCGACGGCCGTTTTGGCGTCGACGCATTCGTCCGTGGGCTGGATGAAGAAGCTGGGGAGATACTCGGCCTTGAGGATGCCGAGAAGATCGTACATGAGATAGGGGTTCGCCGCGTCTGATAGAGCGGCGCGAACCTTCGGTTTCAGAGCGAGGCCGAGTTTTGTCTCAAGGCCGGCGACGAGGCCTTCGCCGCGGTCAAATCCAGCGATGAGCGCTTCAGCCATGGCGGCAAGGAGATGGCGCTCGGTGACGGTCCCGCCTTCGGCGAACTTGGAGCGTCCCAGCACGTCGCGATCGAAATCGAAGGGATTGAGGCCGGCCGATACGAGAATGGCGTTGGCGCGCTCGGCCATCGCGGCCGTGCGGGCAAGGCGCCTTTTCCGTATGGGTTCGAGGAACTCGGCGACGCGGTGAGCGGCCTGGGCGGGCACGCCCTGGACAGTCATGTAGACGATGCCGGCGGAATCGGGGTTGTTTATCTTACGGCCCGCGAAGAAATCGGGAGCCCCTCCCCGGCCGCGTTCGGATTCGGCGTGCATGAAGACGCGAATCTCGAAGCCCGTCACCGAACCCATGCCGAGAATGGCGCAGGCTTCCCGCATTTCCGCGGCGCCCGCGAGGGAGTCGTGATCCACGGAGCCCGCCACGGAAAGCCCTGATTTCCAGGCGCCGAGAGCGGCGGCCGCGGGCGTGTAGGGACTGAAGCTGTAGATAGTGTGTATGTGATTATTCGACTCTTCGGCGACGACGTTGCGCGGCGCGGCGGCGGCAGCCGCCGCGGAAGCCGCGAATGCCCTCAGCGCCTTAAGGCGCCGTCCGGGGCTGGCTCCGGAATCGTTGATGTCGCCGTTCATCAAACGCCGAGGCGCGCCCTGCGCGCGAGTTCGCCATTCGTCTGCACCGTCGTGACCACATGATCCTTCAGAGGAAGGATCCGCTCGTGGATAGTGTCAAGGATCCATTCCTTCTGCGGGAAGAAAAGCGCTTCCTGCTCGGCCGCGGGCGTGATCCAGTTCCTCGAACCGACGACCGCGACGGGGGCGTCGAGGTAATCGAAGGCGAGGGTCTGCACGTTGGACGCCACCGTGTGGAGGAAGGAGCCTCTCTCGACGGCGTCGGAAGCGAGGATAAGCCTTCCTGTCTTCTTCACCGATTCGACGATGACGCTGTAGTTCAAGGGAGCGACGAAGCGAAGGTCGATGACCTCGGCGGAGAGCCCGTATTTTTCCTCGAGCGTCTTCGCGACCTCCATGGCGCGGTATAAAGTGGCGCCCAACGTCACGATCGTGATGTCCTTGCCCTGCTTTCTGACCGCCGGCTCGCCCTCGGGGATTTCATAATAGCCTTCCGGCACGCCGTTGGGCTCGAACTGCTCGCCGATATCATAGAGAAGCTGGCTTTCAAAGAAAATGACGGGATCAGTGCCGCGCAACGCGAGATTCATCATGCCCTTGGCGTCGTAGGGTGTCGAGGGGAAGTAAGCCTTGAGCCCGGGGATGTGGGCCACGAGGGCGGCCCAGTCCTGGCTGTGCTGGGCGCCGTACTTGTTGCCGACGGAGACGCGCACGGTGAGGGGCATCTTGAGAATGCCCGCCGACATAGACTGCCACTTGGCGACCTGGTTGAAGATTTCGTCGCCGGCGCGGCCGAGGAAGTCGCAGTACATGAGCTCAACGATGGCGCGCCCGCCCGAAAGCGCGTAACCCACGCCGGCGCCTACGATGGCGCCCTCGGAAATGGAGGAATTGAAGAGCCTGTTGTAGGGAAGCGCCTCGGTGAGGCCGCGGTAGACGGCGAAGGCGCCGCCCCAATCGCGGTTTTCCTCGCCCCAGGCCGCGAGGGTGGGATCGATGGCGAAGCGATGCGCGATGGCTTCGAAGAGAGCGTCGCGATACTGGTACATCTTGTTCTTGGAGACAGGCTTGCCCTCGGCGTCGGTGGCCTTGCGGATTTTTCCAGCGATGGATTTCACGCGGGCATTCTCCGAGAGGGGCTGGAGGAACTCGGGCTCCCTTGAGTCGAACTTCTCGACCTTCTGGTTCGAGAACATCACGGATTCGATGAAGGCGCCGTCCACGCGCGGGCACTCGGCCTCGTTCGTGGAAAGCTTCAGGACGGCTGTCAATTTTTCATCGACGGCGGCGCGCAACGTCTCGACGTCGGATTTCGACATCACCTTGTTCTTGACGAGGTAGGCGGAGAAGTCCTCGATGGAGTCGTTCTTCTGCCAGAGCTCGACTTCGTCCTTCGTCCTGTAGCTGGAGGCGTCGGAGGGCGAGTGGCCGGAAATCCGGTAGGTTATGGTGTCAAGGAGGACGGGGCCGCGTCCTTCGAGAAGAATCTTTTTTTTGCGGGCGACGGCGTCGGCCACCGCGAGCGGATCGTAGCCGTCGACGCGCTCGGAGTGCATGGCGTCGGCGTTGACGCCCGCGCCAACCCTCGCGAGGACGCCGTAGCCCATGGTTTCGCCCAGGGTCTGACCGCCCATGCCGTAGAAGTTGTTGAAGAAATTGAAGAGGATGGGAGGAGCACCGCCGGCCGATTCGGGCCAGAGGGTCTTGTACTGGTCCATGGAGGCGAGGGTCATGGCTTCCCATACGGGACCGCAGCCCATGGAAGCGTCGCCGATGTTCGAGACGACGATGCCCGGTTTCTTGTTGATGCGCTTGTAGAGCGCGGAACCCGTCGCGATGTCGGCCGATCCGCCGACGATCGCGTTGTTCGGCATCGATCCGAAAGGCGCGAAGAAAGCGTGCATCGAGCCGCCCAGACCTCTCGTGAAGCCCGACTTGCGCGCGAAGATCTCGGCCATCGTGCCGAAGAGGATGAAGTTTTCGGCGAGGGAGGCGAGGTTGCCATAGGAAATGCGTTCGGCGAATCGGAGGGTCTCGCCGTCCAGGAATCCCTTCATGATGGATTCGAGGGATTTGGGATCGAGCTTGCGCGCCGCCGAAAAACATTTGGCGAGGATTTCGCCGTGGCTGCGGTGCGACCCGAAGATGAAGTCGTCCGGGTCGAGGGCGGCGGCCTGACCTACGGAGGCGGCTTCCTGTCCCATTGAAAGATGGGCGGGACCTTTATGGTTGTACTCGACGCCGTTCCAGGCTCCGGTCGTCTTGATCGAATTGAGCATGGACTCGAACTCCCTGATCGCGATCATGTCGTGGAGCATGGCGACGAGCCCGTCCTTTCCATAGGTCGCGATTTCGGTGGAAAAATTGCGCTTGTACTGGTTCATAGGAATCGAAGGGATTTTGAGGACTCCGCTTTTCCGCAGGTCCGCGGGATCTACTGTCATGGATTTAGGCATGGTTTGTCTCCTTATTTCATGGCCCAGGCGGCTTCGCGGATCGCTTCGGAAACCGTGGGATGGGGGAATACGAGCTGACGCAGGTCGCCAGCGGTCAATTCATTTTCTATGACGGCCGAGGCTCCCCAGATCGTCTCTGAGGCGTAGGCGCCGACGATATGGACACCGAGGATCTTCCCCGTCCGGGCGTCGGCGACGAGCTTGGCTGTGCCGGGGGCGGCAAAGCCGTTCTCGGCGACGAAGCGCCCCGAGACGCGCAGGGGGACGGAGGATGTGACGACCGCAAGACCACGGCGCTCGGCTTCCTGCTGGGTGAGGCCGATGCCGGCCGCTTCGGGCATCGAATAGACGGCCCAGGGAACGGCGTCCCAGCGCATCGTCTCGCCTGAGCGCGCGGCTTCCTCGCCGCGGAGGATGTTAGCGCTGGCGATTTCGGCCATGCGGTAGGCCGTGTGCGCGAGGAGGCTTCGGCCGGTGACATCGCCGACGGCCCATACCTTCGGCAGGTTGGTGCGCATCCTGTCGTCCACGACGACGCCCTTGGGCGAGACGTCGAGACCGGCTTCCTTGGCTCCCCAGCCTTCGACGCTAGGCTTTCGGCCGACGGCCATGAGGACGAGATCGGCCTCCACAACGGCTTCAGCCGAGGCTGAAGCCGAGGCTTCGCTTCCGTCTTTCTTTCTATAGAAGACCGTCGCGCCTTCGATTTTTTCGACCTTGCAGCCGAGGTTGAAGGCGACGCTCTTCATGCCGCGGCGGAGGATGGGCGCCGCTTCCCTGTCCATGAAGGGTACGATCTCGTCGAGCATTTCGACGACCTCGACCTTCGAGCCAAGGGCTGAGAAGAGGCTGGCGAACTCGACGCCGATGACACCGCCACCGATGACGCAGAGACGCGCGGGCACTTCGGGGACAGAGAGAAGGCCGGTGGAATCCACGACGAGGGGGTTGCCCCGGCACCCGGGGATGGGCGGCATGACGGGAACAGAGCCCGTCGCGAGGATAATATGTTCAGTTTCGTATATTTTTTCGCCGATCTGGACCCTGCCCGAACCGACGAGGCGAGCTTCCGCCTTCACGACCTCGACGCCAAGCTTCTTCTCGGTGAGGCCGATGGCGCCTACGAGCTTCGTGACAACCTCGGTCTTCCATGCCTGCATGGCCTTCCAGTCGTAGCGAACGCTTTCGGCCGAGACGCCGAATTTGGCGCCCTCGAGAGCGTGGACGTAGAGTTTGGCCGAATTAAGGAGGGTCTTCGTGGGGATGCAGCCGACGTTGAGGCAGGTGCCCCCGAGGACGTCTTTCTCCGCAAGGAGGACTTTTTTCCCTTCGTGCGCCAGGCGTTCAGCGGCGAGGTAGCCGCCGGGTCCGCCGCCGATGACGATGATGTCGAAATCTTTCATTTGTTCCTACCCTTGCTCACATGAGAGCGGCGAGCATGACGATGTCGATGTTCGCGATATAGTCGGCGAGATCCTTCAGGTAGCGCGCGGCGTCGGCGCCGTCCACGATCCTGTGGTCCACGGTGAGGGAGAACCCGATGCGCATTTCGACGCCCGGTTTGCCATCGGGGCCGATGGTCGCGCGCGGCGCGATGTTGTCCACTCCTAGGATGCCGGTTTCGGGCTCGTTCAGTATGGGGGTGAAGCTCTCGATGCCGAAGGCGCCGAGGTTCGTCACCGTGAAGGTGGAGCCCGAAAGCAGGTCGGGGTTGGGCGAACCGTCGACGCAGGACTTGGCGAGGAGCTTCGACTGTTCGGAGAACTGGCGCAGGGAAAGCGAGCGAGCGTCCCTGATGACGGGGACCATGAGGCCGCGCGGCGTGTCCACGGCGAGGCCGAGGTGGACCAGCTCGTAGCTGCGCACGACACCGTCCACGACGTGGGCATTGAGTTTCGGATACTTGGCCAGGACGCGCGTGGCGGCGAAGGCCACCATGTCGCCGATGGTTATGCCCGAGAGGCCGAGCGCGGGATCGGAACTCTTGAGGCGGCCGCGCATGGAGAGAAGTTTGTCCGCGGGCGCGCTCGCGTTGAAGGTGAGCTGGGCGCTGGCCTGGAGGGAATGCATCATGCGGTCCGCGATGATCTTGCGGATGCTCTTGATGGGCGTGTCGGCGTAAGGGCCGGGGAAGGCAGCTTCGGCGGACGGCGCTTGGGGCGCGGTTTGCGCTTGGGGCGCGGCCGCCTGTGCCACCTGCGCTGTCTGGGAAACGGCGATGTCGGCGAGGGTCGCCCTGCCACCCAGTCCGGAGCCGGTCTTGGCGGCTTCATAGAGGCCGCGGAGAACGGAGATATCCCGCGTCGCCTCGGTCCGGGCGGCGGCCGTGAGGCCGGGCCCGGCGGCCACCACTGCTTCCACATCGCGTTCGATGACGCGTCCGCCGGGCCCGCTGCCGGCGCCAATCGCTTCGAGGACGACTCCCGCCGCACGCGCCGCGGCCTTGGCGCGCGGGCTGGCTGCCGCGTGGCCCCCCACCGTAACGGGTTGGGCCGCCGTAGCCGCCGTCGGAGCAGCCATCGGAGCCGCATTCGCTCCCGGCGCGGCCTTCCCAGCCGCCGTCGGAGCCTCGGCCTTCCCTGCCGCCGCCTCCGGAGCAGTCGCTGTCGGAGCCGCCGCCGGCGCGGCGCCGGCCACTCCCGCTATACCTTCGAACGATTCGCCGGCGGCGCCTATCACGGCGATGGGCTCGAGAACGGGCACGTCGTCGCCTTCGTTCCGGAGCCGCCGCAGCAGCAGGCCCTCCACGCCGGAGGGGACATCCATCGTGGCCTTGTCGGTCTCTATCTCGCAGAGGATGGTGTCGGCCTTGACAGCCTGTCCTTCCGTAACATTCCACTTGACGATGATGCATGATTCCACGGTATTGCCGAGCTTCGGCATTACCACCACATGAGCCATAGTGCCTCCCTAGACTACGCGCAGGTCGAGCGCGTTCTCTTTCATCGCCGCGAGGGCGTCTTTGTCTATATTCGAATCAGTGATGATGCCGTCCACCTCCGAGAGGGAGAGAACGTTCACGAACCCCGATTTTCCGTACTTGGACGAATCGGCCACCAGCCAGGTCTCTTGGGCCCTGTTCCTCATCGCCTTGACGATCACCGAACCCTCCACGAGCTGGGTCGTCATCCCCCGGTCGACGCTGAAACCGTCGGTGCCGACGAAGGCGAGCCGCACGTTGAACTCATTGATGGCCTTGAGCGCCACAGGCCCCACGAGGGACTCGGTCTCCTTCATGAAGACGCCGCCGGTGAGGATGATATTGAGCGAAGGGTTGAGCCGGGCGTAGGAGAAGACGAGGGTGGAGTTGGTGACGATCTGGACGCCCCGCCTTCCGGTCAGGTAACGCACGATGAGGGCTGTCGTCGTGCCCGCCTCTATCATGATCCTGTCGTCGTCGTGTACGAACTCCGCGGCGGCGCGGGCAATCCTGTTCTTCTCCTCCACGTTGAGGCGCTGACGGTCGATGATGTCTTTATAGAAAGCCGGATAGGCGCCGCCGCGGGTTCTGTTGACGAAGCCTTTTTCTTCCAGGTTCTTGAGGTCGGAACGGATGGTGACGGCGGAGACATTGAGTTCGCGGGCGAGGTCGGCCACCGAAAGGGAACCCTCCTCAGCCATCTTGTCGAGTATGAACGATTCGCGCTCGTTCAGATCGAAATTCATCGGCGCCTCCGCAACGCTTATTTCGAAACCCTTGCTATTTAGTTTCGAAATACTTTCGTTTCTCTTATAGTATAGGGCGCGATAAATGAAAGATCAAGAGCCATTCCCTTCGGCGAGACTCGTTTTTCGGCTAGACGCTCTTCCGCTTCGCGAAGGCGGAAGGACTCGTCCCCGTCACCTTCCTGAAGGCCGCGACAAAGCGCGACATGGCGCCGAAACCGCACATGGCGCTCACCTGGCCCGGCTTCCAGCCTTCGCCCAGGAGGCGCTGAGCCTCGGCCACACGCTTGTAGAGGATGTAATTATGGAGGGTGCTGCCCGTTTCCTTCTTGAAGATCCGGCAGAGGTGGTACACGCTTATGCCGCATTTCTGGCCGATCGTTTCCAGCGAAAGATCCCCGGCGAGGTTGTCGTCGACATAGTCCAGAACCGAGGCGAGAGGTCCGCGCAGACCGGGGCCTCCTTCGCCTTCTTCGCCTCCATCGTCGGCGCCGAACACCCTATTGGTGAACATCAGGATTTCCAGGAAGGCGACGACCTTCCGCAGCTTGGCCTCGGGAGCGTCGCTCGCGCAGGCCTGACCCATTTTGTCGAAGAGCTTCATGATATCCATGGACTGCTGTGCCGACAGCCTGCGGATATTTCCCTTCCCCTTGGGACGATCGACGAAGCAGGAAAGGAGATCGCAGCCGAAAACCTCGAAGGATCGCGCCAGATCCGGCCTGAAGAGCAGTTTCGCTCTTTCGAAGCGCTTGTTGGATCGGATATGGAGCTTATGGACTTCCCGATTGTTGAAGATGATCAGGCTACCGGGCTCTGCCCCATGCATCTCGTTCTCGATAAACCAGGACACCTCGCCGGCCGCCACGAAAAACACCTCGAACTCTTCGTGGAGAAGGGGCAGATCGTTGAAAAGAGGCTTGTGTTCGCTGGGGAAATCGTTCTTCAGGGAAAAAAGGATTGAGTCATCGATGTTTTCACTATCGAAAGAGGACAAGCTTACCTCTCATTCGCGCGCTTTATGACGCCGGGTTTCATAATAACAGATTAGCCGGGGTTTTGGCCACAAAAAGGTGAAATTAATAAAAGCAATTATTGATACATTAAAAGAGCAATATTCGATATTTTTCTATTGTAGTCCCCCAAATAGACGGTTAAAATTCCACGACTGCCTTTTGAGCCATGCGCCTCGCCTTTCGGCGGCGCTAAAAGAACCTTATTGGAGAAGCGAATGTCGAAAAGAATCGGGATCGCGGTATTATGCGTGCTCCTCATGTTATCGAGTTGCACCACCGTAAAGCAGGAAGGATTGTTCAACCCCGGGACCTATACGGGATCGGCGGAAGGGAAGAACGGGCCGGTGACGGTCGAGGTAAAGGTCGACAAAGACTCGATCCTCAATATCGCCGTGACGGAGCATCATGAAACGGCTGGGCTCTCGGACAACGCCCTGAAGTTCGTGCCCCAGGAAATCGTAAAGGAACAAAGCCTCGACGTGGACACGGTCTCCGGAGCCACCATCGTCAGCCAGGCCATCATCGACGCGTCCGCCGAGGCGCTGGCCAAGGCGGGAGCCACGCCCGAGAAACTCAAGGCGGTCGCGAAGGCCGCGGAAGCCCAGGCCGCCGCGCCGGCTCATCTCATGAAACCGGGCGTCTATTACGGCGAAGCCTACGGCAAGTGGCCTAAGGACAGCAACGAGGGCGGCCGTTTCCTTTCACCCAAGGTAATCAAGCCGATCAAGGTCGAAGTGACCGTGGACGAAAAGAAGATCCTGAACGTCGCCGTTCTCTCCTGCGACGATACGCCAGGCTTCAAGGAATCGGCCATCAACCAGGTGCCCAAGGCCATCGTCGATTACCAGAGCATCGGCGTGGACGCCGTCTCGGGTTCCACCCTCACCAGCATGGGCATCATCGCGGCGACCACCCAGGCCCTCGAACAGGCGGGCGCCGATCTCCTGGCCTTCAACGCGAAGCAGCCGAAGGTCAACGCCTCCGTCGAGTACACGACCGACGTCGTTGTCGTCGGCGCTGGCGCCTCCGGCTCCGCCGCGGCCCTCGCCGCCGTCGAAAAGGGCTCCAAAGTCATCGTCATCGAGAAGACCGGCCAGGTAGGCGGAATGGGCGGCCTCTCCACCGGCTTCATCGGCGTGGGAAGCGAGCAGGCCAAAAAGGCGGGGAGCACCAAGACCGTCCAGGATGTCTTCAAGGAGATGATGGACTACACGAGCTGGACCGCCAACTCCTCCCTCGTGAAGGCCATCCTGGCAAAATCGGGCGACACCGCCGACTGGCTCCAGGCCCACGGCTACAAGATGACCCTGCAGAAGGGTTCCTACACCCACGACACCGGCAAGGGCAACGCCAAGATCCAGACGCTCTACGACAAATACATCATCCCCGGCGGCGGCCAGCTTCTCCTCCAGACGAGGGCCGAGGAACTCATCATGGACGGCAACAAGGTCGTCGGCGTCAAGGCGGTGAAGAGCGATGGTACGAAAGTGACCGTCCGCGCCGCGTCGGTCGTCATCGCCACGGGCGGTTTCGGCGGCAACAAGGAAATGCTGAAGAAATATACCCACAGCGACAATTACTACCTGAGCGGGAATTCCTCGAACGAGGGCGACGGCATCAACATGGCCCTGGGCGCGGGAGCCGGCTTGAGCCCCGAAATCCAACCCCATCTCACCGAATTCGCGGCCAGCACGACCCTGGACTTCAACAGCTATTTCATGAAGTACATGAATTACGGCGGCCTCCTCCAGGTCAACATGGAAGGCAAGCGTTTCATGGACGAGGGCATCTGCGCGAGCCAGCCTCTCGCCAAGGGCGCCTCGGCCATCCGCACCGCGGGCTCATTCTTCGTCATTTTCGATCAGGCCACCCTGGACACCCTCGAAACCAAGGGTTACCCGGGCATCGTCGGAGCGGAAAAGACCGCCGAACTCATGAAGAGCATTGGCTGGCGATCGCGCGCCATAGTCCCCTTCACGACGATCAAGATGGAAATGCAGCAGGCCCTCGACGCTGGCGTCGCGTTCAAGGCCGACAGCTTCCAGGAGCTGGAGAAGGCGGCGGGATTCGCCCAGGGCGAGTTCACCTCGACAATGAGCCGCTATCTCGCGGCCGTGGATCAGAAGAAGGACGAGGAGTTCTACAAGGACCCGGTCTGGCTCACGCCCATAGCGAAAGGTCCTTACTACGCGCTACGCATGGAGCCGGCGATTTTCGGAACCATCGGCGGAATCCGAATCAACGAGCGCATCGAGGCGCTCAACGAGCAGAACAAGGTTATTCCTGGCCTCTATGTCGCCGGCCAGGACGGCGGCGGAATGTACGGTTATCCCTACTACGAGATCGTGGGCGTCACCCAGGGCTACGCTTACAACTCAGGCAGGATCGCCGGCGAGAACGCCTCGAGCTTCGCGGGAACCCGCTGAGAACTTCGCTCCGCTTGCATTAAACTTAGAAAAAGGGACTGTCCGGGAATGGGCAGTCCCTTTTTTCATTCAGATCGATACCGGAAAGCGGTATATTTGTTTCTGACGATGACGTCCCATTTTTGTTCTGGGAATTCCGGAGGTACATAGAATGAAGAAATCAATAATGGTCGCTCTCCTCGCATTGGCCGTTTTCGCCGTCGGGGCTCAGACCGCGCCCCAAACGCTGCCCCAGACGCCGACCGTCAGGGTCACCGGCGAAGCCATCGCGAGCGTGGAGGCGGACATGGCCCTCCTGAATCTCGCCATCGTCCAGCAGGCCAAGACATCCCTCGCGGCGCGGGAGGCGGTGATGACCTCGGCCGACAAGGTCATAAGCGCGCTCCTGGCCCTCGGCATCGAGAAAAAGATGATACGGACAAGCAACTTCCGCATTTCACCCGTCTACGACGAACGCCCCACCAAGCAGAACCTCATCATCGGGTATAAGGGCGAGACGGGCGTGACGGTGACGCTGGAAGACACGGAACTCGTGGCGCAGGCCGTGGAGACGGCGGTAAGCGCCGGGGCCAACGAGATACGCGGCCTGGATTACCGCAAGAAGAACGAAGATGTCCTTCGCGTCGAAACGCTGAAAAAAGCCGTCGCCAATGCCGCGCTGAAGGCTCAGGCCATGGCTGAGACGCTCGGGAGAAAGCTGGGCAAGGCCATCAGCGTCGAAGAGCAGGGTTATTCCATGCGCGCGCCCGACTCGAGGCTCTATCTCGCCAAGTCGATGGGCGCGGGCGACCAGGAAGCTTTTTCCCCGGGCAGCATCGAGGTGAACGCCTCGGTGGTCGTCGTCTTCGAGATGGAGTGAGGCCGAGCCGCGCGAAATGCGTCGCACAAAAACGGGAAATAATGGTATAGTAGGGTAATGCCCAGAAATCCTGAACTGATGCGTCACAATATCGCGGAGATGGCCCGCGCCCTCGAAGGCGCCGACGCGGCCCTCATCGAAGAATTCCTCTATTCGCTCCTCACCCCGGCCGAAGCCGACGAAATGGCCAAGCGTTGGGCCCTCGTCAAGGAACTGTCGACCGGTATGCCCCAGCGCAAGATAGCCGAAGAGCTTGGCCTTTCCCTCTGCAAGATCACACGCGGCTCGCGCGAACTCAAGAAACAGGGCTCCGCCTTCAAGGCGCTGCTCGAGCGGCTGGATACCAAGAAATAGCCTTAGGGATCTACGCATAGGCTTGCCCTGCAATCTTTTCAGATATATCGCTCTGAAAGGCAGGTACTAATTTGGATTCAATGTGGTTTTCCAAATCAATTGAAAACGCTATCCGAGAGCTTGATGTTGATGCGTCACGCGGACTCTCCGACAAAGAAGCTGAAATCAGGCTGGAAAGATATGGCAAAAACCTGCTCACCGCAAAAAAGGCCAAGAGCTTTTTTAGGCTTTTTCTGGAACAACTTCAGGACTGGCTGATCTACATCCTTCTGGCTGCTGTTGTAGTCACCCTTTTTTTGGGTGAATATTTAGATGCGACTATTATAATCATTGTGGTCATCGTCAATGCCATGCTCGGCGTAATTCAGGAAGTCAACGCCGGCAAGGCCATCGAGGCTCTCCGGAAAATATCAAAACCAAAAGCATTAGTGCGCAGAAATGGTGAAGTCACTGAGATTTATTCCAGTAAAATTGTACCAGGCGATATTCTGATTCTTGATGCCGGGAGGTTTATCGCGGCAGATATCCGTTTGATCGAATCGGCCAATCTTCAAGTGGAAGAATCCGCGCTGACCGGGGAATCCGTCCCTTCCGAAAAAGACGCTTCACAGCTCTGCAATGATTCAAAAACCTCACTGGGCGATCGTTCAAACATGGCTTTTATGTCAACGCACGTAACCAGGGGCAGAGGCGTCGGGCTCGTGGTCGCGACCGGAATGGATACCGAAATCGGGAAAATCGCCAACCTGATCAATGCTGAAGCAAGTTCGAAAACTCCCCTTGAAATCCGGCTGGACAAACTGGGTAAGACACTGGGTTTGTTCGCTGTTGGCATCTGCGTCCTGATTTTCGTGATTTCCATGCTCCAGGGCCGGAATACGACCGCTATGTTCCTGATGTCAGTTTCGCTGGCGGTGGCCGCCATTCCTGAAGGTCTTGCGGCAATTGTGGCAGTTGTCCTCTCGATTGGCGTAACCAGTATGTCGAAAAGAAATGCGATCATTAAAAAATTGCCCGCGGTCGAAACACTCGGATCGGTCAATATCATTTGCTCAGATAAAACGGGCACTCTGACACAAAATAAAATGACTGTCACGAGCTATTTTACCTTGGCGGGCCAGGCAGCCATTGAGCACGATCAAAAAAACGCAGCCACGGAAGACGTGCTGCTGCTCGCCAAAGCCATGATTCTCTGCTCCGATGCGACCTATGAAGATGGGCATGGATCGGGCGACCCGACCGAGATCGCCCTGCTGGTATTGGGGGATCGGCTTGGGCTGAACAGAAAAACCCTGCTGTCTGAAAACAAGCGAATCGACGAGTTTTCTTTCGATTCTGACCGCAAATTGATGTCCACACTGAACGAAGAAAATGGGAAACTCACTGTTTACACCAAAGGAGCTGTCGGGAATCTGCTCAAAGTTTCGACCAAGATTCTTGAAAATGGGAAAGTCATTCCGATTACCGAAGCTCATAAAGCATTGATTCGCCAGGCAATGGATGCCATGACCATCCAGGCGCTCCGAACATTGGGGGTAGCATATAGACCAGTACGTTCGGTCATCGGTCCAGCCGAAATGGAGAAAGACCTTATCTTTATCGGATTTGTCGGCATGATCGACCCCCCACGGACTGAGGTGAAAGCCGCTATCGAAACCGCGAAACGCGCCGGAATCACGACCATCATGATCACCGGAGATCATAAAAACACCGCGTTCGCCATCGCCAAGGAACTTGGAATAGCCGATAACATCGGGCAGGCCATTACCGGAAGCGAGATGGACGAATTTTCATCCGAAGAACTGGCCCGAAGAATTACCGAATACAGAATTTTTGCCCGGGTTTCCCCCGAACATAAAGTGAATATCATCCATGCGTTGAAGTCACAGGAGAACATTGTCTCCATGACCGGTGATGGCGTCAATGATGCCCCTTCATTGACGACTGCCGATATCGGTGTGGCCATGGGCATTACCGGCACCGATGTGGCCAAAGGGGCGGCAGACATGATTCTGGCCGATGACAACTTCGCCACTATCGTATCAGCCATCGAGCAAGGCCGGAATATTTACGGCAATATCAAAAAATCGGTTACCTTTTTGATCACCTGTAATCTCAGCGAAGTATTGACCGTGTTCGTCTCTCTCCTTCTGGGTTGGGAAGCGCCGTTGATAGCCACCCAATTGCTGTTGATCAATCTGATCACTGACTCTTTCCCGGCGGTAGCCTTGGGTATGGATCCCGGAAGCCCGGATGTAATGAAAGAAAAACCCCGCGGCGCCAATGAGAGTTTCTTTTCCGGCGGCGCGGCGCTGCATATGATACTTGGCGGAGTATTGATTGCGGCATTGACTGTCCTGGGGTACTGGCTTGGATATTATGAACACGGCTATAGTCCATTTGACCATTCGGTTCCCGTTTCTACCATCGAATATGCCAGAACAATGGCTTTTTTAGTCTTGGTCATGTGCCAGTTATTCTACGCTTCAGCGGTCAGGAATAGCTCAAAATCAATTTTCAAGATAGGCCTTTTTTCGAATATATACCTTACCGGCGCGGTTTTACTGGGTATATTTCTTCAATTAATAGTGATTATAATCCCGGTCCTGCAGCGTTCTTTCCATTTGCGGATGCTCGATCTGAGAGCTTGGCTCATCGCAATTGCTCTAGGTTTGGTTCCTCTCCTATTCAATGAGGTTTTCAAACTATGCATCATGGCGGGCAAAAGAAAGAAGCGAAAAACATTGGCGGAATGAATGCTTCCTTATTTCTTCCGCCTCGTTCACGGCCAGAAGAGGAGTACCGAATATGGCCGTAAACGAGGCGATAGGTTTAGACCGACGCGAGCCCAAGCTGCAGGTCATCGATGATGTCCCCGACATTCTCGATGCCGATGGACAGGCGCACCAGGTCGGGCGTCACGCCCGAGTCGATTTGCTGCTCGTCGGTGAGCTGCGAGTGGGTCGTGCTTCCCGGGTGGATCGCAAGGCTCTTGGCGTCGCCGACGTTCGCCAGGTGCGAAAAGAGCTTGAGCGATTCGATGAACTTCTGGCCCGCCGGCCTTCCTCCCTTTACGCCAAACACGACCATGCCGCCCGCTCCCTTCGGCAGGAGTTTTTGGGCGAGCGCGTAGGAGGCGTCGCCCTCGAGGCCGGGATAGCGCACCCAGGCGACCTTGGGGTGGTTCTTGAGGAATTTCGCGACGGCGAGGGCGTTCTCGACGTGCCTCGGCATGCGGACATGGAGGGTTTCGATGCCCTGGAGGAAGATCCAGGCGTTGTCCGGCGAAAGGCAGGCGCCGAGGTTGCGCAGGGGCACCGTCCTGAAGCGCAGCGCGAAGGCGATCTTCCTGAGTTCCGGAGGAAGGTCGATGGCCCAGCGGAGACCGTGGTAGTTCTTGTCGGGGCTGTTGAAGAGGGTGAACTTGGGGTCGGACCAGTCGAAGGTACCAGCGTCCGTCGCTATGCCGCCTATCGCCGTGCCGTGTCCGCCCAGCCATTTGGTGAGGGAGTTGATGACGATGTCGGCGCCGTGTTCGATGGTCTTCAATAGATAGGGCGTGGTGAAGGTGGCGTCCACGACCAGGGGCAGATGATGCTTTTTCGCGATCGCCGATATGGCGTCGATGTCCGCGAGGTCGAGCACGGGATTGCCTATCGTCTCGATATAGAGAAGCCGGGTTTTTCCGTTGATAGCCGCCTCGAAGGAGGCGGGTTCGAGGACATTCGCGAACCTTGTGACGATCCCCAGGTCGGGGAGGATGGCGTCGAACATGGTGTAGGTGCCGCCGTAGAGATTGGTGGCAGACACTATTTCGTCGCCCGCTTTCGCGATGGTAACGACCGTGTTGAAGATAGCCGCGGTGCCCGAGGCGACCGCCACCGAAGCGGCGCCGCCCTCAAGCTGACTCACCCTCGCCTCGAGGACATCGTTGGTAGGATTGCCCATTCGTGAATAGATGTTTCCCGACTCCTTGAGTCCAAAGAGGTTGGCCGCGTGTTCGGCGCTCTTGAAGACGAAGGAAGAAGTCCGGTAGACGGGAACGCCACGAGAGAGGGTTGTCGGGTCGGGGCTATGTCCGGCTTGGACGGCTATCGTTTCGAAAGAAGGTTTTCTGTTTTCGGCCATGGAAGTTTCCTTGCGCGCCGCGAGGGCGCGGGAGAGATCGCGGCGGCCCTTTGGGCCGCCGCCTGGAATATGCCCCGTCCGCTTCCGGCGTCGCGACGCGCGCCATGAGCCGGTCGGGGCCCTGTCATGCTGCATATCATGCCCAGCCTGCCGTCTCTCTCGCTCAATGCCTTCCTCCTCGAGGGAGATTTATCGCCGCGAGATCGTAGGGGGTTTCCTGGTACACGCAGTAGTTGAGCCAGTTGGCGTAGAGAAGGTGGGCGTGGGAGCGCCAGGTAACGAGAGGCTCGCGCTTCGGGTCGCCGTCAGGGAAATAGTTGACGGGCACCTTTATGGACAGTCCCTTCGCCACGTCGCGGTCATATTCGGCCTTGAGGGTCAGCCTGTCGTACTCGGGGTGGCCAGTGACGAAGACGCGGCGCCCGTCGCGCGAGGCCGCGAGGTAGACGCCCGCTTCCTCGGAAGTGGCGAGGAGCTTGAGGTCGGGAACGACAGCGATTTCATCGGCGTCGACCTCGGTGTACCGGGAGTGCGGGGCGTAGAATTCCTCGTCGAAGCCTCTGAGAAGGGGCTCCCTGGCATCGAGGGTCCTGTGCCGATAGAGACCGAACATTTTTTCAGGAAGGGGCCGCTTGTCGATGCCGTAGTGGTGGTGCAGCCCCGCCTGGGCTCCCCAGCAGATGTGGAGGGTGGACCAGACGTTGGTCGTGGACCAGTCCATGAGGCGGACGAGTTCGGGCCAGTAGTCCACTTCCTCGAAGGGAATGGTCTCGACCGGGGCGCCGGTGATCACGAGGCCGTCGAAACGTTCCTCAAGGATTTCGTCCAGGGGTTCGTAGAAGGCGTCCAGGTGCTCGATGGGGGTATTGGCCGACTCGTGAGTCGCCATGCGGATGAAGCGTATGTCAGTCTGGAGCGGCGAATTGCCCAAAAGGCGCAGTATTTGGGTTTCGGTGACTATCTTGGTGGGCATGAGATTGAGGACGGCGATCCTGAGCTCGCGGATATCCTGGTGGAAGGCGCGCTCCTTCGTCATCACGAAAATGTTTTCTTCTTCGAGTTGTCGCGCGGCGGGAAGATCGTCTGGAATTCTTACGGGCATAGGGCCTCCGGTCGCGCCTCCGTGGCGCGAAACGCCGCGGCCTCCCTTGGGGCCGCCTAGAAACCGCCCCGTCCGTACCTTGCGTCGCGACGCGCGCAAGAAGCAGGCCGGGGCTTTTTCATTTCACATATCATACCCACGCGACCGTCTCTTTCGCTCATGGACGCTATTCCTCCAATGGAATGGCCAAGGGGCCGCGATGATCCGCGCTATCCCCAGCCGCTTCAAGATTGTGTTACTATGCATAACCACAAATGAACTGTCAATACGCGATTCCCGCGTCGGACGGATGCCTGGTCCCGCTTCATCGAGTCCCGCTTCGCCTGGTCGCGCTTCGCTTGACCCCTCGACGTTCGCGTGCTAGGATCGGCGAAATCTTATGAGTGTAAATTCCTATGCCACCGCGAAAAAGCGGAACATTTCCTCCCGTTCGAGCATTCTCGATGCGCTCGCGTTAGGTCGATGCGTATCCATCGAGGTGGTCCCGCCGCCCCGCGGAGGCGATCTGGAATCGATCATGGCGGCCGTGGAGACCATCGCGCCGCACGATCCCTCCTTCATTTCGGTGACAGACCACCCGGGCGGGAAGGCCTGGGCCGATTCGACGGATGGGCCGCGGCGGGTAGCCTTGCGGACGAAGCCGGGCACCTTGGGAACTGCCGTGGCGCTGCGGGACGCCTTCGGTCTGACGACCGTGCCCCACATCGTCGGGGGGATGGCCGACAGGCTCGACGTCGAGGACCTTCTCATAGACCTCCACTACGCCAACTTCCGCGATCTTTTCGTCGTGATGGGCGACGATCGCTTCACTCCGGCAGGCCAGGCTTCCATACGGAATTCCCCCGCGGGCGGAGGCTCAGGCGAAGAGGGCTACGCCCACGCCTCGGACCTCGTGGCGCACATTTCCAGGCTGAACTCGGGCGAATACACGCCGCCGGCAGAGGGCAAGCCCACTGCTTTCACCATGGGCGTCGCCGCCTATCCCCAGAAACATTTCGCCGCCCCGAACCTCGAGGCCGATATCGAGCACCTGGCGGAAAAGATAACCGCGGGCGCTAGTTTCGCCATCACGCAGATGGTCTTCGAGGCAAAGCCTTACATCGAGCTCGTGCGGCGCCTCCGCGAAAGGGGCATCGACGCGCCCGTCCTGCCCGGCATAAAGCCGCTTTTCAAGGCTTCGAGCCTGGACATGATCCCGCGCACCTTCTTCGTCGACCTCCCGCGGGGATTGGTGAGCGCACTCAGGGAGGCCAGAAGTCCCGAGGAGGAAAAGGCCGCGGGCATAGCCTGGACGGTAAGACTCTGCCGGGAACTTCTCGACGCCGGGGCTCCCGGCCTGCACTTTTTCACGATGGGGCGCGGCGCCGGAACGCGGTGGATACTCGACGCCCTTTTCGGGCCGAAAGGCGGCGCGTCGTGAGCGGCGCCGTAGCCGGCGGCGCCGTAGCCGGCGGCGCCGCTCACGACGCGCGCCTCAGGTCGATGTTCGGCGACAGGTTAACCCTGGCCGACGGTTCGACGGGCACTGCCCTCGAGTCCCTCGCGCCCGAAGTCGCCGCGGGAGGGCGCCTGGCCCTCGTTCCCCTGGAGCGCCCCGAGATTCTGGAAGCGCTGCACAAGGCATATTTCGACGCGGGTTCGGACCTTGTCGAGACGGCCACTTTCTCGGCCAGCGCGCGCGACCTCAAGCCTTACGCCGAGGGTTGGGCTGGCGGCGCTGAAGGCTGGCATAGCGGCGCGGAGGCGCTTTCATACGCCGTGAATATGGCGGCTGCCGGCCTCGCGGCGAAGGCCGCGCGAAACGCGGGTACGGGGTGGCGACGCCGCCTCGTGGCGGGGTCTATGGGACCGGGCGACGCGCCGCCTTCCCTGGGCTCATCCACCTACGCCGAGCTTCTCGCCTCCTATCTCCCCCAGGCACGCGGCCTCGCGGACGGAGGCGCCGATCTGGCCATCATCGAGACTTGCCAGGACCCGCTCCAGATCAAGGCGGCCATCGCGGCGCTCCGAAACCCAAAAGGCGGACACGGGCTTCCCTTCATCGTCTCCGCCACCGTGGACGGGCGGGGAAGGATGCTGGCCGGGACCGACATCGCCGCCTTCGTCGCCATCGTCTCGCCCTTCGCGCCGCTCGCCCTAGGCCTCAACTGCTCGGGCGGTCCCGACGAACTCGAAAGTCCCCTCGAGGAGCTCACGGCCCTCTCCCCCTTCCCTGTCTGCTTCATGCCCAACGCCGGCCTGCCCTGCTCGGTGAACGGCTGCACCTCCTACCCCTTCGGTCCCGAAATTTTCGCGCAAAAAGTCGAGGTCCTTGCCAGGCGCTTCGGGCTTGCCATCGTCGGCGGCTGCTGCGGCACAAGCCCGGCCCATATAGCGGCACTCCACGCTCGCCTCGGCGACAGGCCGCGGGCTTCGGCGAGACCGGCTCCAATACCGGCGCTCTCCTCGCTCTACAGGGCGCGGGGCATCGGTCCCGGTCTCTTCAAGATCGGCGAAAGGGCCAATTCCGCCGGCTCGGCGGCTTTCGCCGCCCTTCTGGACGCCGAGAACTTCGAGGGCATGGCGGACAAGGCCCTGGCGCAGGAGGCGAGCGGCGCCGCGGCCATCGATCTCCATCTCTCCCGTCCGGGAAGGGACGAGGCAGCCGACCTGGAGCGTCTCGTCTCGCTCATCGCCCCGAGGGCACAGTCAGCGCTTTGTCTCGATTCAGGCGATCCCGAGGTTCTGGCGCGAGCCTTGCCTTTCGTCGGCGGCCGCCCCTTGCTCAACTCGACGAGCCTCGAGGACCCCGAGCGGGCCCGGCGCGTCTTCGCCCTGGCCGCGGAGTTCGGCGGCGCCGTCGTCTGTCTGGCCATGGACAGCGCCGGGCCCGCGCGCTCCGTCGCCGAAAAGACGCGCATTTGCCGCTCCCTCTACGACATTGCCACGACGGAGTTCGGCCTTCAGTCGCAGGCCCTGCTCTTCGACCCGCTCACCTTCACGATCGCGGCCGGAGGCGACGCGGCGACCACCATCGAGGCGATCGGCGCGATAAAGGAGGCCTGTCCGGGATCGCTCACTGTCCTCGGGGTGGGCAACGTGTCCTACGGGCTGCCCAAGGCCGCGCGCTCGGCGGTGACTTCCCTTTTCGTGGAAGCGGCCGTCCGCGCCGGCCTCGACGCGGCCATCTTGGACACAGGCGGCATCCCGGCGCCCGAATCCATCGACCCCGAACTGCGCGCCGCCGCCCTTCGCGCCCTCGGTTTCGAGGACTCCAGCGTCGCGGGTTCAACACCCGGCGTAAACGCGGCATCCAGCGCAAGCGCGTCGGGAGACAGGTTGGACGATCTCCTGGCCTGGGCCGCGAACAGGAGAAAGGACGCAAACGGGAGCGCCCAAAGACCTCCGGCCGCCGGCGCGTCGGGATCGACTGCGCCGACGGAGCTGCCCGCGTCGGCGGCGCCCGAGCTTGCGCAGGATCCCGCAATCGCGCTCGCCGCCGCCCTGTCGCGGGGCGACGCGACGCGTGCGGAAATGGAGGGAAAGCGGCTAGCCGAATCGGAAGGCGCGGCTCGCCTCGCGTCCGCCGTGACGGCTTCCATGGCCGAATCGGGCAGGCTCTGGAACGAAGGCCTTCTCTCCCTTCCTCTCGTCCTCCGCTCGGCTGAAGCGGCGCGCCGCGCGCTTTCCGCCATAGCCGCGGCATCGGCCTCGACCAGCAAGGGCACGGTCGTCATGGCGACCGTCAAGGGCGATCTCCACGACATCGGCAAGAACATAGTTTCGGCCATCCTAGGCTGCTCGGGCTGGCGCGTCATCGACCTGGGCACGAACGTGCCGGCTTCGGCCATCGTGGAAGCGGTCTTCGGCAATGGCGCCGTGGCCGTCGGCCTTTCGGGCCTGCTCACCCGCTCCCTCTCGGAAATGAAGGCCAGCTGCGAGGCGCTCCAGAGCGCCGGCTCCCTGAGCCTCGTCCTCTGCGGAGGCGCTGCCGTCGATCCCTCCTTCGTGTCCCGCGAAGTCGAACCCAAGCATCCCGGCCTTGTGCTCGCATGTGCCGACGCCTTCGCCGCGGCGAAAGCCCTGGATGAATTCGTGGACTCGAAAAAAGCGACCAAAACCGCACCGAGCTCAAGAGCCGAGAAAACCGACGACGAGCGGAAAAATCCCGTCTCAAGCCCGCGCGAAAGCGCCCCCATCGCGCCCAAGACCAGCCCTGCGTTCGAGCTACCCTTCCAAGGCGCCTCGGGCGCGATCCCTATCCCCTTCGACGAAATTCTCTCCCGCCTGGAACGCAAGGTGCTCTTCTTTTCCCGTTGGGGCTACCGCCGCGAAGAGTACGCCGAGGCAGAACGCGAGCTTGAACGCCTTCTCCCCGCGGCCGGGAATCTCGCGGAACCGAAAGCCATCTACGGTTATTTTTATTGCCGACACGATGGCGAAACCAGTCTCGCCGTCCAGACCACCAGCCAGGATACACCCTGGGTGCTGCCCTTTCCCGCCGAGCGCGGCGGACAGGGCAGGTCCCTGGCTTCCTATTTCTCGCCCGAGAAAGACGCGATCGCCTTCTTCGCCGCGACAGCCGGACCTGGAATAGCCCGCGCGGCCCGCACGCTGAAAGAGGAAGGAAGGTTAGAGGAGTATTGGCGTCTTCACGGCCTCGGTTCGGCCATCGCGGAGGCGGCCGCGCAGTGGGTCCACGACAGGATAGCGGCTGAAATAGCCGCGGCTGGCGCGCCTACGAAGGGAAAGCGCTATTCTTTCGGTTTTCCCGCCTGTCCCGGTACCGAGTACCAGGACGCCCTCCTTGATATTCTCGACGCCTCTCGCATCGGCCTTCGCGCCACCGAGGGCCATCAACTCGATCCCGAGCACTCGGTCACGGCCTTTGTCATAGCCCGCCCCGACGCGGTCTATTTCGACGCTTGATCGCGAGATAAAAAAGGAAGGTTTAGCGAGGAATTGCCGCAGTAAGCGGCGCCAGTCCAAAGCAGTTAACAGTAGTCAGCAGCAGGAACTCGTCGAATCGCAGCATGAACCGCCGCCGCAGTCGGGCGCCGTTCCGCGCAGCTTCCCGATGATGATGGCTCCCGCGCAGCCGACACCGGCCTTCACCACCAGGGCACCCACCGGGCAATTGCGCGCGCAGGCTCCGCACTCCATGCAGGTCTCGCGCGACGCGATCAGGGCTTTCCCCAATTCGATCCGGAATACCGTGTGCGGGCACACATCCACGCAAGCTCCGCAGCCGATGCAGGTTTCGCCGTCCAGGCTGAGCGTTTCGCCGTTTTTCATATAGGTCAGGGTCATTTTTTCTCCTACAAACCGAAGAGCCGCGAGGCGCCGGCCGCCACAAGCCCCAGGGCGAGCGACGAGACCATAGGCCAGAAACTCCTGTCCACTTCCAGGAGGGCTCCCGGCTGGCAGGTGTAGGTCGAAGCTCCCGTGAAGTTCATGGCGAGAAAAGCGACGACCGGCGTCGCGACAAGGATTCCCCCAACCGCGGCCAGAACTGGTATATGGAAGATAAAGGCGCATGACAGGGCCCAGGCCGCCCCCAGCGCGGCGCCCTTTACCACGAAAGCCCTCGATGGAAGCCAGGGAAGCAGTGCAGGGAAAATCATCGTTCCCATCGGAATGCTGCCGAGAAGGAGGATAGCGGCGGGGATCGCCCGCGCCAGCCAGCCCCGCGCGGGAAGGGCGAAAACGGCGGCCAGCGCCAAGGCCGCGGGAATTATCGGCCAGGAATGGGCAATTTCCACGGGAGCGACGGCCATGCGATCCCGGAAATTGAAGGTGACCTTGCTCATGGCGGCGCTCTTGACGCGGCCAGCGGCCAGCCATGCCTGTATGTCAGCGGCGCGCACCGGGCCCCATTCGACGCGGAAGCCGGATTTCTTCAGCACTTCGGGAGCCGAGACGCCCGGCGCCCCGAGCTGTGGCAGTATGAGGCCGCGATGCGAGACGAGATCGGCCAACTTCACTTTTGCGATCCGCGACACAAGCTCCGCCGTCCCGAAGGATCCTTTGCCGGCCGCGCACCAGAGATTGATGCCCTTGGTGTCGAGGACGAGAATCCAGCCGTCCAGCCCCGCGAGATTCGAGCGAAGCGCGTCGAAACTCAGTTTATAGTTGGCGCTGACGAACACAGGCGAATCTTTGGTCGGATTGCCCACGGCGTAGATGCCCGGCAGAACGCTGTAGCGCATCCGGCCGACGCCCCATCGCGCCTTGAGCCCGCCCAGCCTGTCGCCTTTGTCCAGGCTCGTCGCCGCGACCGGTATCGTCCTGTCGCCATACACCATAAAGCGCTTCACCCAAGACTTCTTGAGCCCTTCCAGGACGACGAATCCCGCCTGGGCCTCGGCCTTCGCGTCGCGTTTCAGAAGCAGGCTCATCGTTCGGTCGCCCCGGATTCCCGGCAGCAGCCACCCGATCCGTTCAAAGCGCCCGATCCCTCCAAGAGCCGCCAGGCTCGCATGGTCTTGGCGAACAAAGGGAGCGCGGCCATAAGCATATTTTTTTCGCCCGCAGGAAGCGACGCGAGGAGTCCATCATAATAGCGGTCGCAGAGATTATTGATAGAATCGGCCTTCTCCCGCCCTAAAACGGTGAGGCGGACAAGCTGGCGCCTGCGGTTGTCGGGATCTTCCCTTCTCTCCAGAATTCCCGCCCTGACAAGACCGTCAACCGTGCGGGAAAGCGTTGAGGAATCGAGCTCGAGGACGGCGGCCAGGGCCCCGACGCTGGCCTCCCCCGCCTCTTCCACCGCGAGCAGCAGGTGGCACTGCGCCGGCGTCACGCCGCAGCATTCGGTCTGGGCGACGAGGGCAAGCTCCACCTGGCGCTCAAGCGCCCTGAGTCCTTTGCGAAAACTGCGGATTGAAGAATCGGCCATATATGCTCCGTCGCCTTTATCAAGGCGGCGCGATAACTATGAATGTATATTACATCAATTGTCAATACCATATATTTTGTACTGCACACATCAAGACAATTCCGTCTGCGCCATGCCCGCGCTATCGAAGCTTGACAGCGTAATACCACATTGTGGTATATTATTGATAATGAAGGTAAACACCGACCACTATATACCGGAGGTAGCGGAGGGGCGTCAGTCCCTCCATGCGTGTCTCCTATCCCGCGCCCTCCCCGCCTGAAATGACGGCGCCGTCGAGGCGCGACCCCAGATCATCAGAAGCTCATTTTCATAATCGCCCGGACTACATCATCCGAACTACATCATCCGAACACGACACCGCGCATAAAAAGCAGGCGCGAAAGGAACATGAAATGTCATACGCGAAAAGCATAACCGACCTCATAGGAAACACGCCCCTCGTCCAAATAAAGGCACCCGACGCAGCGCCAAGGGCAAAGCCCTTGGCGATCGTCCTCGCCAAGCTCGAGTCCTTCAATCCCTTCTCGAGCATCAAAGACCGCATAGGCCTGGCCATGATCGAGGACGCCGAACACCGCGGCGCGCTCAAGAAGGGAAACATCATCGTCGAACCCACCTCGGGCAACACCGGCGTGGCCCTCGCCGCCGTGGCGGCGGCCAAGGGCTACCGCATCATCCTCACGATGCCCGACACCATGAGCGTCGAGCGGCGCAAGCTTCTCGCGGCCTACGGGGCCGAGCTCGTCCTCACCGAGGGAGCCAAGGGCATGAAGGGCGCCATAGCGAAGGCGAAGGAAATCGCCGAATCCACCCCGGGCAGCTTCATACCCAGCCAATTCGACAACCCGGCCAACCCGAAGATACACCGCGAAACGACGGCCGAGGAGATCTGGCGCGACACCGAGGGGAAGGTGGACATCGTGGTGGCTGGCGTGGGCACGGGCGGGACGATCACCGGCGTCGCCTCGGCGCTCAAGCCGCGAAAACCGGGGTTCGAGGCCATCGCCGTGGAGCCGGCCGCCTCACCCGTCCTCTCGGGCGGCCAACCCGGCCCCCACAAAATTCAGGGCATAGGCGCAGGCTTTATCCCCGGAGTCTACGACCCGAAGCTCATCGACGAAATCATACAGGTGAAACACGAGGACGCCGGCTTGGTCGCGCGCGACCTGGCTAGGCATGAGGGAATCTTCGCGGGAATTTCGTCCGGAGCGGCGCTCTGGGCAGCCCTGCGGGTAGCGGCGCGCCCGGAAAACGCGGGCAAGGTCATCGTCGTCATCTTCCCCGATACGGGCGAGCGCTACCTCTCCACCTGGCTCTTCGAGGAACCGGCGCCCGCAGACGTGAACGTAAAATAACAATCGACCTATAAAGAAAGGAAAGCATGGCTTCATGCTTTCCTTTGTGTTTTCCACCACATTGACAAATAATAAATACAAGCTCGCTGTAGCTAAAGTCTGTGGTTTATAACATCAAAACAAACCATTGCGGAGCCTTGAATAATCTCATTTGACATGCGCTTTAGCTGACAATAAGCACTGCTATAAGCTACATTTACTCAACAAAGAAAGCGCTTGCCCAAAGCTTCCATCCCGCTCCAGACCTTTTTTGTAGAGGGCAATCCAGGCATCGACAACGGACGCCGTCAAAACCCCATCCGTTAATGAGCGGAATTTTAATATTAGCGCTTCTTTGGTAGCGGGAGATTCAGGCCCCCACGGGAGACCGCCTTCAAGCGACTCAACCCCGCCATCAACAAAGCAGACGTCCACGCCTACTCCGAACTTTTGAGGAAATGCCATATCCTTCTCGGCATCACTAACAATCCTGATTTTTCGCGACGCGTCCCTCACCTCGTCCGATATCCTAAAAGGAAGCTCAAACTCATTTCGCCCAAGTCTCCCCGCTACAAGCAAGGCTCCCAATGTATAAGGGATGCTATATTGGGTTTTTACTTTTCGATCAAAAGGGTCGCGGGAATCGTACAGTTTCAAAAACGCCGGACCGCGAACCACTACCTCGCTTACGGCCTGGCATGGGTGCCGCGCGAGAACGGCTTCCAGCAGGGAAGCGGGAGCGTGCAACCACCGACAACAAGGATAAGGCTTAAAGTAACTCTCCATCAGCAGGAAACGTTGTCCCAGATCAGCCAACGCGGTCTCTTTACGCTCCGCGGAAAGCGCTTCACCCCCAAAAATTACCCCCAACCCGTTTTCTGCCTCAAAGGTATCGGTATCTCCGCATAAGCCCATAGCAGCGAAGTCCATCATCCGAATTCCCAGGAAGTCAGGCCATCCTGAATAAAAATCCTTCACGGTCGCGCCGCTGACCGCGGTACTGTACGGGCCTACCGGCGCGAGACAAGCGTTTGCCAACCCTCCGGCGATAACCGATGCCGGCAAGCCCAAGACTTTCCCGACGCCTGCGGCCGCGGCAAACGCGCCCATTGCGCAGGGGAAATGTATTTTCTTCTCCAGCATTCGCGCTGCATATAAACGACTTATCCTGGTCCCAACCTCATATGCGCATACTATTCCAAGAACAAGCTGCTTGCCATCGCCATTGCCACGCTCAACCATGGAGAATATCGCTGGGATCGATGCGCTTCCCCAATGCCCCCCAAGAGACACGCCATCATCAAATTCTAAATGGTAGCCCAGGCACCCATGGGCCATCGCGGCTTCGGCATAGCCAGCTTTTTTGCCGGTTCCCCAAAGCGTTACATCCCCAGCCGCGTTAAAACGGCTCATTCTATCCAGCAACTCGGGATTTCCATCAACGTTCAACGCACCATAATAACATCCAACAAGATCGAAGAACGCGTCATTCGCTTTGGATACTACCTGCGGCGGCAACCGCGAAAAGGTAATAGCTGCGGTGAACTCCCCGAGTCGTTCCAGTAAGGTTAAATCAGACATGCTTCTCAGCTTCTCCGTCGAGCATTTCAAACCGAGCGCCCACCTTGTTCATTATTTCATAGAAGCCAGGGAATGAGACACTACAGCATTCCGCATCGTTCACGATCACCGACCCATCCGTAATTGCCATCCCGCATACCGCCATCGCCATGGCAATCCGATGATCGTCATAGCTTTCCACGACGCCGCCGTGTAGCGGAAGTCCTCCGTGAATCTCGAGAAAGTCAGGCCCCTCTAAAAGCTCGGCGCCCAGTTTCTCTAACTCGCGCTTCATCAATGTGATTCTATCCGATTCCTTCAGACGACATACCCCAATATCGGTAAAGCGCGATACACCCTGAGCAAATGCGGCAACCACCGAAAGAACCGGAAGCGCGTCGGGAAAATCCGAACAGGTCGCGGTTATTCCATGGAGAGCCGTTCCCCCTTTCACGGTGAGGCACTCGTTAACTTTATCCACGACGATATCAGCTCCCATTCTGCGCAATACATCCACGATCGCCTCATCACCCTGGCTTCCAGAACAATCGATATGGTCAATGCGGAGCGTCGATCCCGTCAATATAGCGGCAGCCAACGGAAACGCTATCCCTTCCCAATCGGAAGGAATAGCTCGCTCAAAACGTCTAAACTTTTTGGGGCCCTCGATTTCCAGCCATGATAGATTTTCTTTATCGTAGGCAACATCGATACCAACCGACCGCAGCCAATCTATGGTCATCTTCACAAATGGAATTTCTTTAGGCCTGGTAAGCTCGATGCGAGTCTTACCCGAAGTCAACGCTCCAGCCATGAGCAGGCCGCTGACATGCTGGGAGAGTTCTCCTTCCATGACTACCGTTCCACAGTGCACAGGCCCCTTCAGGATTACAGGCGGAGCGTTCACGGTATCACGCGTAGTAAAGGCTTGGGCGCCTAATTGCCGCAACGCTGCCAGCTGATCGTTTATTGGACGGGTACATATGGACTTGTCTCCCGTAATCACTGCCCATCCACGAATTGTTGAGACAATCCCGGTAAGGAAATGGAGCAAGGTGCCAGAATTCCCCACATCCAGCACGCACGATGGCTGCTTGAGGTTGCCGGCGATGCCGGTAACAAACCACCCCTCATCGGTAAAGCGTACTTTCGCGCCCAAATCTTGGATTACCCGCATGCATGACAAACAGTCGGCGCTTGGCAGAGGATTGATAATTTTCGATTCACCTTCAGCTAAAGCCGCGAACAGCCCCGCGCGAATGGTATGGCTCTTAGATCCAGGAACAGAAAGGCTTCCGGATATTTGTGTGGCAGTTGTCTTTATTTTCATGCGTGTCCTCTCGTCAGGCGTTTCATCGCGCCATGCAGCGCCTTATTTATAATTGGGATATTTCCTGCAAGCGAGAATAACGTTAGCAAAATTAAAATGATGGTAATCGGGTGAATGAAGGTGTTAGCGAATGGATTCTCGCTGCCAATAGCCAGCGACATCGCCCTACGGAAGTTATTATCCATAAGCGTCCCCAGCACCATTCCCAACACCATCGCGGCTGGCGAGTATCCATGGTCTTTCATATAATATCCGATCACGCCAAATACAATCATCACAAATACTTCATACATACTATTCGTATTTGCATAGGCGCCAACAATGCACAACACCATTATGATTGGAAACAGCACTTTTTTCGAGATCTTTACTACCCTGGCTAGAAGCGGCGCGGTCGTGTAGCCAAGCAATAGCAGGAATACGCACCCCAGCAATCCGCCAGCAACGATAACATTGAATAATTCCGGAGTCTGCGTGAACAGCAGCGGCCCCGGCACCAAACCGTGGATATAGAATACGGATAATATGATCATGGTCACCGAATCGCCAGGGATCCCCAACGCGAGCATAGGGATCAAGGCGCCGCCAATTACCGCGTTATTCGCGGTCTCGCTAGCGATGACCCCTTCGATCGCTCCTTCACCAAAAGGCACGGAAGGATGCTTTACCGTCCGCTTAGCGTTATCGTAAGAGAGCAAGGCGGCAATAGGAGCCCCAGCCCCAGGCAGGATACCCACGAAGATGCCGATTATCGAAGCGCGAATAGCAAGCTTCCATTGTCGCAATATCGGCTTTAGCTCAAATCCTTTTTTGCTGATTTTTAGGATTTCCGCCTTCAAGCCTATCTCGTTGATTTGTCCTAATACTTCGGAGAAACCAAATAGGCCAATCAAAGCAGGAATGACGGGAATACCCGATACCAGCGACTGTATCCCAAACGTGAATCGCGGGAGGCCCATAATCGGATCGATACCCACCGTACTCAACAAAACACCGAGTATGGCACAGATTAATCCTTTCAAAAAGTTCTTGGAGGCTATCGATCCTACTGTCGTCAATCCAAAAACTGAAAGAAGGAAATAATCCATCGGCGAAAACCGCAGAGCGATCATGGACATCGGCCTTGCGATCAGGATAAGCGCCACGATTCCAGCGACACTACCGAAGGTGGATGCTATAACGGCTGCCATTATAGCGGTCTTTGCCTTTCCTTGTTTTGCCAAGGGATACCCGTCCAGCGTTGTCGCCACGGCGGACGGAGCTCCTGGGATGTTCATCAAAATGGCGGTCACTGCGCCGGCGTAACAGGCGAGCACATACACTCCCATGATCAATGCCAGAGCGTCGGTTGTCGCCCAGGTATATGAGATAGAGACTACCAAAGCCACACCCGTGATCGCCGAAAGCCCCGGCAATGCTCCGACAAGCAATCCAAGCACAGAACCAATGCCAACATAAAGGATGAACCGAACATCCATGACAGAAAGTATCTGCAGCACCATGTTCCCCTATAATTTTAGCTGTTTTCAGGCTAGATATACCTGTAATCCTATATTGAACACCACGTAAATTGTCAGGCTGGTGAGAATCGGCACGAGCACTAACATCCACCATCTGCGTTCGTTTAATAGAAGCATCACTACAAACACATACGCAGCGGTCGATATAATAAATCCGGAGAACATCATCAGAACGCCATATCCTATCGTAAGCAAGACCATCACGATCGTCTTTGTATTCTTACGTGCGCGGGCAGGCATGGGGGATGAAGAACTAGCGTTTTCAATGGTTTTTGGCGTAAGCTTCCGAATCTCTTGAAAAAACATAATAGCGGATAATAGAATAAGTAGGCATCCCATAATAAAAGGAAACAATCCCGGCGAGAGCGACCAATTGCCATAGCTGCCCATAGACAATGACATAATGGCTACAACAACACCAACAACAACCAGACAAGTGCTCTCAATGACGGCTTGAAATCTTCTCATCACAACCCCACAACACGCGGTACAGGGATTCCCCTGTACCGCTATAGCGATTTTACGCATTTATTTTCGAGGAATGCCAAATTTTTCCGGGCTGTCCTTAGTGACGCCAGCATCATGCAAAAGCCAGCATACACGCGATGACCAATCTTTCCAGTATTCATTGACCGCGTCGCCAGTGATTTCATGAAGCGTGTTATACGCTCTTGCGGCAAGGAACTCAGTCCAGACAGGGTCTTGGATCGCTTTTTTTGAGGCTTCTATCAGGATGTCTTTCACATGCTGAGGCGTGCCGGCGGGAACTAGCACGCAATTTGGAAAGCCTAAAGGTAAATATTTTTTTGAGTCCGAAACCACTTCGGTGAACGCTGGAACATCAGGAAGCCGCTTCGCTCGTTTATCGGTGAACACCGCGAGGGCTCGGAGATCGCCCGAATCAAGATAACCGAAAGTCGTGGTCAAATTGGCGAAGGTAAAGTCCACTTGTCCGCCCATTACCGCGGTCATGCCAGCCGAACCGCCGCCGAATGGCGTCATCGATGTCTCAAACCCCATTTTCTTAAGTAACAAACCCTGAATATGCCCCGACGCACCCGGACCGGAATATGCCATCTTAATTTTTCCGGGGTTGGCCTTGATCGCGGAAATCAAGTCGCCGAGCGTTTTGTAAGGAGAATTGCCCTTAACCACGATCGCTTTCGTATCTTCCACCATCATTATGATGCCATCAAAAGCGGAGAACGACACATTGCCGATTCCCATCACTTCGAAAGTCCCCGGCGTCTCGGCGGAGAACAACACAGTATATCCATCTGCCGGCCTTTGGGCAGCGTACAATGTCCCGATGGAACCCGAAGCTCCCGGCTTATTTAGCACCACAATGGGCACTGATAGATAGTTTTTTAATGCTTGGACATAGGTACGAGCAACGATATCCGTTCCATCGCCTGGATTCCATGGCACGATCAAATTGATCGCCTTTGTCGGGTAGTTTATGGTACCCTTGGTCTGGGCTGACACAGCGGCGAACGCGCAAAGCAACGTCAAACACACCAACAAACCCTTTTTCAAAATGAATTCCTCCTTGCTCATGCGAATCAGCGCATGAGAAAACTCACCTATATGAGTTTAGGGGGATTATGCTTTCCTGTCAAGCAAAATATTTCATTTAATTAGCATTATGCATTTACATATGAAATATATTGCAATAATAAATATTAATATTTAATTATTATATATTATATATATATTTATATAAGTTCATGCTGCAGAATATCATGCTATTGACAAGGCTGTAATCCATTCTATACTCTTGGTTTGAACTAGTTTATTAACAATATTTGATCATTAATGCATACTTTACTGAAATTATTTTCAGTAAAGTATGTCCAAATGGAAAAGGATGCATCATATAATATGAAACGATCTGAAGTCATCAGAAACACCATGTTTGCGTTCCTCGTGATCTCCTACTTCTTTTCCTACTTTTTCCGTGTATCCACCTCAGTGGTGTTGCCAATCCTGCAACAGGAATGGGGTTTTAGCGCGGCCTTGGCTGGGTTTATCTCTAGCATGTACTTCTATACCTATGCCATGATGCAACCTCTATGCGGGATGCTGAATGACAAGATCGGTCCCACCTTAGTGGTGGGCGTCGGCATTATCATAACAAGCATAGGATCCATAATTTTCGGTTTGGGAAATTTTCCTGCAGCGCTTGTTGTCGGCCGACTTCTGATGGGCATCGGATTATCCCCCATGTTGAGCGGATTATTAGTATATCAAAGCACGAACTTTTCCACTGCGCGTTATACATCGCTATCCGGACTTTCCATGATGGTAGGAAACATGGGGGCGGTGTTTTCGGTAGCTCCTTTATCGCTCGCCATACATCATTGGGGACGCCTGACGGTGTTCTCTAGCTTAAGCCTCGCCACATTAGCCATAGCGGCGGTCCTGCTTGCTTATAGTCTCTCAAGAGCGCGCGCTCCCCATAACGGCGCTTCATTCAGATCGCTCCTCGCGTCGCAATTCCGCATGGCTTTCTCTACCGTCAAAGCCTCGCGCGAAATCAAGCTGATCACCATGATATGGATGGTATCTTTCGGCGCACTCATGTCCTTCCAAGGGCTATGGGCGGTCTCTTGGTTTTCAGCCGCCTACCCTCGGGACGCCGGGCTTGCCAGCCTCAGCGCAACGATGATCGGCATTGGCGTAATGGCGGGGAATATTATTGGTGGCGCGCTAGGGAAAGTGCCTTCGAAACGACACAGGATTGTTAGCGCGTGTGTCTATCTTACCGCAACGATGTGGGTATTGGTCATCCTCTGTTTCTGGCGACAAGCCCCCCTCGCGTTGACAGTGGCTGCGGCGACATTCCTAGGCATCACCAATGGTGTCTCCTTTGTGCAATTCACCGCTGCGATCAATGATCTGGCTCCGGTAGGACAAGGCGGTTCCGTGTTCGGGATCACTAATTTCTTCACCTTCACCTGCGTGATCCTTTTCCAGTGGGGGACTGGATCACTCATCGGATGGTTTGGCCATCAAATGGGTTCAGCAGAAGCCTATCTTTCAACATTCCTGATCGTGACGCTCAGTATGGTTATTCCCTGTGTTGCGGCGGCCATACTCGCACCGTTTTCCCGTGTAGCCATGCCTAAGGCCTAAATCCTTGCACACACTGCATCATGTCTAACCACGAAGACTGGTTATTGGGTACATATCTCTCTATTTACGTATTGAAGTGCTACCGCGTGGCACAATCGTCACATCAAACACAATGTCCTGAACATTTTCATGTTTAATCATGCGGTTGAGGATATCAACCGAGCTTTCGCCCATCCTCCTGGACGGCTGTTCAACACTGGTGAGTTGCGGGTCGGTGAATCGCGCTAGTTCGCTATTGTCCCAGCTCATCACCGAGATATCGCGCGGTACGCTGAAGCCGTGCGTTTTATAGGTGTCAAGAACCCCTGATGCCATAGTGTCGGACGTGGCGATGATCCCATCAATAGCAGGCGCTTTGCCAATAAGCTCAGCGGCTGCCATCTTTCCGCCTTCAAAACTCCATGGGGCAATAGCCACAAGCAATGGATCGTATGGTATTTTAAATTCAGCGAGCGCCTTAAGGTATCCTCTAAAACGGTCAAGGCTGGCGAATCCACCCAAGGTCGCGGGATCCTTAACAAGCTCGACAATGTCCATGCCTCCAAAAGGGAACTCCCACACCCCAATAATAAACCCGATATTTTTCCTTCCCAAGCTAAGCATATAGCGAGTAGCTACATATCCCCCAGTGATGTTGTCGGTATAGACATGAGGTTTGCCAGGAAGAACGTTGCGCCTTGCCACGACTACCGTCGGTATATCCTTGAACAGGTCTAGCTCAGGAGGATTCGCTCCCTCCCAAGAGGCAACAGGTACATAGAGCAACCCTTCCAAGTGGAGATGGGACATCTGGCCAAGCAACTGACGCTCATCGGTACGGCTTCGGCTTGCCGAAGCCACCACGATCATATAACCATGCGACCTAGCCACTTCCATGGCTCCCGCTGCGATAGTGGCAAAGTAGTTATGCTCAATATCGGGAACAATCAATCCTATTGTCCTTGTATCGATATCCTTCGTTTGCCGTAGGTGAGCGGTGCTGTACCCAGCCCAGTCTTTCTTTCTAAGAACCTTCTCGATACTTTTAGCTGATTCCTGCCTTATAAGCGTACCGCTGAGGTATCGAGAAACCGTCGCAACAGATACATTCGCTTCTTGAGCGATATCCTTTAGTCGTACCTGACCTTTTCGGCTCATGCAAACTCCATATCATGCATTCATTGGGGATCAAAGGACTTGTCTCGGTCAGCTCATGAAAGCACGCAGCTGAATGAAACTATTTTCAATCAACTGAATATTATTTCAATAATATAATAAACACAAGAACTTAATGCATAACTTCCGCGTATAACATGGGGATAATGGTGTCATCTGGATTTCGTGAAAAATTAAAAAATCTATCCTCTGGCAGAATCAAGGCAGCGAGGTCGCAAGCGAGAGTTGTCAAATCCTTGTCTACAGGGACAGCAACGAAGGTTCGTTCGGCCACCTCGATCGGCCTAAAGCCATTTCAATGAGTTAACCGACGGCCGATACGGTGTCTCTAGATGGACCAAACATCGCTGGCTGACCGCACGATTCCATCCGTGGCAGCCGCGCTTTCCGCCAACGCGTTAATCCGCGAGAAGACCTCGCAGGTATAGCAGTACCGCTCGCCGATCCCGGAAGCTTTCGCGGAGGCGCAGAGACCGCCCGTGAAAAACCAGCAGAAGTGGCCTTCGCCCGTCACGTAGGCGATACATTCCTTGCGCGACTCATCGGAACAGGACTTCATCGACCAGCAGGGGTTTTCGTGGGCAAAAGACTTTTCGTTCAGTTTGAAAAGGAGGAAGTAGAGCATTCTCTCGACGTTCGAAGGAACCTTGCGCCAGCCCTGCTCATAGCTTTCCACCGCCTTGGGCGATATGCCGAGAAGGCGCGCCAGCTCGCGCTGACTTTTTCCGAGAAGCGCCCTTGCCCTGGTGAATCCCGCCTTGTCCATGGGACGGAGCTCGGGAAGCGCGCCAGCAGTCGGGATAGCGCCCCTTTCGGGACTCGCTTCAGGGTTTTTCTCAGAGCCAGTTTTAAAACCTATGTTAATACCCACGTTGTCGCCAGCCTTTCCCATGATCGCAGCCCCCCATAGCGCTACCACTGCGTGGTATTACCACTGCGTGGTAGTGCTATTCTCACACCGATTGGAGGGCTTGATCAAGAGCGCGGCGACAAGGACGAAGGCCCGCTCAGAAAGCCGGGACCACCCCGCCGCCATAGGTCTTGAGAATGAAATCCTTCACTTTCTGCGAGGTGAGCGCCTTCGCAAGCGCCACGATGCGCGGATCCTTCGTCTCGCCCTTCCTCACCACGAGAATGTTGGCGTAAGGGGAGTCCCCGCCCTCGAGGAGAAGCGAATCCTTCACCGGGTTGAAGCCAGCCTGCAGCGCGTAGTTACCGTTGATGATGGCTCCCGCCACGTCCAGGAGCGTGCGCGGAAGCTGCGGCGCCTCGATCTCCTTAAACTGGAACTTCTTGGGATTCTCGGCGATGTCCCTCGTCGTCGCCTCAAGACCGGCATTGGCCCTGAGCTTGATCAGTCCCTTGGACTGGAGGAATATCAGCGCCCGCCCCTCGTTGGTCGGATCATTGGGAATCGCTATCATCGCGCCAGCGGGAAAGTCGGAAACCTTCTTGTATTTCTTGGAATAAAGCCCGAGCGGCTCGACATGGACGGCCACGGCGCTTTCAAGGTCGAGTTTGCGCGCCGACGCGAAGGCCTCGAGGTAGGGAAGGTGCTGGAAAAAGTTGGCGTCCAGCTGCTTCTCCGCCAGGGCGATGTTCGGCGTGACATAGTCGGAGAATTCGACGATATCGAGCTTGATGCCCTGGACGGCGAGATCGGCCTTGATCACGTTGAGAATCTCGGCATGGGGAACGGCGGTCGCTCCGACCTTGAGACTGGTCTGGGCGGCGCCTTGGGCCGCGCCCTGCGCGATCGCCGTGAGGGCGATGACGCCGGCAATGAGTATCCTGAAAAATCCGCGGTTCATGTGAACCTCCTGGGGTGAGTTATCGATGCCTCAAGGCATCGCGTGGAGACTGGGGTGAGGATATGATCTTTCTGGAGAAGCTGGTTTAGATGAGGGAGATAGCGCGCGCCTTGCGCCCGGCGGATTGCGGCCCGAGATGGCCGCTCCGCATGAAACATACGAACAGTCTATGCGCTTTCATGGTTTCTCTTGGCGGCTAGAATGCCGTATCGGCCATGTTTCTGTCAATCAGTATTTCGCGTTAAAAGAAAGGCTGTCCGGGAAGCGATTCCGGGACAGCCTTTTACAGACGGTGAAGACTAAGCTGGAAAAAATCCCGGCCGGCTAAACCAAAAATCTATCGAAGAATCATTCCAAGATCATTTCTGGGCGGCAGCGCTCGCGCCCGCTATCCTTCCGAAGACCATGATGTCGGCGATGGCGTTGCCGCCCAGGCGGTTGCCCGCATGGATGCCACCGGTCACTTCGCCGGCGGCGAAGAGTCCGGGAATGGCCTTTCCGGCCGCGTTGAGAACGCGCGCCTGCGTGTCGATAGCCAGACCGCCCATCGTGTGGTGGACCGAGGGCGAGCGCGGCGTGGCGTAGAAGGGCCCCTGCGTGAGCTTGGGACCGAAGTTGCGCTTGCCGAAATCGGGATCGGCTCCCTTTTCGATGTAGCTATTGTACTTCTCGATCTCGAAGCTGAGGGCGCCGGGGACCATGCCAAGCTGCGTCTCGAGACCGGCGAGGGTGTCGGCCTTGTAGACGTCATGGTTCTTGATCAGGGTATCGATGTCGTCGCCCCAGCCATTCTTGCCGCCCGGCTGAGGATTGCCCGCCGTGACCTGGTCGCAGATGATGTAGAAGAGGCCTTTGTCCTGCTTGAGCGCCCCGGCGGCGAGAACGTCGCGCTCGGCGTACTCGTTCACGAAGCGTTTGCCCTGGCTGTTGACGAAAACCTGGCTCTCGGCGCTGCCCCAGAGGCCGCCCGCGAGGGAGCCCGAAACAGGATGAGAGGAGGGCATGAGCTGGATGAAACCCATACCAACGAGGCTGGCGCCGGCCTTCTCGCCCATGACGATGCCGTCGCCGGTGGTGGTCGGGGCGTTGGTGGTGGGCATGGTGAGAGGCATCGCGGGCCAGTAGGTGTTGTACTTGGCGCGCATCTCGGGATTGGCGCCGAAGCCGCCGGTGGCCATGACGACGCCTTTGGAAGCCTTGAGCGTGACCTTCGTGCCGTCGACCTTGGTCGCCTTCACGCCCACGACAACGCCCTTGGCCATGATGAGCTCATCGGCCTTGGTTTCGAGAAGGATCTCGACGCCCAGCTTTTTCGCGTTGTCGGCGAGGGTGCCGATGAAGCCGGTGCCCACGGGTTTCGCGCTGCCGTGGGTTCGGGGCCAGAGGGCGCCGAGAACGGTGCTGATCTCTTTTTTGAAGGGGAGCCCGAGAGACTCGAGCCACTGCATGGCCTTGGGGGAGTTCGTCGTCAGCGTCCGCACGAGCTCCAGGTCGCCGTGTATGGCGTTGCCCTTGAGATCGACGCGCTTGCCGCCGAAATAGGTCTGCATCATGTGGAGCTCAACAGAGTCGAAGAGCTTGTCGGAACCCGAAGCGACATAGGTACGGATCTGGTCCTTGAGGATCCTGAGGGTAGGACCATACTCGCCCACCGAAGCTTCGTCGATGTCGAGGAAGGACTTGAGGTCGCCGAGAAGGGGCGCCGTCATCTTGACCGCGTCCTGCCGCGAAGGATCCACGGCGTTGTAGGCGCCGCCTGCCCTGATCGTGTTTCCGCCCAGGGCGGGGGCTTTTTCGATAAGGATGACCTTGGCGCCCTTCTCCGCCGCTGATACGGCGGCCGCGAGGCCGGCGCCGCCGCCGCCGATGATCACCACCTCCGTCGACTTCTCGACGGCGGCGCCGGCGGCCTTCTTCACCTCGGCCTGCTTGCCCATAAGCGCTTCCACCGAACCGCCAGCCTGCTTCACGCAGTCGGCCACGGCTTCGAGTATGGCATCGCTCGTGAGCGTGACGCCCGACACGACGTCGATGGCGAGAGACTGGCTCTTGACGATGGCCTCGGGCACCCGCGCGATGGCCGTATCGCTGATTCCCGGCGTCTCGCCATGCTTCACGATCTCGACCTTCTTGATCGCGTCGGCCGAGAAGGTAACCTTTACCGCCACGGGGCCGTTCTTGCCGTTCGCCTCAGCCGTGTAGGTCCCCGCCTTGAAAGCGGCCGCCTTGGCCGTTTCGGGCTTGGTCGCGCAGGCGACGATGGACAGGACCGCCAACACGCAGACGAGGGCGAGGGCGGCGCTTTTCATGAATTTCTTCATACCAACTCCTTGTACATGGGATCCGGCAACGAGACGAGCCTTCCCGGACGCGTTGCCGCGCCTAAAGGCCGGTCTCTTCGATGCTCGGACCCGTACAAGTGTCGGATGGTAAAGTGTGGGGTAACCACGCGGTCAAGCGATAAAATATTATTTTATCGAAAAACCCAAAGAAATATAGTAGAGCCTTCCCTTCTCGGTTTCGCAGAAGGTGGCGAGAAGACCGGTAAGATCGCTCGCGATCTCGACGCCCAGCGATTCCGCTGTCTCGAAGATGCCGTTGAGGTCGCTCTTCCTGAGCGAGAAAGGATCGTAGGTGGCCACGAGGGTGCAGAGGTTTTTTGATTTCGCGAAAAAAGAAACAGGGGGACTGAGGTCGAAATCGAAAGCCTTCGCCCATTCCTCGCGCACGCCGACGCCGATGGACACGGGAAGCCTGTCCACGGCGGGGTCGACAAGGCTCTCGCGGGGGACGTTGAGGGCGACGCAGGTGTATTGGGGATGAGTCATCCACTGATCCAGGATGCGGAGGGCGGCGCGGCTTCGCTGTCCGCCTTCGCCAAAAAGAATGAGGCGATAAAGATTGAAGACTTCCTCCGCCCCGCGCAGCTCCACCCGGCCCATGCGCGAGGGGATGGCGGTGAGCATCTCCCTTTGCTGGCGCACCCGGGCGAGTTTGAGCCGGAGCGACTCCAGCTCGGCCTCGAGAGCGGTCTCGTGCGCGGCGTAGAGTTCGGCCTGTTCCTCGATGCCGGCGTTGGCCTTGTCTATGATGGCCGGTATGGGCAGCTCGAGTCCGCGGCAAATCCTCGTCAGGAGCATGTCCACGGCGTTGGCCGCCGAATATTTGCGGTAATTGTTCGGCGCCACCCCTTCGGGAGCGATGATGCCGCGACTCACGTAGTGCCTCAGGGTTTCGCCGGTGACGCCGGTCAGTCTGCAGAACTCCCTGGCGCCAAAGCTGGTCGTGTCCATTCCGTCCGGTTTTCCTTTCCTCGAAAAGACTAAAGGTCGCGCCGAGTATAACCTTTCGCCCGGAAAAGCTTCAATCAGGCCGTTGGGCGGGAGGGCCGGCGCCGCGGCCTTCAGAGCCAGCCCCCCCCGCCCGCTTGCGCCAAAAGCGCATCGCCGTTATGCTTTTCCCATGGAAATCCCGCTAAGCCTGAAAAAGACAGCCGACGGCCGCCTGGTCTACGGCATTCCCCTTTGGTACCGCGTAATGACGGGCATCATGATCGCCCTCATCCTCGGCGGCATGCTCACCACGGAAGGTTCGCCCGGCTTTATCGCCTGGTTCATCCTCGTCCTCCTCGTCCTCGGAGCGCTTTACGAGGAAGTCTGGATCGTCGACCCGAAGGCGAAGACCGTCCGACACCTGGGCGGTATTTGGCCGATAGCTCGCGCCCTAGTCGTGAACTTCAACGATGTCGAAGAGTTCGCCCTGGGAGCCTTTGCCCGCGGCACCGTCCCCGGATCGACCGAGGAATCGGCCGACAAGGAAAGAGCCTTCGCCATGATGAACGGCAAAGACACGAACGATGCCGGCAAGAGCGCCTTCCTTAAGCTGGGGGCGCGCAAACCCTACATCAACCTCCTCTTGAGGACGAAATCAGGCGAAACCTACCTCGTGGACACCCTGCCAGCCCGACGGGGAGGCAGGCTCAAGAAAGCGGGCGAAGCGCTCGCTGAAGCCTGCGAAAGCCATTTTTCCGATAAGAACTGAGCCGCGCCGGGCGCCATAAGCTGAGCCGCGCCAGGCGCTTTCGTTAAAAACAACATCCATTGAAAAGGGGCTGCCCGCGGATCGATCCGATCCGCGGGCAGCCCCCTCGCATTATAGCATTTGCGCCTCAGCGCCGCGTTCACTCCGGCTTGTGGTAGAGGAAGCAGGCCACCTGGTGGCCGCTTTCGGTTTCCTTCAGCTCGGGCCTGTATTTCTTGCAGATATCCATGCGCTTCCAGCAGCGGTCGTAGAAATAGCAGCCGGGACGCTGCTTGTCCGGCGAGGGCACGTCGCCCGTGAGGATGATGCGCTGGCGCTTGGCCTCAACCTTGGGGTCGGGGATGGGCGCGGCCGAAAGCAGGGCCTGGGTATAGGGATGCATGGGGTTCTTATACAGATCCTTCGAACCCGAAATCTCCACGATCAGGCCCAGGTACATGACGGCCACCCTGTCGGAAATATACTGGATGACGGCGAGGTCGTGGGCGATGAAGAGATAGGTGAGTCCGAATTCCTTCTGCAGATCCTTGAAGAGATTGAGGATCTGGGACTGGATGGAGACGTCGAGGGCCGAGACCGGCTCGTCGCAGAGCATGAGCTCGGGCTTGAGGGCGAGGGCGCGGGCGATCCCGATCCTCTGGCGCTGACCGCCCGAAAACTCGTGCGGGTAGCGGTTCTTGAAGAAACGCGAAAGCCCCACGCGCTCCATGAGATTGTCCACCCTGTCGTTGCGCTCTTCGGTGCTCATGTCGAGCAGGCCGCGCTGCTGGAATATCTTCATGGGCTCGGAGATGATCTCGCCCGCCGTCATGCGGGGATTGAGCGAGGCATAGGGATCCTGGAAAACCATCTGCATGTTCTTGCGCGCCGAAAGAAGATCGTGCGCCGAGGTCTTCATCAGATCCTTGCCCTTGAGGAAAACCTCGCCGGCCGTGGGCTTGTAAAGCTGGGCTATGGCGCGGACGGTCGTGGACTTTCCGCAGCCCGATTCGCCCACGAGACCGAGGGTTTCGCCCCGCTTTATCTGGAAACTGATGCCGTCCACCGCGTAGATATAGCCCTTTTCCTTGGAAAAGAGGGACCTCCCCAGGGAAAAGTGCATCTTAAGGTTGCGTACGTCCAGCAATACTTCGTTTTCGCTCATTTCTTTTCCTCCGCGTAGAGCCAGCACGACACGGCGCGGCCATTTTCCGAATGCACGACGGTGGGATATTTCTTCTTGCAGATATCCATCGCCTTTTCGCAGCGCGGATAGAAAGGACAGCAGTCCGGAAGGTCTATGACGTTAGGCGGCTGACCCTGGATGGAGAACAGACGCTCGGAATTCTCCCTGTCCAGCCGGGGCACCGAGTGAATGAGGCCCTGGGTATAGGGATGCTTGGGCTCCCCGAAAATATCCTCGGTCTGTCCGCGCTCCACTACCCTGCCCGCGTACATGACGCAGATGGTGTTGCACATGCCGGCCACGACGCCCAAGGAGTGAGTGATCAGGATGACGGCCGTTCCCAGCTTCTTGGTGAGATCCTTCATCAGCTCGAGAATCTGCGCCTGGATCGTGACGTCGAGGGCGCTCGTCGGCTCGTCCGCGATGAGAATTTCGGGATTGCAGGAAAGCCCCATGGCGATCATGACGCGCTGGCGCATGCCGCCGGAGAACTGGTGCGGATACTGGTCGATGCGCTTCTCGGGCGCGGGAATCCCGGCCAGCTTGAGCATCTCGATGGCCTTTGCCTTGGCCGCCTTCTTGTCCAGCCCCTGATGGAGGACGATAGTCTCTATCATCTGGGTGGAAACCTTGAGGAAGGGATTGAGCGAGGTCATCGGATCCTGGAAAATCATCGAAATCTTGTTTCCGCGGATCTGGCGGATCTCGTTCGCGGACATTTTGAGAATATCCTTTTCGTGGAAAAGCACCTGGCCTCCGGCGATCTTTCCGGGCGGGTTCGGGATGAGGTTGATTATGGAGAGATTGGTGACGCTCTTGCCGGAACCGGACTCCCCCACGATGCCGAGCGTCTCGCCCTTGTGCAGGTCGAAACTCACGCCATCGACGGCTTTCACGATCCCCTCGTCAACGTGGAAATATGTCTTCAGGTCCTTGACCTGCAGAATGACTTCTTCTGTCATGCTTGCGGCTCCTTGCTCAGGTTCGGTTTTTGCTCTGCGGATCCAGCGCGTCGCGCAGACCGTCTCCCAGGAAGTTCATAGAGAACAGGAAGATAGTCATGGCAATCGCCGGGCCCAGGAGCTGCCAGGTCGAATACTCCATCGCTTTGACACCCTCGGAAACCAGGGTTCCCCAGGACGCGTCGGGCGCCGAAACGCCGAGGCCAAGGAAGGAGAGGAAAGATTCGTTCATGATGAAGCTGGGCATCAGCAGGGTGGAAAATACCACGATGACGCCCAGGGTGTTCGGAAGCAGGTGACGGAAGATGATCCTCGGCACGCTCGCGCCCATGGATCTGGCCGCCTCGACGAACTCAGAGTTTTTCAGGCTGATGATCTGGCCGCGCACGACGCGCGCTATCGTAAGCCAGGACACCAGGGCTATGGCTATAAAGAGGATGACGAAACTCCCCCTCGCCTTCTCGCCTATCATCGCCATGATGATGATGACCATGAGCATATAGGGCAGGCCGTACATTATATCGACGAAGCGCATCATGAGATTGTCGAGCCAGCCGCCGATGTAGCCTGAAACCGCGCCGAAGATGATGCCCACCAGAGCGGCGGTAATGGTGCCCACGATGCCGATGGCGAGGGAAATCCTTCCGCCGTAGATGATGCGGGAGAACATGTCGCGTCCGAGATCGTCGGTGCCGAGAACGTACACCTTTTTGGCCGAGGGATTGGTCTCCATCTCCGCCTTGACCCGCTCGAGTTCCGTCTTCTGGAATTCAAGCTCACGGGCAAGAGGATCGGCCGAAGCCGTGGTGTCGGTGCCGGTGCCGCCGAAGTTGAGCGAAAAACTCTGGTTCGGATCGACTTCGCCCTCGGTGGGAACCACCTCCGCGGTCGGGCCGAAGTTGAAGCCCGATGAGGGATTATAGCCCGTCTCCGCCTCGAGCGCCTGGTGCGACTTGATCGTTTCCTCGAGGTCGATGATCCTCTTCTCCAGTTTCGCCACGACGAGGGCGCCTGCTGGCTTGAACGAAGGCGCCAGGGAAGCGTTGGAGAGGATCTGCTCTTTGTAGTCGTGGATGACGCCCATCGACGAGAGAAGGGGGGCGGCAAGGGTTATGATAATATAGAAGGAGACGATATAGAGGCTGACGAGGGCCATCCTGTTTTTGCGCAGCCTCTTCCAGGCATCTGCCCAGAGGGAGACCGGCTTCATCACCTGATTGAACTCGTTGACCGCCTGCGTTTCTTTCTTGTTGTCACTCATTCCTGACTCCTACTTGTAAGAAATGCGCGGATCGAGGAATCCGTAGATGATGTCCACGATAAGGTTGGCCATGATGAGGACGATCGAATAGACGACGACCTCTCCCATGATCAAGGTGTAATCGCGGTTGATGGCGGACTGGACGAAGGGCCTTCCGATGCCGGGCACGAGGAAGACCGATTCGACCACGACGGAACCTACGACGATGCCAGAAAAAGCCGGGCCGAGGTAGGTGACGACGGGAAGAAGGGCGCCTTTCAGCACGTGCTTCCACACGACAACCGATTCCTTAAGCCCCTTGGCGCGCGCCGTCCTGATGTAGTCGGAACGGAGCACCTCGAGAATGCTCGCGCGGGAAAGCCTGGCGATATAGGCGAAGTAGGGGAAGGACAGGGTAAGCGCCGGCAGGATGATCGCCTTCCATCCGTGAACCGACACCCATTGCCCCATAGGCAAGATCTTCCACCTCATGCCGACGAAGAGCTGCAGAACAGGACCCATGACGAAGAGCGGCACCGAAATGCCCACCACGGCGATCGACACCGCGACATAATCGGGCCACTTGTTCTGCCTGAGCGCCGATATGATGCCGACGGCCACGCCCGAGAAGACGGACATGACGAGGGCGGTGACGCCGAGGGCCATAGACACGGGCAAGCCCTGGTCGATCATCTCGTTGACCGTGATATCCCTGTATCGGAAAGAAGGACCCAGATCCCAGCGGAGAATATCGCCCAAGTAGCGCAGATATTGTCTGCCGAGAGACTCGTCCATATGGTAACGCTTCAGGAGATTCTGGAGGATTATCTCCGGAACATCCTTTTCCCGCGAAAACGGGCCGCCGGGAGCAAGCCTGATCATGAAGAAGCTCAAGGTTATGATGATGAGCAGCGTGGGAATCAGGCTCAACACTCTCCGAATGAAATAACGTGCCATCCGGGATCACTCCTTTTTTTATCTGCCAAGCGCGCAACTACCCCGTAAAAAAAACAAACGTGACAGATTCGCGTGACAAGGATTATAGGATGAGCTGAGAACTTTGGTAGTCTCAAGGGAATCAATTATAGCCCGAAACCCTGAAACGTGCTAGGGCCATATTTCACGGGAAAGGCGGCGGACAAAAAAAGGCCGGGGAAAACCCCGGCCTTGGACGCATGATTCAGTCCGCGCTTATTTCTTGGGGCGGATGAATTTCCAGGGGTGCTGGTTCATCGGGTTCGGATACCAGCCGTCCCACTTGGAGAGGTCGACCATGTTCTGGGTGACATAGAAATAGAAGGGAAGAATGGCCATGTCCTCATCGATGAGAACCTTTTCGGCGTCGCCGAGGGCTTTCATTCGCTCGGCACCGGAGGTGACGCGGGCTTTGTTGATGAGTTCGTCGTATCGCTTGTTGGAATACAGACCATCGTTCTGGGTTCCGCCGGTGACCCACATATCGCTGAAGGTCGAGGGATCCAGATAGTCGGCGATCCAGCCGGCACGGGCCATGTCGAAGTTGTGGGACTGGGACCTGGTGTCGAGGTAGGTACCCCACTCCTGGTTCACGAGGTTGACATCGATGCCGAGATTGGTCTTCCACTGGGCCTGGACGAATTCGGCGATCTTTTTATGGCTGGCGCTGGTGTTGTAGAGAATGGAGAAGGAGGGAAAACCCTTGCCGCCCGGATAGCCGGCGTCGGCGAGAAGCTTGCGCGCGGCTTCGGGATCGAAGGCGAATCCCTTGGCGGGGGTGTAGCCGGTCGAGGGCGGGACGAAGGAGTCGGCCGGAATCTGGCCGCCCTTGGTGACCTGCTCGACGAGGGCTTTCTTGTCGAAGGCCATCGCGAGAGCCTTGCGGACGCGAACGTCGTCGAGGGGCTTGCGGGTTACGTTGATGATGTAATAGTAGGTGCCATACTCGGGGGCCACATGGAAGTTCTTGTCGAGCTTGATCTGATCCATGAGTTCGAGAGGAACGGTGTCGATCCAGTCAGCCGCGCCGCTCTTGTAGAGGTTGTAGCCGACGTTGACATCGTCATTGGCGAGGAAGGTGACTTGCTTGAGACCGACGTTCTTGGCATCCCAGTATTTGTTGTTCTTTACGACAACGACTCTTTCCTGGGGCTTCTGTTCCTTGAGAACGAAGGGACCGTTGGATACCCAGTTCTGCGGCTTGACCCACTCATTGCCGAATTTCTCGATGGCGTGCATCGGGACGATCGCGAACGCATAGTGCACGACCATGTCGGGGAAGAAGGGGGTGGGGCCGACGAGTTTGACTTCAAAGGTGGATTTGTCCACGGCGCGGATCTTCACTGCCTCGGGACCGGCCTTGCCGGAGAGGTAGTCCATGCCGCCCTCGATGTACGCGGCCGGAAGGTCGGCGTACTGGAAAGCGTTCTTGGGATCCATCTTGCGCAGCCAGGACTTGACTACGGTGTCGGCGGTGATTTCGACGCCATCGGACCAGGTCGCCTTGCGAAGCTTGAAAGTGATGGTCTTGTAATCCTTGCTGAAGCTCCAGCTCTCGGCAAGGCCGGGAAGGGCGCGATTCGTTTTCGGATCTCCGATGGTAAGTCCCTCGAAGAGGGCCATATAGATTCTGTGCTCGGGCACGCCTTCAACGGCATGGGGATCCAGAGACACAGGCTCGGTTCCGTTAACGATGGTGAAGCTCTGCGCACCAAGCGCCACTACTGAAAGAAGCGCGAAAAGGACAAATAGACCCCTTTTCATTCGTACCTCCTGTTAAAATTGTACTTGTTAAACTATATACTTGCCACAACAGGAATGCAACAATAATTTTCATGGAGCGATTCATGTTCACCTTTAATTCACCGACCAGACTCGTTTTCGGAAACGGCGTCGCCAGAACGGCGGCCAAGGAAATCGCCGCGATGGGTTCACGCAAGGTTCTCATCGTCACGGGTCCCGGCAGAACGGCTTCCTCGGAGGCCGTGGCGAGCCTGAAACTGAGCCTGGAAGAAGGCGGAATTGTCTATTTCCATTACGCGGGAGCGGGGTCAGACCCCACGACCTCCATGGTGGATGAGGGCGCGGCACGCTATAAAGCCGAAGGCTGCGACGCCATCATCGGGCTAGGCGGCGGCAGCCCCCTCGACTGCGCGAAAGGCATAGGAGCGTCGATCGGCGAAGGCAGACCCATAAGGGATTTCGTCGGCACGGGGCTCGCTTTCGGCGCTCCCGTCCCACCCCTCCTGGCGATTCCCACGACGGCGGGCACGGGCTCGGAAGTGACGAACGCGGCCGTCTTCACCTATAGGGAGGGCGATAGAAAAGTGAAGAAGGGAACGGCGGGACAGTCCCTTTTCCCCCGCGTCGCCCTCGTCGACCCCCTCCTGCACGTCACCATGCCGCCCGAGCTCACCGCGGCAACGGGCATGGACGCCCTTACGCACGCGGTGGAAGCCTACGTGAGCAGATCGCACACGCCGATAGCCGACCTTTTTTGCCTGGAAGCGATACGGCTCATCGGGGAGAACCTCAAAAGAGCGCACAAACATGGCGACGATCTGGACGCGAGGGCGGGCATGGCCCTCGCCTCGACGATGGCCGGCGCGGCACTGTCCCAGGCCGGCCTGGGCATGGTGCACGGCTTCGCGCACGCGGCCGGCGCACTGGCAGGCCTGCCCCACGGGCTGGCCAACGCGATCATACTCCCCTACGTCATGCAGGCATGCATTCCCGACGCCAGCATAAGGCTTTCCAACATCGGCAAGGCGCTGACGGGAAGGCACTCGGCCACAGCGATCGACGCCGTGGGAGCCATGGCGGAACTGGGCTCCGAAATAGGCATTCCGCCCAACCTTTTCAGCGCGGGGGTTTCGGAAGATCTCCTTCAGGCCATCTTCGACGACGCGAAAACCTACAAGCGAAGGCCGCAGAGCCCGCGCGCCTTCACCGACGAGGAACTGAAAATCCTCCTCCGAAAGGCCTGGTCGGAGAATATGGCGGAATAACTATTAGGCCTCGTCGGGGGCCAGGGCGGACTGCGAAAGACGCGATCCGACGGGAGTCTTCTCGACAACGATGCAGGCGGGGATGCGCGAGCGCAAGGCACCCACATGGGACACGATGCCGATCACCCTCGAGCCGCGGATCTTGTCCAGCACCGAAATAGCCCGGTCGAGCGTCTCGTCGTCGAGGGAGCCGAACCCCTCGTCGATGAAGACAGCGTCGAGGGATACGCCGCCGTTCTGGTCGCGGATGGCGTCCGCGAGACCGAGGGCGAGACTGATGGAGGTGAGGAATTTCTCGCCGCCCGAGAGGGTGGTGGTGGGGCGGTCCAGGCCTGTCCAGGAATCGAGGACACGAAGGCCGAGGCCGATCTTGCCGCGGCCCGAACCGACGCCCGGGCCTTCCTCGGGTTTGAGATAATACCTGCCGTCCGACATCCGCGAAAGATGGACCGAAGCGCGCCTCGTCACCTCGCGGAAATACATGGCCAGAACGAAATTCTTGAAGGTGAGGCGCTTGCCCGGGATTTCGCCGCGCAGGAGTTCCGAAAGGCGATAGAGGCTACGGCTGCCCGCTTCGAGGGTATCCCGCTGCAGCAGGAGGGCGGAGCGGCGCGCGAGCGTTTCCTCGAGGCGGCCGATGGAGAGGCGGCAGGTATTGGAACGCTCGCGCGCCGCGTCCAGCGCCGCTTGCGCCTCGCGAAGGGCAGCCTCCAGAGAAGCCATGTCGGGCAGCTCCCGTCCGGGAAGGGGAAGATCGGCCTCGAGGGATGTTGCCAGGGCTCGCGCGGCGGCCAGGGACTCCCTGTAAGTGGAAACTGCCCGCTCCTCGGCGGCGAGGACTCCCTGAGGGAGCAAGCGGGCTTGTACGAGCGCGATGACCTGACCGAGGCCGCCGCAGCCTTCGCCCAAAACCGCTTCCAGCGCCGAGGCTCCCCGAGAGGGGAGCGCCAGGGCCGCGGCCTTCTCATCCTCCTGAAGGAAACCCTCCTGCGACAGCGACTCGGCGAGCCGGGAGAACTCGGCCCAAAGCGAAGCGATCGAAGCGTCCCTTTCGCGCTCTATCGTCGCCGATCGCGCCTTCGTCGTGGCGAGGTTTTCTTCCCAAGCCGAACATTCGGCCTCAAGCCGCGTTTTTTCATTTTCGAGCGCCTCGAGAGCCTTCAGCGCCGCGGCATGCCGGGGCGTTGGATCTTCCCGCCCCGATTCCCGCTCAGCCTCCAGAAGCAGCGCCTTCTTGGCCGCGAGATCAGCCCTGGCCTTTTCTGCCTGAACGCGAAGCGCCTCGAGAACTTCCGCCCTTTGGGCGAGAATTTTCTCCGAGCCCGCGGCCTCGCGGCGGCGCGCCTCAAAGCGGGAAGCGAGCAGTCTGCCTTCCGAGAGCGCCGCGGCATTCTCTCGCGAAAAGCGCGCGAGATACATGCCGAAGGAAGCCGTGGCCTTTTCGTCGAGGCGAGCGGCCCAGGAAGAGATTCCGCCGTCCCCACGGCTGATTTCTTCGGGTATAATCCCCGCTTCAGACAGCGCCGCGCCGACGGCTTCGACGCTCTCTCCCATCTCGGCGCCCAGGGCGTCGAGCGCGGCGCCTATTTCGCCTAACCTCTCGCCGGCGTGCGCGAGGCTGGCCGCGAGACCGGCCGAGTCGGCGGAAAGCCGCGCCCCGCGCGCCCTCGCCGACTCGATATCGGAGAAGGAAGGAGAGCCGCTTTCAACGCTAAGCGCCGCTGGCGAAGGATGATCCCGGGAACCGCAGACGGGGCAAGGCTCCCCGGGTAGCAGGCTCCCCGCCAGATGAAAGGCCTCGGAATGCGCGGCGGCAGCTTCCAAGGCTGCTAAGTCCGCCGCAACCTTTTCACCGGCGGCGACTGTTTCGCGATGCGCGATTTCATATTCGCGTTTCGATTTATTCGCTTTGGCGTAATCGACAAATAACGTTGAGCGACGCTTATTCAGCTCCGCGACGACGGCTATACCCGATGAAAGCGACTGGCGACGCTCCAGCTCGGCGCGCAGAAGAGCTTCCTCGTCAGGCTTCGGCTTCAACGCTTCGATTTCGCGCTTAACCGCGTCCACTCCGGCAACTTCGCTCGCATAACGTCCATCCAGTTCAAGGGAAAGCTTCTCGGCTCCGGCGCAAACCTCGAGAGCCTCGGCGCGGCGTTTCCAGACTTCCATGGCCTTCCCCAGGCCGAAGACTTCCTGCCGCTTCGCCTGAATGAGGGAAGCGCATTCCCCTATCCTCGCGCGCCTGGCGTCGAGCTCGGGACGGGCGGCCGCGAGAACGCGCAGCTCCTCCGAAAGAAGGGCGACGCGGCCCGACAGGTCGAGCGCCGCGGCCTTGGCCTTGGAAAAAGCCAGGGCAAAAGGAGCCGCCGAGGCCGCGGCCTTGGCAAGGCCCAGCCGCGCCGCCCGGGAATCCTCAGCCGCGCCCCTATCCTCCAGCGCCGCAAGAGCCTTGGCCGCATCCTGGGCCTTGGCCACCCGCGCCGCCCTTTCCTTTTCCCTTTCCAGCGCCCGCTCGCGGGCGGCCGCTTCCCCCATAGCCCCGGCTTCCAGCCCCAGGACCGTCTCTAGTTCCTCCCTCAGGGCGGCAAGCCTCGCGTCGGGATCCTCCCCAAGCTCAGCCTCCAGACGCGAAATCTCCGCGTCCAGCACCGAAAGCTCCAGCCGAGCGCCCTGCGTCCTCGCCTTCGCTATCTCCGTGATCCTCTCATGGAGCCCGACGGGAAAAAGCTTTTCGAGCACCTGACTTCTCTCGGTAGACTCCATCTCCAGAAACTTCTGGAAATCGCCCTGGGGAAGGAGGATTATCTTGGAAAACTCGTCGGCGCTAAGCCCGATGAGCTTGGAAATCTTCTCGTTCGCGTCCCTCACCCCGTCGGCCAGCACGCGCCAGCCGCCTGGGTAAGCGGCGTCGGCCGCGAAGAAAGCCGCGGCGGGCGGCACCTCCGTCAGGCCGCCGCCGCGCTTGGGCCTCGTAAAAGGCGCCACGCGCAGAACCCTGTAGCCCGTCCCGGAAAGCGAAAACTCGAACTCCACCGTCGGCTTGTCGCCAAGCTTCGCGAAATCCGACACAAGCTCGGCCTCGAAACCCTTCCGGGCGCCCGGCGCCTGGCCGAACAGCGCGTAAGTGATGGCGTCGAAAAGCGTGGACTTGCCCGAGCCTGTCTTTCCGCAGATGAGGAAGAATTCTCCCAATCGGGTAAAATCGATCTCGGCCCTATCGCGATAGGGCCCGATGTTTTCCAGGGCGAGCCTAATTGGACGCATCGGAAGCCTCCCTGGCCATGGCCTCGAAGAGGGCGACCATTCCCTCGGGAGGCGGCTCCCCCGTCATCTCGGCGTGAAAGGCGAGGAAATCATCCTTCGCGGTTTCCAGACGATCGGGAGCGCCGCGGCCGCCTCGCGCGCGCCGCAGCGCGTCCAGAGCTGCATCGCCATCCCCAGCGTCGCCCCAGCGCAGCTCGAAAGCCCGCTGCGGCGCGCCCAGGAGCCGCGGATACAGCGCCTTCAGCCTCTCCCCCGCGTTCAGCACCGGCTCCTCGTCGCAGAGATACACCTCGATATAGTCGTCCCGATCCGCCTCGGGCAGGGGATTCGCTACAAGCTCGTCGAAAAAGCCCGAAAGACGGCGTACCTGCCGCTTGGGCGTGAGGGGCATCGACTCGATGCGCGGCGCCTTGCCCGCCAGGACCTCCACCGAAAGAAAACCCTTTACCTTCCCTGCCTCCCCCACCGAATAGGCGAGGGGCGCTCCGCAATACCAGACATGAGGCGCCGGGCTCTGCTCGGAATGGAGATGGCCCAGGGCGACATAGTCGAAGCCCTCGAAGAGACCGCAGTCGACCTGCTCCGCCGCGCCCAAAAAGGCCAGCTCGCTGTCGCCCGCGAGAGCGCCCGAGGCGAAACAGTGCGCCACGAGGACATTCGCCGCGCCAGGCTCCAATTTTGAACGGATCGAGGCCATCGCCAGCCTCATCAGCTCCTGCTGGGAGCGAATCGAAACGGGCGCTTCCCCGTCACCTGTGCCGCCCCCGTCGCCGATAGCGGCCAACTCTCCCCAATTCGCGCTCATCTGGGTCAGGAAGGGCAGGGCCCAGACGGCGACGCGTCCCGCGCCTTCCCCGACGACGAAGGCCGGCGAGCCTTCCATCCGCGTGGCGATGCAAAGCCCCGAATCGGCCAGGAGGGAGGCGCCGAAGGAAAGCCTCCCCGCCGAATCATGATTCCCCGACAGCACCACGATGCGCAGACCGGGCGCCGCCCTGCGGGCGGCGCCCAGAAAAGCGTCGAAAAGATGTATGGCCTCGACGGGTGGGATCGCCCTGTCGTAGATATCGCCCGCTATGAGGAGGGCGTCGGGCTTCAGCTCCCCGATCTTCGCGACCACCTGATCGAGAATATACGCCTGATCGTCGAGGAGATCGTAGCCGTGGAGCGTCTTGCCGAGGTGGAGATCGGAGAAGTGAAAAAATCTCATGGGACTAGAATGCGGCGATGAAGCGCCGCAGGTCAAGGGAAATCCGCCGCCGGGGCCGCCGGCCCCGCCCCGCCGCTATTCGAACAGCTCCCCCAGCCACTCTACGCAGAGATACATCCAGGACGAAACATGAGGGTCGGGCTCCTTGCCCTCGACGCTCGTCTCCTCGGTGGCGAGCGAAAGCCCGTGGACCCCCTCGGGATAAACATGGTATTCGAAGGGAACGCCCGCGCGCCTCAGGGCGCCGGCGAAGAGAAGACTGTTTTCGAGCGGCACGGCCTCGTCAGCGTAGGTATGCCAGAGAAAGGTGGGCGGCGTCTTTTCGTTCACGTGCAGCTCCAGCGACACCTCCTCGAGCGCCTGAGGATCGGCCTTAGGCCCGAGGAGATTCTCGAAGGAACCCCTGTGCGCGAAAGGACCGGAGCTGACGACAGGATAGCCCAGGATGAGGGCGTCGGGACGGTTCAGCCCCGGCTCGATCCCCTTCAGCGCCGCCGTGCCGCCGGGAGCGTTAAGCGACAGAGGATTGTCCCAGTAGACCCCCAGGCTCGCCGCGAGATGGGCGCCGGCCGAAAAACCGCAGAGGGCGATACGCCCGGGATGGATCATGTAAGCGTCCGCGCGCTTCCGGAGCATGCAGAGCGCCTTCGAAACGTCGAGAAGGGCGAGCGGGTAGCGCCTGGGCGCGACGCTGTAATGCAGGACGAAGGCGTGATAGCCGGCCGCGTTGAACTGCAGGGCCACCGGCTCGGATTCCCTCGGGGAGAGGAAACCGTATCCCCCGCCCGGACAGATCAGGACGGCCGCCCGTTTTTTGTTGCCGTCCAGGACATAGGTATCGATGACGGGAGCGAAACCATCGCCCATGTCGCCGCCGTATTCGCCCCTGCCCCATACATCGATCGTCTCGTGAATCATCGCCAGACTCCTTGCGTCTTTCATCATACATCAAAACGACGATGGTGCCAGCCCGATATTCATTGTACAATTCCGCCATGCTGCGCCTGCTGATCATCGACGACGAAGCCGCCATCAGGGCGGGAATCTCGGCCTACTTTCCCTGGGCGAGCCTCGGCATAGAGGTCGCGGCCACCTGCCAGGACGGCCTCGAAGCCCTCGCCGCGATGGAAACGACGAAATTCGACCTCGTCCTCTGCGACATCAGGATGCCCCGAATGGACGGCATCGCCTTCGCCGAAAAAGTGCGGGAACGCGGATACCCCTGCGACATCGTCTTCATAAGCGCCTACAAGGACTTCGCCTACGCCAAGAAAGCCATAGAACTAGGCGCCAGGGAATACATCGTCAAGCCGGCGGGCTACGAGGAACTCAACGAAGTCTTTTCGAAAATAGTGAAAGAACGCGCCGCCACCGCCCATCCCGACAGCCCCGCCCAGCCGGCCAGCCTGGCCGAGCGTACCCTGCGGATCTTCCGGCAGGACCTCGCCGACATCTGCCTCTCCTCTATCGCCGTAAAACTGAACATGAGCCCGAACTACCTGAGCGCGAAACTGCACCAGGAAACGGGCAGGACCTTCTCCGAACTCCTCCTGGACGCGCGGATGAAGGAGGCCGAACGCCTCCTCGCCGACCCCGCCAACCGCGTCGGCGCCATAAGCGCCCTCGTCGGCTACGCCAACCCTAAAAGCTTCATCCGCGCCTTCAGGCTCTACTTCGGCTGCTCGCCCACGGCCTACCGCTACGCGGCCAGGCAGCCCTCCAATAACCGGCATTCCTCCGATGAATAGAAAAGCGCCAGCCTGGGATTCACCCGCCCTGTCCTTCCTGAAGAAACTCCTCCTCTCCCTCCTGCCCGTCGTCCTGCCACTCCTCATGCTCGGCTTCGCGGCCATCTACTTCGCCAACAGCTTCATCAGCAGGGAAACAGCCACAGCCACGAGCCGCCAGCTGGACAACCTGAAGGACATGGTCGACGTCACCATGTTCGAACTGGACGCCCTCAACCTCACCTTCAGCGTCAATGCCAAGATAATCTCCACCGTCGACGACCTCCTGAGCGGCAAATCCCTCGGCGTCGAGGAAGTCACCTTCGCCAAGACCCTCAACGACCTATTGAGCGCCCAGAGCAACGCCCGCCCCTACGTGGACTCAATCTACTTCTACCTCGACCGCTACCCCGAGCGCCTCCTCTCCGTGACCGACGGCATCATGCATATGGATACCTTCATGGACACTGACTGGGTTAAAACCTACGAATCCTTCCCCGAAAACCAGCTCCTGTGGACAGAGACCAGGGAAGTCCGCCACTTCAGCTTCGAAACGACGCCCCTGCCCCTCTTCACCGTCTACCGCCGCCTCTACCCCGCCAGCCACGGGCGAACCGGCGTCATCGTGATGAACATCGAGAAGAGCCACTTCGACGAACTCATGTCCCGGGCCTCCCAGTTCGAAGGCCAGGAAGTCTACCTCCTCGACCAGAACGGCCGCCTCATCCTCTCGGCAGGCGACAGGCGGGAACTCAGCGCCCTCAGCAAGAAAATCCTCGGCGAAAACAGGGAGACCCTGGCCAAACAGGCCTACGAAGGCTCGTCCTACTATACCTATTCCTCGGCCACCTCCCGCTACGGCTGGCGCGTCGTTTCCATAATCCCCGCCTCGAGCCTGGAAGGCTTTTCCGTCACCCTGAAAAAACTCATCCTTTGGATGCTGGCCATCGCCCTCCTCATAGGCGCGGCCATGACCCTCTCTATAGCCCGAAGGAACGCGCGTAGGGTGGAAGCCGTCACCGAACTCTTCAAAAAAGCCGAGCGGGGCGAGGAACTCCCCGAAAACCCGCCCCTCCTCCACGACGAATACGACTACATGGTGGAAACCCTCATCCACAGCTTCCTTACCCAGCGCTACGCCGGCCTGCAGCTCTCCGAACGCCAGGCCCAGGCCAAGGTTCTCGAGCTCAAGGCCCTGCGCGCCCAGATGAACCCCCACTTTCTCTTCAACACCCTGGGATCCCTCTACTGGATGGTCTTCGGCACCGAAGGCAGGCCCTCGCCTGCCTCCTCCATGATCCAGGACCTCTCCGTCCTCCTTAAATACTCCCTCGAGGAAAGCGAGGAAGTCAGCCTGGCCGACGAAATAGCCGCGGCCAAACGCTATCTGTCCATCCAGCGCTTCCGCTACAGCGAAAAATTCCAGGCGCAGTGGGAAATCGAGGAGGAAGCCCTCGGCCGCAAGGTCGTCAAGTTTTTCCTACAGCCCCTCCTCGAGAACGCCATCTACCATGGAATACGAAACAAGGAAGGACAGGGCCTGATCCGCATTAGGGCCACCGTGGACAGGAAGGGAGGCCTCCTCCTCGTCCGGGTGGAAGACTCTGGCGAGGGCATGGACGAGGCGCGCCTTTCAGAAGTCCGCGCCATGCTGAAGGCGGAAACTCAGTCGGGCGACCACATCGGCCTCCACAACACGAACCGGCACATAGGGCTCATCTTCGGAAGCCAGTACGGCATCGACATAGAAAGCGCCAACGGCCGAGGCACGTCGGTCAACGTCACTTTTCCCCTGATACCAGCGGCGCCGCCCATCGTTGATTGAGCACCCTTTTCGTTGTTCGCGCTACCTTTCGCGGAAATTCGTGGTTTGGGCACCCCAATTCATAGCAGATAATCCCTATCGCGTATGAAAATACGGCTCTACCATCGAAGGGAACTTCCCTATCCGGGGAGCACAAGGAGGATCCATGTTCAATAAAAGTTCGACCGGCAGATCCACGTTCGCCAAGATCGTGGCGATCGCGATGCTTTGTTTCGCCGTCGGCGGGGCTTTCGCCCAGAAGCAGACAACCATCCGCATGGCGTGGTGGGGCGGCGAAACCCGACACAAGGCCACCGTCGCCGCGGCCGAAGCCTTCATGAAGAAGTACCCCAACATCACGGTCAAGACCGAATACCAGGGTTGGGAAGGCTACTACGACAAGCTCATCACCCAGCTCGCCGCGGGCACAGGCCCGGACATCTTCCAGTTCGCCATAGCCTGGTTCGGCGACTTCCAGAAAAACCCCGAAATGTTCGCCGATATCAAGAAAGTCCCCGGCCTCGACATCGGCGGCTGGACACAGACCTCCTTCGACTACTCCACCCTCGTCGGGAAGACCATAGGTCTCCCCCTCGGCGCCAACGGCCGCATCCTCGTCTACAACAAGACCCTGGCCGACAAGCTCGGCATAAAAATCGACGGCTACCTGACCTGGGAAACCTTCGCCAAGACCATCAAGGAAGCCAGAGCCAAGGATCCCAGCGTCATAGGCTACTCCGGCACCATGGACCAGTACGGCTACCCCCTCATCTCCTGGCTCGTGCAGAAGACGGGCAAGCCCTACATCTCAGCCGGCGCCGAATTCGGCTTCACCGAGAAAGACTTCGCCGAAGGTCTCGAAATGTTCAAAGGATGGTTCGCCGACGGCACCTTCCAGACCCTCGAGAAAACCGTTCTCCTGAAAGCCTCCTGGTCAGACCCCGACTGGCTCAACGGCAAGGTCCTCTTCAGCGAGACCCCCGTCACCCAGATCACCCAACACCTCAAATACAAATATGAGGTCGGCTTCACCCGCTATCCCGTCATCGCGGGCGCCAAGCTCACGGGCGTCGAGATCGGCCCGAACCTGATGTTCTGCGTCAACGCCAAAACGAAGGACATGGACGCCGTCGTCAAGCTCGCCAACTTCCTCAACACCGACCCCGAAGGCGCCAAGCTCATGGCCCTGGAGCGCGGCGTGCCGACGAACAAGCAGGCATACGACGTCCTCGTCAAGAACGGCATGATCGACAACGTCACGAAGATAGCCATGAAACTCATCGACGACACCGACACGGGCAAATTCTCCTACTTCGACCCCGTGGAAGTGCGCGACCTCCTCCACACCGCCCTCCAGCAGGTCGGCCTGAAAGGAAACGTGAGCGCCGACGCCGCGGCCAAGGAATTCTACACCAAGGCTTCCAAGGTCCTGAAGAACTTCAAATAAGCGACAGCGCTTTTCTTAGATGGCGCGAAGGCGGCCGCCCGACTGATCCACCAGAATCGGGGCGGCCGCCTTCGCCGGAGGATTCATGAGTTCCCTGACCAAGCACAACCGGGTGGCCTATCTCTATATCGCGCCCTGGCTCATAGGTTTTTTCTGCCTCACCCTCGTCCCCTTCGTCTCTACCTTCGTCTTTTCCTTCACGGACTACTCCGTGCTGAGGCCGCCCACGTTCGTTGGCCTCGCCAACTACGTCAAAATGTTCACCGAAGACGACCTCTTCCCCAAATCCCTCTGGGTCACCACGAAGTACGTCTTCATCTCCGTGCCACTCAAGCTCGCCTTCGCCCTTCTCGTCGCCATCATCCTGAACAAGAATATCAAGGGAATCGGCCTCTACCGAACCATTTACTATATGCCGTCCATATTCGGCGGCAGCGTCGCCCTCTCCATCCTCTGGCGCATGCTCTTCCAGGGCGACGGCTTCATCAACCGCCTCCTCGCCACGGTGGGAATCATGGGCCCCGACTGGCTGGGCGACCAGCGCTTTTCCCTCATCACGATAAGCCTCCTCCAGGTCTGGCAGTTCGGCTCCTCGATGGTCCTCTTCCTCGCGGCCCTCAAGCAGGTGCCCGAATACCTCTACGAGGCGGCCCGAATCGACGGGGCCGGCAAGCTGCGCATATTCCGCAGCATCACCCTGCCTCTCATAACGCCCATCGTCTTCTTCAATCTCGTGATGCAGACGGTCAACGCCTTCCAGAGCTTCACGACGGCCTTCGTCATCACCTCGGGCGGGCCTCTCCACTCGACCTACCTCTACGCCATCCTCCTCTACGACAACGCCTTCAAGTACTTCAAGATGGGCTACGCCTCGGCGCTGTCCTGGGTGCTCTTCATGATCCTCATGGTGGTCACCGGCTTCCTCTTTAAGTCCTCGTCGAGCTGGATGCACTACATGGATACGGAGAACTGAGCGTGAAAAGAAAAAACAACCTGCTGACCTATATCGGCCTCAGCCTCTTCGCCTTCGTCATGATCTACCCCCTCATCTGGCTCGTGTTCTCGGCCTTCAAGGACACCCAGGAAATCCTGACGAGCGACAGGCTCTGGCCTTCCAGCTTCAGGCTCGACGGCTTCATCGAAGGATGGAAGGGCGAGGGCAGGCCGAAGTTCTCGGTCTTCATCTGGAACTCCATAACCCTGACCCTGCCGACCGTCATCCTCACCATCATCTCGGGCGTCCTCGTGGCCTACGGCTTCTCGCGCTTCAGCTTCAAGCTGCGCAAGCCCCTTTTCGCGATTATGATCGGCACCATCCTTCTGCCCAACACCGTCCTCCTCATCCCCCGCTACCTCATTTTCCGCAACATGGGCATGTTGGATTCCTACCTGCCTTTCTGGCTGACGGCCGCGGCGGGCGTCCCCTTCTTCATCTTCATGTTCGTGCAGTTTTTCCACGGCATTCCGCGCTCCCTGGACGAATCGGCCTATCTCGACGGCTGCGGTTCCTTCAGGATCCTCTGGTCCATCCTCATCCCGCTGCTGAAACCGGCCATCTTCTCGGCCGCCATTTTCCAGTTCATCTGGACCTGGGATGACTTCTTCCAGTCCCTCATCTATATTTCAAGCGTGGACAAGTACCCCGTGACCCTCGGCCTCAGGCTCTCGATCGACGCGATGGGCATTCCGCCCTGGAACCAGATCGCCGCCATGTCAGTGGTGGCCATCCTGCCCTCCGTCCTCATTTTCTTCGCGGCGCAGAAGTACTTCGTGGAGGGCATCGCCACCTCGGGCCTGAAAAATTGAAAAACGCCGAAGCCGCCCTGGCGGGCTATGTCGCCGGCACCCTGGAAATCCTCGCGCCCTCTTCCTCCGCCATCCTTTTATCCAGAGCCGGCGAAAGGCTCGTGGAGCGCTACGATAGGGGACAGCGGCCCCAGTCGGCGGCGCCCGTCGACGCCGATTCGCTCTGGCCCTTCTGGTCCATATCGAAATCCTTCGCCGCGGCCCTCGTGGCGCGCCTCGCTATGCGGGGCGCCCTCGGCCTCGACATGGCGCTCTCGCGCGCCCTGCCAGAGTTCGCGGAGCGCGGGCCTGGGCCTTTCGACCGGAGGAAGGTGACCCTGCGCCATCTCATGAGCCACACATCAGGCTGCGCCGTTTCGGGCAGGATCGAGGACGGCGTGACCCTGGGGCCGACGCCCGACCTCTCCGCTATCCTCATCGCGACCGAGCCCGGCTCGGTTTTTGAGTATTCGTCGCTCGGCATGCACGTCATGGAGCGCTTCCTCGAAGCCCTAACGGGCTCCGACTACGGGGAGCTCCTTCGCAAGGAAGTGCTCGAGCCTTTCGGCTTGGGCAGCGTACGCTTTCTGCATGAAGGAGATCTTCGCGAGGGCAAGGGAGCCGCGGCGCTGCCCTGCCTCGACGGACAGATTGTGGCCTCCCAGCCGCGGCAGCGCTGCGGCCTGGGCCTCTACGGCACGGCCCGCGACCTTCTCGCCTTCGGGGAAGCCTGGCTCAGCCTCCGTGACGCCTCAGGCAAGCCTTGGTGCGACGCCGCCCTCAGAGACGAAATCTGGAGCCGGCACTCCACCCGAACCTCAGACGAAAGCGACTACGGCCTCCTCTGGTGGCTCTTCGACGACCTGGGCGGACGCGTGGCCTCAGGCGCCTCATACAGCCTCTGCGCCCTCCTCCCGCGCGAAAACATCGTCGCTGTGGTGGCCCGGAACCACTTCGGCCCTGGCCTAAAGCCCTTCGACTACCGAAGCGACAAGCGGCGCATCCTCGAACTCGCGCGCGCCTTCCGGTAAGCGCCGCTCCAATGAGCCAGTAAGCCGCTTCCAGACGCGGTTTCGCTAGGCGGTCACCCTGCCTGTATAGTACATTCAAGATATAATCGCTCAAACAATTCGAGGAGGATGAATATGTTCTACAGAAGGCTTGGCTCGGCCGGCATAAAGGTATCGCTGCTTTCGCTCGGCTCATGGATAACCTACGGCACACAGGTGGACATCGACGCGGCGGCCGACATGCTCAAGCTGGCATACGACAACGGCATCAACTTCTTCGACAACGCGGAAGTCTACGCGAAAGGTCAGTCGGAGACCATCATGGGCGCCGCCTTCCGCAAGCTGGGCCTGCGCCGCGGCTCCTACCTCGTCTCCACCAAACTGTATTGGGGCCTCAACGAAGGACCGAACGAGAAGAACACCCTCAACCGCAAATACCTTCTCGAGGCGATGGACGGCTCCCTCGATCGCCTCGGCATGGACCATGTCGACTTCGTCTACTGCCACAGGCCGGACTCCGAAACCCCCATGGAAGAAACAGTCCGCGCGATGAGCGACATCGTTTCGGCAGGCAAGGCCTTCTACTGGGGCACGAGCGAATGGTCGGCGGAGCAGATACGCGAAGCCTGGCAGATCGCCGACAGGCGCAACCTCCACAAGCCGCAGATGGAACAGCCCAGCTATAACATGATCACCCGCACCAAGGTGGAAAAGGAATTCGCCCGCCTCTACGAGGGCATAGGCCTCGGCCTCACCACCTTCAGCCCCCTCGCGGCGGGCTTTCTCACCGGCAAATACAAGAACGGCATCCCGGAGGGTTCGCGTTTCTCCCTACCCGGCTACGACTGGCTGAGCGGCCGCTACATGAACGACAAATTCATCGCCTGCGTGGCCAAGCTCGAACCCATAGCCGCCGAACTCGGCTGCTCCATGAGCCAGATGGGCATAGCCTGGGTCGCCCGCAACCCCAACGTCTCCTCGGTGATCACCGGCGCCTCGAAGCGCGAGCAGCTCATCGAAAACCTGGGCGCCCTCGAAGTCCTGCCCAAGCTCACGCCCGCCATCCTCTCGAGGATCGACGAGGCCATGAAACCGATACTGCAGTAAATCGCCCAACGCGCGGCAGCGGCGTCGCCGCCTTGGCCGCCGCCGCTTCGGTCTCAATCCCCCGGCAGCTTGACGAAGACCTCGCGCGGTTCCGTCCCGAGGGCGGCGACGCAGAAGGAACGGCCAATGCCAGCGAGGCCTTCGCGTATTCCGGCGCGGACCGTCGCGTCGGAAAGCGTAGCGCGAGCCCGAAGCGCGAGATCGGCCGACAGTTCGTCCTTCATCCTGGCGGCCTCTTCCTTAAGCTTGAAAACGGTGTTTGTGACGAGGTTGGCGCCCTTGGCGCTTATTTCAATGGTGTCGGTGCGCACGGCGGGCGGCAGACAGCCAGGCTCGGGCGCTGAAATAGACAGGGCTCGCGTTTTCTGGTTCCAGGCAATCGTCCACAGCGAAGGATCAGAGGCGTCGACGAAATAGAAGACGTCGGCCCAGGCCGACAGCTCGACGCTCGCCTTTACGCGAACGATAGCCAGCACCTTGGCGGCGAACTCCTTCGATGCCACATAACGTTGTCTCGAAGAAAGGACGACGAGCTTCTGCCCGGGCTCGAGATTCTCGACATAAAGCGCCCAACGTTCCAAAACAGTGGGCTTCGCGTCGAGCGCGGCTTTCCACGCGAAAAAGGAACCCGCGAGGACAGCGGCCGCCCCGAGCGCCAGAAACACGAGGAGGACGGGGAATCTCCCATATCGCCTCATTCAACCACTCCGAAACATCAGAATCCGCTGTCTTTCTCCCAGCCGGCGATCACCGCGCCCGCTTCCTGCCTCAGCACCGGCAGCGACGAGAGATCCCCCGTGGCGGCCATGTCGTCCAACGCCTTGTGCGCTATCATCGCGAGGGATTCCTGAGCCTGGTTCCGCCCCTTCACGAAAGCGGGATCTCCTGATCGCAAAAAGTTGCGCGATTTCGCGAGCCAAGCTTTCCATCGCCGCCAGTAAGCCTCGGCCTTCGCCGAACCCTCGGCGTAATCGTAGCCGGCCCAGAGCGGGATGAACTCGCCCTTGACGAGCAGAAGAGGCTTGTAGAGGGAAACGCAGGGGTAGGAAGTACCCGTGAACCACAGGACGGCAGCCTCGGGGCTCCTGTATTCGACCACCATGGACGCTGTCGTGGCGGAAGCCGGAAAGCCGCCTGAGTGGACGCAGAGACTCTCCATGTGCTTCGCCAAGGGATGGGCCGGATCGAAAGGTCCGTGGGAGCGCAGAATATTGAAGAAATCGAGAACGGCGGGCATCGCCGGCTCAGCTGGCGCCCCAGGAGCAGCCGCGGCAGCCGTTGCCGCCTGCGCGAGCTTCGCCCCGAAGGCCCCGAGCAGAGAAAGGGAAAGGGCGCGACGCCGCTCGCCCCTCGTGAAACGCAGGTAGAAACGATTCTCGACATAGGCCTTGAAGGATTCCTTTTCGCCCTTGCGGCCGGGATCGGCCTCGTCGGAACAGGCCGCCCTCTCGTTGACGGGCGAAATGGCCTTGCGCGTGGCGACATCGAGACGCTTGAAGTCCTCCTCGATGCAGTAGGCGTTGGAAATGGCGTCGCGGTGGGGGATGGAGCGCCAAGCCCAGCGGTGCCCCGCCGTCTCGAGGATATAGGCGGCGGAAGAATCAGCGATTATGAAACTGTTGTCGTAATAAAGGGAGCCCTTGAGGGCGCCGTTGCCGCCCTGCTCGTACTTTTCGACGAAGGCGCAGATGAAATCCACGGCTTCCTTGGCCGTCGCCGAGGAGCTCAGGGCCGCCCTCAGGATATCCATGCCCAGAACGCCGTCTTTAGCCGGCTTATAACGCGAGAAGACAGCCTCGTTGCCGATGGCGACGCCCTTCTCGTTCAGCCCCATCTCCCCGCCAGCCATCCAGGACGGCTTCGAGAGCGTGAAGGCCAATCCGGCGTCGCTCAACGGAAAAGTCCTGCCGCCCAGGACAACCTGCCCGGAAGCCGGCCTGCGCGGGACGACGCAGAGGGTCTGCGGCTCGTCCGGTTGCCTGTCGGAATTCTTGCCGAAGAAAGAGCCCGCGAACACGGCGTCCGCGCTGATGCCCTTGCCGGCGGCCTCGCCGACTGCGCAATAGAAAGTATCGCACATTTGTAATCTCCCAACGCTCAATGTAAAGCTTCCTGGCCTACGGCGCAAGGAGGAAAAATTCCCGCCCTTCCATCCTCCCGCCGCCCCGTCTCGGTTGACTCGAAAGAGCGCCGAAAGCATACTCTATGGACGATGATTGGCAGCATGTTCCGCAGGCTTTCTCTCGTCCTCGCCATCGTCTCCCTCGGCGCGGGACAAATCCCCGCTCAAGCCCTCACGGGCAAACTAGCCCTCACCCCGCGCTCCCCCGCCGGCCGCCCCCTTCCCGCCGAGACCGATCCCCGTTTCGTCGCGTCCATCTACGCGCTGAGAGACGCCGTCTACAACGGCGCCCAGCCCGGCGAAGTCGAAAAGACGGCCCAAAGCCTCATCGAAGAGACGAAAACCCAGCCCCTCGGAGAAATCGACCGCTTCCTCATCCTCTCGCGGATCGAATACCTCCTCGGCCGTTCCTGGAACGAAGCCGGCGACAAGAAGAAAGCTATCCTCCATTTCGAAGCCGCCATGGACAAAGCCCAACGCTCCATGGCATCGGGAGAGGAGCCCGCCGGCGTCATGGCCCTCACCAAGCCCCTTTCGGAACTCTGCCTTCTCAAGAACATGGGCTTTCTTATAGCGAACGGCCCCAAGATATCCCAGAACGCGAAAAAAGTGCTGGCCGCCGAACCGGGACACCCGGGAGCCCTCTCGATCCTCGCCGGCGCCAAGGCATACCCTCCGGCCATCTTCGGCGGAAACCCTAAGGAAGCCATAGAAGAGATGGAAACCCTCCTCAAAGCCCGCGACGAGGGCTTCGAGAAGGACGAACTCTTCGACATAAGGACCTGCGTCGCCACGGCCCTCATGAAACTCGACCGCAAGGACGAGGCGCGATTCTGGTTCGAGGCTGCCCTCGAGCTCTATCCGGGCAACAAATACGCCCTCGCCGAACTCGCGAAGACGAAACCAAAGGCGAAGCCATGAGCCTCGAAACCATCGTCACCGCCTACGCCATGGCCACGGCTGTCGCGGGCGTCCACATCTTCGTCGTCACTGCCCTGAACACGGCGTGGATGATGTACGCGAGCATTGTCAGCCCCAAGAAGACGGGCCCCCTCGTCAGCCTCCTCGTCCCGGCGCGCAACGAGGAGGCCCACCTCGGAGCCTGCCTCGACTCCCTCGTCGCCCAGAACTATGAAAACCTGGAAATCATCGTCTATGACGACGACTCCACGGACGGGACGAGGAAAATCCTCGATCAATACGTGAAGCGATACCCTGGCCTCGTCCGCGCCATCGGCGGAAAGCTCGAACCAGGCTGGTACGGAAAGCCCCTCGCCCTCCAGCGCCTCTCGGAAGCCGCGTCGGGCTCCTGGCTCTATTTCACCGACGCCGACACCGTCCACGAGCCCGACTCGGTGGGCTTCGCCCTCGGCAGCGCCGAACTCCACAAGGCCGACCTCGTCTCGGGCTACGTGCGCAACAAAATAGGCAGCTTCGGCGAGGGCCAGGTGGTTCCCGCCATCTACCTCCTCACCATGGTGGCCATGCCCCTCTGGCTCATCCACCTCGCCAAGTCCTCCCTCATCTCCCACGCCATTGGACAGGTCATGCTCTTCAGGGCCTCATTCTACGAAAAAATCGGAGGCTACGACGCGGTGAGGCACAAGGTGTCGGAAGATGTCCACATGGCGAGGCTCGTGAAAAAACAGGGCGGCAAGGTCCTCTTCACCGACCTCAAGGAACATATCGCCTGTAGGATGTACAGCGATTACCGAAGCGCCATAGACGGCCTCTCGAAGAACGTCTACGACTACTTCAACAAGAACATCATCGTCCTCGTGGCCGTGACCGTCCTCGTGCCCCTCGTCTTCTTCATCCCCATACTCGGCTCAATCTGGCTCCCCGCCTTCCTGATCCAGGCCCAGCCCTGGTTCCGCCTCGGCTGCCTCTTCCTCGTGTCGGCCTGGGGCCTTCTGACCATGGAACGCCTCCTGCCCTGGTACGTTCCCCTCATCTACCCCCTCATCCTCGTCAACGTCCTCTCTACCGCGTGGAGAGCCTGCAGGCTCTTCGCCACGGGCAAGGCCGTCGAGTGGAAGGGAAGGATGGTGAAATAGGCATGGCGTATAAAAGAGGAAAGCCCTTGATAATAAAAAAGCCGCCATTCCTTGCGGCTTCGTATCTGCTCTGCTGGTTCGTCGCCCTCATAGGCTGGCCCATCGTCCAAGCCTGGTACGGTTACAGCGTGACAGGCAGGCAAAACCTGAGAAAAGCGGGCCGTCGCCCCCTCATCTTCGTCAGCAACCACTCCCTGCCCCTGGACAGCCTCATCCACGGCCTTTCCATCCTGCCGGGCTTCAGCTACTTCACCATCATCGAGGAAACCGTCATGACGCCCATCCTCGGCACCCTCGTCCGCCTCCTGGGAGGCATCCCCATGCCCACCGATTCGGCTCGGCTCAAGGACATAGACGAAGCCATGGACAGAGCCCTCGCGATCCGCGGACGCGTCTATTTCTACGCCGAAGGGGAATGCTTCCTCCTCAACCAGGAGATCAAACCCTTCAAGGCTGGCGCCTTCTACTACGCCATCAGGAACAGAGCCCTCATCGTCCCCGTCGTCACCGTGCTCAAGCGCCCGAACAGGCGCGTCCGCCCCGCCGTCCATATCCTCCCCGCCATGGAAGCGCCGGCCCCCACAGGCCACGCCGCCACCGACCTCCACAACGCCATCGTCACCTCGAAGCGCGTCCGCGCCGAGATGCAGGCCCTCATCGACGCCGAGGGCGGCGACAAAAGCCTCTACCGCGGCCCCATGCCCCGCATACGCGGCGTCAACGATCGCGAACGATAGGAAATCGCCCCTAGACAGCCCATTCCCGAGCCCCTCCATTCCCCGCGAGCCTTTTGCCATTGCGGCCGAGCCCTTCCCGCATATACTTAACCATAAACGTAGTGAATTTCGCAAAGTTGGCTAATCGAAAAAGGGAGGCTCCTGATGCAAAGAAAAACGAACAAGGCTGTCTTGGCCGTCATCGCCATTGCTTTCCTCACCCTCGGTCTCTCGGGCTGCGACCTACTGCAGAACCTCCTGGGCGGCGGGGATACGGAAAACCAGGAACTGCTCTCCAAGCTTTTCGCCGCGCACGACAAGGCCACTCAGGAAATCCAGGCCTATGTCCAGGCCCACAATGGCGAGGGATATCCGGATTACCTGCCTGATGGTTTTTACTATTCCGACGCGGGGAGCGAGCGGACGAGGACCTTCACCGCCTACCTCAACGCCGACGGCGTCCAGCTGGACGGAACCGACATCAAGACCTTCAGCGGAACGCCGGGAGCGAGCGAGATCGTGGGAGACAACATGAACATCAGGTTCAGAGGATCAATTGGCGGAGACTATCTTCTTGAGTTCGCCTGGACCATGAGCTCGCCGTCCACGCGGAATTACTCGGAATGCAAGGTAAACGGCGAAGACATGCTGGATGATTTCCTCGGCATGGAGCCGCCCGCTCATTGACGACGTCCGCGAACGATAGGTACTGGTTGAAAAGCGGACAGGATAACAGGATGGGCAGGATTTACAAGAAAAGGATTTAGGTAAAGAGAAGAAAGCTCGATTCTTTACCCTAAATCTTACCTGTCGATCCTGAGGGTCCTGTTATCTTGTCCTTATTTCCGCAACTCCTCGATAAGGGAGGAAAGCGGGCAGAAGACAATAGGCATGCCTTCGATTTCTCGTTTGATGGGGCGTTGCGAGTCGGCGGCAACGACGATGTTGACCGAACCGGGATGGAGGGCTCGAAACGCCTTAAGCCCGGCAGGTTCGAAGGCATCGCCGCTCCACTTCACCTCGATTGCTATAGGCTCGCTTCCGCGAGGCGCCAGGACGAAATCCACCTCATGTCCTTCCTTGTCGCGCCACGACAAAACTTCCTGATCTTGCGCGCCGGCTTTCAGCTCGTTCAAGACAAGATGCTCCCAGAAGATCCCTTTCTCCTTGGCGGAAATTTCATGCATGCCCTGAGCCCAGGCGACAAATCCCGTATCGAATCCATAGACCAAGGGCGTGGCGACTATCTCCCTGGCCGCGCGATTGTGGTAAGGACGAACAATGTGGACGAGCTGCGTAGCTTCGAAAATGGCGAGATAATTCATGATCGTTGGTCGACTTACTCCGCAGGAGGCCGCGAAGGAAGCGGCATTGAATCTTCCCCCGCTTTGCGCAAGAAGAAGTTCGGCGAATTTTAAGAAAGATGAACGGCGCTCTAAACGAAAGAGTTCGAGAATATCCCGGGCCCAAAAGGCTTCCATCCACTCCGAGTAGTCCCTGTCGTCGCGTAAATCGGAGAGAAAAAAACCGGGAAGGCCTCCCGAGAGAAATCGTTTCGTCCTGTTCCCGTATCCCGGGAAATTCATATCTTTTTCGCAAAGAGGCGTAAGCCTAAGTTCCGCTTTACGCCCAGCAAGCGTATCGCGAAACTTCACCGATGCCCCGAGGGTGGAAGAACCGGTAGCGACAATGCGGAGTTCGGGAAAGTGATCAGCCGCTATCTTAAGGAGAAGAGCCGGATCGTCGAGCCTGTGTATTTCATCAAGCGCGATAATGCCCTGACCAATCGCCTTGAGAAACGCTTCGGGATCATCCATCTCCCGTCGTACGGAAGGCAGCTCGCAGTCAAAATACTCAACACCTTCAAGACTCTGGCAAAGGACAGTTTTACCCGATCGTCTGACTCCGGAAAGCCATACAATCGGTCGCTTGGACCATAGCGAACGTATCCTTTCCTGCCACCATGTTCGTAGAATCATAGCAGCATTATAATTAATTGCCTGACCAATCGCAAGTGTACTTTCATTTAGTCAAGACTGAATGAAGACAGGATAACAAGATGGGCAGGATTTACAGGAAAACCTTGCAGCTCAGCTCCAGCACGTTCTTCCATTCGGCATCGGGTACGGCGGCCCCGCCTCCCGTGCCGTCCTCCCACCAGGTGTAGGAAAGCCCGTAGCCAGCCCCGAACTCGAGGGGGACCTTAGCCCCTAGAATCTCAGGCGCTTTTGCGGGTCTCCAGTAGACCTTGAACTTAGCTATGTGGTTGTAGTCGTAGATGCCGTCGTGGAGGAAGTCCTTGTAATAATCGGAAACCCCGCCGGTGCCATAGTCCAGATAGTCTTCCACGTCGCCGTAGATCAGATGATTCGTCGTGACATAATTGGGATTATCCCCATGGCGGATGAAGCTGTACTGAAAATCGGCGCGCCAGTCGGCCGCGAGCCTGGTGTCGAGCTTGAGCAGCAGTTCGTCGGAGTTGGGTTTCAGGTGATAGCCCAGGTTTTCGCCGTCGTTGGTATAGTTGGTGTTGACCCGCAGCCGCGTATCGCTGTTCCATGTGGGCGGGTGGGTATAGACGAAAGGCTCGATCTTCGTGTACTGGGCCGTGAGCGACGCGAAGGGAAGCCAAGGAACATCGAGCTTTACCCCGCCCTGATAGGCGAACATGTTGCGCGCCTTGCTGAACCATTCATCGAACCCGGAAAGCTCCATCTCGTCGATGTAGAGGGAGGCGTAGGCTTTGCCTATCCGTTTCAGGAAAACCTGAATATCCCCGCCCAGGCTCATATTGTCCACGTCGGACTGCGTTACCTGATACTCGACGGCGAACATCATCGGTGAAAGGTAGCCCAGCTCGAGACGCTTGGCGCCTATCATCGAGCCCGAGGCCGAAAGGCTGAGCCACTCGAAGGGAAAAAGCTCCAGCCGCTGGATGGCGAACATTTTCTGCTCGGTGACCGCCGTGGGATTGCCATTGATGTCGGTCGCCGTCGAACGGTCGGCGCCGCCTTTCTCCCAGTTGCCCAGGGATCCGACCATGTGGGAAATCGCGAAGATTTCCGATGGCCTGAACTGGACTTCCAGTCCCATAAAAGGCCGAGCGGTGCCCGAAAGCGTGAGAGAGCCTGAGCCCACGCCCCAGTCGCGCCGGAAGCGGGAGAGGCGGTACCTGAAAGCTCCCGAATCCGTCGCCCCGGCGATGTCGCTGCGGAGATCGAAACTCCAGGTGGGATAAGCTTCCTCCCCGTCGGTCGTTGGGGAGGTGGAGACTTTGTTGTGGGAGGTATCCCATTCCTTGGTGAAGGAGTAGGGCATGTAAAGATCGCGGTTCACCTTGTCGTAAGTTATACCGATGGTTCCCCAGAGGGAGAGCCAGGGCTCCGGATAAAGCTTCACGTAGGGCTGAACGAGGGAGTTGAGGTGCCAGAGATCGGCCACGTCGCCCGTCCCGCCCGTGGCGAGGTCAGCGATGCCCGCGGCATCGAAGCGACCGGTGGCCTCTATGTGGCCTCCCACCGCCGCCTTGGCGTTGGGCGCTTTCCAGAGAGCCTGCCCGATATCGCTCCGCGCCCCATCCTCGAACTCGGCGGCGATTCCCCGAATTTCGGCCCGCTCGATGGGGGAAAAGGCGTCCATATTCGCTTGGATCGTCGCGAGGAACTCGGCCACCTGCGCCCTCGTGTAGGGCTTCACCGACGATAGCCGCGTCAGCACGCCGCGCAGCTCGGCGGTCTCGATGACGCTATACACAGGATGCCCCAGCTCGACGGCGAGATGGGACTGGGCGACGGCCCTCGGCGCCGCCACGAATCCGAGCGCGAAGACCAGCATGGCGCCAATAATCCATCGAAGCATATTTTTATTCATTCTTTTTCCTTTCAACCAAATCTTCGAGCGTCGGAAGGCCGGCCGGTTCGACAAATGCTATCTCCATACCGAGCTGTTCCAGCAAGGACAATACGGCACCAAAGGAAATACCCGCCTGCTTGCCATTCTCCAGCTTACTCAAGGTGACACGGCTGATACCCACGGCGGCGGCGAGTTCCGATTGCTTAAAGCCCTTCTGGCTTCTCAATGCTTTAATCGCTGGTCCGATTTCCCAATATTTCATCGGCGATATCCTTTTTTGGCTCTCCATCGCGCGAACTCATCCAGGAAGCGAGTACTTTCCTTCCCGTCGGGGCAAATTCAGGATTGGCGGCACTGTACGCTTCCAGCTCGTCGACCGTCTCGGCGACAGCTCTGGCGCATTCATCGTACAGAGCTCCAGCCTCAGACTTCCCCAACTGACATTCGGCGATGCCGAAATCGACAAGCTGCCTTCGCCCAGGCCAGAACTTCCTGCCGGAAAAAGTCAAAGCCGGCCTATCCTTCATCATATAGGCCGTCGTCGTTACCACATCATAGCACGGGGCGAGATAACGATCGATTCTATCGGGAGAATAGAGTATCCCAAAATTCTTCAAGTGGGCATCCCCATTCCGCAACAGCATGGAAATAACAAGTATCATGTAATACTGACGCAGCGAAGACTGTCGACGCTGCGGAGATACAAAATCCGCGATCGTCTTGGCAGCCTGTTCATAGCTGCCCGAATATTTTTCACCTTTATTCTTTGCCTGAAGGACGCAAAAATCCTCGAATCCCAAAAATCCTCCATCAGGCGATCGATCGAAACGTCCGGTGACGAAGAGCTTCCTATCATCGGAAAGAAAGAAGGACGAAACCGGAAGCCCAGCTTTCCGCGCAACCGTCATGCAGAAATATTCATTTTCCGCCAAGTGCGGAAATTCTTCTCCCCAAGTCTTCACAATATAGTCGCTCACCGAAACCATGGACTTATCCCTCAGCCTTGCCAGCAACTTAGGCTGAATGCCCGATACAAACGAACTCTCGAGAAAAATTCCGAGGAGCCTCGCGAAAATATCATCTTCCCCAGAAGAGAGAATTTCATCGAGCGAGAGTGAAAGGGAGTCTCGATTGTCGCCTCTAAACAAAGGGCTTTCATATTCCAGTCGTCCACGGACATTGCCCGATAGAAGACTCAGAAGGGAGAAATCGTCGGCAGCCCCGAATTCTTTCATCACCAACTGTTTTAAAAGCTCGAAAAGATAACCTTCGGGGAGATTCATCCCAAAAACCGGATGCAACCCTCCTGTCCAATTCCAGCTTCTCGCCCTATAGGGCATGGTAAGGGATACCCAGGGCAGAGCGCTTGAGCTTGAATCATAATTGAAGGAATAGGTGTCGCCGCTCCGGTACAAGGTACCGACGGTCATGCCATCAGCCTTCACCTTTATATAATCCACCCTTCCCTCCTGTTCAATATAATTATCATATACCTCTATACAATTTATTATGTTAACTATATTGAACATTGTCAAGCAAAAATTGGCAATAAAAAAGGCCACCCGCGAACGCGTCGCGGGTGGCCTTTCCAATGAGCGAATCCATAGTCGTCTACATCGACACGGCATCCTTGTTGGATGAAGCTCCCTTGCTGAAAAGAGTGTCGGTACAGCCAAATAGGATATCGGCTAGATGAACCTTCGAGGCCCAAGCGCCGACACCGCGGTCCATCCCGCCAGCTAGATCCGCCTCGGCATTGTCGGGATCACCCTCGCCGCAGTCTTTTTCAAGACCGTTGAAGGTTTTAGCGGCCACGAACATGGCGCCGGGAAGAGCGAGAAGAGCTTCACGCCTAGCTTCCACGGGATTTTTCACGAAGGTTAGGCCGTGCCGCTCGCAGGAATAGTCGAAAAGAAAATCGAGCTCGGCGGGACCCTCGAGTACGAGGATGTCGAAGCCTTCTTTCGAAAGCCGAAGGACAAAGGCGTCGATCTTGTCGCGATAGAGGGAGGCGCTCCGCACCGCCCTCGTGAAGTAGGAGAGCGAACGGCGCAGCACCTCCTCCATGCCGTCGGAGGTGAGGATATAGCGCAGGCTGCGCCCCGAAAGGTGCATCAGCTTGACCCAGCCCCGCTCGATGAAACGCTTAAGGAGGGCGTTCGTCATTCCCAGGGACAGACCTGAGGCCCCGGCGAGGTCACGCTGCGAGGTGGTAGCGGAATCGTCCTGTTTTGAGTAGATGGTTTCAAGGAGTTGAAGCTCTGTATCGTTGGGGGTCATGTTTCCTTAGGATGGAGAGAGATGGCGAAACGAAATAAAAGGCCTAGGATCATCAGGGATATTATTTCTACAGGGAAAGACAGATATGCGGGAAGTCTGCTCGCGACGATAAATACTATTGCCAGACAGGCAGCCGCCGCGTAGAAGATGCCGAGTATATTGATCAGCCTATAACCGCTATCGAAAAAGCGATGATGGATATGAAGCCTGTCGGGAGTGGCGATGCTCACACGCGCCGCAACCCTTCGAACAATGGCGCATAACGTATCGATCACAGGAATGGCGAGGAGGACGAAGGCCGGAAGCAACCCTATCGTTTTCATGGTCGCGCCACCCGATTGGCCAATGAAAGGAATGACGGAAAGCGAAAAACCGAGAAAGAGACTCCCCGAATCGCCCATGAACATCTTGGCCCTGGGCGCCGGAAAATTGACGATAAGGAATCCCGCGATCGCTCCCGCGAGCATGATGCAGAGAAAGCTCGCGGCCGCGTCGCCGGCAAGATAATAGAATGCCGCATAGGCGATAGACGCGATAAAGGAAAGCCCGCCAGCGAGACCGTCCAATCCATCGATAAGATTGATCGCGTTGGTCACTCCCACGATCCACAGGAAGCTGATGATAGCGGACAACCACCCAAGACTGCCCGCAAGCGCGTCGGGAGCATAGCTGAAGCCCTGGAAGCGATACCCTCCACCCGCCACCACGACGAGAGCGGCGCTCATCTGAAATAGAAGCTTGGTTCTCGCCTTCACGCCTTTCACATCATCGATGAGCCCGATAGCGTGAACAAGCGCCGCGCCGATTATGAAGGGCGCGAGCCTGGCGAATCGCCCGGAAAACTTACGGTAAAGTTCCGCCTCGGCGATCAAGGGATAGGCTATCGCCGCGACGAAGAAAGCCCAGAACATGCCCACGCCGCCAAGACGCGGTACTTGGCCGGAGTGGATCTTTCGTTTCCCCAGGCTGTCATAAAGCTCGTTTTTAGCGGCAAATTCCAGGATAAAGGGCATCGCGCTCGCGGAGAGAGCCGTTGAAAGGATTATGGTCGTCCATTGCATAGCTTCCCTTCTTTTTTTAGCTCAACCAACCTGAGCGTCGGGAAGAAGGCAACGGAAGAAAGAATTGGGAATCCTAAAGCTTTTCGTGGTGCCGCGGCGAGAGTACAACGTTAATGTCACGGTATCGCCTTCGGCAAGGCAAGCGGCATGTTTCCCCAGATCGTCGAGCCCCAGAAGGAAGGTCACGGTAGCCTCGGAGTTGCCGTCTTCCAGATTCCTGATTTTCGTCATGCCAATCATGCTGAGGCTGCAATTGGAGGGAAAAAGCCATTTCAGTTCACCAGAAAGCGTAAAATCGCCGTCGCTGACGATGGTCACCATCAATGCCTTGAGATTGTAGGATTCGGATAGGCTGGCACACAGCATCACCTTGGAAATGTCGTTGGTCGATACCGCGAAATCATCCCTTACGGAGAGAAGGGGGGGATCCCTGTCAAGCTTTTCGAAGAAGATGGTATGGAGAGTCGTGTCCACCAGAACTTCCGCAACGGTAACCTTCTGGGCGAAACAGTGAAATCCAAGGCAAAAGAACAAGGCAAAAACGCAGAATGCGACATTTTTTCTCATATGTTTTTAAGAATAAAGATCTTCAAACTTTTTGTTCTGTTTCACCGTCTAGACTATTTTTATATGTGAATAATCTTATCCCTTTCCTCCTGTGGAAATAAATTTAAATCCAGTTTCAATACGCCGTCAAGCTAATTATTTCTTGTTCATTATTTTTCGCCGCTTATTCTCCCCCGAGAACTTTGCCCTGACTTCGGGGTCGGAAACGAGCTTGCCGAAGGCATCGAGCACAAAGGCAAGAAGAACGGAGAGGAATCCACCGGCCATCGTGCCGACAACACAAATCATGGACCGCGAGGGTTCGCTTTTCTTTTCGGGCGGGATAGCCCTGTCGATCACCTCGACGAAAACTTTTTCGGTGGCATCCTGCAACTTCATGCTCTCAAGGCTAGAAAGAAGGGTACCATAGACTTTCGTGGCAAGCTCCAGCTCGGCCGTGAGATTCGCGTACTCCATGAGGGCGGCCGGCGTTTCGCTCATCGAAGGCCCCACCCCGCCGCCGGTTTTCTCAAAATCAGCCATCTGCTTCTTGACCGCATCGAGCTGAGTCTTGGCTGAAACGACCTTGGGATTGTCCGACGAGAGCGCGCTCTCGAGACGGGATATCTCAATTTCCAAGGTAATCTTTTGCTGTATCAACGCTTGATAGAGCTGCAACCCCCCAGCGCTCTGAACCTGAGGTTGGACGAACTTGTTTTTCTTTTGGTAAGCAGTCAGCTTGTTCTGGGCCGCGCGGACTTTCTGCTCCTGCTCGGTAGCCTGTTGTTCGAGAAGTATGATGTTTTTCCCGCTCGAAGACAGCACCCTGTCCGCGAGATCCTTTTGGATCATATCCAAGGCGCCATTCGCGATAGTGCTGGAGAGCGTGGCGCTCTTGGTCTTGGCAACGATCTTCATCACGCTGGTTTTCGCGTCAGTAGATACCGACAGGACATCTTTCCGTAAAGCTTCAACCGCGGCTCCCATAGGCGTGCCTTTTTTAATTTTTTCCGGATGCTCGATGAGGACAGGGATAAGGTTGAGCTCAGCTACAAGATTTTCCGCGAAACTGCGGCTCTTGAGAATAGCCTCGATCTTTATTGCAGGATCGCTGGAACTCCCTCCGGGCAGGCTCACCCCCGCCATCGCGGCGAGGCCCGCGTATTGAGAGAGCAGGGATGAAGAAGACCCGGATATCGGCAGCACCGTGGCGGAGGCTGTAAACATATTGGGCTGCAGGAGGGCGTAGACCACCGACAGGACAGCCGCAGCCGCCGTGACGGCCACTATGAGCATCTTGCGCCGCCACAGGGTGGCGGCGAGATCCACGAGACTGATCTCTTCGTCGCCACCGGAAGCCGGCGTTTTATTTTCCATTTCGTTGTCGGACATAGAAGCTCCTCGCTCAGAGACCCAGGAGGGAAACAGTGCTCATGACGGTGTACATGATCTTATACCCCGAGTCGATAATATCCTTGAAGTAGCCCCAGCCTACGTTGATCTTGGAGGACTTCGCCACGACGACGACCGTATCGCCCGGGTAGAGCTCAAATTTGAGAATGCTCGGCCTGAAGAAGAGGAAGCCCTTGCCCTCGGTGCTGTCCAGCTTGCCCGACGCGCGCATTATATAGGTTTTCTGGAGGTCGGCGTTGTTCGAAACCCAACCGGATTCGGCGATGGCTTGGCGAACCGTTAGCCCATCCCTAAAGGCCACGACATTCTGGTCCGAGACTTCGCCCGACACAAGAACATAGGTGGGAGTAGTCGGCACGAAGATGAGATCGTCGCGCTCCAGAACGACATTGGAAGACGAGCGGGCAAGCTCTTCGACTGTGTGGGGAATATCAATGGAAATCCTACCGAAACCGTCCTTGTACATTTGTTTGAGGCTGCCCAATCTGGCCCGCTGCACGGCGAGATCGATCTGAAGGTTAGCCACGACGGCGGCGGCGGAGCTAAGAGCGGTATCGGTAGAATTAGGCAGGGCGTTCCCCGCCCCCGTGACGGCTTCCAATTGGGAAATGATACGGTCAACCTGCTTCTTCTGGTTTTCGGCAGCCGTTCTGCGGATGAGGATAATGCCCTTGGGGTAAGCTCGGGAGTCATAACCGCCGGCGGCCTGAAGAGCGTCGGCAAGCCTCATACCGTCCTTGAACTCGATGGACTGAGGCGCCTGAACCGCTCCCCGTACCGTCACTATCGGCAGATTTTCCTCAGGAAGAAGCCGCTTGAAGGAAATGGCATCCCCGGGCTGAAGCACCAGCTTGCTGGCCGACTGCCGCTTGAGATATTCCTCAAGATAGATATTCAGGGTTTCTCCGTTCGTCCTGGTGACAACTGCCTTGAGGGAATCAAGATCTATCTTCAGCTTCACCGAGCGGAGCACTTGGGAAAATTCCATGTTGTCATAGTAGGGAATGACCTTAGGCTCCTGGACCTCACCGGAAGCAGTCACGGGAAGCTTACTGTACTTGGGATAGAAGATTACGTTGTCGCGTGGTTGGAGCTCTACATCGGTCCTGCCCTGGACAATACTGGAAGGGGAGAAGCTCAGAATTGTCTCGGAATCCATGCCGCGACGCCGGACTTCGGCGTAAGATGTGTCGGTTTCGATGAGAATATCATCCTCGGCGAGGATATGAGAAAGCTGCAAGCCTTCGTACCAGGCATAACGACCGGGATATCGCGTGGTACCCTTAATGAGTACGGTGTCGGGATTACGGGAAAAATCGTAGGTCTGGGTTTTTTCATCGGCCGGAATGAGCCTGATGATATCCCGGGGGAATATTCTTTCATCCTGCAAGCCCACCAGGACGGCGTAAGGACTGAAGGTCTTGTATTCAATCCTCCCCCCCATGATCCAGCGTTCGATTTCCGCGAAATAAAGGTAGGTAGCGCTGACGATCTGTTCCGGCGTGATGATCTCCGAAAGAAGCTTAGGCGCATCGGTAGAATAGAGACCGGTGCGCCGGGCGGAGCCTACCACGGCGTATGCATTGCCGAAGTGATCAAAGTCGGGTTTTTCGGGAAGATAGCCGACATTGACGAAGCGAATGTAATCCTGGGCTCTGAGATCCATATCCATTTTGCCGGCAAGCACTTCGCGCGGCGAGAAGCTTTTGAATTCCCAGCCTCCATCGGGTTTTCTCCGGGTGAGCTCAGCATAATCGAGATTAGTTTCCTGGAGTATCTGCTCCGAGGTGACCACAGAGGAGAGTTTGAGCGTAGGAGTACGGGCGTAGGGGCCGACATAACGAATAACCCCAGAAACATTGACGATTTCAAGGAAGAACCCAACATCGGGGGATATATCGGATGAGTTCGGCGCGGAAAGCGCCCCCACCGCGGATGGAGCCGCAGGCGATGATGCAGGTGGCGCACCCTCGACCGATATCGCCGTTATCTGCCCATTCTGCGTTCCATTATTTATGGGACCCAAGGTCTGGTTTTGAACGGGCGGAGAGAGAGTCGAATAGTATTGGATCATATCCTTAGGCTGCAATTCGATATCAAAGATGCCGGAACCTACTTCCCTGGGAGCAAAGGTGACGGTCTGTTTTTTGCCGCCCCTGAGAGGTCTGACGATTTCGGCATAGACCTGATTCATGATGAGAAGGGGCTTAACCATAGTTTGAATGGCCGAAAGCTTCATACCCCGCTTCCAGGCAAAGATGCCGGAGAACTGAGTAGGTCCCGTAATGAGGACAGCTTCAGGGTAACGATCGAAGTCGGGTGTTTCGGGCCTGTAATTAACCTTCACAAGCTTTATCTGATCGCGAGGACCTACTTCGAAGTCCCATGCACCGCTCAGCACCTCTCCGGGTCTGAAGGTCAAATACTCGTTTTTCCCATCGGCCCTTAGCCGCAGGATTTCGGCATAGTTCAGGTTCGTATCCAGCAGCATCTGATCTTTTGTTATGAGCGTCGAAAGTTTCATGCTCGGCCGCAGCGCAAACAGCTCAGGCTTTGTCACCTGGCCGGTGAGCTGAACTACATCGGCAAATTTCTCGACATTCGCGGCGGCAAGAGTCCCACCGAACGTAGTCTTCTTTACGAGTCTGATGGAATCCCTGGCGCGAAGCGCTAGGTCGAATTTTCCCTCCAGCACTTCACGCGGGGCGAAAGTAGCGTATTCGCTGCTTCCATCGGCCTTGAGCCTTGTCAACTCGGCGTAATCGAGATTGGTCTCCTCGAGCATCTGATCGGCAGTAATCACCGACGAGAGCTTGAGCGTGGGCGTCCGAGCCCAGGGGCCTGAGTAGCGAACCGCCCCAGAGACCGTCACCACTTCGAGGAAGCGGCCCAGATCCGAGGGAGAAACGGAGGATGCTTCCGCGGGCGCGATAACAGTGGAGGCGGGCGCAGGGGGAGATCCAGGTGATTGGACAGGAACAGCAGGACTTGCAGGACCTACAGGAGTCGTCTCAGTAGAGACGGCCTCAGTAGAGGCGGCCTCGGCGGGAGCGGCGGTCGGTAACGTTAAAATGGCAGGGTCTGGCCCCATGGTTTCGGCGCCTAGTTTAGTAGCCGACACCGGCGCCGTCGTATAAAGGCGCACTGAATCACGGGCCATTAGTGTAAGATCAAAAATGCCGCCAGCCACTTCCTTCGGGGAGAAGGTGAGGTATTCGAATTTGTCGCCACCTAGAGGGCGAACAATTTCCGCATAGACTTGGTTGATCACGAGCGAGGGCTTGGACTTCGCGAGCAGCGAGGAAAGCTTCATGTCCTCGCGCCAGGCGTAGAGGCCACCGAACTGAACAGGGCCCGTCACCTGGACAGCAGCGAAGAAGCGATCGAAATCGGGTTTCGCGGGACCGTAACCCACTTTTAGGAGCTTCACCATGTCACGGGCGCTCAGGTCGAAATCCCAGGATCCGTCCAGTACTTCAGAAGGCCTGAAGGTCACGTACTCGTTCTTTCCATCGGCCTTGAGCCGCGTAATCTCGGCGTAGTTGAGGTTCGTGTCCAGCAGCACCTGATCCTTCGTCAGGATCTTCGAAAGCTTCATGCCAGGGAGAAGGGCGAAGAGCTCGGGACGAGCAGCCTGACCGGTGAGTTGCACAACGTCAGCGAACTTCTCAATATCCACTGCACCAAGAGTTCCACCGAATATAGTTTTCTTGACAAGCCGGATCGAATCCTTAGCCTGAAGGGCAAGATCATACTTCCCTTCAAGGACTTCGCGCGGGGCGAAGGTTTGGTATTCGGAAGAACCATCGGCCTTAAGCCGGGTGAGTTCAGCGTAATCGAGGTTGGTCTCTTCGAGCATCTGATCGGCGGTGATCACCGACGAGAGCTTCAAGGAAGGAGTCCTGGCATAAGGGCCGATATAGCGAATAGTGCCAGATATCGTTACCACTTCAAGGAAACGTCCAAGATCGGAAGGAGAAGCTTCGCTGATCACCTCAGCTACCGAAACCGGCGCCGTTGAACCAGCGACAGGAGTAGCTGGCGTCGTTGTTTCAGTCGGCAATTCAGCAGCCAGTTTAGCAGTCGCCGCTGGCGCCGTCGTATAAAGCTTCACCACGTCGCGAGCCTGAAGCTCAAGATCGAAGGAGGCATCAGCTACTTCGCGCGGCGCAAAGGTCAGGTATTCGTATCGTCCACCACCCTTGGGTCTCACTACTTCAGCATAATATTTATTGGTCTCCTGAGCGGGCTGAGCCAGCGAAAGAAGAGCCGAGAGCTTCATGCCGCTTTTCCAGGCGTAGAGGCCGCCGAACTGGACGGGACCTATCACCTGAACAGCGGAGGAGAAACGATCGAAGTCGGGCTTTGCGGGAGCGTAACCGACTTTGAGGAGTTTCACCACATCGCGAGAGCCCAAGTCGAAATCCCAGGAACCGTCCAAAACTTCGGAAGGCCTGAAGGTCAGGTACTCGTTCTTCCCGTCGGCCTTGAGGCGCGTTATCTCGGCGTAGTTGAGGTTCGTATCCAGCAGCACCCGATCCTTTGTCAGGATCTTCGAAAGCTTCATGCCAGGGAGGAGGGCAAATAGCTCGGGACGAGCAGCCTGACCGGTGAGCTGCACCAGGTCGGCAAACTTCTCAATATTCGCGGGGGCAAGAGCTCCACCAAACGCAGTTTTCTTAACGAGACGAATCGAGTCCTTGGCTTGTAGCGCGAGGTCAAATTTCTTCGCAAGCACATCCTTAGGAGCAAAGGTCTGATATTCGTAGCTACCATCATCCTTTAGCCTCGTAAGTTCAGCGTAATCAAGGTTGGTTTCTTCAAGCATCTGATCGACGGTGATCACCGAGGAGAGCTTCAAGGTAGGCGTACGAGCCCAGGGGCCTGTATAGCGAACCGCCCCGGAGACCGTCACCACTTCGAGAAACATGCCCAGGTCGGCGGTAGATTCGGCGGAGAGTTCTGAAGGCATTCCAGTAGAAACCGCAGCGGCAATAGAAGGCGCTGTCGTTTCCCCAACCGCAGCGGGAGCGGGAACAGGCGCAGCAGTGGTCGCCGCCACAGGTTCGGCAGCCGCAGGTACCGCAGGCGCCGGCACAGCCGCGGGGACTTCTACGCCCTGTTTGAGGGGAGTGGCGGGAACCGTCGTATAGAAGCGGACAGAATCCCTCGCCTTCAGGGAGAGATCGAAGATGCCAGCGGCCACTTCCTTCGGGGAGAAGGTCAGGTACTCGAATTTGTCGCCACCCAAAGGGCGCACAATCTCGGCATAGACTTGGTTGATCACAAGCGAGGGCTTGGCCTTCGCGAGTAGCGAGGAAAGCTTCATATTCTCGCGCCAGGCGTAGAGGCCGCCGAACTGGACTGGCCCCGTCACCTGAACGGCGGCGGAGAATCGATCGAAGTCGGGCTTCGCGGGAGCGTAACCTACTTTAAGGAGCTTCACCACATCTCGGGAGCCCAGTTCGAAATCCCAGGAACCGTCCAGCACCTCGGAAGGCCTGAAGGTCACATACTCGTTCTTCCCGTCGGCCTTGAGGCGTGTTATCTCGGCGTAGTTGAGGTTTGTGTCTAGAAGCGCTTGATCCTTCGTCAGGATCTTTGAGAGCTTCAGCCCCGATCCCAGGGCATAGATTTCCGGTCTCGAAACCTGGCCGGTGAGACTGACCGCGTCGGGGAACTTGTCGAAATCATGGGTGGTCGCGTCGGCGCCACGTTTCACGAAGCGCACTTTATCGAGCCTCGCGAGTGTAGAGTCCTTCGCCCCGGAGAGAATTTCCCGAGGCGAGAAGGTGAAGTATTCCTCGGCCCCGGAGGCGGTCTTTCGGATTATCTCGCCATAGAAAGGGTTGGCGTCGAGGGTGAGTGCGTTATTAGAAAGGAGGCCTGAGAGCGTCGAGCCTTCCTTATAGAGATAGAACCCGGGATATTTTACCGGTCCCGATACCACGAGGGTGTCGGCGAAGCGGTCGAAATCGGGGTCGAGCCCCACATCGTCGTAGCGGTACAGCACTACCCTGTCGAACTCGGCGAGGGGGATATCAGTACCCGAAAGAACGTCGCGAGGGGAAAAAGCGAAGGACTTGTCCCTGCCCGAAAGATCCATGCGGTACACGCGGCCGTAGAAGAGATTCGTTTCGGCGACAACTTGGGCTTTGGACAAGAGTTCCTTTAGCGTTTTGAAAGAAGAAATCTCATAACGGCCAGCGTATTTTACAGGGCCGCTCACTTGGGCCTGACCCACGAGAAGCTCGGTGACCTTGCCGAAATAGACGAAGTCGCCGTCGGAGGCGAGCTTCGAGGAGAAGGAAGCGTTGGATAGATCGCCCGAGACAAGGCTTTTGCCCGATTCGGAGAAGCGAAGCAGCGTCACGCCGCCGGAGCGAGCCGAAGGCAGGGCGCCGCCCGCGAGCCCGAGCGCGGTCGCGATGCTGGTGTCGCCTTTCAGTTCATAGATGCCCGGTCGCTTGAGTTCGCCGGCCAAGGCCGCCACGGGACCGATGCCCGGCACGAAGAGGGAATCGCCCTCGCGAATGCGCAAGTCTATGGGAAGGCCTTTCATAAGGCTGTCGTAAAAATCAATTTCCAGTTTTTCAGCCACACCCTTAGTCTGCCTCGTGAGCACGACCTTGCGCAGCGAACCCGTCTTCTTGATCCCGCCCGCCCTGGAGAGGACGGTGAGAATCGTATCGGCCCCGGAAGCGAGGACCGTGCCGGGATTCCCCGCATAGCCCGAAACGAAGACCGGGAACTGCCGCAAGGTGGCGAGGGTGAGGCTCATTTCGAGCTTCTTGTAGCGTCGATCGAGCATGCTCTTGATGACGGTCCGCACCGTGGCGAGATCCTGGCCCCATACCGCGATCTGTCCGGCGGGAGGAAGGAAGATATATCCATTGCGGTCAACCGAGAGCGTATAGGAGGCTGAAATTTCCTTGATATCGACAGGATCGCCCCAGAGGTAGAGAACGAGGCTGTCGCCAGGTCCCAGCACATAATCGTCGCCGATGGAAGCGAGCGAGGGCGCTGTGGGCTTTTCGAAGAGCGAATAGCCGAACTGGGAAAGTTCCTGTGCGGGAGTGCCGAGGCCCGTGGCCATGCCGGCGAACATGGATTCAAGCGGAGAGTTGATGGCGTTAATCGGGGCGACAGTAGGAGCGGCGGTAGCCGACGTCCCCGGGGAAGCGAGGGCATTCACGGTAGGCTGTGCGGGAGCCGTGGTCGGTGCGGTTCCACCCGAAGCGCCCTGAGCGGCCAGCGCCTGCGCAATCGCCGCTTGGTCCATGGCTTGAGCGCCGGCTGAGAAGGATAAGCTCACCGCAAAAGCGAGCGAGCAGGTCAAGGCAATTGCTTTTCTTCTATTGATCGGCACTTTCAAACTCCGGATTCGTGGTGTTGCTTGTTCAGTATAATACATCATTTTTATTTATTTCCTATAGTGACAAACATCGTGGATGTTTTCTAGAAACGGCAAAACATCAATTTTTCAAGCGGTCTGGGGACGCAGATGATCGTGCAGCCTGTTAAACAGGTGGGAACAGGTGCAGGTTTCATAAAAGGACTCCAGGTAATCCTGCCAGCCATGGGAAGGGAAGGAGAGGCTCGCGTGGATTTTGGAACAGGCGAGGTGACAGCAGGGCGGTCGCGGCGCCCTGCCGGGGGAGGTTTCGGCAGGGACGTGGCACAAGGCCACCGGGCGCTCGATGAGACGGTACTTCAAGGCAAGGCGGGCGTTTTCGGCCGCGAAACCGGCCCAGGATATTTTGCCATCATCAATATAATGGTAGATGCCGCCTGAAATCGGCAAGAAAGGCGTATTTTCGCCGGGGAAAAGGCTTAAGGAACCTTTTTCGCGGAGGGCCATGCCGAGGAGGGCGTCGGCAAGGTTCCGGACCCAGGTGGGCGAGGCGACTTCGTCGTTGACGATGGCAAGATCGGTACCTGTCAGGGAAGCGCGGATGAGCCCAAGAAGGAGGTTGGCGAAGGGGCCGAACTCCTCGTCGCCATAGAGCCAGCCTGTGCGCAGGACGAGGGATGAGGGATTGGCGGCCAAGAGGGCACGCTCACCCTCAAGCTGGTACCGGCCAAGAACGTTGACCGGGCGGCAACTTCTCGATTCGGCGTAGCCGCGAGAGACAAGGTTGCCTGAAAAAACATAGTGCGTGCCCACTGAAATAAAGCGGACTTTGAGCCGCAAAGCCATGGCCGCCAGAAGGGACGGAAGGACGGCGCTTTGGTAGCGGGGATTATCAGGTTCGCGCTCGCAGCGATCGGGATCGAAGTCGGCCCCACAATAAATAAGATGGGTGAGGCGCGGGGCCGCTTTGAGCCTTGCCTCCAGGTCATCTAGCGCATGGGCACTGGGAGCGGCAAGCTCGGGCCCAGTACCGATAACCTCGACACGCAGCTTGCCGAAGGCCAATGAGGCGGCCTGGCCGAGCATCTTGTGTATTCCTACTATACAGACTGCCATGGTAATTATTTAAATTGTTTGCCGTTGCTTCAGGCGGTAAAGTTAAAAATTGGGGTCAGACCCCGATTTTTAACTTTGTTCAGCGAGTGATGTAGTTCTTCTCTATCCAGGTTCGGTACTCGCCTGAACGGACATGGGAGCACCATGCCTGGTTGTCCAGATACCAGCGGACGGTGGCGCGAAGGCCAGCGTCGAAGGTGAAATGTTGTTTCCAGCCAAGTTCATTTTTCAATTTGGAACAGTCGATGGCGTAGCGACGGTCGTGGCCGGGGCGATCTTTCACGTAGGTGATGAGGGCTTCGAGGGAGGCTGGATTTCGGTTGCTCTCTTCAGCGACGAGGGCAATGAGACGGCGCAGGAGCGTGATGTTCTCCCATTCATTCTCGCCGCCGATGTTGTAGGTTTCGCCAGCCCGACCACGATTCATGATAGTCCACACCGCTTCATTGTGGTCTTCCACGTAGACCCAGTCGCGGATATTCCTGCCGTCGCCGTAGACGGGAAGCGCCTTCCCCTCGAGCATGTTGAGGATCATCAAGGGAATCAGCTTTTCCGGGAATTGATACGGTCCGTAATTGTTGGAACAGTTCGAGACTGTGACCGGGAGGCCGTAGGTGTGGAAGTAGGCTTTCGCCAGATGGTCGCTGGAGGCTTTGGATGCCGAATACGGCGAACGCGGATCGTAGGGTGTGGATTCTGTGAAATAGCCCGAGTCACCCAGGGAGCCGAATACCTCGTCGGTGCTCACATGATGGAAGAGAACATCGCCGCGGGCGCCGCCTGACGCGGCACCTGCGGCACCGACGCCCCAGGCTTTTCGCGCGACATCGAGCAACGTATAGGTACCAAGGACATTCGTTCTGATGAACGCTTCGGGTCCGAGAATCGAGCGATCGACATGGCTTTCCGCGGCGAAATGAACCACCGTGTCGATGTCATAGTCGACAAAGACCTTCTCGACGAGGCCGCGGTCGGTGATATCGCCCTTGACGAAAGCGTAGCGGGCGGCGGCGCTTGTGCCACCGAACCGCGCGTCGATATCGGCAAGACTCTCCGGATTCCCCGCATAGGTGAGCGCGTCCAGGTTGATAACGCGTCCGGCGAAGTCAGGCCTGGCGAAAAGCCAGTGGATGAAGTTCGATCCAATGAAGCCCGAACCGCCGGTGACAAGTATTGAAGACAATTTTCTCATTGGAATTCCCTTTCTTGGAAGTTAACAAATGGGGTCAGACCCCATTTGTTAACTTTATACGCTTGGAGATGGCAGCTGGACTGAGACCGAGGTAGCGGGCGATCTGCGATTGGCTGTAACCATCGCGAAGGGCACTTTCAATTGCTTCGTCGCGTACTGCACGCTCTATACCATCACGCTTACGCGCTAAATTCGCTATAAGGAAATGCTGCGGGAGCGATTTGCACATGGCAAGCCTCAAGGAGTCAGGGGCTTCGGCATCAGCAGGCTTGACTCCGGCGACTTCGGCTCGCGGCAAGAACTTTGTGCTGAAGAATTCTGTAAGTTGGGCGATTTCTTCCTGGCTTAGCGCAGGATTTTTCGTGACCGAACTCGCCCAGGGGTATTCGCCGATCCGCGATGTCATGCCTTTTTTGATGGGATTACGCTCGATATATTTTATAAGAACGTTAAGGTACTTTTCATCGTGCACAAACCAGGATTTAAAACGGCCTTGCCAGAGAGAACCGACGCGGTCGTATTTACGATTAAAATATTGCGTATAGTCCTGGTCCAAGCGCTTGAGCGCTGACGAAAGATTCTCAAACCGCGTTTCCAACAACAAATGATAATGATTCGGCATAAGGCAGTAGGCAACGACATCGAAATCAAAGGCCGATTTTTGGTTGTCGAGGAGGTCCAGGAATCGCCGACAATCTGGATCGTCCATAAAGATTAAGCGCTTTTCCACACCTCTGTTTATGACATGGTAGAGGCCGATCCGATTCATTCGCGGCAATCGCGACATGGCCAGGCACCTCCGCGTGCAATATTTATGCGCACGGCAGGCAGCTAAAAGATTCAAAGGCCGGGGCAAAAAGTTAAAAATTGGGGTCAGACCCCGATTTTTAACTCGGCAGGGGGCTTAGGCAGATCCGCAAACCAGGTATTCCACAGCTGCGTCCGTGGGCTTACGAGCGACCACGCGGTTAGGAAAATGAGCGTGAAATAATTGCCGAGGCTCCTGTGCCGCGTCCACCAGACCTCGAGATCGCCCTTGTAGGGAGCGATGACGGTATCATGAAAATGGTCGCGGTCGCCCTGGATCTCGTCGAGAATGGATTCCTCGTCGCGGAAAACCACGGATCCGATACCCGTGAGACCTGGCGGCACGGCGTCGATGGCGGCGCGCACCTGCGCCGAATACAGCTCGTAATGGCGCCTCGCCTGGGGGCGGGGACCCACGAAGCTCATCTGGCCCAGGAAAATGTTGGCGAGCTGGGGAAGTTCGTTGATCTTGGTTTTGCGCAGAAAATTGCCCATGGGGAGGATACGCGGATCATTCTTCTGCGTGAGGACGCCGCCCGGCAGGTTGGGGCTGTTTTTAAGCATGGTGGCGAACTTGAAAACATTGAAGTCGCGGCCGCCAAAGCCGACGCGGGGCTGGAGATAAAAAATATAGTGTTCGCCAGTGAGCTTCAGGCCGACCATGATGGGCAGCATGAAGGGGAAGAGAATGAGCATGGCGACAGAGGAAAAAATGATATCGAAGAGGCGTATGAGCATTGGCGCGAATGTAGACACTGAAGGCATGGGCCGTCCTAAAGGTTGAAATTTGGGGTCAGACCCCGTTTGTTAACTTTTGAAGGTCATCGGCGAGAAGGGCTTGGAGGTAGCGCCAATAATCGTCGGAGAGAGCGGTATCGACAATCGGTCCCAATGGGAGGAAGCGACGCATCTCGTTCCGGAAGTCTTCCCGGATCGAAGCATCAGCGCCGATACTCCCGATACGCGCCGTGAGTGAGTCAAAAAATCCTGACGTCGTTTTATGGTGATCTAGTATTTTTTGGGCAATAAAATCGGTATTCAACGCGACACCCTGTCGCTCGAGCCAGGCAATATCCCATAGATCGCGGTTTTTAATTCTATTCGGCCTGAATGCCAGAGCGAGGAATTTATCGGCGAGTATTTCCTCCCGGCTCTGCGCGCGAAGGATGAGCCCCGAAGTTCCCATTTCCACACCGTATCGATTGCGAAGCATCATGGGGCGGAATTCGTGGCTAGGGATCGAGCAGATATCGATATGGATACGTTGGGCTTTCAGATCTTTCCGCTCCGGCCGCGTCCGCACTATCACCTTCCACGTATCGACGTTCCCAGCCTCCCGAACCGTAACAAGCCCTAAGGCAGGTGCCTCCGATGAAGGTAAGCAGGACCAACAGGCCAGCGTCGCTCATCAATCGCAGGATATCGTGATGGAGCAACTCCTTTTCGACGACAGGACGAAGCACCGCGAGTTCGGGGCTATTGCGGATCGCTTCGTCGACGAGCGCGTCAAAGAGGCTCATCTTTCATCCTTTTGCGCAACGAGACTCATATCGACAAGATCCATGGGCCTTTTGGCCGAACGCATATCCGCAAGCGCGAGGGCGATCGAAGCCCGCCAGAGTCGACATTGCCCGTCCCAGCTTAGCTCAGAAGCGAGGCGCGAAGGATCTTTGCCGGTATGGATGAATTCGATAGTGCCAAAGCCCTCGCACTCAATTTTTCCGGATCGACCCGAACTCATGACTGTAATCCAGGAAAATGGAATCTGGGATATGAGTCCCGCGTCAGATAGCACCGTTTCACGACTCAGATAATTGAAACGCTCGGCTCGCAGACGGGCCGCGGCATGGAACAGCACTCTATCCCGCGGGTAATCTACTTTTTCGTAGATATAGAGGTTCCTGCATAGCCGTTTCAGCGATCCCATCCTCGATGCCCTGGAAACGAGGGTCTTGAAGGTATCGTAGGATAACTCGGGCAAAAGAGCGTGGAGATCGCGCAGGGAGAAAAGGTAGTGCTCGCGGTCAGCAAGCCGCGCGAGTGTCTCAGAAAAGATCCTGACTGGCTGCATTTCCGCTCCGATCGACTGCTGATAAGCGGCAAGTTACACTAAGTGTAACCTAGTGTCGATCAAAATTCAATAAAGTTAAAATTTGGGGTCAGACCCCGTTTGTTAACTTTTGGGCCAAAGAATCTTTAAGCCGAAATCCTTGAACCTCTCAAATTCTCCATCTTTACTCACTATCGTCATATTCCTTCGAATACATTGCCAGATCAACATTCTGTCGAAGGGATCATTGTGCGTGTTCTCGGCCAAGTTCACATAACTGCTCGCTTCCTCGGGAGTCAGGTCGATAAGCTGAAAATCCATCTTCTCCGCAAAAGAAATCAAGTCTTCAATAGGCAGGCCACCAAGATCCAGTTTCTTGATCCTTGTCTTTATCGCGATTTCCCAAAAAGTGACGGCACTAACAAAGACTTCATTGTGTGGATTCTTGAGTTCCGACAGCACTTTTTCCGGCAAGGATTTGGATCGAGTGACCGACCAAAGAAATGCGCGGGTATCCAGCAGGTACTTCATTCCAGACCTACGAGCTCTTCTTCCGTCATCTTGAAATCAGCAGAAAATCGTACCGTATACTTGCCGTCAAGAATCCCTAGTTTCCTTTCTTTCTTCTCTTCAAGGTCCTCGAAGGGTACAATCATCGCAACGGGCTTTTTCTTTTTACCATAGAGAATTCCAAACTTCTGGCCTTGCCGTACCTTTTCGAGAACTTCCGAGAATTGAGCCTTCAGCTCACCGACAGGCAGTGTTTTCATACCCAAAGCGTACCTATACTATTTTTGTTTGTCAAGTTGACAAGTTTGATTTCGATACATTGTTGGACAGGATACCAGGACCGCCAGAATGTACAGGAAAGCTATAAAAGTTAAAAATTGGGGTCAGACCCCGGTTCTATCGCGGAACCGTTTGACATAGTATCGGTTCTGCGGTAGACTCGATCTATGAATACACTATACGAAATCCTCGATTCGTTGCGTATTGTTCAGGCGCGGCTGGAAGATGCGCTCAAGACGCCCGCCAGGCCTTGGCAAGGCGGCGCGGCGCTACGCGGCGGCGCGGCCCTGAAAGACAGATCAATGCTTCTCTATGGTCCGCGCGGGGTCGGTAAAACAACCTTTCTTGTGCGCGAAGCCAAAGCGAGGGGAGCCGTCTACCTCAGCATGGATCATCCCGCCCTTGCAAACCTATCGGTCTATACTGTCGCGGAAGCGCTGTTTCAGCGAGGAGTGATGCAGGTCTGCCTGGATGAAATCCACTACGCGACACATTGGAGCGAGGATCTCAAGGCCTTGTACGACGCGTGGCCTGATCGCTCCATCTGGGCTTCCGGATCGGATTCGCTCCTGTTGTCATCGGGAATAGGGGATCTTTCGCGACGCTACATCGGCATCGCCATGCCATTTCTGTCGTTTCGGGAGTTTCTGGTTCTCAAAGGATATCCGGATTTCGGAGTCCATGACCCTTTCTCGACGGATACCACATGGGTGTCGAGCGTCATGGCGGCAGGCAACATTCTTAGGCTTTTCGAAACCTATTTGGTATCAGGTCTACGTCCGCTTTTCATGGAGGGCGAAGACCGCTACGCCACCCGGATATTGCAGGTCGTTCAAAAGACGCTTGAAGCTGATATCCCACGTATTGTGCAAACGGTGGCCCAAAATCATTTTAGCCTGATGAACGCGGTGCTCGGATATCTATCACAGACGAATATTCCCGTGGTACAGGTAAATTCACTCTGCCGCGAGTGGAATGTCGGAAAAGAGAAGCTCTATGCCCTTTTGCAGGCAATGGAGCAAACAGGCTTGATCAGGATTGTACGAAAGCCGAGCGATCACGCGGCGCGATCGATCGGCGCCAAGCTCTTTCTGGCAGATCCATCCCTGTACCCGGCGCTCAGCGGGAAGGAAGGCAACGCGCGGGAAGCCTTTGTGGCCTGCGCGTTTTCTTCAGCGAGGCATAGGGTCTACGCCGCTCAGGATGAACAGGAAGGTGATTTCCTCGTGGATGACTCTTTTCTGATTGAGATTGGCGGATCGCGAAAACCTCGGAAGAAGGCGAATTTCGTGATTCGCGACGGCGCGGATTATCCCGTACCGGGAGTAATCCCTTTATGGATGATGGGATTCGGCTGGTAGCAAAAGTTAACAAACGGGGTCAGACCCCAGCGGAAGGATCCATAAGGGAGAGGTCACGGAAATATTCGCGGTAGTAGCCGCGGTCGCGAGCCAGGAGACGATCGGCATTCAAACGCGCGTGGGCAGCGATTAGAAAATCAGGCAGAACGCGTCGGGACTGGCCGCGGTTTTTCAGGTACGAAGCGTAGATCGAGCCTGCGAGCGTGGCGCTCTCAAGGGAGGCGGGCAGGAACTCAAGGCCCACATCGCCCAGGAAGGCCGCGAGTTGCTGGTCGGAAGCCAAGGCTGGCCTTAGTTCGGCGATAACAGATTCGCAGACAACCAGCCTGCCCGAAGCTCGGGCTTCAGCTAACGCAGCTTCCGAATTCGCTGCGTGGCGCGGATCATCGGTAAGAATATCGAGAAGCACCGATGTGTCGACAGCGGTTGTCATCCGCGAACCTCGTCCAAATACGCATCGACATCGGAGATGCCCCCAGGAAGATGCCCTTTACCCCGCCATGTTCTCAGCGCGTCCTGAGGTTCTTTCTTGGTTCCGATGATTTTACCCTGTACCAGCTCGAATTCGATGATCGTACCAGGACGGATGCCCAGCTTGGTGCGTATAGCCTTGGGCAGGGTTATCTGGCCTCGTTCGGATACGGTAGTTTTCATACTTTTATAGTAAGTATTCATATTTTTTTTGTCAAGGCTGGTATTGGGCTAGGGCAAAAAGTTAACAAACGGGGTCAGACCCCGAATTTTAACTTACATCTTGGCGTCGAGGAATTTGCCGGTTTCTTTGTGGGCGAACTCGGGGATGGTGGCGTTGAAGAGGTCGATAAGCTGGGCGCGGGTCCAATGGCCTTTTTCGCGCATAACGCGTATCTCGGACTCGAAGCGTTTGAGGGCGGGCGCGTCATAGGCAGGTTCATTTTTGATGACGCCGATGGATTCGAAGCGGTCCAGGTCGAGGCTTTCCTTATCGGTGAAGAATTCCTCAAAGTCCTTTTCGCCCGTCGTGTCGCTCGCGAAGAAGAAAACGGGCCACTTGCCCTGCGCTTTCAATTCGCCCACGCGGGCGCGAGCTTCATCCTCGCTCGCACACTCCACTGGCTCATAGCCCCGATGTTTCAAATATCTTTCCGCGATCTCGGAGAACGTTATGAGATTGGCCTCCGCGTTGAGTTTTGGAAAGAAAAGATCGCGGTTTTCGCCCAGAAGGGCGGACATCAGACAGAGCTCGCCCGATTCCTTGGGCGTGACAAAGTAGCGCCTGACATCGTTGGGAGCGGAAATGGGCTGTTCTTTCTCAAGGCGTCTATTGAAACCATAGAGTAGGCTTCCATCGGAGAAGGCCACGTTGGCGAAACGGGCGGTGGAAACGGGCAGCTCGAGGCTCCGGCGCATAAGAAAATATTCCATAATACGCTTGCTGGCGCCCATCATGTTCACGGGATTAGCCGCCTTGTCTGTCGACACGCAGAAATATTTCCTCGCGCCCGCCGCGGCGGCCTGCCTCATAGTTTTATCGGTGTTAAACACATTGACGTCGACCATGCGCATCAAGGTATAAGGATCCTTCTCGCTGCGCACATGTTTCAGCGCGGAAAGATTGAGCACGTAATCGTAACCGGGGCCGTTCTTCATGAAGGCGTCGAAGATGTCGCTGCCCGCGTCGATGGCGAAGGTGGCGAATTCGCCCGAAGAATAGCCGATGGACGAGCGCAGGTCGCGCACCAGCTCGACCATGTTGTTCTCGCTGATGTCCACCACATGAAGCAGCTTAGGATCGCGCCTGAAAATCTCGCGCGTGACCGCCTGCCCAATGGAACCAGCGCCGCCTATAACAAGAAAACGCGAGGCCTTGACGAAGCGCGACAGCTCGACCTCGCGGGAAGCCAGATCGGCAGCGAAGAGTTCTTCCTTTCTGCCGATGATATCAAGAATGGAATCCATAGCGCACCTTATTGTAAGTAGGGATTCCTGAAGAACCCGCTTTTCAATCTTTCAAGCCGCTCTCAACAGCCCCATTGGTATAAATTTTAATCGTTCTGCTATTTCAATAATCGTATCAATGAGCAACACAAAAAGGGCTTTCGCCTTTCTCCTTGCCAACACCATGAGGTTCATCACCAAGAATACCATCATGATGGAAGTCTCGCTCGTTTCCTTAAGCTTCGTTCCAATACTATCGAGCGTATAACGTCGTTTCGCTTCTCCAAACTTGCCCTCTACCGCGATCCTCATGCTCTCATCTTCTCGCTCGATTCTTTTTTGTTCACGTATTCGTTCTTTATTCTTGCCGTTAACCTTGAACGGCCTTCCCAGCTTCGGCCCCGATAATCGTATCCCATACTCTTGGCAGTACTGCAGATTCTCCCTCGTCCTATAGATCTTATCGGCGCATACCGCTTCTGGATATCTCCCATATCGCCGCTTATAGCTTTCTATTTGCCCTTTCAAATCTTTGCATTCGTTGTAGGAATCCCATGAGAGCCTATAGACTTCCGCCATTCCATCAACAAGGCTCAACGAGAGCTTCGCTCCAAACTCATACATTCCTCGGGCCTTTCCTCTCGCGATCGGACGCACCCAAGGCTTACTTATGCTTAAGATCCTTCCTTCTATCGACCAGGTGTCACTGCGGTACAATTCTCTCTGCTGGCGGACCAATTCTCCGATTACCCACAGATCCTGCCGCTGCTTTCTCGAGAGCGAAGTTATCCCTACTTTGTCCTTGTATTCATTGATCAACCGCAGGTTCCGCTCGACATATTGGATCTGCGTTTTCAACGCTCTCCTTATCGTATTCACTCTCGGCTTTCGGTTCCGTATGAAGGTCAGAAACTCTTTTCTCGCCTTCTTCCTATACGTCCTTGGTTTTTCCCAACCCTCCGGCATTTCTTTCTGGAGCGTATCGATGATACTTTCAGTCTTCCTTCTCGCTTCATCCAGCAAGGTCACATCATGGGGGAATCTCATATCTTCGGGAGCGCAGGTAGCATCAACGATCAAGGTCCCTTTATTCTCTTGCCCTTTCTCTTCTCCATCCCCTGCGCCGTTGCCTTTATCTTCATCATCATGGTGTTCATCGTCGGCTTTGCTCTTCTCGATGATCAATGAATTCACTTCTTTCAGGACGTCAGCAGATAATCGTTTCCTGAAATGCACCATCATGCTCGGATCGAAAGGTATCTCATATTTGTATCCTTCGTATCCTAAGAAGAACTGTAGATAAGGACTCTCTCGAATATCCTCCACCAGTTCTTCATCTGAAAGATTCTTCTTCTCTTTTATTATGAGAGCGCCTAACGCGACTCTCACCGGTATCGCCGGCCTTCCATTATTAGCGACGAACAGCTTTGAATATTTCTCTTCGACATCTTTCCAAGGGATCAGGCTTGCCAAGATTACCCAACGATTATCCGCTTTCAAGCTGCCGCCGAACACCATGTCGAACTGATCAAACTCAGGCGTATACTTTGGTATTCTGTACATCTTCGCCTTCCAAGTGCACGACTTTTTCACGCTTTTCTTCAATTTCCGTGCACTTTTCCGGTCCATTATATCATATATTCCTTTAACTGATTTGACTTTATTTCTTTTTCAGGAGCCCCTAAGTATTTTCGGCAAAAAAAGTTAGACAGGATAACAGGATCTATCACGATTAACAAAAAAATCTTTCTGGTAAAGAGAAGAATCTCTCTTTCTTTTCTTTCTTTACCCAAAACTCTTCCCTGTCAGTCTTGCCCGTCCCGTTATCCTGTCCAAGTTAAAAATCGGGGTCAGACCCCATATGGTGCAAATTGTAAATACAATTGACAATATACACCAGGCTACCTATACTTATACTATGATCCCACGAATCCTGGCTGGAAAAATCGTTCAATGGAGCGGCGAGTACCCGGTTGTCACTGTCACGGGGCCTCGCCAATCGGGAAAGTCGACGCTCTGCAAGGCACTGTTTCCGGACAAACCCTATGTCTCGCTGGAGGAAAGTTCCCTGCGACTCCAGGCAATCGAAGATCCGCGCGGCTTTCTGGCGCGATATCCGGACGGAGCCATACTGGACGAAATCCAACGGGTGCCCGAACTATCGTCTTATATTCAGACTATTGTGGACAGCCGCGACAGGCCGGGGATGTTCATCCTGACGGGGAGCCAGCAGTTCGAGCTTATGGCTGGTGTCTCGCAATCGCTGGCCGGACGCACGGCTATAGCGCGCCTTCTGCCCCTGAGCTACCAAGAACTCTACTCCACACGCTCCGCCCCAGATCTTTCGACTATGCTCTATACCGGATTCTATCCCCGTATCCATGACAAGAAGCTTGATCCATCTGAGGCGATGTCCTTCTATTTTTCGACCTATGTCGAGCGGGACTTGCGGCAGATTCTTCAGGTGAAAGATTTGGGCAACTTCGAGCGATTCATGCGCCTTCTGGCGGGACGCAATGGCCAGATTCTGAACGCGAGCAGCCTGGCGGGTGAATGCGGCATCAGCCATGGGACCGTGAGAGGCTGGATCAGCGTCCTTCAGCAAAGTTCTCTGGTATACCTTCTTCAGCCATACTATCGGAACCTTGGCAAGCGTCTGGTGAAGTCGCCGAAGCTGTACTTCCTCGACACCGGATTGCTGTGCTGGCTTCTGAACATTTTCAGTCCCGAGCACCTGAATACCCACCCTTTGCGAGGGGCGATTTTCGAAGCTTACGTCGTCGCGGAATTCCTCAAGTCACTGTATAACCGCGGGAAGCCGGACACCCTTCTCTACTTCAGGGATCAGAAAGGACATGAGGTGGATCTGCTTTCGGAAACTCAGCCAGAAACCCTTCTGTGTGAAATCAAATCATCCGCTACCTTCCATCCTGATTTTATTGCAGGGATGAACTATGTTGAAACTTTGCTGGCGCAGCCGGCCCAGCCGGTCAAAAAGCGGCTTATCATGGGGTCTTTGGATGAACCTTACTGGTTCAAGGACACCCAGGTACTCAGCTATCCCAATGCGGGCGACGTGTGAAAAGTTAAAAATCGGGGTCAGACCCCGGTCATTAACTGTCGAGAAGAGATGTTCTCATCGCTGATTCTTCTAGAAACAACATTTTCAGACACTCCAAAGTATTCTATGGCGGCATCTGCGATAACTCGCTTGAGATATTCAGCAGATCGCACCGTGATAACCGGATCATGCGTTTTTTGGTATGCAACCCGTTGCTCATCGAAGAAGCGGCGAAGCTCTAGCGAAGGCACAAGGAGATTGCCCGCAAAATTATTGGCTTGATACTCGAACCATTTATGGGCTTTATCTGATTTTAAGCGATGGAAATTAATATAGTCGTCGAGATCATTAAATCGTTGTTTAGGATAAAGCTCCGCATGAAGGATGATATGACTTATCTCATGAGCCATGGAAAAACGAAGGCGATTCACATAACGTTCATCCATGTATTCATACTCATCAACATGCATCGTTCGAAAGTCAAAGGCCTTCGATATCGATAGGAAATATCCTACAACGAGCAAAACGAGATCTAAAATGCTCTACTTTGGCTTTTATCTCATCGTCCTCCATGAAGGGAGGGCAAAGATCTTCATTCGCCATCAGTGCTTCTCGAAAGGATCTCGATGATCTTTCTAAAATCCTCTTCTGTAGGCTTTACATTGTCCACCGTTCTTAAGAAAGCGGGGAGCTGGCCTAAAATCACCTCATTCGTCATGATGAATTTTGGAATACTCCCGGCTGCAACTTCCGCCTTTGCTATGAAGTCCTGAATGGAATTTGGAGGAATTCCCACTACCAAAGCAATTCTTTCCAATCGATCGTGGTCGGTGGGTGGAGCCATGAGCTCTCTTTCGATCTTGCTCCAATTGCTTGGATCTTCCCCCGTGGCCTTGCAGAATTCCCGCAAGGAAATACTTTTAGAAATCCTCAAGTCTTTAACTTCATTGCCAAACATCAGCACCTCCGTGTGTGGTATTTTTATACCACACTCTTAATTTACTACGTATTGGTGCTATGTCAACCACAAATCATACTAATTTTACAAAATATATTTCATCAATATTTATCTCAGCGACAACAATCTATACCACTACTTTTTCTTCCTTCAGGAAAAGTTAAAAATTAGGGTCAGACCCCCAAATGTGACTTTAGGGAGTCGCAGACTAGGTCTACTTCGGCTATCGTCATCGTGGGATAGAGGGGAAGCGTGAGTTCGTGTTCGCTGATGTACTGGCTCTTGGGCGTTGGGCCAACCCTGTCCTTGTACGCGGTGAAGCTCTGTATCGAAGGATAGTGGATGGAAGTCTGGATGCCATCCTCCTTCATCCGCTCAATGAGCGCGGCCCTATCGATTTCTTTGGAAAGAAGAACCGGCATGATATGGTAGGTAGGAGTTCCTCTATCGTAATGGCGGAACGGAACGCTCAAGAATTCTTTCATCGCGTCCAGCCTGAAAAAATACCGCGCCACAAGCGCCGCGCGGGCGGCATTCGCCTCTGGCAACTTAGCAAGCTGCACAAGCCCCAAAGCGGAAAAGTTAAAAATCGGGGTCGGACCTCCATTATTAACTTTTTCAGGTGTAAGTTCCAGGAAAACGATGTTGAATTTCGGAATGTAGCTTTTTTAGTTCCTCAACCTTGGACTTTGGACAGATGAGAGTAGCGTCGGCTGTGTGGACGATCACCATCTCGTCGCAACCGAAACAGGCTACCAAGTGGTTGGGAACTGTGGAGACGACGAGCGTGTTGTCGCATTCCTTGAAGATGACAGGTACTTCCACGTTGTCGGAAGCAGTGAGCATAGATGTATTGCCTGATTCATCGGTTTTAGCTAAGGAACCATACGCAGTCCAGGAACCGATATCCTTCCAATCGAGATCGAGGGCGACGCAGGCGATGCTGACATCAGGGTCTTGGGATGCGGGTTCCATGATACCATAATCGACCGACTTCTTTTTTATGGTTGGGTAGATACTTTCCATGAGCGCTGTGCGAGCGGCTGGATCGGGCTCGTCCACGATAGTTTTGATCGCGGAAAAAACCTCAGGTTCATAGTGGTTCAGAAGCTCAAGAAAGCGGGACGCCTTCCATACAAACATACCTGAATTCCAGAGATAGCAATTGCTACCAGCCTTCAGATAAGTTTGCGCGGCGGCCAAATCGGGCTTTTCCTTGAAACGTCGTACGCGCCTAATCCCGTTTTCGGCGAGGGGTTCGCCTAATTCCAGATAGCCATAAGCAGTCGAAGGAAAGTGAGGTCTGATCCCAAAGGTGAGAAGAAGGTCGGGTTTTTCCTCTACGAGTGCAAAAGCATGGAAAAGCGATGCACGGAAGGAATCTAGCGGTCGCATCACGTGATCGGAGGTGAGAAAGGCGACGACGGCATTGGGATCGACAGCTCGGGCGAGCGCGCAGGAGTAGCCTATGGCCGCCAGGGTATCGCGGCCGACAGGCTCGCCGATATAGGTCGAGAGGGAAGGAATGCGCTTCCGCACCGCCGCCTCGTGCCGGGCGCCACCACAAACCCAGCGACGATTCTCGGGCAGTACGCCCAGGAGCCTGTCGAAGGCTTCCTCGAGGAGACTCCTATCCCCAAGCACGGGAATAAGCTGTTTGGGCAGCGATTCCCTGGAAAGAGGCCAGAGCCGAATGCCAGAACCTCCGGCGAGAATGACGGCATAGCGATTCGATATTTTATTAACTAACATCATCAATTTTTTCTCAGATTACTTCTTAAAAGATTTTCATATAATTTATTCAAAATCATCTCTCATTTATATGTATCAAGTAATTGCCTTAGTTCATAGAGATTTTCATAAATATCGTATTGGTGATTTCCAACAAATAGCCCGTTCTGGTCTATCCACTCAGCATTCTTAAGTTTACCATGAATGGTATGTGGTAAAAATTTTATGACTTTTTTCATCGCAAAATTGCCAGCCACAATTGGGCGGCACTCAATTCCATTTTTTATCAGATATTTTGCTAGGTTTTTTCGATCAATGCCAGAATTAGGCCGAGAGATAAAAGCGAAACCGAACCAGGAACTTGATCCAATTTCTTTTTGTATTATAAAGCGCTTATCCGTGCCAAATAGCTCAAGGAATGCCTTTGCATTCTTTCTGCGATACTCCAAGAATAATGGCAACTTCTTAAGTTGCTCATTTCCAATTGCACCCTCAATCTCAAGCGGCCTAACATTATATCCAGGTAGTACAAAATTCCATGATTCTTCAAAAGGATCGTCGCTTTTTATTCCCGATACTTTATTAAGCTTAGGAAGGTTCCTAGTCCAACCATGAGCTCGAAGGCAAAGGAGAATTTGATAGAGTTCTTCATCGTCTGTTACAACAAGGCCACCTTCCATGGTTGACATGTGATGGCTGAAGAAAGTGCTAAAAGATCCCATTATGCCGAAAGTTCCTGCTTGACGTCCATGATAAATCGCACCAAGCGACTCACAATTATCTTCAATAAGAGCAATGTCTTTATATTTAATAATTTCTTTAATTGCATCAAAATCATTAGGATTCCCAAGGAGGTTAACGGCAACAATTAACTTAGTTTTTTCAGAAACTGCACTGCTAAGCGCTTTCAAATCATAATTGAGAGTTTCCAAATCAATATCAACGAATTTTAGCTTAAGCCCATACTGAGTAAGCGGATAATAAGTTGTAGGCCAAGAAACCGCTGGGACTATCACCTCATCGCCAGGACAAATTTTATTCTCCATTCTAAAAAAGAGGGAGCCTACCATTATTAAGTTTGCCGATGATCCTGAATTTACCATTACAGCATATTTTGATCCAACGAAGCTTGCAAAGTTCCGCTCAAATTGGATAACATTCTCGCCCATTGTGCACATTCCAGAAGCTGCAACCCGGGAGATAGCATCAAGCTCAGCTTGGTCCCACGATGATGTCGCAAGAGGATATTTCATAATTGTTTCCCCTGTTCCAAGAAATATTGATATGTTAGCTGTAAACCTTTTTCAAGAGAAGTGTGCGCTTTCCATCCAAAAGTATGTAATGAGGAAATATCAACAAGCTTTTGCTCCATCCCCTCAGGTTTGCTTTTATCGTGTGTAAAACTTCCTGAATAGCCAATGACTTTTGCAACTGCTTTATAATACTCATCTATACTATAATCGTAACCAAGGCCAGCATTGATAATACTTGGCATAGCGTCGAAATGTTCAATAGCATAGAAGACGAAATCCGCAAGGTCACCTGCATACATGAATTCCCTTCTGGCTTTACCAGATCCCCAAATATCGACGGAATCGCGTCCTTCGCATTTTGCATCATGGAGTTTTCGGATCACAGCAGGGATCATATGTGAGTAGGCAGGATCGAATTTATCCCATTTCCCATAAAGGTTACATGGTATAATCGTTTTATAGGCAATTCCTGGATGTTCTCGTTCAAGATAGCTGCAAAGCCGTTGAACGGCAATTTTAGCAATTGCATATCCCTCATTAGTTGGTTCAAGCTCTCCTTTTAGGATTAAATTTTCCTGTAGAGGATTATGGGCTGTTCGGGGGTACATGCATGAACTCCCCATATTGATTAAGTAAGGTACCATAGTTCTAGCAGCTGCGAGTACAACGTTCTTTCCAAGCTCAAAATTCTCTACCAGAAAACGAGCTGGCTCTCTGATGTTGGCCTGAATACCTCCTACGATACCAGCACAATGTATAATAACATCAGGATTAGTGAGACGTACAAACGATAAAACAGCATCCGTATCCAAGAGATCTAGTTCACTTCTGGCTGGTGCAACAACATCATACGTACCCGTAAGGCGCTCTACGACATTATGACCAACTAATCCATTTCCACCTGTAATAAATATACGCATGATCAGTCTTCTTTTCCGCCAAAAGTAGTATTTAAAAGATCATATCGAACCATCTTCCTACAAAGCTCTTTTACATTTGTAGTTGCTGTCCAGCCAAGCTTTTGTTTTGCTTTACTCGGATCCCCTAACAAAAATTCAACTTCTGAGGGACGGAAATAACGAGGGTCGACCTCTACACGAAGCTCACCACTTCTTGCATCATAACCTTTTTCCTCAATACCTGCGCCATGCCATTCTATATTGACCCCAATTTCATTGAAGGCGAATTCCACAAACTCACGGACTGAATGAGCCTTCCCTGTAGCAATAACATAATCATCAGGCCTATCTTGTTGCAGCATAAACCACATTGCCTCTACATATTCCTTTGCATAACCCCAGTCACGTTTTGCATCTAGATTTCCAAGCTTTAATATCTTTAAGCCATTGTTTTTTATTGCAGCAACTGCTTTAGTTATCTTTTTTGTAACAAAGGTTTCTCCTCGACGTGGTGATTCGTGATTAAATAGAATTCCATTGCATGCAAAAAGATCATATGACTCTCTATAATTTACTGTTACCCAATAAGAGTAGAGTTTTGCAGCAGCATAGGGCGATTTTGGGTAAAAAGGTGTCTTTTCACTTTGAGGCTGTGTCCCAGGTAGACCACCAAATAATTCCGAAGTAGAGGCTTGGTAAAACTTTGTTTTAATCCTAAGATCTCGAATTGCATCAAGAAGACGTATAGTGCCAATCCCATCAACCTCAGCAGTATATTCAGGCACTTCAAAAGATACTGCAACATGAGACTGAGCACCAAGGTTATAAATTTCATCCGGATGAATTTTTTCAACAAGCCTATGAAGATTGCTTGAATCAGCGAGATCTCCATGATATGTATGGAAATGCGCATTAGAAAAAAGATGGTCGATTCTTTGAGTGGTAAATACTGAAGATCGACGGAGAATACCATGGACTTCATAACCTTTGTTAAGTAAAGACTCAGCAAGATAGGATCCATCTTGGCCAGTAATACCAGTTATAAAAGCTGATTTCATAGTTATACTCCTGCACCCGATATAATGAAAATTGTAGCCAACAAAATAACTGAGCCAATATTACCAGTAGACCTTTTTAGGGTCCGACAAGCTTAACGTTCTTTTCGAGCGAATCGCATACGAGATCCACTTCGGCTATGGTCATGGTGGGATAGAGGGGAAGCGTGAGTTCGTGTTCGCTGATGTACTGGCTCTTGGGCGTCGGACCAACCCTGTCTTTGTACGCGGTAAAGCTCTGTATCGAAGGATAGTGGATGGAAGTCTGGATGCCATCCTCCTTCATCCGCTCGATGAGCGCGGCCCTATCGATTTCCTTGGAAAGAAGAACCGGCATGATATGGTAGGTGGGAGTTCCCCTATCGTAATGGCGGAACGGAACGCTCAAGAATTCTTTCATCGCGTCCAGCCTGAAAAAATACCGTTCCACAAGCGCCGCGCGTGCGGCATTCGCCTCGGGCAACTTAGCAAGCTGCACAAGCCCTAAAGCGGAGCGGACTTCGTCGATACGATAATTGAACCCTGGCTCCACGACATCGTAGGTAGCCGCGCGGCCTTTCATCCTGTCGAAACTGGCGACCGTCATCCCATGGGAACGCAAATTCTTGCACTTCTGAAACAACTCAGGATCCCGCGTGGCGACCATACCGCCCTCGCCCACCGCCAGATTCTTGTTGGAGAAGAAACTCCAGGCCGAAATATCGCCAAAGGTACCGAGCTTCCTGCCCTTATAGGATCCGCCATTCGAATGCGCGCAGTCTTCAATAAGCTTAAGATTATGCTGCTTGCAGATATCGACGATCGCGTCCATGTCGCAGGCATACCCCGCGTAGTGCACGATCATCACCGCCTTGGTCTTGGGCGTAATCTTAGCCTCGATATCGACAGGATCCATCGCCCAATCCTCGAGCGACGTCACATCCCCAATCACCACCTCGCCGCCCGACACCCTCACCGAATTGAGATCGGCGATAAACGTGAGCGAAGGCACGATCACCTCATCCCCAAGCTTCACCCCACAGGCCAGCACGGCGATATGCAGCGCCGCCGTCCCATTCGAAACCGCCACGCACTTCGAACCCTCGCCGAGTTCCTTTGCATAGGCTTCTTCAAAATCCAAGGTCCTCTGCCCCATCGTGATCCACCCCGACTTAAGGGTATCCATCACGGCGCTATATTCGCGTTCATCGTAATTTAGCTTAAAAAGCTGTACCTTCCACTGAATAGTTCCCGCCATAATCACCTTCCTTATCGCCTTGGCAAACGCCCACCGAGCGTCACATCAAAAATGAGATCCCTGTTCTTCTCCACAAATTCCAACACCCTTTCAGGCTTCTTCGTATCAGTAGGCAGATTAACTACATGAGCGGCGGCAAATACCGCATTCGGATACCGTTCCGGTTCAAAACCCCACTTACTCAAATCACCCTCGACAGGATGCAAAGGCGAACGGAACCAATCCCCCAAAGGAATTCGCGCTTCCTCAGCCTTTCGTATAAACCCATCGCGATCATGCACCAGGAGAGGATACTTAAGGAACAAATGATCAGGGTGCAACTCAGGAGCCACATGATTAAGCCCCCTTTCAGCCAGATACTCCGTATACAAAGCCCCATTCGCCTTCCTGAGCGCGTTCACAACAGGTAACTTCTTCAGTGCTCTTACTGCCGCACGCTTTTGTACTCCTGACATACCAAGAAGGTAATCTTTGGGCATCTCTATCCCTTCAAGCTCCTCTCCTGTAGAAGAACCGGTGACTAAGTTTCTCTTACTCAAGTATCGATAAGCTTTCACAAAAGAGTAATACGTCACAGGGCTTATAAGCCGTCTCACTCGCATGAGAGTCCATAACATAATCTGCGTTTGTGCTGAAGGTTGTGGTAAGGAGGTACAAAATTCAGCAACTTTAGGCTCAAGCTCCTTATCGTTCACAAGTGCATAACCCCCAATGCCAGTAGAAAAAGGCTTATTCCATTGACTCGAATAGAAAGCCGCATCGCACCAAGAGCCATTGGGTCTACTCTTGTAGAATCCACCAAAACCGTGTGTACAGTCTTCAATTGTCTTGATCCCTCTTGTACGACAAAGATCAACAATCTCGTCTACATGCGCCGAAAGTCCATATGTGTTCTGGCAGAGCACTATCTTTGTTGCAGTATTGATAACAGCTTCTACTTCCTCAGGTTTTACCGAGAAGCATCGAAGATCGATATCAATATATTTCGGCTTAGCACCTAAGTAGTGAATTGCATTCGGTACAACAACACATGTATAGGCCGGTAATATTACTTCATCACCTATTCCGATCTCTAAAGCTTTCAAAATTGCCCATAAAGCTACACGACCTTTTATAAAAAAGGTAAGATCACCAGAATTTAAAATTATGCTATGTATAGATGAATCTAGAAATTCATTAATATTCATGAATAATCCTTCATTATATTTATCGCGAAAATTATTTTATTACCTCAGTAATGTATTAACGATGTACTTTAAATCGATAATCAATGAACAATTCTTCATATACTCTATATTGAGCTTAACTTTATCAGGGAATATTACTTCATCATTGTATTCTTTAGGATTATCAACATTTGCAAGGATCTCTTCTTCATTTGCATATTTCACAGTTGCAGGGCCAGTAATTCCGGGTCTTAGCGCCAAGACTTTCTTTCCTTCTCCTTCAAGCTTGTCCCAGTAACCTGGAACATCCGGCCTTGGGCCAACAAAACTCATCGTTCCAGCAAATATATTAAACAATTGAGGAAGCTCATCAAGTTTCCATAAACGAAGAATTTTTCCAGCTTTTGTTACCCGGATATCCCCTGCAACAGTGATTGTTGATATGTTTTTATGATTACTATACATGGTTCTGAATTTGTTGACTCTGAATTTACATCCCCCTTGCCCAATTCTTATTTGTCTATAAAGCACTGGACCAGGCGAGCTAAACTTTACAAATATAGCAATAATAGTCAAAGGGATGAATAGAAAAGCTATTCCAAGTGATGAGATCAATATATCGAAAGCTCTTTTACCATATTTAAAATAAATATCATCTTTAAATTCCATTAATTTTATTCCTTGAGCAAATCATTACTATGATAATTAAAAAGACATCATAAGATGATAACCTTGCCTAGTACCCTGTAACATGTATATCTTTCCAGTCAGAATTGCGGATAGACGTTTCAGCTTCGTCCTTGCGTCATGTGTTGTGAATTGCCAGTTAACGCCGAGTTGGTTTTTGTATCGAATTACATACCAACCCGAGAGTTCACCATTCAGGTTATGGAGACAATCGATATTCCTTTTTGACAAACACTACTGACCAAGTGCAGAAAGCGCAATTCCCAACCGCTAAGAATCTGTCTACAACTATTTCATTATATTAGTTGCTTTTATTTTGCTCTTTTTATAATTTTTTCGAGCATCCAGGGGCTCTACCATTTTGTTGCAAATCGAAATCCTGCTTTTGATAAAATAGCTTTAATAGGTTTTCTTAGTTTTGTTGGTACAATAAGAGTACTATAAAAGTAAAATCTCATCTTTAAGATTCCTAAATTTGATACAAATCCACGCTTTTGATATTCAATATCATTATACCCATGTTTTTTGAATTTTTTTACAGCTGAAGGAATCCATTTCCCCATAGTCGCCATATGGACAGAATGCAACAAAGGACGTCTGTCGGAAACATAATCAACATAATAAGCTTCTTTACTGTCTGCCGCATTTTTAGAAAATTCGTTTTCTAAATCCCAGGCAGTTTTTGACCCATCTCCAAGTATATTTAGAATTTCATTTCTATCCCAAATAGAAGTACCTATTGAAACACCGTATGCTTTATTTCTTGGTATCATCTCAACATTACGATTGTCTTTGTACTGTATATATTTACGATTGTATGGCTTAGAAATGGGCAATCTATAGTATTTAATTTTGTTTTTTTCGATAAAATCGAGTACTTCTTCTATTTCATCGCTATAAACCTTATCGAAAATATAAAAATCATCACATGATAAAAGTATAAAGGGGCTTTTTGTTTGGCTAATCGTATTGATCGCCGCTTTGGTCCAAGTTACATCTTTACCGCATAATACCGTTTCCGCCACATCGCTGTGCAAATCACATTCTTGCTCAGCTACTAGAATCCTATATTTACAATCTTTCCAGTTTAATTTTAAGTAATAAAGATAGTATTCAACAATGTCTCTGTACTTGTCACAGCTTATAACAATAATAGACATTCGATTATCCATTTCCATTTTCAATTCCCTTCAATTTAGATTAGCCAGCAACATCTGACTTGTTGTATCATTAATAAATCAAAACTACAAAGCGTTTAATTGTAAACAGTGAATTCTCACCATTACGAAATGTACATCCGTAAGAAGAAGGATCGATCCTGTAGGGTAGTAGCGCAAGGCGTTCTTTTTTCATCGTTGCCTTCGGTAGACAAGATCATGGACAACATTGACGTTACTTCTATGGATTAGGCATTCTGTAAAAGACAGGAAACTAGTGTTATTGCTTTTCCCTCAGTCTAATATATCAGTGAACCGTCTGCTACCTTTTTCAGGTGTGCTCCATATGGAGATTTACCATACCTATTAGCAGATTCAATCAATTCTTTCTTTGAAATCCATCCATTTCGATAAGCGATTTCTTCAGGTGCAGAAATCTTAACACCTTGACGCTTTTCTATTACTTGCACAAATGTGGAAGCATCAATAAGGCTATCCATCGTACCTGTGTCTAGCCAAGCAAAGCCACGACCAAGAATCTGACCCTTTAGAGTGCCATCTTGTAGGTACATATTATTAAGGGTAGTTATTTCTAACTCCCCGCGAGTTGAAGGCTTTACTTTCTTTGCAAAATCGACTACACGTCTATCATAGAAGTATAGCCCGGTTATACAATAGTTTGATTTCGGATGCTCCGGTTTTTCTTCTACAGATAAAATATTCCAATCCTTATCAAATTCCATAATACCGAAGCGCTCTGGATCGTTTACATAGTAGCCGAAAATTGTAGCATAGCCATTCTCAGCGTTTACTACAGCCTCTCTCAGGAACTTTCCAAGCCCTCCACCATAAAAAATGTTGTCACCAAGAATCATTGCACAAAAATCATCGCCAATGAACTCTTCACCGATAATAAAGGCCTGAGCAAGGCCATCAGGATTCGCCTGCACGCTGTAAGAGAGATTAATGCCAAACTGATGTCCTTCTCCGAGCAACCTCTTAAAGTTCGGCAAATCTGACGGTGTAGAAATGATAAGTATGTCCTTTATTTCCGCCAACATCAGGGTTGATAGCGGGTAATATATCATCGGCTTATCATAGACAGGCAGCAATTGTTTAGAGGTTACCATGGTTAATGGATACAACCGTGTCCCTGCTCCACCAGCTAGAATGATTCCTTTCATATCGCACCTCCCATGTTTTTGTAATTTATAAATTCGCTATAATCTCTTATGTAGTCATCTGCTCTAAAATAATCAGATGCCGCAACACAGAGAACAGAGTCTTTCTTAAGCCACAGCATTTCTCGCCATATTGTATGTTGAATTACGATTCCAATCGATGGATCATTTAGAATTATTTCCTCTCGATTTTTACCGTTATCAAGCACCAATTTTATCTTTCCATAAGGGCAGAAAAGAAGCTGCTCCAATTCTTTGTGAGCGTGGAATCCACGTCTAACTCCTTCCGGTACTTTTGAGATGTAATATATCCGCTTTACATTAAAAGGTATGTCATGATTTGCTTCAAAGAATGAAAGCTCGCCAGCATCCACTGTGGGAATTGTTTTTATCTTGATTATCCTACAGCCCGCTACTTCTCCTCTTTTCATTGTTTTATTTTGATAGTCATCACCATTCAATATAGAATACCATATGAGATTTTTCACACCCTCATACCTATAGAGTATTTCATTAGGAATGTCGAGTGCTTCTTGGAAATCATGCTTATTATAAAATCTGCAAGCACGCTCATTCGCTTTAGAAACGCACCAATATATACTATTTAATCTCAATTCTTCAAAGGCAACACGGATAATTTCCACCATCCCAAACCACGAATATCCTTTGCCCATTGAAGCTTTTCTAACGGTTATTGCAAACTCAGCATTTCCTGCCTCTTTATCAATGTGCTTAAGGCTTACAGTACCCATGTACTCATCGGCATCAGATGCTATTGTCATGTGAAGATTATTTGAAGTATCTGCACTAGATTCAATAAATTTCTCGCAATCCTGAAGACTTTTGTGTGCAAAATTAGTCGATAAATTATTCGTAACATCATCGTCATGCATCCATTCTAACATAAGAGGCGCATCTTCAATTTTTAACTTTCGCAAATACATAGTTTTTATCCCTCTTTAATAATTATTTAGCGTATCAATAATGTATTGTATTTCTTCATCTTTGAGCCCAATATAAATTGGGAGGCTCAACTCATGTGCTGCATAGTATTCAGCCTTCGGAATTTGCCCAGCTTTGTAGCCTAAATCTTTGTAGCACACAGCCAGATGGCAAGAAATCGGATAGTGAATTTGGGTTTGAATTCCCTCTGCTTTCAAGTAATCATGTAATCCATCACGATCTTCACAGATGATCGGAAACACATGGAAAATATGATAAGTGCCAGGTCTGACTTCTGGAACCATTAATTTTTTATTTTTTATTCCATCAATGTATTTTGCAGCAATTTTATTGCGTTCCATGTTTCCTGCATCAACATACTTTAGACTGACACCAGTAATAGCTGCCTGAATCTCGTCCATACGACTATTAATGCCAAGCAGTTCGTGCTTATACTTAATTTTACTGCCATAATTTCGTAGCATACTAATACGATCAGCAAGTTCATCATCGTTGGTTGTCACGGCACCAGAATCACCAAAAGACCCGATAGGCTTCATCGGATAGAAACTGAAGCATGCAACATCACTAAAAGTTCCGCACATTCTTCCTTTGTAAAGAGCACCATGACTCTGAGCACAGTCTTCGACAACTTTAAGATTATACTTCTTTGCAATTACCATTATTGCATCCATTTCACATGCCTGACCATAGAGATGTACAACCATTACTGCCTTTGTTTTTTCGGTTATTGCAGCTTCTAATGCCTGGGGATCAATACCGAAGTAATTATCCGCTTCTACGAACACCGGTTTTGCACCATTCTGTGTTATAGCCAACGCTGTAGCAATGAAAGTATTCGTTTGAACGATTACTTCATCTCCCTTTTTAATACCAGATGCTGATAAAGCAAGACGAAGAGCATCAAGACCATTACCCACTCCGATACAGTGTTTGGCTCCCATGTATTTTGCATAATCAATCTCAAACTTTTTTAGCTCATTCCCAAGGATATACCATCCTGAACGAAGCGCACGAAGAGCAGCTTCTTCATACTCATTCTGGTATTTAATGTATTGTCGACTTATTTCCGCGAAACTAATATTCATTTTAATCCTCCATTTGTCTAATATCATGAATTCTCTTTAGATACTTAATTTCCGAAATTGAATTTAAATTCTCTTTTTTACTTCAAATACGCTTAATATAATTAAAATTTCTTTACACCGCATAATTAAAAGCATTAATATATACAAAGTGAGACCTGCAATAGTAACAACGCTAAACCTTAAATATAATGAAATTCCTGTCATTCTTTTTTTCATTAACAATATTACTATAGCCATAATACTCACACTTAGCATCGATTTTATGACTGTTGGTAACATCTCGCGTATACTAATAATATAAAGACTCTTTTTAGCTTTCACAAAAATCAATATTGTAGTAAATAGTATCGAAAATACTATTGATATGACAACACCCGATACTCCTAGCCTTTTTGATAAAAAATAGGCTGTAATTGCAGTTACAAAAAGTGATATACTACTATTAATCATAGGAATTTTTGTTTGCTTTTTCGTATAATATACACGAATCAACAAATTTCTAATACTGTCAAAAACAAAAGCTATTGAATATATAAATAAACAATTGGCTGTAGCTGTTATTGCATTTTGATCAAATTGTCCTCGACCAAATGTAATGCTTACAATGTCATTCGAAAATATAGCAGAGATAACCGATATTGGCAGCAATACCACTATGATGATTCTCAATGCATGAGATACTAGAGAAGTAAATCTAATATTATCTTCAATTGCAACTGACGATATTTCCGTATAATATACTGTTATAATTGTTGTGGAAATTAATGTTGAAATAAAGTTGAATAATGTGTTTGAGTAAGATAAAATTGATACCGCTCTAGTCCCTGTGCCAGATGTAATTATCCTAGTAATAAGTTGATTAAGTTCAATCGTTGCATTACTCAACAACACAGGGACAATTAAAAGTAAATATTTTTTTAATTCCCGAGTGAAAATGTGAATTGTTGGAATATAAAGAATATACTTCTGTGTCTTAGTTATTAATAATATTAGCTGAAGAAAGAATGAGAATGGCACTGAAATAGCAAGAGCTGTAACGCCGATATACTCCTTAAGTAGAACCATACAAAGAATGGATGTAATACTATAAATTATTGAAGCTAACGCACCATAACCATACACGCTTTCAGCATTCAATATGCCCGTCAGCATGCTAGTTAGTAAAGAAAACAATATTGTTAATGAGTAAATGCGGATATATAGGACAACTTCGTCAAATACTTCTCCTGTATATGATGGAACTATAAGTTTTGATATAAGGGGTGCTCCAATATATAAAAAGATAATTATTATTATAGCAAACAGCGAAAGCGCTGTGAGCAGAGAGGAACAGATAATATAAGTTTCTCTCTTACCTTTTATTGCTTTGGTCTGTATATAAAATGGCACAAATGTCACTGCTAAAGCAGAAGTCATTCCAAAAAAGACATTTGTCACAAATCCAGATGCTACAAAATATGCATCCGTACTACTTGATGCACCATAAAAACCAGCTATTGCCATTTCACGAATCAGACTTATCAACTTAGATGTCATCATTAAAACAGTCAGTATTCCAATGGATTTAGCGACATTATTTTTTTTATTCGTCATATTCTTCGCCTTTTTATATATGCATATCTTATCTTTGCTCGTATATCACTCTCCCTGATAAGATTAATAGTATTACTCTCTATGATATATGTTTACTACACTAAACTATTTTTATCCTGCTTTCAATGTCTTGTTTTCTCATCATAAGTCCAACAAACATGAAAATATATATGTTCTGTAGATACGTCCCAGAGAATTGGAGCATCACAAATCCAAGAGTTAAAAATATGAACCCTAAATCTTTATAAATTGATGAATGCATAATAATTGACTTTATAACTATAAATGTAACATAAATTGCAAGGAGTCCACCAATTATCACCCCAAAGTCAATCAATAATTCTAAATATAAGTTGTGCGGATATGAATTATTAATCAGTCCTAATTCGCCTGATGCTCCATATCCAAGAATTGATCTATCTCTAATTAATTCCATTGCATTCTTCTGAATCATAAGCCTTCCACTATCATTGAATATTGTCTCAGAAAGTATGGTTTTTAGAGTCCGGCTTCCCATTCCTTGATTAACTAGATAATTATTAAGTGAGGTAGCAAAGAATCGATAATTGCCAGTAAAAATGACTAATACTATTCCAAATAAAACAACAATTCGACGAACTTTTTTATCATCAATTCCAAATATTGCTTTTAATAATATAAATATACCATAGCAGAACAATGGTCCCCTCGCACCATATACCACAATCATAGTTAATTCAAATAACACAAACAAAGTATTGAGAAAACGGCATCCATCTCTTCTGAAAACTTCATTTGTCTGGATTATTGCACATAACAAAACTAAATACGAGAAGGCCATATCATACTCAACTAAATGGTTTCTATTAAAGTAATGGAGAGTCAAAACAACTCCCATGAAGTAAGATGTGCTTAATATTTTAGAATATAAGCAGTTCAAATCCCCAATTGCATACAAAAAAACTAAATATGGTATGCATAATAAAAGTGTTATAATTGTATATGGTAGTATATTCTCTGGAAGCAGGAAACCAGATAGCCAGGCATATAAGTAGCTAATTCCAAAGAATGTTTCTAATAATACTAAAATAAGCAACTCACTATTTTTAAGATATTTTAAACAAAGCAAAACAGCCAAAAAACTACCGCAAAATCTGATATAAGTATAAAACATATCTGAAAATGGCAAGTAATTTAGAATAAATCTCCCTTCAATAATAACAACAGTAAGCATCAAGTAAATGCATATAGCCCTGCTCATTACAATGTCTTTTTTGCTATATGCTAATCTATCTTTTGCTTTTCTCACAGTAATGCTCTTTTAATTAAAAATTGGGGCTGTACTAGATAAAAGTCTAAATTGAGCACCATTTTCTAAGAATTTTAAGTTGATTCTTTGGTGTTCCGTAGTTGAATCGGAACTCACATTCTTTCAGGAACAAATAGAAATATTTCTTTTCTATTCCATTGTACTTTCTTAAGACTCTCTTAGCCTGGTTCCAGAAGTTTTCAATTCCGTTAATGTGATTCTTTTCATCAACAAATATATCTGAATGATTTATTCGAAGATGATGGAATTCACTAACATCCAATGCATCGTAACTATGATAGGCATCAGTATAGACAACGCTATCGGGCTTGATTTTTCGGGCTATTTCGTTCATTAAGGTCTTTGTCTTGGTATTCTCCACAACAACGGTGAAAACCTTGCCATGGCGCTTTAGCATGCCAAAGACGACTACTTTCCCAGCAGCGCCTCGGCCTCGTTTATTTTTTCGAACTCCACCGAAGTAGCTTTCATCGATTTCTACTTCGCCATTGAATACTTCTGCTGCTTCCTGGGCTAAATAGAAAGCAATAACTTGACGAATTTTCCGATAGAAAAGAGCTGCAGAATTAGGATGAATTTCTAGTATATTTGCAGCAGATCTAGCAGTTACTTCTAGCACAAAGAATTCGAGGAGTCTTTCTTGTGTTCTTTTCATTAACCTGCAATGACTTATGATCACTTTTTAAGTATAACATCCGATTATCTGCTTTTAGGCTCCCGCCAAACACCATGTCAAACTGATCAAATTCAGGCGTATACTCTGGAATTCTGTACATCTTCGCCTTCAAAGTGCACGACTTTTTTATGCTTTTCTTCAATTTCCGTGCATTTTTCCGGTCCATTATACCACATATTCCTTTGTCTGATTTAACTTTATTACTTTTTCAGGAGCCCCTATATATCAATGCTACAATCTATAAATAGAATCAAGTATTATTACTTTTTCATCCCAGCAGTATTCATGAGCCTTTTTTAGTTCGTTTTTAGCAAATTTTGATAATAATTCTGGTTCTTTCATAATCTTCATAATTGCACCACGAATTATATCTGAATTATCAGTATCAACAGCAAGACCAAATCCATTAGCCTCAACTCTATTGCCAATTGCCAAGCCCTTCGTTGCAATCATAGGAGTTCCTGTATGAATTGCCTCAAAATACTTTACAACCTCGGCAACACCCTGCATATTTGGATCATCGCGATTATACCCGCAGAATAAAATATCTGTGTTGTTATAAAGAAATTCAGAATCCTTAATCCCATTATAAGGACCATTAATATGTACATTATAGTAATTGGATTCTAACTTCTTTAGTATAGGAAAATCTATACCTCCACCATTGATGTCTACTCTCACGTTATCCAATCCTTTAACTGACTCAAATAAAGCAGTAAATGGCTTTATCATTCCCCTGACAACGCCATGATATCCTATTCTGAGAATTGGAGATTCAACCTTTGAAACATTATTAAAAGTTACTCTATCTGGATAATTCTTCAAGGGATAGAGTTTATCTTGTACCTTGCTGTATGCAGGTTCCAGATATGCATCATTTTCGTAGAGTGCTGCGTAACTGTGCTTAATCAACCATTCTACTAAATCATGCTTAAAGCACTTCTTTGGTGGATAATTGCCTTCATAGAACTCATGCATATCAAATACATATGGCATTTTTTTACTATGTAAAGCAAACCCAATTAAAGTATCCAACTTATCATGACAGTGGAGATAATTTGGAGATTTGTTTTTGATATATTTTTTACATTCATATGCAAATTTAAGAAAAGCAACAATCTGCTTCTTCCCCGAACCATACATAGACGGAATCTGGAAGCGGACTATTTCAATACCGTCAATTATTTCCTTTAGAGGCCTTTTAGCGCTGATATCTCGATCCCAGCAGAGTATCGTAACCTGAATTCCACGAGACACAAGGTACTTTGCTTCTTTATATACTCTGACATCCGGATGAAATCCATTGTCAAGTATCATAGTAATATTCATAGAATGCCTTAATATTTCTAGTCAATAAATATCAATAAAAACTATCTGCAGCAATAAGCTTTTCGATAATGAACTCTTGTTCTTCCTTCAGCAATTCCGGGTAAATAGGAATTGCAAATGTTTCCTTACACAAGATTTCTGTAACAGGTAAATCTCCTGCCACATATCCAAGATTCCAAAATGCCCCCTGCTGATGCAACGCTATAGGATAATATGTACCACAGGGAACTCCCTCTGCCTTCAGATACTCCATAATCTTTTGAGCATTCTTGTGCCTTAATGCATATATGTAGTATGAATGATAGCTATATTCAGAAACAAAAGGTATGATATAATTCGTTTTTTTTAGCCTTTCATTATAGTTTTCCGCATTATTTCGACGTCCTTCTATGAACTTATCAAGATGAGTAAGCTTCTTTCTAAGGATGGCGGCTTGAATTGCATCAAGCCTCGAATTGTATCCAATCAAGTAATTGTAATACTTGTCAAAGCCTATAGGCATATCTCTTTGAAGAGTCTCCCCTCTTGCTTCCAATATTCTCTTCAAGGTATACAATCCATCAGCTCCAGAGCCATGTACCTTTAGAGACTTACATGCACGAGCTATTGCTTCATCATCTGTAAGTATCATTCCACCATCACCATCACAACCCAAATTCTTTGTCGGGAAAAATGAGAAACAGGCAACATCGCCAATAATCCTTTTTCTCTCGCCTTTATACCTGGTGCCTGCAGCTTGAGCACAATCTGCAATTACTTTTATGTTATATTTTATTGCAATAGCTTTGATTACATCCATATCTGCACTTTGGCCATATATATGTACAGGCATAATCGCCTTTGTATTAGCTGTTATTTTGCTCTCAATCATACAAGTATCTATACAGTAATTATCTTCGCATACATCAATGAATATTGGTGTAGCCCCAACAGTAACTATACTCTCAGCTGTTGCAAAAAAAGTAAAACCTACTGTGATAACCTCATCACCAGGTCCAATGCCTAAAGCACGTAAAGCAAGCACTAAAGCATCTGTACCGTTACCGCAAGAAATACCATACTTTACACCATTATACGCAGCGAATTCCTCTTCAAAGGCAGTAACTTCTGGACCACCGACATACTGTCCACTACGGAGTACACTCAATACCGCTGCTTCATACTCCACAGCATAGGTTTCATGTTGCCTTTTGATATTCATCAATTGAATCTTTTCCATTTTGCATCCCTCTCTTACTTTTTATCGAACATGTCTACCATATCTATGGTAGAGAAATCCTTAAGTGGTAGTTTCACAGGTTGTCCTGTTTTTTGGCTCTTGTAAATAGCCAAGACAATTTCCAGTGCATTCTTTCCAGCCTGAGCATCAACATAAGGTGGGCGATTATTCAGAATTGCACTAATTACATCTGAAAATAAACGGCTATGTCCGTTACCATAAACATTATTGGTAATTTCAAATAACTTTACATTTTCATCGTCTCTTTCGGTCTCATTCTTGAAATTCCAAACATCTATATTATTAGTAGATGCTCCACCCACTTTAACTGTACCATTTTCGCCAAATATATATAAGGTTTCCTCTAAATTTTCTGGGTAGACATTCGTCGTTCCTTCAATTGTTCCAATTGACCCATTTTTAAATTTAAGAACAGCCATACCTACGTCCTCAGCTTCTAAATACCTATGAAACTGCTGGCGGGTTACGCCATAAACTTCCTCAACTTCCTCCCCAAACATCCATCGTAGAAGATCAATACCATGGATGCATTGATTCATTAATGCTCCTCCGTCTTGAGCCCATGTACCACGCCAAGAAGCTTGATCATAATAGTTTTTATTTCTATTCCAACGTATACTGATACTACCATGTGATAGTCTGCCAAATCGGCCATTATCCAATGCATCTTTTGTTTTTCGGATTGCTAGATTAAACCTATTCTGATGGCATGCAGATACCTTTACATCATTGCGTTTAGCTCTAAGAATAATCTCATCCGCGTCGTTAATACTCATAGCTATGGGCTTTTCAATAATTACATTAATTCCACAATCAATGCAATATAAAGCTATCTCAGCATGTTTCCCACTTTCCGTAGCAATACTAACTAGGTCCAATTGATTTTCAGAAATAAGTTGTTTATAGTCGCTATATCGCTTAATCGATTTATTATTTTGTAAATCGTTTTTTGCTAGCACATTCTCCATTCTTCCTGGAACAATGTCACATACACCAACAATTTCAAGGTTGTTTTCTCTTGCTGCAATAATGTGATTCGTTGAAATTCTACCACAACCAATAAGTGCATACTTCATTGGAAATCCTCCCATAATTAATTACTATTTTCTATATAGCACAATACGCCCTATTGCATTCATTTGGACTAGGTCTGCCTTCTATTTGATCAATCAGTACTTTGACCAAATTCTTATAATCAAACTCTTCTGCAATTGCACGGCAGTTCCGGCAGTAAAGATCATACTCTTCTTTTGGCATATTACTGAACCTAATAATGCCGTCTGCTATTGCTTTGGGGTTGTTCTCGGTGATAATACCGCAATTTCTTCCAGATACCATATCATACTTTGGCTTAAGTGTAGCAAGTACTGGTCTACCGCTAGCAAAATACATAAACAGCTTGTTGGGGCTCAATCCAAAACGGGTGATAGGCGTATTCATAAAGTTAAAAATATTAATATTACACCGAGAAAGCATGTTAGGTGCATATTCTACTGAAAGACGTCCTTTAAATTTGATGTTTGTTAGCCCGTACTCATCAACCTTTGTTTCAAGCTCTTCTCTATGATCACCATCGCCATATATCAAAAGTATAATGTTATTTTCTCTTCTATCTTGGAGTATCTTGGCTGCCTCCACAACAACATCCAAATCATTGGCTCGTCTTATTGCGCCAAGATACGCGACCTTATACTTGTCAGTATCTAGGTCGTCATCTTTAAGAATCAGTTCACTCATATTTCTATCCACCGATTCAAGATCAACGCCATTATTAAGGTATCCGATCTTATTGATGTCCACATTGCCGCCATGAGCTTTATCCCAACCCTTTTCTAAAATGTAGTCTCTGCCTCCTTCAAATGAAAAGATTATACCATCACTATCTCTATAAGACTTATATTCCATAAAGTATAGCAACTTTGCTAGAATGCTGCCTTTCTTGATATAGCCCATATCAATAAAATCTTCTGGCCACAAATCAAGAACATCGTAAATAACCCTTGTCCTATAGTTACGTTTATATTTCAAGAACACATTACCGAAGAGCCCTGCAAAGTCACTGACGATAACATCGGGCACAGGTAATTTTTTTCTAAGACTCCACACAGCATGTTGGAACTTAATAGACGACAACACTCGTTTAGCACTGTTACCTGTGTAAGTCATTGTCTTTAAAACAAGGAATTGAGCTCCATCAAATTCAACAAATTCAAATCCCCCCCTCCCTTCAAGCAGATGCTTCTTTGTTCCGTGAATTTGACTCCCACATACAATAATTACTTTATAACCAGCTTCATTAAGGTGCTGACTAAGGACAATTTGCCTAGTTCTTTTCGATCTGGGGACCGAATAAGGATTAATAATCCAAACTAATTTTTGTTTTACTTGCACCTCTATTCCCTCACGCTCTATATTTCGGAAAAAATCCACTATCTTTAATCTCACTCTGATTCCTTAATCCGACAAGTTCCTGATATTTTTCTATTATGTACACCTTTCGTCCAATATGAAACCTGCAAGGTTCTCCACGATAGAAAGCACTCTTAAACTTATATAGATTGTCTTCACTTGAACCAACTCCTCCACCAAGATGAAGCGTTTTACAGCCATTGTAGCATCCCCACAAAGCAGCCGCATAAAGAAGAAGGTTAGTAGGAGCTAAGTTCTTATACTCAGGAAGAGATCCAGAAAGATGGTAATTCAGCTTACCTTTAGTAGCCAATATTATTGAAGCAGCGATCACTTTCCCATCAAGTTCGGCATAAAATATCTGTACCTCTTGCGGCAATTCCATCATCAAACTCTGATAAAACTCTGGCTTGAAGTAATAGTAAGCTTCAGCATTGTTCTTATCCATCGTCAAGTTATAGACTTCACGAAACTTATTGAATATCTCTGGATATCTACCGTTATAAATCACAATGCGAGACTTTTGAGCCTTTCTAATCATGTTGCGATTCTTACTAGTAAGATTAGTCCAAATAGTATCCAGAGAGGACAAATCCATCGCAATAGTGTTACCAAGAGCCAGTATATCATAAAAAGAATCCGCGTGCTTATGATTCTCCAACACTGGATGGTACCTTACAAACTCACTAACCACATTGTTTTTTTGACACCAAGACTGGTAGCAATCAAAAAGCTCTAAACTGCTCCCTTTACCCTCAATCAACCAGCCACCGTATCCATAAGGAGTAATAAAATCAAACCATGTATCAGCTTCAATTTTCTCAGAAAATCGAAAATCATTGTATATATCCCTCTGCATGACGACATTTATACCGCGAACATCCTGCCCCTCGTAATAGAACAAAAGGGGTACACCATCACCATTATTCTGAAACGCTTTAGCATACCCGCTCAGGTAGTAAACATCATAGGATTGAAAGGAACGAACAACAGCATCCCATTCTTTGCTATGCTCAATTGTATAAAATGTTAATGGCATTAGCCTTATCCCAATTAAAAAAGTTTTTTATGACTTCAACTTCTCTGTCCATATCTTCTATCGAATAACGTTGATCGCAAATTAAACTCAGTTCTTCATCGTAAATATCTCTATAAGCTCCATGACTTCTAGACAATGGCCAGTGCACAGGGCAATAAATAAAATTCTTTATGAGATATATTTTTAGAGCATCCCTCAATCCGTTCCTAACTAATATCGGTACGAATAACGGAGTGTCAGTTGGACCTAGTGTAGCCTTCCATAGCTTTATTCCAGGAATATTCTGGAGCCCACTAATCAGATGATGTGCATTTCTTCGGCGTGCTTCAATAACCGCTTTTATATCCACATCTGCAATCTCTCCAGTATAACCAACGTAGTCATGATTAAGCATATCTTCGGCAGAAGAAAACAGTTTCAGAAATTCTAGTTTATCTGCCTTATCACCAGCCATGTATGCGGCTTTCAATCTAGCTGCTTTATCTCGCATTTCGCAATAAGCAGTATTCAAGTTCACAGGCTTAGAAATACAAAAATCTCCTGTCAACTTTCTGACCTCAGAAAAATTGCAATATTGCCATTTACGGTAACTACAGAAAGCATAGTCGACTTTTATACTAGGGCCATTCAATTTATGAGTCGAATCGTAAATTGTAATTTTGCCATTATCGCTTTCTGCCAGCGCAATCTTCGCGTTAAAAGGTTCCTCGTAACCGAAGAAATCAAAAATCAATACTGCATCACAATTATTAGTCGGGTAATCAATACTCTCTTCACTAACTTTATAGAAACGAACATCTACACCATTCCGCTCAAACGGTTCAATCATAGACTCACAACAGTAAGAGGGAAGCATCACTGAGCCAAGTTGTCGCTCTGCCTTAATATCTTTAATAATGAAATCGAGAGCAGTTCTTCCAGATAGAAGATGAGCTAAATTATTTTTGGTTTTTTCTTTCTTCGTTGTTTTTTTCTGCCAAAACTCGCTACCTATTTCATTAATATTTGATCTATTCATGTAATTTTCTATACTTATGAAAATCTATCTCAATACCTTCGCCACGAACTTGAACATCGCTCCTCTTAACTACTCTTAAAATTGTCATTAAAAATATCTTTACATCAAAAGCAAACGATATTTTTTGGATATACTCAATATCAAACTTGAATTTATCTTCCCAGCTAAGTTTATTCCTCCCATTTACTTGAGCCCATCCGCTTATACCAGGTTTAACATCATGTCTTCGAATTTCCTCCTGATTGTAATAAGGTAAATACTTGACTGATAATGGGCGAGGTCCAATGAAACTCATCTGACCGAGTAGAATATTAACTAATTGTGGTATCTCATCTAAACTGGTTTTTCTCATAATACGTCCTATCCTTAGCATTCTTTCTCTATCAGATAGTTTTTTACCATTAATTACATCAACCTTCTTCATAGTTCTCAATTTAAATATTGTGAATCTTTTATTCTTATAGCCAATTCTTTCTTGTTTATAGATTGGCGAAGATTCTGGATCTTCCGCCAGTATTAATAATAAACAAATTACCAATACTGGTAATAATAATATTAATAAGATACCGGCAAACACCCTATCAAAAATGGCTTTTATAAAAATATATTTCATAATATGCACTACCCATTATTGTATAATTTCTTGTTGTAGCCGATGGCAAATTGCTGGAAATCGCTTGAACTGAACTTTTAAAAGTATCCATGAATTGAGGAATATAAATCTAATAAGATAAAATCTAAAAAGCTTTTACTCAACTGGGTTAATTCAGGTGTTGCCAATTGGACAATTTCTACAAAGGTTTAATTGTTTTCGTAAATTCTTTTGCTGGATTACCATATACCTTTTGATCAGACTCTAGATTTTTAATTACATTAGATGCCATCCCAACAAAGTTAAAATCCCCTATTTTTAAATAGTTATTGAATGTACTATTAAGTCCGAAAAAATTACCACTCCCTATCTCCGATGAACTACCAATAACATTATGAGCCGCTACAAAATTATAATTACCCAATTTAGTATTATGTCCAATAAGTGAATTTGAATGTATAGTACAATGATAACCAATTACTGCGTTAGGGTTGACGACTACATTAGCCATTATCGAAGTACCCTTACAAATCTTTGCAGATCGTGCAATTGTTGCAGTATGATGAATAAATGTATAAAACTTATTTTCTGGAATATTAAAGCTATTCAACAACTTAATTCTTTCCCTCATTAAATCAGGGCGATATAACTGATAAATGAACTTAACATCATTATAATCTTTAAATTTCGCGTATGCTTCATATGTTTTACATAATAAAGGGAATCCATTTATTGTATCTCCCATCGTTTCGTCATCGAAGGCAAATCCAAGAAACTCGACACTGCCATTTTTAATTTCCATGTCGTAAAGTTGTTCAGCAATTACGACAGCTGAACCTTTACCACCAATAATTACTACTTTATCCATATTAAACCTCCAACCATTAAAATTTATTTAAGCACTTTCAAAAGTCATGCAATGAGAGAATATTTGTGAAAAACTGGGGCAGAATCTGAACAATGGCGCTGTCTAGACAGACATCAACAGAAGGAGTCCCAACTGATAAAAATATATAAGAAATACTTGGTGGCATGCAAAGACTACTTAAACTTAGCTTCAATCTTCAAGCAGGATTCGAAGAATACCTGACTAAAGAGTTACTAGTACTGTGTAACAGCTAATAGTTTACAATAAATGTTTCCCATGCTATCCTCTAAATGGTGTACCATGAAGAAGGGTAGCAGTATGGCAAAGACCAAGAAAAAGATTGTGTTATCCTCGGAGCAGCGTACCACGTTGCTTGCCTTTTTATTTCACGAATCGAAAAGCGTGCGGCTTACCCGAAGAGCTCAAATAATTCTTGCCCTGGATACTTCAACCGGCCATCTACCGCTTCATGATGAGCAAATTGCTTCGACCTGCCAGGTAAGTAGGCAAACAATACAAGTCGTTAAAGACGCTTTCATGCGCAGCCCTTCTCTTGAATCCTTTCTTCAGAGAAAGAAAAGGGCAACACCGCCTGTCGCACCAAAGGTTACTGGCGATGTTGAGGCGCACATCATCGCCTTATGCTGCAGTAGTCCTCCTGAAGGGTATTCGCGTTGGACGGTTCGATTATTGGCCGATAAATGCGTTGAACTCGGCATTATCGATTCCATTTCTCCAATGACGATCAATCGGACATTAAAAAAAACGAATTTAAGCCGCACCTGAAGAAATGCTGGTGCATTCCTCCCCAGCACAATGGCCGCTTTGTTGCCGCCATGGAAGATGTCCTAGAGGTATATAGCAGGCCTTATAACGTTCATCGTCCGGTGGTATGCATGGACGAAAAGCCGATTCAATTAATGGCTGATCGACGCCGCCGCATTTCTATGAAGAAAGGAAAACCAGAGCGGCAAGATTCCGAATATGCCCGCAAGGGTACCTGCAGTATTTTTCTGTTCACTGAACAATTGAAAGGGTGGCGAGCCGCTGACGCTCATGAACATCGAACCCGTGTTGACTGGGCAAATCAAATTGAACATCTTCTCACGGTTGATTATCCGGCAGCTGAAAAGATCGTTCTCGTAATGGATAATTTGAATACCCATGGGATCTCATCGTTATACGATTCATTCCCACCATGGAAAGCATTCGAACTCTCCCAGCGGCTGGAGATTCACTACACACCAAAACATGGGAGTTGGCTCAATATTACTGAAATTGAACTTTCTGCCCTTGGTCGGCAGTGCTTGGCAAAAAAAAATATAGATTGTCTCGGTACATTGAATACTGAACGTTTAAGTTGGTCTGTAAGCCGAAACAAAAATCAACGCGGTGTTGATTGGCAATTCACGACTCACGATGCAAGGACAAAGCTTAAACGACTGTATCCTGTTCTCACTGGAAATATTTAGATGTTACAGGGTACTAGCTTTTTCATCTACTTACTCAAATTCATGATCTTTTCGTGCTTCTCTAGAATCTTCTTTGCATTGGCTACCATGGGCGGCCCGATAAATTTTCCGTTCATGACAGCAACACCTTTCCCTTCTTTCTGAGCGGTTTCGAAAAGAGCAAGCATCTCATTGGCATCCACTATTTCCTGCTCGGAAGGGGAAAAATACTGATGCACAAGCGGAAGTTCCTTCGGATGAAGCACGAGCATACCCTCGAAACCGAGGTTTTTTGCCAACCTGATGTTTTTCTCAAGATCCTCAAGATCGTGCACATTAATATGGACAGTATCGATCGGGACAACATCGTTCGCTTTCGCGGCCATTGCGATCAGCGCCCTGGGAACATAGAGCGATTGCCCATCATGATCGTGGATTCCTCCGAGATCTGTGATGAAATCTTCACAGCCAAAAGCTATTCCTACAACTCGTCTGGATGCGGCGCAGATATCGCTTGAATTGATCGCAGCCGCAGCAGTCTCGATAAGTGGTATTATCTTGTAAGTTCCAAGCTCAATTCCTTTTTCATATTCGATTGTCTCAAGAAGTTTGTCAAAAAAATAGATATCTTGGCCCGTATGGCTCTTTGGGTACATAAAACCGGTAATCCCAGGGATCGCAAGGTCGTAGATGTCCTTCAGGAGTTGTCCGCTTTCACGGTCGTTGACCCGAGGGAAAATCACCCTCCCGGTAAAAATTCCCTCCTCCACCATTTTCTTAATCAATGCCCTAGCGACCGCTTTATTTGCAGGCGGTTGAACGGAATCTTCGATGTCCAGCAGCAATACATCGGCATCTGAGCGTGATGCGCTCATCATGAGTTTCTCGTTGTGCCCGGGAACGAACATGAGACTTCTCATCGGAAATTTAGCCATTGAACTTCTCCTTGCATGCGATCAGTACATGCCTTCTAAAGACAAGCACATCTGCTCCATCCTGGTTCGATGCAATCGTCTCAACGTAGATTATCCCTCTATCTGGTTTGGTCACCGAAATTCTCTTGTCCAAAATAGTCGTTCTTACATAAATAGTATCATTAACGAATACAGGCGTCAAATGTTTGACACTTTCATACTCTAGATTGGCTATAGCCTTACCGCTGATATCAGGAACCGTTATGCCGACAGCCAAGCTGAAGACCAAAGTACCTACAACAAGTATTCTGCCATGCTGGGACCGGTTCGCAAAATCTGCATTGGTATGAAGTGGGTGGTGGTTCATAGTTAGAAGACAGAAAAGATTGTTGTCGCTTTCAAAAATTGTTTTTGAAGCCGAATGTTTGATCGTCTCTCCAATAACAAATTCTTCAAAATAATGACCGATGCATGATGCTTCCATGCATTCCTCCTTCATACTATGATGATATTAGCAATTAAGCTGTGGTGCTTCGCCGTCCAAAACTGAAGTGGGGGTTCCTAAAGAACCCTTTTTTCTATCTCCCAGGCAGCGCCTAACTGCCTTTTATTCCAAAGAAATGAGTTCCAAACCAGTTCGATTATGGCATCAATAAGCGGCACAAAAAAGGCTTTCGCCTTTCTCCTTGCCACCACCATGAGATTCATTACAAGGAATACCATCATGATGGAGGTCTCACTCGTCTCTTTCAACTGACGTTGTACAGTGTGTGGTATAATACAGTAAGCAATAAAGCAGCTTAATATATTATACTGACAACAAATAACTAAAAACGGACTATACAAAAAGCATGATGCAAATGCGGTATAAGATATTTATAAATATTCGAAATAAAACTTTACAGATAAAACACTATGTTGTATAATTAGCGGTATAATGAACGTACGGAAATGTACCCTAAAGAATGCTCAAGGCGGTACCTATACGTACCTTCAACTTGTGCACAACTACCGCGTCAAGGAAACAGGAAAGACCAAAACCAATGTCCTTATGAAGCTCGGACGGGAAGATCAGATCGAGCCTTCCTACATCCAGGCGATCATCAAGGCACTGTCTGCGGTCTTAGGCGAATATCCTTCTGAAGTCCCCGCCGGATTTGACTTCCATTCAAGTCGGGAGCTTGGGGGCACCTGGCTTCTAGATGCCCTATGGAATCGTCTTGGCATGGCAAAGGCTATCAAAGGGCTTCTTAACGAACGCCAGTTCGCCACACCCGTTGAACGGCTCTGCTTTGCCATGGTTTCAGGAAGAATACTCGCTCCGGGTTCGAAGCTTTCTCTTGAGCACTGGGTTTCAAAGAAAGCCTTTATTAAAGACCTTAACGAGGTAGACGTTCATAATCTTTATAGGGCGATGGATCTTCTTGTGGCGTCGAACGAGGAACTCCAGAAGCAGATATTCACCGAAGTGTCGAAGAATACGCATCTCGACGTGGATCTCATCTTCCTCGATACGACGAACACCTATTTCGAGACCGATGAAGATGCTTCCAGCTCGGGACTCTTAAAACGTGGCCACAGCAAGGATGGGCACCCCGAGCTACCCTTGGTTTCGATTGCCTTTGCGGTGACGCGTAGCGGCATTCCCCTTCGCTGTTGGGTATTCCCTGGCAACACGAGCGACCAGACGATCGTCGAGCAGGTGAAAGCTGATTTAGGGCAGTGGAATCTTGGGCATGTCGTCATGGTTCAAGACGCAGGATTCAACAGTGCCGACAACCGAAGAATCCTTTTACGAGAATGCGGTGACTATATTATCGGTGAGAAGCTTCGTGTTGGCACTGATGGCGCTGCTGTAGAAGCCCTGCACCGGAAAGGGCGATTTAGAATCCTAGAGAACGGTCTTGCGATAAAGGATGTCGTTCTCGATGCGGGAACGGCAACGGAGCGCCGATTTATCATCGTCAAGAATCCGGAAGCCGAGACGCGCGACCGGGTCATACGCGGACAAATTATCGACGCCACGAAACGAAAGCTTGACGAACTGTCACAGTATACGGGGAAAGCGCATACGAAAGCAGCCTGTGCGCTACGATCTCATTCTGCCTATGGCAGATACATTAGGCAGGATACGAAGGGTGTCTTGCACCTCGACACCGCCAAGATAGCCTCAGAAGAACTCCTTGACGGCAAGTTCCTTGTGTCGACGTCCAGTATGAAGCTGGATGCTGCAGACATTGTGGCCGGCTACAAGCAACTGTGGGCTATAGAGCGAGTATTCAAGGATATGAAAAACACCTTGGATATTCGTCCCGTATACCACCGACTTGATGATCGAATTCGAAGCCATATTCTTATTTGTTGGCTTGCCATGGTACTGGTACGGTATGCAGAGAATATAGCGGACCGGTCCTGGTACCAGATTGAAAAAGCGTTGGCTGATGTTACTGCAGGGCTTATTGAGAACGACAATGTAAGCCTCTGGTATTGCTCTGATATTTCCGACGAGGCGAAGGACATTTTCAAGCGCTTAACTATTGAATTACCAAAGAAAGTTCTTGCTACAGTAGCAAGAGATCCTGTTGCGGTATAAAAGATTTTCGACTGCAATCGTATAACTCTATTATTTATAGAGTATTAGCAAGATTTTCTATACCGCGCACTGTACAACGCCAGTTCAACTTCGTGCCAATTCGATCGAGCGTATAACATCGCTTCGCTTCTCCGAATTTGCCCCCAACTGCTATCCTTGTACTTTCATCGTGGCGTTATATTTTTCTCTACTCTCGAAGTATCTTTTTATTCTTACCTTACCCCAGATACCTAGAGCATGGCCACTTCCAAAGTGGGCATTATAAATGCATTGATCCAGCGAAGTGTCAAGAAAATGCTAGCGCGATAAAGTTCTTCGATTGTTTACACAAAAATATTTACAGGCTCGGAAGATGTTCGGCACTTGTTGGAGACCGACTCGCTATATCAAGCGCAATTTTCGGTATGCATCCCATACAGCATCAATGACTTTCCCCGGTTTTACACAATCGCCAACAAACAGTATGTCAGTTTCTTTCGAGTTCAAATAATCAAAACTTAAAGGATTTGCTTCTAATCCGACACATACAACAATTTTATCCACTTTAAGGCTCCACTTTACCCCATCAGATACTTCACAATTAACAATAGTATTATCAATTGCTACTACATTCGTATTCACATGAATCGAAATCTTGTATTTGTTTAGTAACAATAATAAATGCTCTCTATTCGCCCTAAAAGAATCCTTTGCAATTAATGTGTCACTCTCTATTAAATACACCTCACCTCCGTTCTGCGCCATATTAATTGCAGCTTCGACTCCAATTAATCCACCACCTATTACTGCGTATTTCCCCTCAAATTGCCTAGAGGTAAAGCATTCAAGTGGCTTAAGACAGTTAGATTCTTTAATCCCTTTAATATTCGTCTCTTTAAATGTAGCACCTGTTGCGATAACAACGAGATTCGGCTTATACACAGTATAGTCGGATTCACTAAAAACATGACCGGTCATGACGTTTACTCCAAGTTTAGTTAACTTGTTTACTAAATATCTTATATACATATGATAATCATACTTAAATTTTGGCAGATATCGCTCTTGAAAATTTCCTCCTAAAGTATCGCTTTGTTCAATTAGAAGTACACTGTGTCCTCGAGTTGCGGCGACAATGGCTGAAACCATACCTGCAACTCCGCCTCCAACGATGATTACTCTTTTAGTAACATTCGCTCTAGTAACCGATAGATATTTTTCGTTTCCGGCAGCAGGATTCACTGCACAACTAATACTCTTAAAATCAACTATCCGACGTAAACACCCTTCGTGACAACCAATACATGGCATTATCTCGTCTATTCGATTCTCTTTTACTTTATTAGCCCATTCAGGATCAACAATGAGTGGACGTCCAATTGCAACAAAGTCAGCTTGGTTTCTTGTTAAAATATCCTCCGCTACTTCAGGGTAATTTATCTTACCACTTATAATTACTGGAATACTTACTACAGATTTCACTCTGGCAACTAAAGAAGCTAAAAATCCTGAAGGCATAGTTGTTGGCGGATGAGCTAAATACCATGTTTCGTAGCACCCCGCATCTATATCTAATGCTGCAACCCCATAATTCTCCAATAATATTGCCATTTCCAAACCTTCTTCGATGCTTCTTCCCCCATCAACGAAATGACTTAGGCCGTATCGATAAATAATAGGAAACTCTTCACCTGCACCTCTTTTTATTGATTCAATGATTTCTTTTATAAAACGCAGCCTATTTTCAAGAGTGCCACCATATTCATCTGTCCTAAAATTCCACAGAGATGTAGTGAACTGGTCCATTAGGTACCCTTCATGCCCATGTAGCTCTATTGCATCAGCACCCGCAGTCTTTATGATTGATGCGGATTCTTGAAAAGCTTTTAAAAAGACATTCATGTCATTTTTTGTAAGCTCTCTACAAAATTTATATGGGGGGATGCGGCATTTTATCTTAGAAGGAGCTATTGCCAGTCCATGCTCTTGTACGAAAGGACCTGCTTGCCTTCCTCCACCCAAAGTTAACTGAATCGCTAATTTTGCTCCATGATCATGGCAACGTTCGGCAAGCTCATTTATCCACCCGGTGTGTATCTTATGGTCAGCGAAAGCCATCCACAATGGAATCGTGTCCTTCGATCTTTCGAATTCTCTTGTAACCCTGACCGCCCCAGTTATTATCAAACCTGTTCCGCCTCTGGCTCTCTCTGTGAAATATTCTATTCCTCGTTCTGAAAGACACCCATCTGAGTTATTTAGCGCGCCAACATTCATCGGAGCCATCACGACACGGTTCCTCAGTGTCAGATTTCCCATCTTTCCTTGCTGCAAAAGAAGATGCGTCTCCACGTCATTGTGAGATGAGTTTTTAACATCTGCTTTTGAGTGCTCTAAAGCATCTATATTAAAACTAATACCCACGACAGCCTCCTAGAAATTTGCTCATCACCGTTGTATAAATAGTGATGATGAATGTAAATTGCCTTTTCTATCTGCGTCTTCTGAGACTTATCCGATTTAGTGGAGAGTCAACAACCACCACCAGAGGTGGTGGCTTGAAGATTAATGGCCTCTAAAAGAGGCCATAGTTTTTTGCGCTGTCTTCTTCCAATCTTTCGTTATCTTCTTGGTATTTCACATACCGTTAGATTTTTTCCTCATCCATCCCTATCGTTGTAACACAGTATCCCCTACTCCAGAAATGATTGCCCCAGTAAGGCTTTTTCTTCAATCCTGAGCGCCCCTTGAACAACGCTATTGCGGTTTACCTTTCAGTATTTCCATCACTTCAGGTATCGATTCTCTCGGCAGTATTGTTGCCACCATATGCACATGATCTTTCATCACGTTTAGTTCTAATACTTCAATATCTTTCCATTCACATATCGTTCGTATTTTATCTTCCACTGCTTTTGCGACATCACCTTCCAAAATCCTATACCTATATTTGGGTGTCCATACAACGTGGTAGCTGCATTGGTAGACGACATGCGCTAGCTTTTTCCATTTCGCCATGATGTATTTTAGCCTCATGCTATCTGAAGGCATAGCCAGTCAGCACATTACCACCGCCATAGACAGTGGGTTTCGGAGGCAAACTAAATTAAGCCTATACGAAAATAAAAAGTAGGAGAGGATATGGAAACAAAAAAAAGACCTACACAGAAGAGTTCAAGCGTAATTTTGACCACTTATTCACCCGCTAGATACTGAATAGCTTCTGGGCCTCAATGTAACTGCTTAAGGAACCAATATCATAACGTTTGCCTTCGAATTGATAAGCGTGGACTTGCATTTCTTTTACAATCCAAGCGACAAATTGACCGGGAGCATCGGCATTTTGACCTGTGCTTAGGAATTCTTGTACCCTCTTTATTGTCGCTTTAGTATAGATGTAGAAAGGAGGTACCGCGTTGTTCGATCGAGGCTTTAAAGGTTTTTCTTCGAATGAAAGAACCTTGTCTTTCGGGCTAAGTTCAGCCACCCCCGTCTTTTGGAGCGCTTCGAGGCTTTCTTCATAATAAGTCGTGATACAGTCAGCTTGGACGTCATTGAAGAAGGATGTAAAATCTTTCAAGCTGAAGTCGAAAAGATTATCTCCCGCCAGTACCATTACATCATCGTCGATCTTAGCTCGCTCTATAGCGAGCGATAAATCGGCAATAGCGCCAAGGCGATGTTCATTGTCCCATGTTCCATCATCAAGGACTGATATAGGCTTTTTGCCTTTGTACCCAGAAAGAAAAGCGTTGAACTGTCCAGCGAATTTTGCGTTTGAGACCAGTAATACCTCATCGACTTCAAGTACTTCTTCTACCTTTACGAGGATGTGCTCCAAAATTGTCTTACCTGCTACAACAAGAAGACTCTTGGGCAAATCCTTCGTAAGAGGATACAAACGAGTCGCATAACCCGCGGCGAGAATCACGCATTTCATCGCTTCAATCCTTTACACCGCATTTTGTTATATAGGATGCCCCATCTGCGGTCTTGCAGAAATATACTTTGTACTCTTCAGCATATTGTGGATGCTTTGCGGGATATACCTTGGCGATACGCCCCTCAACCTCTTCGTGGCAGGAAGGATCGATCATTCCAATACAACAACCCCTGTACCCCGCCCCGCTGAAACGGGCTCCATAGACACCAGGGATGCTTTTCAAGGTATCGAAGATTGTGATGAGCTCGGGAGATCCGCACTGATAGTCGTGCACCGAACTCTCGCCCGATTCCACCATCAGCTTTCCAAAGGTCTTGATATCCCCCTGTTTCCAGGCTTCGGTGCCATCGATCACCCGTTGATTCTCGGTAAAATAATGCTTCGCTCTTCGTCCAAATCTTCCTGGGAGTGAATTCCTATGCGCCGCCCACTCATCGCGCGTCACGCTGTGCAACATGATATCTTTGTAAGGTGTCGTTGCTCCTCGGGATAGCTCCTGCAATAACGACGCCGCTATCTTGCACTCGTCCACCCGGTTGTTGTAGTCGGTGCCGATGAGCGCTTTCGTAAAGCCGGAGTTTACGATGACAACCTCGAACTCAGGCATGGAGGGACTCTTGGGAATAAGTTCCCACTCGCTTGTGGCGCAGTCCATTCTCATCAAATAACCATCTTTGCTAAGAATATTGGCCGATTGGTCCAGGATACCATTCTTTAGCCCTATAAAGGCTGTCTCCACCCAGTGGCTGTATTGAATAAGCTTTTCTTTGGGAATCTCAATGCCGTTGACATCGGCTAACGCCATTAAATAAGCAGTCGTTACCGCCGCCGAGGAACTCAATCCCCCCATGGGAAGACGGCCGCGTATCACCGCCTTCAAGCCCTTCCTGAACTTAAAATCCCGCGAAAGCGAAAGCACCGAACCCCTGATGTAATTGCCCCAGAACCCTGGGAGCATCTCCGGTACCTGATCGATATGAAAGTATTCCTCGTCCGGGAAATCCATGCTCTGGATTTTCACGAAACCCGCATCGTCGGGCGCGTAGAGCAAATCCACGTTCACGTCCAAAGCCATGCCTGTGACCAGTCCGCCCTGGTGATCTATATGCGCCCCAAGGGGACAAATCCTCAAAGGAGAACGAATCTGGCCGCAGTGGGGAAAGCCGAAGATGTCTATGAACTGGCGCGCGATCGTATCCATATGATCCTGTTATCCTGTCAAAATTGCTTATAATGCGAAGCAAACCACTCAACGAAGCGCTTTAAACCTTCGGCAATGCTTGTGTGGGGTATCCATTGCACCGTGCTTTCAAGATCGTCGATCTCGGCTTCCGTGGCGTACACATCGCCCGGCTGCATCGGAAGGTACTTCTTTATGGCCACCTTCCCGATCGCCTTTTCCAGCTCCTCGATGAAGACCGAAAGCCGTTCCGAATGATTGTTGCCTATATTGAAGACCCTGTAAGGCGCCCTCGACCGGGAAGGATCGGGATTCGCGGGATCCCAGGCCTTATCCCCTTGGGGGATTTTATCGGCTATGCGGAGAATACCCTCGACGATGTCGTCGACATAGGTAAAATCCCTCCACATATCCCCATTGTTGTAGATATCGATCGAGCGACCCTCGACGATAGCCTTCGCGAATTTGAAATAAGCCATATCGGGGCGGCCCCAGGGACCATAGACCGTAAAAAACCGCAGACCCGTCGTCGGCAATCCATAGAGATGACTGTAGCTATGAGCCATGAGCTCGTTCGACTTCTTGGTAGCGGCATAGAGGCTTACCGGATGATCAGTATGATCTTTCGTGCTGAAAGGCCTCGTGTCGTTGAGGCCATAGACCGAGGAACTCGACGCGTACACAAGATGGGAAACCTTCGCGTGCCTGCAAGCCTCGAGCATGTTCAGGAACCCTACGATATTCGAATCGATATACTCGCGGGGATGATCGATGCTGTACCGAACCCCAGCCTGAGCGGCGAGATGAATGACCCTGTCGAAGGCAAATTCCTTGAAGAGCGACTCGATCGCGGCCTGGTCCTCAAGCTTCATCCGGATGAAACGCATATTTGGGTACGCGGCGCTGTGTACGGCCTTTCCCCAGACTTCCGCTTCCCTATTGATCCCCAACTCCGCGAGACGGGCGAACTTGAGCTCCGGATCATAGTAACTGTTGATGGCGTCGATCCCGACGACGGAATCACCGCGCTCTAAAAGCCTCTTCGTCGTATGAAAACCTATAAATCCGGCCGCGCCGGTCAACAATATTCGCATTCGCTATCTCCCGACGCCGATGTAGGCAAATCCCAGAGCCTCAGCCTGAGCGCGGTCGTAAATATTCCTGAAATCGAAAAGCACGGGCGTCTTCAGAAGGCGCTTTACCTTGGCAAGGTCCAGGTTCCGGAATTGGTTCCACTCCGTAAGGATGACGAGAGCGTCGGCATCCTTCATTGTGTCGTATTCTCCCGCGCAGTAGGTGACATGATCATCGATAGCCTGAAGCCTCCAGGAAGCCTCTTTCATCGCCTCCGGATCGTAGGCTTTGATCCTGGCTCCCTTGGACACCAGGGCGGCAAGGATCGCGAGGGCTGGGGCTTCGCGCATGTCGTCCGTGTTGGGCTTGAAAGCAAGACCAAGGACAGCCAGCTTCTTCCCCTTCAATGACCCGAGCGCCGCTTCGATCTTGTCCACCATGCGCAGCTTTTGGGCTTCGTTCGCCAGGATCGTCGCTTCCACTACCTTCAGGGGGCTATCGTTCTTTCGCGCGATATCGGCGAGCGCCTTCGTGTCCTTAGGGAAACAGGAACCTCCGTAACCGGGACCAGGATGGAGGAATTTGGCCCCGATGCGGCCATCCTTCCCCATCGCCGTGGCGACGGCTTTGACGTCGGCGCCCACCTTCTCGCAGAGATTCGCTATCTCGTTGATGAAGGTTATCTTGACCGCCAAAAAGGCGTTGGACGCGTACTTGATCATCTCGGCCGACTCGAGATTGGTCTCGATGAAGGGCGTCTCGTTGAGATACAGCACCCGGTAGATCGCGCGCATCGCCTCGCGGGCCTTGTCCGACTCTATGCCGAGCACGACCCTATCCGGATGCATGAAATCGTAGACCGCCGACCCTTCGCGAAGGAATTCGGGGTTGGACACGACATCGAAGTCATGCGAGAGCGCGCTAGAGGGGCTTTGGAGCGCCCGGGCGGCCAACTCTTCGGCGATCCACTTTTTGACAAGCCTTCCGGTACCGATGGGCACCGTGCTCTTGTCGACCACCACTCGATAGCTGTCTATCGTGCGGCCGATAGTCCGCGCGGCTTCCTCGACATAGCGAAGATCGGCAGAACCATCGTCCGAGGGGGGCGTTCCCACCGCTATGAATATAACTTCCGCCGCCTGGATAGCTTGGGACGCGTCGGTAGTGAAAGAAAGGCGTTCGGCGGCCACGTTCCGCGCCACCACATCGGAGAGCCCCGGCTCGAAGATGGGGATTTGTCCTGCCCGAAGGCTTTCGATTTTTTTCTCGTCGACGTCGACGCAGGTTACCGTGTTGCCGAAATCGGCCAGGCAGGCGCCCGACACGAGACCGACATAGCCGGTACCGATTACCGCGATTGATGCCATAACACTTCCTAGACAGGATAACAGGAGGTGCGGGATTTACGGGTAAATCTTGGGGGTCCTGTTATCCTGTCCTATTGTATAAAGTTTTAAAATGGGTTCTGCCCCATCTTGGTGTAGCGTAGTGTATTTTTTTGAATCAAAGTCAGTGGCTTTATGCGTTCTCCAGATAAAGGAGCCTCACATCATAGGCATTTTTATTATTAGAATTCTAAAGCTTGACAATACTTTGGCGAGCCCTTACCCTTCATTGTATAAGAGCCAGAGCCATAAGGGTTTATATAAACATCGCAAGGTGTCCCTTTTGGCTCTATTTTTTTCCCTGATGAAGTCCACCGATGAAATATATCGTTCTCAAAGCCTGTATCGGGAACAGTATTGGATCTCTCCAAAACACCCACATTCCTGGCAAATAAGCAAAGGCTCGAAGCCTTGAAACGAACCGATTATTTTGCCGTACGCGAAGGCCGCCTGACGATGAATGGATGGAAACTCAAGCAATCGGCAATTGGAAAAGCGGCGGCAGATCTCACCGATAGCGATTTTTCACCCGATATTCAGCAAAAAGGCGTGGACATGAAAATCGGTCTCGATATCGCTTGGATCAGTTTCAACAAGATCGCGGAAAGGATTCTTGTCATTACCGAGATTCCGATTTCATCCCCGCGATTAAATTGGCGCGACGTAATGGAATTCAAGTGTATCTTTTCACGCTCGCCCATGGAGTCACCCACGAACTCACCGAACATTCGGATCGATTAGTCGTCTCAGCGATTGATTCCCATTCGATTTGATTCCATAGCTTCGCCCTCCAGCCGTGTGGCTGGATCCTCCAAAAACAGAGGTTTTGGCGCCGTTGCGCATCGATCGCGGCCGGAACACGCTGATCGTTCGCTCTACGGTTCAATGTTCAGTCTTTGAACATTCTATGAACAGTATCGGCATGACGCAAGGGCTGGCACAAAAATATTTTATGTTTCAGGTGGGGAGGACGGGATAACGGGATGAGCAGGATTTACGGGAAAAGGATTTAGGTAAAGAGATGAAATTTCGATTCTTTACCTTAAATCTTACATGTCGATCCTGGAGGTCCTGTTATCCTGTCTAAAAATTTAAAAAATAGAGGTCTGACCCATTTTTCGACTTCTTTGCGCGAAAAATATGTACATTACTGAACAATAGTGTATAGTAAAGCCGATGAAATTCAATGAAATCGTGCGATTATTCGCGGACCGGGCCTGGTTTGACTTCGAGATGGTCCACCTTATCTCGGGCGAAGCCTCGGCCTGCGTGCATACGGAACTGTACCGATGGCGGGAATCGGGCAAACTGATCGAACTGCGGCGAGGCCTATTCGCCCTGGCCGAACCCTGGAGACATTCGCCCGTCGATGGAGCCTGCCTGGCCGAAGCCCTGTACCCGCCCTCCTACCTATCGGGAACCTGGGCCCTGCGGCGCTATGGACTGCTTCGCGGCCCGGAAGGCGGCCGCCCGGAGTTCGACTCCGTGACGGCGCGCCCCGCCAAGACCTTCGAAAACACCTTTGGCCGCTATACCTACACCACCTTCCCCCGCGACCTCCTCTTTGGCACCAAAACCGAGCTGATTGACGGGAAAAGAGTACGGATAACCCTCCCCGAGAAAGCCCTTCTGGACTACTGGTTCATCGAAGGCGGGGACTGGGACGAAGAGCGGATAAAGAACGCGGGATTGAGTCGCGGGCCGCTGGATAGGGATAGGATGGAGGCGATGGCGGCGCGCGCGGGCCGGCCACGGCTCGCGCGCGCCACCGGAGCCTTCCTGAGGGCAGCCCTATGATACGAGAAGAAATCCTCGAGATAGCCGATAAAGCCGAAACGCCTGAAGAAAAACTTTGCGCGATACGAGCATGCATCCAAGCCGCGGCGCTCCGCTCGCTGCACGAACTGGGAGCCTTCGAAAAACTCTGCCTGACCGGAGAAAGCGCCCGCCACTTCGCCACCGGAACGCCAGACTACATAACCGACCTCGAATTCAGCCTCGTGGACAAGAAAGGTTACAAACCCGAACAGTGGCTCTTCGCGGTCAAGCGCCGCCTGCGCTTCATGGGACTCGATCCCCGCATCGCCTTCGCGAGGAAAGCATCCATCCACGCAGGCTGGGTGAAAGTGACCGGCCTCCTCGCCGAAGAAGTCGGCTTCAGGATCACCATCAATATCGCCCCGATAGAACCCGCGCTGTGCACCGTGAAACTCGTGGACATGGCGGGAGAGTATTTTGGCATTCGGTATGTAACTTCCTGTCGGTCCTGAGGGTCCTGTTATCCTGTCTTTATAGTTATTCCCTTAAGCGACAGGATAACAGGAGAAGCAGGATTTACGGAAGAAAGATTTAGGTAAAGAGAAGATAAGAAGGAAAGAGGATTCTTTAATAAAAGCTTATTCCTGTAGGTCCTGACGGTCCTGTTATCCTGTCTAAAAGTTAAAAAACAGGGTTTGATCCCGAATCCGCGAAGTGGTGGCTTTGTGCCACCTTGTCTCGGACTTCAACCTAACAGGTAAGCGACATGCACAGCGGTTATGTTGTGCGCAATTTCTTTCGTATCGGGATCGTTTGAGAGAATGAAACTGTGAAGAAGGGGCTTGTCGAGAAAAGCGTCCAAACCTTTGAGATGACGCGCATCGACCGCGGCAACCCGAGAAGAAAGCTTTATTTCGAAAGCGAGATATCCCTGCGGCAACTCGATGAGGAGATCCACCTCCCGCCCATCCACCGTTCTCAAGTAGTAGAAACGCGCATCGGAAAAACTACAGCGTGCCTGCTTGTACAGTTCAGAGACAACAAGACTTTCAAACTCGAAACCCGTGAGACCGCCTCGCTTCCGCGCTACCGCCTGTAAAACACCATTATCGAGACAATGGATCTTCGGAGCCTTGACCAGCCGCTTGTTTTCATTTCCGAACCAAGCGGGAAGAACAAGCGCCTGATAACTCAACTCAAGATACCGAAGGTACCGTTGTACCGTTTTTACCGATACGCCTACCTCTCGCGCTATCGTTGAACTATTCAAAATCGTGCCCGTCTGCAATGCTACATACTGCTGAAGCTTGACGAATGGCTCGAGGTCCCTGAACGAAGCCAGGTCCCTGACATCCCGTTCCAGATAGGTTCGGACATACTGCGTGAGCCAGTGAAAGCGATCCTCGTCGGAGAGGCTTGGATCGGTGAGCGCCGGATAGCCTCCGAACCGGATATAGTGATCCCAGGCTTTCTGTTTAATCGCCTGTCGCTTGTCGAAAAGAAAACTTGGCAGAAGAGGCGGAATAGTGTCGGGGGCAGAAAGACAGGCTTGAAAAATGGAATCTGGCACAGGATCATCCCATCCTCCGGTTTCGAGCTCAGGGACGGTCAAGGGCAAGAGATCGATTATCGTGCAGCGTCCGGCAAGGCTTTCTTTCACCTTTTCGAGAAGCAACAACTGGCTTGACCCTAAAAGCACGTAACGCGGTTCCTGCCATTGGTCATAGACTGATTTTACACTCTCAATGAGACGAGGCTCCTTCTGAACCTCATCCAAAATCGCCAAAGGATACAGCGTGTTCCACTGCGCGGCGGTTAACCGGGCATACTGGACACGAAGGACCGGATCCTCAATCGACAAATATTCATAGCCTGGGAAGAGCATACGCGCCAGGGTAGACTTGCCAGTCTGCCGGGCTCCCGTGAAGACCATTATCCGGCCACCGGGCTTTTGGGATTGCTCCCTGATATAGTCGGCTATCTTACGATTCTTCATACCAATAGTTTCGTATATTTCGGACTTGATGTCCAGTATATGGCGTATTTTTAGGATATAGACAGGATAACAAGATGGGGCAGGATTTACGGAAGAAGGATTTAGGTAAAGAGAAGATAAGAAGGAAAGGGGATTCTTTAATAAAAGCTTTTTCCTGTCGGTCCTGGGGGTCCTGTTATCCTGTCTTATTTACTCAAGACACAGCAGGAACTGCCTGATGTTCATATGACGTATGCCATTCCTGCTCCGATCCACCTCGTCCATCGTCACCACGTATTTTGGATAGTTGTCGGGAATCGTTTCCAGCACGGAAAATTCCCTTTCGATAGTGTCATCGCTTGCCAGAAGGTAGGCTACCTGCACGTACAGCTTTTCGTTTCCTTTTTTTGCCGAAAAATCCACCTCGGCTTGAGCGCTTTTCCCTATCGTCACTTCATAGCCATTCCTGAGCAGTTCCATATAGACGATATTTTCCAGGGTCTGATTGATATCTCTCTGGTTATTGCCGTAGAGGGCTTCGCGTATGCCATGATCGGTCAGGTAGATTTTTTCCTGAAAACTCAAAAGTCTCTTGCCGATCAAATCCTCTCTGGGCACGAGGTGAAGCAGGCAGGCTTCCTGGCAATAACGGATATAGTTATAGAGCGTTTCGCTCGACAGACTTCGTTTTTCGTTTTTAAGGTACTGAACTACCGAAGCGGACGAGAAGGTGTTCCCGACATTGGCGATGAAAAATAGTATCAGGCGCTTCAGCTGGTCGATATCGCGAATTCTGTTTCGCTGCGCGATGTCCTTGAGGATTATGGAATCGAAGATGTCGCTTAAATATTGCCGCGCCGATGCCGCGTCGAAAGAATGCCGATATAGAAATGGCATTCCGCCCATGACAAGATAGCGCGTAAAGACATCAGCCTGGTCTATGGGCATCTTTTCTTCCTCGTAACAGTCCAGTACCTCCCTGAAGGAAAAAGGATATACCTTGATCTCGACATACCTGCCCCCCAGGTAGGTGGCCAACTCGCCGGACAGCATCTTCGCGTTTGAGCCGGTGATGAATATGTCGATATCGAAATCGATCATGCAGGAGTTGACGAGCTTTTCCCACCCTTCAAGCTCCTGGACCTCATCCAGGAACAGATATAGCTTCCCTTTTTTGCCTTCCGCCGATGCTTTGATATGGGAATAGGTCAAATCGCGGCTTCCAACGTAAGGCTCGACATTGGATTCAAAATTAATGGAAAGCATCCGCGACGGGTCTATACCTTTTTGCAAAAGGTCTTGCCGAATGAGTTCCAGCAAGACGGTTTTGCCGCATCGTCGCATCCCCGTAAGCACTTTTACGACAGGGGTGTCGATAAAGGGACGAATTTTCTTCAGGTAGGTTTCTCTTCGTATCATATGGTGAAGTATAAACCGACTATATCGAAAATGCAATGGGATTAATGATATAGATTTCGTTATATCGAAATATATAGGACAGGATAACAGGATGGGGCAGGATTTACGGGAGAAGGATTTAGGTAACAAGATATACGCTCTTTTCTTATCTCTTTACCATATCGTATTCTTTCTTCTCTTCTCTTCTCTTTCCCAAAAACTCTTTCCTGTTAGTCCTGCTGGTCCTGTTATCCTGTCCTATTTTATGTTTAATAAGCAAAGCCCAAAAGCCATAGAGGAATTGCCTTCCCGGCGGGATAGTCCATATCGTCGCGGATTACGAAGTCGGCCTGTTTAAAATTTTTTGAATGTCCGCCCACCTCTATCCTGTATTTCCTCGTCCCTCCAGAACCTGCCGCCTCGGAGATTACGAAATCGGCTTCCGTTTCATTCCTTGCGGCTTCGACCTTCCATCCCGCGCCGGAGCAGAGCGCGGTAACCAAGGCTTCGCGCGCGGTTCCCCTGTCCCCATTCAGCGCCGAATACAAGGCCGGATCGGAGAAGAACATTTTCTCGCCGACAGATTTCGCCTTCGTGTCGTTTTCGACGCGAACGATACGGAGCACCCCCACGGATTCCATGACCTCCAGCAGCTGATAAAGCTTGTCGCTGCCGACACCCCAGTCGGCGCAGAGCGATCTCACCTGGAGACGCGGAATGGCTGCGTTTCCCAGCGTGCCCACAATCGCCTTCATAAGGCGGAGATTGCCATCGGTGATCCCCGGGAGGAAAAAAGGCACATCCGAATAGAGTGTCTTATCCAGAACGGCAAGGAGTCGATCCTGAAAGTCTCCCTCGCCGTAGAAAGGCCGGGTGCCTATGCGACGGTACTTCTGGAAAGCGTCGAGCAGGGCTGGCGTCGGCGCCAATGGAAGCGCTTGAGCTGGCGAAAAAGGATCTAGTCGTGGATAAAGAATCCCTGTCTCCAAAGACAGGAATTCCCTGAATGAAAGAAGAGGCATCTGGATCGGCAGGTAGCGACGGGAAAGATCTCCCACGGCGCTTCGCAGCACGAGCGAAGAAGAATCGCTAATCCAGATCGAATGCGAAGGGAAGTCATCATACAATGCCTTGACGTGAAGGCTCCACTCTTTCGCGAAATGGACTTCATCGATGATGACGCCTTCATAGCCGATTAAAAAAATGCCTTTAACGAGATCATAGAGGCTAATCCCCGCGATGATGGGATTGTCCGCCGAAAGGTAGAGAATTCGCTTTTTATTGATATGGTACAGCAGAAACGTGGTTTTACCGACGCCTCTGGGGCCCGTGAGCACCACCGCGCGGGGAAGCGGGGGCTGCTCCACCGTGAAGGGTCGCATCACCGCAGGCATGGCCGCGTGGCGCCGCTGCATGGCTGTCTCCAAGTCCACGACATATTTATTGTCCATAGCTGAAGCATACAGCAATATCGTTCTTACGACAAGTACATATTATAATATTTGTACCTGCTGTGGATACGTTACCAATAAGACAGGATAACAGGATGGGGCAGGATTTACGGGAGAAGGATTTAGGTAAAAAGATATACGCTCTTTTCTTATCTCTTTACCATATCGTATTCTTTCTTCTCTTCTCTTCTCTTTACCAAAAACTCTTTCCTGTAGGTCCTGCTGGTCCTGTTATCCTGTCTTTATTGCTATTCCCCGAATACCCGATTCGACCAGGTAAAGAGGTAGGGAAATGAGCGTGAAGGGCTTGCTCGATTTGCCCGCGATCGCGGTACTGGTAGATAGAATGGAAGGCAAGTCCGTATTGAACCTGAGGGCTAGGTCAACCTCTTTTTCCTGGACGAACATATGAAGCGACCTGAGACGCCCCGTGGCTCCGGCTTTTACTTCCACGGGCAGAACTCGGTTTTCTTTTTGAATGAGAAAATCCACCTCCGCCGTTGAACCTTTGGCGGGGCGATTCCAATAGTAAAGATGAGGTTCGGCATACCCAGGCTGAGCATACAGAAGATGCTGACCGATAAACTGCTCCGCGAAAGCCCCGGAGTTCACCATCGCGAAGTTTTCCGCCTGGCCTAGCTCTTGGGGTTTCAGTCCTGATAACGACAAGGCCAATCCGATGTCCAGAAACAGCAGCTTGAAAGAACTTGCTTCCGCTTCCGCGCCCAAGGGAAGTCCGTTGCCGTGGCTGTGCATGACTGGATAGATTAGTCGGGCTTTTTGCAGCAGATCCAGGCATTCTTTTATTTCCCGTGACTTTACTTGGCGGTTCAACGCCGAGTATTTGATCGTTTTTCCAAGTTGACCGGGTATTTTTATAAAAAGATCCTGCGGAAGCCCGATATTGGCCCTTTTCTTGTACTTGCCGAAGTCGAGAAAAAAAGTCTGCAGAATGGCGTTTTGCTCCTGCCACGCCCTTGAAACATCCAGACCCGACTCGATATAGTCCTTCAACTCGGCCTTACCGGGGGTTTCGTCAAAGTTGGTCTCAACGTAGGTTTCGAATTCCCGCGCGGCGAATATGCGCAATGGCTATTGTATACTAAATTTTTGTCCACTTTTGTATATTTTTATAGGTTTAGGACAGGATAACAGGAGAAGCAGGATTTACGGGAAATGGATTTAGGTAAAGAGAAGATAAGAAGGAAAGAGGATTCTTTACTAAAAGCTTTTTCCTGTAGATCCTGAGGGTCCTGTTATCCTGTCGAGTATAGAAAGCGCATAGAGAGGAATGTTTGTCAGCCAGCGCTCTTCACGGTACGCGGAGAGCGAGGTTCTGAAGCAGCGTGGAGGAGAAAACTTTTCATTATAGACCCGAAGGCTCTTGGCCTGCAGGTTTTCGGCAGCCTTCACCTCAAGTGGATAGATGGAATCTTGGCCTTGGATCAGGAAGTCGACCTCAGCCCTCGAAGTGTCGCTGGACCAGTATGAAGCGTCCATTTCTTCCATAAGGCGTAATTCCTGCGCGACATATTGTTCGGTCAGCGCTCCCTTGAATTCTTCAAAAAGAGCGTTCCCATGCAATACCGTTTGTATCGGCAGGCCAGAATGTGCCGCCAACAGCCCGATATCAAGCATGTAAAGCTTGAACGCGTTGAGTTCCTGATATGCCTTAAGAGGGAGCCCCGGTTTCGATACTCTAAAGGTTTTGCGCGATAATCCCGCATCGCAAAGCCACTCGATCGCGCTTTCGTATTCTCTTGCCCTGGCGCCTTCACGAATGAGACCGTACATGAACTTTTTCTGCTCCCGCGCCAATTGAGCCGGCAAGGAATTCCACACCGCCCGAATTCGAGGAACCGTGTCCGATTTCGCATATTTGGAAAAATCCCGTTCATAAGCTTCAAGCAGTTCTTTCTGGAAGGTACGAACCTGGCCAAGATCCTTCGTCGCCACAAAGGTTGCCACGCTTTCCGGCATGCCGCCAACGCAATAGTAATATCGCAGGAATTCGATCAGTTTCTCCCTGAACGCATCGATCATCGGCCAATCACTTGATGAAACGAGATCCGCCAGCGCGGATTCGCCAATGGCTTTTAAAAATTCCAAGAAAGAAAGAGGATAAAGGTTTAAAAAGTCGACTTTGCCCACGGGAAAAGAATTCTCCGCATGCAACGAGATTCCCAAGAGCGATCCTGCCGCCACAAGATGATACTGGGGAGCATTCTCATAAAAATACTTGAGCGACGTGAGCGCCTTTGGGTTTTCCTGGACTTCATCGAAGATGATGAGCGTCTTTTCGGGTTCAATAGGCAGGCCGGTCTCAATACGCAAGCCCATGAGTAGACGCTCAGGATCCACGTTGGATGAAAAAAGCGTCGCCATTCGCTCATTGGACTCAAAATTTATATAGGCGACGTTTTGGTATGCCCTTTTGCCGAATTCTTTCAGCAGCCATGTTTTGCCGACTTGGCGGGCACCGTTTAGAACGAGAGGCTTTCTGCGCTTATCGCTTCGCCACGCCAGCAAGTCAGCAAGGGCTTTTCTTTCCATAGATACAAGTGTATTCGTTGTCATCACAAAAGTGAAGCCTGTTTTGTGCAGTATAATCACATAAGTCTTACAAGTTTTGTGTTTGTCTCGCTAAGAGACAGGATAACAGGATGGGGCAGGATTAACGGGAGAAGGATTTAGGTAAAGAGAAGAGAATTCAATTCTTTACCTATAGCTTTTTCCTGTCGGTCCTGAAGGTCCTGTTATCCTGTCCAAAAGTTAACAAATGGGGTCCGACCCCGGCCGCAGGAGCCTTTCGGCTTGTTCCACGAGGTATAAGGGGAGTGAGAGAAGCTTAAAGGGCTGAGGTTTTTTCCCCGCGATCGATGTTGTGGACTCAAGGCATGAAGGCAGATCGTCATTGAAGCGCAAACCCAAGGAAGCGTTCTTCTCCTGTATGAACACCTGGAGCGACCTGAGCCGGCCCGTCTTGCCTGCCTTGACTTCGACAGGAACGGCAAGGCTTCCCGCCTGGATGAGATAATCCACCTCGGCGGTGGAACCCTTGCTCTGTCGGTTCCAGTAAAAAAGGGAAGGCTCGTGATAGAACCCATTCCGATACAGAAGATGCTGGCCGATGAACTGCTCCGCCATGGCGCCGGAATTGACAAGCGTCATATCCTTATCACGCGGTAAGTCGGCCGCGTTCAGACCGAGAAAAGACGCCAGGAGACCAATATCCAGAAAAACCAGCTTAAAGGAGGAAGGATGGATTTCGGCGCCAAGGGGAATCCCATTTCCATCTGAATGAAAAACCCTAAACACGAGGCGCGCCTTCTCTAATAGATCAAGACTCTCTCTCACCTGGATCGACCGAGCGAGAGGATTGAGACTCGAGTATTTCGCCGTCTTGCCAATCGTCGCGGGAATGTTCTTGAAGACCGCCTGCAGCATCGGTACATCGACCTTTCGCTTATATTTGCTGAAATCGGCATAATAGGTGAGCAAAAGGCTACTCTGCGCGCGTGCCGCGGCTTTCATGTCGAGATCCGATTCTATGAAAGCCTTGACAACCCCCGGCAAGCCCCCTACCAGGAAATATTCCCTCAAGAAGGCTCGCGCCTTGGCATGAAGCGCTTCGGGCAGGCTTTGAGAAATTCGATACATGGAAAGATACTCACGCAACTGTTCCTGCCCGCGAGCCAGGAGAAATTCCTCGAAACTCATTGGCCCCAGATACATGAACTCGATTCTTCCGACGGGAACGGAGTATTCCGGCGCGCCGAGAGAGAAATCCAAGAGGGAGCCAGCGGCGATAACATGGAGTTCCGGCATCTTTTCGTAAAAATAGCGGAGCTTGGCCAGTACGGCGGGCGCTCCTTGAATTTCATCGAGGAAGAGAAGGGTTTCCCCCGGGACAATCTTCTTTGAAGCATCGGCTTCGATAAGCCGCACGATGGTCCGGACATCAGGCTCGTCGAAAAGGCTCGCCTTCTCGGGATTTTCATCGAAATTGATCTCCACGATCGAATCGAATGCCTGTCGCGCGAAAATCCGCACGAGTTCCGTTTTTCCGACCTGCCGCGCGCCGCGTATGACGAGAGGTTTTCTGTCTCAGGCGCCAGGCGCCAGGTTTTCTGTCGGGTCTCAGGCGCCACTGCGCGAGGAAATCGAGAGCAAAGCGTTTCATAATGTTGATTATACAATATTTACCTAGTATTTTCAACAATTATTGCTATTATTATAGGATATAATAGCAGACAGGATAACAGGAGAAGCAGGATTTACGGAAATAGGATTTAGGTAAAGAGAAGATAAGAAAGAAAGGGAATTCTTTAATAAATGCTTTTTCCTGTAGGTCCTGGGGGTCCTGTTATCCTGTCCTATCGCTAGGGCGCCTTCTTGGGCGCGGGGGCATAGTCCCTATACTTGCGTTTGAAGTTTATGTCCTGGGGCCCGAAGTTGATGATGAGGCCCGTGGGCGTATTGGTGGCTTTTAAGTAATTCACGAGCTGTATCTCATGGACTTTATTGATGGCTTCCACAGCCTTGAGTTCCAGGATGACCTGACCATTAACGATAACGTCGGCAAAGAAAAAACCGATCATCGATCCTTCGTAATACACCTCGATCGGCGCTTCGATGATGAAGGGCAGCTTGGCTTTATGCAGTTCTATGGCCATCGCCTGCTTATAGACCGATTCCAGGAAGCCCGCGCCGAGGGTGTTGTATACCGTAAAGGCACAACCGATGATTTTTTCCGTGAGGGGATCTTCCACCATACCTTTATCGCGCGCGGGGTGGGGGCTTTTGATTCAATGTGGACAGGATAACGGGATGAGCAGGATTTACGGAAGAAGGATTTAGGTAAAGAGAAGATAAGAAGGAAAGACGATTTTTTAATAAAAGCTTTTTCCTGTAGGTCCTGAAGGTCCTGGTATCCTGTCCAATTATATCATTTTTCGGTATTATCCATGTAATGCCCACTATTCAAACCTATACGGCTATCATCATTGGAGCGGGGCCGTCGGGCCTCTTCGCCGCCATTCGACTCGCCGAAGCCATCGGCGGCGGCGAGGGCATCCTCGTTCTCGAGCGCCGCGAGAAACCCGCCCGCAAGCTGCTTCTCTCAGGGTCAGGCCAGTGCAACCTCACCCACGCGGGGGAAATAGCCGACTTCCTCGGCCACTACGGCGGCGGACCGAAGGCCGAATCGGCCGCACGCTTCCTAAAACCCGCCCTCTACGCCTTCACTAACGAGGAACTCCTCGCCTGGTTTGGCGCCCGGGGCATCGAATTCGAGACCGAGGATTCGGGCAAAGTCTTCCCCGCCGACCGCCGCGCCACTTCCGTTCTCAAGATTCTCCAGGACGAAGCCTATCGCCTGGGCGTGCGCATAGCGGCGAACAGCCGCGTCAGCGGCATAAGCGTCTCAGAGGGCTTTCTCGTACGGGTGGAAGCGGTGACCGCCGATGCTCCGGCTGCTCCGGAGCCCGCCGAATATCGCGCCCCGATTGTCCTGATCGCCACGGGAGGCTTGTCCTACCCCAAAACCGGCAGCACGGGTGACGGCTACGCGCTCGCGGCCTCCTTGGGACATCGCGTCGTCCCGCCCAGGCCGGCTCTCGCGCCCGTTTACGTCCGGAACTTCGCCCTCAATCCTCTCGCTGGGCTTTCCTTCCATGACGCGGGCCTTTCGGTGCTTCGCGAGGGCAAGCGGGTCTTTTCCGCTGAAGGCGACCTTCTCATAACTCACGAAGGCCTCTCGGGACCTCTCATCCTCGACGCGTCGCGCCATATCGCGCCGGGCGACAGTCTCGAGGTCAATTTTGTCGATGTTGCTATCGAGGAATTCCGGAACCGCCTGGACGCCGAGCTCAAAGCCAATCCCCGGCGCCTGGTCCGCACGGCCCTCGCCGATCTCGGCCTGGCCAAAAACATGGCTGAACTATTCTGCGACCTTTCGGGCATAACCAAGGAAGAAACCGCGGCGGCCCTTCCCCGCGCCAAGAGGGAAGCGCTCTGCCGCTTCGCCTGCGCCCATCCCTTCTTCGTGGCTCGCCTCGGCACGCTTGAGGTGGCCATGGTCACCGCGGGAGGCGTCGATCTCGCCGAGGTGAATCCCGGCAGCATGGAGTCGCGCATCGTCCCCGGCCTCTTCTTCGCGGGCGAGGTCCTCGACATCGACGGCGACACTGGCGGCTATAATCTCCAGGCCGCCTTCTCGACCGGCTCCCTCGCGGCCAAGAGTATGGCTATGAGAAAGAATTAGACATGATCACATGATTGATCATGATCGACGGGAAAGAAGAATAGGTTAAAGAAAGATCTTCTATTTCTTTTTTCTCTTTCTCTCTTTCTTTCTTTCTTTAATAAAATCTTTTTCCTGTAGATCCTCCCCAGTCCCGTAGATCCTGTCTAAATTAGGCGCCGCAACGCGTCGATCATTAGGCGAAAAGTTAAAAATTGGGGTCTGACCCCTTTTTTTAACTTTCGTAGTAGCGGGCGAGGTCGTAGGGGGGGTAGATGCCCTTGTCGGTGACGATGCCGTCGCAGAGTTTGGGCGGGGTGATGTCGAAGGCGGGGTAGAAGCCGTGCACGCCCCGCATGGCGGTGCGGACGCCCATGGCTTCGAGGACGTCGTTCTCGTCGCGCTCTTCGATTTTCACCGTGTCGATGGTGGGGTGCTGGCGGTTGGGCGAGCCCGTGCAGAAGTAGGGTATGCCCCAATAGCGCGCCGCGAGGGCGATTTGGAAGGTGCCGACCTTGTTGACGATGTGGCCGTCCATGCAGATGACGTCGGCGGCCGAGGTGAAGACGTCGACGTGTTTGGCTTTCATGGTGTAGCCGGGCATGTTGTCGGTGATGACGGTGACGTCGAAGTCCATGTCGCGCACGACGGATGCGGTGAGGCGGGCGCCTTGGAAGTAGGGTCTGGTCTCGGGGCAGATGACTTTGATGGTTTTACCTCGGCTCCGGCATTCGCGCAGCATCATGCCGACGATGGTTTCGGCGAAGCACTGGGTCATGACGGTGCCGTTGTCGGGGAACTGGTCGACGAGGTATCTCGCGCCAGCGGCGCTGCGGGCGTAGCGTTTGTTCACCGCGTCGATGGTGTGCTCGAAGACGGCTTTGTCGGGCGCCTTGCCGGCGGCTTTCGCCTCGATGGCCACCTTGGCGCAGGCTTCCGTGATCGTGGCCATTTTTTCGGCCGTGGTGGGGCGGGCGTGGGAGATTTCAAAGGATGCCTTGGCGATGCGCACGGCAAAATCGCTCGCGCCTTCTAAGGCGATCTGGCGCGCGGCGAGGGCCATGCCCATGCCGGCGGCCACGTAGGGGCCCCCCGACTGGGTGACCATGGCTTTGATGGCCAAGATGACGTCCGCGTAGGTTCTGCAGGTGACATATTCGATCCTGGCGGGATAGACGCGGCGGTCGAGGATGCGCACCGTTTCGCCGTCGTACCAGGCGACGTTTTCGTACATGAGCATGAAGGCGAGGTCTTTGTCCTGTCGTTCCACGGTTGTCTCCTTGTCGAGAAATTCTATGCTATGGCTTTGTTTATTTTTTTGACAGGATAACAGGAAAGACCAGGATTGACAGGAAAGAGAAGAAAAGATTTTGGGTAAAGAAAGAGAGAAGAAAAAATTGGCTGTGTCCATGTAATACTAAATCTTCTCTTTACCCTATTCATAGTCTTGTTCATCCTCTCTTGCCTGTTGATCCTGTCAAAGTGTCGGCGCCCCTAGTCGGGCAAGCCCAGCCGGGCCTTTATGGCCTTGACGGCCTCTTCGGGAATGGTCTGGATCTTGCCGGCGCCGAGGGCGAGCGAGTAGATCTTGGCCGCGTCCTCGACGTAGATGGCGCGCAGATGGGCCTGCTCGATGGTGGAGCCGACGGCGACGGCCCCGTGGTTGCGCATGAGGCAGGCGTTGCGCTTCGCGAGGCTTTCGACGACGCGCTCGCCCAGGGCTACGGTGCCGGGCATGGCGAAGTCGGAGACGGGGATGTCGCCGCCTATGTAGGCCAGCATTTCGATGAGGATGAGGGGGATGGGCATGCAGGTGACCGCGAAGCTCGTCGCGTAGGGCGAATGGGTGTGGACGACGCCGAAGATGTCGGGGCGTCCGTTCATGATGGCGGTGTGCATGCGCCACTCGGAGGAGGGCCGGTGCCTGCCCTCGACGATGGATCCGTCGCTCATCCGGATCACCATGATGTCGTCCAGGGTCATTTTCTCGTAGCGGAAGGAGCTTGGCGTGATGGCCAGGAATTCCTTGGCCTCGTCGCAGGCGCTCAGGTTGCCGCTCGTGCCCGCGAAGAGGCCTTCGTCGTAGGCCATGAGGGTGTTTTCGAGCACTTTTTCCTTCAATTCCCTTATCGTCAGCATAGGTTCCTCTTTTCGCGTAGCGATGCCTCTACGAGCGCGCGCAGAAAGTCGCGGCCTTCCCTGTAGTTCCGGCGGTCTTTTATGTAGGCCTTGGCGGCGAGAACGACGATCCTTTCGGCTCTCGCCCTGGCCTCGGCCGGTTCTATGGAGGTGAGATCCTTCACCTGGGCCACGCCCACGACGCGGCGGATCATCTCGAGTCCGGCCACGCCCGCCGTATCGGCTATGATAGTCGAAAGAAACCATTCGGCGTAACCGGGTGTCCTCCCCATGGGGTCGGTGGCGCTCTCTTTGTAGAGCGCGAGGAACTTCGCCTTGAAGAGGTCGACGGTGGCGACGATGGTGTCCTCCAGCCAGCCGATGTAGCTGACCGCGGCGGCGCCCTCCCCCATCGTGACCCGGGCGTTGGCCCAGGCGAAGCAGAAATTGCCGATAACGTTGCCGACGTCGTAGCCTATGGGGCCGAAGTAGGCGAATTCGGGGTCTATCACCTTGGTGGAGTCTTCCCTGACGAAAATGGAGCCCGAATGGAGGTCGCCGTGGATGAGAGCCTGGGCGTCGTTCATGAAGGCGTACTTGAGCTTGGCCACTTCGAGATGGAGCTCGGTGTCCGAGAAGAGCTCCTCTTGCGCGAAGGCCGCGTTGGGCGGGAAGACCTTGGTCCTCCCCGGCTTGTTGGTGTAGGGCTCGGTGTAGACAAGCTGCTCGGTGATGGCGCACAGAGGCGGATTGGTGTAGCGCTTCACGAGTTCTTTCTTCCTTACAGGGTCCATCACCATGTCGAGGGTGGGCACGAGGGTCTTGGCCATGAAGTCGCTTATGTCTTCGGCGAGCCTGGGGAAAATTTTGTGTTTGATGAGTTCGTAGCGGAGGATGACGTGGTCGGAGAGGTCCTCCATGGAAAGACAGGCCATCACGGGGTCGTAGTCGTAGACTTCGGGCACGAGGCCGGGGGCCAGCTCGCCTTCCATCTTGAGGATTTCCGCCTCGATGCGGTTGCGGTCGAAGCCGAGGGTCCGGGAGCCTGAACGCGTGTCGGCGTCGGCGTGCTTGACGATGACGGAGTCGCCGCTGTCCGGATCCCTCACCCTGAAGATGAAGTTGATGTTGCCGTCGCCGATCTCCTTGGCCTCGAGCCGCTTCGATGCCGCGAAGCGGGGGAGTCGGTATCGGGCGTATTCGGCCGCGTCGGCCTCGCCCATGCGGAAATGGCTGTCGAATTTCGGCATAGCTGCGTCCTTCCCCTTCCTCAATTATCGCTGGTGCTGGAGTAGTAGGTGGAAGCGAGGGCCAGGGCAAGCACGACGCCCTTGACCGCGTTCAGCGAATAGTAGGGCACCGACATCATGATGAGGCCGTTTTCCAGTATGCCCACGAGAGAGGCTCCCACGAAGGTGCCGAAGGCGTTGGGCTTGCCCGCGCCCGCCACGGATCGTCCGATGAAGACGGCCGAGATGGCCGGCATGGCGTAGCCGGCGGCGCCCTGGATTTGGGCCGACATGTTGCGCGAGGCGACAAGGACCCCTCCCAGGCCTATGAAGGCCGCGGCGAGAAGGCCGGCGTAGACGCGGTAGCGGTAGATGGGGATGCCCGAGAGGCGCGCGGCTTCCTTGTTGCCGCCGACGGCGTAGATGTAGCGTCCGTACTTGGTGTAGGTGAGGAATATGTGCACCACGACGACGATGACGATCATGATGATGATGATGGTGGGCGCCTGGCCCATGTTCTTGAAGGTCTGGGAGATCTTGCCCAGGGTGTCGGCGCCGTTGGGCCTCGGCATGCCTTCGGAGAGGGCGCCGCCGCCCGAGTAGGTGAGGCTGAGTCCGTCCAGCATGAACATCATGGCGAGGGTGGCCAGGAGGTCGGGGATCTTGAATTTGACGATGAGGAGCATGGTGATCATCATCAGGCCCATGGTGAGGACGAGGGCGAGGGGAATGGCCAGCCACATGCTCATCTGGTACCAGACGATGAAGCTGATGACGAGGGATCCCGCCATGGAGGCCATCGAGCCGGAGGAGAGGTCGAAGCCTCCCACGGCGAGGGTGATGGTGAGGCCTATGCCGATGATGGTGGTGATCGAGATGGACCTCAGGATGGTGATCATGTTGCTGCTGGTGAGAAACATCTTGGGCATGCGCAGGGCGAAAAACGCGAATACCGCGACGAGGGCGATGAGGGATGCCCATTTTCCCAAAAAGTCCGAGGCCTTGCCCTTAGGCATGGCCGTGGCTTCCGCTTTCGACATTATTTGTTGCCCCCCGTGGCGTAGAATAGGATTTCTTCTTCGGTCGCCGTCCCCGTAGGGAGTTCGGCGACGACGCTGCCGTTGTACATGATATAGATCCTGTCGGTGATGGCCAGGATTTCGTTGATTTCTGACGAAGCGTAGAGAACGGCCTTGCCCTTGCCGGCGAGGCCCTGGATCAGCTGGAATATGTCGCGCTTGGCGCCCACGTCGACGCCCTTGGTGGGCTCGTCCAGCATGTAGACGTCGGAATCGGAGGTGAGCCATTTGCCGACGGCCACTTTCTGCTGATTGCCGCCGGAGAGGAACTTCAGGCGCTGGTACACCGAGGGGGTTTTTATGCCCAGTTCGGAGACGAGGCGCTTGGCGTTCTGGATTTCGAGGCGCTTCTTGACGAAGGAAAACCTGCCGCAGAATTTTCCGAGGCAGGCGGCGGAGAGGTTGAAGTAGACGGGTTCGGTGACGAGGACGCCTTCCTTGCGCCTTTCCTCGGGCACGAGGGCGATTTTCTGCCGCACCGCCGTGGTGGGGCTGCGTATCGCGAGGGCCTTGCCCTTGAGCCTGACCTTTCCGCTTTTCATCCTGTTCGCGCCGAAGAGGAGCTTGCAGAGTTCGGTCTTGCCCGCGCCCACAAGGCCGCAGACGCCGACGATCTCCCCGCCCCTGATGGTGAAGGACACGTTTTTCACTTTTCCCGCTTCGTCGAAGAGGTTGGCCGCCTCGAACATGACCTCTCCGATGGCGGTGGGGATCTTGGGGAAGTTTTCCTCGAAGCTGCGCCCGAGCATGAGGTTGACGATCTCGCGGGTGCTGAGATCTTTGTCCACCGTCCTATTGGCCACCACGGTGCCGTCCTTCATGACGGTGAGGCTGTGGCAGATCTGGAAGAGTTCGGGGAGGCGGTGGGATATGAAGATGACGCCCACGCCTTCCTTTTCCGCGAGGTCGCGGACTATCCTGAAAAGTTCCTCGACTTCGCCCATGCTCAAGGGGGCCGTGGGTTCGTCGAGGATGAGGAAGCGGCAGCGCTCTCTCACCGCGCGGGCGATGAGGACCATCTGCTTTTCGGCGAGGGTGAGACTGGACACCTTGCGGGACACGTCGATATCCATGTGGAGGCGTCCGAGGATTTCCCTGGCGGATTTCCTCATCCTGCCCCAGCGGATGATGGACTTGCCTTTCATGCCGGTGACGAGGCTGTTGAACATGATGTTTTCGGCCACGGAGAGGTAGGGGAAGAGGGCCGTGTCCACTTCCTGGTAGACGAGTTCGATGCCGAGCATCTTGGCGGTGCGCGGTTCGCGGATCTCGCGAGTCTCGCCGTCGATGAGGATGCTGCCGGTGTAGCCGGCGTTGGCGCCAGCGAGCACCTTCATGAGGGTGGACTTGCCGGCCCCGTTGGCGCCGACGACGGCGCGGATTTCCCCGCTTTTCATGGAGAAGTCCACGCCGCTCAGGGCTTTGACGCCGGGGAATTCGATGCTGATGCCCTTCATCTCGATGCTGCTGACTGTTTGGCTCATTCGTTACCCTTGCTCCGATGGATGGGCTTGGGTGGCGGCCGCCGCGCGCGGCGGCCGCCATCGGAGCCCCTTTTCTTTTATACGTCGCGCCGGGCTTATTTGACCCCGGCCGCCTTTCTGAGTTCAGCCATCCAGTCGGTGATGTTGTCGACATTGAGGCCGTAGCCGGGGATTATGGTGCCAAGGTTGGTGACGTTGGCGGCCGGCGTCAGCTGGGTAGCGAGGATGACCGAGGGCTGGAGGATGTATTCGGGGGGCGTGGTCTCGCCGTTGAGTTTCTGCGAGAGGAGGCGGACCGCCGAAATGCCGATGTTGGGGAAGTGCGTGGCCACGCATGCTTTCCAGATTTTGTCCTGGGAGCGCATGAAGTTGATGTCCTGGTTGGAGATGTCGATGGTGACGAGGGGGATGTCGCTCCTCCCCGCTTCGATGAGGGCCTTGTAGGCGCCGCGGGCATAGGCGTCATAGGCGCTCCAGATCACGTCCACCGTTCCCTTTGGATACTTGGGGAGGATGGAGGACACGACGGTGGCGATGGAGCCTTCGGAGTCGGCGGGGTTGGAGGGGCCGAGCACTTCGAGGGTTTTGATCTTACCGGCTTCCTCGAATTTCTTGTAGGTTTCCTGTCTCCTGTCGAAGGGGGGGATGCCGGGGCCGCGCCAGAGCTTGAGCACTCTGATGGGTCTGGGTCTGTCCTTGAGCAGGTCGTCGACGATGTAGTCGAGGGTGAGGCGGGCCATTTCCTGATCGCTCTGGAACATGGTGGTGACGCCGGGGATGCCTTTGCCTGACGCGTCGGCTATCACGGTGTCGAAGGTGACGACCTTGATGCCCTTGGCGACGACGTTCTTGACGAGGTCGTAAGAATACTGGGGCTTGCCGTGGGAGATGATCATGCCCTGATAGCCCTGCTGCGCGCACTGGTTGACGATGTCCTGGAATCTGATATCGTCTCCGTCCGCGGTGAACACGTCTACCTTGATGCCGTAGAGCGCTCCTTCCTTGATGGCGGCGTCGAATGCCATCTTGAAGATTTCCGTCGATGTCCCGTTGAGTACATAGGCGACTCTGTACCCCTTCGACTTGAACTGCTGACCGATCTGCTTCGCGTCGGCGCTGGTGAACAGCAGCACCGAAACGAGGGCGATGATCGCGAGCATTGTGGTCGTTTTCTTCACAATCTGCCTCCTGTTATTGCATGGACACGTTCGCGTGTCCCTAAGCCCTGAAAATCTCGAGAGCGGCCTCGGCCGTCTTCTCGTCGGTGACGATGCCCGATATCAGTTTGCCCCTGATGGCGCCCACGATGGGCAGGACCTTGTCCTCCCCGTAAGCCACCGCGGTGACGGGGCAGCGGAGCGGGACGTCGGCCGTGACGGAGCGTTCCTCCACGGCCGAGGGGATCCTGCCGCCGTCCAGGGAGAAGAAGTGGGTGAAAACGTCGCCCACGGCGCCTTGGGCGGCCAGGTTTTCGGCGTCCTGCGCCGTTATGAAGCCTCTGGAGATGAGGACGGAATTCTTTACCGAGCCCAGGCCTATCATGGCGCAGTCCACGGCGTTGGCCATGGCGAGGATAGAGGCGAGGACGTGGTCGTTTCTCATGATGAGGGCCGTTTCCTTCGTCGAGGCGATGGCCGGCGCCCAGATGTGGAAATAGTCGACGCCGAGGCTCCTGGAGAGGAGGATGCCGCTCGAGCTGGGGTTGGTGGCGTTCACCGCGTAATTGGGCATGGTGGAGCCGGTGAGGGAGACGATCCGCTTGACGTTCATCTTTTTGGGAGCTTCCACGAGGGAGAGGCTGGCTGAGAGGGCGCGGCTCGACCCGAGGCCGATGCTTTCGTACTGCCGGCACATGTCGGCGAAGCGAAGGGAAGCGGCGTAAGCCACGTTGCCCGCGGCGCTGCCGTCGTTGGGCACGATGGTGATGTCCGTGAGGCCTGTGGCTTGGGAGAAGTCCTTCTCGAGCTCGAAGAGGGACACATAGCGCCTGGCTATCTTTATTTCGACTATTTTCTTTTCGCGGATAACCTTGAGGAGGCGGACAACTTTGATTCTCGGTATGCCCAGGAGGTCGGCGATCTGCTGCTGGCTCTTGTCTTCGTAGTAATAGAGCCAGGCTATCCTCGTGAGCAAGGAATTGTTCAAATGTTCATCCATGTGAACAAGTATGTGGTCGGTTTTTCAGGCTGTCAAGAAATATTTTTAAATAATTCCTGCCTCCTGAACTTTATAGTTCACGAATTCGAAAGGATGCCGGAGAGGCCGAGTTCTTCCAGTTTTTCCTTTGTCGGGATTCCGTCTTCCGTCCAGCCCCGCAGCGCGTAGTATCGGTCCAGGGAGGCCTCGAAGTTGGCGGGGAGGTTCTGGCCGGCGCCGCCGCCCTTGGGTTCGGTGAGGATGCGCTTGGGCAGGCTGTCGTCCTTGCGGCTGACGCCTCGCGATACGTTGTAGAGGCGCTTGAGGTTGAAGATGCGCTCGCCGGCTTTGAGGAATTCGTCCAGGCTCATATCCCAGCCTGTGGCCGCGTTGATCCACTGGAGGGCCTGGGTGGCGCTGTTGCCCCCGCCGATGGAGAATTTGCAGAGCTTGAGGCTGTCCACGAGGCTCATGAAGTTCTGGGTGGCGATGACAAGTTCGGGTTTCCGTTCCTTGCCGAAGCGGTCCTGGGGGGCGTCGAAGCCTCCCTCCGGGAAGGCGAGTTTGCGTTCGTAGTTGTAGCTCATGCCCTGGAGGTGGCAGGCGCCGCGGTTGGAGGTGGCGTAGGAGAGGGCCATGCTGTTGAAGGCCCTGGGGTCGTGGCCGGGGAATTCGAGGCCTTTGACATGGACGGCGTAGTCGGGGCTGCCGAGCTTGAGGCTGGTCTTGGCCACGCCTTCGCCGAGGAGGGCCCCGATGCCCGTTTTCGCGCCGATGAGGTCGATGAGGTCGACGAGGGCCTTGCCGCTGCCCCAGGTCGGGACGACGCCGGAGAGGTCCTGGCCTCGGATCTGGCCTTTTTCGTAGGCTTCCATGAGGAAGGCTATGGCGCTGCCGGCCGAAATGGTGTCGATGCCGTAGCGGTTGGCCTTCTCATTGGCGGCGAGAATGGCTTCTATGTCGTCGATCATGCAGTTGGCGCCGAGGAGGGAGAGGGTTTCGTATTCGGGGCCACCGCCGAGGCTGCCGTCGGAGAGTTCGACGACGCGGCCGCAGCCAATGGGGCACATGGCGCAGAAAAAGCGCTTCTTGAGGCGGCCCGATTCGGTCATCCTCTGGCCGGAGATGGCGGCGATGTCGAGGTCGGCGGCGCCCAGGGCCCAGTTCTTGACGGGCACGTCGCCCATGTCATAGAAGCCGCCGAGGGAGCCCGCCGTGCCGAACTTGCCCATGGCTTCCGTGGCGGCTGCCATCTTTTTGGCCACCTCGCGGGAGGCCAGGCCGAGGGCGGCGGCGTCGTGAATTCTGCGCGGCGCCTTGCCCGAGGGGGCGGCGACCACGGCCTTGAGTTTCTTGGAGCCCATGACGGCCCCGAGGCCGCAGCGGCCTGCCATGCGCGCGTCTCTTCCGTCATGGGCGACGCAGGCGATGCTCACCATGCGTTCGCCCGCTATGCCGATGCAGGCGGTTTCGGAGCCGGGGTATTTCGCGCCGTAGTGGTCGTAGGCGGCGAAGGTATCGAGGCCCCAGACGGCGGCCGCGTCTTCGACGCGGCCGCCAGTCTCGGTGACCACGAGGGACACGGGCTTGTCTGAGGCGCCGGATACGACGAGAAAATCGAAGCCCGTGTTCCGGAAGACCGAGCCCCAGGCGCCGCCCACGTCCGACTCGGCGAAGAGGCCGGTCAGGGGCGAGAGGGCAGCCACCTCATGCCGCCCGGAGGTGGGGGCTGAGGTGCCGCAGAGGGGTCCCAAGGCAAAGACGAGGGGATTGGCCGGGTCGAGGGGGCCTATGCCGGCCGGCGCCTGGCGGGAAAAAAGCCATGCCGCGACGCCCGAGCCGCCGATGAAGGAGCGGAGCAGCGATTCCTCGAGGACTTCCACCGTCGAAGTACCCGTCGAAAGATCCACGAAAAGCGTTTTTCCGTATGCTATGTCCATTTTCGGCTCCTCATTCCCCGAGGGGTTCGATCTCGGCGCTCTTGCGCGCCGCTCGCGGGTTTTTCTGCGAAAGCATATACAGGGTGACCGTCGCCATGACGATGAAAGCCCCTAATCCCTGCGTGAAGGAGGTGATCCCCTCCCCCAGCAGGAGCCAGGAGAAGGCTATGGTGCTGGTGAGCCGCCATGCCTGTATGGTCGAGTAGGTAGCGGCGCCCAGGTGTTTTACCGCGTTGTTCTGAAGGATCGTGCCCAGAAGAAGGACGAGAATGGCAAAGGCCAGGGCGGCCGCTATGCCCGAGAGCGGCAGGGAAAGCCAGGGGCTCCAGTCTTCGCCGAGGCCAACGCTTCCCGCCGTCATGAATAGGGACAGGGAGCCGAACTGCGCGAAGGCGAGGGTTTCCGACGACGCGCCTTTTTTCGCCGCTTGTTTGATGGAGAGCATGAGGAAGGCGAGGAGGATGCCGCCCAGCACCGAAAGGCCGATGCCGATCCAGTTGGCGACGGGGTCCAGCTTCGCCGATTGGCCCGCTTTCGTGGCGCCGAAGATCATGAGCAGGGATCCCGCGAGGGAAAAGCAGAGCGCGAGGAAGGTATATTTCGGCAGGGTTTCCTTGAGGAAGGTCTTGCTGAGAAAGGCCACGATGAAGGGGGCGAGAAGGGCGAAGAGCTGGACGTTGGTGGCGTAGGTGAGGCGGGCCGCGTAGAGGTTGAGCAGGCCACGCGACACGACGATGAAGATGAGGCCGAGGAGCTCCTTGAGGCCGGTGGATCTCATGTCTATTTTGCGGAGCATAAGGACGAGGAGAATGGCCATGGCCAGGATGTTGGTCACGGCCGAGAGGCTCATGGTGCCTATGTGGTGGCTGTTCTGAAGGTAGCGGGCGAGGACGGGATAGCCGCCCCAGGCCGTGTGGGAGATGATGGCGAAGAGAACCCACGCGGTCTTCGGGGTCGCGGAAGCCTGATCGGGTTTTCTGTTCAATTGTGCATACCTATGTACATATATCTCACTGATCAGCGCAACTGTCAAGTTTATCTTTTCGGCAAAGGAGAAAGAATTAGACTATGATCAACATGATTTAGGGTGATTTACAGGAATAAGATTGTGTTAAAGAAGGAAGGAAAGAATAGGATCAGTGATTCTTTCTTTAGCTTATTTTCTATTGTTGATCCTCTTCAGTCACGTAAATCCTGTCTGCTTTCATTAAAAAAAGCCGCCCGCGCTTTCGCGTAGGCGGCCTATCGATGACGGCGTAGGATTATCGGCTATTTGCCGTTTTTACCGCTACCGTTGCCATTGCCGTTGCCGGAGTTGGGGCCGGGGCCTTCGCTTTCGCCTTTGTTCTTGCCGTAGGCGTTGTTTTCGCGCTCCTGCTTCATTTCCCTGAAGATTTTGCCCTGGTGGTCTCCCCATTTCAGCTTGAGAGCATGGAACTCGGTTGATCCGGGGGCTATGCCGATGGTCTGGGAGAGGATGCCCCAGCCGTGGCCTTCCACGCCGTCCGCCAGAAGAATGGTTTCCGCGAGGGGTTTTTCGGTGGCCAGGGAGATTTCAAGGGCCAGCCAGATTTCGCCGGGCGCGTAGCCTTGGGTGGAGAGATCCTGAAGGACGAGGATGTCGACGTTGAATTCCACGCTCAGCTTTGTGAGAAGGCCTTCTAGGTCTTCTTCTCCGGCTTGGTTGAGCAGCGAGAGTTCCTCGTCGAGATCGTCGTCTTCGCCCGTGGTCTGAGCCGAAAGACCCATGGCCGCTATGAAAGAAAATGCCAGTACCGCCAAAAGGGCGATGATTTTTTTGTTTTTCCGCATACTGTACCTCCGTTTCCCTTTTTCAAGGGAGTCTATGGGTGGATACGCGGCCAAGCCGGGCATGGTTGCAGGAATTGGTTCTGGCACGACGGCCTCGTCTTGGGTATACTTCGTCCATATGACCAGTGAGTTGCGCAACATTGACAGCGAGGTGGTGGCCAGAGTTCTCTCGGGCGACCGGGAGGCCTACCGCATCCTCGTGGATAAATATGGAAGCAGGGTTATCGCGTTCTGCCGGTCCAGGATGAGGTCAGACGAGGATGCCCGCGACGCCGCCCAGGATGTTTTCATCAGGGCTTTCAACTCGCTGGCTTCCTTCAGGCAGGGCGAAAGCTTCCCGGCATGGCTCTTCGCGATCGCGGGCAATCACGTGCGCACGCGGTTCCGCGTTTTTTCGTCGGAGCGGCGCAAGACCGAGGCGGCCGGCATGATGGCGGCGACGGCGGCCCCCGCCGATCCGGCCGAGGATGTGGAACGGAAGCTGAGCGGGGAGGCGCTGCGGCGCGCGGTTTCCGCCTTGCCGGTCGAGATGCGCTGGCCGGTGGAGTTCTATTATTTCGCCGAGCTGTCGGTGGCGGAAACCGCGCGCGTCCTGGGCCTGGGCGAAGAGGCGGTGAAGACGAGGCTGTTCCGGGCGCGGAAGGCCTTGCGCCTATTATTGGAAGACAAGCAACCGAAAAGCGTTTCGCGAGGTATAGCTTTATGATGAAATGCGAAGATGTACGTTCCTTCGTCGACGCGTGGGAAGAAGGCAGAAAGACGCCAGGCGATCCGGAGGAATTCCGGGCACACCTCGATGGATGCCGCGAATGTTCGCGGCGCTTCGGCGCGCTTTTGCCTTTGATGATGAGGGAGGCTGACCTCTCCGGCATCGCGGCGCCGCCTGAAGGCTTCGCCGAGGACGTCATGGCTTCGATCCGATCCGCCGGCGCCAGAAAATCATCATCCATCCTCTTCCATCCCCTCCTCGCGGCCGCGGCCGCCGCCATTTTCGTCGTCGGCTTAGGGCTCGGCGTCTTCTTCACGAAGCTGGACAGGGAAAACGTCACCGTCAGGTTCGTGCTCAGCGCTCCGGAGGCCAGTTCCGTGTATCTGGCCGGGGACTTCAATTCCTGGAACGGCGAGCGCTACCAGCTCAAGCGCGCCGGATCCGATGGTTTGTGGGAGATCATGGTCCCCTTAAGGAAAGGAAAGGTTTACGTCTACAATTTCATTCTCGACGGCACCACGTGGATCGCCGATCCCCAGGTTCCGGCGAAGATAGACGATGGATTTGGAGGCTCGGGGAGTCTCCTGAGGTTATAAAAAGTATGAAAATGCCTGGATTTAGAAAAGTCACTCATTGTGGTCTCGCGCTGCTTCTCGTCGTCCTCTTTCCCTTCAACGCGGCGGCGCAGGATTTGCAGGCTTGGTTCAATAAACCGGCCAATCAGGCGGCCTATGGCGCCATCGCGGCCGAGACGCGGATTCTGGCCGAGGCTATCCAGAAGGCTTCCCTCTCCGATTCACTCATAACGGCGAGGCTCGAGGAGGCCGCCAAGAAGCGCATCCCGGCAAACGTGCTTCTCGCTACTTTAAAGGAAGATACGGCGCGCTATCTCATCGTTTCCGATGCCCTGCGGCTTCGGGGGCTCCAGCCCGAGAACGAAAAGCAGGCGACGGCCATGGTTGAACAGGTGGCGCTTCTGCTCAGGGCTGGCATCGGCCGAGCCGAGCTCGACGCCACCCTCGACGCGGCGGTTTCCATGCTGGGCATGAAGGCCGGCGGCAAGACAGCCGTCACGCGGACGGTAGCCGCCCTGTCGGTGGTCGCCAACGCGCAGGCCGCATACGGCATGAGCAAGGAAGAGAGCCTCCTGCTCGCCAGGGCTCTCGTTGAGAGCAAGCTGTCGGACAAAAAGCTGGATTCGGTCCTGGATTCCATCCAAAAAGTCATAGCCAAGGGCGGCACTATCGGCGAGGCCCTGACTTCGGTGATCGAGAAGGAATTGACGATAAAAGCAGTCGAAGCCAAGACGAAGTCCAAGACCACGGCAAATGAAAATGCCAAGGATAAGACGAACCAGGGAAAGTCCGAAAACAAGGACAATTCGAACGCTAGCGCGAGCGGCGGCGGCAGCGATAAAAAATAGTCAGTCGGCATGGCCGCTGGCTTGCCGCCGCGCTCTAGTTGAACAAATGCAGCCAATGCGCTATACTGCAAGAAATTCACCGATTGGCGTCGCATGAATCGTTTATACCTTGTATAATTCGAACGCCATCGTTTTGAGCTCGCATCGGCCATCCAGTATGGCTCCGATCTTGATTGACCAGGTTCATGCTGTTCAAGCAAACATATAGGATCTTCATTGAATTTCTCATCATTCTCATTCGACAAAACCATTGCGTCCAACATAGCCCAAGCCGGCTATGAAACCCCGACCCCCATCCAGGAAAAGACGATTCCCGCCATTCTCGAGGGCAAGGACGTACTCGGGCTCGCGCAGACCGGCACGGGCAAAACGGCCGCTTTTGCCCTCCCCATTCTCCAGCGTCTCATGGGCGGAGAGCGCTGCGTGCGTCGCGCCCTCATCATTTCGCCGACCAGGGAGCTTGCCCAACAAACCCATACGACTTTCGAAACATTGGGCAAGGGTACGGGCTTCAGGAGCATGAGCATTTACGGCGGCGTAACCGCTAAATCTCAGATTAAAACGCTTAAAAACATCATGCCGGAGATCGTCGTCGCCTGTCCCGGCCGTCTTCTGGACCTCATGGGCCAGGGTTTCGTGGATCTGCGCTCGATCGAGATTCTCGTCCTGGACGAGGCCGACCAGATGTTCGACATGGGCTTCCTGCCTTCGATCAAGAAGATCATCCAGGCCCTGCCCAGGAATCATCAGACCTTGCTCTTTTCCGCGACGCTTCCTTCCGAGATAAGGACGCTGGCCAGGCAGTTCCAGAACGATCCGGTGCGGGTGGAGATCGGGAATTCCAAGCCGGTCGAAACCGTGAGCCATTTCGTCAGCCCGGTGAGCCAGGCCGACAAGTACGAGGCTTTGCGATCGGTGCTGTCCACGGGGACCACTGGTCAGACCCTCATTTTCACGAGGACGAAGCATAGGGCGAAGAAGCTGGCCCTGCAGCTGACGAGCGCCGGCTATGGCGCCACGTCGATCCAGGGGAATCTTTCCCAGGGGCAGAGGGAAAAGGCCATGTCCAGTTTCCGCTCCGGCAGGGCCAAGATCATGGTGGCCACCGATATCGCGGCGCGCGGCATCGATATTTCCCAGATTTCCCAGGTCATCAACTTCGATATTCCCGACACTCCCGAGGCTTACACCCACAGGATCGGCAGGACAGGCCGCATGCTGCACAAGGGCGTGGCGCTGACCTTCGTCACTCCCGAGGACAAGCAGATTCTGCGCGCCATCGAGCGCTTCATCGGCGCCCCGATCGCGCAGATGGCCATAGCCAGGCTGGCGATATAGTTTCGCTTCCCCGATAGGGGATGCGCCTGAAGGGCGGCCGGCTCCATCTTCGATGGGGCCGGCCGCCCTTTTTGTCAGTTTTGCTCGCGCAGGACGAACGCCGCGAGGAGGCCTGCCAGAGCGGCGAGTCCGGCGGCCAGGATGATGCCGGTGGTTTGGGCCGGGGCCGGTTTCTTTTCCTCGTTCAGGACGCTCATGGTTATCGGGATGCCCGAGGCGGAGTCCGGACTCGCCGCCTTCCCGAGCAGCCTGACCACGCCGAAATCGCGGGCCGCCAGGTAGGAAACCAGGGCCGCCTGCCTGGCCGGCAGGCCGACATAGGCGGCGGCGACAGCGTCCAGCGCCGCCTTGGCCACGGCGCTCGAGCCCGCTTCGTTCGTGGTATCGACGACTATCTTGATCAGGCTCGATTCCGCCTCATACAGGACCTCGGGCGCTTCGTGGAGCGTGGAGGAGGCCTTCGTGGCGGCGCCTTCGGCCGCCTTGAGCACCTTGGCGTCGTCGGAGGCTTTCGTTATCAAGCCCGCCGGCTCCGGCACGAGGGGGTCGTTAAAATAGGCGCTCACTTCGAGCCTGTGGTGTTCCGCGTCCGCGGCGGCGCCGGCGGCCGGCACGATCAGGGCGCCAAGCGCGAGAACGGCGATCGCCGTCATTCCGATTATCACGCGCCGGCTTTTCTTCTTTTTCTCTTCGCCCATGGTCACGCTCCTTGTCGCCGCGATGTCCTCGTCGGCCTTATGTTCTTTCGCTAGAAGGCAAATGCCCAGGAAATAGCCGAGAAAGCGCAGGCCTCCCGGGTTTATCGTGTCGGAAGCTATCAGAAAGATGAACGCTATGAACGCGAGGTCGAAAAAGTCGGGTTTCCTGCCCAGGGCCAGGGTTCTGGCCGCGAACATCGCTATGAAGCCGGCCAGGGCGAAGAGTCCGTTTTCGAAGAGCATCGTCAGGTGGGAGTTGTGCCCTCCAAGGCCCTCCGTCTTAAAGCTCTGGAAGATCATTGTCCCTTCGAGGCTGTTCCCTAGAATTCGTATGTTGTCCGCTTCCTCCGTATAGCCCCAGCCGAAGATAGGTCGTTCGGCGGCCATCGCCGTATAGCCTCGCCAGAGGTCGAGCCGTCCCGTGAGGATGTCGTTGACGCGCTCTGGCCCCGCCGCCACGATGAGGAGAAGGGCTATGATCGAGGCGGCATAGAGAACCGTGGAAAGGGTTTTTATATGGATTTTGCCCTTGAGCGCGACGATGAGGGAGATGAAGGCGAAGGCGATGGGACCCACGCGCCAGCCGCCTGCCAAGGAAAGGATGACGAGAAAGATTTCTCCCAGGGCAAAGGCTCCCAGCCTGAAGAGCCATGCTTTCTTTCCCCTTTGTCGGTCGGCCGCGATGGTCGCGTAGAGGGGAAGCCAGAGGGAGAGAAGCCCCGGCGTGTTGCGATGCATGACTTCCCCGAGCGAGAGGGGCCAACCTAGTCTGTAGCGGACATTGAACCAGTAAAAGGTCATGGCCACGGCGGTGGCGCCCAGCGCCTTGGCGAAGATGTCCTCGACCTTCCTCCGGGGATATGCCTGGAGAAGAGCCGCGCTTCCCGCGAGTATGAAGACGCGCGATCCGGACTTGGCGAAGGCCTTGAAGCTTCCGTCGCCAAGGGCGAGCGCGACGAGATCCTTGAGGGCTATGGCCGCGAAGAATCCCATGACGAGGAGGGCCCAGCGCGAGGTGAGGACTTCCCGCCAGTTCAGGGCGAGGTACCAGGCCGAGATGGCCAGGATCAGGGCGGTTCCGATGCCGTTCCAGTAGCTGAAGACGAAGGCCATGGGAAGAATAAAGGGCAGGCAGAGGGCCGAGGTTTCCAGGAGCTTCGGCTTGAGCGATTCCAGTCTCATGGTTTCTCCCTGGCGGCTTTTCCCAGCTTCCTCGTGTCCATGATTTTGGCCGCCCAGCCGAGGGGCGCGGCCAGGATGGCGAGGGGGCGGCGTCGGGGACTGAGTTCGCGCAGGGCGGCGCCGAAGGCTTTCGCGTGGAAGGCGAAGCGGCCGAAGTTGATCGCCTCGCGGATGGTGGCCTTCGCGGGCAGGTCGAGTTCAAGTTTTTCCCTGTAGAAGAGTCTCGTGCCCAGTGGATTCCCCACTCTCAGGGCAAGGCTCGCGGCCGAGAGTCCGCCGGGCAGGTAGTCGGCTTCGTAGATCACCTTGTCGAGCAGGAAAAGTTTCCATCCCGCGCGCGCTATCCTGTTCCAGACCACGGCTTCGCTCATGAAGCGCTCCCCTTCGAACTCGGGAAAGAGGAAGGCACGCAGGACTTCCGTCCTGAACACCTCGGCCTTGTCGGCCTTGATGCCGTATCGGTAGCGCAGCTCGATCGAGTCGGCCAGCGCGACGCCTTCCGGAAAATCGCCGGTTATGGGGCTTCCGTCTCCGTGGGCTTTCAGGCCGACGATGCCGCCGCAGTTGGCGTTTCCTTCGCAACGTGGGACGGCCGAGGCTATGGAAGCGAGGGCATGAGGCGGGAGTCTGTCGTCCGAGTCCACCACGAAGGTCCAGTCGCCCGAGACCAGTTCCATGCCACTATTCAGCGCCCGGTGTTTTCCCCCGTTGGGGAGGCTGAGCGTGACGAGTCTGTAGGCGGTCCGGCCTTTCCAGGATTCTAGAAGGGCGGCCGTGCCGTCGCTCGAGCCGTCGTCCACGACGATCCATTCGAAGTCCGCGCGGTTCTGCGCGTCCAGTGAGGCTTTGAGGGCTGGCAGCCTGTCCGCCCTGTTATAGGCCGGGGTCAGCACGCTTATGAGGGGTTTCGGCATTTCGTCATCTCCTTTCCGTGTCGAGCCGGAGCGAGGCGCCGAGAGTGAGGGTCAGAAGGGGTTTCGTGTTTCCTTTCACGGGCGCGTAGATCCATATGCCGGAATCGGCGGGCGCGACGCTGGTTTCCGACGAGGCAATTTCGGGCGCCCTGAGTTCGAGGGCGTCGAAGGCGATACCGCCCGCGACGCTGCCGTAGAACGTCCAGGCGCCGCGCTTCCAGTCGGCGTCGAGGCTGAGCATGAAGCGTTTTTCGAGCACGGGATCGTCGAGCCAGTGGGTTCCGTCCTGAGGGTCCCTCAAAAGGTCGCCCCAGGCGTTGGCGGGGCTGTTGGAGCCGGCGAGGCGGAATTCGAAGGCGGCGCGCAGATCCAGGTCGCCGAAACCTTTCGCCCAATTCAGCCGCATGGCCAGGTTGTTCTGTCCGTAGAGGTAGCCGATCTGGTTGTCTTCTATGGCTATGGCGCGCGACTGAAATCCCGCGGTTCCCGAGTCGATGTCGAAGCGGGTGTCAGGATAGTAGGTATAGCCATAGGCTGCCGTGCTCTGGGTTTCGGCGAGGGTCGCGTCGGTGAAGTCGCCTACCTGGCGCGGCTCGAAGGTATATCTGGTCGCCCCCGCCACGTGGAAGCCGAAGCTGCCGGCCCGGGTTTCGAGGCTTCCGCCGGCTGTGGCGGCCAGCTGCCATGGGTTGTTCACCCATTCGCCTATGCCGAAGGCGCCGAAATCGTCGACGAGGACCTGGGCGTCGGCGGCGAATTCACCCGGCCGTCGCCAATCCCAGAAAATCCCCATGATGCTATTGTCGTCGTAGCCCGTCGACCAGGGCCGGCCGCCCTGCCCGCTTATGTACTGGATGAGATACTGGGGCACGGGGCTGAGGAAATATTCGGCGTCGAAATTGCGTCTCGCGTAGACGGCGATATCCTGGAAGCCGGCCCTCATTTCGCCGCCTGAGAATTTGATGCCGTAGGTCTTGAGGTTGGCGCCCCTATCGGGGAATCCATCGAAGTCGGATTCGGGCCAGCCGTCGGTGTTCATCGAGGAGTCATGGTTGAGCGATATCCATCGCGTTTCGTAGAAGAATCTTTCGTCCTCGTAGCGCGCGCGCATGATGAAGGCCGAGAGACCGCGGCCGTTGACCGCGAGGGAATAGGGCGAATCTATTTCGTCGTAATGCCTGAATCGACCAACTTCAAAAATGAAGTTTCCAGGCTTAGCCCTGATGCCGCCTTCTTCCATCATCGCGTATATATCGCCCAACGTTCCCGTCGGCGTGTCGGCGAGGATGGGCGCGTATTTTCCGTCGGTCTGCGCCGAGGCTTCCGCCACGAGGCTGAAGATGCCCGCGTCGAACTGGATCGCCGCCCCGAGGGAGGGAGAGAGTCCGCGGTCGAGGAATTCTTCCCCCAGGCTTCCCAGCCTTTCCGTGGCTTCGACCTTGACGGTAAAGCTTAATGACGATGGCTGATCCCCGTCGGCCGCGAAAGCGGGCGCCGCGGTGGAGAGCGCCGCGAGGAGGACCAGGCCGAACAGTATCCACGTTCCGTTTTTCGTCATTTTCATTTCCTTAAAAATGGAGGCCAAGGCCGAGCCAGCCTTCGATTTTGCCCGAGTCAAAGCTTCCGATTTGTATGAAATCGAGAAGGTCGTAGCCGAGCGAAAGCCTGTATATGAAGGATCGCGCGTAGCGAGGGAAGACGGCCAGCTCGAAGCCGGCGCAGAGGATCCCGTCGCTGCTGAGGGCGATCGCCTTGGTTGGATCGGCGCGGAGAATTCCCGCGTCGACGAAGGGGGTCGCGAGCACTTCGGCTTCCAGCTTGGACCAGGTGAAGAATTGGCCTTGCGCGAAGTTCAGGGGAAACTCGAGGTTGGCGATAAGGGCCAGGTCGCCGTAGCTCGCCGCCGCGATGCCCCGTACGTAGGTTCCCCAATCCACGTCGTCGTAGTTTCTCGTGTTGCCGAACATCGTCCAGCCGGCGTCCCAGCGGCCGCTCAGCCTGAAGTTGACGCCGAAAAGGTTCCTGAAGGCGAAAAACGCGGTGGAATCGAGGGTGAGGATAATGTCCTGTTCCTTCACGGGATCGCTTTCCAGCCAATGGCGCGTGTAGCTTGCCGACAGGTTCGCCGAACTGCCCCGCCTGAAGCTGCCGATCCAGTCCACGGCCGAGTATCCGAGGCCCAGGCTGGCGCCCAGCGTGGGATCGAGGGGAGCGAGTCCGGGCAGCTCCATGTCGAAGGAGGCGCTCAGGCCCGGGTTCAGCGAGAGCGTCGCCCGCGAGGGAAGGCCGAGAAGGGGTATGGATCCGGCGAGGGAGAGGTCGTTCGTCAGGCTCTGCGCGATGGCGATGTTTTTCTGCGCTTGGTACCCGGCCGTGGCCGAAAAACTCCAGTCCTGGCCGCGGCCGAAGCGTCTGAGCGCCTTCACCGTGGCGTTCAGCGTCGGAAGCGTGTCGTCGATGTCGTAGACGTAGGATAGTCCGGGACTGATCGTCCATGCCTTGTCGGGTTCGCCCGCCGGGTAGTCCGAGCCGATCGAGACGTTCACGGCGTCGAGGTCGATGTCGGATGGAGCGTCGTAGCGCAGTGAGCCGTCGAAGGACCAGGACCAGGTGTTGCCGAGCATGAAGGGATAAACGCCGAAGCTGGCGCCGAGGACGGTGCGATTCAACTCGAAGTATTCGTCCAGGTTTATGGTGAGGGCGTTGAGGGTTCCGAGAAAGTTGAAATCCTTGTAGCGCAGCGCGAGCTGGAATCCATCGTCGACGCTGTATTTAGGGAAGGGAACGGCGAGGATCGTCCAGCTGTCCTTGGCCAGCACGACGATCCTGATGTCCGCGGGATCGGCGGGATCCTCGGGCTCCACGGGACAGCCCGGGGCTATCGGCTCGAAGCGCACCGTCGAGGAAAGGTCGAATATCGTATTGCTCCGGAGGAGGCGTTCCTTCGTTATGACATAGTCTTCGAGCTCGCGGGGGGACGCGAATTCCTTGCCGACGCGTATGTCCAGATACGCGCGCAGGGCGGACTCCATGGTGTGGCCCTCTATCTCAAATCGCACCTCGGCGATGCGGAATCGCCCGAATCCGGGCGACAAAGGCAGGCCGGGCTGGGCAAGTGCCGAAGGTTGGGCAGACAGGGCTCCCGCCGCGGCGCTCAGGATGAGGATCAGCAGCGATAATTTCCATCTATGTCCAAGGCTAAGGGCCTTTTTCGTCATCGTCATTTCCTTATTCGCGGGCACTCAGCGCTGGTCCCGGATTCTGTCGTAGAGCGCGCCATAGCGTTCCACCATCAGCGCGGCCGAATATTCCCTCTGCCATGCCAGGCGCGCCTCCTTGCCCGCTTCTTCCCTGAATCTATGGTTGGAGGCGAGATCGGCGATGGCGTCGGCGAAGGCGATCACCTCATTCCTAACGATATAGCCGTAGGGAGTCTTGACGGTCCTTTCGGGCAAGGCGCGCTCGGGGTCTATGGCCGTAAGGCCTAACAGCTCCGGTATTCCGCCGACGCCTGAAGCCACGACAGGAAGGCCAGCCGAAAACGCCTCGAGCAAGGACACGGGCATTCCCTCGTGTTCGGAGGCGAGGAGGAATATGTCGGCCAGTCCCAGGTAAGCCGTGGCATTGGGCAGGGCGCCCATCGCGTTGAAGTTGGGGGGATCCTGCGGCGTCGGAAGGCCGCCGATCCAGAATATTTCCACATATCCTTCCAGCATCCTCGCCGCGACCCGCAGGATGTCGACGCGTTTGGGCGGCGCGTCGCGCGCGACGGCCAGGGCGATCGTCATTCCTTTGGAACGGGCGGCCCTCATGGCCTTGGCTGCCGGGTTGCCGAGCTTCAGGCTCCCCGAGGACTCCCCGACGCCGTTGGGTATATAGAGCGCCTCGTAGCCGTCCCGGTTCATAGCGTCGCGGTCGCGCCTCGATACGGCCACGACAGCCCCGCAGCGCTTTCTCAGGGCCTTGTCGATATGGAGAAGTTTTCGGTTCGCCGTTTTCAGCTGATCGTAGCCATGCATCGTGTAGACAATTCTTCGCCGGTCGATTCCGCCCGCGAGCCGCCCGAGGGCTGCCGCCTTGGAGGTATGGAGATGAAGGATGTCGGGCTTCCAGGAAGCGCAGAGGCGGGATATTTCGCCCAGGGCACGCAGGTCGCGAGCGGGGGAAATGGATCGCCTGAGGTTCGGCAGGAGAATGCGTTCAATCGCGGGATCGAGGTTGGCCCATGCTTCCCCGTTTCCTTCGGGGCCGTAGGCGAGGGCCACCTCGTGCCCCGCCGAGCTGGCGCCCCCGGCGAGGATCGAGGCGATGGTCTGCCCGCCTCCGGGCTCCGATCGGGTTATGAGGTGCAGTATTCTCATTTTTGGGATTCCCTAAGGCGGCCGTAAAGCTCAGCGTAGACGGCGACGGTAGCCTCGATGGAATATCCGGCCGCGCGCGCCTTCCCCGCCTCGACGGTTGTCTTTCTGGCATCGGGCTCCTCGAGTTCCAGGATTCGCCGAGCCGCCGCCGTCCACTCGCCCGCCGGAAAAAGAAGCCCCGCCCCCGCCACCAGCGGCCCCAGCCCCGGGACGTCGGCGGCGGCCACGGGCAGCCCCGCGGCCATGGCCTCGAGCGCCGCTATGCCGAAACCTTCCTTGCGCGAGGTCTGCAGGTACATCTCGCAGGCGGCGAGAATTTCAGGCACGTCGTTCCTGGATCCCGTGAAGAGGCAGCGCTCCGCCACGCCCAGGGTCTTCGCGAGCCTCTCCATGCCGGGCTTTTCGCCGCCGTCGCCCACGAGGACGAGGGCGTGATCTTCGGGCAGGCTCGCGAGGGCGCGGATCGCCGTCTCGTGATCCTTAGTCGGCACGAAGCGCGCGACCATGACGATGCCGCGTCGGCCAGCCAGCCAGGCGGCCACGTCGGCGGCGGGAGCGCGCGCCGAGGCGAAGCGATCGAGGGGCACGCCGTTCGGCGCCACGGAAATCCCGCTTCCGCCCAGGCCGAGCCAGTCGCCAAGCGCCTGGGCCACCGAGGGGCTGACGCAGACAATGCTGTCGTAGCGGCCGTAACACCATTTTTCGAAACCGCGCAGGAGCGGCATGGCCATGCGCCTGTTTTCGCTCGCGTGTTCCGTGGTGACGAAACGGCGCCCGCGAGCGAAAACGCTCGCGACGGCGCACCAGTGAAAGCTCGGTCCGAGATGGGAATGGACGATATCGGGATCGAAATCGCGAATTTTCTTCATGATACTGAACACTCTCAAGGGGGAAAATGCCGGTTTCGCGCGCTTTCCGGCCTTCAGCACCGCAAAGTCCACCCTCACCCCGCCCGCCTCGAGTTCCCGGGCGAAGACGCAGGCCCTTCCATCCAGGGCCAGAACATGGCATTCGATGCCGCGCTCCTGGAGCCGGGGTAGGAGTTCGGTCAGAAGCTTTTCGGCGCCGCCGGCAGCCAGGGAGTTGATGACGTGGAGGACCCTGAGGGGCTCGCCGGCCCTGCCGGGCCTCCCGCTCGCTTCGCCGGGCGCCCCGTCGACAGCCCTGCCAGCCCGGCCATCCCCTCCGGACCCGCCGCGTCCCCGCCTCCCCAGCCTCGCTTTCAGGAAATCCAGAAGACGAAGCGTGGCGCTGTCTTTCAAGGCAAGGAGAAAAGCGGCATAGGCCAGGACGGCCAGGGCGATGGAAACGGCAAGCCTCGCCAGACCCGGCCGCATGAAAAGGCGGGGAAGCGAGGCGAATCCCGCGCTTCCGATGGCCCCGGCCAGATACCGCAGCGCGGCCCGCAGGTCCACCAGCGCTCTGAGATGCCTTCCTCCGCAGAGGAAGGCATGGACCAGGAGGACGGTGACCTCCCCGGCGAGCATCCCGATGGCAGCCCCCGTATGGCCGTAGGGGCCGACGAGGAAAGCGAGGACGATGGCCGTGACGGCGAGACCGGCGCCGAAGGAGAAGAGCATCGCCTTTTCCCTTCGCTTCGGGACGAGAATCTGCATCTGCAGGAAATTGGAGACGGTCACCACAGGAATCATGAAGGCCGCTATCCTCAACGAATCGGCCACGCCCAGGAACCTGGAGCCGGCGAAGACATAGCCCAGGTCGGCGGCCACGGCCCAGATCCCGAAGCCCGCGGGAAGGGAAAACATGAGGCTGTACGAGGAAGAGTGGCCGATGAGCCTCCCGAATTCCTCGGGATCGCTGTCGACGAGGGAGGATAGCCTCGGCATGAGGACGGCGCTCAGCGTCGTGGCGAGGGCTATCACCATCCTCACGAGGCGGATCGATATGGAATATAAGCCGGCGTCCCGGCCGCTCGAAAAAAGTCCGAGAAAGATGAGATCGAGATTCGTGTAGGCGACGATGGCGAACTGGAAGAGCGAGAATACCGCCATGGAGGCGAAATGCCGCGAAGGATGAGCCCCGGCGAAGAGGGGCGAGGCGATCCTCCGGGCGGCCCTCAGGTTTATGAAGGCGTTCGTCACCGAGGCCAGGGAAAAAAGGAGGGCGTAGACGATATAGTCTTCCTGCCGCCTGACGAAAAGGAAAAGCGAGACGACAAAGACGATTTTTATCGCCAGATTCCTCAATCCTATGAACCTGAAGCGCTCCACCCCCTGGAAGAACCACTCGATGTTCAGGGCGGCCGAGGGAATCGTCATGCCGAAGACCAGAAAGAGAAGCAGTTCGGACCTGTAAGCCGGGACAAGAAGGACGATGAGGACATAGAACAATGAGGAAAAAATCGCCGCGTACAAGCCGAGCAGGATGAGTTCGCCGGAAGTCCGCCTAAGGCCGAGCGGATCCGCTTTTGTCCTGGCGATGGCTCTCACGCCATAGACGGGCAGTCCCAGCAGCGCCGCCACGATGAAGTAGTTGCTGAGCGCGCCCGCTATGCCGAGCTGTCCCAGCTTTTCGGGACCCAGCACCCTCGCGATATAGGGATAGGTGAGGATGGGCACGAATACGTTGAGAAACCCCGACAGGCTGGCGAAGAGGAAGTTGCCGGGAACCGAGGGCGCGGCCGCCGTCCCTTCCCTCATGACTGGCTCTCGGAGAGCGCGGCCGCGCGGCCGGCGATCCAGCCCTGCACCGCCCTCACCCTTTTTTCAACCGCCGAATACACGTCCACGAAAGCGTACACGGCCTTGGAAGGGTTCCCCAGGCATATGCCGTTCACCAAAAGGCCTTCCTTCACGGGCAGAAGGAGAAAGCGCATCTCGAGCTCCCTCTTTCCGAAGGCGCTGAAAAGGGCTATGCCCAGGGGTTTTTCGTTGGTGAGCGACACGAGGAGGGCCTCGTTCCTGCGTTCCATAAGGAGCGAATACCAGGTGGAACCGAAGTTCACGTCCTTGATATGGATGGTCATCGTCATGGAATAAGGCATGGCGGCGAATGACAGGTCGGGCAGCTTCGTCCTCGAGCCCGGCGCGTAGACCCTGTAGACATCGTCGAAAAGCACGGTGATCTTCTTGCGCGTCTCGGAATAGTAGGTGATGCCCGACATCGTCCCTATCTTCGACAGTTCATTGACGAGGGCGAGAAGTCCCTCTTCGCTCAATTTCTTTATAGGCACGAGAAAGAGGCTACCGATGAGAAGTTCGGGATCCGCCCTGGTCGCGTAATCCTCCAGCTTCCTGGCTTCTGGCGCGTTCACGAGAAAGCGGAAATTTTTATCGCTCTTCGCGTCCACGACAATGCCTCCCCCCTTCAACACCGCGTCCAGTTCGCTCTGGCTCAGGCCCGGGAGGAAGGCTTTTGTCGGGGAGGCCACGGCGTCGAGGGCGGCGCCCTTAAGATCCGAAGCGAAGACGGATTCCGCGCCGCAGAGCAGTACGAAGGCGAGCAGCGGCGCCCATGGCCGGGAGAGGAAGGTTTTAATACGCACCCTTGCCCTCGAATACCACGGCCACCGTCCTGAAAATGATGTAGAGATCGAGCCAGAAGGACCAGCTCTGGATGTAGGAGCTGTCCAGGGACACCCTTTCGACGTAATCGGTTTCCGAACGGCCCGATATCTGCCAGAGTCCGGATACCCCCGGCTTCACGCTGGAGAAGAGTTCGTAGTCGTCGCCGTACTTTTCCACCTCCGCCTCGATGATGGGGCGAGGCCCCACGAGGCTCATGTCTCCCTTGATTACGTTCCACAGCTGGGGAAGCTCGTCGAGGCTCGTCTTCCTGAGGATGCGTCCCACCCTCGTCACCCGCGGGTCCTTCCGCAGCTTGAAGCTCGCCTCCCACTCCTCCCTGGCTTCCGGGTCATTCTCGAGGATATCGGCGAGGAGCTTGTCGGCGTTTTGGTGCATGGTCCTGAACTTGAGGATGCGCATGGGCCTGCCGTAGCGTCCGAGGCGTTTGTGGGCATAGAAGACGGGGCCTTTCGAATCGAGGGCGACGAAAAGAGCGATAAGGGCGAAGACGGGCAGGAGGAGGAGCCCGCCCGTCATCGCGAGAATCAAATCCGTCACTCTTTTCAGAAGGAGGTTGCTGGGCTTGAGGAGGTTCTGGTCGCTGTGTATTCCCAGTATTCCGCCCACATCCCGCACCGACATCCACAGATTCGCGACGCCGAAAAAATCGGGGATGATGGTGATATTCCTGAACTGTTTGGCGTGCTTCGCGAGAATACCGGCGAGTTTCTCCCTCTCCACGCCGGGCATCGCCACGATGGCCGTATCGACGTCCATGGCTTCGCGGATCATTTCGGCATTGTCCGATCCGTGATAGAGGGGAAGGCTTCGGTAATTCGGCCCGAGAGAGGGGTCGTCATCGAGGATGGCCATGGGTTTGAGACCGATGGAGGGTCTGTCCAGGAGTCTGTCGGCTATCATCCTGCCGGTTCTGCCGCCGCCTATGATGACGACGGGGATGCCCCAGAAGGGCGTGTTGACGAAAAAGCGCCGAATGAGCCCCCTGACCGTCATGAAGGCAGGCAGGCTCGCGAAAAAGGAGAGGGCGAAGGCGATGGATATGGCCGGGTTGATCTTGCGCTGGATATTCAGGGCGATGAGGATTCCGGCATGGCCAAAGAATGAGGCTATGGCGAATCTCCTCAGCTCGTCGGCATGGGCGTAATTGACGCCCGGATACAGCTTCAGGATATGGAGGACCAAAAGGAAAAAAGGCAGGTATGGCCAATAGAGGACGAAGGACTTGAAATCGATGGCGGTCATGTTCACGGCATTGACGATGAAAAATCCCACGCCGAAGCTCGCCAGCACGGCGGCCAGGTCTCCGGCCGCGAAATGCAGGGACATCAGGAGCCGATGGGAATTGTAGCCATACCTCGGTGGTGTCTGCGCGATATCAAAGGTCATGTAACACCCTTGCGGAAATATTTTGTTCTCTTCCAGAGAAACGCGGTCTCGTCCGAAACCGTTTCGAAATGAGGATACCGCAGTATTCAGGCTAAGGTTGCCGACTCTGGCTTTTTTTCAAAAAATATTTGCGGACCTAATTTCCTTACTGTATAGTTAATCAATAAGGGCGGCTTTGCCGTCAGCCCATATCTTCGCACCGACAGGAGTCTACGATGAAGGTGAAAAAGTTGATCCTTGTTTCGCTCTGCGCCGCGCTGCTGATGGCCGGCTGCGATCTTTTCACGAGTTTCTCGATCGACGAGGCGCTCGGGGAATGGGATTTCGTGGACAGAAGCATTGGAGGAAAGGCGGCCACTGGCGTCCACATGAGCGTTATGGCCGATGGGACAATGGCCGACGTGCGCTGGGATACGAGCGAAAACGGCTATCTGTTCGCCTGCGACGGCACCCTGGACGGAAAAAACTTCACCGGCACCTATACCGGATGGGACAGCATGCTTCTAGGCGATAACGAGATAGTGACCGATGCCGCGATATCGATCAGCTATTCGCTGAGCGGGGGCAAGCTTTCCGCCTCATTTTCGGGCTCGGGCCCTCTGAACGGTCTGGTTTTGACCGGGGGAGTTCTTTCACCTCCATGAAAGCTTCTATATAATGGTTCTCAGCTCAGGAGGCTTCCATGTTCGCGCTCAACATCACGTCCAAACGTTATGCGGAATTATCCGGCACAATCGACACCGTCATCATACCCACGGGCAGTTTCGAGGCCCACGGGATGCACTGCCCCCTCGGTACCGACATTCTGATACCGGAACGCATGTGCCGCGACCTCGAAGCGGCATCGGGCGGAGAATTCTTCATCGCGCCCACGGTCAACTACGGCTATACGCCGACCCTCGCCGGTTTTCCCGGCACGGTCACCATTCCCGCCGAGACGCTCATTTCGCTCTATTCGGAAATCGGCTCCTGTTTCGTGCGTTGGGGAGCCAAGAATATCGTCTTCATGAACGGGCACGGCGGCAATATCCCAGCCCTCACCCTCGCCTGCGACAAGATCGCCAAGGCGGGCGGGACGGCCATGGCCATCAGCTGGTGGGCCACGTATTCGGCCGATATCCTGAAGATATGCGATACCCAGGGTCACGCCGGCGAGGACGAGACCTCGGCGGTCCTGGCGATCGACGCTTCCCTCGTGGACGACGAGGCCAGAAGCGTTCATATGCGGAAGGTTTTCTGCACGCCCCTTTCCGGTCCCACGCAGACCGAGGCGCGTTACCCGAATGCCATGAGCGGCGATTCGACGATGGCCACGCGCGAAAAGGGCGAAAAGCTCTATGCCATGATGCTCGGGAAAAACCTGGACTTCATCGCGAGGCTCCGCGAGGGTAACTTCACCGATCCGATACTCTGAGCGGCTCCGAATTTTGACAGGACTTACATGAGGGGGAATGATTTACGGGAGAAGATTTTAGGTAGAGAAAGAAACCGTATTTCTTTGTGCGCTTTATTTATTCTCTTTTTTTCTTTTTTTTCTTCTTTTCTTCTTCTCTTTCTTTACCCAAAATTCTTTCCTGTAGATCCTTATATATCCTGTAGATCCTGTAAAATTCTTCTCTCGGCTCAGCCCACGGCCTGAGAGAATACGCGCGCGAAGTTTTTCCACGCCACTTTCTCCACATCGTCCTGCGACAGGCCTGAAGCCAGGAGGGCGTCGACGATAGCCTGGGCATGGGAAGCGTCTTCTAGTCCATCGACGAGAGGATATTCCTCCCGCGTGTAGAGGTATTCGCAGAAATGGAGGCCAAGGCCGACGTGGTCTATGCCGGCCGCGCCGATCATGTGCAGGAGGTGCTGGATATAGCGCTCCAGGCTGTGGCAGGCGCGATCGCTCATCGGGGCGAGGGCGGCCGGGCTCGTCATGCAGCCAACAAGGCCGCCTTTGTTTGCGATGGCGCTCATCTCCTCGTCGGAGAGGTTGCGGCCGTTGTCGTAGACCGCTTTGGCCGAGGTGTGAGAGAGCATGACGGGCTTCGAGGACGCGGCGAGAATGTCGCGTCGCGTCGCCCTGCCCGCGTGGGAGGCGTCTATCAGTATGCCGAGTTCGTTCATGAGGGCGACTGCTTCCCTTCCCTTCTCCGTCAAGCCGAGGGCCTGATCGAGGGGCAGCCCCCCGCGGAGACCGAGAGCGCCGCCGCCGAAGGGGTTGTCGTCATTGTGCGTGATGATGGCGAGCCTCAAGCCCGCTTCCTCGTAGAGTCGCGCTATCCAGCCGAGGTCGCCACCCGTGGCGCTCAGGCCCTCGTAGCCGACGATCGCGGCGAAAGCCCCGCTCGAGAGGGCTCGCCCTATGTCGGCGGCTGTCTTTACCTGGAGCAGGTTCTTCCCGGCGGCCCGCAGTTCTTCGTTGACATAGGTGATGAAATGCTCAAGATGGGCCGGTTCGGCGCTTTCGCCCGCCATCCTGCAGTCGGTGAGGACGGCGCCGAATATTCCGCCCGATCGGATGCGGGCGAGATGCCGCGTCTCCAGCTCATTAATATCGCACAACGTCTCGCTTAAGTATGACGCGTTGTGCGATTTTATAGCATTGCGCGCTTCATGTCGCCTGACGAGATCCATGAATACGTCGGCGTGCAAATCGAATATCGGCACCATTCATCGCCTCCGTTGCGGCTCCGAAGCTTGACAGGATAACAGGACTGAGGATGATCTACAAAAGACTAGGTTAAAGAAGGAAAGAAAGAAACATATTTCGATACTGCTCTTTCTTTAGCAAAATCTTTCTCCTGCAGATCATCCTAAGTCATGTGATCATGTCTGATTCTTCCGCCAGGTGCTCAGCGGCTGTAGCTCATTATCTCGCGCTCGAAGGTCTCTCGGTTCAGCGACTTGAGGAAGGCCAGGGAGAATTCCTTGGCTGCGGCGTAGTCCCTGTAGTCCATGATGCTCGAGTTGGTGTGGATGTAGCGCGAGGGAACGCCCACCGTCATCGAGGGACAGCCGGATCTCGCCATGTGGATCTCGCCCGAATCGGTTCCGCCCAGAGCCATAAAATACTGGAAGGGAATGTTCTTCTTTTCGGCGAGCCTGGTTCCGTACATAAAAAGGCCGCGATGCGTGATGGCCGTCCTGTCGATGTAGCGCAGGAGGACGCCTTTGCCCTGCTGGCCCAGTTCCTCAGGGTCGCCCATATTGTCGTTGGCGGCCGAAGATTCGAAGACGATGGAGACTTCGGGCTCGACGGTGAAGGCGGCTGTCCTGGCGCCGCGAAGACCCGACTCTTCCTGGACGGTGGCGCCGATGTAGAGGTCGACGTCGAGTTCCTCGTTGGCCACTTCCTCAAGGACGTCGAGGGCGAGGGCGCAGCCGAAGCGGTTGTCCCAGGCTTTGGACAGGAGTTTCTTTCCGCCGAAGAGGGGAACGAAGGGGCCATCCACGATGATCATGTCGCCGGGTCTGATTCCGGCGGCGAGCACGTCTTCGCGGGACTCGGCGCCGATGTCGATGAGCATCTGGTCGATGGAGAGGAGTCGCTTGGAGCTGTCCTCGGGAAGAAGGTGGGGCGGTATCGAGGCCACGGCGCCCGGATAGCCCTGCCCGGTGATGCTGGAGTAGACGGTGACGCGCTGGGCCATGATCACGTGTTCCCAGGTCCTGCCTATCGGGAAGAACTTGAGGAGCCCTTTGGGCGTTATCTGTTTGACGATGAAGCCGACTTCGTCCATATGGCCGTTCATCATGACGCGCGGGGCGTTCGGTTTCTTCGAGCGCTTGATCGCGAAGACGGAACCCAGGCCGTCGAAGACGAGTTCGGAGGCGTATCTGGACAGTTCTTTCTTCATATACTCGCGCACGCGCATTTCGTGGGCCGAAACCCCGGGAATCTGGGTAAGGGTCCTGAATCTTTCCATTTGTAGTTCGGTAGGTATCATAGTTTTCTCCTGATTTAGACGAATTGTTCCGCGAGGCGGCAGGCGACGAAGCGCCCGGGAGCTATTTCCCTCAACGCGGGATCGGCGACGGAGCATTCGGGCTGGGCGTGGATGCATCGGGGCGCGAAGCGGCAGCCCGGTTTGGGGTTGATGGGAGAGCTTACTTCGCTCTTGAGGATGATTCTTTCCTTCCTCGCGTTCAGCTTGGGTACGGGTATGGCCGACAGGAGTGCCCTGCCGTAGGGATGGATAGGTTTGGCGAAGAGTTCCTCGGTGGGGCCTCTTTCGACGATCTGGCCCATGTACATGATGACGATGTCGTCGGAGATGTGCTTGACGACGGAGAGATCGTGGGTGATGAAAAGGTAGGTAAGCCCGAGCTTGTCCTGGAGGTCCATGAGAAGGTTCAGGATCTGCGCCTGGATCGACACGTCGAGGGCCGAAACCGGTTCGTCGCAGACGATGAATTCCGGGTCCAGGGCCAGGGCGCGCGCTATGCCGATGCGCTGGCGGCGTCCTCCGTCCAGCTCGTGGGGGTACGAATCGTAGAGGCGATCGGCGAGCCCTACGGTGGCCATCAGTTTCCTCACCCTCTCCTCGTATTCCTGGCTGCCCGACACTTTTCTGTGGATTTTCAAGGGCTCGCCGATGATGGTGGCCACGGTGTGGCGCGGATTGATCGAGGAGTAGGGGTCCTGGAAGATCATCTGCATCCGCGTGCGCAGGACTTTCATCTCGCGGTCGTTGGCCTTGGTCACTTCGGAGCCGTCGTAGACGATGGATCCGGCCGTGGCTTCGTGGAGGCGGACGAGAAGCCTGCCCGTCGTGGACTTGCCGCAGCCCGATTCGCCTACCATGCCCAGGGTTTTGCCTTTTCTGATGTCGAAGGATACGTCGTCGACGGCGTGGAGGCTTCCATGGGCGGACTGGAAGTATTTCTTGAGGTTGTTCACGCGCAGTATCGGCGCCGCGGCGGTGATTACAGTTTTGGCGCTCATGCCTGGCTCCTCGCGCCGGTTTCGGCGGTGTATAGGTGGCACTTGACGCGGTGGCCGCCGAGATCGATGTCCACGGGGTGCTTTTTGGCGCAGATGTCCATCGCGTGGGGGCAGCGCGGGCTGAAGAAGCAGCCTTCGGGCAGGGCGGTCGGGTCGGGCATCAGGCCGGGGATGGGCTTGAGCCTGTCGGTGATCTCGGAGAGGTCGGGCAGGGAGCCGAAGAGTCCCTTGGTGTAGGGATGCAGGGGGTCGCCGAAGACCTGGTCGATCGAGCCGTATTCGACGATTTCGCCCGCGTACATGGTCGCCACTTCGTCGCAGTTCTCGGCCACGAGGCCGAGGGAGTGGGTGATGAAGAGGACCGAGGTGCCGTTGTCGCGGATGAGGGTGCGCATGAGGTCGAGGACCTGGGCCTGGATGGTGACGTCCAGGGCCGTCGTGGGTTCGTCGGCGAGGAGGAGTTTGGGGTTGCAGGCGAGGGCGAGGGCTATGACGACGCGCTGCTTCATGCCGCCGGAGAACTGGTGAGGGTATTCCTTGGCGCGGTCGGCCGGTATGCCCACCGTTTCCAGCATCTTTTCGGCTTTTTTCCAGCTTTCCTCGCCGCTCAGGCCTTCGTGCTTCATCACCGTCTCGGCGATCTGCTCGCCCACGGTGAGCACGGGGTTGAGGGCCGTCATGGGGTCCTGGAAGATCATGGCCACGTCCTTGCCGCGCATGTCGCGCAGGTCCTGCTTGGACATGCCGAGGACATCCTTGCCCGAGAAGCTGATGGAGCCTTTCATGATCTTGCCCTGGGGGGAGCGGATCATGTTGAGGATGGAGAGGGCCAGGGTTGTCTTGCCGGCGCCGGTCTCGCCGACGAGGCCGAGCACTTTGCCTGCCTTGAGGTCGAGGGTGAGGCCGTTTATGGCCTTCGTCACTTTGCGATACGAGAAGTACTGGACTTCCAGATCGCGTATTTCAAGTATTTTTTCCATGCGGTTCACCTATCGTTTCAGTTTGGGGTCGAGGGCGTCGCGCAGCCCGTCGCCGATGAGGTTGTAGGCCAGTACGGTGAGCAGGATCGTGAGGCCTGGGGCGAAGAGGAGGTGGGGCGCGTACTGGATGAATTCCCTCGCCTCGGAGAGCATGTTTCCCCACTCTGGCTTCGGGGGGAGGATGCCCAGGCCGAGGAAGGAGAGGGAGGCCGCCCAGTTGATCGCCGATCCGACGTTCAGCGTGGACTGGACGATGATGGGCGAGGTTATGTTGGGCATGATGTGCTTGAGCACGATCCTGAGGTCGCCGGCGCCTATGCAGCGGGCCGCCTCGACGAATTCCTGGTCCTTCACCTGGATGATGGAGGCGCGCACGATTCGTATGTAGCCGGGTATCATCGAGGTCGATATGGCGACGATGAGGTTGAAGAAGCTGTTCCCCAGGGCGGCGACGATGGCGATGGCCAGCAGTATCGTCGGTATGGAGAGGAGGATGTCGGTGGCGCGCATGATGAAGGTGTCGAAGAGGCCGCCCTTGTAGCCGGCTATCGCCCCGAGTATGCCGCCCACCATGAAGGAGATGGCCACGGTGGCGAAGCCGATGATCATGGAAACCCTGGCGCCGTGGACGAGGCGGCCGAGGATGTCCCTGCCGTAGTTGTCCGATCCGAGGATGAAGGTGTGTTCTATGTCCTTTTCGTGGTAATAGACGACGCCGCTCTCGCCCGGCTTGAGGAGGGCGTTTTCCAGGGAGTTCGAGGTGACGAAATCGTATTCGTAGAGGAGGTCGGCGAATATCGCCACCAGGGCGAAGACGATAACGAGGGCCAGGCTCAGCACGGCGAGCTTGTTGCGCGCCAGCTGCCTCCAGAACTGGGAGAAGTTCTTGCCCGTTCGGCGCATGAAGCGCGCGAACTTGGATGTGTTCGTCATGGTATTGGTCATGGTCTCGCTCATGCCCGGCTCCTTGCTATGGCCGGTTTGGCCTTTTTCTTCCCGAAGGTCGTCTTGATGCGCGGGTCGATGAATCCATAGAGGACGTCTACGAGGAGGTTGATGACCGTGAAGGTGAGCGCGATGAAGCATACCGAACCGAGGATCTGGGGCGTGTCCTTCTGGTAGATGGCGTCCACCATTATGGAGCCCAGGCCCGGGTAGGAGAATATCTTCTCGGTGAGGACGGCGCCGCCGAGGAGCTGTCCGAACTGGAGCCCTGCCACGGTGACGACGGGGATGAGGGCGTTGCGGAGCGCGTGCTTGAAGATGACGACTTTCTCGTCCATTCCCTTTACCCTAGCCGTCCTGATGTAATCCTGCTCCATGACTTCGAGCATGGAGGACCTCGTCATGCGCATGATGATGGCCATGGAATACATGCTCAGCGTGATGGTCGGCAGGATGAGGGAGACGAAATCGCCCGGATTGGACATGGCGGGGAATATCCTGAGGTTGTTGGCGAAGGTATAGATGAGGACCATGGCCGCCCAGAATACGGGCATCGAGGCCCCCAGGAGCGCGAAGACGGTGAAAATCATGTCGATCGCCGAGTATGGTCTCGTGGCCGAGAGTATGCCGATGGGCACGCCTATGCAGACCGCCAGCAGAAGGGCGCCGGCCGCGAGTATAAGTGTATTGGGAAACGAGCTCAGGATGAGCTCGAAGACGTTCCTGTTCGAGATGTAGGACCGGCCGAGGTCGCCGAAGAGGAGTCCTTTATAGCCGAAAATGGGATGGCTGTAGCCAAAGAGGAAGCGCACGTACTGTATCAGGAATGGTTTGTCGAGCCCCATGTCCGCCTTCATCTGCGTGTAGGCGGCGGGTGAGGCGTTGGGTCCCAGCATCATCTGCGCCGGGTCCGAGGGCGTGACGTACAGAAGCGCGAAGACTATCAGCGTCACGCCGAAAAGTACGGGTACCAGCATAAGGATACGCCGTAATAGGTATCTGCTCATATTTGGAAAGTCCGATCGTAAAGCCCGGAAGGGTTCCCCGGGCGGGGTTCCCTTCCGGACGGAAGGCCGCGAGGCGGCAGGCGTTCCGTCGTCATGACGTCGCGCTCGCGGCCGGGAGGCCTTCCTTCAGCGTCAGAACTGCTTGGTCAGCAGGTGGAGGTCCACGAGTTTGGTGCCGAAAATCGCTCTGTCGAGATTGCCGACTCTGGGATGGGTTCCGAAGAGGACGTTTTCATAGACCATCGGGAAGTAGGGCTTGTCGGTCATGAGCTGGGTCTGGACTTTGTCGTAGGCAACTTTGCGCGCCTTCGGGTCCAGGGTGTAGCGGCCGAGGGCGATGTTGGCGTTGACGATGTCGTTGTTGTAGACGGCGCCGTTCATGCCAGTGCCGATGGAGTCGCCGTTGTAGATGATGCAGGTGTAGTCGGGGTCGCCAGTGGGGGTGAACCAGCCGGTCACGACCATGTCGTAGCCTTCGCCGGTCTTGCTCATCTGGATGATCTGGGAGTTGACCATCGGTGTCACTTTGATGAGGTCGATGCCGAGGGTGGTCTTGACCTGGTCCTTGATGTTGTTGGCGATCTTCACGCGGTCGGTGATGTTGCCGACGTCGAGCTGGACGATTTCGGGGGTGAGTTTGGCCCTGAACTCAGGGGAGAGGGCGGCGAACTCGGCCTTGGCCTTCTCGCGGTCGAAGTACCAGTCCTTGTCGGTGAATTCGGCGAAAGGAGTGCCGGCGGGAGCGCCCTCGACGTGGCCGAGGAAGCCGGGCTGCATCATCTGGTTGGCGGGAATGGCGTTGCCGTTGAAGAGGTCTACCTGCCTGATGAAGGGTATGGGATTGATCGAATAGAAAATTGCCTTCCTGAGGTGGGTGGAATCGCCTTCGGTGTATTTGCCGGAGAGGTCGAGCTTGCCGTTCACCTTCTGTCCGACGAGGTCGGAGTTCATGCTGAACACGCCGTACCAGATCGTGAGGCCGGGCTTGGAGGTGATATGGATGCCGGATTTCTCGATGCTCTTGATGTCGAGCTTGGAGAGGTTGAAGGCCATGTCCACTTCGCCGGTGATGAGGACGTTGTTGACCTGGGGCTGTTCGGACATCGCCCTGAACTGGATGTTCTTGAAGGCCAGGGTTTTGGGGTCATTCCACCAGGCATCGTTCCTGGTGACGTTGACTTCCTGCGGGTTCGGGAAGGACACGAACTTATAGGGGCCGGTTCCGGTCACGATCTTGGTGCCGTAGTCGGCGCCCGCCGCCTCGACGGTCTGGCTGTCCTCGATACCCGAGCAGTAGTGAGCGAGGATGTTGAGCGCGGGGCCGTAGGGAGAGGCGACCATGTACTTGGCCCTGTCCGCCCAGGAGGTGAGGGGGATGGTGGCGTATTCGGGGTTCTTGAGCTTGCCCCAGGTGATTTTCACGGTGTATTCGTCCACTTTCTCGACTGAGAGAATGGCGCTGAACATGGACTTGGAGCTCGACTTGGGGTGATGCAGGATGCGGTTGAAGGAGAATACGACGTCGTCGGCGGTGAAGGCGTTTCCGTTGTGGAATTTCACGCCTTTGCGCAGTTTGATCGTATAGACCGAACCGTCTTTCGACACGAGTCCGTTCTCCACGGTGGGGATGGTATCGGCGAGGACGGGGTAGAACTTATAGTCCGGGGTCATGCCGACGAGTGTTTCGTTGATTTCGCGCATAACCTGCGCTTCGTTCAGGGTCGTGTAGAGGTTCGGGTCGAGGGGCTGGGGCGCGGCCGCCAGGACGAACACGAGGGTGTCCGCGTCGCGGTTGCGGAGCGCGGGGCCCTTGGCTCCCTGGGCGAAGACGACGCCGCCCATCATGAGAGCGATGACTAAAACCGTCACTAGTTTTTTCATGCTGATTTCCTCCCTTGGAAACAGTGAAAGTGTAAGGCTGCTACGCGGCCTACATGGACAACACAAAAGCGCGGCGAGGTTCCGCTTGCGGGCAGGACGCTCCCGATCGCTTCTTTTCAGGTGAACGCGGCGAATTTGCCGCCCAGCATGGCCACGACGTGGAGCATGCGGTAGATCTCCCGGAAGTCGCCGCTGGAATAGCGCACCGAGCGCCCGGAGGTTCTCGCAAGGCCGGGAATCGCGGCTACGGCGTCGGCCACCACGGTGGACGAGAGTTCTATGTCGAGCCGGGTCGCGGCCGAAGCGGGAAGGGCCTTGAACGCGGAAAGACCGTCGAGGGCCTTCGAAGCGCCCGCGACGAACTCGCCTTCGAGCCTTTCCGGCGCGTACATTTTTCCGGCGAACCGGCCAAGGCCTTCCTTGGTCCTCACGTAGACGGGCATCGGTTCAAAACGGCCCTCAAGCTGGGACTCGAGGATATTGTCGCCCGAGATGAAGCAAACCGGGACGCCGTAGAAGCCGGCCAGCCTGGCGTTGATCTCCGTCTCGCCCGATTCCACGCCGTCCAGCCGCACGCGGTAGATGCAGGAAGCCGAATAGGAATGGTCCATCATGCCGCCCTCGGAACCTATCGACGCGTGGTAGCCGACGAGGAAAAGGCCGGAATAGCTTTCGTCCAGGCCTTCCAGCATGTAATAGGGGCGAGGATAGCCGCGCACCATGGTGACGCGGGGATCGCCGAAGCCTTTGAAAGGGACGCCTTCGCCCCTGGCGTGGGAATCGCAGACGCAGATTTCCTCGATTTCGGCGTCGCGCGGCGAGGCCGCGATGCCGCGCAGGATCCAAGATATCTCCTGCCAGGCGCGTTCGTAGTTGGCGGCTCTGGATGGTCCCTCCAGGTCGCTCCAGGAGGTGGTTCCATGGATACCTTCCATGTCGACTGATATAAAAAGCTTCATGCGTTCTCCCTGACTTCCTGTATGGAAGCGTAGCCGCTCTGCTGCATCGTCAGCGTCTGCGACCTGGCTTCGATCGACGTGTCCTTGGATCCCAGGAAGACCGTATGGACGAGAATGTTCAATATAGAGACGAGACCGACGTAGGAATTGGAGAGGAGAAGGGAGTTCGTATCGCACTTCACGACATTGTCCGCGAGAGAATAGATGGGGCAGACGGCCGAATCGGTGAAAAGCTGGAGAATCCCTCCCTTTTCCTTCACCACCTTGGCGACATGGCGGACTTCATCGGAATAAGGCGGAAAGGTCAGGATGAACATGACATCCTCAGCCGTGAAGGTGCGGAGGCGGGGCGAGTAGTCGGAAACCGAGCCCGATATGATCATCACGTCCTTGTTGATCGAACTCATGAGGGTATACTCGAAGGTCCGGGCGAGATGGCCGGAGACGCCGAAGCCGCAGATGAAAATCCTCCGCGAGTTCCGGATGGAATCGGCCATGCTCTGGAGTTCGGATATCTTGATGTTGTCGAAGGTATTGCGGAGGTTGTTAATTTCGTTGAGAAAGAGTTTCTGCAGCCGCTTTTCTTCCGGAAGAAGGTCGAGTTCGCGGAGCGCGATCTTCTCGTAGGGGCTCAGGCGGAACTTTATCTCATCCTGGATTTCGCGCTTGAAGCTCTGGTACCCGTCGAGGTCCAGGCTCTTCGCGAAGCGGACCAGGGAGGCGTTGCTGACGCCGATGGCCTTGCTGATGACATAGATGGAAGCGAAAGCGACGCTCTGCTCGTGGTCGAGGATATAGGAGCCTATCTTCCTGAAATTCGGAGGCATGTCGGGAAGCGCTTTCTTTATTTTTGCGAGTATCATCCTGTTTCGGCCTTTTAGAGCGATATGAAACTATTGTTTCTCAAGTCTTACATGCCGAAACTATGGTGTCAAGCAAAAACTCTCAAATACCGAAAAATTCTCAGCCCTTGAAGATTTTCACGCATACGGGTGTGGGAACCTTCAGCTCTGTACCGGAGAATTCGAGCAGCCCGGTAGCCATGTCGACGCTGTAGAGAACGATCTGGTCCGTGTCCTGGTTGGCCACAAGCAGCCACCGTCCCGTGGCGTCCAGGGTGAAATTGCGCGGTACCCCGCCCCTCGTGGATTCATGGCCAAGGGCCTCGAGCCGTCCCGTCGCCTCGTCTATCGAGAAGATGGCGATGCTGTCGTGGCCCCGGTTCGAGGCGTAGAGAAAGCGCCCCGAAGCCCCGATGTGGAGATCGGCGCAGGTGCTGGAACCTTTGTAGTCCGCGGGGAGGGTCGAGATTTCCTGAAAAGCGCTCAAGGTCATCGCCTGGGCGTCGTAGGCGGAAGCGGTTATTGTCGAACCGAGTTCGTTGACCGTGTAGGCGAAGCGCCCGTTTCCATGGATTTCCATATACCGAGGCCCAGCGCCGGGAATGGAAGGGGCGCTCCGGGTTGGATTGGCGGCGATGCGGCCGCTATTCTCGTCAAAATCATAGGCGACTATCGAGTCAAGGCCCAGGTCGGGGACGAAGATGGTCCGGTTGGAGGAATCGAATATGATGGAGTGGGCGTGGGGGCCAGCCTGACGCGCCGCGTCGAGGCTGCGGCCCGCATGCTGCGCGACGCTGCTCGATTCCCCGAGGCTTCCGTCGGGCCGCAGCGGGAAGACAGCCACGCTCCCCGACATGAAATTGGCGACGACGGCGAATTTCTCCCGCTGATCGAGGGCTACAAAGCAGGGATCGGTGCCCCCCGTGAGCCGGCTATTCAGGAAGGTCAGGCTGCCAGAAGCGGGATCGAAGGCGAAAGCGCTGATCATCCCTGAATCCTGGCCCTCGGCCCACTTGAGCTCGTTGACGGCGTAGACAAATTTGAGATCGCGCGTCGCCGTGAGAAATGAAGGATTCACGACGCCTTTCGTCAGGGAGGAAAACCGGAACTTTCCCTTCTCCGGATCGAATCGATAGCAGTAGATGCCTTCGCCCTTGCCCTCGAGAATCCTGCCGGTTCCGAAGCGTATGGGCTCGGTATAGGTGCCCACGAGCAGGGTGAGTTCTTTCATCAACCTAGCCTCGTGACGATTTTCACCGCCTCGATTATGAACCGATCCCGCTTTTCCATGTCGGCTTCCATGCTTCGCTGACTCCAATCATAGAAACCCTTGCCGGTTTTGGCGCCGAGGTCGCCATTTTTAACCAGGTTCCTGATGTAATCGTTGGCGTGTTTTTCGGCGCAGATGTCGGGGAGGACAGTCTCCTGCACGGAGAGACCGAGCTCCAGGCCAACGGCGTCCAGGTGTTTCAAGGGACCCCATACGGGGAATCGCATGGCCATTCCGCAGCTGATGGCGGTGTCCACGTCTTCAGCGGAGGCGAGTCCCGATGCCACGATATCTACCGATTCACGGATGATCGCCTGGAATACGCGGTTCGCGAGCTGGCCGGGAAGATCCTTTTTCACGAGTACGGGAGATTTCTTCCATTTTTTCAGTTCATCCAGCACCCTCTCCGCCACGGCCACCTCCGTTTTATCGCCCATTACCACTTCGACGAGGGGAACGAGATGGGCTGGCAGCCAAAAATGGGTGGTGACCGCGCGCTCAGGATGAGCGCACTTCGCGCTTATGTCCGTAATCCTCAATCCGCTGGTGTTGCTACAGATCGGGACATCGACCGGAAGCATCGCGTCCAGCTGAGCGAACAGTTCCTGCTTCGCGCTCATTTTCTCTATGATAGCTTCCACAACCATGCGCGCCTTGCTCGCGGCTTCGGGCATATTCGCGCTGGTTTCCAGCAGCGCCACCGCCTTCTGGCATTCCGCGGGAGTGTTCAATCCATTGGCTTCCCTGACCTGGATGCATGCTCGCGCCTTGTCCAAACCCGCCTGGACCCGCGTCTCATCCACGTCCAAAAGTATGGTCTTGTTCCCGGCAAGCGCGCTCATGGCTCCGATGCCGCTTCCCATCATGCCGCTGCCTACTACTACTACATAATCTCGCATATCGTTAATCTCGCTTCCCCGCGGGCATCATAAGCACGACACGTCCCTTGGCTTCCCCAGTTCTCAGCATGTTCAATCCCTCATTGATCCGCTCGAAGGGGATGGCTTTGTACACGAAGGGAACGATCTTTCGCGTTTCCACCAGGCCGATCACCTCGACAAGGTCGAGCTTGGTCATGCCCCTCATCCCCAGGATCTCCTTTTCGAATTTCATGATATTTTGGTAGTCCGCCTCGAAGGATGGATCGTTATACCCGGAGACGATCACGCGTCCGCCCGCGCACAACAGTTTCAGGGCGTCGTTTATGGAAGATTTGATCCCGATATTGTCGATCACCACATCGCACATTTCACCTTGCGTCAGACGGACAATTTCCTCATGCAGGTCCTGTTCCTTCGTGTTGATGACGGCGTCCGCGCCCATGCTCAGGGAAATATCCAGTTTTTCCTTCTGGCGGCTCGTGGCGTACACTTCCGCCCCGAATATCTTGGCTATCTGGATGGCGTTCATACCGAGCCCGCCCGTTCCCAGAATCAGGACCCGGTCTCCCGGCCTGACCCTCGCCCTGTTCTTTATCGCGTTGTACATGCAGCCGACCGCGTCCGTGATGCTGGTCATCTGGTCAAAGGGCACCCAATCGGCGACCTTGAAGGCATTTGCCGCGGGGATCACGCAATATTCCTGGTGGGAACCGTCCCGCTCAAAACCCACCCGCACCAGATTCCTGCACAGGTTGCTGCGCCCGCTGAGGCAGTATCTGCAGTTGCCGCAGGTGATATCTATGGCGCTGACCACGTGATCGCCAATTTTCACCCTCGTGACGCCTTCGCCCACTTGGGCGATGATGCCGGCCATTTCATGACCCGGCGTGTAGGGCAGCCTCACCGTTCCGATGATTCCGTCCTGAATATGGAGATCGGATACGCACAATCCGCTCGCGCAGACCTTCACCAGCACCTCGCCGGGACCAGGGGAGGGAATCGGCTTCTCCTCGATTGTCAGCGGCTGTCCGAACTGCCGGAGGATCGCGGACTTCATCATCTCGTTGTTCATAGCTTTACCTCAATCTTCTTGTCAGGGGTGTATCACCACTTTCAAAGAACCGTCCCTCTTGTTTTCGAATACATCCACAGCCTTTTCATAGTCCTCCAGAGGGAAGCTGTGGGTAATGAGTTTCTCGGCTTGGATCGCGCCCGATGAGATCATGCGGAGCACCTGATCCGATACGTTGGGATTGGCTTTCGATCCCACGATCCGGATTTCGTTGAAATTGACGGTATTCGCGGGAATCAGGACCTTGTCGTCATGATAAGTGGCTATGATGGCGACCGAACCCGTCTTGCGAACCATCTTGCATGCCTTCATGGGAGAATCCATCGCTCCCGAGCACTCCATGACCTCATCAGCGCCCACGCCCTCCGTCAGTTCAAGCACGCGCTTTACGGGATCTTCCTTTTCGAAATCGACGCAGACATCGGCGCCCATCTCAGCGGCTATCGCCAGCTTCGCCCCGCGGCCTATCATAATCACGCGGCCCGAACCGAGGGCCTTGCATTCCATCATCGCGCACAGTCCAATGGCTCCCGGGCCGAAGACCACGCTCGTTCCGCCAGGGGTGACGCCCGCGAGCAGTACGCCATGGAGAGCGACGCCAGCGCAGTCGCACATGGCGGCCGCGTCATAGCTCACATTGTCCGGAATCTTGTGAAGCGCCCCCACCTTATAGACGTTGTACTCGGCGTTCGCGCCCTGCCAGTAGAATCCATAATGGCGGTGCCCCGTATCGAGCGCGCCATTTCTCCCGTCTTTTCCGTAGTTCAGGCAGACGGTATAGTGCCCTTTCTTGCAGTTGTCGCATTTTCCGCAGCCCGCGTGGGCTTCGCCGGCGACCCTGTCCCCAGGCATGAAATCTTTGACGCCAGCCCCGACGGCCACGACCTGTCCTGACCACTCGTGTCCCATGATGAAGGGATAGTACGGCGGCCAATTGGCGAACTTATAGCCCCCGTGGATCATCTTGGGGTCCGAGCCGCAGATCGCCACGGATTTTATCCGGCAGAGCACCTCGCCAGGATCAGGTTTTGGCACCGGGACTTCAGCTCGTTCCAAAGTATCGTAGGCAACGAGCCTCATCGCTTTCATCGTCTCCGGTACTTCGAATTTTTCCATCGTTTCCCCCTGCATTCGTTCAGTCCCGTGAAGAGTGATCATCGTCCGTCGTAAAAACGTTTTTCACGTACTTCTGCTCTTTCAGCGCTTCGATTTCTTCCTTCGTGTGGGTCTTGGTATACTCGATATAATCCTTGACGCGGAGGATAAGATTCTTGATGTGGCAATCCATCATGTAGGCGGCCTCATCGGGTTTGTGCTGTTTGATGCAGTTAAACACCATATAGTGATAAAAGCTGGAATCTTCGACATTCGGCTTATAATAAAGGAAGTTTTCCATTTTCGAGGTCATGATCCAGCGGATCAGCTCGAGAAGCCTGACGAAGAGTTCGTTCTTCGAGGCTACTGCTATCTCCACGTGAAAATCGCTCGTCAGCTGAGCGAATTCCTGGCTGCTCGTATTGCTTTTATGTATCTCCTCGAAATAGCGTTCCATGCCTTTTATGTCTTCATCGGTCGCGTTGACGGCGGCAAGGCGGGCCGAAGCCATCTCCAGGCCGCGCCTGAACTCCACCAACCCGAGGAGGTCGTCTTCGTTCAAGAGCACCGAGGGGACAAAGCTGTTCACGTAGATCTGGGTTCCGATTCCCTTGAGGAAACTGCCCTCTCCCCTGCGCGTCTCCACTATTCCCATAACGACGAGCTTATTCAGCACCGTACGGATCGTGTTCCTGCTCACCCCGAATATATCCTTGAGTTCGTTTTCGGAGGGGAGTTTGTCCCCGGGTACGTATTTCCCGCTCAACAGGAGGCGCATTACCTCGTTATAGGCCTTATCGGTTACGTTCTGCTTTGTCATGTCCAAGAATTTATACCTCCGGAATCCTATCGCCTTTTGATGTACTTCTGCGTATCGACGGCTATCGCCAAGACGATTATGATTCCCTTGATTATGTATTGTATATACGGATTGATATTCATATAGACGAGACAGTAGCTGAGCACTTGGAATATAAGGACGCCGATCACGACTCCGCTTATTTTTCCCACGCCGCCCCGGAGGGAGACTCCGCCCACGACGCAGGAAGCGATCGCGTCCAGTTCGTAGCCTTCGCCGAGGCCGTTGGTCGCGCTTCCTGTCCTGCCGGCATCCAGGAATCCGGCTAAGGCGTAGGTGATTCCCGCGATGAGGTAGGCGAACATTATGACTCTTTTGGTGTTCACGCCGGAGACGATGGCCGCCTCCTTGTTTCCGCCGACGGCATACATGTTCCTGCCCAAGGTGGTGCGGTTCCACAAAACCCAGAAGAATATCGTGATGGCCAAGGCGTAGAGGACGATCCAGGGCAATCGGAAGGAACCGATCTGTATGGCTTCCTGGGCTATCTGGGTAAACCTCGTATCGAACCCGCCGATCGGAGAGGAATTGTTCGCGCCGTCGAAATACAGGGACATGGTGCCGTACACGATCAAATTCATGCCCAGGGAAGCGATGAAGGGAGCGATCTGCAACACGGAGATCAGCAAGGAATGAATTAAGGAAAAGATCAGGCAGACGGTTATCGCGATCAACAATGGGACTATGATCGGCAGCGGTTTCATGTCGGAGAATATCCTCAGCGCGTAATCGGGCTTCTGCAGCAGAGAAGCGCAGATGACGCCGGCGATGCCTACCATCCTGCCCGCCGAAAGATCGGTTCCGCCCAGGAGGATCAATCCCGAGAGACCAAGCGCGATAATCAGCTTCGGGGCCGCCTGCTGAAGGATAAAGGTCGCGTTCCTCACGCTGAGTATCGACGGCTCAATGATGATTATGGTTACTATGATTCCCAGCAACACGAGGTAGATCGCGTATTGCATGAGCCATTGCTTGGCTTTCTTGGCCTTCTCCGGGTTCATTTCCTTATCTTTCGATTCCATTCGCTACACCTCTCCAAGTTCTGGGATCAATTGCCCGCGAGACCGGTTTCCACGCAAAGGTAGACAAGCGGCTTAGCCCCGGTATTCCGGATGCCATGGGAACCGCCGCTGCGAATGAGGGCTATAGACCAGGGTTTTACGCTGAACGTCTTCCCGGACAGGGTCACTTCGCCTTCGCCTTCGACGATCAGGTAAAACTGTTCGTTGCCGGAGTGGAAATGTTCGCCTACGGACCCGCCTACGGGGAGCGTTGTTTTATGCACATAATGAAAATTGTTGTTCTCCTCAGGATTGCGAGGCCCGATCACCGGCATCTTGGGCTCATCGCCGAACAATGTCGTATTGACAATCGTGCCTGAGCCATTCTGGCAGTTCGCGACATCATAGGTCGGGGCATCCTCGATATTCCTAAACACGAATGTATCCATTCTTACTTCTCCCTTTTATTTCTTACAAGCATTTGGCGGCCAGGGTCATGATGCTCTCCTGGCTGCAGTCGTTCGCGTCCATGATCCCGGCGTTCTGGCCATTGCTCATGACGAGTATCCTGTCCGCGAGTCCCAGAAGCTCGGGCATCTCGGAGGAAACGAACAGCACGGCCTTTCCTTCTTTCGCCAGGGCGACCATCAACTGATAGATTTCGTATTTGGCGCCGACATCAATCCCGCGCGTGGGCTCGTCGAGCAGGAGGATGCGTGGATCGTTGAGAAGGCATCTGCCAAGCAGGACCTTCTGCTGATTTCCGCCTGAAAGCGAGCTTATCAGGGTTTTCAGCGTCGGCGTTTTGATCCGCATCGTATCGACAGCCCATTGGGTGTTCTTCTCAACCTTCTTCATTGAGATAAAACCCAGCTTGTTCCGATTTTTCTGGATGCTCGACGAGATCGTATTCCAGCGGATATCCAGCATGGGGTAGATTCCCGTCTCGCGCCTTTCTTCGGTCACCATCGCGATGCCGGCATCCTTCACCTTCTTCCGGGATTTCAGTATGTCTTTTCCGTCTACCTGGACGGAACCAGCCTCGACCGTCCGGAGGCCGATAATGCACTCGAGGAGTTCGGTGCGTCCCGCCCCGACGAGCCCGCCGATGCCCAGTATTTCTCCCGCCCGCACTTCAAACGAAATATCCTGGATCTTTGGGCTATACAGTGAGCTGAGATGTTCAATCTTGAGGATCGTTTCCCCGATTTTCTTGTCTTTAGGAGGGAATCTATTGCTCAGCTCTCGGTTTACCATGAGCTTGATCAGCTTGTTCGCGTCGATGTCGCCGATATGTTCCGTGGCTACCCACTGTCCATCCCTGAGCACCGTCACCCTGTCAGAAATAGCTATGACTTCCTCGATCTTGTGGGAGATGTAGATGATGCCGCAGCCCTCGCTCCTCAATTGCCTGATTATCTTGAACAGGGCTTCCGTTTCCTTTTCCGTCAAGGATGAGGTGGGCTCGTCCAGAACGATGATTTTCGCGTTGTAGGAAACGGCTTTTACGATGTCGGCCATCTGCTTCATGGAGACCGACAGATTGTTGACCTGTGTCCGCGGATCGATATTCATCTTGAAGAGATCGATTATTTTCAGCGTATCCTTGTACATCTTCTTGTCATCGACAAAAAGCCCCTTGCGGGGATACCTGCCCAGCCAGATGTTATCCATCACGTTTCGCCGGGGCACTTGCTCGAGTTCCTGCTGGACCATCGCGATTCCGATACGCAAAGCCTGATGGGGATTTTCGATTTTCACCGGCTTTCCGTTCATGAGGATCTCGCCTTGATCCATCGTATAGATGCCGAAAAGGCACTTCATGAGGGTGGACTTGCCCGCCCCGTTTTCCCCCATGAGGGCGACTACCTCGCCAGGCCTTACATTGATCTGTACGTTTTTGAGCGCCTGTACTCCCGGGAAGCTTTTGGAGACATTTCTCATTTCCAGCAGGTACTCTCCGGTTTCCATCGCTCTCCCCCAGGTAAAATTTTGGATGCGGCGAGAGGACAGCCCCCCGCCACATCCAGAGACATGAGTCGGTATTTAAATCTTACTTTGCTAGCTTATACCCTGCAATCGCTTCGCCGACATTCTCGATGGTGATCTTTTTCTCGGGAATCTTGACGATCTTGTCGACCATCTTCCACTCCAGGTTCGCGTCAGGGGCTCTTCCGTTCACCACGTTCATGCAGATATCGATGACGGCGCGGGCCGTATCGTAGGTGCTGGTGAGAATGGAACCGAGCATGACTCCGGACTTGATGAGCTCGGCGGTCTCGGGCAGCGCGTTGACGCCGATGACGGGAATGGCCTTCTTGGCGGTGATGAGGCCGTTCGCCTTGAGCGCCTCGACAGCGCCGAGGGCCATGGCGTCATTGCTGCATACCACCATCTCGATCTTGTCGCCGAACTTGCCGATCCACGAGTTCATGGTCTCGACAGCCTTGGCGGTGTTCCAGTTCGCGGGCTGGGTGGCGATCTGCTCGGCCGCCATGCCTGAGGCCTTGATGCCCGCGTAGAATCCATTGGCGCGGTCCGTCGCGTCGCTGTGGCCCGGGGTGCCGGTCATGAGGACATACTGGAGGACGCCGTCGCGATTCGTGTCAAATTTCTTGGAGTCCTTCTTCCAGGCGTCCGCTACCATCTCGCCCTCCAGCTGTCCCTGATAGAGGGCATCGAGGCCGACATACCAGCACTTGTCATAGCTATTCAAGACTTCCGTGGTTGGCTTGCGGTTGAAAAACACGATTGGGAGGCCGGCCTGCTTGGCTTTCGCGACGATCGTATCGCCGGCGGAGGTATCTACGGGGTTTACCGCCAGAATGTTCACGCCCCTGGAGATCATCGTGTCGATGCGCTCCGTCTGGGTAGCCTGGACATTCTCGCCGTTGACCATCATGAACTTCAGACTCGGATACTTTTCGTTCATGTAGTAGTTGACGCCGTTGCGGATGTATCCCACGAAGGTATTGGTAAAATCAAAAATTGAAACACCAATATAGGGAACTTGCTTGGCGGAAGCAGTTTGCGCCGGAACCGCCGCGGCACTGACGAAGATCAGGACAGCGACCAGCAGCAACGAAAATACGGAGCTCTTTTTCATTATCTCCCTCCTGAAAGTGTGTTATTCTACAACCCCTGCTCGTTTCTAGGTATCTGCAGATACTCGAGCACAACGAGCGCAACTTGTAGTACATTATCCAGGGCTAAGTAAACCATGCATGTACCGAGGTGTCAAGTTTTATTTTGTGTACACACTATGATTTCCTGTTGACGCGCCATCTCGATTGCCCGTACCATAAACATAGGTTGTAGTACAACCGAGGGCTTATTACTTGTAGAACATCTATATATCAAGGAGCACTCAATTATGGGAAACAGTATCCGGTACGCGTCCCCAACCTTTCTTTTCCGCGATATATGCCGCTCGCGGCTTGGGCAGATCATGCAGCGTCTTGCGGCCATAGGGTTCGAGGGATTGGAGCTCTATGGTATGTTTGGATTGAGCGGCGAAGAGATCCTCTCCTTCCAGGAAGAGAGCGGCCTCGCGATCACCTGCGACCACATTCACTATGAAGAATTCTCCAGCGACACGCTGAACGTCATCACCCGCCGTACCGCTTTGGGCGCACGATACCTGACAATCGATAATATCCCGCCCACTTTGCTGCCGGGAACGGACTTATTCCCGGAGGCAATCCGCGAGATTGAGCGGATATCCCACCTCTGCAGGCGCCATGGAGTGCAGCTTCTCTATCACAACCACGGCTACGATCTCATGAACAAGGTAGACGGAACACCGCTATTGGATATCATTCTGGACAGTACGGATCCCGAACTGCTGAAATTCCAGCCCGACCTCGGCTGGATTTCCTTAGGCGGCGGCGATCCCGTCCAGTATCTCGAAAAATACAGATCCCGATGCCCCATCATCCACATGAAAGACTACTTCGCCACAGCCCCATTGCTTCTAGAATCGCCCTTTCCCCTGGGCAACGAGCGCGGCGGAGCCGAATATAATTCCTTTGAATTCAGGCCATCGGGCTACGGAATCATGAATTATCCCGCGCTCATGCCCAAGATTCTGGCATGCGACCCGGAATGGATAACCACGGATCACGACCTGTCCTACGAAAGGGATACCTATGTTGACATGAAGATGGGGCTGGACTACGCGAAGTACCTGGTCTCCATGCATTCGGGGAGGGCGGATATTTAGACCGCAGGACTCTCCGGCGTCAACAATTTAGTAGTATAATGTAATACGCTCTGGGTCGCCGGGTGCGGGAGGTAGATAGGATGAGAGTCTTCTATATTGTGTTGGTGCTTCTGGTGGCTGTCGTAGCCGTTATTTTCGCGCTGCAGAACAGCGCGGCCATAACGATAAGCCTTTTTTCCTGGTCGATTTCGGGCTCGCTCTCGCTTTTCCTCATTGTTACCCTGGCGATTGGTTTCCTGCTCGGCGTCCTGCTGATGACGCCGTCGGTCTTCAGGCGGAGCCGGATGGCGCATGGACTAAAAAAGCAGGTCTCGGCACTCGAAAAGGAAAAGAACACAATAACCCAGAGACCGGCTGAGGCCGAGACGTCCACGGAGTATGGGGCATCGAATAAAGCTCAGGAAGCCGAAACCTCGGAGAAACGCGAATAAAAAAGCCCGGGGCTATGAGGTCAGAGATGACCGTCAGCCCCGGGCTCGTCTTCGGCTTTTCCTTTTTCAGCGCTTCTTGAAGAGATCGGCGAAGGGATTGTAGGTCATGCCGTCGTCTTCCCTCTCCCTCGGCGCGGGGCGCTGCGAAGAAGGCCTTTGCCCAGAACGCTGATCGCTCCGCTGCTCCGGACGTTTATCCGAATGCTGCTCTGGTCGATGCTCAGGACGCTGTTCCGGACGGCCGCGGGAATCGCCGGCAGGCCGCGCGACTACCCTGACCGCTTTTTTCGGTCCCTGGTCGCCTCCTGCTGGGTTCCTGTCGGTCTTCAGCGAGAGCCCGATCCTGTGGCGCGCCTCGTCCAGGCTGATGATGGTGAACTCCCTCACGTCGCCCACCTTGATCGCTTCCATGGGGTCGCGCACGAACTGGTTCGAGAGTTCGGAGATATGGATAAGGGCGCTTTCCTTGATGCCGATGTCGACGAAGGCGCCGAAATCGACGACGTTCTTCACCTTGCCCGTGACCTTCATGCCCTCCTTGAGGTCGGAGAAGTTGAGGACGCCCTTCGAGAGTATGGGCGGCGGCAGGTTTTCGCGCGGGTCGCGGTTAGGTTTCTTCAGCTCGACGATGATGTCGTCCATGGTCGTGTCGCCCACCGAGTATTTTTCGCGTAAGGCGGCCCTCTGTTCGCGCGAGGGATCGGCGCCGGCCTTGATGAACTGGAGGATTTCGGCCGCCAAGGCGTAGTTTTCGGGGTGAACCCAGGTGTTGTCGAGCTCGTTGGCGCTCTCGGGAATCTTGAGGAAGCCCGCGCACTGCTCGAAGGTCTTCTCGCCCAGGCCGGGGATTTGGGTGAGCATGTCGCGCGACTTGATCGCTCCCTTTTCTTCCCTGAACTTGACGATTTTCTTGGCCAGGCCCCCGTTGATGCCCGAAACGTACTTAAGGATGGCGTGGCTCGCGGTGTTGAGGTTGACGCCGACCTGGTTGACGACTGAGCCGACGACCTCGTCCAGCTGCTCGGTCAGCTTTTTCTGGTTGACGTCGTGCTGGTAGAGGCCGACGCCGATGCTTTTGGGATCGATCTTGACGAGCTCGGCGAGGGGGTCCTGGAGGCGGCGGCCGATGGAGATGGCGCCCCTGATGGTGAGGTCGAGATCGGGGAACTCTTCCCTGGCGATGTCGCTGGCGGAGTAGACGGAGGCTCCGTCCTCATCCACGGCGGTGAACTTGCAGTCGAGGCCGTTCTCCTCGATCGAGGCGGCGACGGCGGCCTGCACTTCGTGGCTGGCGGTGCCATTCCCCACGGCGACGATCTCGATGCGGTGCTTCTTGACGGAGGCGGCGATGGCCTTCTTGGCTTCCTCGAGCTTCGTTTCCTGGTTGATGACGAAATAGTCGAGGAACTTGCCCGTCTCGTCCAGGGCGGCGCACTTGGTGCCGGTGCGGATGCCGGGGTCCACGCCGAGAATCCTCGAGCCGCGCAGGGGCGGCTGCATGAGGAGGTTCTTGAGGTTTTCGGAAAAGACGTCGATGGCGTGGGTTTCGGCGTATTCGGTGGCGTCGGAGCGGATTTCGCGGATGACGGCGGGTGAAAGGAGCCTCGAAAGGCCGTCCTCGATGGCTTCGGCGTGATAATCGTTATGAATCCAGGCTTTGTCCTTGAGGAGGGCGGCGGCTCCTTCCTCGTCGACGTCGATGGTGACGTCGAGGGCCGATTCGCGCTCGGCGCGGTTCACGGCCAGGACTCGGTGGCTTTTCAGCGTCGAGAGGGGCTCGGAATAGTCCCAGTACATCTGATAAGTGGACTTTTCGCGGGCGGCATCGTCGCCGACGCCCTTCGTGACGAGCTTGCCCGTCTTTTTATACCAGGATTTGACGGCGGCGCGCATCTCAATGTTCTGCGAGACGCGCTCGGCGAGGATGTCCTTGGCGCCGGCGATGGCGTCCTGGGCTGTCGCCACCGAAAGTTCGGGGTGTTCAGCGTCGGCGCGGACGAAGACGGGCGCCGCCGCGTCGACTTCATGCTTTTCCTTCTCGAGCATTATTTCGGCCAGCGGGCTGAGGCCCTTTTCCTGGGCGAGCATGCCCCTGGTCTTCTTCTTTTTCTTGTAGGGCGCCCAGAGGTCGTCCAGTTCGGTGAGGGTCGAGGCTTTGACGATATTTTCGTAGAGTGTTTCGTCGAGTTTGCCGAGGGCGGCGATGCCCTTGGTCACCTCGATCCTGCGTTCCTCGAGATTTTTGTAGCTCTCGAATTTATGGACGCAGTCGCGGACCTGGACTTCATCGAGGCTGCCGGTTCTTTCCTTGCGGTAGCGGCTGATGAAGGGAACCGTACTTCCTTCGGCGGTCAGGGTGATGACGGCCGATACTTGCGCGGCCTTGATGTTCAGGTCTCCGGCTATCCGGTTCAAAATGGCGATCTCGTTGACTGCCAGTTTTTCTATGTCGGGCAATTGGCTCATGGTCCCCTACGGTACGCAAAGTCGGCGAGAATTGCAAGCGTTCATCCGTTCATTTTATTATGGACATTCCGATGGGCTTGAATTATGCTTGTTTTTTAGCTTGTGGCATTGGGCTCGGAAAGGAAATGGGAAAAAACGATAAGCGCGTAAGGATATTCTCCGCACTCGAGGTGGCCAACCTATGCGGTGTGGTAAATCAGACTGCCATCAACTGGATCAAGGCCGGCTATCTCAAGGCTTTCACGACGCCGGGCGGCCAATTCCGCGTGTTCGCCGAAGATCTCATCGCCTTCCTGGAAGACCGGAAGATGAGAATTCCTCCTGAAATCAATGCCGGGGTGAACGATTCCGTCGATCCCGGCCTCATTCTCATCGTCGACGACGATCCCGATCTCAATACCATCCTCAAGAGAATGCTCGAAAGGAAGCTCCCCGACATCAGCGTCGCCCAGGCTTTCGATGGCTTCGAGGCCGGCAGGATCATCGCCGAGAGGCACCCAGCCCTTGTCTTCCTGGATTTCGACCTGCCGGGCATCAACGGGAAGAGTCTCTGTCTGCGCATCCATTCCGATCCATCGATCGGGAAGCCTTCGGTCATTTCCATGACGGGCATCGATACGCCTGATATGCGCGAAGAGATGCTGGCGGCGGGCGCTGACGACTTTTTCGGAAAGCCCCTGGATTTCGAGGCGATAATCAGGCGGGCTTCAGAACTTCTGGCTTCGAGGGCCAGGTAGGTGAAGCCGCTCGGGACCTTCCTGGACGGCCGGCTCATCGTCGCCGTGGGCGATATCACTCTTTTCGATGGGAATGCCATCGTCAACGCGGCCAATTCGGGCCTCCTGGGGGGAGGCGGCGTGGATGGAGCCATCCACCGCGCGGGAGGCCCGTCCATACTCGCCGAGTGCCGCGCCCTCCGCGCCGGCCCGCTCAAGTCCGGCCTGCCCGCCGGCGAGGCCGTGGCTACAGGGGCGGGAGCCTTGCGGGCAGACCGCGTCATCCACACGGTGGGACCGGTCTGGCATGGCGGAGGTCGCGGCGAAGCCGCAGTCCTCGCGTCCTGCTACCGCCGCTGCCTGGAAGTCGCGGCGGCGGAAAATCTCGCCCTCATCGCTTTCCCGGCGATTTCCACCGGTGTCTACGGCTACCCGAAGGATAGCGCCGCTTTGACGAGCTATGCGGCGATCGCCGATTTCCTCTCGAGCAACGGCCTTCCTCGCAGGGTCTGGCTGGTATTCTATTCCGAGGCCGACGCTAATACTTTCGTCGCTGCGGCGCGGCCCAGGAAATAATAACGGGCAACGACGCATCATAAAATATGAATTTTGCAGCCTGAACGCCGCCGATTTCCAGATTTAAGGAGAGAACCATGAAACGCCACATCCTCGTTATCGCCATCGCGATCTGTCTGGCCATAGCCATGCCCGCGGCCGCGGGCTCGCTCTTCTTCACCGTCCTGCGTCCTTTCGTGCTGTATGACTCCACGCTGCCCGCCGATGTCGCCATGCCCAGCGCGGAGCTCTACGTGGACTACTATAAAACACCTGCCCTTCTCAACTTCGGATGGGAAATGACAAACAAGAACGTGGATATCGCGATCCGTTTCGATTTCCGCTACGATTTTTGGGCATATATCACGTCTAATGCCCACACCAACATTCCCTTCGTCGAAAACGGCGCCAATCCCATCCTCGATTTCAATTACCCCACCGTGGGCTACGCTTCCTGGGGGAACGACAAGGCTCTCGCTTCATTCGGTCGCCGTCAGCTCAAATGGGGTCCGGGCACCTACGATATCGCCCTTTCCGACGCAGCCCCCTACTTTGACAATCTCTGGGCGCAGTACAAGGCCAAGGCCAGCTACGGGACATGGTGGGCAAATTTCGTCGCCATCTCCATGGATCGCGCCGCGGCCAACGGTGGCAACTATTACTATCTCTACGAAAGCGCGCCTTCTTCGAACGCCGCTGAGCAGAAAACCGTCCTCGCCCATAGGATCGGCTTCGAAAACGACTTTCTGCGGGTGGGCTTTGGCGAACTCAACGTCGTCTACGGCGTGACCCCCGACCTTCAGGATATCGGACCTTTCCTTATTTACCACCACCTCTACCAAGACGCCAATTCGAACGTCCTCATGACCTTGAGCGCCGAAACGAAGGTGGGACCGGTGCGGGCATTCGGCGAATTCGTCATGGACGATCTCACGCTCGGCTTCGAGAACTCCACCGATAAGCCGACGTCGATGGGCTGGTTCCTGGGCGCCGAGATCGGCCTTTTCGGCAAGGAGACGTACGTTTCGGAAAGAATCGCGGAAGCGGATTACGCCTTAAAAGAAGCCACGTTTGCCGAACCTCGGGGGCTCACCCTTGGCTTCGAGCATTACAGGACGACGACCTATCTCTATAACCGTTCGGAGGACGCGGGAAAATTCACCGTCCCCGACCATCGCTTCACCATGGGCAATGGGTACGTTGATGATCCGGCCGCCTACTTTATCGGATTCCTGTATGGACCCAATACCTCGCTGGACATGTTGACGTTCCGGCACGAATCCAAAAACGCCAAGGCTTCGCTATTTCTCAAGCGGCTCAGGCAGGGCTCCTACGGCATCCTGGACGATTATATCTCAGGCTCGAACACCCTGGACTGGTACGCGCTCACCGAGCCAATCGCCCAAACATGGATCGTGGAGTTTGCCGGCGACTACTCGTTTTCGGAGCGCCTGCGAATCGAAACCCAGGCTTCGGCGGCCTTCGGCGACGAGCCCGGCATCAGGCTGGGCGCCGGCGCCTCCTGGAGGCTGGACGCGCGCTGAGCGGCGAAGCAAAGAGGCTCCAGGCTCCCGCCATATGCGACAAACGCGGCAAGCACGGCCGGATCGAAATGCTCCGGCCTGGTTCGGCCATCCCCTCGCGTAATTATCTCGAATGCTCTCTCGTGGCTCATCGCCGGTTTGTATGCCCTCACGTTCCTGAGCGCGTCGTACTGGTCGGCGACGGCGGTAATACGCGCCTCCAGCGGAATTTCCTCGCCCTTCAACCCACAGGGGTATCCGCTTCCATCCCATCTCTCGTGATGGGAACTGGCTATCCTGTTCGCCATGCGGAGTCTTTCATGCGCGCCGATTATCTTAGCTCCGTATAGTGTGTGCATTTTCATTATTTCAAATTCTTCGACCGAAAGGCTTCCCCGTTTCTTCAGTATTTCCCTGGGTATCTGGATCTTCCCGACATCGTGCAGCTGCGCCTGCATCCCGATGCTTTCAACGAAACCCGCATCCATCCCCATGGCCTCCGCCAGAAATGAAGCGTATTTCCCCACCCGCAAGATATGCTCGCCCGTGTCATCATCATTGGCCTCCGCCACGCGGGCCAATGTAAACACGATATAATCGAAGGCTTTTCCCGTTTCCTGCATCTCGGAGGCGATGGAGCGGAGAAACATGATCTGCATCGCGATAGCCTTCAACACGATGGCATCCTGGTCGTCGACCGGCTTCTTGAGACCGTAGGAAACTAGACACAGCCCGCCTCCTGCCCTACAAATCAAGTTGCCCAAACGGATTCCCTCTTTCGCGAAGGTCGACGATGCCAAGGCGGCTTCGGAGGAAGAACTTAGCCCGTCGTTCATATACAGCACCCTTGGTTGTCCGTCCAGAAGGAATGAAAATTCTTCAGCCCGAAATCTTTCGCCCGTCTCGACGGCTCCGGGGCCGGTCATATCGTAGTGTATCCAGCCCGTTTCCGTCGTACCTACCAGCATCCCTTGGGTCCCGCGCTTCCATCCGACGCTCGCGCCCTTTATCAGCGCATCTATTTCCGAGAAAAAATTTAATCGGCCCGTCGTCGATGAGCCTGAGGCCCTATTGCCCCTTTCCGCCAGCCCCGCGAGCATGCCGAACAGGGAAACAAGCTTCGAATTCTGCTCTTTTATTTCGATGAGTTTCCTTATCCTCGCCAGAACCTCCAAGGATCCGAAAGGCTTGGTGACGAAATCTTCGGCTCCCGCCTCAATGCTCCTTATTTTTTCTTCCCTTGAGGACAATGCGGTGATCATGATGACCGGAAGGTTGGATGTGTCCGGGGAAGCTTTTATGCGGCGGCACACTTCATACCCATCGATGCTGGGCATCATGACGTCGAGGAGGACGAGATCGATTTCTTCATGTTTGAGGATAGAGAGTGCCTGGTCCCCGTCGGCCGCGCAGATGACTTCATATCCGGATGACCCGAGAATTGCCTCGAGGAGTTCCAAATTCAGCGGTTCATCATCCACACACAGAATTTTCGCCCTAGTCGTCGTTGCTGTATCGTGGCGATTTCGGAAATCACTGCCTTCTTCTGGAATTGTCCGCTGCATGGGTTATTTTTTCCCGATGAACTGGCTGATTTCTTGCGCGAAGGTGTGTGTACTGATGGGTTTCCCGATAAACCCGGTATTGGAAATGGTTTTTATCTCCTCCTTGCCGTCGGGCATCACGGAGGCGGTCACAAATATAATGGGAATCGTCCGGGTCTCTTCGTATCCGCGCAGCAGCAAGGCGGCTTCAGAACCGCGGATATCCGGAAGGCGAACGTCCATGATGATGACATCCGGCCTTTCCTTCCTTGCTAAAGCGATTCCGCTGCTGGCGTCTTTCGCCTCGAACACCTCGAAGCCGGCGATTTCCAGGAGATCCTTTTCCAGAAGCAGATTGTTGTCGTTGTCGTCGACGACCAATGCTTTTAATTTCATATCAAGCCACCTTGGCGGAAATAATAGGCAAGGAAAAGTGAATCAGCGTACCTTTATCCAAGCCTTCTGAGGTCGCGGACAATTCTCCGCCGTGCAGTTCGACCATCTTTTTGGAGAGCGGCAACCCCAGCCCTGTGCCCTCGGTCACCCTCGAATAGGGAGTATCCACGCGGAAAAAACCTTCGAATATTTTCCCCATATTTTCGGGGGCAATGCCAATGCCGGTATCCCAGACATCGATCACGATATCGGGACCGGCTTTTTTCGCTCGCATGCCGATCACTCCCCCCTCGGGCGTGAACTTCACCGCGTTCGAAAGCAGGTTGTAGATGATCTCCTTGACCTTCAGTTCATCGGCTTCAATATCCGGCAGGTCCTCCGGTATCTCCAGGACCATCTGAAGATTCTTTTTTCTCACCATGTCCGCCACAAGCAGGGAAATCTCATTCAATAGGCTTTTTGTGGGCAGGATGGACAGCGCGAGCTTCATCTTCCCGGCTTCGACCTTCGCCATATCGAGAATCTGATTTATGAGAAGGAGAAGATGTTTCCCGCTGACCAGTACGTTGTTGACATATTTCTTCTGTTTTTCGTTGAGCGTCCCGAATATCTCGTCATACAGCACTTCAGAGAAACCGTTTATCGAATTGAGGGGTGTCCTGAGTTCATGCGACATGTTCGCCAGGAACTCGGATTTCGCCCGGGCGGTCCGCTTCAGCTCGGTCGTCAACTCCTCCAGTTCCTCATGGGCCTTTTCAAGCCCTTTTTCAACTTTCCTTCGCTCGGTGATGTCCTCGATTGCCAGAAGGATTATCTTTTCCTTCCCCGACATTCTCTGGATCTGCCGAGCGTTCAGCAGCATGACTCGTCTCCCGATATCCGCGAAGTCGTGCTCAACTTCATAGTTTCCGAAAGTCGCCTTCTGGGGGAGGATGTTTTCGAGCAGTTCCCGCAGTTTCGGGATATCCCACTGCTTGTTGCCCAGATCGTAGATGAGCTGGCCCACGGTCTCCTCGGGCTTAACCTTGAAGACTTCGTAGAATGAACGGCTGGCCGATACAACCCGTAAATCCTGATCGAGGGATATAAGGGGTTCGCGCACCGTGTTGATGATGCTTTCGGAGTACTCGCGGGCAACATCAGCCGTTCGCTTCACAAATTCCAGTTCTTTGTTGGCTTTGCTCAAGCCAATTTCCGTTTCCCTGTGTTCCGTTACATTGCGAAAGACCATCACGGCACCGATCAGCGCGCTCTCGCGATTTCGAATCGGCGCGCAGTTGTCGGCGATACTGTATTCCTGGCCTGTACGCGAGATTAAAATAGTGTGGTTTGCCATTCCTTGTATCGTGCCGTTGGCCAAAGTATCGGCTATCGGCATTTTGATGGGTTGGCGTGTTTCCTCGTTGATGATGCGGAAGATCTCTTCCATAGGGCGGCCATTTGCTTCCGCCAACGTCCATCCGGTTAGCTTTTCGGCGAGCGGATTCAGAAGTGTCACGCATCCACCCGAATCGGTGGCAAGCACCGCATCGCCGATGGAGTTGAGCGTGGCGGTGAGCTTCCCCTCGCTGGCTTGCAAGGTCACATTGGCATGCCGCAGCTGATTGTTCAGATCCTCCTGGATCTCCAGCAGATGCAGTGTTTCGGCATGAACCAGGTTCTTCAGCTGATTCTTAGTTTCTTTATAGATGAATCTCATGAATAAGAACGCATACAAAAGAGAAAATAGATTAAGGGTTATGATGGTTATGAGCAGATACCCCATGTTCGATTGAAATTTTTCGTCATGCCGCGCTAACACGTCTTGTTCTTTCCGGATAAAGCCGTTCATTTCGGTACGGATCGAATCCATCAGCGATTTACCCTGGCTGCCCCGTATATTCGCCAGCGCAGCGGACAGGTCGTTGTTGCGGCGCAACTGGATATTGAGCGACAATTCCGCCAGCTTGGCTTCTATCATCGGCGCAAGCGTATCCAGATATTCGTAGGCAGGGGCGGTCAATGGAGTTCTGCGCAGTTCCGCTAGGTGAGCGGTGACGCCGTCGCGCACTCCCAAGAACGGTTCCAGAAAGGTCTCGTCACCGGTTAGAAGATAACCGCGCTCGCCGGTTTCAGCGTCTATGAGCAAAGACATAAGCGTATTCGCGTTGTCCAGTACGTCGGTGGCATGTTTCCTGCCATCCGCTTCTTCTTTTATTTTACTGAAAGCCCACAGCGAAACCAGCACCATCACGAATACCACCAGCGCCATTCCCGCGAGAAATGCGAAATTCTTTCGGGCAATTTTCATATGATGCTGGTTCTCCCTCTATGGAAAGTCTCCCGCTGACGTTATGCCAGCGGCCGGGGTTATCGTTCGAACGCCTCCGCTGATCGCCCATGACAATACAAAAGATCGGAATTGGGCAGGGAATAGTCTGTATGCCAGCGCACATAGTCAATGAATCTTTCATATGTGCTCTATCGAACAGATAAATTCCTGGCGTCGTCGTATGCTGAATTTCATTGAGCGGGGAATATGTAGGCCCGTATCCTGCCGATTTGAGGCATTTATACGTGACGGCATTGTAGCCTGCAGACGATCTGGAACAGATTTCCAGAAAGGAGCTAGAAATGGCGAAGAAGTTGAAGGTCGCATTACTCGCGATCGCGGTGATTAGTCTCATTATAGGTCTCACGGCTTGCGCCGGGGCGCCAGCTCCTGTTGACAAGTCGAAAGCGGAGCTGGTTACGTACGTACCGGAAACCAAGGTTAAAAAAGCATATCAGGTGCTCAACGACGGGATGTATGTGTTGGAAGGCGTCGTCAGGACGGAAGACGGACAGCTGGCCGACTGCGACATCGAAGAGATAAATACGATGCTGGTCTGGGGAAATTTCGCATCGAACAAGATCACCAAGGATGAGATGGCGAAGCTGGGAGAAGACAACATGTTTACGGCCTTGTTTAAAGGACATGGAACTGCCGTGCCTACTCAATTCGCCAAATATGTCCAAGTAGGGGATATAGTCTTCACCGCAAGCGCCGACGCTAATGGGCAGATCATCTATACATCCGATACGACCGGTGAAGTAGTTTCATATTTTACGAAGAGCGAAGACAACATAGCCTTGTTTTTCAAGGAGATGCGTTTCGGGAATTACTGGCTGCTGAAAAAAGTTGACAAGGGTTACGAAAAATTCGAAATCGCTTCTTTCTTCCAGGATATCCCAGGCGCCACTCTCGAAAAGAGCAAAAGCCAGAACAAAAAATATTGCATGCACTGGGACAACTGGGTTCCCAACATCTACAAAATCGAAACCTTCTTCAAGACAAATGGCTTTATCTCCGGGAACTTCAAACAGGGCTCCGACGGAACGTGGGCTGTCGCGGATGTCGTCACCGGAGCTACAATAGCTGAGTTCGAAGGATATGCCGGAATCCTGTACAAGGCGAACAGCAAATAAAAACCGATTTATCATGTATCAGTGATTTGGATATACGAAGCAAGACGGGCTGCCGACGATAGTGATCGTTTAGCAGCCCGTTTTTGTATCCGAAGCGTATGGTTGGTGCCACATAAACCTCGTCGGTTTTACGCCTGCCTATAAGGGAAAAAACGAGAAGTGAAAATACCTTGACGACGGCCGCCCTCGACCGGTATAGTGACCTGTAAAAATCGCGTCGAGAGAAGCGACGCAGGTCCAATCGCGACCGTCGTATACCGGTATTACCCGAGCTTCCCAAGCTCGAGAAGCGGGTTCGACTCCCGTCGGTCGCTCTACGATAACGTCATTTTACGTTCGGTTTGGCGCTTCCGCCGGTTTTTCGATGGCTTCGCCGCCGCGCGCGTGGTAGAATCCCACGCGGAAACCCCCATGGAAAAAATGTCAGCGCGGAAAGCATCCGCCCGCCCACTTCTCTTCGCCGCCATACTATTCGCGCTCGTCGCGCAGTCCTGCGGGAACCTGTTCCCGCCTCCATCGCCTTACGACGAGAATCCGGACGAGGCCGAGCGCCTGACCATACTGGCCGACATACATCTGCCCTATAAGGCTTCGAAGCTCGAAAACGCCGCCGAGGGCGAGGCGCGGACCGCCGCCAAGCTGGCCATGCGCGATGATATCAACGCCTGGACCGATACGAGTCGCGTCATCCTGACCGGAGACATGGTCGGCGAGCGGGGATGCCCGGATGAGTATGCCATCGCGCTTTCCTATATTTCGGGCTTGAGCGGCCAGGTCCGCCCCATCGCTGGCAATCACGAGTACACCTATTCCGACGAGTTCGGCCCGACGGGGAGCCTCGTCCTCTGCGAGGCGGACGAGAGGGCGCGGAAACTGGAATATTTCAAGACCGCTATGGGATTGGAGTCCCTCCAGCGCGAAGAGGAGCTGGGCGGCTACGAACTGATCTACCTTTCCTCCGATTCGCTCGACACGAGCCGCCGGGTCGGGATCTCGCCGGAGTCCCTCGCATGGCTCGACGATTGCCTATCCGCGCACGCGTCGCTTCCGACGATTATTTTCTTCCACGCGCCGCTCAAGGGAACGCTAAACGTCAAGGGCAAGCCGGCTTCCGGAAATAGCGTCGCCCAACCCACGGACGCGATCCACGAGATCCTCGGGCGCCATCCCCAGGCCTTCCTTTGGGTTTCGGGGCACACGCACACGAGGCCGAGCAACGCGTCCTTCGCGTCGCCAATCAACCTGTACGATGGCCGCGTCATGAACATCCACTGCCCCGATTCGGATCGTATCGATCCTTGCACGAACTCCTTGTGGCTCTATCCCGACCATGTCCTGATCAGAACCTACGATCATCGGCGAGGCGCCTGGCTCACGAGGCTGGACCGGCGCGTGGCGGCCTGGGGCCGTTAGTGTGCGGTAAGATCAATTCAACGAAGGCGGAATTAACGCGCTCCTTAGCGACAAGACAAGGCTTCCACACATGCTGCCAATTTCAGATCCTGTGAAAAACGAGGTGCGGGTGAACTGCAAGTGCCCGAAGGGGAGGACACTTCATATTATTGCAGATAACTATTCAATGCATATGACCAAAGAAGTGCGAGAGTATCTTGAATCCATTGATTTTGGATGATATGGCTTCCGGAGAGCTTCCCAAGCTCGAGAAGCGGGTTCGACTTTCGTCGGTCGCTCTAGAAACCAAAAGTCCGCGTAAAGCGAGCCTTTTCATTTTTACGGAAGAAATATCATAGTGAAGGAAAAAGTCTCGTTTGCATGGTTCCCCAATACATTATATATCGGAAATACGCCTTATAAAGTTATTTACGAGATAATGACCCCTCACCCAAGGCAAGCTATCCAATGCGATCAGGGTCAATTTTTAAGGTAGTATTTGCTTGACAACCAGAAAAATCAAAGACATACTCAAATAGCAAAACGTTTTGACAACGTTTGACAAAACCAAGGAGGTGAAAGTGATGAAAAGGCTTGCCGTGTTCACTATTATTCTAGTGAGCGTTCTCATGCCGGCGTTCTCGGCGCCGACCACGTTGACTGTACTCTGGTTCAACGATGCAAATGAATCCGAAGTATTTAAAAATACGATGGCGGATTATGTGGCAAAGAATCCAAACGTCAAACTGGATGTACAAGTCGTGGCTTTCAGCGCCTATGAGCAGAAGCTGAAGCTGATGATCGCGGGAGGCAATCCTCCCGATGTCGCCCGGATTACGAATAATCAGATTTCAGCCTTGATCGATGCATTATTGCCCCTGGACGGAAAAATTCCAGGCTTGGAGGAAATGAAGAAAAACTACCTGTCCGCTTCGCTTGCCTTCGCCCTGGATGGTAAGGGGAAGCTCGTGGCATTCCCTACCGAAGCGACCGCGAATGGTATGCTGGTGAATAAAACAGCCTTTAAAAACGCGGGAATCGATGTGGACGCGGTTTCGAAAACCTGGACATGGACAGACTGGGAAACAATTATCGCCAAGGTTGTCGCGGTCAACTCCAAGATGAAGTACGGATTGGCGGTGGATTTCACGCCCCATAGGTTTTCCACACTGATGTTCCAGCAAGGAGGTCATTTCCTGAATGCCACCCAAACCGGGATGGACTTTGACAACCCGGGAACTATCGCCTCGCTGCGTTTCTTCAAGAGTCTGCACGACAAGGGCCTGATGCCGAAATCAGTCTGGCTGGGATCGGAGAATCCCGCCGAGCTTTTTCAAGCCGGCCTTGTGGCATGCCATATCGGAGGAAGCTGGAATATCAACACTTATAAACAAAACGTAAAGGATTTCGAATGGGGCGCCGTCAGAATGCCTAAGGGAGCGATTAATTCCTCGGTACCAGGAGGAAAATTCATCGCCACTTTCAAGGGAGGGAAGAACGAAGCCGAAGCCCTGCGCCTGATCACCGCGTTCGCGGACAAGGATCACACATCGGCCTATGTGCGGGATACGTTCAATCTCTCGTCCCGCACGGACACCGTCGTAAATTACCCATCCAACAGCCGGGACTTCGCCATCTTCCTTGAAGAACTCAAGGTAACTCCCTCGTTTACCGCCGATGAGTGGAAAAATGTAGAACTGAACAAGGTTAGCACCTTCATACGGGAACAAATAGTGCAAGTACTGATGGGAAATCTGACACCTGAACAAGCAGCCAAGGCGGTACAGGAAAAGGGATCTACTTATTTCAAGTAATATCTCTTGGATGTGAAGTCGAGCAACAATCGGAAGGGCGGCGAATGAGAAAAAAAACGAAAAACAGCTTTAATCAGGCAACGGCTCCTATTCTTTTTCTCTTACCGAATATGATAATTTTTTCGGTATTCATTATCATTCCCGCCTTCCAGGGATTGCGCATGGCTGCCTATGAATGGGGAATTCTTTCTACACCACGTTTTATCGGATGGGCGAATTTCCTTGAGCTGTTGAACGACGCAGTTTTCTGGAAAACATTTTCCAACACCCTGATTTATTCATTGTTCTCGGTACCATTATTGGTAGCAGTTGCGTTGCTCCTGGCCTTCTTTCTGCAAGATAATTCGATGAAGGGTGTACGTACATTCAGGTCGCTGTTTTACATCCCTTCGTTGTTAAGCATGATCACTGTCGGAATAGCGTGGCGATTTATTCTAAGCGACGAGATGGGCATCGCGAATTACCTGATAAGGTCCATGGGAGGGGAAGACATTCACTGGCTTACGGAGCCGGGCACTGCCATGCTGAGCATCATTCTTATTACGGTGTGGGCAGGTGCGGGTTATTTCATGGTGATAATGATAGCCGGTTTTCAGGCGATACCGCAGGAGTTGTACGAAGCCGCCCGGATAGATGGAGCCTCCCCTCAGGATACTTTCTGGAAAATTACCCTACCCATGCTTCGCGGCACTATTTTAGTAACCCTCGTCCTGGCAACCATCAATTCTTTCAAGGCCTATGAGTTGATAATAGTCACCACCGGCGGCGGGCCGGGGTATGCCACGAAATTCATTGTCCAACAGGTGTACCAAGCCGCCTTCATGGAAGATCGAATGGGCTATGCGGCCATGATGTCCATCGTGTTGATGATCCTCATCTCCGTGATCACCGCATTCCAATTCGTTCTTACGGGGAAGAAGCAAGATTATGAATAGACGCGGCAAGCCTTTTTTACTTTATGCACTGATCGCGTTATTCGCGGCGATGACGGTGTTTCCGATACTATGGGCAGCGCTTTCCTCCTTTAAGCCGCAGTCGGAACTATTCACCGTTCCCCTTAAACTTCTCCCCTCTAGCTGGACAACGTCAAATTATGTTGCCGCTGTCGGGCAGGGTAATTTTCTACAATATTTTTCAAATACCGTGTTCGTAGCGGTGACAGCCACGCTCATCACGGTGACCATAAATCTAATGGCCGGATACGCGCTGGCCAAATATAAGTTTCCAGGCCGAGAGGCAATATTCACCATAATGCTGGCTACGTTGATGATACCGCTGCAAGTGATTATGGTTCCGATATTTCTCCAATTGAAAGCCCTCGGACTTCTCAATTCGCTTTGGGGTATTATCATTCCCCCCGCGGCGACTCCCACCGGAATATTTCTCGCGCGGCAATATCTTCAGACTTTGCCCGATTCACTCATAGAGGCGGCCAGGATCGACGGAGCCGGAGAGCTTTTCATTTTTCGCAAAGTTATAGCGCCCTTGGCGAAACCGGTCATAGCAACTATCGCGATTTTTTCATTCATGTGGCGATGGAATGATTATCTCTGGCCTCTTATCGTGATAACGGACAATAAAAAACAGACTATGCAGCAAGCTTTGGCCAACTTTGTCGGACAACTTCAGATCAATTGGTCAAGTCTATTAGCCATGACGACGATCGCCATCATTCCCATGATCATAGTGTTTCTCCTTTTCCAAAAGCATTTCTTGTCAGGCATCACAACTGGCGCGGTAAAAGGCTAGGATATGAAAAAAACAGTCGGGAATCTTTATGACTACAAATTGGATTCAGGGCAGGGAAATCATGCTCTCTTCACCGCCTTCGGAGAGGGAGGGAAAATTCATGTATCGTTCCATACACCCACTGTAATCAAAGTGGAATATGAATTTGACGGCATAAAAATCGCGCCGGAATTCAGGGAAGCCAGCTCTTTTATCACCTCGGGTGACTATACAAATCTGGTGGCACCCAACGTTTCTATAGAAGAAACAGACCTTGATTATTCACTGGCCGTATCAAATGGACCACATCCTCCTACTATCGTGCGCATAGAGAAAAAGCATGGCACTCAGTCAGTTTATCAGGGAGAATTCCTCGTTCATGGCGGCAAGCTCGGGACTCATGACACGGTTATTCCGACCTATCCGGTGCGATGCCTTTCCGAGAGCATGGATTTATCCCCGCTCGCGCGATTCAACTTCCCCCTAGCGGCCGAGGATGCATTTTATGGCTTGGGCGATAAGGCGGGACCACCCAACCGTCGCGGGTTTCGATTCAAGTTTTCCAATCGAGATGCCTTGGGCTACGACGCCGAAAAATCGGATCCACTCTACAAATCAATACCATTTTTTATAAAGAAAAATGTAGTCACCGGAGTCTGTTGCGGCCTTTTTTTCCCCTCCGCGTGGATCGAAGACATGGATTTTGGCAGGGAAAGCCCTTACTACTTCAAGGTCGATGTAAGAGGCGGGCCTTTTTCCTATTTCATCTTCTTAGGCCCGGCCTATCGGGACATTTTGGAAGCCTATTCCCGCATCACAGGTTTCCCGACGCTACCTCCGCTCTTCAGTTTCGGCTTTTTAGGATCTTCGATGAACTATGTGGAAGGAGACGATGCGGAGGAAAAAATAGAGCGGTATTTCAACAGGGTGGAGGAAGAAGAAATTCCTTGCGAAGGAATGTATGTATCCTCGGGATATTTAAAGGCTCAAGACGGAAAACGATATGCGTTTCTTTGGAATAAGGACAAGTTTCCCGATTACCAATCATTTATCAGAAAGCTTTCTGGTCGAGGCTACAATTTATGCATGAACATAAAGCCCGGTATACTCTGTTCGCACCCCTGGTATAAAAAGATCGCATCGAATGGATTTTTAATAAAGAATGCCGAAGGAAGGCCATACAAGGAATTCTTCTGGGGCGGGGAAGCTTCCTTCATCGATTTTGACAATCATTCAGCGGCAGCGTGGTGGAAATCCCAGCTTAGGGAAACGTATATCGAACATGGCTGTACGGGAATCTGGAATGATAATAATGAGCTCGAGTTGGAGGAACCTGGACTTCCCGTATATAAGACCAAACAGTTGTACCCAGTTAAAATGGCCAAGGCGGCATACGAGGCATTCAAAGAATTCAATCCGGAAGAAAGGCCTTGGATTTATTCGCGCTCGGGATATTCGGGATTGCAGCGATATGCCCGCACATGGACAGGGGACAATTGCAGCGATTGGAAGACACTGCAATTCAATCAATATATGGGGTTGTCCCTCGGTCTGAGCGGCATGCCCTTTTACGGTCATGATTTGGGAGGATTCTTCGGTGATCCGCCCTCCGAGGAGCTGTTGATGCGTAGCTGTCAGTCTGCCGTGTTTCAGCCCCGTTTCGTGATACATTCCTGGCGGGAAGATGGAAACCCTACCGAACCCTGGACCTTTCCCCGAGTCAAGGATCGAATTCGCGAATATATCCTCGAACATTACCGATTCATGCCCTATACCTACAATTGTGCGATCATGGCATCATTGCACGGCTTGCCTATCGAAAGGCCGCTATTCCTGGAATATCCTGAAGACAGGCATCTGAATGAGCTGGATCCCCATTATATGTACGGGCCGTCAATTCTGAAAGTCCTCGTCGTTCGGGAGTCAGATCTGGCCACCACCGTACGATTTCCTTCCTCCGATTCCTGGTATGATCCGGTAGAACATTATCTATATCAACATGGCGGCAGCGCTCTGGTGAAAGTTCCCTTAGAAGGAGCGCGATGGTTCGCGAAGGCGGGATCAGTGATCCCGACAAGTCCTGGGCTTGTCAAGTTGAACACCGCCTATTTCGCGTTAGTCGATTTTATGGCATACCCTCCCGATAAAACCGAAGAGCGGGTGTTCACCTATTTTGAGGATGACGGCAAAGCTGAATGGAGCCTTGGTCGATACAACGAATGGGTGATTCATCTGGCTTACGACAAGAACAAGCATCATGGCACTATTAGAATTCATGAAGCGTACCATGGAGGAACAGATTCCGATCCTGATCGCGCATTCCGCTTTTCCCTTCCCCCTTCTTTCCAGTTCACCGGAAGCGCTGCAGCCGAGATTACGGTAGGACAACTTCATCTTGATGGAACTTACGCATTGGATTTTGAGGGTGGCTATCACGGATAACACATATTCATCAAAAGGATGTTCATATGGACGTAAGCGTTAAGCAGCTAATGCTTGTTGGTAAGTTGAAGATCGAGATTAGAGAAAAAACACTTTCCGCGGAGCCTGGCAGCGTAGTGGTAAAAAATCACTACGCACTAATAAGCCCAGGGACCGAATTGGCGTTGTTTACTGGTACCCACATAGGATTTTCAGATCCGGAAATCACCTGGGCTCGTTACCCATTGCAGCCCGGCTATGCCTCAGTAGGCACGATCACTTTCATCGGCTGCGATGTTACGGGATTTACCATAGGCGAGCAGGTTCTCCATTTTAAGCCTCATGCCGATCAAGCAATCCTTACACCGAGAAAGGATTTGATTTTTAAAATACCTGTGGGGCTAGACAGTAAAAGAGCCCTATTCGCCCGGTTTGGCCAGATAGCATACACGGCTGTTGCCGCATCCGGAAAGAAGGATGGAAATGTGCTTGTGCTTGGTGGTGGAATCGTCGGCAATTTATGCGCTCAGCTTTTTCAAGCCAAACAGGGACGAAAAGCGATAATCGCAGATATTGCCCAATCCCGTGCCGCCTTGGCATTGCGCTGCGGAGTCGATGCATCAATCTGCACTTCGATCCGCGATATTGAAGAAGCGATCCCTTCGCTTACCAATGGAGAAGGAGTATCCACCGTCGTGGAGGCAACGGGGGTTCCGAATCTCGTAACGGAATCGCTTAAGGTGGTGAATAGACTTGGAGAGGTAATCCTTCTCGGTTCCACAAGGGGGAAGGTGGAAATAGACGTCTACAAGCTAGTCCACCGCAAAGCCGTCAGCCTGGTTGGGGCGCACGAAAGCAGATATCCGCTTTTTTCGACATCCGAATCCCTCGCTTCACATAATTTGTTCGGTAATGAGGTGCTAAGGATGATAGCGGGGAACGAGCTCAAGGTAGAGGAGTTCCTAACGGATATCGTACCACCAGCGCGGGTGGCCGACGCCTATGATCTTCTACTGAATGATCGTGATACGCATCTCGGAATAATAATCGACTGGGAATGAGGAGCAAGACATGATGGAACGAAAGTCAAGGCTGACAGGCATTGGGGACGAGGGTGGAGCCAGTATAGCAGTACAGATTTCCAACCATCGAAATTTGGGGTGGGACAGCATTGAGTTGCGGAGTATCGATGGAAAAAACATATGCGAGATGGATGACAAGGCATTCGATTCCGTCTATGCCGAAATAAAGGAAGCAGGGATCCGCACAATCTGTTTCGGCTCGTCAATTGCAAACTGGGCCAGACCGATCAGTACCCCCTTTTCCCGAGATATCGAAGACCTGCGCCGGGCCGTTCCCAGGATGCGCCGCCTGGGGACATCCTTCATCAGGATCATGTCCTATCCCAATGACGGCGGGGATGAAAAATCTTGGAAGGTCGAAGTTTTTAAGCGAATGAGCGAACTCGTGACCATCGCCGAGGGAGAAGGCATTGTGCTTGTATTGGAAAATTGCGACGGGTGGGCATCGACAACGCCTCGGCAGCTTTCCGAACTTCTTTCTCATTTTCACACCAACGCGTTACGGGTCGTTTTTGATCCAGGCAACCCGATAGGACACGGGGCTAACGTTGAAGATGTTTGGTCATTCTACCGAGCAGCCTTGCCGTATATTGTCCATTTCCATATCAAGGATTGTAGGCGCTTTCCGGATGGGAGCATACAACACGTAATGCCAGGAGATGGAGATTGCGACGTGGAGGAGATCATTCGTAACCTTGTGAAAACGGGATATTCAGGAATGTTCTCTATCGAACCTCATCTCTCGGTCAGCGCGCATCTTGGCAGTATATCATTCGAAGGCAATAATTTACAGGAAAACTATCTTGAATATGGACGCCGAGCACAAGGAATACTAGATAAAATTGGAACCTAGAAGAAAACACGTTGTTGATCAGGGGATTATCAAGTAGGATAATCCATAGAGGCTTAGGGTGGAAGAAAAGCAGGACAAGAACGTTACTATCCTTGATGTTGCGCACATGGCGGGTGTATCTCCTTCCACAGTAACACATACCCTAAACGGAAAAAGACCAGTTGGCGAAAAAACCCGGGATCGGGTGATGAAAGCCATCACGGCGCTGAACTATATTCCATCATCAAACGCTCAGAGTCTTCGCGGCGGCAAATCGAGGATTATTGGTTGCCTTGCCATGGATATCACCGAGACCTTCGTCAATCAAATCGTGCGGGGAGTTGAGCGAGGCCTGTCGGGGAGTGGACTTTCCCTGCTCTTCGTTTCCAGAGTGGAATTCGGCAATGATTATGAAGCAGCTTATGCCTTTCTCAAGGGTCATTCCATCGATGGTCTGCTTTTATGCCATCATCTTCCTCTGGGGCCGGTCCTGTATCCCGCTGTTGCCCGAAACCAAGTTCCTACCGCATCGGTGAACATGGAGATCCCTGGGGTGATTTCGGTCATTCCGGACAACTACCAGGGTGGTTTCCATGCGGCGGAACACTTATATGCTTCGGGGATGCGCCATCCGGCTATGATCTGCGGTCCGGCGAATCGACTATCCGTCCAAGACCGATTGAGAGGATTTCGTTCCCGTCTCAAGGATCTTGGTTTGGAGCTCGAGGAGCGCAATATCCTGTTCGGCGAGTATGACTTCGATAATGGGTACGAATCATCGCAAAAGCTCATGGATTCCCGCAAGGAAATCGATGGCATATTCTGTGCCAACGATTACATAGCCGCAGGCACTATAGCCCGGCTGATTGAGATGGGCATCGCAATACCTGACCAGGTACGCGTTCTTGGATTCGACAACCGTGACTTTTCGGCCTTCAAGCCCATTCCGATCAGCACCTTTGAGCAACCTTTACAGGAGATGGGGTTTATGGCGATCAGCTTGCTCCGTAATGTAATCGACACTGGCGGACAGCAAAGCAACTCATCGAAACATGTGCTGCAATCGAGACTTATCCCACGGGCAAGTACGATGAAATTAATAGTATGAACCCACACGCCAATACAAAAGAATCAAATCCACAATGATATTGTACAGTGCTCTGTAAACGCCATCCATTGTATCTGTAACTCTCTAGGAAAGGATCTTTCTGGAATACAGCTCAATGATCGTTACCAGATAAACATGGCCGCTCGAACTCTTGAAATAGATTTTATCCGAAGCCCAGAATGGGGTTGACAGCCATATCGCCTTCCCTCTGGCTCGTCTTCAACCTGACACTCGTGGGCACCCTGCCCATGCTCTGGATGCTGCGCTGAGGGAAGAACGGCCCGCCGCAGATTATTCCAGCGCCACCCTGTCCTTCGCCAGCGCCGAGGGATCGGCGAAAAAAGCGCCCACGCCTTTGTCCGTCAGTTCCGTGTAGGAAGGCAGCCCGTCGAGGGCTATCGGCTTCTCGGGGTACATCATGCCCCAGACCTCGAGCACCTTCTCGATGGTTGTCACATGCCTGCCGACCCTCACCTCGATGGGCCAGCCCTTTTCGTCAATCGGCCAGTAGAGGAGGCCGGCCTTTCCGGCCTTGAGGACGAAATCGTCCTGGCCCGTGAGGAGGAGCTTCTCGTTCGTGGCTCCCCTGACGCGGTCGAGGAAGGGTTCGGGGGATTCGAAGAGGAGGGCTGTCGCGTCGGAGAAATCGCCGATCTCGCGGTGCGTGAGCCCGTGGAGGGATCTCGGCGACACCTCCATGCCGATCCTGAACTCGTTTGCGGAAAGCTCCATCGAAGCCATCGCCGCGATCTCCTGGGCATCCTGGTGCGCCACGATGGTGCCGATGACGGGGTATTCGAGCTCGGCCTCGTGGAGGTCGATGACGAGATCCACCTTCTCCTTCCGTATCATCTCCATGAAGGCGAAGGCTGTCCGCTCGCAGATAAGGCCATTTGGCCTACCCGGCCAGGTCCTGTTGATGTTGCGGATATCCATGTAGGCCAGCATCTGGCCGCTGGGGAAATGCACATAGGTTTCGGGATCGGGCCAGGAGTCCAGGGGATTGGCCGAACGGTCGCCCATCCGGTATTTCTTCTGACCCCAGTCCGTCTTGATCGAGTAGAACTGCGGATAAGCCTCGCCCGGCCTCGTGACCGTGGAAGCGCTGCGGTTCGTGTGGATGGCGACCATGAGCCTGCCGCTCAAAGGTCTGGCGTTCTCCACCAGGAGTTCGGCGGCGAGGGTGGTGGCAGGCTCCTCGGGGTGGGTTCCCCCGAGCACGAGAATCGTCGAGCCGGGCACGCCCGAATCGAGGACGTAGACGTTGCAGTCGTTCATCGAACCCGCGAGCGGGGCGAACCATTCGTGCAGCGATCGCGTCGAGGTGACGCCCGGGCCCAAAACCACTGTTTCCTTCCAGTTCCGGTGGTCGTAGAAAGCCTTCCCCGCGAAAACCATCACCGCGAGCCAGAGTACCAGCGCCAGGCCCTTGAATATCGTCGCGCTTTTTTCATCATCTTTCATTGTATTCCCTCCGCGCCGTCATTTGAGCCTGATGAGTCGCATGACGAAGGGCATCAGCACGACCAGGTAAAGGAGCGCTTTCTGCAGGTTCTTTGTCCTGACGAAATTCCACGCGAGGCAGACCGCGAAAAAGGCCGTCATCGCGTAGTACAGAATCATCACCGCATCGTTCATGGCATTCCCTCCTCAACCCAGAACCGTGAGGAACTTGAGCTGGTTGCTGAAAATGACGACCAGGGTGGCAAGTGCCATTATGAAGAGCACGGGGACGATCGTCGCCTTGACGAAACCGCGGTAGTACGGCCCCTCGTAGGAAGTGACCATCACCGCCGCGCGGCCCACGACCAGGGTGGGCGGAAGCATGTCGCCTATCGGCCACATCACCGCCATCGCGGAGAGGGCGACGACGGGATTGATGCCCTTCATATTGAAAAGGAGGATGAGGGGGACGCCCAGAAGCGGCGCCGCTGCGTACTGCACCAGCCCCTCGGAGAAGGGCAGGATAAGGAAAAGAGCCGCTATGATGACGACGAGGGGAAGCGTGACAACGCTGAGCGAGATAAGCCCCCTGACCCCGCTCAGGCTCATCACCTGCACCAGGATTCCGACCACGATCATCATGCCTATCAGCGGCAGGAGCTTGTCCACCGTATCCCGCGCGATCTGGAAGACCGCGAGCTTTTTCGTGCTCGCGGCCACGGCGACGGCGCCGGAAATCATGAAGCAGAGGGGAAGCCCCAGGATCGGGAAGGAGTAGGGGAATATTCTCGAAAGCGCGATGAGGACGATGAGAACGGCGAAGGGCAGCCCCACCCTCCAGCCCCGCATCTTCGTATCGATCTTGATTTCGGCGAGAACCTTTTCGGCATCGATCGGCCTGCCTTTCCAGCCCAGCCAGAACATGCTGAAGAGGGCGCCGGCGATCGACAGGGCTCCGAGGGGCCCTATGAAACCGACATAGGGCATGTTCGAGCCAGCGGCCGCCATCATGGCCCAGAGGTTCACCGGCGGCGCGGCCGCGCTCATCGCGGCGCAGAGAAATACTATCGCGGTGACCTTCTGTTTCGGGATGCCCATTTCGGCGAGGACCTTCGAGGCGAGGGCTCCGACCACCAGGACCGTCACCGAGCCGGAGCCCGTGAGGGCGCCCGGGATGAGGAGGATGAAGGTGAGGAAAAGGAGGCAGAGAAAGCGGCTGGCGTGAAAGCGCTTCACGATGCCACCGACGATGAAGTCGACGCCGCCTGATTCCTTGACGATGTTCATGAAAAAGGTCGCGCTGAGAAAGATGAGCGTGACGTCGAAATAAGTGAAGGAGCCGTCCACGATGTGCCGGGCGGAGAAATCGGAGGCGTTCGCGAGCCCTCCGCCTATGGCCGCCAGCAGCATCGACAGCTCGACCGTCACCTTGAATCGGCTCGCCACGATGAAGATGAGGACCATGACCCCCAGGACGATCAACGCGTGGTTAAGCATCGGAGCCTCCTTGAGCGCGAAATCGCAGGCTTGTCCGAGCCGCCGTCATTTGGAGAAAATCTGCGGGAAAATCTTCAAAAGGTCCAGCTGCTGGTCGATGAAGATCTGCGGCAGCTTCTTGTCAGCCGCCGTCTTCGTGAAGTAACCGTCCTTGTTGGCCTGGTTGTGGGTGACGAGAACATCGGCGAGCGGCGTCATCGCTCGGATGGACTGCTCGTCGGATTCATCGACCCGCCTCGAGGCTCCCTCTATCTGGGCCACGATTACCTTTACGCCGGCACTCTTCGCTTTTTTCACGAGGTCGGTACAGCGCTTGATTTCCTCGCTCAGCTCGACGCCCGCCGATCCCATTCCCTTGAGGCTCGTTCCCGTTATCACGATGAGAGTCTTGTAGGGTTTCGCGCCAAGCTCTTCCGACGTCGCCAAATCCTCCAGATCAGCCTCCAGCTTGAGCTGGCGGCAGATGACTTTCACGTAGACCCCGCCCGGGCTCTGTCCGCATGCGGTGATCAGGATCGGAGCCTTCAATTCGGGCAGATTCTTGGGAATCGCGGCCTGGGCTCCTACCGCGGCGCCGCAGATCAGCCCGAACATGATGAGAGCGGACGCGAGGAAAGCGAAACGAGTAGTGCGCATATGGTGAGTGACCTCCTGTCAGCGCCCGGGAAGGGTGACATTCACGTCGCCCCCTCCCGAACGAATGTGGCCGGGGATCGGGCGGAACCGCCTCCAGGCAGTCCCGCCGGATCCAGAACAGCCGCCTATTTCTCGTCTGGATAGATGATGTTCTTGTACTTGTCGAATTTGGCCGATTCGCCGTACTTCACGGCCGCCAGCCACTCGTCGGGATAGCCCTTCGTCTTGTACCAGAGATAGCCGTCGTTGTACTTCGCCACAAGCTCATCGGCGAAGGCCCACCACTCGCTCACGACGCGGTTGATCGAATCGCCCGTATAGCGCGTGAGATAGGCTTTCGCGAGGGCCGGATTGGTCGCGTACATCGCCGCGGCGGCGGCCTCGACGGGACCCTGCATGGCCAGGAATTCGCCCTCATAGAGCGCCTGTTTGGCCTGGATGTCCTTGATGATGTAGGAATAGGAAAGGTTGGCCCAGTTTTCCACGAAGTCGAAAGCCCACCACGCCGAATCGCGGCTGAACTGGTAGCGGTTCTGTATGGCCAGGGATTTGGGAAGCGAGGTCACGCCGGCGTAGATCGGCATGAACACCGTCGCGTGGGGAGCATCCTCCCCGAACCACAGCACGCCGCCGACGGCGTCCGGCAGCCAGGCGCGGGACTGGGACACGAACACATAGGAGCAGCGGAACATGGAAATCGCGCGTTCCCATCCGCCCGAGTTCGGCGCGGATTTGGTCGCCCAGCGGTTCGGGTTCCCGAAGGGGCCGGCCTCGACGTCCTTGGTGAGGTCGAACTGCGTGCCTTCGTAGTGGTCGCGGTAGAGGGCGAAGGCGTCCTTGACGCTGACTTTCTTGTCGGGGGTCACGGCGAAGGGGAATCGCCTGGCGAAAGGATCGAAGTTCTTGGAGGGCGCTACCGTCGAATAGACGCGCCACTCGCGCCTCGAGTTGTAGGGATTGTCCTTCGGCGCGTAGACTTCCCAGAAGCGGAAAGTGGATTTGCCGTCCCAAAAACCCATTTCCTGGGCCAGGCTGTAGACGTTCGGGGAAGCCATGTACCAGTCGGGCTTGGAGAGATCGAGCTCGCCGATGCGCGAGCGGTTCGCGGAGACGAATACCTTGTCGTCCGGAACGCGCTGGGCTACCCACACGGCTCCCGGCTTCCCGGAATCCGGGGTCCAGAGCGGTCCTGAGCCGATGCACTCGAATACCCAGCCTTCGTTCTCGTCGGTCACTGTCAGGCATTCGCCGCCGTCGGCATAGCCGTACTTCTCGGCGAGGGCGCCCATGATCTGCACCACTTCCCGCGCCGTCTTGCCGCGCTGGAGGGCGATCGCCTCGAGCTGTTCTATGTAGAACATCCCGTTGGGGTTGTTCATTTCCCTGCGGTTGCCGATGGTGGTTTCGCCGATCATGACCTGGAACTCGTTCATGAAGGGATAGGCGATCTGGAAATAGGTGTAGGTTTTCTCGACCTGGGGAATCTCGCCCCTGACCGTCACCTTGACGCTCGGGTTGTCCGAATAGAGCAGATCCTTCAGGATCTTGACCGTCTCGCCGGGCTTGAAGGTGGCTCCGGGAATGACGGTAAGGCGGGAATCGTAGTTGCCGTCGCAGGTGTGCGAGGTCATCACCGATCCGTCGGCGGAGGCCAACTTGCCGATGATGAGCGCCGTGCATTCGCCCGGTTCAAGATCAGGCGAAGCGTACTGGGAAAAATCCTGGGCGCCGGCGAACAAAGCCGCGAATACCAGGACAGCCGCCAAGAGCGCTGTTTTCTTCAACATAGCAAATCCCCCTTTTCTTTCAATGTGCGTCTGCACTTCGAACTACGGCATTTAGCATGCGCCCCGCCATGGATTCAAAAATTTCAGGCGGAGAAGATAGAACGATCCAATCCAAATCAATTCTTTTTTATTTTATTCAATCTTAGTGCCTGCGTTCGCGCTGTCAAGGAATATATGACCATGTTTGAAATGTTATTTTTTGGATTTTTGCCGAGGTTTCACCGCGCTCGCATCGATCGCTTTTTTATAGCACGGAAAGCAAGCAAGACCGGCGGCGAGGCCTTGAAGGCGACCACTGAAAAACGCGGCATCAAAATAAGAAATGAAGCATGATTCCATTATTATTTATTTATATTATATAAAGTTATGCATATTGATCCTTAAGAAGACCAATACTCATGCTCATTCTTCATGTCTTTCGCGGCGGTCCCTGCCCGTCATTCATAAGCACAGGCTTCGGCGGCGGCGCTGAAACATTCATCAAGGTCTCTTTCACCCAGCGGACAAGCCGGCAAGGTAGTTCAGCGCGAACCCGGCGAGAAGCGCGGCGCCGCGAGCAAGCTGGTCGTCGCCCGCGTTGAAATGGGGCGAGTGATGTGGCTTGTCGGTTCCCTTGGAGGGATCGTTGATGCCCAGCATGCCGAACACGGCGGGTATTTTTTCGCCGTAATAGCTGAAATCCTCCGAGCCCATGGCGATGGGGATTTCTTTCGTGTTTTCTTTACCCAGCAGATCGGTGGCCGTGCGCAGCATCAAATCCGTCAACGCGGGATCATTCACCGTCACCCCATAAATCTGCGTGTAGGTAAGGGTGGATGCGCATCGAAGGGCATCCGAGACGCCTTTGATGACTCTCGCCATGCGCGATTCCATCTCGGAGCGCGTGGTCCTGTCGGTAGTCCTGACGTTGCCGGTGATGAGCGCCGTATCGGGTATGATATTGGGCGCGCTTCCCGTTTCTATCTTGCCCACGCTCAGCACGACGCTTTCCAGGGGATTGATCTCCCGGCTCACGATCGTCTGGAGCATGGAAATGATGTAACTCGCGGCTATCGTGGGGTCGATGGCCTTGTGGGGCATGGCCCCATGGCCTCCCTGACCTTGGATCGAGACTTCCCAAATGTCGGCAGAAGCCATTATCGGGCCATTTTTTATTGCCAGGACACCGGCCGGGTGCTCGGACATCACGTGCAGTCCGGCGATCGCGCTCACCCCTTCCAGGACTCCTTCCTCTATGAGCTTTAGAGCGCCGGAGTTTCGCCCCGTTTCCTCGGCGGGCTGAAAAATAAGGCGGACCCGGCCGGAGAAGCTATCCTTCATGGCCATCAGTATCCGCGCGGCCCCGATCAATATCGCGGCGTGGGCATCGTGCCCGCAGGCGTGCATCACGCCTCCGACAGTGGACGCGTAAGGGACATCGTTCGCCTCGACTATCGGCAAGGCATCGATATCGGCCCTGAGCGCGACACAGGGGCCTTCCCCGACGCCCGCTATTTCGGCGATCACGCCGGATCCCGTACCGGCAAAACCTCTCTTGATGTTTTCGCAGCCGAGTTCCCTCAGCAGCGATTCTATTTTCTTGGAGGTTTCGATCTCCTTCCACCCGAGCTCGGGACGAGCGTGTATCTCATGCCTCAAGGCGATCAAGTCTTTCTCGATTCCCCTGGATAGGTCAAGTATTCTTTCTGAATTCATTCGGTGCGTCCTTCTCGATCAGAACATTTTCACGATAAAGCCAGCCAGTATCACCGAAGCTACGGTCACCGTGGTAAATCCCGCGATAAGCATTTTGGGCAGAATGCGCTTCAGGAGAAACTGCTTCTCGCTTTCATTTTGGGAGAGCGAGGCCGCGACTTCCTGGGAAATGATATAGGTTCCGGGGAACCCGAAAAGACAGGTGGAGCCGATGGCAAGGCTCAGTTCCCAAGAATATCCCAGGAGCTTGCTGAAGAGCAGAGCAACGGCGATCATACCGATCAGGGAAATCACGAAGGCGAGAAGCATGGGAAGCAATAGAGACACGACGAGCTCCGGCGTGGCTTTGGAAAGGCTTATGAATATAGGGACGAGGAGGAAAAACATGGCGAGTCCGGCGGAATTGGCCTTGTCCAGTACCTTGAATTCGATGAAGCCTATCTCATACGCGATGATGCCGAAAAAGAGGGCGACGATATAGGGATGAATGACGTTCCCTATGAGGCCGGCGGCGCCCACGGCCAGCCACGCGACCAAGAGCGTCTTGGCGAGGAGGATAAAGGGCGTCTGCAGACCCTTGGGCAGCGGCGGAATCAGCCGCCAGGATGGAACCTCCGGATCGGAAGCATTCTTGGCTGAGTCTTTTTCCGCCAATCCTCCCGACCTGAAACCGGCGATAAGCCTTTTCCCTTCTCGTTTGAGGCAAAACGACGCGATCGGCAGGCCTATAAAGCTTTGGAGGACCAGGAGAAGCGTGGCGAACACCATGAGCGTCTCCTGCCCCTTGGCTTTCGCCGCTTCGCTGACGATGAGCGTCGCGACGACGCCGCCTGAAATTGGCCCGATGGCGGTAAGAGCCCGTTCCTGCCCGATGAGAGGAGTTCCGATGAAATAAAGCGTGACGGAAAGGGCGATGAGGGCCGAGATGGCCACGAGCACGGTTCTCCACTCATCCTTCAGGTCTTTGATCTTCATCAGGCTGCCCATATAGACCATGAGCATCGAGATGAGGGCCATCGCCACGGGAGCTATCTTGGAATCATCGAAGAGCGTCTTGGGGATGCCGACCCAGAAACCGACCAAAAAAAGAAGGCCCGAGGCGAACATCATGGAAAAGAGGGCTTTCGTCTTGTGCGAAACATAGTCCCCGATCGCGTAGATGACGGCGATGATCAGGATAGCGGTAAGCGCTGGCATAAGAACCTCCCGTAGACCGTTGCGATAAAGTCACGCTGCACGGAAAATGGATCCAACCAATCCTATGTTTCTATGCATCGATACATTCAAGCCTAGGCGGTTCGCGATGTCAAGCTGAATTTTTCGATCTTTCGATAAAAATTGTCAGTATTTATGCCGCAAAAGCACCTACCGCCCTCGTCGACGAATTCCATATTGGCAGCGTACCATACTGCGGTTATAGTAGCCTCAAGAGGAATACGCATGAAAGCCGCCATTTTCGACCAGTTCCGCGCTCCGATCGCCATCGCCGAAGTGCCCGACCCCCAGGTTCCCGAGGACGGCGTCGTCCTGGCCGTGGACGCCACAGGCATCTGCAGGAGCGACTGGCACGGCTGGCAGGGCCACGACACGGACATCAGGTTGCCCCACGTTCCGGGACACGAGCTCGCGGGCACCATCGTCGAGGTGGGCAAGGGCATCAAGAACTGGAAGCGCGGCGAGCGGGTCACCATGCCCTTCGTGGCAGGCTGCGGGCACTGCGCCCCCTGCCAGTCAGGCAACCAGCAGGTCTGCGACCACCAGTTCCAGCCCGGCTTCACGCATTGGGGATCCTTCGCCCAGTTCGTCGCCATCCACTACGCGGACATGAACCTCGTCCGCCTCCCGGACAGCATGGATTCGGTGTCCGCGGCGAGCCTCGGTTGCCGTTTCGCCACCGCCTTCAGGGCCCTGGAAGCCCAGGCCAGGGTGCGCGCGGGCGACTGGGTCGCCATCCACGGCTGCGGCGGCGTCGGTCTCTCCGCCGTCATGATCGCCAAGGCCATGGGCGCCAGAGTCGTCGCGGTGGACATCCAGGAGGACAAGCTGGACATGGCGAGGCAGCTCGGCGCCGACGTGGCCATCGACAGTCGCGCCACCCCTGACATCGTCGGCGCCATCAAGGACGCCACAGGCGGCGGCGCCCAGGTTTCCATGGACGCCCTCGGCAGCCTCAGCACCTGCTTCAACTCGGTGGCCTGCCTCGCCAAACGGGGGCGGCACGTGCAGGTAGGCCTCATGCTGGGCGACCAGCACCATCCCGCGATCCCCATGGATCTCGTCGTCGCCCGGGAACTCGAAATCTACGGAAGCCACGGCATCCAGGCCCACCGCTACGACGTCCTCCTTGGCATGGTCGCCTCAGGCACCCTCCGCCCCGAACTCCTCGTCACCGACCGCTACACCCTGGCCGAAGGCATCGACTTCCTCCAGAAGATGGATCAGTTCCCGGGCATGGGGATCAGGGTGATCGACAGGATATAGGTAAAGACTGGAATTCATACGGTATCGCGGTTTTTCAAGAACCAAAAAGGAGTCCATTCCCGATTGGTCTTGACTTTTCGGGAATACGCTCCATAATAGTCATATGGAACGAAGCATCGCGCCATTTATCCTAAAAGATCTGCAAAAGAAAATCGTACTCGTTTCGGGACCTCGCCAGGTCGGTAAAACCACGTTGGCCAAGAACCTCATGAAAGAGTATGACTACTTCAATTTTGACAACAGCGAACATCGTCTCGCGCTGAACGAGAAAAGCTGGGACAGGCGAAAACCCCTGGTGATTTTTGACGAGCTTCACAAGATGCCGGAATGGAAGACGTATCTCAAGGGGATTTTTGACGTTGAAGGAACAAAGCCCGCTCTCCTGGTGACAGGAAGCGCAAAACTTGACGCGTTCAAAAAGCTTGGGGATTCCCTTGCTGGTCGCTTTTTTTCCTATCGCCTCCACCCCTTTGATGTCAAAGAGGCATCCTCGCTCATAGAACCGGAAGAAGCCTTGACTCGCTTGCTCAAAATGGGAGGTTTTCCCGAGCCATTTCTGGAGAATGATCCTGTTTTCTATGCTCGTTGGAAGAAATCTCATATCGATGTCATCCTGCGACAGGATTTGTTCGACCTTGCGGCGATTCAGGATATTCTTTCCGTAGAGACCTTGATAGAAATGTTGCGAAGTCGAGTCGGATCGCCAATTTCATATGCTAATCTCGCTCAAGACCTGAAGAAAGATCCTAAGACGGTAAAGTCATATCTCGAGTTGCTGGAAAGTCTCTATATCATATTTCCGGTACGCCCATGGCATCGAAACATCGCTCGCTCAATTCTAAAGGAGCCGAAATATTATTTTTTCGATACCGCTATGGTAAAAGGCGATGACGGAAAAAAGCTTGAAAACGCTGTCGCCTGCATCCTTAAAAAGCAGTTGCATTACATGGAAGACACGCGTGGTGTCTCCACTGAATTATGCTATCTTAAGACGAAAAACGGGAATGAATTGGATTTTGTTGTGTCGCAGGATGGCGAATTGACTCACGCTTATGAAATAAAGTTATCGGATTCATCACGTTCGCCATCGTTTTCCCATTTTGAGGCTACGCTCGCCAAAACGCACAGGATACAGATCGTCATGAATTGCGAACGCGAGAAGACTTTCCCGGACGGTCTTGAAATCCGAAAGGCCGCCGCCTATCTGGCCACGATCGATGTGAGCAGATGAGAACGATGAAAGATTCCCTCTCACCGCGAAAGGCCGCCCGGAATGACGCCCAGGCGGCTTTCAGCATTTTTTGAAATTTTTATTTAATCAGCTTTATCACGTTTTCGGCCACGTACCACTTCGAGCCATTGAAAACCGCCACGCCCTCCGAATCCACCGCCTCGCCGTTCAGAGAGACGACGCTCTTGTTGCGGGGTATGCGCAGCGTTTTATCACCCTTGACGGCGACGAGTACGATGTTTTCCGGATCGGTCTTGTCCACCGAAACGGTGGCGCCTATCTTGGAGAACATCGAGACCGCGTCCTGGAAGAGGCGGGAGGTCGTCGCCTCGAGATCGACGTTCATCGTCGCGGCCATATAGGTCGCGATATCGGTGTTCCTCACCAGGCCGGAGAGTCTTTTGCCGAATGGATCGTAGCCGTACAGGACGACATCCTCGCCGGTATGTCCGTTGGTGGTGAAACCGATCTTCGCGCGGGCGGCGACCATGGGACCGATCGCGTAATTCAGGGAACCGGACTTCGCGGCGGCAAGCGCGGCGACCTCGGCGTCCGTCAGGTCGGAGATTCCCATGTAGGCGGCGACGACTTCCTTTATCGCCTCTTCCTTGGAACGATCGGCAGCCTTGGCCGCGAGCGTCGCCGCGAGCGCCGCCTCGAGCCCTTCGCCGGTGAGGCTCGCTTTCTTGAGCGGATTGATGAAGGTGGTCCAGGAGGTCTTGTCGTAGCCGGAACTGATCGAGCGATCCCCTATCGAGATGCCCGAATTGCCATGGTCGGTAGCGGCGATGACGACGGTGTTGCCGTCCTGTTTCGCGAAGTCGAGGGCCGCCTTCACCGCGTCGTCGAAGGCGATTATATCGGTGACGAGTGCGACTGGATCGTTCGCGTGCGCCGCCCAGTCGATCTTGGAGCCTTCCACCATGAGGAAAAATCCTTTTTTATTGGACGAGAGGATTTCGATGGCTTTAGCCGTCATTCTGGCGAGCGAGGGTTCGTTTCCCGAATCCCTGTCGATGTCGTAGGACATCGCGGTGGCCGTCTTGTTCTTGCCGAAGGTGCCGACGAGCCTGTCGCCCCTGAAAGCGCGCAAGTCCGAGGCGTTGTCCACGTAGCCATAGCCCCGCGACGCGAGAATGGCTTTCATGTCCTCTTTATCTTTTCTGGCTTCCGCGTTCAGGTAAGGCGTTCCGCCGCCGAGGATTACGTTGAGCCCGTTGTAGACAATCTGTTCGGTCAGGTTGTCGTAATTGGAGCGGGAGGGATCGTGGGCGCTGAAATCGGCCGGCGTCGCGTGCATGAACTCGCTTGTGCTGATTATGCCTGTAGAGCGGCCGCTCAGGCGCGCGGCCTCGAGAATCGTCGCCACCGGGCGCGATTCATCGGCCTCGGGAACCGCGACCCCGGGAAGCAGGTACAGCTTGCCTATGCTTGCCACGTTCCCTGTCTGGGAAGCCCAGCCGGTGGCAAAGGCCGATCCCGCGGGCGCGGAATCGGCGATGGTCCCATCTGAACTCCATGTGCTCACGAGACCGCAGGCTATCTCATCCAGGGCCAGCGGCGCTCCTTTATAGAACCTGGCCAGGGTAGTGCCCGCCACGCTCATGCCGTCCGGGATGAGCATTATCACGTTCTGGGCGAAAGCCCGCGTTCCCATGCCCAGAATCAGCATCGCCAAGACGACCCCGTTCTTCATGTTTCTTCTCATTTTCACTCCTTATCCCCGCAGGGGTTGGCTGAGAATAGCTTGTGAATGTTAAAGGTCCTTTTCGTTTCCATGAAAAATTGGTAAATACGACGACACGCAATCGAAGCGATGAGAAATCCCTATGGCCAGTTGGGCGTCGCGGTTCTGTATATGTTCCAGGATCCGGTAAACGCGTTGGAGTCCAGGGTTATGGCCGTCTGGGCCAATAGCCTGCCGTTGACAACCGCCCCTGTGTTCACTTCAATTAGGGTTTTGCACAGGATGATTCCCTTGAAATCCGATGTGGTTCCCAAGGTGGTCTGTCCAGCGACCGGCCAGAAAACGTTCTTGGCCACAGCTCCGCCGCTCAACGTTACCATGGCGCCATTTCCCACGGTGAGATCCTGCGCTATCTAGAATATCCAGACATCGTTGGCGCCACCGGAGAGCGTGCGTCCCGACGCGTCGGTATAGGCAGTTTCCATGTCGCCTATGGCCGTCGTCAGGTTGGCCGGCGTAGGAACCGCATAATCTGCGGCGTAGATGCTTCCCGTGACGAAGGGCGATGTCGAGAAGACGTTAGTCGCATCCATTGAGAGCGAGAAGCCTGTGATGTAAGTGGCGGCGGCCGGGCTTACGCCGATGTCACCGGTGATGGCCGTCGTTCCGGAGGTTCCGAGTTCGACAGGCGACGGACCGGCAGCCATATTGACCCCTGTCGTGAAGTTCCAAACGTATTCCGCTTCCATCGCGTTGCCGGCAAGATCCTTGACGGCGACCGTCATAGTCGCCGTATAGAGGGTGCTGCTCGCAAGTTCGCTTTCAGGAGCGAGGGTAGCCACGAGATCTTCATAGGAGACCGCAGATGGAATGGGGGTAAGACCCTGAGCCAAGGAGAATGATACGACATCCACGGTCGCGGCATCGTCGGTGGTTACAGGGTTAGCGCACCCGAAAACGAGCAAAGCCGCAAGAAAAATAGGTATAAAACAAAACTTTTTCATACAACGCACCTCCTGATCAGTGCCATCAATGAATCGTGTTGGCGCCGAGGGTGACAGTCGCTGTGTATTCTGTGCTTGCCGCAAGGTCAGCGTTCGGGTTGAAAGTCGCTACCTTGGCCGCGTAGCTCACGACGCCGGCTACGGGAGTGACTCCCTGGGCAAGAGTAAAGGTAAGATCAGTAATCGTCGCCGAATCCATATCTTCATCAAAGGTCGCCGTAACGCTGGCATTTCTCTCTACCGCGACCGCCGCATCGGCTGGACCCGTGGAGCCGATAGTGGGTGGAGTAAGGTCTTCTATGTCCATGGGTGTATTGCAGCCGAACATCGCAAAGGCTGCCAATAGCAGCCCGATCAAAACTAATTTTCTCACATTATGTATCTCCTTATAGTTACAAAATACGCCTCTTCCGAAAGTCGGCCTGTTTGCCAGCACGCATAGGACATCTTCGCAACTCTTCATATGTAAATAAAATATTTACGTTACTTTCGCATCATCTGTGGGCTGTCGCATAGACTGAGCCTAGCGGCGAGCCGTATGGTTACTTCCAGAAAAGGATTGATTCCAAGGAATCGTGCTCTGTCAGACCGCGATCCATCCGGGAACCGGGGTTAGCGCCAATGGCAGGCTTCTGTCGCAGACGGCCGTGACCATTGACGGCAGTACGGTGGATGAGCCCTCTATGCAATAGCCGAAATAATCCAACCACTGAGTACGCAGATAAAAGGCGGGACCGGGGCGAATGCCCCGGTCCCGCCTTTTATCTGCCGCGCGAGTGTCCTTAGTAAGGTTTATTGTCGCGCGAACTCGCGAACAAGTCCGCCACCCGAAGGCGTCAATGTCATGATAGAATTCCCGCTATTGAAGGAATAGATTTCGACCTGGTCCTCCGAAGATCCGGCCCACGTCACTGTCAGTGTGGTACTGTCGGAAACCCATGTGCCCGTGGTGACAACACCCACGCTCAAAACCGTCGTTGTCCCAAGGCTGGTACCATCAGCATTAAAGTCATAATTCGTGGTTACCCCCAATGTTGTGTTTTCCCATACCCCTACGATCGGGTTGAATATTGAAGTAAGTGTGCAGCCCGAAATTACAAGTACGACAACTAATGCGAAAACAATGCGTTTTTTCATAAAAATCCTCCGATTTTTACTTCTTTGACCTAAATAGACTATAGACACAACGAAGAACAACATCTGTGCGGCAGCGCACATACTGATCTATGTGTGCTGCCGCACAGACCTTCCCTATTCAAATGCCTATTCTTTGAACATAGCGAAGGGCATACGACCATGAAATTTACCGCCCCTCTTTATCAAGGAGAACTTCCATGAAAAAAATCGTAACATTAATGCTTCTATTGACGATCCTGTTCGTTTTTGGCTGCGCCAATCCAATCATCGACGGAGAGACTGTCGCGCCGACGGTCAGTTCAACGCAGCCTGCCAGCGACGCCACGGCCGTCGCCAGAAATACGACCCTTACGGTGACCTTCAGCGAGGAAATGGATCCAGTGACTCTCAACGCAACATCTTTCACCTTATCGGAAGGATCGAATACGGTAGGCGGATCGGTGAGCACAACAGGCACCATCACGAGCTTTAACCCAACATCAGACCTTGCGGCAAACACGCTCTACACGGCGACGGTTACCGTCGCGGCAACGGATCTGGCCGGCAATGCCTTGGCCGCGCAAAAGGTATGGAGCTTCACCACAGGCGGTACATCAGCCGCCGGTCCCGCGGTCGTCAATCTCGGAACGGCGCTGGATTTCGTCATTCTAGCCAAGTCAGGCATCGCTACGATTCCGACTTCCGCCATAACCGGTAATATCGGCGTAAGCCCAATAGACCAAACGGCCATCACAGGCTTCTCGCTTGTCATGGATGCTTCGGATACCTTTGCCACTTCATCCCAGATTACCGGAAGAGCCTACGCGGCAGACTATATTTCGCCCACTCCTTCCAAGATGACGACAGCCATCAGCGACATGGAAACCGCCTACACCGATGCCGCGGGACGCGCGACGCCAGACTTCATCGAACTCGGCAGCGGCCAGATCGGCGGGCTCACCCTCGTTCCTGGACTCTACAAATGGGGCACCAATGTCCTGATATCGACCGATGTCACCCTCTCGGGCAGCGCTAGCGATGTCTGGATCTTCCAGATTTCAGGCGGAATCACCCAGGCCTCAGGAATCACTGTCCACCTCGCGGGCGGCGCCCTTGCCAAAAATATTTTCTGGCAAACTTTTGGCCCAGTGGCTCTCGATACCACTGCACACTTTGAAGGCGTGATAATCTCATCCACCGATATCACCCTGGCCACCGGGGCTTCCATCAATGGAAGGCTCCTCTCCCAGACCGCCGTCACGCTCGATTCGAGCACGGTTGTTCAGCCCGCGCTGTAAAAGATTATTTTTGAGTTGATGTATTAGTGCTAGAATAATTTGGGGCGCCTGCTGAGAATCAGCGGGCGCCCCTTTATTTGCCGGAAATCGGTAGTTGTTATATTGCGGTGATATCAGGCAGGAGACGGATGAACTCTTCCTTCACGACTTTATAGCATTCACATACTCGGGCTTCGAGCCCTGGCCTATCCAGAACGGTGAGGCATCCACGGCTGTAACTTATCAAGCCGGCATCCTGCAATTTTCCCGCGGCCTCGGTTACGCCTTCGCGTCGCACCCCAAGCATGTCCGCGATCAATTCCTGTGTCATATTGAGAACATTTCCGGAGAGTCTGTCCATGCTCAGCAAGAGCCAACGGCACAGTTGCTGATCGATGCTGTGGTGCCTGTTGCAGATGGCGGTCTGGGCCATCTGGGAAAGCAATGCCATTATGTACCGCATGAAAAGATGCTGCATGGCCGGATCGCGGTCGAATTCCCGTTTCAACAGATCGCCGGGCAAGCGATAGGCGGTTCCTTCGCTCTGAACCAGCGCACGGCTCAGCATCGACGCTCCTCCCATGAACAGGGCCACACCCACGACACCTTCCCTGCCAACAACGGCGATTTCTGCGGTGGAACCGTTTTCTAGCACGTTCAGCAGCGACACGATCGCGGTGGTAGGGAAATAAATGTAATGAGATTTGCCGCCCGCCTCGCTGATAGTCTCTCCCAGGGCGAGCTGTACGCGTTCAAGGTGGGGCAGGACTCTTTGATACTCAAGCTCGGGAAGGGCCGCGAGCAGATGGTTTTGACGAGGATTGGGAGCGTAGGGCGGGCTCGATAAAATGGCCAAAAAACCCCTCCTTGCCATTTATTTCATTTATTGGACAATATTTTCGCAAGTCAGAGCAAAGATGTCAATATATAAAAAATAAGGACTCGTCGACAACGCTATGTGCGCTACCGCACAGATGGGCGCTCTTTTCGTCGATAGCCTCAACTGGATGAAGGAGGATGCTCTTGAACCAGCTCCTGCGTATTCTCATAATCGATGATTCGGAAGACGATGCCAACCTTATACAGCAAGCACTCCAAATCGGCGGCTATGATGCGATTTCCGAAATTGTCGATTCTTCAGAGGATATGCTTGTCGCCTTGCAGCATCAGAATTGGGATGTCATTACATCCGACCATGGTATGCCCCATTTCAGCGCTCCGGTGGCGCTTAAGATCGCCACGGAAAGATGCCCTCTCGTGCCATTCATCATCGTTTCAGGGGAAATCGACCTCAATCTTGCCGTATCCCTCATGAGAACTGGCGCCAAAGACTACATCACAAAAACGGAGCTATCCCGATTGGTTCCGGTGATCGAGCGCGAACTCCACGAAGTAAAACTGCGCAAGGAAATCCAGAAGATAGAGAGCGCCCTAAAGCGCTCGGAAACCCGTTACCGGCGGCTCTTCGAGACCGCCGAGGACGGGATATTGATACTCGACGCGATAACGGGCCAAATCCTCGACGTAAACCCTTTCCTCATCAAGATATTAGGATATTCCAAGGATGATTTTCTGGGAAAGATGCTTTGGAATCTTGGCTTTTTCCACGACGAGGAAGAGTCGAAAAAAGCTTTTGCCGAACTACAGGAAAAAGGCTACATCCGTTACGAAAACCTTCCCCTGGAAACAAGCAGCGGGAAAAAGATATCCGTCGAGTTCGTCAGCAATACCTATATGGTCAACGATATGAAGGTTGCCCAATGCAACATACGCGACATATCCGAACATCTGAAAGACGAAAAGGAAATCAACAAGCTCAATTCGGAATTGGAGCAGCGCGTAAGGGAACGAACCCAGCAGCTAGAAGCCCTCAACAAAGAACTCGAAGCCTTCGGCTATTCCGTATCCCACGATCTGCGCGCCCCGCTGCGGCGCATCATGATGTATACGACGGCCCTGAAGGAAGACATCAAGACCAAGCAATGCGCCGGAAGCGGCGAGCTAATTGAAAAAATCAACAGCAACACGCAGAGGATGGACAAGCTCATCGGCGCTTTGCTGGACCTTTCGCACTTAACGCGTCAACCCTTAAAACATAATACTGTGGATTTGAGCGGCCTCGCCCACAGCATAGCCAACGAACTGACGCAGAGCCAACCCGATCGCAACGTCGTCTTTATCATCGCCGATGGAATAAAAGTCAACGGAGACAGCCAACTGCTGCGCAGCGTAATGGAGAACCTCCTGGGCAATTCCTGGAAATACACTTCCAAGAAGGCCACCGCCACCATTCAGTTTGGCGTAACGCAGCATGCCTCAGGCGGCGATGTCTATTTCGTGAAGGATGACGGCGCCGGTTTTGACATGGCCTATGCCAACAAGCTGTTCGGAGCTTTCCAGCGATTGCATAGCGAAAAGGAATTCCCCGGGATCGGCATCGGGCTGGCGACCGTTCAGAGAATAATCAACAGTCACAAGGGGCAAGTCTGGGCCGAGAGCGTCATGGGAGAAAGCACCATATTCCGCTTTACGCTCGGAAAAGAATAGAAAGCCGGCCTCGCGCGGCTTCGGAATTCCATTGCGATCGCTCAAGAAGATCGGTACAATTCCTTGAGATATGCCATTGACGGCATGCGCAAGGAGTCTCGATGATCCAACGACCGCACAGTATCTTCCTGGCGGGAGAAAAGCCCCGCCTTGTCGAAATAATCCAAAACCTCGCTCCGGAATTCGACTACATCAGCGTACTGGGAACCGACGACCGCGGGTTGTCCTATTACGCGACGCCCGGAGAAACCCGGACCGCGGAACCCATGTGGGTCCAGCGCGGTTTCGTGTTCAGGGCGCAGGACGAAGGCAAGGTTGTCGAATACGCCTGCCCGCTCCTTCCGGGCAAGGAACCGGCCGAATCGGCTGAGATCGTGTCGAAGGAGCTCAGGAAACTGCTCGATGGGGAAAGCGCCCTGCGCTATCCGCCCATTCCCGACGAAGCCCTCGTCGAGGAATTCCACGGCTCCATCGAGGAAGACCCCTTCGCCGCCGATCCCGAGGCTGTATTGTCCCGCCTTGCGGCGATACGGGAAAAGCTTACCGACGGCAAGATCGTCGTGATGGCCCAGTCCCGTTACGAATTCGTCGACGTATCCAGGATCTTCATTTCGCCCCGCCGCTCCCTTTTCCAGAGTTTTGCCTGGTCCCAGGCCTATCTCTTCGGCGTCGCGCGCAAAGGCCAGAGCTCCAAGATGTCCTATCGCCCCGTTTCGGGCAGAAAGGGTCTGGAAATTCTCAACGAGCTGGAAGGCAAAGCGCCGGAACTCACCGCTGAGTTGGCCTCCCTCCTCGATGCCGTCAGAATCGAGCCGGGTGAATATCAGGTCATCCTCGATTCCGACATGACGGGCACCCTAGCGCACGAAGCCTTCGGTCACGGCGTCGAAACCGACATGTTCCTCAAGGGCAGGGCGAAAGCCGTCGAATACCTCGGCAAGCGCGTCGGTTCTGATCTCGTGACGATGTACGACGGCGCGGACGGCGTCGATCAGTGCGGCTCCTTCCTCTTCGATGACGAGGGAACCAAGGCCACGAAGACGAAAATCATCGACAAAGGCATTCTTCTCGGAGGCATCTCGGACGCGCTCTCGGCCCTCACCCTCGGCATCCCCCTGACCGGAAACGGCCGGCGCGAGGCATTTTCCCACAAGGCATACGCCAGGATGACGAATACATATTTCGCGCCGGGCTCATCGAAGCTCCAGGACATGATTTCTTCCGTCAAAAAAGGATGGATGCTCTCCCGGCTCACCTCGGGCATGGAAGATCCCCGCAATTGGGGCATACAGCTTCTCTGCCTAGTCGGCAGGGAAATCGTCGACGGCAAGTTCACCGGAAAGGTGGCGAGTCCTGTCGTCTGCTCGGGCTACGTCCCCGATGTCCTCCAGGCCATCGACATGGTTTCCGACGATTTCGAGCTCGCCGGTTCGGGGGCATGCGGCAAGGGACACAAGGAATTGGCGAAGGTTTCTTCCGGCGGCCCCTGCGTCAGGACAAAGATGAGGTTGGGATGATGAAAGACACAATAATCGCGGCGATAGGGAAAATAAATTCGGGCAAGGGGCCGAAGGTGGCCGACTGGCGGCTGATCGGCACGGAAATCTCGCGTGGCGAGAGGTATTTCATCAAGACGGGCACCGAACTGTCCAGGACCGTCGAGGAAACGCGGTATTCGCTCACGGTCTATGTGGACGCCGAGGTTTCGGGAAAAAAGGTAAGGGGAGACGCCACCGTCACGATCCAGCCCAGCCACGGGGAAGCGGAAATCGAGGCGAAAATTCTCCAGGCGGTCTTTGCCGCTTCCAAATCGAAAAACGCGTGGTTCGACCTGCCCGGTCCCTCAGCGCCCAAGGTTGTCCTACCCGCTTCGGGGTTCGACGGGCTGGACGGGCAAAACCGGATGAAATCCGTCCGGGACGCCCTGTACGCCCCCGAGGCTGAAATCGCGGCGGCCGGTGCGGCGGCGGCCGCCGCGGCAGAACCCAACGCGACGGCCGGGCTTCCCCGCGTCAACGCCCTCGAGATATTCCTTTCCCGCGAGGATAAGGTCTTCTCCAACTCCAAAGGCCAGGAATTCCGGACCTCCGCTTGGAGAGGATACTCCGAATTCGTCGTCGAGGCTGATTCCCGAAAGGGGATGGTCGAGCTTTTCGACGATATAGAGTTTTCCGATCCAGATGCCGGACGCCTTTCCGAGGCCACGCGATCCAGGCTTGTCCAGGTAAGGGACAGGGCGCTCGCGGCCCCTATGGGAGCCCTGAAAGATCTCCCCGTCATTCTCTCGGGCAGGGAAGCGGAAGAGGTTTTTGCCTGGTTTTTCGGAAATTCCACGACGAGCGCTATCTTCACCAAATCTTCGTCTTTCGTTCAGGGAGCCAATGTCCAGCAGGCCGAAGGAAGCGAAAAAGTCGAGGATCCCCTCGACCTATGGGCCGAACCTTTCATCCAGGGACTCCCGGCCTCTTCTGCCTTCGACGCGGACGGTTTCCCCCTCGAACGCTGCGCCGTCATCGAAGGCGGCTATCTCAAAACCCTTGTCGGCGCCATTCGCTATGCCGACTGGCTGGGCGTGGAGCGAAAAGGCTCGTTCCCGCTGTTCTCCGTATCGCCGGGTTCCATGAGCATGGCGGACATGCTCGCGAAGCCCCACCTGGCGCCCGTCATGTTCTCGGACTTCAGGCTCGATTCGGTCACGGGCGACTTCGGCGCCGAAATCAGGCTCGCCTATTGGTTTGACGGAAAAAAGCGCGTTCCAGTGACCGGCGGATCAATTTCGGGGTCGGTGTCCGAACTTCGATCCACCATGAGACGTTCCTCGGAACGAGCGCTCGCCTCCCGCTCTCTCTGCCCCAAGGCATTGCTGCTGAAAGGCGTTTCGATCACGGGAGCGGCTTTTTTATAAAATCTGCGCGTTACTGAACATTTTTCGGATCAGTGGATCGCCTTCAGGAGAGCCTCGACCTTGTCCGTCCTCTCCCAGGTGAAATTTTCCCTGCCGAAGTGGCCGTAGGCGGCCGTTGCCCGGTAGATGGGATTCTTCAGCTGGAGCGCCTCGATGATGGCGCGCGGCGAGAGATCGAAAACCTTGGTGACGGCGGCCGCGATGGCGTCCTCGTCCACCTTGGCCGTCCCGAAGGTCTCCACGCGGACAGAAACGGGCTCGGGCACGCCGATCGCGTAGGCGAGCTGGAGCTCGCAGCGTTCGGCCAGCTTCGCGGCGACGATGTTCTTAGCCACATAGCGGGCCATGTAGGCCGCCGACCTGTCCACTTTCGAGGGATCCTTTCCGGAGAAGGCGCCGCCGCCATGCCGGCCCATGCCACCGTAGGTGTCGACGATGATCTTGCGGCCGGTGAGGCCCGTATCGCCGGCGGGACCGCCGATGACAAAGCGGCCGGTCGGGTTGATATAGTAGCGGGTGGCCGAATCGAGCAGGCCCGTGGGCCCCAGCACCGGCGCGATGATCTTATCGATGAGGGTGCCGCGGATCTCGTCGTAGGGAAGTTCGCTCCCCGAAGCCTTTAGTTCGTCGTGCTGCTGGGACAGGACGACGGCCGAAATCCTCACGGGCTTGTAACCGTCGTATTCGATCGTGACCTGGCTCTTGCCGTCGGGTCTCAGCCAGGAAATTTCCTTCGCCTTGCGGGCGCGGGCGGCTTCCCTGAGAATCTTGTGCGCGAGGATGATCGGGGCCGGCATCAGTTCGGGCGTTTCGTCGCAAGCGAAGCCGAACATCATGCCCTGGTCGCCCGCGCCCTGCTTGCCCTCGTATTCCTTGAGGCCATGGCCTTCGACGCCCTGGGCTATGTCGGGCGACTGATTGTGGATCGAGTTGAGGACGGCCATCGAGGCGCAGTCGAGGCCATATTCGGGATTAGTGTAGCCAATTTCCTTGACGACTCTGCGCGCTACTTCCTGGATGTCCACATAGGTGCGCGTCGTGATCTCGCCGCCGACGAGGACGAGGCCGGTGGTGGCGAAACACTCGCAGGCCACGCGGCTATGTCTGTCCTTCTCGAGGCAGGCATCGAGGACGGCATCGGAAATCTGGTCGCAAAGTTTGTCGGGGTGTCCTTCGGACACCGATTCGGACGTGAAAGGTCTCAGGGGTTTGATCACAATACCCTCTTTAGCAAGAATTTTTTACCCGCCCGCAATTTGGAGAACTCGGCGGGACCATCCCGAATCGGAAAACTTCCTTCGGAAAGGCTTTAGCGGGAGTTTATTGTTTCAGGCGCAAAGAGTCAACATCGGCGGCCCATGCCGGCCGCTGGAAATGCCGAAGATATTTCATTGAGGGGTCAAACATTCCGATACTGATACCATGGTCAGGAAGCGCTTCCGCGGCATCGGTTCCGCGTTCACCTTCATTCTCGTCATTCTCTGCGCGGCGCTCTTTCGCCCCGTTCCCGCCGGCGCCGACGCGGGGGATATCCCCCTGCCGACTCTGACACCCTCGCGCACGAGGAATTCCATACTCGTCGCGGCCGAGCGCCACCTCGGCACTCCCTATGTTTACGGAGGAGAAAGCGTAGGGGGCGTCGACTGTTCGGGATTCGTGTTTCTCGTTTTCCGGGAAGCCACGGGCCATTCCATACCGCGAACCGTTATCGAACAGGGCCGCTGGGCGATGATCATACCTAAAAGGGAACTCAAGCCCGGCGATCTCGTCTTTTTCAGCCTCAGCCCGGGTTCCCCAACCTCCAAAACCAAACTCTTCGCCACGACCGCCGATGGAACGAAGGCCCTCGCGAGCGCGGCCGATCACGTGGGCATCTACGCCGGAGACGGGATGTTCATGCACGCGGCGAGCGCCGGCGCGAAGACCGGCGTCATAAGGAACTCTCTTTCCGAGCCTTCGTGGGCAAGACGCTTCCTCTTCGCGGGAAGAATCGTGCCCGCGTCGGCGCTCTCCGGAATGGCCCTCGACTGGGGCGTATCGGCCAGCTTCGACGCCGAAATTCCCGAAGGCACAAGCCTGGAAGGCCTCGGCTTCCGCGGCGCAGGCCTGAGGGTTGCCGTCACCTATCCCCTGTTCAACAATTTTTCCATCGGCCTTCAGGGCCGCATCGAATGGGACAGCCTTCTGGATACGGTCAGGCTGCCGCTGGAACTCCTCGTCGGCCAGAACCAGGGCTTCTCGATCTTCGCTGGCCCAGCCCTCACCCTGGGATCGCCCTCCCTCCCGGCCTCGGAAAACGGCACGGCGCGCGACTATGAAGCGGTCAACGGCTGGCTGGTTTCGGCGGGCATACGCTGGTCCCCGCAGCTGATCCGCTCTGGGGCTTCCAGCGCGGGACTCTTCGCGGAGCTCCGCTTCAACCGCTACCTGCCTCTGTCCGGCCAGGCCGCCGATCTGGCGGCCGACCGCCGCGCGACCATAAGCCTGGGCCTTGGTCTTCGTTTCCGCTCCGTAGGGTATTAAAACATTCATGATACTGAACAAAAAAGGCGGTTATCGAGAGGATAAGCTCTCGATAACCGCCTTTCTGGCACGGAACCAGGCTCTATTCAGAGCAGCCTGAGGTTTAGGCCATTACCGGCACCTTTTTCTTCTCGCCCATCACATCCGTCTCGAGAAGCTTGTAGGCATGCGTCGGGCACTTCTGGACGCAGACGCCGCAGGAGGTGCACTTCGAATAATCGGTGACGGGGATGCCGTTCACCATCGTTATGCACTTCTCGGGGCAGCTCTTCACGCAGATTTCGCACTTGATGCAGCCCGTCTTGCAGGTCTTCATCACGTTCGCCTTCACCACGTTCCTGTTGGAGCAGAGGACGATTGAGCCCTTCTTGCCGCGCGGCACCAGGGCAAAAAGCTTCTGGGGACACTCGGCGACGCACATGCCGCAGCCGGTGCAATTGTCGTAGTTCACGTGGGGCAGGCCGTCCTCGCCCATCTCGAGCGCGTCGAACTTGCAGACTCTCGTGCAGTCTCCCAAGCCCTGGCAGCCCCAGGCGCAGGCCTTTACGCTTCCGGTCGAAAGCTTGGCGGCCCGGCAGGTCTTGATGCCGATGTAGTCGCCCTTCGAAACGGCGAGATCCTTCGTCCCCTGGCAGAGCAGGACGGTGACGACATCCTCAGCCGCCGCGTTGACGCCCATGATCTGGGACACTGCTTCCGCGGTTGAGGCGCCGCCGGCCGAACACTTCGTCGTCGGCGCGCGGCCGGTGGCCACAGCCTCGGCGTAACCATCGCAGCCCGGGAATCCACAGCCGCCGCAGTTGGCGCCCGGCAGGGCCGCGCGCACCTCGTCGATCTTCGGGTCCCGTTCCACCTTGAATTTCTGCTGGAAGAAGCCCAAGGCGATGCCCAGCACAAAGGCAAGGATCGCCGCGAAAACAATCGTTATCAGAATGACTGTCATTTTCCTTCCCCTATTTGATGAGCCCGGAGAAGCCCATGAAAGCCACGCCCAGGAGACTCGAAGCGATGAAGAGAATAGGCGTTCCCTGGAGGAACTTAGGTACCGGACTCGTCTTCATCCTGTCGCGTACGCCTGCCAGCAGCACCATGGCGAGCAGATATCCAAGCGATACGCCGATGGCGTACACGATGGACTGTATGAAGCTGTAGTGGTTGTCGATGTTCTCGAAGGTCACGGCGAGGATGGCGCAGTTGGTCGTGATCAGCGGAAGGTAGATGCCCATGGCCGCGTAAAGGCCGGGAATATTCTTCTTCAGGTAGAATTCGACCAGCTGTACAAGGCTCGCGATGACAAGGATGAACACGAGAATCTTGAGGAAGGTGAGGTTGAGGGGCAAGAGGACAAAATGGTACAGCGGCCATGTCGCGGCGGTAGCAAGCACCGTCACGAACGTTACCGCGAAGCCCATACCCACCGACTGGCCCACATCATTCGTCATGCCCACATAGGAACAGAGCGCCAGGAAGCGCATAAGCACGACGTTGTTAACGAGAAGGGCTACGAGGAATATTTTCATCATATCCATTTACGCACGCTCCTTGGCGGAGTTCTGCATCCGCTTCTTGAGCCAGATGTTGAGCGAGATAAAGAGGCCGAACACGAGGAACCCTCCGGGGGGAAGGATGAAGAAGAGAATCGGCTGATAGGATTGGGGCATCACCTGCATGCCGGCGATTGTCCCGTTTCCGAGAATTTCGCGGAAGGCGGCGATGCCGATCAGAACCCAGGTATAGCCCAGGCCCATGCCCAGGGAATCGAAAATGGCAGGCAGGACCTTCTGTTTCGAAGCGAATGCTTCGACACGCCCCATGATGATGCAGTTGACGACGATGAGGGGAATGAAGACGCCCATGCTCTTGGACAGGGCAGGGAAGTAGGCTTTCATCACGAGGTCGACCATGGTGGTGAAGGCCGCGATAATGATGATGAATATGGGCATGCGCGCGGATGAGGGAATCGCCTTCCTGAAAAGGGAGATGAAAATCTCGGAGAAGAGGAGGACGAAGGTCATCGCCAGTCCCATGCCTATACCGTTCGAGACGTTCGACGTGACAGCGAGGGCGGAACAGAGTCCAATCATGAGCATCAGCAGGGGATTTTCATAGATGATTCCCTGCTTGAAGATTTTCCAGAGGTTTTTCATGTCATTTACCTCCCGTCGTTTCGGTGGCCAAAGACTGCTGCGCGCCCTGATCGGCTTCCGATCCATCGGTTACCGTCGAATTCTCGAGCCAGAGCGCGGCCGATTCGGCGGCGCTCTTTATAATGCGGGTCAGGGATTTCGATGTGATGGTCGACGCGGTTATGGCGATGACATCCTTTTTCACCTCGAAGGCATCGGTGATGAACTTTCCGGCAAACTGGCCCGGGAATGTCACTTTTTCCGCCTTCTTGACGAAATAGCCTTCATTCTTTGCGTTGGCGCCGAGGCCGGCCGTGTCGTTGAGCTCGAGAACGCGTACGCCGGCTATGCTCCTGTTGAGCCTGACGCCCACAAGAAGGGTCGCCTTGCCGCCATAGCTGGCTCCCGAGGCTTTTATGGCCACGCCGAGTGGTACTTCGGCGCTTTTTACGAGCATGGCATTCTGAAAGATTATTTCTGAGTCGCTCGACACCACGGAAGAGGAAATATCCTCGAATATTTCTCCGTCGGGAAAAACTTCCTTCAGCGAGGCGGTAAGGGCGATCTGATCCTGGGCCTCAATCTGCGGTTTGGTGATGGAATAGACCACCGCTAGGCTGGCGCAGGCGCCTACGGCGAAAATGGCCAGAATAAGGCCGAGTTTTACTATGTTCTTCATTTGCCGGCCTCCTTCGTGGGTTTAATGGGCTTGACGGGAGGCACATAGCCGTATTTCTTGACTCGGATCTTGTTCAGGAAGGGCGTGATGATGTTCATGATGAGGATCGAGTAGGTGACGCCTTCAGGGAATCCGCCGAACTTCCTTATTATAACGGTGATCAAACCGATTCCGATGCCGAAAAGGGCCTGACCCGCTGGGGTGAGCGGCCGCGTCGAGTAGTCGGTGGCCATGAAGAAGGCGCCGAATACCACGCCGCCGGTCAGCAGGGCGAACAGGGGATTCATGCCGAAAACCCAGGCGAACACGAAGGTCGAGGCCAGGACTGATACGGGGACGATCCACTGAACAACGCCAATACCGATCAGGAAGAGTCCGCCAAGAAGGATGAGAAGGATCGAACTCTCGCCAAGGGAACCGGAGCGGTAGCCCATGAAGAGCTGCCTAAGGAAAGCGCCCGTATCGGAGGCCCCGAAATAGGTGGCCACATCGGCGAGGGAAGCTCCTTGCTTCATCAGGGCGAGCGGGGTGGCCGCGCTCGTGGCATCGGCCGCGAGGGCCAGGCCGTTGGGCATGGACCAGGTCGTGATGGCCGCGGGAAAGCTCATCAGGAGGAAGGCGCGTCCGATCAGCGCGGGGTTGAAGGGGTTGGCGCCGAGACCACCGAAGAATTCCTTGGCCACGACGATCGCGAAAATGGCGCCGAGAGCCGCCATCCAGAGGGGCGTCTTGGGAGGCAGTATCAGGGCGAGCAGAAGGCCAGTGATGACGGCGGAAAAATCACCGATCGTCGTCGTGGCCTTGATCGCCTTCCTGAAGACGAATTCCGCGGCTACAGCCGAAATCACGGATACCAGGATCAGCGCGAGCGCCGAGAATCCGTAGAGGTACACACCATAGCCGACGGCGGGAATCAGGGCGATTATGACCGAGAGCATGATGCGCGATGTGCTCACCGGCGTGAACGAGTGGGGGCTCGAGGAAAGCAATATGCCTTTAGCGGGCATTCTGGGCCTCCTTTTGTTTCAATGCGCGCAGCACCTGCTTGCCTACCCTGAAACGCTGCACGAGGTGCCGATGCGCCGGGCATACGAAGGAACAGGTTCCGCATTCGATACAGTCGAGGAGGCCGATCTTCTCGGCTTCCTTATAGTCTTCGCTTTCTATGGCGACGGCGAGAAGAGCGGGGGACAGCCTGCAGGAGCAAGCCCTCATACACCTGCCGCAGCGGATGCAGGTCTCCTCGTCGTAATGCTTCGCTTCCTCGGCGTTGAGAAGAAGCACGCCGGAGGTGTTTTTCTGGACGGGAATCTGGTAGTTGGGAACGGCTACGCCCATCATGGGACCGCCGTAGATGATCATCGCGAGAGCCGCTTCGTCCACCTGGGCAAGCCCCGCGGCGATAATATCAGCGACGGGAGTGCCAATCGGCGCGATCACGTTTACGGGTTTCGCGCACGCTCCGCCCGAAATCGTAAGCCCGCGCTCTATGAGAGGCTTGCCCTCTTTGAAGGCGTCCACCATGGCGCACAGCGATCCGATGTTCTGGACGACGCAGCCGACATCCATAGGCAGTCCGCCGGAGGGCACTTCCTTGCCGGTTATCGCCGCGATGAGCATTTTTTCGCCGCCCTGTGGATACTTCGTTTTCAGCAGCTGGACGCGGATTTTCATGCCGGCGCGCGTGCGCGGGCTGGAGGCTATCGCCTTTTCGAGGAGGGGAATGGCGTGCGCCTTGTTTTCCTCCACTGCGATGATGCCTTCGGGAGCACTCACGATTTTCATCGTGATGGCCACGCCTTCGACCACATCCTCGGGACGCTCGATCATTGTCCGCTCGTCAATCGTCAGGAAGGGTTCGCACTCGGCTCCGTTCGCTATAACGTAAGATATAGGCTTGGAGGGGGCCAGCTTTACGTGTACGGGAAAGCCCGCGCCGCCCATGCCTACGATTCCCGCCGCGCGGACGCGAGCCAGGGCCTCTTCCTTCGTGCAACTGAAAACATCGAGGGGCGGCATGAAATCGACGAGATCTTCCGGTGCCGGCGCCGCCTGTCCCTCGGCCGGAGGAGGCAGGGCTTCGATGATGATGCAGGGGCCATCGTTGTTGTTGGACTGGGTTCTCGGTTCGATTTTCTTGACGACGCCGGCAATGGGGGAATGGACGGGAACCGTCATTCTGCCATCGGCATCGGCAATTTTCTGCCCGCGTTTCACAATATCGCCGACCTTGACCAAAGCCTGGAGCGGAGCTCCGAAATGCTGGTTAACCGGGACGACGACTTGTTTGACCTCGCGCAGACGTTCGACCGCTAGGCCGCTCGAGCGGTCTTTTCTCTCGGGTGGGTGTGCTCCACCTTTAAAGGTCTTTACTGTCATGGCGGAAAAAATCTCCTTTGCAGGTAATATCCGCTTTCGTGCGTGTCCCGTCGAAAATGAAAAGTGGACACGATGAATGGGTGGGAAATCGCGAAATTCTAACCCAAATAATCCAGAACGGTCAAGCTGGAAAGTATGGAAATGCATCTATAAGTCTTTATATCATCGATGATAAGCGTCGGGTTTTTCGATATTATATTATCTATAAAAAAAGCCGGCTTAATTCCCTTAATGGGTAAGCCGGCTTTTCAATGGCATCCGGAAAGGATGCGCTTCCGTCTGGTTACTTTCTGCCGCGGAACATCACGCGGACCTGCTTGTAAAGGCCTTCGCCTTCGCTTTTCGTCTCGATGTCAACGATGTCGTTCAACGTCGTGTGAATGATTCGGCGCTCGAAAGGATTCATCGGCTCCAGCAGGATCGAGCGTCCTGTCCTCCTCACCTGTTCGGCGGATTCATAGGCTATGCGGACGAGGGATTCTTCCCTGCGGATCCTGTAGTTCTCTGAATCCAGGATGACTTTTATGTCTTCCCTGCCGAGCTTTCCGGCATAGACATTGGCCAGGAGCTGAAGGGCGTCGATATTTTTGCCCTTCTTGCCGATGATCATGGACGTATTTTCCGTCTCGATCTTCAGGCCAACCTTCTTCTCTTCCCTGAACAGGACCGATACCTTGGCGGGATAGCCCATTTTACCGACCACTTCCGTCGTCCAGGCCACCATCTTCGTCTCGAACTCATCGATCGGCATCTTTTCCGCGTCGGAGAGCGGAGCGCGTTCGATCGGCGAGGAAGCCGAGGCGGCGGGAGCGGGGGAAACAGCCTTCGGCGCCATGGCCGGATTCTTCGGCTCGGCTTCGCTGGTATGCACCCTGATCCGCACTTTTCCCTTCTTGAACAGACCGCCGGAGAGGGACTCCAGGATCTCCACATCGAACTCGTCCGTTTCCAGTCCGAGTTCCGAGGCGGCAAGCTCGATAGCCTCACGCTCCGTCTTGCCTTCAAATTCATATATCATCACGAATCTCCTAAAGAGAGGGATATTACTTGCTCGCGGTCAGCCTCAACGCTTCTTTCCCGCCTGCTTTCCGGATTTTACGTCACCCGACGAAGCCCCGGGTTTCTGGTCCTTGGCCGCTCTGCCCGCATCGACGGCACTGCTCGCCTCGGCTCCTTTCTTCTCGAGCCAGTTCTTCACCTTTTCGCTGAATCCTTCGGCGGAAACCGGGGCGCCGCCGCGAACGGTTGTCTTTCCGGCGCTCTTCATGGCGACGGATCCGCCCTGAACGGGCTTGCCCGCGGGAGCCTTGGCCACCGCAAGCTTATGATTCTTCAGCATGTTGTTGATGACCATCTGCTGGAGAATCGTTAACACGTTGCTTACGATCCAGTAGAGCAGAAGGCCGGACGGAACGTCGTAGAGGACGAAAAAGAACATTATTGGCATTCCGTACATCATAAGTTTCATCTGGCTGGCGCTTTGGCCGGGGCTTTGGTTGCTCTGAGTGAACTTGCCATACAAAAGCTGGCTTGCCAGATAAATGATGGGCAATGCCCGTAAATCGCTCCAGCCGACGAGCGGAAGCTTGAAAGTGCCGAAATTCCAGATGGATTCGGGAAGGGAAAGGTCGCCGATCCAGCCCGCGATGAAGCTCGCGCCCCTGAGGTCGAAGTGATTGTTGAACAGGTTGTACATGGCGATGAAAAGCGGGAACTGTATCAGCATGGGGAGGCAGCCGGACATCGGATTGTAATTCTCCGCCTTGTAGAACCCGGCCATTTCCTGGTTCAGCTTCTGGGGATTGGACTTGTACTTGGCCTGCAGCTCCTGGATCTTGGGCTGGAGTTCCTGCATCCTGGCGGTGGAAATGGAACTCTTCTTCGTGAGCGGGAAGAAGAGAGCCTTTATGATGATAGTCACTATGATTATGGCCACGCCATAATTCGGGATGAGCTTATAGGAAATATTCAGGAGAAACTTGAGGATGGTCTCGAGCCAGCCCAGGAGGTTCGAACGCTCCGTCGCGTCTTCCAGGCGCATTCCCTGCAGCCCAAAGGCATTCTTGTCGGAATACTCGTACTTGGCAAGCTCGCCTGCTGTTCTCGGCCCGAAGTAGAAATAGTACTTGTCGGTCTGGCTGGACGAATTGATGACAGGCCTGGAGAGATACATCGAATTCGTTTGCTTGATCGTCTGGTCCTGGGATTGCAGGTAGCTGAAGGTGGCGAAAGGCGCTTCGGGTATGGCGATGAAGGCGAAGTATTTGCCGGCGAGGGAGCCCCAGGTCGGCTGCTCTTTGATGACCTGGAAATTGCCGGCTTTCGCCGTCTCGAGCTTCTTCTTGCCGTTGACCTCGAGGATGTACTTCCTGTAGTCGGCGTTTTTCGGAAGATGATCGAAGCGGGGGCCGATCTGCGGTCCGATGGAAAGCGTATAGGCGGTGCCGTTGGTGTTCAGGGGAATCTGCGCGCCGTTGGCGCCCTCGAGGGTAACCGCCATGGCGAAGAGATACTCGCCGTCGCGGAAGGTGAAAGCTTTCCTATAAGTAAAGGGAATCAGCTCGCCCGTTCCGTCTGCCTTCGCGTAGAAGGTTCTGGAGAACTGAATCGTCTTCCTCTCGCCGTCAAGCCAGCTGACGTTCATCAACTCCTTGACCGGATAGGCGTCCTGGGCCCCGAAAGCCAGCGAAATGCCGTTCGAGCCTTTTTCGCCTGGCACGATCAGATCCACGTAGCCGTCTTTGTCTTTGTGGTCTTTAAGCTTGAGGGAAACGATGTCGCCGCCGGCGTTGCTTAAAACCGCTTTGAGAAGATCGGTTTCGATCGTATAGGTGGATTCGGCCTGGGGTACGGGAATCGCGGCCAGGCTCGCGTCAGCGCCCGCTGAAAGGGCCGGCGCTTCCGCCGCCACGACAGGCGCGGACTGCGTCGTCACCACGGTGGCCGCCGGCGTGATCCCCTGCCCGCCCCGTGTCGTCACGACTTGCTGGCTCGTGGTTTGCTGAGTCTGGGCCTGCTGGGGGGCGGGCGGGAAAATGGCATTCTGGACAATAAAGCCAACGCCTACGATCAGGGTCGACAGCACAACCGCTATGATGGTGCGCCTGCTCTCTTCTTTGGTCTGGGATCCGTCGTTCAGGTTGAATATGCTCATGGTATTGGGTCAAAACCTCCCGGGTTTCTGGGATGACATCGTAAAATCCTCTTGACGGCAAGGTATCCGCCCTTGAAAGGTCCATACTTGGCGATTGCCTGGTAAGAATAGGCGGAACAGGTGGGATAAAACCTGCAGGACGGGGGAAAGAGAGGGGAAATGAGAATCTGGTAGAGCTTGATGAGGACGAGGAACGGAAATGAAAGTATCTTTCTCAGCACATTCATCGCACTAACCCCGCCTTACGAAGAAGCAGGAGCATCAGGCCGGAACACTCCGCGAAACTGTCGTATTCTGGGTACAGCACGAAGGCCACATCGCTGCCGGGGGCAATTCTCTGCTTGTTGATACGCCACACTTCACGGGCAATCCGTTTTGCCCTGTTGCGTTGTACCGCCCCTTCAAACGAACGTACGGCGACAAAAACCGCCCGGCTCCTGCCAAGGGAATTTCGCGCGACGCGAAGAACCATCCCTTTGCAGGAATACCGGGCGCCTGTGCGGAAAATCCGGTCAATTTCCGATTTGGTCCGAACTTTCTCGGACTTCGGAAAATCCTGTCTCGTTTTTTCCATATCCCCATCCGGGGACATTCCGTCAATACTTCTTGTTCTCGTCGGCGACGCTGAGCTTGATCCGTCCCTTCGCTCTTCTTCTCTTGAGAACGAGGCGACCGCCCTTCGTGCTCATGCGGGCGCGAAAGCCGAATTTCCTGTTTCTCTTGGTTCTGCTGGGTTGATAGGTGCGCTTCATGGCAACTTGCTCCTTATCCTATAGGCGACAGCGCGCGAACGCCGGTCGATTTCTGTTTCAGCCCCTTCGGGTCTTCGGGCACACGTGAGGCAGGTTCGTGAGTATAAAACGATGGGCCAGGCTTCGTCAATCGGCCATGCTGCGGCGTTCCACTCCTCGCGCGACGCGCAAAAGGCGCGGCTATAGCCCTATTTGTTGATGTTTTTCCTTATTCGGGCAAACATGGCCACCATATCTTGTGGAAGCTTTGTCTCATGGCCGGCTTTTTCGTCCATGGCTTTTTCGGCTTCCTTTTCTACTTCCTTTTCGGCCGTCGATTCAGGGGCTGATTCGGGAGGACGGAGGCCTGAAACCCGCCCGGGCATCGAGGCCGAAACGCTCGCCGACACCCCGCTCTCGCCAAGCCTGAAAGCGATGCCGCGAATCTTCAGGTCGGGAAAGCGCCGCTGTATTTCCTCGAGAATCCTGTCCTGCTGGAGCTGGAGCAGCTGCATCCAGCCCTGATGCTCGGTCTCCACGATCAGAATGCCGTGCCTGATGTCGGCCGGCTTGGAATGCTCGCCCAGCCTGGAGCCTGCTATGAGCTTCCAGGAATTTCCGAAACCAGAATACAGCTCTCCCTTTTTGACCATATCCTGGTCGAAGAACGAAGAGAGAAGTTCAGAGACTGTCTTGATTCTGGAATCGGCCATGGCTCACCTTATACACGATCGTATCCCCGTTCCCATACTCCGTCCACGGTTCCTCGGGCAGAAAGGTGAAGAAAGCCTGAGCGCCTTGTCCCGGACCAGGCAGAAGATCCAGGAATCTCCGGCGCCTCCCCACGTCCAGCTCCAGGAGCACGTCGTCCAGGAGAAGAACCGGCCACCGGGAAGTCTGGCCGGCGTAGGCACGCGCCTCTATGACGCGCAATATGAGGGAAACAAGCCGCAGCTGGCCGGTGGAAGCCCTGTCCGTGAACACTTCTCCCTCGCAGGAGAAGTTCCAGCGGTCCCTGTGAGGTCCCGTCCTCGTCGTGCCGAAGAGCACCTCGCTCTCCCTCCTCGCCGCCAGGAGTTCGAGGGCAGAATCCATGGAGGAATCCTGGGGCCAATTCGACGCGTAGGTCAGGTCTACCTTCCGGCCGAGCAGCGCCACCGATTCATAGAGACCGGGAAACTCCTCCTGGAAACGAAGGTGCAGGGCTCGCCTCGCCTTCATGAGCTCCAGACCGTAGGAAACGAAGAGGGGATCCATGGCCTCGAGCAGGTCGTAGGCGCTTTCCTTCAGGGCGGCGTTCCTCTGCTTGAGAATCCTCTTGTAGGATCGCAGTACGTCGATGTAGGAAAGCGAAAGCATGCCGGCGCACTGGTCGAAAAAAAAGCGCCTCCTTTCGGGATCGCCGGCGGCGAAGGTAAAGTCCTCATGGCAGAAAACCACGGAGGGATTGTGGAATACGAGTTCCTTTCTGTCCCTGAGCGGTTTGCCGTTCAGCCTGATGTCCTTTACGGAACCCTCCACGCGGACGGAAATCTCCTCATCCAGTACCGAATCCCCGCCTGAAGCCGACCAGAGCCCCGTCAGGCCGAAGCCGGAAGCGCCGGCGGCGGGGATTTGCGCGTCCACGAGACCGCGAAAAGACGCGCCATAGCAGAGAAAATACAGCGCCTCCAGGAAATTAGTCTTTCCCTGACCGTTTTCCCCTATGAGGAATATTTTTTCGGCGTCAACGTCGATTTCCCCGTCTTCAAGATTGCGAAACGAAACGAAGCGGGCGCGCTTGAAAGGCATCAGTCAATCTGCATCGGCATGACTATATGGAAATAGTCCCCTCTCGGTTCGGGCCTGAGCGTTATGGCGCGCGAGGGATCGCTGAATTCCACGACGAAATTCTCGGAATCGAGGACGCGCAGCGGCTCCTCGACGTACCTGTAGTTCAACGCGATAGTCGTATCCTCGCCCTCGTACTCGCAGGGAATTTCCTCGCGCGCGGCGCCTATCTCGCTTTCCTCGGAAGAAAGGATGAGCCCGTCTCCCGACAATGAGAAGAAGGTTCTGTTGGATTTCTGCTCAACGAAAATAGAGACGCGCTTGAGGGCCTCCATCAGGTCGGCCTTCTTCACGGAGAAAGAGAATTTCTGGCTCTGCGGTATGACCTTCTGGTAGTTGGGGAACTGTCCCTCTATGAGAACGCTCGAAATCTGGTAGCTGTTGAAGCGGAAGAAAATGCTCTTGTCGGTGATGGCCATGGAAATCATGCCTTCGTCGGAAAGTCTCTTGTTTATGATGCCGAGAACCTTCGTCGGGATGATGACGGGCCTGAAATCGGGAATATTGGCCTCAAACTCGTTCTTGACGAAGGCAAGGCGGCGTCCGTCCGTGGAAACCATGACGATCGCGCCCTCGGGAGTCTTTTCCATGAACACGCCATTCATGAAATAACGGGTTTCGTCGGTGGAGACCGAAAAAATAGTCTGTGTGATCATCCGCTTGAACTCGCGGGCGGGGATATCGAAGAAAAGCTCTGGTTCAGCCCTCGGCAGTTCGGGGAATTTTTCGCCCGAGAGCGTTTTCAGCTGGAAACGGACCTTTCTCGCCACCGGCTTGAGCACGACCCTTCCCTCATCCTGTTCGACGCTGAGATCTCCGTCGGGAAGCGAGGAAAGAATTCCGGTGAGCTTGTCGCAAAATACCGTAAGGGAACCCGGAATCACATCGCCCACCGGTATGGACGTCTCGAAACTTACTTTTACGTCGGTGGCCCTGATCAGAAGTTTTGAATCGGAAGCTTCAAGAAACACGTTGGACATTATGGACAAAGCGTTTTTCGATGCTATCACTTCCTGGGCAAAGGCAATTTCACGAAAAAGGCTGGTCTTATCGCAGGTAAATTTCATCGCATCCCCCTGAGATGATATATATGTTTTATTCTACCAGAACTTCGTTCATTTTGAAACAGTCGCTCTTCTCTTTTTTCTTTTCCCTCTCTCTATTGATTCTTTATATAGCTTTATAAAAGAGTAATAATAGTAATAAGGAACCAAGATATGTGGATAACCCATTTAATTGCATAGAGGCAATAAAAATATGTGCTGTGCAAAACCTGTTGACAGAGCCTTGTCTTTATCCACAATATCCACCGCTTCCCCGATTGTCCACAACCCTTAGGCTGTTGTGCACCGTTTATAAAGGGCTTTTACTTGGACTCGCTTTCCCTGGCTTCCCTCAGAAGTTTTTGGATGGAGGCGTCGAAAGAAGGGTCGAATTTCACCATCTGCTCGATCTTCTGGCATGAGTGCATCACCGTCGTATGGTCTCTGCCGCCGAACTCCACCCCGATCTCCGTCGTGGAGTACTCAGTTACTTCCCTGATGACGAACATGGCCACCTGGCGGGCGAGGGCGATGTTCTTGCTGCGCTTCTTGCCTTTCAGGTCGGAAAGCGAAAGTTTGAAGAAATCCGCCACCATTCTTATGATGGAATCTACGGTTATGGCGGAATGCCGGTTGGTGTTGAACATTTCCTTGAGGAGATTCCTGGCGATGTCGACGGTGAGGTCCTTATGGACGAGGTCGGCATAGGCCGTCAGCTTCACTAGGCAGCCTTCGAGATCGCGCACGTTCGAAGAGACATTGTTGGCGATGAGATCTATGACCTCGTCGGCCACGTTGACGCTTTTTCCCGATTGGATGAGCTTCTGCTTGAGAATGGCTACCCTCGTTTCGTACATGGGCGGCTGCACGTCGACGATCAGTCCCTTGTCGAAGCGGCTTTTCAGCCGGTCCGAAAAGTCCTTCAGTTCCTTTACGTGACGATCCAGGGTGAAAACCATCTGCCGCTCGGAATCGTAGAGGGCGTTGAAGGTATGGAAGAGTTCCTCCTGGACGCCGGGCTTGTTCTGGAAAAAATGTATGTCGTCGATGAGGAGGACGTCGGCGTTGCGGTACTTGTTCTTGAACTCATGGGTGGAACGGTCGTGTATCATCTGGATGAATTCGTTGGTGAATTCCTCGGCGGTTATGCAGATGACCCTCTTTTCAGGGACGTTCCTGAAAACATAATTGCCGATGGCATGCATGAGGTGGGTCTTGCCCAAACCGACGCCGCCGTAGATGAGGAGGGGATTGTAGACCCTGGCGGGGCTCTTGGCCACGGCTTCCGAGGCGTTGAAGGTAAAGCGGTTGTTGTCGCCCACGATAAAATTCTCGAACTTGTAGTCCTGCCGCAGTGAGGGGTGATTTCTGGGCCTGTTGTCGACCGCGATACCCTGTTCCTTCTGCTGTTTTCGGCCGGGAACATCGTAATAAAGGGTCGTCTTGGGCGCCGCTGACCCTTCCGCCTCCGAAGGCGCTGGTTTTTCGGCGGGGGATGCGAGGATTTTCGCGGCCTCCGTCGCGGCCGAGGCCGTTGACGCTGCCGTTGTCGTTGCCTCTGCCGTGATGGGGCGCGTCTTCGATTCCATCGCTTTTTCGGCGCTTACCTCCAGCCTCAGATCCAGGGCGGTAAGCTCCCTGATAATATTCTGCATGAAGGAATGGTATTTTCTATTGAACTGGTCGCGGAGGAAGGAGTTGGGGGCGTTGACTGCCAGGGTTCCTTCGGCGAGCGCTTTATAGGAGAGCCGGAACCACATAAGGTACTCTTGTTCCGGTATGTCTTTGCGCGCGATTTCCAGCGCCTCGCTCCATATAGCGGAGCCATCGAAGTCTGCCATTCATTCCTCTGTGATTATTTTTTATTAAACAGGGTATCCACAAGTTTTCCACAAGTAGCGTATATATCTTTATAGTCAGCTTTGGGATTTCCGCAATAGGGAAAGTCATCAAAAGCACGAAAAAAACGCTTTTTTTGTATAGTAAACAGTGCGTTAAAATAGTATAAAATATTTTAATATAACAAGATAATAGTCGTCGCCCATCGTTGTTGGCCGAAATTTGAAAAGAAGGCGTAAAATTAAAAAAGGAAGGCTTTTCTCCGATACGCACATCTTCTGAACGAGTTATCCACAGTTTGTGCACAATCTCGCTCAGTCGATCTTGGGATAGGGGAAAAGAGGTCGCGATCGCTTTACTATTATTGTTTCAATCGATATAATGATCCCGTTCAGGGACGAATGGTTTTTCCTTGGGTTAAAGGCAAAACCCTCTGTATACAACAATAATCTTTTCCATCCAGGACAGGTATGGAGTCAACGTACTCAGCGAACAGTATTCAGGTTCTCAAAGGGCTCGAAGCGGTGCGCAAGCGGCCGGGAATGTACATCGGCTCGACGGGCATCGATGGGCTTCATCATCTCGTGTACGAGGTTGTGGACAACTCGATAGACGAGGCGCTTGAAGGCTACTGCGACGCGATAACCGTCGTGCTCGAACGCAACGATGTCGTCCGCGTCGAAGACGATGGCCGCGGCATTCCCGTGGGCATCCATCCGACCGAGGGCATTTCGGCGCTCGAACTCGTGATGACGCGCCTCCACGCCGGCGGCAAGTTCGACAAGAAGAACTACAAGGTTTCCGGCGGTCTTCACGGCGTAGGCGTTTCGGTGGTAAACGCGCTTTCCACATGGATGGACGTCAATGTTTACGTGGACGGCGAAGAATATTACCAGCGCTATCTGCAGGGCGTCCCCGTCGCCCCCGTGGCCAAGGTCGGAAAGACCGACAGGCGCGGCACGACGGTGCGCTACCAGGCCGATCCTACCATCTTCGAAGAGGTGGTCTACAGCTACGATGTCCTGGCGAACCGCCTGAGGGAAATGGCCTTTCTCAACAAAGGCGTCAAGATCGTCCTTATCGACGAACGTCTCAGCACGCCCAAAGTCGTCGAGTTCAAGTTCGAAGGCGGCCTCAAGCAGTTTGTCGAGTACCTGAACAAGAACAAGACGGTCCTGCACAAGGACGTGATCTATTTTGAAGGCACCCGCGACGATGTCGAAATAGAAGTAGGCATCCAGTACAACGACAGCTTCAACGAAGCCCTCTATTCCTATGTCAACGGCATCAACACGAGAGAAGGCGGCACCCACCTCATCGGGTTCAGGTCGGGCCTTTCACGTACCATCAACGAATTCTTCAAGAAATCGAAATATGTAAAGAAACTCGACGAGACCCTTTCGACGGACGACGTCAAGGAAGGCCTCACGGCGGTGCTCTCGGTCAAGGTCCTCGAACCTCAGTTTGAAGGGCAGACCAAGGGCAAGCTGGGGAACTCCGAGGTCCGCGGCATTGTCGACGGCTACTGCGCCGACCAGCTCGATCTCATTTTCCAGAAATATCCCGAGATCGTCGACGCCATCCTCGACAAGTGCGTTCTGGCGGCAAAGGCCCGCATCGCCGCTCGTCAGGCCCGCGAGCTCACACGGCGCAAGAACCTCCTCGACTCGGCGAGCTTGCCGGGAAAACTGGCCGATTGCCAGGAAAAAGATCCCAGCAAGTGCGAAATATTCCTCGTGGAGGGCGATTCGGCAGGCGGTTCGGCCAAGATGGGCAGGAACAGGGTCCATCAGGCCATCCTCGCGCTCTGGGGCAAGATGCTCAACGTCGAAAAGACACGCATTGACAAGATCATCGGCAACGACAAGCTCCAGCCCGTCATCGCCAGCCTAGGGGCCGGCTTGGGCCCCGAATTCGACGTGACCAAGCTCCGATACCACAAGATCATCATCATGGCCGATGCCGACGTGGACGGCTCGCATATCCGTACCCTTCTTCTCACCTTTTTTTACCGCTATATGACGGCGCTCATAGAAGGGGGCTACGTTTACCTCGCCATGCCTCCTCTCTATAAAATCACCTGGGACAAGGAATTGCGCTACGCTTACGACGACGCCGAAAAGGACAAGATCCTGGCAAGCATCGTCGGAAGGGATCCTTCCAAGGTGGCCATGCAGCGCTACAAAGGCTTGGGCGAGATGAATCCCGAGCAGCTTTGGGAGACGACCATGGATCCGGAGCGTCGCAATATGATCAGGATCACCATGGAAGACGCGGTGCTCGCGGAAGAAATGTTCACCACCCTGATGGGCGAACAGGTGGAACCCAGGCGGAGGTTCATAGAAGAGAACGCCCTGGCCGTCTCCAACCTCGATGTGTAGGAAAGCGATAAAATGGCAGAAACTGGAAGATTGATATCAGTCCCGATCGAAGACGAAATGAAGACCGACTATCTCACCTACGCGATGTCGGTCATCGTGGCCAGGGCTCTCCCCGACGTCCGCGACGGGCTCAAGCCCGTCCACCGACGCATCCTCTACGCGATGGAAGAGCTGGGGCTACGCTATAACGCGGCGACGAAAAAATGCGCCCGCATCACCGGCGACGCGATGGGAAAATACCATCCGCACGGCGACTTTTCCCTCTATGACGCCCTCGTCCGCATGGCCCAGGATTTTTCGCTGCGCTATCCCCTCGTCTACGGCCAGGGCAACTTCGGCTCCATCGACGGCGATCCGCCCGCGGCCAGCCGCTATACCGAGGCCAAGCTCTCCCGCCTGGGCGAGGAGATGCTGGCCGATTTGGACAAGGATACCGTAGTCTTCGGCCCCAACTACGATGAGTCGCTAACGGAACCGCTCGTCCTGCCTTCGGCCTTTCCCAATCTTCTCGTCAACGGCTCTTCCGGCATCGCCGTCGGCATGGCCACCAACATGGCGCCCCACAACCTTCTGGAAGTGGGCGAAGCCATCGCCGCCTATATAGAAAATCCCGACATAGATCTCGAAGGCCTGATGAGGCACATAAAAGGCCCCGACTTTCCCACTGGCGGCATCATCTTCGGTCGGGAGGGCATCAGGGACGCCTATACGACGGGGCGGGGCAAGATCATCGTCCGCGGCAAGTTCATCATCGAGATGATGAAAAACGGCAGAGAGCAGATCGTCTTCACCGAAATTCCCTATGCCGTGAACAAGACGACCCTCATCACGCGCATCGCCGATCTCGTGAGGGACAAGATCCTCGACGGGGTCTCCGACCTCAGGGACGAGAGCGACAGGGACGGTCTGCGCATGGTGCTCGAGCTCAAGAAAGGCGCCATCCCCAAGCTCGTCCTCAACAGGCTTTTTACCCATACGGCATTGCAGTCCACCTTCGGCGTCATCAACCTCGCCCTCGTGGACGGAAGACCTAAGTGCTTATCCTTAAAGGAATTAGTTTCATTATTCGTCAAGCATCGCGTCGACGTGGTTACCCGCAGGTCGCGCTTCGAGCTGAGAAAGGCCGAAGAAAGAGCCCATCTCCTGCGCGGCATGGTCATCGCCCTGCGGAACATCGACGAGGTCGTGGCCATCATCAAGGCCAGCAAGAACGTGGAAGTGGCCAGACTGGCCCTTCAGCAGCGTTTTGAGCTGAGCGAGGTACAGGCCCAGGCCATCGTCGACATGAGGCTTGGAAGACTCACCAGTCTTGAAACTGAAAAGATCCTCGCCGAATTGGCCGAAATCGAGGCGAAAATCGCCTATCTCCAGGAACTGCTCGCCAGCGATGTCTTGATACTGAATGTCGTCAAACAGGAAACCATAGATATCGCGAAGAAATACGGCGACAAGCGCCGTACGGAGATCGTCGCTTCCAACGTTGAAGCCATCAATATCGAAGATCTGATCAAACCCGAGGAAATGGCCATTCTCATTTCCAACAAGGGTTTCATAAAGAGGGTTTCCGTACATCTCTACAGGTCTCAGGGCCGAGGCGGAAAAGGTTCCAATTCCACGACCCTGCTGGAAGAGGATTTTATAGAACAACTCTTTGTGGCCAATACACATAACTATCTTCTCTTCGTCACCAGCGCCGGAAAGGCCTATTGGCTGAAGGTGCACGAAATTCCCGAATCGAGCAGGCAGGCGCGCGGCGCTCACGTGAAGAGCCTGTTGGCCATCTCCCCCAACGAGGAGATAACGACCATCATCGACTTCAAGGAATTTTCGGACGATCAGTACATCCTCATGGGTACGCTCAGGGGTGTGGTCAAAAAAGTAGCCTTGAAGGACTTCATAAACGCCAAAACGCGCGGAATTATCGCCATTTATCTCGACGACGGCGATAAACTCGTGTCGGCATGCCTTACGAATGGTTCGGACGAAGCCGTCCTCATCACGAGAAACGGCCAGGCCCTGAGAATCCACGAAGAGCAGGTGAGGGTAATGGGACGCGCTTCCCGAGGCGTTCGCGGCATCATGCTCGCCGACAGCGACGAGTTGACGGCCATGCTTCGCGTAAACGACGAAGAGCTGATGCTTCTTTCCACCACCAACGGCTACGGGAAACGCGTGGCCTACGACAACTTCTCCAGCCATGGGCGCGGAACGAGAGGCCAGATGATCTACGTTCCGGACGATGTTTCGGGCGAAGTGGTCGGCGCCGTCTCCATTTCCGAACAAGACGAGGCCATGATAATCACTTCGATGGGCAAAACCATCAAAATCGAGGCGGAAACGGTCAGAATCCTGGGCAAGGGAGCGCGAGGCGTGCGAATCGTCAACATCAACGCCCCGGATTACGTCATTGGGCTTGATAAGGTCGTGATGGACGAAAGCGAAAAGATAGCCAACGCCGGTTCATTGACTGATGTCCTGGCTGATGCGTCGATTGGCGGCACGAGCGATATCGGAATTGAAGTTCTCAACGACGATGAAGAAGCCGAGGGTTCTGTCCGGCCAACCGAAGAATCGGAGAATGATGAAAACTGATCTTGATATGATTGCGGCGTAAAGTGGGCTCCCGGGAAACCGGGAGCTTTTTTTATGTTTCACGTGAAACATTATGGCGGTCGTCCGTGAATCATCTTGCCGTAAAGCCAAGTGTTTCACGTGAAACATTCGGAGGGGAAGGATGCTGGCTGGATTCAGAATTTTCTGGAAAGCGAGTAGTCTATGAATTCCTTGAGGATCCCAAGCTTTTCCGCGTCGAGACCGGCGGTGTGGCGGGAAAGCTCGGCGAGACACTGTTCGGCTTTTTGCGCATAGGCGGCGGAGAGGGCCCTTACCTTGGTATCGATGCCATGGGCTCTCACAAGGTCCCGTATATGATCGACATCCCGCCTGGAGATATCCTGGTTGCCGAATACCGCGTAGAATCCCGGCTTTTCCGAGTCTTCGAGAACGTGGGTGAGCAGGATCATAAAAGGAGTTTTCTTGCCTTCTCGTATATCCGACCCCACGGGCTTGCCAAGCTCTTCCTCGTCGCCGAACAGGCCTAGATAATCGTCCTGAAGCTGAAAAAGAACGCCCAAATTCAGGCCGAGCGCCTCCAGGGCAGGGATCGCGTCGGATCTTCCGGCGACGAGGGCTCCGGCGCAGAGGGGCAGGCATATCGTGTAACGGGCCGTCTTGTAGGTATAAACCTCGATAGTCTCCTCGAGGGCGGGAATTTCCGCGCGGGAGCCGAGGCGCACATCCTTTATCTGCGCGAGGCAGACATCGACGAGTTCGCGAGAAAAGAGTTTTCCCATTTCATAGCCAAAGCTTGTAATTAATTGCCAGGCAATGAAATAGTAGATATCGCCCGCGCATATTCCGATAGCGGCGCCAAGGTCGGCGGCGCCAAGGTCGGCGGCGCCAAGGTCGGCGGCGCCAAGGTTGGGGCTGCCTGAACCGGCGGCGCCGACATGCGCCGCTTCGATCCTTTCGAACGTCTTGTGCATGGTGGGTTGGCCGCGCCGCATCTCGTCCTTGTCCATGATATCGTCGTGGACGAGGAGGCCGGCCTGGAAGAACTCGAGGGCCGCGGCGAGCCTCAGGGCTTTCTCGCGGCGAAGCTCTCTTTCCTCGGCGCCGGCCGAAAAAAGTTCGGAACTTAGGCATGCCAGAATGCCCCGCAGCATTTTTCCCGAGAGGATATAGTCTTTCATGACGGAAAATATCCGTCCCGAATCGCCGGAAAAGCCGGCGCAAGCGGAACCGCTCGCGGAAAGCTGTTCCTCAATGGCTTCGGCGATGTCTCCGCGCGTCGCGGAAGAATACTCGGAGAGTGTCATTATGCCCCTTTCGTCATATGTTCTCTCTTTTATAACACGAGTATCCCGAAGGGGACAGGGTTGGCCGCGGTTTTCTACCGCGGAAAACAGAGGCGGAAGATGAGCGAGCCGATAAAAGCATAAAAAGACCTTCAGGCTCGCCTGAAGGTCTTTTGGATTTCGCTTTTAGCGCGGCGCCAGGATTGGCGTCGATTCTCGGCTTTCAGGCCACGTAGGCTTCGAGCTTCTCCATCACTTCGGGAACGGAAATCTTCTTGAGCGCGGCTTTTTCAATCTGGCGGATCCTCTCCTTGGTGAGGTGCATCCTGTCGCCGATTTCCTTGAGGCTCATCGGACGTCTTCCGTTGATGCCGAAGCGATATTCAATGACCTGGCGTTCCTTGATGCTCAGCGTTTCGAGCACCGTGTTCAGGTCGTCCTTTAGGTTCAGCGCGTAAGCGTAGTTTTCGGGGGACTGGTACAGCGTGTTCTCCACGAAGTCGCCCACGACGCTGGCGTTTCTCTCGTCGTAAACCGGGCTGTCGAGCGAGACGAGATCCCTGGAAACGGCGATGATGTCCGCCACGTGTTCGGGATCCATGTTGAGGTAGGCGGCGACCTCCCTGATCTCGGCGTCTTCAGAAATGCCCTCAAAACCTTTGCGCGCTTTTTCGATCTGCACGAGTTCGTTGGCGCGGTTGAGGGGGAGGCGGATCATCCTGCTCTTCTCGCAGATGGCTTTGAGAATAGCCTGGCGGATCCACCAGACGGCGTAGGAGATGAAGTGGAAACCCTTCGAGACATCGTAGCGTTCAATCGCGTTCATCAGGCCAATATTTCCTTCGGAGATGAGATCCGAGAGGGGCATGCCCTGATTCTGATACTTTTTGGCGACATTGACGACGAATCGGAGATTGGATTTAACCAGCATGTCCTTGGCGAACTTGTCGCCGGCCGCTGCCTTCAGCGCATATTCATTTTCCTTCTCTCTCGAGAGGAGGGGGATCTTATTGATTTCCTTGAGATAGATAGAGAGGACGTTTTCGTCTGAATCGCTGGAACTGAACATCATGTTGGAATTACTTCTTTTGCTCATTGTCTTCTCTCCTTGATACTAAGTATATTGCAACATCCGTGCCAAAAACCTTCATCTAATAGAAGTATATGACGATATATTGCTATGTTGTTTTGGTATATATATTTATATAGCGCAGTCAAGCTTATATAAGAGATCGGGTTCAAAGATACGCGGGGCATTATGCGAAGAATTAACCGTCAAACGTGTCAAAATGACATGGTGCTCTCTGCAGAGGCGAAAACTGTGTGGTTTTGAAACGGTTCTGCTAAAAAACCTAGGGATCCGTACCGCATTTCGGTTCTAAAGTTCCCCGAGGCCGTGCACGCGGCCGCAGCAGCGGCTAAAGGGAAGGCCCGAACCGCAGATGCAGCGCTGCGAGGGGTCGGCTCGCTGTATCTGGTCCCTGCCGAAGCTTGCCTTGATTGTCCGGCGCTGCCCTTCGTCGAGCCCGAAGCTGGGAAAGCTAGGTTTGAAATGACGAAAGAAAATAAGTTTCTCGCAGCAGTCGTGATGATCGAGGAGAGAACCGGCCTTTATGTTTTTCCAGGCGTCTAGGACTATCCTTAAAACCGTCTCGCGCTCCTGGAAGGAATCGAAGCGGCTTCGCGGTTTCCTGGCCAGGTATGAGGCCATCTGTATATTCGTGAAAGCGTAAAAATCGTCGAGCTCGGCGGTAGGCTGCTTTCGCATGCCGTATCCGTTGATGTTTCGGAGATAGACACGGCGCGCGAAACCTCTCCTCCTAAGTTTTTGCGCAGAGGAAAGACTCTTTATCGCGAGCTCGCGTTTATCGAGCCTAAAAAGGGCTACCGAAAGCCAGTAAAGCGTTCGGGACAATTCCTCGGAACAGGAAGGCGGCGTGGCTTCGACCGCCAGGCGCAGCGTCTCTATCGCTTTATCAGGTCTGTGGAGGGTCAGTTCCCTGAGGCCTTTACGGAGCAACTGTGCCTCATTTTGTCTTTCTTGTTTATCCATATATACGCTGCTGATAAAAATATACAAAGGTATTCGCGCGCCGGCAAGTTATTCGAGGTCGGGAACCTCGTCGCAAGGGGCGAGAAGGACGACCAGGGAGCGCGGGACAAGCGAGACGGTGTTCTGATGGGGGAGGGATTCACAGGAAAGATCGGAGCCAATGTCTTCGGGAGGCGCGGCGCCCGTGTCGAGAACCTTGTTCCAGGTCAAGCCGCGGGGGTGCCTGGGTACCGTGAAGCTGACCTGGTGATTCGAGGCGTTGAACATGAGATAGAAGTCGTCATCCGACACTTTGGAGGCGAACTCAGCCTTGGAACCGTCGATGAGGGCGGCGAGGGTGTGGTTTATGGAGGCCCAGTCGGGAGGAAGTCCCCGCTCGTCGAACCATGTTATGTCGGGGAGCTGGTTGCTGTCGTTGTCGAGTCCCGTGAAGAATTCGGGGCGCCTGAAGGCCGGATGCCTTCTCCTGAACCGGATGAGCGCGGAGCAGAAATGGAGGATGTCGGCGTGCCTGCTCACGAGGCTCCAGTCGTACCAGCTGGTTTCGTTGTCCTGGCAGTAGGCGTTGTTGTTGCCCCGCTGGGTTCTGCGGACTTCGTCGCCGCCGAGAAGCATGGGGGTGCCGATGGAGAGGAGGAGGGTCGCGAGGAAATTCTTGACCTGGCGGTTTCTCCTTTCCTCTATAGCGGGATCGGAGGATTCGCCCTCGACGCCGTTGTTCGCCGACCAGTTGGCGTTCATGCCGTCGCGATTGTCTTCCCCGTTCTCCTCATTGTGCTTTTTCGCGTAGCTGACGAGGTCGTTGAGGGTGAAGCCGTCGTGGGCGGTGATGAAATTGATGGAATGGAAGGGTTTTCGCCCGTCGCGGAGGAAGAGGTCGCTGGAGCCGGTGAGGCGCGTGGCCAGATGCATGGCGGCGCCTTTTTCTCCCTTCCAGAAACGGCGGATGTCGTCGCGGTACTTGTCGTTCCACTCAGCCCAGCGGCCGCCCGGAAAGGAACCTACTTGGTAAGCCCCGCCCGCGTCCCAGGCCTCGGCGATGATCTTGGTGTCGCGGAGCAGGGGATCTTCGGCGATGGATTCGATGACAGGCGGGTTTTCGAGGAGGCGGCCGCTCGAGTCGCGGCCGAGTATGGAGCCGAGGTCGAAGCGGAAGCCGTCCACGTGCATCTGTCCCACCCAGTATCTCAGGCAGTCCTGTATTAGCGTCCTCATGACGGGATGGTTGCAGTTCAGCGTGTTGCCGCAGCCCGAAAAATTCTGGTAGCGGGACCGGTCCTGGGCGAGGATGTAGTAGATGCTGTTGTCCAGGCCCCTGAAGCTCAGGGTGGGGCCTAGTTCGCTGCCTTCGGCCGTGTGGTTGAAGACCACGTCGAGGATGACCTCGATGCCGGCCTTGTGGAGTTCGCGCACCATGTACTTGAATTCGCGGACTTGCCGCGAGGGATCGTTCTCGTCGTGGGGCTCGCCGTCGACATAGGAATAGGTGGTCTTGGGAGCGAAGAAGGCGAGCGGCGAGTAGCCCCAGTAGTTGGCCACGAAGTCTCCCGTCCTTGGATTGCGCCTGAAACGCTCGACCGAATCGAATTCGTGGATGGGCAGGAGTTCCAGACTCGTTATCGAAAGGGTCTTGAAGTAGTCGATCATCTCCGCGACGCCTCGGTAGGTGCCCGGATGGGCGACGGGAGGGAGGCCTTCGGGGGCTTCGCGTCCCATAAGACCGCGGGTGAGTCCGCGCACGTGGGTTTCGTAGATCACGCAGTCTTTCAGCGGATAGTTTAGGGGCGCGTCGCCCTCCCAGTCGAATTCGTCGTCCACCACCACGCATTTGGGGATGAGGGCGTCGTCGCGCTTATCGGAAAACGACATATCGGCTTCGGGGGAGGCGGGATCGTAGGCGAGGGCGCCTCCCAGGTCCCAGGAACCGTCGGTGAGCGCCTTGGCATAGGGGTCCACGAGGGCCCGGCTCATGTTGAAACGATGACCCAGCTTGGGCTTGAAGGGGCCGTCTGCGCGCCAGAGATAGAGGCTGTCCGCCTTGAGGCCCAGGACGTGGCAGTGCCAGATGTCCCCTGTCTTGTTCTTGACCGGATCCAGGGCAATCTCGTACGTAGGCTTGGCGTCATGGGAATTCGCGTAGAGGCAGAGGCTGATTGCCGTGGCGTTGCGGGAAAATATGGAGAAATTGACCCCGTCCGAAAGGGGAATCGCCCCCATAAGGAGGGGATTCCCCGGCGTGACGAAGATTGACGAAGGCAGTTTCCCCATGGCGCTCACGTGAGGGAAATCAGACTTTCTTGAAGATGACGACGGCGTTCTGTCCGCCGAAACCCATGGAATTCTTGATGAAAGCCCTCACCGGCATGTGGATGCCGACGTTCGGCACGTAATCGAGATCGCATTCGGGATCGGGGTTGTCGTAGTTGATGGTAGCGTGGACGAAATCCTCGTTCATTCCCAGGATGGAAGCTATGGACTCTATGGCGCCGGCGGCGCCGATGCAGTGGCCGGTCATGGACTTGAGGCTGGAGATCTTGAGCTTGCGGGCGTGGTCGCCGAAGGCGGCCTTTATCGCCTTGGTCTCTATCGGGTCGTTGAGCGGGGTGGCGGTGCCGTGCGCGCTGACGTAATCGATCTCCTCAGGCCGCATATGGGCGTCGGCGAGGGCGAGGCTGATGGCGCGCGCCACTCCCCTGCCTTCCGGGTCTGGGGCGGTGATATGGTGGGCGTCGCAGGTCTGGCCGAAACCGACCACCTCGGCGTAGATCTTGGCGCCGCGCGCCTTGGCGTGCTCATATTCCTCGAGGAGAAGGACGCCGGCGCCCTCGGCCATGACGAAGCCGTCCCTGTCGCGGTCGAAGGGGCGGGAGGCTTTCTGCGGATCGTCGTTGCGCGTGGAAAGGGCCTGGATGTTGATGAAGGAGGCCATGCACATGCGCACGATGCTCGCCTCGGAGCCGCCCGAGAAGATCATGTCGGCGTAGTTGTCGCGGATGAGGCGCATGGCCTGACCTATGGCGTCGGTGGCGGCCGCGCAGGCGGTGACGATGCACTGACAGGGGCCGGTTATGTTGAGCGTGAGGGCTATCTGGGCCGGGCCGAAGTTGGCGAGGCCCTTGGCGACCGTGAGGGGGGGGACGCGGCCCGGCCCTCGTTCGGTCAGCCGGACCGCCGCTTCCTCTATGCTCGCCGAACCGCCTTGGCCGGTGCCTATGCAGACGCCCGTGCGTTCGGCGTCGAGCGCTTCCTTCGAAAGGCCGGCGTCCTGGAGGGCCTCGAGGGCAGCATAGACGGCAAACTGGGCGAAACGATCCATTTTTTTCGCCTCTTTGGAGTCCAGGCGCAGGGAGGCGTCGAAATTCTTGACTTCGCCGGCAATCTTCACGGCGAGGTCAGAGGATTCGATCATGGTGATGGGGCCGACGCCGGAACGCCCTTCCTTCACCGAAGTCCAAAACGAGGGAATATCGTTGCCGAGAGGGCTTACGACGCCCAGACCTGTCACTACGACTCTTCTTTGATTCATGGTCACATCCCCATTCCGCCGTCGACCTGGAGGACGACGCCGGTTACGTATGATGAAAGCGGTGAGCAGAGGAAAAGTGCGGCGTTCGCCGCTTCTTCCGCGCTGCCGACTCTCCCCAGAGGAATGGATTCTTTCAGTTTCTGCTTGAAATCCTCGGGTATCTTATCAGTCATCGAGGTTTCTATAAAGCCCGGAGCGATGGCGTTGACCCGCAGGTTCCTCGAGGCGACTTCCCGGGCGAGGCTCTTCGTGAAGCCGATGATGCCCGCCTTGGACGCGGAATAATTGGTCTGGCCGCCGTTGCCCGTGATGCCGACGACGCTGGATACGTTGAGGATGCAGCCGTCGCGCTGCTTCAGCATGGTCCGGACCACTGCCCTGCAGAGGAGGAAGGCGCTCTTCAGGTTGGTGTCGAGCACGGCGTCCCAATCCTCGGTTTTCATGCGCATGAGGAGGCCGTCCCGGGTTATGCCCGCGTTGTTTACGAGAATGTCGATCTTGCCTTCCTTGGCGAGAACGGCCGAGACGGCGGCTTCTATCGATGCCTCGTTCGAGACATCGCAGGAGAGCCAGTAATCCCCGAGGACACCAGCCTCTCCTTTCTCGGATTGGACGGGCGCGCTTCGGGAGAAAACGTAGACTTTAGCCCCCTCGGACCGGAACCTGGCGGCTATGGCGGCGCCGATGCCGCGCGAGGCGCCGGTGACGACGCAGATTTTATCGGACAGCAGTTTTTCCATTGATGCATCCTCCGGAGGCTAGAGCGATTGTGATGAAATGGCGTCGAGGGTTCCGCCGGCAAGGCAGGGTACTTTCGATCCGAATGCCTTCCAGAGCCCCGCGAGCACCGTGCCGGGACCGGTTTCGAAGCAGCGTTCGAAACCATCGGCTGCGATGGCGCTTTCCTCGCTGATCCATCGCACGGGGCTTACGATCTGCGCCGAGGCGAACTGCTTGGCCTGGGTGCCCGAAGCGATTTTTGTTCCCGTTACGTTGGAATAGATAGCGGCTTTGGGATCGTGAAAAGCGACATCCTTCAAAACCTCCGCAAAAGCCTCGGACGCGGGCCCCATGATGGGCGAATGGAAGGCGCCCGAGACCTTAAGACGCACGACGCGCTTGGCGCCGGCCGCCTTGAGCCTTTCCTCGGCCTGGGCCACGTCGGCCTCCGTGCCTGAGATGACGCATTGGACGGGGCTGTTGTAATTGGCCACCCAGACGTTTTTCAGCCCGGCTTCGGCTATCGTCCGCTCGATCTTGTCGGGAGCCAGAAAGAGCACGGCGCTCATGGTCGATCCGCCGGATTTCCGTCCGGCCTCGTCCATGAGGCGGCCACGCTCGGCCACGAGCCTGAACATGTCGAAGAACGAGAGTATTCCGGCCTCAGCCAGAGCCGGCCATTCGCCTACGGAGAATCCGGCGAATCCCGTGGCCACGATGCCGTGTTCGCGGGCGCAGAGGGAGGCGGCCGAACCCGCCAGGGCGAGGGAAATCTGCGTATTCTTCGTCTGTTTTAGGGCTTCCTCGTCGCTCTCGAAGAGGAGCTTTCTCATGTCCGTTTTTGAAGCTTCCGATGCCAGCTCGAAGAGCTGGCGGACAGCCTTGCTCGTATCGTAGAAATCTTTGGCCATTCCGGGGTATTGGGCGCCTTGTCCGGGAAAAAGAAAGCAGGTTTTCAAGGGTTTTCCTCCTGGGATTTCTCAAACTGCCAAGCTAGGCTCATACGCATAGTATAATTTACAAAAACCCGAAAAATGTAAATAGCCGCCAAGGAGGCGAAAAAATGCCATGTTTCCCGCTGGCGAGGGCTTTCCCGCGCGGTTATACTCTTCCAATGCCTACCGATTCGACAATGATGATCGTGGAATGCATCCAATCCATTCCGGCCGGCCGAGTGCTCTCATATGGGGCTGTCGCGGAGATGTCGGGCAACCCGCTGAGAGCCTCCGGCGCCCGTCAGGTGGCCAGGATTCTCCATTCCATGTCGCGAAAATATGGCTTGCCCTGGTGGCGCGTCGTCAAAAAGGACGGGGCGATCGCGCTGGGCGCCGGCGAAGGAAAGGATCTTCAGCGTCAGCTCCTGGAAGCCGAAGGCGTCGAATTCTCGGCTTCGGGAAAAATCGACATGATAAAATTCGGTTTCCGCTGAACTAAACGCGGCTTGTCGCCTTATCCCAGGAGAAACTGCGATCCGAGGATCCGCAGACCTCTCGCGGCCATGAGCTCTGAGAATTCCGGTCTCAGGAAAAGGCCCCGCACGAGAAGGTGTTCAACACCTTTTTTGTCGTAGTGGACGCGTATCCTGTCGAGAATGCGGAATTCCAGGCCCAGTTCGCGAAAATCCTTGGTCACGTAGAGGAAGCGCACTATGCCCAGGGACCTTCCCTCCACCTGAACGACGGCGCCCGCCGCGGCCGCTATCGGACTTCCCCCGGCCTCGGTGATGTAATAGATGAAGCTGTTGGCGCGGCGGGCTTCCATGAAGTCTAAAACTTCGCTTTGTTCCAGCAGGGCTGCCGCAGCGGGCAGCCAGTCGAGGGCGTCGGTTCGGGCTTCCTCGACGAGGGCGGCCATGTCCAGGGGGCTGTCTTCCATCGTACAGTGTTCCACGGAAAACTCTTCGTCGAGGAGTTCCTCGTATTCCTCCGGCTCCGGCCCAAGGCGGGCAAGGCCCAAAGCCTCCCTCATGTCGTCCATCCAGGATTCGATGTACCGCCTGAGGACGGCGTTCTTGTATTCCCTGAACTGCAGATCTTCCTGAGGATATTCGGAGAGCACCTGCCTGAAAGCCTTGAACACCCCTTTGCCGTGGGATAGAGCCTTGAGGAGAGCCCGTTTGAGTTCGAGATTCTTGAGGCGGCCGCAGAAATTTTCCATCAAGCGGAATCCATCGGCGGGAGTCCACGCCGGCGGCGGGGCCAAGTTCGCGGGAAGCTCGCCTTCCGGCCTTGTCACGAGTTCGCCCGTGCGCAGGTCGATGAGGCGGGACTTGGTCTGGTCTTCCATCGCGAAAATGATGCGTTCCAGGATTGTCTCGGTCAATTCGAAGGTGGGTTCGCCGTTCAGCATGCCTTCATTGTACACCATGAAGGGCTTTCGTGGTGCATGGAATTGTGGACAGAGGAGAATCGGCCCTGTATACTGGACAAAACAATGAAAGCGAACCTCCACCTTCACTCTAAATTCTCCGACGGCAGCCTCTGGCCCGAGGAAATCGCCCTCGGGGCGGCGCGCGAAGGCTTGGAGGCGGCCGCTCTCACCGACCACGACACGATGGGCGGTACCGAGCGTTTCGTGAACGCCTGCGCCCGCTTGGGCGTTCTGGGCCTTACCGCCTGCGAAATCGATGTGTCGGAGCCGGAAATAGAGTATAAAAGCGAAATCCTCGGCTATTTCCCCGGCAAGGCATCCTTCGAATGTCCCGCTACCCGCTCGATGCTGGCCACCGTCCTGGGGGAGAGGAAGAAAAGGCTTGAATATTATTTGTACTGGGCGAGGACGATCTTCAGGCGCGAAGACCTGACGATGGACGATCTTCTCGGCGACAAGCTGGCCGGTATGGACAGGGACAAGTTAGAGGGTCTGGATTCAGTTTCCTGGAGCAAGGTGGATCTCTTCCTCTACCTCAAGGCGCGCCGTCTGATTCCCGCCTACGCGACCTACAAGGGTTTCAAGAAAGAGTGGTTCGTGCCCGGCAAGTTCCCCAAGTACAAGCTTTCCAAGCCAGGCGTCAGGGAATGCGTGCGATCCATCCATGAAGACGGCGGTTTCGCCGTGATTCCTCATTTCGGGCATTTCTGGAACGACGATATCGATGCCATGGAGCGCCGCCGCGACAAGATATCGTCACAGCTGGGTTTTTTCCGGAACTGCGGCGTGGATGGCATCGAGCTGTACTGGTATTCGGGCCGGCAGAAGACCGAGGAGATCAATGGGCTGATGGAGGAGATGGCCGGCCCGCTCGGTTTCTTCTTCACCTACGGTTCGGATTGCCATGGTCCGGGCACGGACAAGTATACCATGGACAAGTTTTCCGGCGATTTCGCCGGTTTCCCGAAGGTTTCCCGATAAAAGAAGACAGGAGTTTTCCATGGCACATTGCATCGTCCCCGCCGCCGAAGACATTCTCGACAAGGAATTCAAGGTGCTGGACAAGGGCTTCGTCAGGCTCGTCGACTATCTCGGCGGCGACGACCGCATCGTCCAGGCGGCGCGGGTTTCCTACGGAAAGGGGACGAAGAGTTACCGCGAGGACGCCGGCCTCATCGATTATCTGCTCCGCCATGAACATACCTCTCCCTTTGAGCAGGTCGTCCTCACCTTCCATGTGAAACTGCCCATCTTCGTGGCGCGCCAGTGGATCCGCCACAGGACGGCCAGGGTGAACGAGGTGTCGGGCCGCTATTCGGTCATGAAGGACGATTTCTATGTCCCGGCTCCCGTCGATCTGGCTTCCCAGAGCGACGACAACAAGCAGGGGCGGTCGGAGGAGCCGATGGCGGCTGACCAGGCGGCGAGGGTGCGCGAAATTCTGGAACGCGGGCAGAAGGAAGCGTACGGGGACTATTCCGGTCTGGTGGAGGAAGGGCTGGCCCGGGAAATCGCGCGCATCAACCTGCCTCTATCGCTCTACACCGAATGGTACTGGCAGATCGATCTGCACAATCTTTTCAGGTTCCTCATGCTCAGGCTGGACTCCCACGCGCAGAAGGAGATCAGGCTGTACGCGCGGGCAATGCTGGAAATGACGCGCGCCGTGGCGCCGAAGGCCACCGAAAGCTTCGAGCGCAACAGCTTGAGCGCGGTCCGCTTTACCGGCGCTGAGATGGCCGAGCTGAAACGAAGGTTGAAGGCCGATGTAGACGGCGTTTCCATGCCCCTCCTCAAGGGCAAGGAACTCGAGCGCCTGGAGGAGAAGCTGAGGACGGGGAAACAGCTATAGCCGCCGGAAGTTCTTCACTTTTTCCAACGGATAAGAGCATCGCAAAACGCGCTTGCTTTTATTTTCCGATCCGACTGTGAAATGGATATGGAAAAAGGCTGTTCATCCACAAGGCCGAGACTCGCAACAAGGTGTATACAACCGGAATACACAGATGATAGATCGTTATCGAGAGAGAGGGGTAGTCCATCCGCGCTGAATCCTGTGATAAGTTGCTTTATTTTAACCAATCCTATTTTTTTCGATGATTCACCGCATCATAAGGAATCAATATTATCGCGAGTACGGCTCGGACAAAGGGCCTTCGGGATTATAATAGTCACTGAAGCCTATCATGGTCTCTGTGCAATGACAGGTGAGTATACCTTACGAGAGTTTTTTAAGCGGCCCATATCAAGACAGTCGCGACGTCGGGACCTCTGCTCGTTTCGAGCGGGCTCTTGTTACGTTTCAATCTTCATAAATTGTTTGATACAGGCTACAATACCATATATACAAAACTGGTGCCACATCAGGTCTATGGCAGCGCCATAGCCAGGGTAATGGCGAAGCTTTCCTTGGATGGCCTCGTGGAAAAGATCAGCAAAAAAGTCTCCAAACAGGCAATAAACAAGTACGAAAATGGCCTGATGATGCCCGACAGCTCCGTTATCATCGCGCGTCGCTGACGTACTCGGTGCGGGTAAGCTGATCGAATCGGCAGCTCGTTTTTGCTACTTCGAGCGGTGCTCGAACGCGAACTCGGAATCAAGCGTTCTGAAATTTCGCTCTTCGGACTTGCGGCCTTGAAGCGTCAATATGGGCTTTCAATGCAGGCGATCATGTGTAGTGCCGTATCGTATTAGATCATCATAGACTACTCATATGGGCAGTTCAGCAAGATGATCAGCTGACGGGATCCTGACCGCGAACCGGCATAGCTCGCCGCCCGAAAGGACGGAATCGAGGACGACAGCCTCGGTCTCCTTTTCGAACACGACATCGAAGAGAAACTTGACGTAACCCGCCGAACAAGCGCACCAGAGCGGCGGTACCCCGGCGCCCTTTTCCGTTATGGATGCCGACGCGAGCGGACAATGGCAGGCCAGCCTCCGTCTCTCCAGCTTGTCGGTGGCACGGAGATATCTATCGGGGTCATAGGGAATCTTTGTTATATATATGGTATCGCCCTTGCGAACACCTCCAAGGATTTCCGGCCGTTCCTCGACGAAATCGACGACGGCCATGGTTATCTTCTGTTCGAACCAGAGGGTCCCGTCCTCCGCGTGCCTGCGGAGGATTTCGACCTTGCGTCTGTGGTAGTCTGAAAGCCACTCGTCGATCGACCCGAGTTCGAGAAAGCGCTTCTTATCCAGGGCGAAGGCTGCGGCTGGTATCCCGTGGACGTTCCAGGAGAGCACTCGCTTGGCTTTATCAGGCCCGACTTCCGCCTTCAGGGCTTCCACGAAACGGGCCGTGACTGCGGGGTACGCTTCCGGCTGGCTGCCTTCTGCCGGAACGGTCACGCCATCCATTACGCGGCTGCGAACAACCTCTCCTTCGATGTTGGCGAGCCTGTCGGCCATCGTGGGGAGTACGCCAATAGGAAAGAGGTAGGCCATGAGCCGGATCGCCACCATCCCATTTTTCGCGGCCGCAAAGTAGCGCGCAGCGGGGACGAGAAAATCGTAGACAGACGCGCCTTTCGCGAGGTGCTCTAAGGCCCAGGCTTCGACCGCCGCGAGTTCCGGTTCCTCAAGCGACAATCCCCGGGCGGTTAGCGATGATTCGAGCCCCGCGATAACCAGAAAGGAGTCCCGAATCGCTTTTTCGTCGAGCCCCCGCTCCCTGAGCGAGGAGAGGTACTCAGTTTCCCTGTACATCGCATCTCCTGATACGATCGTCTTTGTGGTGGAGGGTACGCAGGCCACGGCTGACCAGCCGGCGACAGCGCCCCGAAAGCGAAACTCTAGCATAAAGCAGGCACGGAAGAAATACTTTTGGGTCGGCGGAGCGATCGTGAGCGAGGGCGGGCGGACCACTTCGCCGCGCTGGTCGCGCGGATGTGTCTGGACGGCGGAAGCCCCGGAAGCTAAACTTCCAGCACAGCAGTGGCGCGGGGGAAATGCTTCAGAGTGTTCCACATATTCCCCCGGGGAGAGATAGTATGACGAGTATCTGCGGTGTTGTTTGCGATATCTGCAAGGATTTTGGAGCGAACTGTCCGGGCTGTGCCGCTTTAGAAGGGAAGGTATATTGGGCCTCCTATGTCGGGGCCGACCTCTGTCCCCTTTACGATTGCTGTGTCAACGGAAAGAAGCTGCTTCATTGCGGAAAGTGCCGGGAATTGCCCTGCGCGGTGTATTACGACACCCGGGATCCTTCGGTAAGTGTGGCGGAACACGAGAAGGGAATACAAGAGCGGGTGGAGGTATTGCGGAAGCTGGGCTGAAAGTGCCCGGGTACGCGGCGTAAGATATCTTAATCCGAGAGGCGGCCCGGAGGCCTTATGGTACCGAAAAAGATTCCCGACACCGATTGGTTCGAGGAACAGCGCGATGTGTTCGCGGTCTACTTTGATGACACCCCCTGGCACGCGACAGGCGACCGGATCGTCAGGACTTTTGAATTGGCGCTCAGGAAATATGCGGGTAAGCTGGACAAATTGCCGGGGAATTTCCTCCCTATGGTAATGGACCAGTATCTGGCGTCGCGGTGGCACGAAATGTCCCACTCTCTGCCGGAGCTGGATGCCGGGGACATAAAGGAAAAGGTGGGATACCTCCACGCTTTCTGCCGTTTCGGCATCAAGAAATGGCCTTACCGGGCTTTCGAGGTAATACAGGATCTGGGCGGAAGTCGCTTCTGGTGCCGCGACGAGGAAGATGAGGAATTCGGGTTGTACTCTGACGGTCTAGCCCATTCGCTTTCGGAAGGCAAACGGCTTTTCCTGAGCGTAGTGGTGGAGGTGGAAGGGCGCTGGCACATGACCTATGGTCCGATACTGGACTGGATCGGTCTTTTCCCGGGGGACCTGGGATATTTCGCCTCTAAGGTCGCCCTCCAACTCTATGGGAAAGAGGGATTCTCCGCGGTTGTTCGCTTCAACCCAGTGCCCTTCTGGGCGGCCTGGACCTATGGGGTCATACCCGCCGTCTATCACGAGGGCGAGCCGGTAATGCAATGTTGGCTCCATGGAACGCTCGCCCCCGGCTTCGATGAGGCGCTCCCCTTGACATGGAGGCGCGACGACGCGGGGCCCAAAACCCGATGGACCTACCGCGACGATACCTTTTTCCGCAGGCGTCAGATTTTTATTGATCGCAAGACGGGCAAAGCGCTTGTGCTGGCGCGACGCCCCGGGGATTTCAACAAGATCATGGCGCTCCTCGGCCGCCGCTTCGAACAGGATGAAGAGCGTCCACTGAGCGTCAGCGCGTTGATGGGCGCTATAATCCAGGGCATAGTGGGGGTGGACGAGGAAGTCGCCGCCTGGGAGCGGCCCTTCGCGCGCTTCGACACGGCTCGATAGTTTTCCGCACAGAGGTTGTTATGACTAAAAAAATGAGCGCGTCCGCTCTTGTAAAGAAGATGCCGCGCGAGACCCTCGAATCGATACTCCTCGAACACATTGGGGAGGATGCAGCCCTTGAACGGCACATTATCATCGAGTACGGGACATCGACGACGGTGGCTCACTACAGGGAATTAGTTGACGGAATGTTTAGAGGCATAAGCGGATGGGGATATGACGGCTATGAGGAGGGCGACGCATACGATATCGCCCGAGAAATACAAGAAATGTTCGTCAAGGCGGAGAAAAAATCAGTCAATGAACAGGCGAATGCCGTTTTCGCGATTGCGCAGGCCGTGATCGACGGCGTCATTCCCCGCCTCGATGAGTGCGATGATCATGACGGGAATTTATACGACATTGTTCATGAAGCGCTAGGTCGGGTCGAGTCCGTAGCGAACGCAGTAGATACAAATACTGCATTGCTAGGAGAAATCGCGTTATGGGCCAAAGATCTCTTGTCTTCGGGACGACTCGATGGTTACGGAAATGGATGGGCTGAACAGTGTACTGACATTCTCGCGGCGACGGCCAGGACCGAGGCCGAGCGGGCAGCATTCATAGAAGCCCACCTCGACATCGACGATGTCAGGGAATTGGCTATTCGGGAAGCGTTCGCCGCGAAAGACTTCCAACGCTGCAAGGTTCTCTCGGCCGAAGGGATCTCCCGTGCGGAGAAAGACAACTTATCGGGTCTGGTCGACGGTTACCGCCAATCCTTAATCGGGGCGATGGACGTTTTGGGCGCTGGAAAAGATGCCGACGCCCTCGTTGAACAATGGACAATTGAGGCTTGGCGCGATACTTGGTTCATGATATTAAAAAGCCGGACACCGAACGCGGAGTGGAAGGAGACGAGGGAGCGGGTTTTGGTGGCGTTGGAGTCGAAGGGGAAATGGGCATCTCTCCTTTCGTCGTTGTACGACTCTGAACGACTTTACGACAGATTGATGACGCTTTGCGAAAAAGACCAGGCGGTCCTTGTGACGTACTATCGGAAGCTTCTTAAAAAGTTCCCCACCCGCGTCGCTCCCCTTTTGCTGACATATATCCGCCAGAAGGCCGCTTCCGACTTCAACCGGAGTTCCTATCAGAGAACGGCGGCCCTTGCAGCGGACTACAGAGTCTGCGCCGGCGTCGATGCGGCTGCTGCACTCATTGACGAGCTTGAAGCGCAGTACCGGGCTCGTCGCGCGATGCGCGAGGAGCTGGAAAAAGTACGGCCTGTACGGCAACCCCCGGCAGCGAAAATCAAGCCCTTGTTACACGATCTTTTTTGACCTATTCTTTTTGCCATGCCCCGTCCCAAAAAAACCGAATCAGGCAAGCTTAAGATCGGCGATAACTGGAATGTCATCAGCATCATAGCGCTCTCGCAGAACAACCCGCTCAAGGCTGTTTCGGAATTTGTGGAGAATTCGATAGACGCGGGGGCGAAGAACGTGACCATCGTGCGCGGCAAACAAAAAAATGACCACTACATCAAGGTGATAGACGATGGTAGCGGTATCGAGGACTTCCGCTATGTCGCCACACATATCGGCGATTCGATCAAGCGAGAGCTCAAACGTAAAGGTGGGACGGATCTCCAAGGCGAGTTCGGGATCGGGCTTCTTTCTTTCTGGACGGTGGGCGAGATATGCACGATCACCTCGACCGGAGAGGATGGCATCGCGCGAAGCATGCGACTCGTGAAGGGGAATCCTTCGTTCGTGCTGCGCGAAATAGGAACGTTGTTCGGCCGCCAAGGAACCGAACTCCTCATAAGCCCCATCCTTGCTGGGGTCCGTGCACTCTCGGCCGAAAAGATTCAAAACTTTCTCGCTTCGGAACTCCGGGATCGCATAACCAAAAGCGGTGTCCGCATTCGCATTGTGGACCACATGTCGCGCCGCGAACTCATCGTCGAGCCCCGTAAATTCAAGGGCAGGCTTATCCACCAGCTTCCTGAGGCGCGATGTCCCTTCGGTGAAGTTTACCTCGAACTCTATTTCGCCGAATCCACCCAGGATGTGGCGGTCGGGCTCTACAAGCGGGGGACGCGCGTGCTTTCCGATATTTCCCGGCTGGACCGATTTTCGGGCTCACCCTGGGATACGCGGCACATTGAGGGCCTCATCGATGTTCCCTTTCTTCAGCTCACACCGGGAACGCGCGATGGTATTATCCTTGACGAAGCGTACGAATCTTTTTGCGTAGCAATCGAACCTGTCGTCGGGGCTTTGATGGAGGTCCTCGATGAGCAGAGGCGGGCGGAAGATGAGGAAGCGAGCAGGCAAGTACTGAACCGCGTTACAAAAGCCTTCCGCGAAGCCTTTCTTTACTTGCCGAGCGAGGATTACGGCTGGCTTGCCGCCAAGACCCGTGATGCGAGAAAGGCCAGGGGCATCGGGGACGCGGACGCAGGGGCTGGACAGGATCAGGGCAAGTTCCCTCCCTCAGCACCGGACGAGCCCATCGGAATAGAAGGAGAAGGCGGAACCTCTGTTTTGGATGCTTCTTTCGGCGAATATATCCCTGAGACCTTGGAAAAAAAAGATGCGCAGAAGAGCTTTTTCGACTACGCGGGACCACTGTATAAGATCATGATTTCGCCGGCATCCTCCGTGATCGGGGTCGGGGAAAAGAAAAAACTCAAAGCGGTTGCACGGGATCGCGCGGGGCGCATGGTGGACATAGGCGTCTCCTTCGAATGGCGCGTTACGGAAGGAGGCGGTTCGCTCGATGGGATCGATTCGGCGTACGCGGAATACATCGCGCCCCAAGAACCTTGTGTCGCGGCGATCGAACTGAAGGCTGTGCAAGGCGATTTGATATTTTTTGCTAACGCTCTCGTCACGGTCACCGCGGAACTCGTCAAACGGCCGGGTGGAGCGGGCGGAGCCGTGAGGCGAGGTCTTCCCGGTTACACGTACCGAAAGGCTCCCGGCGAACTCTGGCGATCGAGGTACGAAGCCGAGACGTCGGTTATTGTGATCAACAACGCCCACGCGGACTTCATCTATGCTTCGCGCCAGCCCATGACGAAGCTGCGCTACATAGCCCGCCTTTTCGCGAAAGAACTTGTTCTCGCCAATTTTCCCGAGGCTACCAAGGAAGAACTGATCGAGCGCATGGTCGAGCTCACGCTCTATACCGAAGATAATCTTTAATAGGGATGATGACGGAGGCGCTTTGGCTCCTATAGCCGCACGCTTTTGTCCTCTCCCATGCCGTAGAGACGGGAAACGTCGATGGACTCGCCCTCCGGGGAGAGAAGTCTGCCTTCGAATCGCCCGAAGGGACCCGCGTAGTCGATTTCGGCGATGCCGAGCTTCACCTGGATATCGTGAGAAACCTCTGGATGGAAGATGAGATCCACGAGGCCTTCCGTATCCTGGATGTTCCAGGGCGATTCGCGGCCATAGGGGCGGGTGATCTTTACCGGGGGAAGAGGGTAGATGGCCCCATCGATCCAGAGGCGGTTTTCGTTGTAGCGGACCTGATCCCTCACCTGGTTGTCGGTGAGGTTGAAGCCGATCCTGCGGCCCGTTTCATCCATGCCGAAGCCGGTAATCCAATCGTAATGAAGCCGGTAGGGGTAGTAGCCTTTATGGTCGTCCAGGATGCCGGAGGACTGGCTGGGGTCGAAGGCATATTCGCGTCCGGCTACCTTGATGGCTCCCGAACAGGGCATGAGGATCTTCGCCGAATACATGGCGCGGCCGACGCCGAGGGGAAGGCAGACGAAGTATGGCGCGCAGGCTCCCTTCGTGAGGTCGAAGCTGAGGTCTATGTCGAAACTTTCCTTCAGCGTCTTCCGGTTGGCGGCCGGGCTTTTTTTAAAACGCGACACGGGGCTGTGGGAGGTGGCGCGGAGGCCGCAAAAATTCATTTCGGGATCGAGGCGGATGGAGAGGTGGTCGCCTCCGGCCGTCGCGTGGCTTTCCGTAAACTCGAAATTGTGGGGAAAAGAAAACCGGCTTCCGGGGAAAATGTGGCGAAAGCCGTATTTTTTCTTTTCTTTTCGGTTCCACAGGTCTATCGATGCCATGGTGAGGAATTTGGCGTCGTAGAGGACGGCGAGGAGGAACCAGTCGTCATTGCCTGCCTCGATGGCCTGCCACTCCTTGAGCCTGAGCCGCTTAAGGAATCGGGGAATGAGGTAGTGGTAGGGTTTTCGGGCGTTGATGAGGTCGGTGATTCCGGGGAAGCCTTCCCAGGAGCCGTAGACGATGGAGCCGTCGCGGACGAGGGCCACGGGGGCGTGGGAGGGCTCCGGAGCCCCGAGTATCGACCGAGGTTCCGGGGGTTTTTGCGGTTGGGGGTCAGACAAGGCCGTTCTCGTAGAGCTTGTAGAGGGCTTGGGTGCCCAGCTCGCCCATCCCCTCGGCCGAGACTTTCGTGAAAAGTTTTTCGGCGAGTTCGAGGAGGGGCAGGTTGAGTTTCATCTGCCTGGCCGCGTCGACGGCGATTCGCAGGTCCTTGAGGAAGTGTTTTACGTAGAAGCCGGGTTTGAAGTCGCCGTCGAGCATGCGCGGCACCATGTTGTTGAGCTGCCAGCTGCCCGCGGAGCCGCTTCCGATGGAGAGGAGGACGGTCCGGGGATCGAGGCCGGCCGCCTTCGCGTAGGTTATGGATTCGATGGCGCCCATGAGGCTGGCCGCTATGGATATCTGGTTGGCCATCTTGGTGTGCTGGCCGGCGCCGGGGCCGCCCTGTCGAACGACCGTTTTGCCCATGATGTCGAAAAGGGGCTTGACGGCGGCGAAGCTGTCTTCGTCGCCGCCCGCCATGATGGTAAGCGTCGCTTTTTTTGCGCCGATGTCGCCGCCCGAGACGGGGGCGTCGAGGGCGGCGAGGCCTTTGGCCTTGGCCGCGTCGTAAATTCGAACGGCCAGGTCGGGGCGCGAAGTAGTCATGTCGACGAGTATCGCTCCCGGTCTGGCGTTGTGGATGAGGCCGGAATCTCCGAAGTATACTTCTTCCACGTCGGAAGGATACCCGACCATGGTGATGACGACATCGCAGGCCTGGGCGAGGGTTGAAGGCGTCGCTATCCAGACGGCGCCGGCTTCTAATAGGTTTTTAGCCTTCTCGGCGGTTCTCGTATAGACAATCACCTTGCGGCCGGCGGAAAGCAGATGTCCGGCCATGGCGTTTCCCATGACGCCCAGGCCGATAAAGCCGATTGTTCTCGTTTCAGTAGGCATTTCATTCCTCCGGAAATTTTCGTGTACCTCCACTGTAGCCCTGCTAGCGGAAATGCGCAACCTTAGTATTTTTATGAAAAGTATTTTTTCATGTTGTTGTGAAATGAAAAATCTTACCATATACTTGGCGCACAGGAGGCTGGCAAAGATGATGTTGGACTCGGAAAATATCAATATTCGCCTCGAAGGCTATGCGGCGAGGCCTGACCATTACCTTATCGGCATCATGTCGGGGACGTCGCTCGACGGCGTCGACGCGGTGCTCACGAAAATTTCCACCTTGGCCGACGGTTCCATCGCGGAAGCCCGACTCGTCCACCAGGCATCGATTCCCTATTCGAGCGACCTGAAGGCCTTGCTGCTCGCGCTCTGCTCGCCGGAGACGGCGCGAATCGACGATCTTGTCTATGCCCATTTCGGGCTCTCGGAATGGTACGCGGCCACGGTCCGGAAGCTCCTTGACACAAGCGGTTTTCCCGCCGGGAAGGTGGACGCGCTCTGCCTTCACGGCCAGACCGTCTGGCACGCGCCCGCCCTCAGGCCTTTTCCCGCGCCCGGCGGCGGCTTCGTACCCGTAAAAGGCACCCTCCAACTAGGCTCGGGCTCGCTGCTCCGGGAACGCGCGGGCATCCCCGTGATTTTCGACTTCCGTTCGAGGGACATGGCCGCGGGCGGGGAAGGCGCACCGCTCGCGCCGTACGTGGATGCCCTCCTCTTCGGGAGCCCGACGCGAGGCCGGATCGTCCAGAATATAGGCGGCATCGGCAACGCGACGGTGATACCGGCCGCGTCGAAACGCGAGGGAATATTCGCCTTCGACACCGGCCCTGGCAACATGATCATCGACGAGCTCATCCGAAGAAAGACGGGCGGCGCGGAACACTATGACGAAGACGGCCGCCGCGGGCGCGCCGGCAAAGTCGACGCGGCCTTCGTCGCGGCCCTCATGGCCGACGACTATTTCACCAAGGCCCCGCCCAAAAGCACGGGCCGCGAGATGTACAACTCGGCCTTCGCCGACCGCCTCATCGACGAGGCGCGAAGGCGAAGCCTCTCTTTCGAGGATCTCGTCGCCACAGCCACGGCCTTCACGGCCGAGAGCATCGCCCGATCCTACCGCGATTTCATCTATGCGAAGACAAAGATCGACGACGTCGTCGTCGGCGGAGGCGGGGCGCTCAACGGCTTCCTCATGGACCTTCTGCGCGCTCGCTTGCCCGCCGGCGTCACCCTCATGTCGACCGCTGATCTGGGCATCCCTGAACAGGCGAGGGAAGCCATCGCCTTCGCCGTGCTCGGCCACGAGGCCCTCATGGGCAGGGCGGGCAACCTCCCGGCCGTGACGGGCGCGGCCAGGGATGTTATACTGGGCAACATCACGTTGTGATAGGGCATGAGCGCAGAGCGTTCATGCCGGACGCGGCACCATACCGCGCTCACCAGCCAGACGGAGGAATCATGCCGAATTCGATAGTGCAGTTCATCACCAGCAAGGGCGAGATCAAGATGGAAGTGCTGGAAGACAAGACGCCGATAACCGCGGCCAATTTTCTGAATTATGTAAAATCGGGCTTCTACGACGGGACGATTTTCCACAGGGTAATTCCCGGTTTCGTCGCCCAGGGCGGCGGTTTCGTGCCCGGAATGGACCAGAAGAACACGAAAGACCCGATCGTGAACGAAGCGGCGAAAGGACCTTCCAATTCCCGCGGAACCCTGTCCATGGCCCGAACCTCCGATCCCAACAGCGCGACGAGCCAGTTCTTCATCAATTTCGTGGACAACAAGAGCCTTGATTACCGCGGCCCCGGTCCCGGCGCCGGCTACTGCGTTTTCGCCAAGGTTACCGAAGGCATGGACGTCGTGGACGCCATGGCCCAGGTTCCCACCGGCAGGCGCCCGCCTCACGCCGATGTTCCCAAGGAAGACATCGTTCTCATCGCCGCTAAAGTTATGTAAATACGCCGACGACGCCCCAGGCCGGTTTTGCCACTGCCCGGGGCTTTCGTTGTTTTCGCCGCGTTTGAGATAGATTTATTCGATGTTCCTATTGACAAGAACGCGACGGACTGGCTATCATAGCCATGTTACTATTAATAGTAACATAAACACAAAACCAAGCCTCCCAAGGCCGGTACACATCGAGGTATCCATGTCGCGCAAAGCAATCGCCTCTTTCGCAGTCCTCGGCATCGTCATGCTCATCGTCTCCTGCGGATCCAGCGGCAAGAAAACGGTGGGAATCGCCAAATTCGTGGCTCACCCGAGCCTGGACGCGGTCGAACAGGGCATCATCGACGAAATCAAGGCGGCCAAGCCCGATGTCGAGCTGGACCAGCAGAACTCTAATGCCGACATGGCCACGGCGGGACAGATCGCCCAGCGCTTCAAGGAACGCAAGGTAGCCGTCGCTGTCGGCATCGCGACGCCGACAGCGCAGGCCCTGGTCAATCAGATAAAGGACAGGCCTGTCGTCTACTCTGTGGTCACCGATCCCGTTTCGGCGGGCCTGGTCGAAAGCATGGACAAGGGCGGGGCGAATGTCACCGGAACCTCGGACATGACGCCCGTGCGCCAGCAGCTCGATATGCTTCTGTCGATGGCGCCTGTAAAAAGGCTCGGCCATCTCTATGCCTCGGGCGAGGCCAATTCCGTGGCGATCGCCGCCATCGTAAAGGCCTATTGCGAGGAAAAGGGCATCGAATACGTCGAAGCCACGGTCACGAATTCCTCCGAAGTCAAGTCAGCCCTCCTCTCCATCGCGGAACGGATTGACGGCTTGTACCTCGGCAACGACAACACGGTATTTTCGGCCCTCAGCGCCGTCTCCGAAGTCACGCTCGCCAGGAAGATTCCCCTCATGTCAGCCGATCCAGTCTCGGCCGAGACAATTCCCGTGCTCGCCGCTCTGGGGTATGATTATTACCAAATGGGAAGAGAGACCGGAAAGATCGTCGTCCGGATCCTGAACGGTGAAAAGACCAAGGATATTCCCGGTTACCTGCCGACCGACCCCGAAGCCCTCGTCCTCGTCCTCAACCTGGATGTAGCCGCCGGTTTCGGCATCACGCTGGATCCCGCCCTCGTCGAGAGCGCCAAGGTCCTGATTTCAGGCGGTACGGTAACAAAGAAGTAAAGGAACCATGCTAGAAGGAATTTTGGTCGAGGGTCTGGTCTACGGGATCATGGCCCTCGGCGTTTTCATCAGTTTCAGGATTTTGGACTTTGCCGATCTCACGGTGGAAGGATCTTTTCCCGCCGGCGCGGCGGCGGCCGCGGCCATAGTGACGGCGGCCGCGAGGAATGGCCTCGGAACGGCGCAAGCCGGAGGATCCGGAGCCTTTGGAGCCCCTGGAGCCTGGCTCTCGACCCTCGCTCCCTTCGCCGCCATCCTGGCCGGCTTCGCGGCAGGCGGCCTCGCGGGGCTGGCTACTTCCCTGATTCACCATAGACTGAGGGTGCCTCCGCTTCTCGCGGGCATCGTCACCATGACGGGATTCTATTCCATAAACCTGCGCGTTCTGGGCGGAAAACCCAACCTGCCCCTCATCAGGAACAATCCGCTTCTGAACGGCGCGAGGACCTGGATGGGTCCGGATGTTCCGCAGGATATCGCCCTTCTCCTCGCGGCGCTTCTGGCTGCCCTCGCCATCGCCGCCCTCCTGGATCTTTTCTTCCATACCGAAACCGGAATCGCGCTGGGAGCCCTCGGCGACAACGAAGCCTCCGTGATACAGGCAGGCGTCAATCCCTCGTCGCTCAGAACCCTGGGTATCGTGCTGGCCAACGGCCTCGCGGGGCTTTCGGGAGCCTTGGCCGCCTCCTATCAGGGCTTCGCCGATGTCAATTTCGGCGCCGGGGTGGTGGCGGCGGGCCTCGCTTCGGTGATGCTCGGCGAACTCATCCTGCGCTCGCAGTACATTGGGGTGCAGATTTTCCGCGTCCTCGTCGGCTCGATCCTCTTCAGGGCCCTCATGTACGCCGCCCGTTCCTGGGGGTATTTCGTGGGCATCACGCCGAACGACCTCCGCCTCCTCAACGCCCTCCTTATCGTAGGGGCCGTGGCCCTGTCCAAGTACACCGCGAAGCGTCCCCGAGCGGTTTCCGCCGGCGGAGGCCGCCTATGATCCGCATTGAATCGGCCCTCGTCGCCTTTCCCCAGGGCGGCGGCGAAGACCGCGTCGTCCTGCGGGACCTGTCGCTCGGCGTTCCCCGCGGGCAGACTCTATCCATCATAGGCTCCAATGGGGCGGGCAAGAGCACCCTCCTCAACGCCATCGCCGGCACCGTGCCCCTGCGTTCGGGCACCATCGTCGTGGACGGCCGTGACTGCACGCGCGACCCCGAATGGATACGGGCGCGCTACGTCGGCAGGGTTCGCCAGAACCCGCTCGCGGGGACTGCCGGCGAGATGACGCTGCTCGACAACCTGGCCCTGGCTTCCCGAAAAGGTCCAAGGCGGCTCAGGCTCGCCGTGACGCCCGCTCTTTCGAGAGAGCTGGGCGAACGCGTGGCTGAACTGGGAATGGGGCTAGAAAACCGCCTTCGCGAGAACGTCTCCCGCCTTTCCGGCGGCCAGCGCCAGGCCCTCACCCTCCTCATGGCCGTGCTTTCGCGCCCCTCCGTCCTTCTTCTGGACGAGCATACGGCCGCCCTGGACCCCGCCAACGCCGAAATCTTGGCCAGCCTCACGAAACGCTTCGTCTCGGAATTCGGACTCACCGCGCTCATCGTCACGCACGACATGAAACGGGCGCTGGACCAGGCCGAACGCGTCGTGATGATGCACGAAGGCGGCATCGTCGCCGACGTATCGGGTGAGGAGAAATCCCGCATGAAGGTATCGGATCTCGTGGAACTCTTCCGTGCGGCGCGTGGCAGCGAATATGCCGAGGACAGGGACCTCCTGCGCTGACCGTCGATGCGCCACCGGCCGCCCGAACCGCCGCCCTGCTCCTCAACAACTCGCCGGCCGCGCGCGCCGGCGTTTTTTTTCGCTTCTTGACCGAGAGAGTAAAATATTTTTTTAGGTTCAAGCTTGTGCCTGGAAAATTATGCTATATAATGCAAGAGCTATTCCGAAGAAGTTATAGCACAATGGAGGTATCCTATGAGAAAAATGGCATTCCTAGCGCTGCTGACGGCCTTGCTCGCCCTCGCCGTCCCGCAGGTTTTCGCCGCCGGAGCGGAAAAAGTGCTCACGCTCGGCGTGGATCAGGAGGTTATCGGCCTCGATCCGAACATCGTGACATCCTTCTCCTCGCACAGGCGCGTGGACCTGCTCTACAACAAGCTCGTCAGGCATAACGAAAACCTGGAAATCGTGCCCGACCTCGCCGAAGACATCGACATTCCCAACAACGTCACCTACATCTTCAACCTCCGCAAGGGCGTCAAGTTCCACAACGGACAGGAAATGACGGCCGATGACGTCGTGTTTTCGCTGAACAGGATCCTGGACACCAAGACAGCCTCGCCCGGCAGATCCTACCTCGCCACGGTCAAGTCGATCGAAAAACTCTCGGCCTATTCGGTGAAGGTTACGCTCCAGGCTCCTCTCGCTTCCTTCCTCGAAGGCCTCGCCTCCAACAACTGCGCCATCGTGTCCAAAGCGGCGGTCGAGCAGTACGGCAACCTTCAGAAAAACGTCGTCGGAACCGGACCCTTCATGCTAAAGGAATGGACCCCCGACAACTCCATGACCCTGGTGAAGAACCCCGACTACTTCGAGAAGGGCGCGCCCTACCTCGATAAAGTCATCTTCAGGATCATCCCCGAGCAGGCATCCCTCCTCGCCGGCGTCAAGTCGGGAACCCTCGACATGGCCACCATCAACGACGGATCCACCATCATGCTCGCCAAGCGGGACACTAACCTCGTCGTCATGCAGAAACCCGGCGTCAACGTCAGAACCTTCGGCTTCAACGTCACGCACAAACCCTTCGACGATGAGCGCGTCCGCCAGGCCGTCTCCCTCGCGATCGACAGAAGCGAAGTCGTGGCCGTGGCCGAGTTCGGCATGGGCATGGCCTCTGGCCCGATCCCCGTCTCAGCCACCCAGTGGGCCCTCCCCCTCTCCAAGATTCCCTATTCCACGCCCGACTACGCCAAGGCCAAGGCCCTTCTCGCCCAGGCCGGCTATCCCAACGGATTCACCTTCAAGATCGTCACCGCCAACTCCTACGAGGGCGGACTCTCGGTAGCCCAGGTCATCCAGGACCAGCTCAAGAAAATCGGCGTCACCGCCGAGCTCGAAGTGGTCGAATGGGGCATCTACATCGACCGCTGGGTGAAACGCACCTTCGACGCGATGGTCGAACTCCGCGGCGGCTCCAGCGAGCCCGACCGCTTCCTCTACAGGATGATCCACTCCACCGGCGGCGTGAACAATTTCGTGTTCAAGGACGCCGAAGTGGACGCCCTCCTCGACAAAGGCCGCGCGCTCACGAAAGTATCCGAGCGCAAGCCCGTCTACGACCAGCTGCAGATTGCCCTCGCCACGAAGGCGCCCATCGTTTTCCTGTATTGCCCCCTCGAAACTCACGTCGTGAGCAAGAGCGTGAAGGGATTCAAGCAAGTCGGAAACGGAAGCCTCTATTTCCTCACCTACGCCCAGAAATGAGCGTTAAAATCGCATAACGCGACGCGTTGTGCGATTTGTATACCGGGAACCCCGCGGTTTTCCGCGGGGTTCCCAATTCTCTCATCAACATTCTTGCATTGGGGCTCATAATGGGAAGATATATCGTCAGGCGGCTTTTATCCCTGATACCGGTACTCCTCGGCGTATCGATCATCGTGTTCTTTCTTGTCCGTCTCATACCGGGATCGTCGCTGCAGATGTATCTCGGAACTCAGGTGGAAACGACGCCCGAGCAGATGGTGGAACTCAAACGAATTTTCGGCGAGGACAAACCCGTGCCCGTGCTCTACATCGAATGGCTGGGCAGAGTCCTCAGGGGCGACTTCGGCTATTCCCTGCGCACGAGCAGGCCCATCCTGCCCGATATCCTGCAGCGGCTTCCCTTGAGCATAGAGATAACCATTTTCGCCCTGATCCTCGCCCTCGCGATCGGCATACCGCTCGGCATACTGTCCGCGATTAAGCAGCATCCTCTCACCGATGTGCTCATCCGCGTCGGCGGCCTCCTGGGATTGTCCCTGCCGCAGTTCTGGCTCGCCTCCCTCATGGTGATAGCCTTTTCGAACTTCCGCGGATGGATTCCCATGGGCAACTACGTGAGTTTTTTCAGCGCGCCGCTCCAGAACATCAGAATGCTCTTCTTTCCGTCGCTGGCCATCGGGATAGGCCTCGCCGCCGTCATCATGCGCTACACCCGCAATTCCATGCTCGAAGTGCTGCAGATGGATTACATACGCACGGCCAAGGCGAAAGGGCTCAAGAAGAAGGTCGTCATCGTGAGGCACGCGTTGAGGAACGCCATTCTGCCCGTCATCACCGTGGCGGGGTTCAACACCGGCTATCTCCTCGGCGGCGCCATCGTCATCGAGGAAGTGTTCGCCCTTCCCGGCATGGGAAGGCTCGCGTTGTACGCCATATACCAGCGCGACTATCCGCTAATCCAGGGAATTATACTCCTCATCGCCGCCATGTTCGTTCTCGTGAACCTGGTGACCGATCTCATCTATGCGGCGGTGGATCCGCGCATCCGGCTCGACGACGGAGCGAGGTAGGATATGGCTGGAACAAGACTCGGGAAAAACGCGATCGCCCTCACCGGGCTCGCGATTATCGCCTTCTACATCGCCGTCATCATCGTCGCGCTTTTCTGGCTGCCCTACGACCCCGTGGCCATGAGCCCGGCCCACATGCTGGAAGCGCCTTCGATCCAAACGGGACACCTCTTCGGCACCGACGAGTTCGGCCGCGACATACTGTCGCGGATCATGCAGGGCTGCTCGGTTTCGCTGATCATATCCATCAGCGCCACGCTGATGGGCGCCGTGATTGGCACCCTCATGGGCATCTGGGCAGGATTCCTCGGCGGGAAATGGGACCAGTTCATCATGCGCATAGCCGACATCCTTTTCTCCTTCCCTTCGCTGCTTCTCGCGATATTCATAATGGGAATCCTCGGAGAGAAAACGTACAACGTCATCATAGCTATCGGCATCGTCTACATACCGCAGTTCGCGAGGGTGAGCAGGGGCGCGATAATTACGCTGAAGAGCAGCGAATTCGTGCGCGCCGCCTTCTCCAACGGCGCCGGAAGAAGTTATGTGCTTTTCAAGCACCTTCTTCCCAACATAATGATGCCGCTCATTGTCCAGGTTTCGCTGTCGCTCAGCGTGGCCATCCTCCTCGAATCGGCCCTGAGCTTCCTGGGCCTCGGCATTCAGCCGCCCTATCCGTCCTGGGGCAACATGCTTTCGAGCGCGCGGAAATTCATGATGCTCGCGCCCTGGACGGCGATCTATCCCGGCATCGCGATCAGCTTTCTGGTGCTCGGCTTCAATCTTTTAGGCGACGGGCTGCGCGACATCCTCGATCCGCGCCTGCGGAACGTGAAGTGAGGGGCGGGAAATGAAACAACGCGGCGACGTGATTCTAAGCGTAAAGAATCTGAAAACATATTTCGACACTGAATACGGCATCGTGAAAGCAGTCGACGATATCTCCTTCGATGTCCGCCGGGGCGAGGTGCTCGGCATCGTGGGCGAGTCCGGCTCGGGCAAGTCGGTGACGAACCTTTCGCTGCTGCGGCTCGTCCCGACGCCTCCCGGACGCATCGCCGGCGGCCAGATATTCTTCGAAGGCAAGAATCTCCTCGAAGGGGACGAGGAAGACATAAGGCTGATCCGCGGCGGCAACATATCGATGATATTCCAGGACCCGATGACTTCCCTCAACCCTCTGTTGCGCATATCGCTGCAGATAGCCGAAGCCCTGCAGCTCCATCATGGTCTTTCGAAGAAAGAGGCCGTCGCCAAGGCCGTCGAGCTGCTCAAGGCGATAGGCATTCCGGACGCCGAAAGCCGCGCCCACGACTATCCGCACCAATTCTCGGGCGGCATGCGTCAGCGCGTTATGATAGCGATGGCCATCAGCTGCAGCCCCGACATTCTCATCGCCGACGAGCCGACGACAGCCCTCGACGTCACGATCCAGGCGCAGATACTCGATCTCATAAAAGGGCTTTCCGACAAGAACACCATGTCAGTGATCCTGATAACCCACGACCTGGGCGTCGTGGCTGGCATCTGCGATTCGGTCTGCGTGATGTACGCGGGGCGCATCGTGGAGAAGGCCGGCGTCGACGAACTGTTCAGCGATCCGAAACATCCTTATACGATCGGCCTTCTCGATTCTATACCGCGCATCGACGCGGCGGGGCGGCAGAGGCTGTATTCCATTCCAGGCGCGCCGCCCAATCTTGTGAACCTTCCGGCGGGCTGTCCCTTCTATCCCCGCTGCGAAAAGGGGATGGATGTCTGCACTAAGGCCTTCCCGCCGGAAACGAGTTTCGGCGCGACAGGGTCAGGCGCGGCGGGCGGCGCGACGCGGTCGGTGCGCTGCTGGCTTCATGCCGAAGGATCCCACGATGCCCGATAAAGCGACCCTGCTCGAAGTGAAGAATCTTAAGGTTTATTTCCCCATCGAAAAGGGAATCCTGATGCGCCGTCGGGTCGGCTGGCTCAAAGCGGTGGACGATATCAGCTTTTCCCTGAAAAAGGGCGAATCGCTCGGCCTCGTGGGCGAGTCGGGCTGCGGCAAGTCGACGACGGCGATGGCCATCGCCCAACTTCAGAGCGCGACGAGCGGGGAAATCCTCTTCGAAGGAAAAAATCTCCGCGCACTGTCGCCCAAGGAGCTGTACGAGGCGCGAAGGAATTTCCAGATCGTCTTCCAGGATCCCTATTCATCGCTAGATCCGAGGATGAAGGCCGCCGATATCATCGCCGAGCCCCTGCGCATCTACGCGAAGCGGGGAGCGCTCAACCTTACCGAAGAGCAGATCAAGGCCAAGACCGCCTCCTTGATGGAAAAGGTGGGTCTTCTGCCTTCGTTCGGAAGCCGCTATCCCCACGAATTCTCGGGCGGCCAGCGGCAGCGCATCGGCATCGCGCGCGCCCTCGCCCTCGAGCCCAAGCTCATCATCGCCGACGAGCCGGTGAGCGCCCTCGATGTGTCCATCCAGTCGCAGATTCTCAATCTCCTCAAGGATCTGCAGGACGAGTTCGATCTCACCTTTCTCTTCATCGCGCACAATCTCGCCGTCGTGGAGTATTTCTGCTCCAGGATCGTGGTGATGTATCTGGGAACTATAGCCGAAATAGCCGATTCTGCGGTTCTCTACGAAAAGCCCATGCATCCTTACACTCGCGCGCTGCTGTCGGCCGTGCCGATTCCCGATCCGCCCAAGGAACGCCTGCGCAAGCGCATCATATTGAAGGGCGACGTGCCGTCGCCCACGAAGGAAAGGGCCGGTTGTCCCTTCAGGGAACGCTGTTCCGAGGCCATGGAGCGCTGCGCCGCTAGCGTGCCGCCCCTCGTGGAAGCCGAGGCCGGCCATCAGGTGGCCTGCTTCCTGTATTCATGAGGAGGACCACCGTGCCACCGCTTATCGATGACGCAACGTTGGGCGATATAGATTCCTGCGCGCTCATCGCCTGCGAATCAGAAATAGGAAAGCGCTATGGCTTCGAGCGCGCCACCCTCGCCGGAAAAATGCGCGCAGGCGTGGCGGCTGGCGCCCTCATCGTGGTGGCCCGGGAAGACGCCGGAACGCCTGACGCCGGCGGCGCCGCGCCGTGCGGCGTTCTCGGCTTTGCCTGGATCGACCCGCGCGGGGCCTTCGGTTCCGCGCCCTATCTGAAGCTCATCGCCGTCGACGCGAACAAACGGTCAGGCGGCGTCGGTTCGGCCCTTCTCGCCGAGTTCGAAAGGCGCACGCTCGCCATCGGCAGAGTCTGGACGCTCATGGTGTCGGACTTCAACCTGGGCGCCGTTGCCTTCTACGAGAAACATGGGTACTGTAAAGCAGGGGCCATTCCCGGTTTCGCCGTCGATGGCATCGCGGAGATATTGATGGTGAAGAAAAAGACATGAGTGAAGATCAGCTGGCCGGCGCGATAAACGCCATCGCCGAACGCGCTCTTTCGCGGAAACTCGCCGCGGGACTCGTCGTGAGAATCGAGCGCGGCGCCCAGCCGATGTTTGAACATGCCTACGGACACGCGCTCGTCGCGGCGAACCGCCACGATCCCATGACGACGGGCACGAAATTCGACCTCGCTTCCCTCACGAAACTATTCACCACGACGGCCGCCCTGCGTCTCGCGACGGGGAAAAGAATTCCCCTCGACGCGCCGTTGCGCGACATCGAATTTACCGCCAGGATGTCGTCCGGACACCCCCTGCTCGAGAGGGCTTTTTCCGCCATCACGGTCCGGAAGCTGATGACGCATTCGAGCGGCCTGCATTACTGGTATCCGTTCTACGCCACGGGCGGCGGCGATTTCGCTTCCATAATGGAAAGCGTCCTGGGGCGCTTTCCCCTCGGCGGCGACATCGTCTATTCCGACCTTAATTACATGCTTCTCGGCAAGATCGTGGAAAGCGCGAGCGGATTTCCGCTGAAAGCTGCGATGCGCGATATCGTCTGCGGACCGTTAAAGTTGGCCGACACAGGATACAGGCTCGAGCGCGGTCCTTTCGCCGCGACGGAATTCGGCAATCTCATAGAAAAGAAAATGGTGGAGGATCTCGGCCTCGTCTTTTCGAGCTGGCGCCCAGACGGCATCCCCTTCGTGGGCGAGCCTGACGACGGGAACTGCCACTACTTTTTCAGCGGCGTGGCAGGCCATGCCGGCGTCTTCTCGACGGCGCGCGACCTCTGCGCGCTGGGGAATGTGTATCTGGATCCGAACGGCCACAACGGATTCCTCTCGCCGAGCCTTGTCGCTGAAGCCTGCCGGGATCACGGAGGGAATCGCGGCCTTGGATTCCAGCTGGGCGAACTCTATCCGGGCGGCGGCTTCGGCCACACCGGGTTCACCGGAACCTATCTTTATCTCAACCGAGAAACGCAAATAGCGGTCGCCATACTCGCCAACCGCCTCCATGTCGAGACGCCGCAGAACATCAACGAGTTGAGGAAAGAGCTCGTCGGCGCGGTACTCCGGGAACTCTGAAAGGCCGAAGCCGACCTGGACCCTGTCTTGACGCGCCCCCCCAATTCATGGATTCATGTAACGCTCAAAAAAAGTTCCGTAAAAAGGAACGGCGTTCAAACGCCGCTATAGCCTCACTGCATTGGCGGCAAGTCTCCGCCACGCGGCGGGTCCGCGCGCCGCGGTCTCCGCTGAACAAGCCGGGAGAATGAACATCGTGTACGGTATCGATTTTGGAACCTCCAATACTGTCGTCTCCATCGAATCAGGCGGAAAATCGGAAGTGGTGGATCTGGGCGGCGGCGAAAAAGTGCTGCCTTCCATCATGTTTTTCGAAAGAGACAAACCTGTCGCGATCGGGACCGAGGGAATACGCGAATATTCGGCGGCTTTGGAGCGGCACAGGCTCTCGAGGGATCTGTACCGGCATTTTCGGCTCTTCCAGGCCCTGAAGCTCGCGCTCAAGGACGAATATTTCGAAGGTTCCCATGTTTTCGGAAAGTATTGGAGCGGGGAAGCCCTGACCGGCCTCTTCCTCCGCGAAGTGAGGCGGAGAGCCGACGCGAGCCGCGGAAAGGCGAGAAGAGAGGTTGTCCTGGGCAGGCCGGTGCGCCTCGCCGAGACTCCCGAAAAAGACGCTCTCATCCAGAAGCGCTTCGAGGACGCCTGCCGCCTCGCGGGATTCGAGGAAGTGCATTTCGTCAAGGAACCGGTCGCGGCGATGGCGAGCCTCATCGGCGACGTCAAAGGATGCACGCTCGTGTTCGATTTCGGCGGCGGCACGCTGGACATCACCGTGGCGAGACTCCTGGACGACGGCATCGAGATTCTCTCGAGCGAAGGCGCCAACCTGGGCGGCTATATCTTGGACGAAGACCTCTCGCGCGGCCGCATCATCAGGCATTTCGGCTACGGCGGCCACATCAGGACGATGACGGGAAAGAGTCTCGAGATTCCGCGCTGGATAACGAATCAGGTGGCCTCATTCTACGCGCTTCCCCTCGGCGACGTGGTCAAGACCAAGCAGACCATCCAGGAACTGATGTATGACGCCGACAGGAAATCTGAACTCAAAGGCCTTATCCAGTTCCTGGACAGAAACCTCGCCTTCGGTCTCTTCGAAAAAATCGACGACGCGAAGATCGCGCTATCATCGCGGGACGCGGCGTCGGTCGAGTTCGACCTGCCGCCCCATATCGCCCTCCGGGAGAGGATCAGCAGAAGCGATTTCGAGCAAATCATCGAAAAGAGGGTGCTCGCCGCCGAGGCTTTGGTGCTCAAGGCGGTCGCCGAGGCGGGCATCGAGACGGAGGATGTCGGGCATGTTATAAGAGTGGGAGGTTCCTGCAGAATCCCCGCTTTCGTGAGAATGCTCGAAAAGAATTTTCCGGGCAAAGTACGCGAAGGCGAGGTCTACACCAGCATTTCGGCTGGTCTATTGAGAGCGTGGCGTCTAGGGCTCGGCTGCGATCGGCAAGGCTAGAATTCGTTCTAGAATTTGTAGCCAAATCTCCTGAGCATCGCCTTGCGGTCCGCCTTGTCGGCATCGCATTCGACACCTAGCGGGGAAGACCCATCTATCACGCCGAGGATGCCGGCTCCCTGTTCCGTCCTCGCGCGTACAACCTGCAGCGCGTTGGCGGTGGCGCAGAAAATCCCGCAGACTTCGGGGCAGGCCTTAATGCGATCCAGGACGTTGATGGGATACGTACCGGGGCCCAGGATGAGATAAAAGCTGTGCCCGGCGCCCACTGCCAGGGCGCAATCCACCGCGCTTTTCACCAAGGCCGGATCGGTACCCTCGGATCGCACGAGGCAGACGCCCGACGCTTCGTTGAAGGCCAGTCCATACTTGGCGCCGGGCGCCGAATTGGCCATTATTTCGGCCATATCCTCCACGGTCTTTATGAAATGCGACTGTCCGACGACGATATTGCAGTCGGCGGGTGTCGTAAGTTGAACGATATCGAGTTCCACGGCTTTCTCCTTCATTCTTCCTGGGCTTCTTTATGAACGGGCCGGCCCACGGGAGCGGCGTACATGGCGAACATGTCCTCGCCGTCCAGCCCGAGATACGCGTCGAGCTTTTTCTGGTCGTAGGCGCCCACGGCGCAGGTTCCCAAGCCCAAAGCCTCGCATGCCAGATAGAGATTCTGGCAGGAATGGCCGGCGTCCAGGGCCACGAGCTTGTCGGCCGCCTTGCCGTAGCGCCATTCGCTCCTGTAGGGAACAGCCGCCCAGAGAATGACGCAGGATGAATTCCGCAGCTGGTCCATGAGGGCTTCGTTGAGCGATTCTGAATCGTCGCCCTCCCTTTCGAGCACGAGGGAATGTTCCAGCGGAAGATAACGATAAAGCCCGGGCTTGAGTCCATCGATGCTCCGAACGGAGACATAGAGATCCAGGGGGTGCCTGGCGCCGCCCGATGGCGTCGTCCTGAAAGAAAATTTCCCTCTGTTCTCGCGCACGCCTTCGCAGGACCATAGAAGATAGGAAAGCTCAGCGAGGGAGAGCGGCGCGATTTCGAAAACGCGTCTCGATTTGCGGCTTTTCAGCAGCCTATGAAGGATTGGCGCCGCCATTATTGGCGCCGCCATAACGGACGCCGCCTCTAGGGCTGCTAATGGCGCCGGCGTTGCCGCCATTCTCGCGTAGACTTCCTCCACGGGAGGAAGCGTCACGACGCTGTCGTCGGATTCGGGAGGAGTCTCCTGCAGGGGAGCGGGCAGTCCTTTCGACTGGTCGGAAACCGTTTCCTTGACGAGCTGCCAGTTGGATTTCAGGAAATGTCTTCCCTGAAGGTATCGGTCATCCATTATTCTTTCCTTGAAACAGAAGCGTCTCTATATAGTCCACCGCGTCGGCCACAATCCTGTTGCACACCTTGTCGCTCAGGCCGCCTGCCTTTACCGCCGCCCGGCCTTCTTCGGTCCAGAGATCGGCGCCGCCGAGAAGGGCGCGGCACTGAGTCGATCCATGCCTGGCTTCCATCTCAGCCACGAATTTCGCGACCGCCCCGTAGGTATTCATCTTCCCGTCCTGGTCCGATCCTTCTTCGCTTCCCATGGCGAGCGAAAGGGCCAGAACGCCGCCGCTGATAGCCCCGCAGGTGAGTCCCATCCTGCCCATGCCGCCGCCCAGTCCCGTCGAGATCTTGTGAGCGAGACGCTCATCCATGCCAAAATCGGCGGCGAATACGGTGAATACCGCCTGTGAACAAGAAGAACCGCCGCCATGCAATGCCACCGCCCGTTCCGCTCTGGTCATATGTTTCCTCGCTGATTAATTGACTTCAGCCACTGTTATACTACCATCTCTAAGACTCAGGCAATCGCGGCGCCGTTCCGGCCATATTGATATAATTGCGCCGTCGTCCCAGCCTTATCTATACGAACGCGCCGCTTTCACCGCTTTCTCCCATCCCGACACGAGGCGGCTCCTCGTCCCACCGTCCATCTCCGGCCTGAATTCGCGTCTCTTTCTCCAATTCTTCTTCACGTCGTCCAGCCCCGACCAGTAACCCGCGGCCAGACCGGCCATGTAGGCGGCGCCTAAGGCCGTAGTCTCGGTGACTTCGGGCAGGACGACGTTCCGCTCCGTGATATCGGCCTGGAACTGCATCAGGAAGGAGTTGGCCGAAGCCCCGCCGTCGGCTTTTATGCTCGCAAGCCTGCGGCCTGAATCCTTTTCCATGGCGTCGAGAAGATCGCGCGACTCGTAGGCTATCGCCTCCAGGGCCGCGCGTACGAAATGCGCCCTCGTCGTGCCTCTTGTGATGCCAACCACGGTTCCGCGCGCCTCCGAATCCCAGTAAGGCGCTCCCAGGCCGACGAAAGCCGGCACGAGATAGACGCCGCCGGTATCAGGCACCGAACGCGCCAGCGCCTCGCTCTCGGCTGAATCGGCTAGGAGGCCCATCTGGTCGCGCAGCCACTGGATGACGGCGCCCGCTATGAAAACCGAGCCTTCGAGGGCGTAGGTATAGCCCTTGCCGAGATCCCAGGCCACGGTCGTGAGGAGGTTGTGTTCGGACACGACGGGAAAGGGGCCCGCGTTCATAAGGGTGAAGCAGCCCGTGCCGTAGGTGTTCTTGGCTTCCCCGGGCTCGAAGCAGGCGTGGCCGAAAAGGGCCGCCTGCTGGTCGCCCGCGACGCCGGTGACGGGAATCGCCGTCCCGAAAAGCTCCGCGCGCGCGGTCCCGAAGAACCCCGAACTGGGCAGCACCTCCGGGAGAATGGAGCGCGGCACGCCGAGCAGTTTCAAAAGATCGTCGTCCCATGTCCGTTTCCTGATATCGAAGAGTAGCGTGCGGCTCGCGTTGGTCGGATCGGTGGCGTGGCGTCCGGTGAGGCGGTAAATAAGCCAGGAATCTATGGTGCCGAACATGAGTTCGCCGCGCTCGGCGCGCACGCGCAGGTCGGGACGCTCCCTGAACAGCCAGGTGAGTTTAGTGCCCGAAAAATAGGCGTCCAGCACGAGGCCGGTTTTCTCGCGTATCTCCGGCTCGGCCCCCGCCGCCCGTAGCTCGTCGCATATGCCCGACGAACGTCTGCATTGCCAGACGATGGCGTTGTACACGGGTTTGCCGGTATCGCGCTCCCACAGCACCGTCGTCTCGCGCTGGTTCGTGATGCCGATGGCGAGTATCTGGTCGCTCTCGATCTGGGCCGCCGCGATGGCGCCGCGCGCCGCCTCGAGCTGGGTCGTCCAGATTTCCTCGGGATCGTGCTCTACCCAACCCGGCTTGGGGAATATCTGATTGAAGGGTATCTGCTTGACGCCGATGATGATGCCGTCGTGGTTGAATAAAATCGCCCTCGAAGAGGTCGTGCCCTGATCCAGGGCAAGAATATACTGTTCTTTTGTCGACATGAATGTAGTATACTCCGGAAACGAAGAACGTGAAACGCCGAAAATGGCAGCGCGGCGGCCTTGAAAACGCATTGGCCGCTTGCCGGTTTCATCCTGGGGGAAGCCATGGAAAAGAACGAATTCAATGCTCTCGTGAACGCTTTCGAGCACGCGTATGACGCCTTGTCGGCTGAACTGAACGCGCTCGGTCCCGATGAATTGAACTTTGTGCCGCCCATCCTCGACGCGTGGTCCATCAACGAGCACCTCGTTCATCTTCTGGACGCCGACTGCAACCTCGTGATGCGGCTGAGGGGCGCGGTGGGAGAACCGGGCAAAAACATCCCCATCTGGGACCAGGAAGCCTGGCGCGCTAAAAATAATTATTCGGCGAGCGACGGCGTTTTCTGCCTCGATCTTGCCGTATCCCTCAGGAAATTCCTGGCGGAATCCCTCCGGACCCTCGACGACGCGACACGCGAAGCCGCCTGCGTCATGCATCCCGAACGGGGAAAGCTCAGCCTTGCCGATGTCCTGACCATCTATACGGGACATGCCGATTTTCACTTCAAGTATCTTAAAAGGAATCTTGAGGCGTTTAAAAATAAATAGCATAGAGGAAGCACGATGGATCTGATGGAAAGCCTTACGACGATACGAATCGGCCCGATGGACGCTGCCATCCGCCTCATCCTGGCCATGCTGGCGGGAGGGTTGGTGGGAATGGAGCGCGAGATGCGCCGACAGACCGCCGGCCTGCGCACCCATATCCTCATATCGCTCGGTTCCTGCCTCCTGATGATGCTCTCCATCTGGATGCCCCAGTCCGTCGGTCTCGACAAGGGCGATCCGGGGCGCATCGCCGCCCAGGTTGTGTCGGGCATCGGTTTCCTTGGCGCCGGCGCCTTCATAAAAATCGGCAACAACGTAAAAGGCATGACGACAGCCGCCAGCCTCTGGGTCGTTGCCGCAATCGGACTGACCATAGGAGGCGGCATGTGGATCGCCGGCCTCATCACCCTCGTTCTCGTCCTGATCGCCCTTGCCGCCCTGGAGCCCGTTGAGCGCAAGCTTTTCCCTGCCGAGCGTTTTAAATACATCGGCATCTGGTTCGCGGAAAATACGGCCGACCGCGGCAAAGTCCTCGACGTCCTCGCCGAGCACGGCATACGCGCGCAATCCGTCGACGCGAGCCAGGATGTCGCCAGGCAGTCCACTAAGTTCTCCGTGCTGGCCAAGATCCCCGTCGATGTGGACATCGAGCGTCTCTTCAGGGACCTTCGCCATATCGGCAACGTCGAAAAGGTGAAAATCGAGGAAAACGCCTAGCCGGGGCTGATGGCCACGGGCTAAGCTCGGACTTGTTGGATTTGTTCAGGTGAAGACTCAGCGGGCCAGCCAGCTCCTGACGTCGTTCAAGTTTTCAAACACCCGCGCGGCCCTGCGCAGCGCTTCTTCATCCGGCTGTATCAAATCGGGAACCATCACCGGAATCGTCCCCGCCGCGTAGGCCGAGGCTATTCCGGTGCGAGAATCCTCCAGCACCAGGCAGGAACCGGGGCTCACACCGAGCCCCGCGGCTGCCTTCAGATATATCTCGGGATCGGGTTTTGTCTTCTCGACCTCATCCCCGCAAATGGTAAAGCTGAAGCGATCAAGAATGCCCGCCTTGCGCAGAAGCGGCATGACGCGGGGCCTTGTGGTCGACGTCGCCACGGCTATCGGAATCTTTTCAGCCGCGAAAAAGTCAAAAATATCAAGGAGGCCGTGTTTGAGCGGAACTTCATTCTCGCGGAAATAATCGGCTTCCAGGGCGAGCCTAGTAGCCCTGATGGCGTCGTAAGGGAATTCGGGCCCATGCGTTTCCATCATGAACAGCCTGCCGGAGGCGCTCGACTGTCCGACGAGGCTCATGAGCACTTCGGGGCCGATGTCCCAACCGTGCGCGGCTCCCGCCTTTGTCCAAAGCTCATGCGCGATCCGTTCGGTATCAAACATGAGCCCATCCATATCGAAGGCGACCGCCTCGATCGCGAAACCCTCCACGCATAGCATTCCCGTACTCCTCAAAAACTGGTTGTGCTATAATGTACTATTCTATGCAAGCATGAAAAGCGCTTACCCCTTCAGCCACAGCTCTTTGGCTAAAATCTCGCGATCGGCAGTCAAATGCGCCGAAAAACCAGCCCGTGCCATTCCGTTGACTTTTTTCCGCCCAGCTTGTATATTTTTTGCCGCGCCCGGAGGGTGAATAGTCCCTCGTGGCGTTCCGCTTGATTGCGCGGGCCCATAGCTCAGTTGGTTAGAGCCGCGGACTCATAATCCGTTGGTCCCTGGTTCAAGTCCAGGTGGGCCCATATCGCAATTCTTTTAATCTCCCGCCAGTTCAAGCTCCACACAACCTTCTCGGCTGATCTTTATCCGACTGCCTCGGGCATGGGCGCGTCAGGCGTCCCTAATCCTTCAGGCACTTCTTCGCCGCAAGTCTGCCCGTCATGATCGCCGTTGGGCCCCCTGCGGGGCTGTACACCCACTTCCCGGCGGCGTAGACATCGGGCAGGGCCGTCTTTACGGAATCTGCCATGCGGAACATGCTCGTCACCACGGGTATGGCCTGCTCGAAAGACCAGCCAACGATGGAGCCCTCGGAGCTACCCGCTCGCTCGAGGATGGAGAGGGGCGAGAAAGAGAAGCTGAACAGCTTTTTCTCCTTGATTCCGGGGTAGATGCTCGACGAGATGACCTCGATGAATTCGTCTTCCACGAGCCGCTTGAACGACTCGTACCAGCCCGCGGCCTTGATCCTCCGCGTGAGCTCGTAGCTGAACAAGGCGCTGATGATGACTCCCGTCTTTCCCGGCGGGGCCGCGTCGGGATCGCGCAGGGCGGGAATGGAAATCTCGAAGGTGTTGTAGCGGCAGAACCCGCGAAGCCAGGCGGAGATTTCATCCCGCTGGACCGAGTCCCAACGCGCGAGCATGCCATCCAGTTCGGAGCTATGGATCTGCCCTAGTCCGTTTTTATCGGGGGTGTAGAACAGGTGCCCGCTCGCTATCTTGCCGAAGGCCTCGGGCGGAAGATCCACGCCCAGGAATACCGAGTAAACTGATTCAGCTCCCTTGCTCGCGAGGATCTTTTCCTTGCGCTGGATGAACGAAGCCCGCGACTTCTCCGCCATTCCCGTCGATTCGCTCATCGCGTACAGGGCTTTGAGGTCTCCGGCCCAGACCATCTTTTCGTAATGATACGCGGCGCCGGAGGAGTCGGTTATCACCTTCGCGCCGGGCTCGACTTTGACAATTTCAGTATCGAGGCGCACTTCCCCGCCGCGCTCTTGTATCGCGGCCTCCAGCTTCTGGATAAAGGCGCCCACGCCGCCCTTGGGATAGACGTAGTCGTTGTAGAGCGCGAAATAGCTCAGGGCGAAAAAAACCGGCGTCTTGCGGAAGAAATGCTGGCCTATGATGTCCTTCAAAGACTGATTTGAGGAGAGCTCGTCGAGGCGCTCCTCGAAAGGCGTGTCCATCTTGGAGATGCGGTGCATCGTCCTCATGAGTCTCACCAGCCAAGCGACGAGCGAAGGCGCGAGGACGAGGATGTTTTTCCTCTTTTTGGTGAAGAGGGGATTGTCGACTCCGTAGAGGACTTTCATGTCCTCGATGATGGAGCGGATAGCCTCGATGATCCTATCGACATCGCCTTCGCTGCCTGGATAGAGCCTTTTCAGCATGTCGGCGTAGGTGTGGAGGCCCTCTTCCCCTTCGATCCGGATGATCGAGTCCTCTATGCCGAGTGTGATCGGATTGGGCAGGATCTCGATGTCGATGCCGAATTCCTTGATCATTGGCCCCACCAGCCCAGCGTTCACCAAAGCCCGCGCCCCGCCCTCGAAGCGGAAGCCCCCGCGCTCGAAGGAGTTCATTAGCCCGCCGCAATGCTCGTTCTTTTCGATGAGGAGGACGTCTTTGCCCTTTCGCGCGAGGCTCAATGCCGCGGTGAGGCCGGCGAGGCCCCCGCCTACGACGATGATATCCTTGTTCGTCATAGATTCACCCCCTTTTGACTGAGCAAAGCTATCGTCTTTTCCCATAGAGCCTCGGCCGCTTCCATGTCGCGCGCGGGAGGCGCCAGTTCCTCTTCTGTCGTCAGATGGAAGAATACATCGCTGGTTTTCGCTAGCGCCTTGGACGTCCCTAGAAAATAGAGGGCTTCCGCGGATTTGTCCGGAGTCGCCGAACGCGCGTCGATGAAGTTCCGCTTGTACCATTTGTACAGCTTGCCGTTGTCTTTGCCCGTCTCGGTCCGCACCATGCCCGGATGCATGGCGTTGATGGTCACTCCGAGCGGCTCGAGTTCCCTTGCGATGAGGTGCATCGACAGAAGCTGGGCCAGCTTTCCGGCTCCGTAGGCCTTGAGCCCGGAATACTTATTCCATTCCCACTGGAGGTCGTCCAGATTGAGTCCCCACACGGCGAACCGATAGCCCTCGGAACCGACGAAAATGATTCTGCCCGTTCTATCCCGGCTCAGCTTGGGCATGAGCATCTTGGTAATGACGAAGGGCGCGAGGTAGTGGAGGGCGAAATTGGTCTCGAGGCCGTCGGCGGTTTCATGCCGGGTTTCGAGGTGAATACCCGCGTTGTGGATCATAACGTCGATCGGCTGTTCCAGCCCGGCCAGATAGCGTCCAGCGCGCTGAATGTCCGAGAGCAGTGAGAGGTCGGCGGTGAAGTATTCCGCCCGGACGCCGAAGTCGTCGGCGATTTCCCCGCAAACTCGCTCGGATTTCTCGCCGTTCCTGTTTATCATGACGAGCCGAGCGCCCATGGCAGCGTATTTCCGCGCCGCGCAGAGACCGATGCCCGAGGTGGCGCCCGTGATGGCTACCAGCTTGCCGGCGAAGGGCTCAGCGCAGAACTCGGGCTCTTTCTTCATGTTCTTGAGCATCGCCTGGATGTTCGACCATTTGTATTGCGGCCAGTACCGCCGGATCGCCTGTTTACGTATCACTGGCTCCTTATATTTATTTTTACATTATAGCAAGGCGTTATGCGCCAAGCAATGCGGATGCTGAGACGGATTGCGCAGCCCTTGTGCGACGCCTGTGGATATGGTAGGTATGTCGACAATGAAGACCAAGTACGTCCTCTGTGTCTTCCTGGCCATCATGGCCGGGCTGGTAGCCTTCGCCGTCTTTTTCAAGGCCGAATTCATCGCCCTTCTCAACCGGCCCGCCTTGCGCGGCCACGCTCTCTTCGTCCACATCACCGCCGCCACCCTCTTCTTCGCCAACGCGGCCGTGGGCATGATCTGGGAAAAGCGCAGCTTGGCCTCGGGCAGCAAGGAAGTGATCCTCCACACCTTCACCACCGTGGCCTGGATAGACGCGCGCTTCTCCTCGCCCCTCATCATCCTCTCGCTGGTCTCGGGCCTCATGCTCGCCTTCATCCTGGGGGACCTCTGGACGATCGGCTGGCTTTCGACGGCATTCGTCCTCTTCATGCTCTCTGGGCTGTTCTGGATCGTCAGCGATATCCCCACCCAGTACAAAGTCAAGCGCCTCATGGCGAGCCTCAAGGCCGACGACCAAGCCCTCCCCGGGGAGCTTGTCCGGCTGTTGAGGCTGCGCTGGTGGATAAGCCTTGGCGGCGTGGTTCCCCTCGCGGCGGTGTTCGCGCTGATGGTCTACAAACCGGACATTTCGGCCGTGGCGATGTGGTTCAGGTAAAGGAGCGTGTCCCATTCAGCGCGGAGCGTATCCTCCCTGCCGGCGCGGCGCGGAGTCACGCTGTGGGAGCGGTGATCGAGCGGATGCTTCCGCGTATGATCAATTCGCCGCCGATGGATACCTTTTCGGAGGGCCGGCCCGGATCGGCGATACGGTCGAGGAGGAGCCGCATGGCGCGCCGCCCGATCGAGCGGTTGGAGACCTTCACGGAGCTGAGGCATGGCTCCATGAACTCGTCGGAGGGGAGGTTGTCGAAGCCGACGATCGAAACGTCATCGGGGATGCTCTTGCCGGCGTCCTTCAAGGCTTGGATGCAGGCGTACGCGATGAAGTCGTTGACGCAGAACAAAGCGCTCGGCAGGTCCCCGGCGTTGGCGAGCAGCTTCGTCATGTCCTGCCTTCCCTTGTCGAAGGTCGGGTCGATCGCGAAGCAGTCGGCGGCGGCCACGGGCAATCCCAGGCGGTCCATCGTCTCCATGAAAGCATGCTCGCGTAGCCGGAAATTCCTTGTTTCGATCAGGCTCTTCACGAGGCCTATGCGGCGATGCCCGGCGCCGTGGAGATATTCCAGGGCTGCGCGCACCGAGGACTCGTTGTTCATGTCGACGAAGTCCAGGTCGAGCCATGGGCGGTAGGTGTAGACGACGACTATCGGCACCGACACCTCCGAGAAGAACTCGAGATCATCGTCATCCAGCGCCGATCCGAGTATGACCGCGCCGTCAATCATATCGGTGTTGAGGGCCTGCAGCACCTTTTGCGGATCGAATCCTTCCAATATCTGAATCTCGACGCGATAGTTCTCCGCCTTGGCCTCCTCTTCGAGGCCGGCGATGTATTCGGAGATGAAGATGCGGTGAGCCTGGTAGGTGACTTGGCCCTGCTTGGCGATGTAGAGCATTCGGATCGCGCGCGTGCTCGCCGAGGGCGGCCGCTTCGATTTTTTCTGTTCATAGCCGAGCTTGGCGGCGATCGCGAGAACCTTGTCCCGTGTTTCCTGCCCGACGCCCGGCTTGTTGTTGAGGACGAAGGAGACCGCGGCCGGCGAGATGCCAGCCAAGTCCGCTATCTCGCGAATTGTTGCTGCCATAATGTATGGCTATGATAAACCCAACTTAACAAACTGTCAATGTTAAGTTGATTGTATGAGAATAGCATTCAATAATCCATTAAAATGTGTGAAATATTCGTTAATAACTAAATAGCAGTGTAAAATCTCACTAATTATATGAATAATTAACTAAAACATTTTAGTTTTTTCTTGACAGCTTTCAAATCTAGATTAATAATTCAACGATTCCGGAGTCGAGAGAGGGGTTCGCATCGATGATATCGATCGCTGTCATACTTGCCGTGCTTGCGCTTGTCGCGGCTCTCTTGTTATGGATGCTATGGCCAGCCTCGCCAAGCCCCGAAATGCGAGTTCTTCTGAAGGGCCGCAAGTATGCCCATCGAGGCATGTTCGACAACAAGGCTGGGATCCCCGAAAACTCGCTCGCGGCCTTCGGCGCGGCGAGGGACATGGGCTATGGGATCGAGCTGGATATCCATCTCGCGAGCGACGGCGAAGTCGTGGTATTCCACGATGACAAGCTCGCCCGCCTGTGCGGCGAAGCGCGGAAGGTCGAGGCCCTGTCGCTCGCTGAGCTCAAGGCTCTTTCGCTTCTGTCGACCGATCAGAAGATCCCCACCTTGAGGGAGTTGCTCTCCCTTGTGGACGGCAGCGTGCCGCTCCTCATCGAATTCAAGACGGGACTCCCCGGAAGCGCCGATGTCCGTCCTCTGTGCGAGGCCGCGTCCCGGCTTCTTGACGGATATGAGGGCGATTATCTGGTGGAAAGCTTCGACGCGAATGTCCTTTCCTGGTTCAAGAACAACCGCCCGAAGGTTATGCGCGGGCAGCTTGCCTTGGGATTTAGAACCTATGAACGCGCCCTCGGGAAAGAGGGCGCCGCGTCCATCCCCCTTATTCGGCGAAGAATGCTTTCATGGCTTCTGTACAACTATAGATCGAGGCCGCATTTTATTTCCTACCGTTTTGAGGATGCCGGCTTGCCTCTGCGAATCTGCATGACGCTCGGCGCCATGGCGGCGGTTTGGACCGTCAGGAAGCGAGAGGATTCCGTTCGACTTTTGGCGAAATACGATTCCATCATCTTCGAGGGATTCAAGGCATGAGCGAAAAAAAGTTGGCCGACCCATCAATCAGGAAAATCGCGAAAGGACAGATGTATTTCACGGCGATGCTTACGCTTCTCTACGAGCTTCTTCACCTCACTCCGCTGAGGCGCGTCTACCAGAATTTAGTGAGCAAGGCCACCCGAGAAAAGAAGCGGGTGGGCGACATCCCTATCTTGGAATACTGCGTCGGTTCGCCCAAAGGCAAGCCCCTCGTATTCATGACCCACGGCTACGGCTCCTTCAAGGAGAGGATGGCGAACTTCGCCATGCGGCTCGCGGACAAAGGGTATTTCGTCGTCGCTCCGGACGCCCTGGCCCATGGCGAGAGGAACGAACCCGGAAGGTACTCTATCCTGCAGGTTGTCGAACGATCCGTGGCCGATATCGACGTTCTCATCGAATATTACAAGGCCAATTCCGATTCGGATACCGAACTTTTTTCCATCGTGGGCCGTTCGATGGGCGGCTTCGTCGCCTACAGCTACCTAGTGAATGGAAAATATCCGCCCCGGGCCATAGCGCCGACCATATCCTCTCCCGATTCGCGGGATTTGATGAATTACCAGCTCGGGCTTTCCTACTATGAGAACCACAAGATTCGGCACCTGACCGATCCAGTCGAGATAGCGCGGCGGAACGAGGAACTGGAGGAGGCGAGCCTCCTGGCGAGGGTCGTCAAGAACGACAAGGTCGCTGTCATCGTCCAGAACATGAGGTTCGATTTCCTCGTGGGGAGCGAGGGAGGCGACAAGCTGTACGAGGCGTGGAAGGATAAAAGGAAGGACGGAAGCTACCGCTACGTCAAGCCCTTCGCTTTCTTTCATTACATTCCCGATGTCGCCAAGAAGAATGTCATCGACTTTTTACAGGAGTGGGTTAAATGAGTACTCCTATGATCGAGCTGCGCGGAATTCATAAAAGTTACGGTGCCGAGAAGGTCCTCGAAAACCTCGACCTCCGTATGGAAAAGGGAGGCTTCACCGTCCTCCTCGGCCCTTCGGGCTGCGGCAAATCCACCATTCTCAGGCTGATCGCAGGGCTCGAGACGGCTTCGGCAGGGGAAGTCCTCATCGATGGCGCCAGCATGCGCGAGGTCCAGCCTGGAGACCGGGGCATCGCCATGGTTTTTCAGAACTACGCCCTCTACCCGACGATGACAGTGAGGGAAAACATCGAGTACGGCCTCAAAAATGGCGGCATAGCGAAAAAGGAGAGGGACAGGCGTATCGCCGAGATCGCGGAGCTTGTCGGCCTCGGCGATTATTTGAAGAAAAAGCCGCAATTCCTGTCAGGCGGGCAGCGCCAGCGCGTCGCCCTAGCGCGCGCCATGGTCAAGCAGCCACGTATTTTCCTGATGGACGAGCCTCTCTCGAACCTCGACGCGAAGCTCCGCGGCCAGCTGAGGAAGGACCTGATCGAGCTCTACCGGAGGCTTGGAAGCACCTTCGTGTACGTGACGCACGACCAGGTGGAGGCGATGTCCCTGGGGACGAAGGTGATCCTGCTCGAAAAAGGCAAGATCCGCCAGGAAGCAACCCCGGAGGAACTATACGCCAGACCCGCGAATGTCTTCAGCGCGAGATTCATAGGGACGCCCCCGATGAACATCATCGAGGCGGATCCGGCGACCGCCGCGCGTTTCCCCGGGGCCCGCCACCTCGGCTTCAGGCCCGAAAAAGCCAGGATCACCGTTGATCGGTCCGCGGTGCCTTCGGGGGATTTGATTTTCCCCGGCGAACTTGTCACTCATGAGATGCTGGGATCCGAGGTGCTCTATCAGGTCAACGGGCCCGGGTGGAAGGTCCAGGTGAAGCTGTACGAGAATCGAAGGATCCCCTTCGGGCCGGTGTTCATCCATGTGGACAGGAAGGATATCTTTTCCTTCGATGGAGATGGAAACAGCATGGAAAGCCCGGCTCCGGGAGGGAACCGATGAAAGCCCTCAAGGCCAGACCCTACCTGATGATCGCCCCCGCCATGACCATTTTCGCGGTCTTCGCCCTCTACCCCATCATCTACATGCTTTATCTCAGCTTCTTCAAATGGAATATGCTTGGTCCGAAGATCTTCATAGGGCTCAAAAACTACGCGAATCTTCTCTCTAGTAAGGAATTCGGCAAGGTTTTCTCCAACTCCCTCTACTACATGGCGCTGAGCGTCCTCCTCTCGATCGTCATTTCCCTTGCGGTCGCTCTCTTTCTTAAAAAGAAGACGGCGCTCAACGGCTTCCTCCGGGCTTCGATTTTCGCCCCCTACATTATCTCCCTGGTGTCGGTCTCCCTCATCTGGCTTTGGTTCATGGATCTCGACTATGGACTGCTGAACTTCATCCTCGGGCTGTTTGGGGTCAAACCGGTCGATTGGCTCTCCGACAGCCACATGGCTCTCACGTCCCTGGTTATCGTGTCGGTGTGGAAAGGTCTCGGGTTCAACACGCTGATCCTGGCCTCGGCCCTCCAGGCTATTCCGGAGTACCTCTATGAAGCCGCCGAGCTCGACAAGGCCAAACCTTTTTCGGTATTTCGCTCGATCACCTTGCCGATGATCTCCCCTACGCTTTTCTTCCTCGCTCTCACGAACATGATCGCCTCCCTCAAGGCTTTCGAGACCGTGGCCCTGATGACTCAGGGGGGGCCGTCCAACTCGACGAACACCTTTGTCTACTACATTTACCAGAATGGTTTCCAGTTCTTCAAGATTGGGTACGCCTCGGCCGCGGGGGTCGTCATGATGCTGTTCATCGGGGCGTTCACCATCGCGTATTTCATGGTTCTGGACCGCAGGGTCCATTACCGATAGGAGGGCGGCGATGATACGAGCGCGACGTGCGATCCCCCTAACGGGACGACTCCTCGTTTCCCTCCTGATTTTCCTCGTATACTTCGTCCCCTTCTACTGGATGGCGCTGACGGCGATCAAGTCGAAGGGGGAGATGCTCCAGTTCCCGCCGACTTTCTGGACGGCCCATCCCAGCTGGGACAACTTCGCGGCGGCATTCGGCGCCTTTCCCTTCTGGAAATACCTCTGGAACAGCATTCTCGTCTCAGGATCCATCATCCTCTGTCAAATCTTCACGGTCGTGCCGGCGGCCTACGCCTTTGCCCGATACAGATTCAAGGGCAGCGGCATCTTCTTCGGACTCACCCTGGCCTCGGTGATGATTCCGCCGCAGCTGGTCTTTCTGCCCGTGTTTCTGCTGATGAACCGCTTCGGCCTCATCAACCACTACGCGTCCCTCATCTTACCGCAGGCGGCAAGCGCTTTCGGGATCTTTATGCTCAGGCAGACGTTCCGGCAGGTGCCGGAGGAAGTCCTCGAAGCGGCTCGCATGGACAAGGCTTCGGAACTCTCCATCATCACGCGTATCATGATCCCGATAGCGATGCCCACGATTTCGGCCCTTGGCCTCATTACCTTCATCGGTACTTGGAACGATTATTTCTGGCCTCTGGTGCTCACCACAAGCGATGCTGTTCGTACGCTTCCCGTGGGTGTCGCCTCACTGAAGTTGCTGGATAGCGGAATATCCATACCCTACAACGTCGTGATGGCGGGCAACCTTATCTTGATCATCCCCGTTTTGCTCATCTACCTCATCGCTCAACAAAGAATAACGAAAGCATTCACCTATATGGGTGAAAAATAGATTGCTCTACTAAAGGAGTCGGATATGGCAAGGAGTCTTGAGATTCGCGGCGCCAGGGTTTTCTTGGCCGCTATCGTCCTGGCGCTATTGGGGGCTCAGGCCCCGGCGGCGCAGGCCAAGCCCATCGAGCTCAATTACTGGTACGCATATTCTGGCGTGGTTCAGGAAACCAACGAGACTCTGATCAAGAATTTCAACGAGACCGTGGGAAAGCAGAAGGGTATCCATGTTACCGGAGCCACGCAGGGGACCTATTCTGACGTACAGCAGAAGGTTCAGGCGGCCACAATAGCCGGGAATCCGCCCAATGTCTTCGTGCTGGAGATGGGCGTGACCGGGATGCTGGGCATGAACGACATCACGGAACAGCTGGACAGCCGGGTCGCCGCCGACAAGTTCGATCTTTCCGATTTCCAGCAGGCCCTGGTGAAGAGCTGCAAGTACGATGGCAAGCTGTACGGCCTGCCTTTCATGCCCTCCAACCTTATCCTGTACATGAATACGACACTTCTCAAGCAAGCGGGCCTCGATCCGGCCGGGCCCAAGACCTGGGACGATTTCGCCCGCTATTGCAAGACCATCAAGGAAAAGACCGGCCTTTACGGCCTGACCCTGGCCAGCAACATCTGGTTCCTTGAGGGAATCCTTCTCGAGTCGGGGACTTCCGTCCTGAGCGACGATGAAAAGTCCACGAACATCAACACCAAAATGGCCTACGACGCCGTCAAGTTCTTCAGGGATCTCAAGGACGCCGGTTATATCAGGATCATGGCCAGCGCCGATTCCGCAAAGCTGATGTCGGACGTCACGAACCAGAAGGCGGCCATGTGGTTCTACACGACGGCGGGGATTACGACCTTCATGGGTATGGGAAAGAACGCGGGATTCTCGGTGAACACCGCCTTCATGCCGAAGCAGGTGAGTTACGGAACCTCGGCGGGAGGCTCCAATATCGTAATTTCCAGCAAGGGAACCAAGCAGGAAAAAGACGCGGCCTGGGAATTCCTCAAGTGGGTGACGGCGACCGAGCAGACGGTCTTCGTCAGCTCCAAGACGGGGTATATGCCGAGCCGTAAGACAGCGATCGAGTCTCCAACGATGAAGGCTCTGTACACCGCGTTGCCGCAGTTCAAGGTGGCGATCGACCAGATGGCCTACGCCGACGGGCGCCCGATGAACCCCGCCTATACGGAAGCGTCCTTCGTCATCACCTCGGCTCTCGACGCGGTATGGGTCAACGGCCAGAACATCGAAAAGGAGTTCGCCGAGGCTCAGAAAGCCGTCGACAAGCTGCTGCGCGAATAGATGGAAGGCAGCGCCTCGGATCGGCCGCGGGCGCTGCTGGCCTTAAGTCAGTCATCGCTTCGGGAGAGCCTCTATGAACGCACGGAGATCCATCCTCATCGATACGGATATAGCCTTCGGATCGCCGAAAGCCGACGCCGACGATGTTCTTGCCCTCATCCTCGCCATGTCCATCCCGGGACTGGAAATCGCGGCCATCTCGCCGGTAGGAGGGAATGTTTCGCCGGATAGGGCGAGCCGCAATCTGCACGGATTTCTGTCGCGGATCGGAATGTCTTCCATCCCCCATGCCTGGAGTTCGGCGATGCCTCTCGATCCGCGGTCGAGGGTAAAAGCCGAAGTGTGGGACAGGGCGGCCGAGGATATGATCGTAAGGCCTGAGGACGCGCCGAAGATCGATTCCGTCGACCTCATCCTGAAGACTCTCGCCGAGGCCACGGCGCCTCTGACGATAGTCGCCATAGGCCCTCTCACGAACCTCGGGATGGCCTTGGCGAAAGAGCCGGCTGTCGCCGCGAAAATCGGCGAGATCGTCATGATGGGCGGCTCCCGGGAGGTCAGGGGTCTGCACGGCTTGGCCGAGTTCAATATCTGGGTCGACCCGGCGGCAGCCGCGATCGTATTCGGTTCAGGCTTGCCGATCAGGGTCTTCGGGCTCGATGTCACCAAAAAGCGCAAGGTGCTTCCTCAGGATCTCGCTCCCTGGGCTGTCTCCGATTCGCCTCTGGTCCGGGACATTCACGAGAGCGTCCTGGGCTTCATGCGGTACAAGGCAGAGCTGTTCGGCCAGGACTACCGCGTCGGGTATTTCCACGACGCTTTCCCCATCGCGTATTTTCACGATTCCGGCCTTTTCAGGTTCAACCCTTACGGGATAGAGGTCGGCCTCGACGACGATGAGGCCTATGGGGTGACGCGTATCGACTTCGGTCCCGCCGACGGCCCGCACCTATTCGCCGTCGATGTCGACGACGCCGCGCTGACGGAGTGGGTCATTCGAACGATCGCGGAATCGCCGGCCTGCCTTGCAGGTCATGAAATACGCGTTCCGGGATCAAGGGATGCGGCTTCTCCCAATATATAAAGGTAACGGGCATCTACCGGATCGTATTTAGCGCGTATTTTTTCCTCCGGCGGGATACCGGAGGAAGTAGGAGACAGGAACATTTAAATGTTTCATGGAGAGGCTTTAGTGCTAAAAAATAAAGAATCGTATTCTATTGACTGTCAGTAGGCAGAACACGTTGGCACCTTCGCAGGATGAACCTGCGGCAGGTTCAACTTGTTAGTGCGAAAAGGGGTTCCCCCTTCACACATGAATGGCGGCAGGAAAATTAAGAATTCTCACCCTACCTCCAGAATGGCAACTATTCTTTGCAGTTCAAGAACCCCGTTATAGGCCTACCGAGAATTCAGCGCTTTACAAAGGCCAAGACTCTGAAGGATGTATAGGAGTTGTTGAGGGATGGATGAGTAAGGGCCAATTTAAAAAACTCTATTTTACGAGTGATTCGTAGCCGGATATTACGTCGAACAGCTCGGAATCGATGCCGCTCTGTCGCAATCGATGAAAGGAACGGTTGAGTTCTTCCATCAGCTCGTCGATGTTTTTTTCGGCGCGCCGCATCGCCGAAAGGCGGCTCGAATTTTCGCTTGCCAAGGATTCGGCGCATGCTCTAAACAGCGAGACGAAGAGGTATTCACGTATCAGCGCCCGTATAGTCAAAGTAGCGTTACCGATTATTTCGGGAAGGTTAGCGGTTGGCCAGGGCAATGCGGCTCGTTCGCTGAACCAGATTTCATCCAGAGGCAAAAGACGTTGGCTGACTGGAGCGCAGGCAGTGCCGGATGTCGGACGATTGTAGAAGAGGTAGAACTCGTCGATTTCGCCGCGGTCGCGGCGGTTTTCGCAATCGTCGAGTATCCGGGCAATCAATGGGGTGATGGCTTTGACGGAATTCGGCACAGGAAACAGGGCGATCAGAGGCATGCCGGCATCATCGAGCCGCGCTCGCGCCCTTTCGCCGACGACCCATGCGATTATTTTGCCCGGCATAGCGGCCAGCGTTTTAATCGCGAAATCGGCTATCTGGTCATTGAATTGACCTACCATCCCTTGGTCGGAGCCAAAGACTATCGCGCTTATCGCTGCCGCCCTGCCTTGTGGCTTTGTGAGCGGGGTTGGCGGGAGGGCGTTTTTACGCAAGCAGACGCTCAAACCCAACTCGATGGTACGTTGGTAATCGGCCAATGCCAATACCGATTTTTCATATTGTCCGATAGTGGATGCCGCAAGCGACTTCATCGTATGGACAACGGATTTCAGATCTCCAGCGCTGTCGATCTTCCGGCGAAGGCTTGCCGAAGTCTCACTCATGATCTTCTTGACCTTCGCGTGCCTGTTGGGTTCCCGCAAGGGCTAGACGCGCAAGATCGAGTATCGCTTCGCGGTCTTCCTCGCTCAACAAGGCGGCGGTATCGAATCGCGCGATTATTTCCGCCGGAATCTTCGCCGCGGCTTCATGTACGGCATCCTCGGCGCCCTTTACCTTTTCGAAGGGTACAGGATCAAAGAGATTCGCGCCCAATGCCAAGAGGCTGGATATTTGCGCGGCCACCGAAACCGGGGCAAATTCGGGCTGTTTGAGAAAGGCGCGGATTCGCCGGCCATGCTCGATGATCCTGGCCGTATCCGCGTCTGGGTGAGCTCCGAAACGGGCAAAGGTTTCGAGTTCCTCGAATTGCGCATAGGCGAGTTTTAAATCTCCGACTGCCTCGCGATAGGCAGCCCTCTGAGCCTTGCCTCCCACGCGCGAGACTGATTTTCCCATGTCGACGGCGGGCAATATGCCCAATTCGAATAGTCTCGGTGAAAGGTATATCTGCCCGTCCGTAATGGATATCAGATTGGTCGGGATATACGCGGATATATTCTGGGCTTCAGTTTCTATTACGGGAAGGGCGGTGAGCGAACCGCCTCCGCGTTCTTCGCGGAGATGGGTAGCGCGTTCCAAGAGCCGTGAATGAATATAGAAGATGTCGCCCGGAAAGGCTTCGCGGCCGGGCGGACGGCGAAAGAGGAGGGAAAGTTCGCGATATGCGCGGGCATGCTGGGTCAAGTCGTCGTAGACTATCAGTACGTCCTCTCCGGCTTCCATAAAGTACTCTGCGATGCTGGTCGCGGCATAGGGAGCGATATAGGAAAGCCCAGGAGGGTCGTTGCCTTCTGCGACAACCACTACAGTGTAACCCAAGGCGCCATTTTCCCGCAGCACAGCCACGGCCTTCGCCACAGCCGAGGCGCGTTGGCCGATGGCGCAATAGACGCAGACGACACCCGTATCGCGCTGATTGAGGATGGTATCGATGGCGATGGCTGTCTTGCCCGTCTGGCGATCTCCCAGAATCAACTCGCGTTGCCCGCGCCCGATGGGGATCAGCGCATCGATGACCTTTATACCGGTCTGCAGGGGATCCACAACGGGGGCGCGGTCCATGATCGGCGGGGCGGGTCGCTCTATCGGCATCCGTACGGTGCTTGCCACAGGTCCCTTGCCGTCGAGAGGTCTGCCGAGAGGGTCTATGACGCGTCCGCGCAATCCGTCCCCAGCGGCGATGTCCATTACCCTACCCGTACGCGCTGCTTCATCGCCCACATGCAGTCGCCGGGATTCACCGAGCAGGATGACGCCGATTTCCTTCTCGTCCAGGTTGAACGCGACGCCGAATTCGCCACCGGGAAAAGAGATCAACTCTTCGAATCCCACGGAGGGAAGGCCTGATACCTTGACTACGCCAGAGGATACATCGGTGATTATGCCTATCTCCTGCGGCATCAAGAGCGGCGCATATTCCTTCCGCGCCTTTTCGATTCCCGCGAACGCGCGGTCGATACTTCGCTTCAAATCTACAACGTGGTCGCTCATGGACGCTCATCCCTGGATTCGGCATTTGCTTCTTCCCCGACGTCACCGTCGACGATTTTTCCCATGGCTTTCAGGTAATTCGCAATGTTCCAGGCTACTTTTTGTCCGTTGGATGCCAATTCAATCCCGCCGATCAGTTCCGCCTCGACCAGGAACCTTAGCTTGATTTCCTCCTGGAAAGTCTCGTTGAGCGCCTTTTGTATTTCCTTTCGCTGTTTTGCCGTCAGTTCGAACGCGCTTCGGACTAGCGCTGGTTCAGATGCCGAGGCAATGGCTTTGGCGAATTTTTCCTTCGCCGGACCTTCCAGCGCGCGCACGCGGCGAATAAATACCGCGCACAGGCTGGCTTCCAGGCTGGTTGTGGAAAGATCGGCCAGGACTTGGCGCGAGATCGCAAATACCTCCTGTTGAGCCCGGCTTGTTATTTCGCGGTTCAAGCGCTTTGCGTCGGTCTTCAGGGCTGCCATATGTTTTGCATTCATGTCATCGGCGGATTTCTTGGCTTCCTCGATGAGACGCGCCCTTTCGGCGTCCGCCTCCAATTTAGCCTTCTTCAACAGCGCTGATCGCGCTTTATCGAACTCATCGTTTTTATGCTGGAATTCATTGCGCTCTTTTTCCGCTTCGGCAATTTTCCCCCCGGCCTCCGCGATTTCGTCCGCGATTCGCTTTTCGCGTGTCGCGATGGCGGTAAGAATCGGTTTATAGAGGAAGCGTTTCAGCAGCAGCACCAGGACGACGAAATTGAGTATCTGGGCGACGATGGTGAACCAGTCGATGCTCATGGGTCATTTTCCCGCGGCTTGAGCGATGGCAGAGTTCCAGAAGGGATTGGCGAAGATGAGGATCATGGCGACCACAAAACAATAAATGGCCGTGGACTCGATCATCGCCAAGCCGACGAACAGAGTCCTGGTTATGGTGGAGGACGCGTCCGGCTGTTGCGCCAAAGAAGTCAACGCGGTTGAAACAGCCTTCCCTTCTCCGAAAGCGGGAGCCATCGTGCCGATTGTGATGGCGAAGCCGGCGGTGATGATGGATACGATAGCGATAATAGTCATGCTGTCCATGATTTCTCCTTTTCGACGGGTACCGTTCTTTTTGCATGGGTGGTGGCGGCGGCGATATACACCGCGGCCAGGATGCTGAAAATGTAAGCCTGCACCATCCCGGTCAGCAGGCCGAGCGCTGTCATGATGATGGGGAAAATAAAAGGCGTGATACTCACCAGAATACCGACGATCATGGAACCGCTCATCATATTGCCGAAGAGACGAATGGCGAGGGCCAAGGTGCGGGAGATTTCGCTTATAATGTTGAACGGGAGCATGATGAATGTCGGCTTGACATACAATTTAAGGTAAGCGCCGAGCCCTTTCTCCCCGATGCCGAAAATGGGCACTGCCGCGAAAACGCATAGGGAAAGCGCCGCGGTGGTAGAAAGCGAGCCCGTTGGCGGTTCATAGCCGGGAACTATCGTAAAGAAGCTTGCCGCGGCGATAAAGATAAAAAGCGTACCCAGAAAGCCAAGGTATTTTTCAGGCGTGCCGAGGCCAATTTCCTCTATCTGTTTTTCTATGGCCGTAACGATGATTTCGAGCATGTTCTGCCATCTGGAGCGAGAGTGTGTCACAGATAATTTCCGAGTGATCAATATCGAACCGACAACCAGGACAACCATGATCGCCCACGTGAATAGGATGGTGGCATTGAGTTTCACGAATCCAAACTGCCAATAAATAATCTCGTCAGGGCTAAGTCGCATGGAAAGCCTCTTTCAGCATCCGCTAAAACCGATAGGTCGCGGCAAGACCTGTTTTCGAAGGCATGCCTTCCGAAGCTACCACAAGGATTTCCCCGCCTTTTTCCGCGACCAAGTCGCTCAGATCGTCCAACGTGTCGTCCACGCGAGGGTCGGAAAGGTCCCCAAGTTTTATCTTTCCCGTCACCGGGTCGAGCCGGCCGGGGATCTGTTTCCCGCTTTCGATCAACAGCGTGGCGACCCGTCCAGCCAAAGCCGCCTTGGCAACCTCGGCAAGATTGTCGCTGCCAAGCCCCTTGGAATGGGCTTGCTGGTATTCATCGCCCGCGGCCTTCAGCCGAGCGGCATACTGGGGCTCAAAATGCTCCCATGCGCGGTCGCTGAGTTCTTCCATGGATACGGATTCGGGATTGAGCGTTATCCCCTCCGCGGCGAGATAGGGATTCTGGCTGATACGATGGAACATTGCCTGGTGTTCGCTCAATGCCGCGAGGATCAGTGGGAGACCTGATGGCCGCGAGTAATGTTCCAGTATTCCATGATCGATGACACGGAAGAAGCGCTCGGTATAGCTGTCTATTTCATCGCTTTTGCCGCCCTGCCCATGGTGCATCGGCGTACTCTGCGAGCCTATGCCGCCATAGGAGGATACTGTTGAATGCGGCTCGGGCAACTCTTTGCCAAGCGCTTCGGTGATGGTGTGAGGTATCCCAGGGATGATATCGATTTCGTCAAGACCGTCGCGGTCGCCTTCGAATAGACGGATCGAATGACGGCTCACTCCCAGCACCTGGTATCGCCCCACGCCTTGCAGAAGCCGTTTGAGCGGCTTGGTATGGAAGCTGTCCGCCACCACGGTCAGCGCGGCAAGCGGGCGTTTTGTCTGAAAAACCTGAAATAACCCGGGCGCCGAGAATACCGCCAAGCCATCGAAGGTATGATTCCAAAACTCGGCATCGCTGACGAGTGCCTTGTATGGTTTTAATAGCGCGGCGATTTCAGTCGCCGAATACTTTTCCTGGAGCGATTGCTCCAGTTCTTTGACCAAATTCCGAAACAGGATCGGATCCCGCTGATTTTCCGGGTAGTGGCGATGCGTTGGCTGGTACAGCGATAGACAGGGTGGTTGTGCGCCAGTGAGTTTCGTGTTGAAGTCTCGGGTAAGTAAATTCATGGGTTAACTCCTTTTGAGATATTGGAAAGCGCCTTTTGGTCAGCCGGATTCTTGTCCGTGATAGGCGATTTCATCCGCCAGATCAGGGCGAACCGGGCCATGGTGAAACCGATCAGACATGTCAGCAGACGCTGCCAATGGCCTGCCGATACAAAGAAAAATCCCGCGATGATAATGCCCGTTCGCAGGAGAAGACTGCCGGAAAACAGCAATGCCGGGTGTTTGGATGAAACACCTTTTTTCACCGTCCACCAGAGGCCTAAGAAAAAGGAGACACCCAGCGCTCCGCCTGCCAACCATGAAAGAAAAAGCGCGATAGTATCATTCATTCTTATCTTCCTTGCTTTCCAGCATTTCCTTGTCTTCCTTAACGACCCAATGCCAGGCATTGAGGCAGCCGATCACAAGCCCGGCCACCAAGAGTGTCAATGTCCACACATGGTTGCCTTGGCCGCGCTTGTCCAGCCAGAGACCGATCAGCGCGCCGAGCAGCGTGGGAATAACCACCGACCAGCCGATAAGTCCCATCATGCCCAAACCGAACCAAACTCCCTTCGCGGAGTTCCGCCTTGCCTTGAGTTTTCGCGCCGCCTTCGCCTTGATTTCGGAGGCCAAAGTCCCTTTTTCCTCCAAGGGCTTGGCCGATTCTTTCCTATTCATATTCGATGATCCCCAAACGCCGCAAAAAACCCGCTTCCAGCTTTGCCAAGGCAGAACGCATGGTTTGTTCATGTTCATCAAGCGTCAGGAATTCCCGCTCCACCGCCTCGCTCAGTTGATCCAAGTCGGATCCTCCTATCGCCCGACGCACGGAAACGAGCACATTCGATCCTGTTTTTACCAGGATCCCTTCGTCCACCGCGATAAAGACTTCGCCTTCATGTTTGGTTTCAAAACTGAGGATTCCCGGCACGAGCGCGGCGACACAGTCGAGCCTATGCGGCAACAGCCCGAAAGAGCCCTCTTGGGTCTCTGCAACGATGCGCGACACATCCGTTTCCTCAGCGAAGATTCCGAAAGGCAGGAGCACCTTAAGATTCATGGGCGGACTTCTCCTTCGCTTCATCGACCGCTCCGATCATATAGAGCGCGCTCTCAGGATAATCCTTGAATTCATCCTGGAGGATCCTTTCGCACCCATCCAAGGCATCTTTGAGACTGACGAGCCTTCCTGGGAGGCCGGTAAACTGCTCGGTAGTGAAAAAGGGCTGGGTGAGAAAGCGTTCAAGGCGCCGGGCACGGGCGACGATATCGCGATCCTGTTGCGAAAGTTGTTCGAGGCCCAGCATGGCGATGATGTTTTTGAGTTCCGCGTATTGCGCCAAGGTGCGCCGTATCGCTTGGGCCAAGAGGTAATGCCTTTCCCCTACGATACCGGGCGTGGCCATCTTGGAATTGGATTGGAGGGGATCGATAGCCGGATAGAGTCCTTCGCTGGCCCTTTTACGTGAAAGTGCGATGGATGCGGACAAATGCGAGAAGGTATGTACGGCCGCCGGATCGGTGAAATCATCAGCTGGCACGTAGACCGCCTGGATAGAAGTGATGGCGCCCTTGTCGGTATTGGCGATTCGCTCTTCCAGCGATGCCAGCTCGGTGCCCATGGTCGGTTGATAGCCCAGCCGGGAAGGCATATGTCCCATAAGGCCCGAGACTTCCGAGCCGGCCTGGATGAAGCGAAAGATGTTGTCGATCAGCAGAAGAACATCTTGGCGTTCGTCGTCCCTGAAATATTCTGCCATGGTGAGGGCCGCGTGCCCGACACGGAAGCGACTGCCCGGAAGCTCGTTCATCTGGGCGAAGATCATAACCATATTGGGGAGCACGCCGGCCTTCTCCATTTCGCGGTACAATTCTTCACCTTCGCGGGAACGTTCGCCTATTCCGCAAAAAATGCTGACACCTTTTTGGTTTCCGATCATGTTATGGATCATCTCGGTGAGCAGCACCGTTTTGCCGACTCCCGCCCCGCCGAACAGTCCCGCCTTGCCGCCTATTTCCAGCGGCACAAGTACGTCAATCGCCTTGATTCCGGTTTCGAAGATTTCCGAAGTGGTGGAGCGCCTATCCAGGGGTGGAGGCGCATGGTGCACCGAACGCCACTCGACTTCGGATAATACGTCTCCGCCGTCAATAACGTCGCCGAATACATTGAACATTCGGGACAGAATGTTCTTGCCTACGGGAGCCCTCAGCGGACTGCCAGTGTCCCGGACAACCATACCTCGCGCAAGACCCTGGGTGGGCGTTAAGGCTATCCCGCGCACGAAATGTTTGTCGCGCTGGGACTGCACTTCGATGATGATATGGCCTTTTTCCCCGGTACGCAGAATCGTGTTTATGGGCGGTAAAAGCTCATCAAATCGTATATCTACGACACTGCCCCGCACCGAGACCACTTCGCCTTGGTTCGGCATGCCGGGCATCTGTTCCATCGTCACGCTCTCTCGTCCGGCGGCGGTTTCCCCGTCCATTTCCAATTCCGGATTTCGGGCATATCCTCTCCATAGGTTTCGATATACTGTGTGTGTTCGGTAAGCTTGTCGCGGAGGATTTGCCTCACGGTGGATGTATACGCGCTGGGTTGAAGCGCGCGATCGATGACGTCGGCGACGAGATGATAGCGGTCCATGTCATTCATCACCGTCATATCGAAGGGCGTGGTCGTCGTTCCTTCTTCCTTGTAGCCGCGGACATGGATGTTCCCATGATTGGCGCGGCGGTAGGTGAGTCGGTGGATCAAGGTCGGATAGCCGTGGTACGCGAAGATGACCGGTTTGTCCCTGGTGAAAAGCATATCAAAGTCTTCATCGCTCAGTCCGTGTGGATGTTCGCTTTGGGGCTGGAGCTTCATCAGGTCGACCACGTTGATGACGCGAATCTTCAAGTCGGGGAAATATGTCCACAGCAATTCAGTCGCCGCAAGGATTTCGAGGGTCGGCACATCGCCCGCGCATGCCATGACGACATCAGGTTCGCCGTTTTGGTCGCTGCTCGCCCAGTCCCATCTGCCGATTCCGGCGGTGCAGTGCGCGATTGCCGCGTCCATGTCGAGCCATTGCGGCGCAGGTTGCTTGCCCGCGACGATCACATTCACGTAATCGCGGCTGCGTAGGCAGTGGTCCGTGACGGAAAGCAAGGTGTTCGCGTCGGGCGGAAGGTAGACGCGTATGATCTGGGATTTCTTATTCACGACATGGTCGATGAAGCCAGGATCCTGATGGCTGAATCCGTTGTGATCCTGCCTCCAGACATGCGAGGAGAGCAGATAATTCAGGGACGCGATGGGTGCGCGCCAAGGGATCTGTTTGGAAACCTTGAGCCATTTCGCGTGCTGGTTGAACATGGAATCGACGATATGGATGAAGGCTTCATAGCTTGAGAAGAATCCGTGGCGGCCCGTGAGCAGGTAGCCCTCCAGCCAACCTTCGCACTGATGCTCGCTCAGCATTTCCATAACCCGGCCATCGGGAGCGATGTTCTCGTCGCCGGCGACGATTTTCGCCGTCGAGCAGCGGTCGGTTATGTCAAACACGGCGCCCCAGCGGTTCGAGGCGGTTTCATCGGGACTGAACACGCGGAAATTGGTCGGGTTGAGCTTTATGACATCGCGGATAAGCTCGCCTTGGACGCGCGTGGCTTCGCCATAGATTGACCCGGGTGTGGGAACATCGAGGGCGTAATCGCGGAAATCGGGCATTATGAGGTCGCGCAGAAGAAGCCCCCCGTTGGCGTGTGGATTGGCGCCCATTCGCCGCCGGCCTTTCGGGGCCAATTCCTTCAGTTCGGGACGCAATGTTCCGGCTTTGTCGAAGAGCAGTTCAGGGTGATAGCTTCTCATCCACGCGTCCAGTATCTTCACATGCTCCGGATCGCCCATGTCGCTCAAGGGAACTTGATGCGCCCTGAATGTCCCTTCGATCGCCTTGCCGTCCACGACCTTTGGTCCGGTCCAGCCTTTGGGCGAGCGCAGAATGATAATGGGCCAGCGGGGGCGTTCCGAAAAACCATGGATCCGGGCGTCGCTCTGGATGCGCTGGATCTCCGCTACTACGGTGTCGAGTGTCGCGGCCATCAACTGATGCATTTCCATCGGATCGTCGCCTTCAACGAAATACGGCGCGTAGCCATAGCCCCTGAAGAGCGTCTCCAGCTCTTCAGGCGGGATGCGCGCCAGCACGGTGGGCCCAGCGATTTTATAGCCGTTCAGGTGCAGAATGGGCAGGACAGCGCCGTCCCGAACCGGATTGAGGAACTTGTTCGAATGCCAGCTTGTGGCCAAAGGCCCCGTTTCGGCTTCCCCATCGCCCACGACGCAGGCCGCGATCAGATCGGGGTTATCGAAAACCGCCCCAAAAGCGTGCGATAGGGAATAGCCCAGCTCTCCTCCTTCATGGATCGATCCGGGCGTTTCGGGCGCGGTGTGGCTTGGAATCCCGCCGGGGAAGGAGAATTGCTTGAACAGCCTTTTCATTCCCTCCTCGTCCTGGGAAATTTCCGGGTATACTTCGCTGTAGCTCCCCTCGAGGTAGGTGTTGGCTATGATCCCCGGAGCGCCATGGCCCGGTCCGGCAATATAGATGACATTGAGATCCTTTTCCTTGATCAGCCGGTTCAGATGCGCGTAAATGAAGTTCAATCCCGGCGTCGTACCCCAGTGGCCTAGAAGGCGGGGCTTTATATGGTCAAGCGTGACAGGTTGTTTCAAAAGGGGGTTGTCGTAGAGATAAATCTGGCCGATCGACAGATAATTAGCGGCACGCCAGTACGCGTCGATCTTCCCCAGAAGGTCGGGCGTTAATGCTTTCTTTGCAAGGTTTTTTACCATGATTTCCGGATGCGCCCTCCTTACTGATTTTATAAAGCTGGCGTTGTACAGTGCGCGGTATAGAAAATCTTGCTAATACTCTATAAATAATAGAGTTATACGATTGCAGTCGAAAATCTTTTATACCGCAACAGGATCTCTTGCTACTGTAGCAAGAACTTTCTTTGGTAATTCAATAGTTAAGCGCTTGAAAATGTCCTTCGCCTCGTCGGAAATATCAGAGCAATACCAGAGGCTTACATTGTCGCTCTCAATAAGCCCTGCAGTAACATCGGACAGAACTTTTTCAATCTGGTACCACGACCGGTCCGCCATATTCTCTGCATACCGTACCAGCACCATGGCAAGCCAGCAAATAAGAATATGGCTTCGAATACGATCATCAAGTCGGTGGTATATGGGACGAATATCCAAGGTGTTTTTCATATCCTTGAATACCCGCTCTATGGCCCAGAGCTGCTTATAGCCGGCAACAATATCGGCAGCATCCAGCTTCATGCTGGACGTCGACACTAGAAACTTGCCATCAAGGAGTTCCTCTGAGGCTATCTTGGCGGTGTCGAGGTGCAAGACACCCTTCGTATCCTGCCTAATGTATCTGCCATAGGCGGAATGAGAGCGTAGCGCACACGCCGCTTTCGTGTGTGCTTTCCCCGTATACTGCGACAGTTCATCAAGCTTGCGCTTCGTAGCATCGACGATTTGTTCGCGTATGACATGGTCGCGCGTTTCGGCTTCCGGATTCTTGACGATGATGAATCGGCGCTCCGTGGCTTTCCCTGCATCGAGGACGACATCTTTAATCGCGAGGCCACTTTCCAGGATCCTGAATCGCCCTTTCCGGTGTAGGGCTTCTACCGCGGCGCCATCGGTACCAACGCGGAGCTTTTCGCCGATGATATAGTCACCGCATTCCCGTAAAAGGATTCTTCTGTTGTCGGCACTATTGAATCCTGCATCTTGGACCATGACGACATGACCAAGATTCCACTGTCCTAGATCACCTTTCACCTGCTCGACGATCGTCTGGTCGCTCGTGTTGCCCGGGAATACCCAGCAGCGAATAGGAATGCCGCTACGCGTCACCGCAAAGGCAATCGAAACCAAGGGTAGCTCGGGGTGCCCATCCTTGCTGTGGCCACGTTTTAAGAGTCCCGAGCTGGAAGCATCTTCATCGGTCTCGAAATAGGTGTTCGTCGTATCGAGGAAGATGAGATCCACGTCGAGATGCGTATTCTTCGACACTTCGGTGAATATCTGCTTCTGGAGTTCCTCGTTCGACGCCACAAGAAGATCCATCGCCCTATAAAGATTATGAACGTCTACCTCGTTAAGGTCTTTAATAAAGGCTTTCTTTGAAACCCAGTGCTCAAGAGAAAGCTTCGAACCCGGAGCGAGTATTCTTCCTGAAACCATGGCAAAGCAGAGCCGTTCAACGGGTGTGGCGAACTGTCGTTCCTTAAGAAGCCCTTTGATAGCCTTGGCCATGCCGAGTCGATTCCACAAAGCATCGAGAAGCCAGGTGCCGCCAAGCTCCCTGCTTGCGTGGAAGTCAAATTCGGCAAACGTCCCGGAAGAAGATTCGCCCAAGACCGCGGACAATGCCTTAATGATCGCCTGGATGTAGGAAGGCTCGATCTGATCTTCCCGTCCGAGCTTCATAAGGACATTGGTCTTGGTCTTTCCTGTTTCCTTAACGCGGTAGTTGTGCACAAGTTGAAGGTAAGTATAGGTACCGCCTTGAGCATTCTTTAGGGTACATTTTCGTACGTTCATTATACCGCTAATTATACAACATAGTGTTTTATCTGTAAAGTTTTATTTCGAATATTTATAGATATCTTATACCGCATTTGTATCATGCTTTTTGTACAGTCCGTTTTTAGTTATTTGTTGTCAGTATAATATATTAAGCTACTTTATTACTTGCTGCTTTATACCACACACTGTACAACGCCAGTAAAGGTACTGAAATTGGTTTCGCAATTCTATGTGCCAGCGAAAATAAGGCTTTTCTTTGCTTTCCCTGCCTTGTTTCGCTCGCAATGCCTCTTATTCAGCGGCTCGTTTTAAGCTTTAGCGATAAGTCCGTACGGGGGTTTGGGATGGCTACATCCATACAACCGCGGCCGACAGAAGCCTTTTCTTTTAGGGCGATGAGGCGATGCCCCCTTCAGCCACGGCGTACCACCGCCTCATTGGATCGGAGCCTTGAAACGAATACCGCAGCGTTTTATGCTTGACACCTTCGACAGGCAGTACTAAAACTCTTTAATTGCTTATGATATTATAATATATCAAAATTATTATATAGAAGGCTCTATGCAAAAAAAATGAAAAACTGTGGAAGACAGCCTACTGGCAAACAACAAAGCCACTGACAGTCACAAGAGCCGCGAAACACCGCTCTTTCAAGAGTTTGGACTCAACATGGGCATGACATCCGCCATCTCAATTGATTTCATCATCGAATAAGAAGGGAGAGCATAATGAAAAAACTGATTAGGGCAATTTTTATCGTACTGTTTTTCTGCCTCTTATGCGCCTGCGATCTCAACGTCAATAATGGGATCGCGTCTCTGCATATGACGTGGACTAAGCGGACTGCATCGGGAAGCCACTATTGGGCTTCCATCGCGAGTTCCTCGGACGGCGCGAAGCTCGCCGCGGTGGATAGAATGGGCGACATCTATACCTCGGCGGATTCAGGCGCGATGTGGCCTCAGCGGACTGTATCGGAAATCTATAGTTGGGCTTCCATCGCGAGTTCTTCGGACGGCGCGAAGCTCGCCGCGACGACTCTTTATGACTACATCTATACCTCGGCGGATTCAGGCGCGACGTGGACGCAACAGTCTGAAGCGGGAAGCCGCTATTGGGCTTCCATCGCGAGTTCCTCGGACGGCGCGAGGCTCGCCGCGGTGGATGGTATGGGCTACATTTATACCTCGGGAAATTGAGGTTGAATAGGCGAATCTCATTCCGAGCGGGGGCAAGGGGGGCGATGTCGCTCATCGCGATCAGGGTTTTTCCAACCGCAGCGTTCCCCGACGCAGACTACGACACAGGCGACTCCCTACGCTCCCATCGCCGATAAAGCCTTGATATATCTGATAGCAGTCTGGAGGATAGAATGATGTGGCGAAAGATTATTGCCGTTGCATTGCTGTGTGGCTTGCTGGCCGCTGGGGCCGGGGCGCAGGAGACATCGGGTACCAAGGTTCAGGCCGCGGGATCGGGCTTAAGCGGGATCGCGCTGATTTCGAGGGCGGAGGCGCTGCGCGCCGCGGGCGAACTCACCGAGGCCGCAAGACTTTACAAGGAAGGATTCGCGACACTGAAGGCCGACGATCCTGAAGAGGCGCGCTATTCCCGCATCTGCAGGGACGGGCTCATCTCGATCGATCTCGTAAGGGCCACGTATTCCCTCGATGAACGGGCGGCCGACGCCGCGCTCGCGACGGCGTACCCCGAATGGGCCGCGGCCGGAGGCAACGCGCAAGGCGCCGCCAGGGGGCTGGAGCGGTTCATCATCGACGGGAAACCTCTGTACACGGCGGATCTGGTCGACAATGTCCAATTCCGGGACATGAAACTTATGCATGCCGACGAAAAGAAGAATAGCCTGTACGCGCGGCTTGTGTCACAGATGGTTGAACGCGTTGCCAGCGTTTGGCCGAAGCAGTCGTGGAAAACCTACGACTACCCCGCGACCTACACAGGTCTGCACACGATCGAGATCCCCCGCGACCGTCTTCCCGCGGCGGGACTTTTCAAGCTTTGGATTCCCCTTCCCATAACCTTGGCCTATCAGCAGCCGGCGGAAATTCTGTCGGTGGAACCGGCCGAGTACGTCGCTTTGCCGCCATCCAGCGCGGGAAGGGTGAGCACACTTTACATGGAAATTCCGCTCGAAAAGATCATGGGGCCGCTTAAAATTGACGTGCGGTTTAAATTCACGCATTACGAACAGCACTTCAAGGTCGAACCGGCGCTCGTCGGCGCGTACAACACCGCTGATCCTGAGTATATCGAATACACGAAATCCTCAGGCAACATCGAAGTCACGCCCGAGATACAGGCCACCGCGAAGAAGGTTGTCGGGGACGAGAAAAATCCCTACCTGGCCGCGCGGAAAATCTACGACTACATGATGAAGACCGTCGACTACAGCTATATGCCACACCTCATATTCGACCCCCGGTCGAGTCTGACGGAATCGGCGTATGTGCAGGAATACAAGGTGGGCGACTGCGGCTCGCAGGCCATGTACTTTGCCGCGCTCTGTCGGGCGGTAGGGATTCCCGCGCGGACGCCGGGCGGGTGGCAGCTTTTCACGAACAACTTCGCGAGCCACTTTTGGGCCGAGTTCTATGTGCCGAATTATGGCTGGGTGCCGGTGGATCCGAGCGCCGGACAGATGTCACTGTATACCGATAGGGTGGATTCAGCTACGCGGCAAGCCTACACGGACTTTTTCTTCGGACGGCAGGACGCGTATCGGTGCGTTGTGCAGACCAATGTTGATGAGCCGTTCGTCCCGGTCTATCCTGGCATGAGTTTTATTCCCCTCGCGATTCAGAATCCCGTGGCTTCCTGCGACGCGATGGACCCCGCGAAGGGTGAGGACGTCCTTTTCACGATGCTGGAGTTTTCCACGCTGAAGGTTGAGAAGGCTGATGTGTCCAAACCACTCGGACTATAGCGAGCGGTAGCCGCTAGCAGAGCGGGGAAAGGAAAATGACGATGAAAAAAATTATGCAAAGGCATCCGGTTACGTCTTTTTTCGTGATCGCGTTCGCGATTTCCTGGGCGGTATGGCTGTCGCTTCTAGCCGTCCACGGCGCGGAAGGGTCCACCGTCCTGCTCATCATTCTCATCGGGGCGTTCGGGCCCGCCCTTTCGGGCTTCATATGCGCCAGCGTCCAGGAACCTGGGAAAAGCGGCGGCCATGGGATGCGCCAATGGATGCTGTGGGCCGCGGCAACCATCGTCATTTTGCCTCTCGCCATCAACTGGTCTTTTTTGAAAGGGCACGCGGAGAAAGCAAGTTTTTACTTCCTCGCGTTGATTCTTTCCGGCTTGGCCGGATTCATAGTCTCCGGATCGCTGTCGCGGCGGAACGGGGTGCGGCGGCTCATGTCCCCGCTTCTGCGCTGGCGCGAGCGGCCTCTCTGGTACCTGTACGCCATCGTTTCATGGCCTGTCGTGCTTCTCGCCACGAACATGCTCGATATCCTGCTTCATGGAGGCTCGGCGGGAGACTATTTTTCGAGCCTTGGATCGTTCTCGGTCGGCAGGATAATTATCGCGTTTATGACAACCATGTTCATAGCGGCGCCTTTCCAGGAAGAACCCGGATGGCGCGCCTTCGCACTCGACCGGCTGCAGCGCGGCGCGTATAGCCCGCTGGTGGCGAGCGCGATCGTGGGGATCATGTGGCAGCTCTGGCATCTGCCGCTTTATTTCGTTGGGCTGTATCCTTTCAGCGTGGCGGACATGCTTTCTAGGCTCATCACCTTCCTGCCGGGCGCGATCATCTACACGTGGCTCTGGAACCGGACGCGCGGAAACTTCCTTATTCTGGTGCTTTTCCACGCGAGCAACGACGCTTTCTCGCAGCTTCTGCCCCTGCGGGGAGCCGGCGCGTCGCGGCTGTTCGACATCGTCATCTTCGCGTGGGGAATCGCGCTCTTGTGCTCGGACAGGATGTGGAAAAGGATTCCACTCCCGGAAAAGTATCGGTAATATATAGAAATCATACCATAAAGATTTTATTTCATTATATTAAAAGAGACAGGCTCATCCCTCCGACGGACCGGAACGGAATAAGGGTTTCTATTCGGTGTCCCAGGCTGCCAATCATTCTTCTAGGATAAATATGAAAAAAGGTCTTCTCATTGGATATTTCCCCGCCCGGCAAGAAGCGATTATCGCGTCCAGGAAATTGCGAAAGCGGGGATTCCGATGCGTGGCAAGGATCAGCAAGAGCGCCGAAGGGGAGATCCAAATCGGCAGACCCTTATTACGGCGCTGGCTTTTCGGCGTAAAGAGGAAATTGATAGAAAATCATGGACGCTGGCTCGTCGCTGGCGATACGGCGCTTATCCTCGTGGCTCCGATTGAAAAATTAAAAACACCGGCCAGGATTTTGCTGGAGAGAGCGGAGGCGATTCCGGCGGTTTTTGTTCTGCATCCCAAACGAGAAAGGCCAATCAGAGACCGGAGAGAACGTGGATTTGGGGGCTCATTGTTGAGCCCGAATCAACTTCATGAATACGCCTTGCGTCTGGCGGCCGAACACCGACTTGACCCCAAGCCCTTGCGGAACACCGATCTGCTCAAACGGTTGGAACGTGGGCGTGAATGGATACAGCGGATATGCCGAGACCTGGGCGAAGCGTCACATCTGCAGCAAAGCGTGCCGCCGACCGCGGAATGGCTTCTGGACAACGAGTATATACTCGAAAGCAACGCGCGCGATGTACGCCTGAATCTTCCCTGGCCCTTTTACCGACAGCTGCCGGCTCTCGCGAACGAAAACGACCACGGTCTGCCGCGCGTTTGCAGTTTGGCGCATGAACTGGTCGCCCGTACCGAGCTGTTGGTGGATGAACAGAATATCATGTCCTTTATAGAGGCCTATCAATCGGTGAGCTCTCTTTCGATTGGCGAACTATGGGCTGTTCCCCAGATGCTGCGAATGGCTCTCGTCGAGAGAATAGAAGAACTCGCCGGCCGAGCGCTCACCGAGCTGCGAGAGCAGGAAATCGCGGATTTCTGGGCGCATCGGCTCATCACCACCAATAGGCGCGAGCCGGGCCAACTGTTCGCGATCATGGCCGAATTGGCCAAAGCGTACCCCTCCCCAAGCCCCTACTTCGCCTCGCAATTGAATGATTATCTTTATGACGAAGAAGCGGTGATGGCTCCGGTGAAGGGATGGCTTGAACGCGCCTTCCAAAAATCCTTGAATGAGATAATCCTGCGCGTGAAGAATCAGCAAACCAGGGATCAAATCTCCATCGGGAACGCTTTTACGAGTCTCCGTCTTCTCGCCGTGCTGGACTGGAAGGTATGTTTCGAGCGGCTCAGCCGGGTGGAAGCGATACTCAAAAGGGATCCCGCCGGTATCTATTCCACCATGGATTTTCCCACGCGCGACCGCTATAGGCGGGCGATAGAAGATCTGCGCCGCGGGTCCGGTCTCGAAGAAGAAAAAATAGCTGAGCGTGTCGTTGAACTGGCTGCGAGCGCTCATGGAGACTCGGCGTTGGACGATCGATCGACTCATATCGGAACCTATTTGATCGGCGAAAAGAGAGGCGAGCTGGCAAAATTGATCGGATGCCGGGAAGCTTTGCGCTTTCGCGCTTTACACTGGGCATATCGGCACCATTCGTCGGTTTATTTTCTCGGTCTGACGTTCTTTTCGGTCGCGTTGATCATCCTTGCTCTGCGGGCGGGCGCTTTTGCCAGCGGCTTGGGGTTTTGGTTTTTATTCGCGGCGCTCCTGTTTCTTCCCGCGAGTCAGATATCACTCGAACTGTTGAATACAATTATAATCAAGCTTTTTCCGGTTCGAGCGCTGCCAAAACTCGATTTCGGCGAGGAGGGGATTCCCCCCTCCTGCCGAACCTTGGTTGTCGTCCCCATGATGCTGGTGGACAAAGCGACGATAAAAGGAGAAGTGGAAAAGCTCGAGATCCGATATCTCGCCAACAAAGAGGATAATCTGCTCTTTTGTCTGTTCTCGGATTACAGCGACTCGTCGACCGCCCACTGCGGCACGGACGAGGGGCTGCTGCGATACGCGACGGAGAGTATCCAAGCGCTTAACCAGAGACATGGCGGTAGACGATTCCTGCTGCTGCACCGCGAGCGGAGGTGGAGCGATAGCGAGCGGAAATTCATCGGCTGGGAGCGCAAACGCGGGAAACTGGAAGAACTCAATAATCTCATCGTCGGCAATCGCCCTCGCGACGCGGAGTCTTTGGTGCGTCTGGGCGATCCGGCTGTTCTGACCAGCCTGCGATTTGTCATTACCTTGGATAGCGACACGCAACTGCCTGCCAACGCGGCACGGAGGATGATAGAGACCTTGGCGCATCCGCTCAACAGGATTCGCTTTGATGAATCGGGCCGGATCCTGTCCGGTTATACCATAATTCAGCCGCGCGTCAGCCCTTCGCTTCCAAGCGCAAACGGCACTCCTTTCAGCCGGCTCTTTTCTGACCCAATCGGCATAGATCCCTATACCAACACCGTCTCCGATGTATATCAGGATCTTTCCGGAGAAGGCTCCTATCACGGGAAAGGCATCTATGACGCGCGAGCCTTCAATAAAATAGTATCCGGAAAATTCCCGGAGGCGCTGCTGCTCAGTCACGATCTGATCGAAGGAGCCCATGTCCGGGTGGGCTTCGCCTCCGATATCGAACTTTACGATGAGTTTCCGCAAGATTACCTGAGCTACGCAAAGCGGCAGCATCGATGGATCCGCGGCGATTGGCAGATTGCCGATTGGATGATGTCCCGAGTTCCCCAGGCCGACGGCGGCAAGGGCCCTAATCCACTCTCGTGGCTCGATCGATGGAAAATCTGCGACAATCTGCGCCGCAGCCTGCTTCCCGTGGCGAGCCTTGCCCTCTTGATAAGCGCATGGCTTGTTTCCCCGCGGGCCGGCGTGGCCGCAAGCATGGTGGTCGCGGCACAGCTTTTCTTCCATTCCTTGGTGCAGCCATTCGCCTGGGCGGCCAGCGGAAGGGGATTCAAAAGGGCTTCGATCGAGAAAGCGGCGCATGATCTGCTCCGCGTGGTAATTGAGGCGGCCTTATTGCCCTTCCAGGCTTGGCTCGCGTTGGACGCCATCGGAAGGGTTTGGTATCGTCGCCGGATCTCGCATCGGGGATTGCTGGAATGGACATCGGCCCAGGCGATGAATGTTAAGTCGCAGGCGAAGGTGAAAAAGTTCATCATCTCCATGAGTCTGGCGAGCCTTTTTGGCCTGTCCGCGGGCTGGGCTATCATGTTTGCCCGGCCTGTCAATTTTGGAATCGCCTCCCCATGGCTGCTGCTCTGGATACTCTCGCCGCTATTCGGCTGGCTGCTCAATCGTCGGCCTCACCTAATGGCGCCAAGAGAAGCGCTTCCCGAAGAAGATCGGCGATTTCTGAGAAACGTTGCGCGACGCACTTGGCGCTATTTCGCCGATTTTGTAAATGAGGAAAGCTCCTGGCTGCCGCCCGACAATTTTCAGGTCTTCTACCAAAAAGGACTGGCGTTTCGGACTAGTCCGACGAATATCGGCTTGTATTTGGTCAGCGCGTTGAGCGCTTTTGATTTTGGCTATCTCTCAGTGGATGAAGTCGCCAAAAAACTGACGAAGACGATGGAGACCATAGAAAAGCTTGAACGCCACGAAGGCCATCTTCTCAATTGGTATGATATCAAAACACTGGCTCCCCTCAATCCGCGCTATGTATCCACGGTGGATAGCGGAAATCTGCTCGGCTCGCTTTGGACCTTGAGACGCGGGCTGGAGTCGCTGGTAAACGCGCCGCTTTTGGATAAGAAAGCTCTTGCGGGCTTATATGACACCAATGAGGTGCTGCGGCAAGTGGGTCGGGAAGGGCAAATTTCCGGCGAAGAAACCTATGTTCTGGATGAACTAGAATTCTCGCTGGAATCTTCGCCGGCTTCGATTATAGATATTCTGCGCATCGCGCGCAGGGTACGGAGCGATATTCCGCCGCTTGCCGAAAATGCTGAGACAGCGTATTGGAGCGCTCAAGTTCGGAGCCGCGCGGCGGCTTGGCTGGATGTCGCGGCTCGATATCTCGCCTGGATTGAAATTTTATCTGAAAAGACCGAAGAGGAGATCGCCGTTCTGGATTCGGGTGCCGCAAAGGCTTTTCGCGCGGCGCTCAATCAGGCGCCTTCTCTCAAGGAATTGGCGAGCGGAACCGCTGATTGCGCCACATTCCTCGAGACCATCCGGCTGAAAGCTCCCGCGAGTGACTCTTCCTTTCTGGATTGGATCGACCGCGTATCGAAAGCGCATGATCGAGCGAAATGGCTGGCAGGCGAGATGGTGGCGATAGTGGAGCGACTGTCTCGCGCCTGCGGCGGACTTTCGGAATCGATGAATATGCGCTTCCTTTTCAATACCGAGCGGCGTCTGTTTTCCATCGGCTACAATGTTTCCGAAGGACGCCTCGACCATGCTTTTTACGATTTGCTGGCGAGCGAGGCGCGTTTGGGGAGCTTTGTGGCTATTGCCCGAGGGGATATTCACCCGGAGCATTGGTTTGCCATGGGTCGGCCTTATGGCGCGATCGGCCGGCGTCGGGTCCTTCTCAGTTGGACGGGAACGATGTTCGAATACCTGATGCCCCTGCTTTTTCAGAGAACCTATAAGAATTCGCTGCTGGATAAGGCTGTCAAGGAGGCCGTCGCGATACAAATCGCCTTCGGGCGCAAGCATCACGTGCCCTGGGGGATATCGGAGTGCGCCTTCGGGGATCTCGATATCCAAAAAGCGTATCAATACCAGGCGTTCGGGGTACCGGAACTCGGGCTCAAGCGGGGCTTGGCGGAAAAAATTGTCGTGGCTCCTTATGCCTCGCTGCTGGCGGTGAGCTTCGTGCCGCGTGAGACGGTGCTGAACCTGAAGCGATTCGCCGAATTGGGGTTGTTGGGCGATTATGGTTATCTCGAATCTCTGGACTATAGCCGGCAATCGATGTATCCAATCGGGCGTGGGGTGATCGTGCGCGCCTACATGGCGCATCATCAAGGCATGAGTTTTTTGGCGCTGACGAATTTTCTTCAGAATGACTACTTGAAGCGGCAATTCCGGGCCGACCCGCGCATACGAATGGTCGAGCCTCTGCTTCAGGAACGGATTCCGATCATACCGCCGCTCCATCATATTACCACGCGCGAACGCGTTTCTTCGGTAGCGAGCGTCGGCGAGCCCAAACCCTCGGTCAGCCAGTTCGAAACCCCGCATACTTCGAGGCCTAAAACCCAATTACTCTGCAACGGCAACTATAGCCTTATGCTGACAAGCGTGGGCGGCGGTTATAGCCGTTGGGGAAATTTTGAGCTGACGCGCTGGAGATCGGATTCGACCCAGGATTCCTGGGGAACCTTCTGCTATATTCGCGATGTCGATTCAAGCCGATTATGGTGCGCTACGTATCAGCCGATCAGAGGTCATGTTGAACAGTTCAGCGCTAACTTTTCCCTAGACCGCGCCGTATTTCGGCGCGTCGATAATCAAATATTAACGGAAACGGAGATAATTGTCGCGCCGGAAGACGACGTGGAAATTCGTCGAATGACGCTGGTCAATCGATCGGGCTTCGATCGCCGGCTGGAACTGACGAGTTATATCGAACTGGCATTGGCGCCGCACAACGTTGACAGGCAACATCCCGCGTTTAATAAAATGTTCATTCAGACCGAGGCGCTGCCTGAGCAGCAGGCGCTTTTGGCCTATCGCCGCCTCCGAAGCGCCATCGATCCGCCGATCTATGTCGCCCACCGATTCACTCTGGAGCCGACAGCCGGCGAATCCACCGATACACCTTTGCGCTTCGAAACCGACCGGCGTCGATTTATCGGTCGGGGACGCACCCTCGCCAACCCGATGGGCGCCGAAGAGGAATCTGGCGGCAGCCAAGGCTTTGTCTTGGATCCGATCCTCAGCCTGCGCAAGAGCATTACCTTGGCTCCCGGCAAACGGCTCCAAATATCCATGATTCTTGCCGTCGGAGCCTCGCGGGAGACGGTCCTCGCCTTGATCGACAAGTACGGCTCTCCACAGGCGATCGACAGAGCGATGGAATTTGCCTGGGCATCGGCGCAGCTTGAGCTTCGTCTTCTGCGCATCCAAAACGACGAAGCGCGCAATTTCCAGCAACTGGCAAGCCATTTGCTGTACCCTCAGCCTCTTTTGCGAGCCGCTTCGCAGCGAATAGCGGAAAACCGAAAAGGCCAGTCGGGCTTGTGGACCTATGGCATTTCGGGCGACATGCCTATCGCCCTTGTGGTGATCGATGAAGCGCGAGATCTTGGGCTGGTTCGTCAAATGCTTCAGGCGCACAGCTATTGGCGCATGCATGGGCTGCTGGCCGACCTTGTCATCCTCAACGAGGAATCCTCCGGCTACAATCAGCCAATGCGAGAAGAACTCCTGCATCTCATACAAACGCTGGATCCCAATGCGGGAACCGGACGCTCCGGCGGGACCTTCCTGCTCAACGAGGATAAAATCCCTTCCGAAGACCTGACACTACTGCAAGCCGCGGCGAGTGTGGTTCTCGTCGCCGCCCGCGGGAATTTGACCCAGCAATTCGCCGTCCCGGCATTGGAGCTTCCCGCCTTGTCGGCTCCCATCGCCAGGAAACGGGATCCGCGCGATCCTTCGGCGGCGCTTCCCTTCATGGAGTTGCCTTTCTTTAACAGCTTGGGAGGATTTTCCCCGGATGGCCGGGAGTACGTCATCTACCTTGGGCCAGGCATGAATACGCCCGCGCCCTGGACCAATGTCATGGCGAATCCTGGATTCGGCGCCATTATCAGCGAAACAGGCGCCGGCTTCACATGGCAGGGCAACAGTCAGCGCAACCGACTCACCCAATGGTCGAATGACCCTGTCATGGATCCACCGCCGGAAGCGATTTTTCTCCGCGATGAGGATACCGGTCTTTACTGGACTCCGACAGCGAGCCCCGTCCGCGAGGAATCCGCCTACCGGGCTCGGCATGGAGCCGGGTACAGCGTCTTCGAGCATAACAGCCATGGCATCGAGCAGGAACTCACCGTCTTCGTGCCCTTGGACGATAAAGGGGGAGAACCCATCAAGCTGCAGAGACTGGTTCTGCGCAACGCCTCAGGTCGATCGCGCAGACTATCGCTTACGTATTATGTGGAGCTGACGCTGGGCGAGTCGCGCGAGTCGTCGCAGATGCATGTCGCTACCACATGGGATGATGAAGCCCAGGCGATGCTGATTCGAAATCGCTACCATCCAGAGTATGGGGATCGGGTGGCTTTCGCGGCCGTGGGCGCTGCCGCCACGTCGTATACTGGCGATCGCACGGCGTTTATCGGGCGGAACAGAACGCTCGGCAATCCCGCGGCAATGGATCGCATACGGCTAGCCGGCAGGTCGGGAGCGGGCCTGGACCCCTGCGTGGCGATACAGGTCATGCTGAAGCTGGCTCCAGGAGAAAGGGTTGAGGTTGCTTGTATGCTCGGCCAGGCTGAATCGGCGGAAAAGGCTCACGCTTTGGTTTCGAAGTATCGGGATCCCCATGCGGTGGAGGCATCTTTGCGGGAAACGCAGGCATGGTGGGACTCCCGGCTCGGGGTGGTCCAGGCTCATACTCCCGAACCTGCCGTTGACCTTATGATCAATCGTTGGTTGTTGTACCAGAGCCTAAGTTGCCGGGTCTGGGGGCGTTCCGGTTTTTACCAGTCCGGCGGCGCTTTTGGCTTCCGCGATCAATTGCAGGACGTTATGGCCCTGCTGTACGCGTATCCGGGCCTGGCGCGGGCCCATATTCTTCTGGCCGCCAGCCGACAGTTCAAGGAAGGCGATGTCCAGCACTGGTGGCATCCGCCGAGCGGCGCGGGAATCCGTTCACGGATTTCCGATGATCTTTTATGGCTTCCATATGTGGTTGCGCGTTACATAAGCGTCACCGCGGACGCGAATATTCTCAATGAGCTTGTTCCTTTCATCGAAGCGCCGCTTTTGGCGGATGGACAGCTTGAAAGCTTTCAGTCGCCCAACGTTTCCTCCGAACAGGCCCCGCTTTTTGAGCATTGCCGGCGGGCGCTCGCGCACAGCCAGCGCTTCGGCGTTCATGGTCTGCCGCTCATGGGAACGGGGGACTGGAATGACGCGATGAACCTTGTGGGCGCGAAGGGAAAGGGTGAAAGTGTCTGGCTGGCATGGTTCATGATCGATGTATTGAAGGGAATGGTCGAGCTTTCCGCCTTGGCTGGCCATCAGGAGCTGGGCCAGTCCTATGCGAAAGAGCGAAGCGCGTTGATCGAGCATGTCGAAAGTTTTGCCTGGGACGGTGAGTGGTATGTGCGGGCTACCTTTGATGATGGGACGCTTCTGGGGGCTTCGGGGAATTCGGAGGCGCGAATCGATTCCCTGCCGCAATCCTGGGCCGCTTTGAGCGGAGCCGGCGACGAGGAAAGGACGGCGAAGGCACTTGAAGCGGCATGGAAGCACCTTGTTCACGAAGATGAAAAACTGGTACAGCTTTTCACGCCGCCTTTCGATACTTCGGAGCCATCCCCAGGTTATATCAATGGCTATCCGCCAGGGGTGCGCGAAAACGGCGGACAGTATACACATGCCGCGGTCTGGCTGGCCATGGCAATGGCCAGGCGCGGTGATGGAACGAGGGCGGCGGAAATTTTGCGCATGCTCAATCCGATCGAGCACGCGCATGAACCGAAGGCCGTCTGGCGCTATGGGGTTGAACCTTATGTCGTCGCGGCGGATATTTATCGCCTACAGGGACGGATTGGACAGGGTGGCTGGTCTTGGTATACAGGCTCGGCGGCATGGATGTACCGCGCCTGGGTCGAGGAAATCCTTGGCCTGAAGATTCACGGCGGAACGATGGAGATCAACCCGGTCATTCCCGGCTGGTGGGATGGATTCCAGATGACCTATCGTCATGGTGAAGTCATATATGAAATTCATGTCGAAAATCCCGACCATCGTGAGCGGGGAGTTTCCTTTGTGGATATGGACGGGGCGCGCATCAAAGATGGCATCATATATCTCGCGTCGAACCCTGGCAAACACGAGATAAAAATCCGAATGGGAGAGTTCAAATTATCCAGTATGGATACCGCTTTCCGGGAGCGGAATGAAAATGGGGAACCTTGAGCGCTGCCTCCGGCAAGGCTTGGATCAAGGTAGATCCCCACTGGCATCGAGCCTAAGAACCCACCGCCCGGGCGCGCCGCCTTTAGCGGCGCGCCCGAGACCGTCAGCGTAAACGCTTATTTCTTGAGCGCCACGGCGATCTCCTCGCCGGCTATCTTGCCTGAGGTAAAGGCATAGCCCTGGGCCACGCCGCCATAATTCGCGTAACCTTTTTTGTTCGTGAAGAGCACGCCCATGGAATCGGTGCCTACCGCGTAGAGTCCGTCCAGGGCCTTGCCGCCCTTCTTGAGGACCTGCATCTTGGCGTTGACGTCCAATCCCGCGCAGACGCTGTAGATGTATGGAGCTCCGGTCACGGCGACATAGTATTCGCTGCTCGCGCTCGGCGCGCCGAGCCTCTCGAAGCGCTGTGCCGGCTTTTTGAAGGTATCGCTGCCCTTGGCGCCGGCGACGTACCCTTCGATCGACGCGAGAAGCGCCTTTTCGGTCATGCGGCCGTTGTTGATCGCCGATGCCAAGCCCTTGAGACTGTCGGACTTGTAGATGAAGCCCCGCTTTACTCCCTCTTCCAATACCTGATCGATGTTGGACAAGGGAACGTTGGCCTTCACTCCTCCCTGGGAGAGGTACCGCCCGGAAGCAGCCGCGCCGAAGCCTTTCTCGCGCAGGGCGTCGATCTGCTCCTTCGAGAAGATCGTGAAGTACTTGGCGCCGACCTTGTAGGCGTTCATGGCGATGTCTTCCTCGTTGATGAAGCGGGAACCGGACTGATCCACCGCAAGGACCTCGGGGGAGCAGACCATGCCGTAGGGAATGTCATTGTCCATCGGATTGTCGAATTTCGTGATGATGGAGTATGGAGCCACGAAATGGGACATCGGCGGCATGTCGATGTTCTTGGTGGCGGCTCCCTGCTCGACCGCCATGAGGATGCCGGCTCCGTCGTTCTGGGCCATGCCGTACAGTTTCCAGGATTCGCCGAGGTATTTCTTCATCAGGCTTTCGCTGCCGCCGAAACCTCCCGATGCGAGAACGACAGCCTTGGCGTGTATCGTCATCGTTCCCCCGTCCCTGGTCGCGGCCTGGACTCCGACCACCTTGCCGTTCTTCATGAGGAGCTTGGTCGCCTCGGTCTCAAGGAAGTATTGGCCTCCCTGTTCATCGGCGAATTTTTTATAGGCGGCCGCAAAGTAATCCTCGGTCAGGGCCTTATTGCCCGCATAGGAGGTGAAGATGCCCCATTTCCCCCCGACGAAGCCGACGGCGGGGGTGAATTTGAAGCCATAGCCGCCAAGCCAATCGATGACCTCGCCCGAGCGGTCCATGATCTTTTTGATGATTTCTGTTTTGGATTCCTGGACGCCGTCGACCTTTGTGTACTCGACCCAGTCCTTGAACAGGGCTTCGTCGTCGACAAGTTTCTCGCCGGCTGCCTTCACCCTCTTCGTTTTAGAGATGGGATCCTGCCAGTTCGGTATCTCGGCTTTCACCTGGGAGGGCACGTTGATTCCCATCGGTCCCGAAGTGACCGCCGCGGTACCGCCCCACTTCGCCGCCTTGTCGATCGCGATCACCTTGAGGCCTTGCTCGGCAGCGCTCAGGGCCGCCGCTGTTCCTGAACCGCCCATTCCCACGATGACGACATCGGTTGTGTATTCTTGGTTCTTCTTCGCCTGGCTGGAGGCCTTGCGATAGAGTGCGGCCTCGGTTGCCCCAGCCTGCACGGCGCAATTTCTTACGGCGTCGATGAGGGCTTTAGAGGTCGCTGTCGCTCCGGTGAGGGCGTCGACAGCCAGGGATTGGGCTTCGATGATCCTGGGGACGAGCTTGTTCTGGACAACCTGCGGCATTCCGTTGGTTTCCCCGTTCTTTCCAATCGTTATCGCTGTGATTTTATTCCCCGCGATGTTGACGGAAACGGCTACCGGGGTCAGGAGGTTGAAGCCTTTGGCCGTTGCCTCATACAGACCGTCCTTCATCGTCAGGACATCGGCGCCCTTGCCCATGGCTTGGGACAAGGCCTGGCCAGCGGCCAGCTTGACCGCGTTGCTGCTATAGGTAGCCCCCGAGACGCCATCGATATCGGCGCTCTGGGCCTTGAGTATGAGAGAAGGAAGTTCCTCTACCGCCATCGACCCTATACCCTGCGTTTCCGAGGGACCTTCGGCCTTCACCTCGGTGACGCTCTTGGTGTCGACAGTGATCTTTACCGTCACCGGACCGCCAAATCCCTTCGCTGTTGCCGTATAGGTGCCGGGGGTGAACTTGCCTTCGGTGAGCTTGTTATTGGAAACACAGGAAACAATGGAAAATAGGAGGAAAAATGACAGCATCGCGGCTGTCGCACGATAGATCGATCTTTTGCGCTTCAAACGTTGCTCCTTCGCGGAATGTGATGGGTTGGCTGAAATGAATCGATTAATATAGATATAGAAAATCCTATTCTGTCAATATGAAATGTTTGCTCGGGAGCATCAACTTTAGAAATTTGTAGGTCTTAAAACCACTATATAAAGATATTATTATATTTATAAATATTGCTCTTTTTTCTTATTAAAAATTGACTGATGGTGGCGGATAGGCTATTCTAGCCAAAATTATCGCGATCTCAGGAGGATCTATGAGGAAGCATTTAATTCCGGGCATTGCAGTTATGGTAATGGCGCTCGCCATTATTGGTTGCGCGTCAGACGCCGTAAAGGTCGCCGCCCCCGTGGACGGCACCTATGAGGGCAGCGCTTATGGCATGCAGGGACCGATCAAGGTCCAGCTGGTGGTTTCCGGCGCTCGGATTGCCTCTGTTGGTATTCTTTCGTCCAAAGAAACCCCCATCGTGGCCAAGGTCGCGTTGGAGAGGATTCCGGCCCGCATCGTAGAAACCCAGAGCCTCAAGGTGGACTCCGTCACCGGGGCCACCCTCGCCAGCAACGGCATCAAGAACGCGGTGGCCGACGCGGCCAAAAAAGCCGGATTCGATGTCGCGGCGCTCAGGGCGAAGGAAGTCAAGGTTACCCCGAAGGCGCCTCAGACCTGGAACACCGATGTCCTTGTTATCGGAGCGGGCGGAGCAGGCCTCAGCGCGGCCTTGAGCGCGGCTCAGACGGGCGTGAAGGTCATCCTGATCGAGAAGGGTTCCGTGATCGGTGGAAACACCATGATGGCCGGAGCCGCGTACAACGCGGTAGACCCCGAAGCTCAGTCGACGATGAAGCTGACCAAGGCGCAGAAGTCGTCGATGGATGCTTATCTGGCCCTCGACCCGGCCGACCCGAGCTTGATGTTCGACAGATATCCCGAGTGGAAGCCGGTTCTTGAACAGCTCAAAGCCGATATTAAGGGTTTCTATGCCGCAAACCAGAACAAGACCCTCGGCGTCGACATGATGGGCTTCGACTCCATTTCCCTCCATATGTGGCACATTTACACGGGCGGCCTCAGGAAGATGGACGACGGCAGCTGGATCGCGCCCAGGATCGAACTCGCCCGCAAACTGGCCGAGAGCGCCCTCGACAGCCTAAAGTGGATGGACAGCCTCGGACTCAAGGCTCAGTACGGCTCGACCTCCAATTACGGCGGCGCGACAGGTCTTTCCACCGTCCTCGGCGCCATGTGGCCCCGCACCCACACCTTCATGACCGGCGCGGATCGCATTCCGCAGCTGGAGAAGAAGGCGATCGAGTTCGGCGTGAAGATTTATACCGAGACTCGCGGTACCGAACTCCTCACCGAATCAAAAGGTAAAGTCATAGGCGCCAAAGCCGTTCAGGTCGATGGAACCCAAATCACCATCAATACGACGAAGGGTGTCGTCATCGCCTCCGGCGGCTACTGCGCCAATCCCGCCATGGTGAAAAAGTACGATAAATATTGGGGCAAGGACCTCTCCGACAGAACCCTCTCCACCAACATGGGCACGAATACCGGCGACGGCATCGTAATGGCCGAGAAACTTGGCGGCCAGCTCTTTGGCATGGAAGTCGCCCAGATGATGCCTTCCTCCTCGCCCACCAAGGGCACGATGACGGATGGGATCTGGGGCGATGCCGCCGAACAGATTTGGATTGATGGCAAGGGCAATCGCTTCGTGGATGAGTACGCCGAGCGCGACGTGCTCGCGAAAGCCTCGCTCAAGCTCGATAACGCGATTTTCTACATCATCTACGCCGGCCGCGGCGCGGTCAACAAACCCGATGTCATGCTCAAGGGCATTCCTTACAAGAACGTCGCCGCCATGGTCGAGGGCGGACATATCTGGTGGGGCAATACCCTGGCCGAACTCGCGGCCGCCACGGCCAAACCCGCGGCTGGCAGCGCTCCCGCATTCACGGAAGCCGCTCTCCGCGCTACCATTGAAGAATACAACAAGTTTGTGGCCGACCAGAAAGACACGGACTTCGGCAAGGGAGTCATCGCCGGCGCCATCGATCTAGCCGCCGTCGAGGCCGATCCTGAACTAGGTTTGGCCATCAGCCCCCGAAAAGCTTCCCTCCATCACACCATGGGCGGCGTCCTCATCGACACCGAGGCTCGCGTGATCGACACGAAGGGCAATCCCATTCCTGGCCTCTGGGCCGCGGGCGAAGTGACGGGCGGAATCCACGCGGGCAACCGCCTGGGCGGCAACGCGATCGCCGACATCTTCACCTTTGGCCGTATCGCCGGCCTGAACGCCGCGAAGTAATTCGCGTCGTCGACGCCAGTATCAGCCCCGCTCAAGCATGCTTGGGCGGGGCTTTTGTTTTAACCCGAAAAAGGACCGACTAATTCGTTGAACCAGTCGCTGTTTCCTTCGTTCTTATGAGAACGGCGCCAAGCCAAGCCAACCACGCGATCAGCATCAGCCCGAATACAATGGAGGCGTCGCGCAAGGGCGGGGCGACGGACTCGATCGCCAGCCAGGTCGCTTGAGCCTGCCGCTGGTCAGTTACGGTCAAGCCCACGATTGTCGTCATGCCGTAGTTGAAAATCATGCCGCGAACAAGGACGATATACTCGACGGCATGGTCGACCTCGTGATCGAGCTTCCCTCCGGCGTCGACGGCTGGCGCGAGGCGATGCGCCGCCGGGCGGTCTCCGCCCATCAGGTCTTCGCCCTACATCCCTGGCTACCGATGCTCATCGACTCGCGCGAGACAAGCGCTCCGTCAAGAATGCTCTACCTCGACTGGGTGATTGGGACGCTGGTGACAGCGGGATTTTCGCTGGATGGCGCGGCGCGCGCCTTCTCCCTTCTCGACAGCTACATCTACGGCTTCAGCATTCAGCGGTTCAATATGTCGGCCGACGCCGATTTCGGCTTCGGGCTGGAGCTCATCCTCGACGGGCTGGAACGGATCCTCCACGAGTCGCTATCGGAATAGAAGCGCGTGAACGACATTTTCGGATACATTCATGGCTCAGATCTTGAACAGGACTCCTATGTACGAAGCCCTGAGGCCTGATTCGAGGTTGATGGCGACGTTATTAGATAGATAGTAGCTCAAGCCCCCGATGGTGTCGAAACCAACGCCGGGGAATACCGTGAGTCCCAAGCCCAAGTACGAATCGAAGTTTCCGATCCAGGAAAGTTCCCTGGGGAAATTCAAGGCGCCCCAGCTGAAATGGAGCGTGCCGAAAGCGCCGATGGACAGAGCTACGCTGCTGGCCAAGTCGAGCCCGGCGCGGCCAGCGATTCCGTAGGTGAAGGGCAGCTTTTCCGCGATGACGAATTTTCCAATGGCGTATTCCACGCCTCCACCGAGACCGAAACCATGGCCATAGTGCAGACCAAGGCCTATATTCGCGTTGAGCGATCCGGGGGCTACAAGCATGCCGTTTTTCGCGTACGAATCACCGAACGCTAATCCGGAAAATATGACGAGCGCCGCCAGAAGGAATGCTATTCTCTTATTCATAAAAACCTCCCAAGGTTTATTCGGCAAGGACCATCCTTAAATCGTACATGGGCGACAGGTCTTGGTCTGTGCGGCACCACACATAGCGGCCTGGAGCCATATATCATACTATTCAGCTGGTACGAGGTTGGTTGCGCGCGGTAGCGCAGAAAGCTTGGAACGGATATGATTGCTGCCATGCCCGCCAAAGACACGAAACGCTATTCAGAGATCGGGGTTCTGACCGTCTCGCACATGCTCAACGACCTCTACAGCAATTATCTTCCACAGATGCTGCCTTTTCTCATGGCTTCTCTCCAGGGGTTCACGGTGACGAAGGCGGCTATCCTGACCGCTTCCTTCTCGATCACTTCATCGATCGTACAGCCTGTGTTCGGCTATTTTGTCGACAATCTGGGCAGGAGATGGCTTGTTCATGTGGGAACCCTCTGGATGGCGGTGATGCTGAGCCTTACTGGTATCGCGGACAGCTACTGGATGCTCGTGGTGCTCTCCTCGCTCGCGGGACTGGGAACGGCTGCTTTTCATCCGCAGGCGGCGTCCATGATGAATGTGCTTGGCGGCAAGCACAAGGCCGTAATTTTTTCCATTTTTGTCGCTTTCGGCAATATTGGCTTCGCGTTCGGGCCTCTGCTCCTCGTTCCCCTCTTTCAGGCTTTTGGCCTTAGAGCGACCATGTTCACGGTGGCGCCAGGCATCGTCGTGGCTCTTCTTCTTTTCTTTTTCGCCCCTCAAATTCAAGTGTCGGCCAAAGCCATTCCCTCGCTGCGGAATGTGCTGGCATCGATTCGGGCTTCATCGAGACAGCTCGTCCCCTTGGTAGCCGTCATAGCGGTGCGTTCGATGGCCTATACGGGCATGCTGACGCTTTTACCCCTTTTCTTCGCGGAAAAGCAGCTGAGCAAGATCGCGGCAAGTCATCTCGTTACCATAATGCTTTTTTCCGGGGCTATCGGCGGCATACTTGGAGGCTTCATTTCGGATCGCTACGGTCGAAAGCCTCTTATTGTCGCGTCGCTCATGATATCGACACCATTCTTCTTCGCTTTTCTCGCTACGCAGGGTACCTTGTCCATCATTTTCCTGGCTCTGGCCGGGGCGAGCCTCCTCTCCAGTTTTTCGGTGACGGTAGTGGCTGCGCAGGAAGCCATTCCCGATAACAAGGCGCTCGCGGCCGGCATATCCATGGGACTAGCGGGCGGGCTTGGGGGCATGGCGGTGATCTTCATAGGAAGGCTCGGCGACGTATGGGGATTGACTCAGGCGGTGTATGTTCTCTTTTCCCTGCCTGTCGTGGCCGGTCTCATAGGGTTGTCGATGCGCAAGCAGCATACCAAGTGAGCTGGTGTCACCTGCGGGCGGCTAGATCTTTTTAGCGGCGAATAGACCCCTTCTGTCTCTCCTGTATTAATTGCGAATCAGAAAGATCCGGAATCTGCCGATAAGCAATCACATGAAGTCATCGATCTCTGTCCTATATTCCGACTCACTGCTTCTTCTCACCGCGGCGATATGGGGGTTCGCTTTTGTCGCCCAAAGAGTGGGCATGGACGATTTGGGGCCTTTCGCGTTCAACGCGGTACGCTACGCGATAGGCGCCCTTGCCCTTCTGCCTCTCATCAGGCACAGGAGAAGGGCAAGGATCAGCCTGGCTCGATATTCGTCAGGCGCGAATTCCCGCGAGCAGGGGCTTCTCCCTTTCGTCCTCGCCGGCGGGGCGATGTTCATAGGCGCGAGCTTCCAGCAAGTAGGCATCGTCACCACGACGGCCGGTAACGCGGCCTTCGTGACGAGTCTTTATGTAGTGATCATTCCGCTGATCGGCACGCTGTTCGGACGTAAGACTGGTCCAAAAGACTATCTCGCGGCTATCGTGTCGGTGATGGGCCTCTATATCATCACGATTGGCGGCGGCTTCACCATGGCGCCGGGCGACCTCCTCGTGCTGGCGGGGTCCTTTTTCTGGGCGCTTCACATACTCGTGATAGGCCGCTTCGCCGCCTCGGTCGATCCCGTCGAGCTTTCGGCCGGACAATTCGCCGTTTGCGGTCTCTTAAGCTTCGTCGCTTCCCTGATTTTCGAACCGAACCCATACGAAGGCGTGTTTTCGGCGGCGATTCCTATTCTCTATGGCGGTCTCTTATCCTGCGGCGTGGCTTTTACCCTTCAGATAATCGCCCAGCGGACTTCGCCTCCCGCGCATGCGTCTATTATCCTCGCCATGGAAGGTCTCTTCGGCGCGATCGGCGGCGTTCTTCTTCTGAATGAGCCGGCTTCGCTTCGATTTTTTATGGGCGGAGCCCTCATGCTGGCCGCCGCGGTCTTCTCGCAATTACCGATCGGCAAACCGGGCAAGTGAGTTCTCTACCTTGCGTTCCAGGTCATCGATGCCGCAGTCGACGATGTTCATCGCGTGGCGATTCACGACATCCATATCCTTCATGCCCGAACCGGTGAGCACGACCACGACGCGATCCCGGTTTTTTATCGCGCCGCTGGCCCTCAGCGAACGCAGGGCGGCCAGGGTGGTCGCGCTTCCCGGCTCGACGAAAAACCCCGACCTCGCGTAGAGCAGCTGCGACTCGAGAATCTCCGTTTCTGAAGCCACTCCGGCAAGCCAATCGAATTCATTCGCTTTGGCGAGGATTTCCTCGCCGCCCGGAGGATTCCCCGAGGAAAGGGCTTCGGCGATCGTCGTGAAGTTCCGGAAGGGTATAACTTTGTCGCTTCGCGCATGGATCGCGCTCGCTATGGGGCTGTTGGCCGCGGCCTGGACAACCACCATGCGAGGCAGGCGCGATATCAGTCCCGCCGCGAAAAGCTCGCGGAATCCCTTGAAAATTCCCCTGATATGGCCGCAGGCCGAAGTGGGAACGACGATGAAATCGGGAACGTCTCCCCGCAGCGCTTCGAATAGCTCGAAGGCTTCCATCTTGTAGCCTTCGACGCGTATAGGTCCGTTGCCTGATACGATGCGGAGCCCAAAACGGGAAGCCAGCGCGAGCGCGCGAAGTTTCATGTTCGCGTAATCGGCCCCGCGCACTTTTATGATCTTCGCTCCATGAACGGCCATGGCGAGGATTTTTTCGCGCGGCACGAATTCGGGCAAAAAAATCAGGACATTCAGACCGGCTCTCGCGCCGTAGGCGGCCACAGACTGCCCCATATTGCCGGTGGAAATAGTGGCCGTCATCGATTCGCCCCGCTCTTTCGCCATGATCGAACAGGCGATCGATCCTCTGTCCTTGAAACTCCAGGTGGGATTCGCCGTCTCGTTTTTGAGAAGAAGGTTCTCGACGCCGGTATAGGTTTTCAGGAGCGGACTAGCCTCTATAAGCGGCGTCGAGCCTTCGCCCAGAGACAGTTCGGGGTGCGTTTCCGCGAAGGGCATGAATTCGGCGAAACGCTCCCATGTGCGGTTTCCCTGCTTAATGCGCGCATTTTCGATGCCGGGAATGGCCACCTCGAGCGATTCGCGGTTTTCCGCGAATTCCTCGAGCCGGGCGAAGGGGTATTCGGTTCCGGAAATCGTCGACCGCAGATGAACGCTTTTCATTCTACCGCACTCCTGGGCGTCGGCTATCAGTTCAGCCCGATGAGCTTTCGCACAACCTTCGAAGCGATGATGAGTCCGGCCACCGAGGGAACGAAGGAGACCGAGCCTGGAATGCTACGCCTTCCGGCGCCCTTAATGCTTCCGATACCGGCGCCATCCTTTTTCGGACAGACGCAGTCCGTCGGGCAGGTGGCCCTTAATTCGCCCGTTTTTAGAGGAGCTTCCCTTGAGTAGACTACGTCGAGCGCCGCAAGGCCCCGCTTCCGCAGTTCGCAGCGCATGACGCGAGCGAGGGGACAGACGGAGGTGTCGTAGATATCGGCGATTTCCAGCCTGGTTGGGTCGAGTTTATTGCCTGCGCCCAGGCAGCTTATGATGGGTATGCCTATTTTCGTGGCATGCATGATGAGCTCGATCTTGGAGGAAACGGTGTCGATCGCGTCCACCACATACGAAAGGCCCGGAATGCCGGGAGCGCCCTGTTCCGGAACGTCCTGTCCCAGAAGGCGGGGCATGTTTTGGGCATCGCAGTATTCCTGGAAAATTTCCACCTGGGCCTGAGGATTGATGTCCAATATTCGAGCCTTCATCACCTCGACCTTCGGTTTTCCGATGGTGGATCTGAGGGCGATAATCTGGCGGTTGATATTGGTAAGGCAAACGCAGTCGTCGTCAACCAGGACGAAAGAGCCGACTCCCGAACGCGCGAGTCCTTCGACCGCATAGGCGCCGACCCCGCCTATGCCGAAAACCGCCACTTTCGAGGCCGCCAGTATTTTCATCGCTTCGGCGCCAAGCAGGAGTTCGGTTCGGGAAAACGCATCGAGCATAGGGTCGATCGTATAGAGGGGGCGAGCGACGGGTCAAGTATCCCCCGTCCGTCGGCCCGTTTCTGCCTATGAAGCGCCGATGCATAAAAATTCGAAAATACCTCGATTCTTTATTGATTTACCCTTTCCTAGGCAGTCCCGTTCAGGTAGTATGAATAAATTTTTGTCCAAATAAAATGGAGGGGAGATACAATGGCAAAGTCAGCGGAGAAAGTGATTGGCTACTTACCGGACGAGACCCCATCGACGGGAAAACTGCTTCTGTTCGCGTTCCAGCAGCTGCTCGTGATGTTTCCGGCCACGGTGACCGTCGCGCTTCTGACGGGATTCCACATCTCGACCACGATCTTCGCGAGCGGATTCGCGACGCTTTCGTTCCTGTTCGTGACGAAGGGAAAGATACCTCTCTATTACGGATCGAGCTTTTCCTACATCGCGGCGATCATCAGCATCACGGGCGTCACGTCGGGGCTCGCTCCCGACAATCTGATCTCCGCCGCCCAGTTCGGCATCATCATGTCGGGCCTTGTGTCCATAGCGGTAGGCCTCATCGTGAGCCGCTTCGGCATGGACATCATCGAAAAGATCCTTCCCGCCACGGTAACCGGGGCCATCGCCATGGTCATCGGCATTTCGCTCGCGGGAATAGCCATCACAAGCGCCGCCGGCTATTCGGGCGGAGCGGCGAACGACAAGGCCTGGATCGCCGCCCTCGTGACCCTTTTCGCCACGATCGGTTTTTCCGTATACCTGAAAGGCGTATGGGGCCAGCTGCCCATCCTGTTCGGCATCCTGGTCGGATATGTCGTCAGCATTCCGCTCGGACTTATCGACTTCGGCGCGATCTGGACGGGCACTGTCATCGAAATGCCGCACTTCACTCTTCCCGTCGCGAACTGGGCGGCCGTTGCAGCGATCATGCCTATCGCGATCGCGACTATCCCTGAATCCACCGCTCACTTGTTCCAGCTGGATATCTACGTGAACGATCTCGCGAAGAAAAAAGGCAAGGGCGTGTATAGGATAGCGGAGAAGCTGGGGCTCAACCTTGTCGGCGACGGTATCGGTGATATAGTGGCTTCTCTGTTCGGCGGACCGGCCGGCACGAATTATGGCGAGAACATTTCCACCATGGCGATCACGAAGAATTTTTCTGTGAAGGTTCTCGGTGGGGCCGCGATCATGGCCATCGTGCTTTCGTTCTTCCAACCACTTTCCAACGCGATCAGATCGATCCCGAGTCCTGTGATCAACGGCGCTTGCGTTTATCTGTTCGGCGTAATCGGGGCGCAGGGCGTGGCGATCATGATCAACAAGAAAGTCGACCTCTTCGACGCCAGGAATCTGGCCGTCATAGCCGTCATCCTCGTGGTGGGCCTCGGCGGAAACTACGGTTTCCCGAACGGCATGATCCCGATCTTCGGAATGCAGCTTCCCGCCATCGCGACCGCCGCCACGGTCGGTATCGTGCTGAACCTGGCGCTTTCCATCGGCCGCAGGAAGAACGCGTAAACGACGATAGGGGGAAGATTAGGAGTCCGATTTCAACGTAGTGCGGTTCATTGAAAAATGAGGAGTAAAACGTGAAAGTATACGAAGGTTCCGTTGTCACCTGTGATGCCGCGGGCAGTGTCGCTCGATTCCTGGTGGAAGATGGAGGAAAGATAGCCTTCGTGGGCAACGATCTTCCCGGCAAGTTTGCCGGGGCGCCGAAGGAGCGGCTCCTTGAAAGAGCCCTCCTTCCCGCTTTCGGCGACACGCATATCCATTTCATGTCTTACGCTCTATTCTCGGCGGGGCTCGATGTCCGCGGCCTGAAAACCAACGCCGATATCCGCGACGCCATCGCCGATTTCGCGCGGGAGCGTTCGCCATCCATCGTCTTCGGTTTTGGCGCTTCGGCTTACGGCGTCAAGGAAAGACGCCTCCTTACGAGGGAAGATATCGACGCAGCCTGTCCTGACCGGCCGGTTTTCATCGTGAAATACGACGGCCACGCGGGCATCGCCAATTCGGCCCTCATCGCTCAGGTGAAAGAAAAGCTCGGCGAGCTGCGAGGCTTCAACGCGGACTCGGGGCTCATGACCCAGGATGCCTTTTTCCGGCTTACCGATACGGTTACCGGCAAGGTCTCCCTGCCAGCGACCCTCGGCAACATGCTCGCCGGCATCGATACCCTGGCCGGCTACGGCGTCGGTCTTGCGCATTCGGTGACCGGCATAGGCTTTCCCGCCGATATGGATGTAACCCTCGAAAGCCTGTTTGCCCGTGGTCTCGCCAATCCGCTCGCCTATCGCATCTTCTTCCAGACAATGGATGTGAAGAAGGTCCTCAAGCGAAGGCTTCCTCGCATCGGTGGCTGTTTCGCGACGGCGCTCGACGGATGTTACGGCTCCGTGGACGCCGCGATGCTCAAACCCTACGAGGCGGCCGCGGGCCTGCCTCCCGAGCAGGCCAAGGGCATCCTCTATTATTCGGACGAGCGGGTAGCCGCCTTCTGCCGTGAAGCGAACCGCGCGGGCCTCCAAATAGAGATGCACGCCATCGGCGACGCCGCTTTTGAGCAGGCTGTATCGGCCATCGCGGCCGCCCTCGCCGATTTTCCCTGCGAGGACCACCGCCATACCATTATCCACGCCTGCCTGCCCACGATGCGCGGCCTTGAAACTTGCGCCAAGATCGGCATCCACCTTTCGGTTCAGCCAGGATTTCTCTATTGGGAACAGGAGCCTCTTGAGTATATCGAGTCGATCCTGGGCCGAAGAGCTTTCGACATATCGCCGCTAAGAACGATGGTCGATATGGGCATTGAGCTTTCTGGCGGATCGGACGCCCCCTGCACGGTGCCGAATCCGATCGAGGGCATCTGGGCGGCATGCAATCACTATGTACCGGGTCAGTCCCTCACCATTCAGGAATCGCTCAACGTCTATACGCGCAACGCCGCGCGAGGCTCTTTCGACGAAAACGAACGCGGAAGCCTCGAGACGGGGAAGTTAGCCGATATGGTTCTGCTGAACCGCGATCCGCTTTCCATGGCGCCGGCCGACCTGCGCTCGCTCAAGGTCGAACAACTTTTCCTCGAAGGGAAACCCTATGTTCCGGGCCAGGGCAAGGCAAGCCTCGTAATCCGCGGACTCGTGAACGCGGGCAAGCGCGTGTAGCGGAAAGATCGCGAAGACTGTAGCGGAATAAAAAGGGCTGTCCGGGAATTCCGGACAGCCCTTTTTTTATTGCCGCTGCGGGCGACAATGATAAGAAAATCGAATAACTATCCGATCGCTACTTCCCCGCGTATAGATTGGGCAGCCAGGTCGCGATCTGCGGGAAAATCATCAGTAGCACAAGACCTATGATCATGAGCCCGACGAAGGGCACCACCGATCGGTAAATGTCCCCCAGGGATATCTCCTTGGGCGCCATCGCCTTCATCAGGAAGAGGTTGTAGCCGAAGGGCGGTGTCAGGTAGGCGATCTGGCAGGTGACGGTGTAGAGAACGCCGTACCATATCGGATCGAAGCCCAGCTTGATGATGAGGGGAATGTAGAGCGGCGCGACGATGATCAGCATGGCCGTGTCGTCCAGGAACATGCCCATGATGACGAAGGACAGCTGCATCATGATGATGACGCCCCAGCGACCGAATCCATTGTTGAGGAAAACGTCCTTGATGGCGTTGACAGCCCCTAGCCCGTCGAAGATGGCGCCGAAAGCGAGGGCCGCGAGAATGACCCACATGAACATGCAGCTCACGCTCAAGGTGTCGGCCAGTACTTCCTTCATGACTTTCCATGTGAGTTTTTTCTTGAACAGACCGGCGATCGTCGTTACGACAGCTCCGACCGCGGAGCTTTCGACCAGGTTGGTGACGCCCATGAAAAAGAGGCCCGACATCATGAAGATAATGAAAAGGGGAATGATGCCGGCGCTGAGAAGTTTCAATTTTTTTGCTATGGGCACATGACGTTCCTCTTTTGGAAGAACGGGGCCGAGCTTCGGATTGAAGGTGCATCGCACGAGAATATAGATGATGAAAATCGCGGCAAGCATCAGACCGGGCATAATGCCGGCCAGCCACAGCTTGCTGACGGGCTGCCGCGCGATCATGGCGTAGAGCACGAGGACGACGCTCGGCGGAATCATTATCCCCAGCGAACTTCCCGCCTGGATGACCCCCGTCACCATTTTCTTGTCGTATTTGCGCTTGAGCATTTCGGGAAGAGCGATGCTGCTGCCGACAGCCATGCCTGCCACGCTGAGGCCATTGATTGCCGATATGATAGACATGAGAATGACGGTCCCTATCGCCAGTCCGCCGGGTACGGGACCCATCCAGACATGGATCATCTCGTAAAGATCGTCGGCGATGCCCGACTTGGCGAACATATATCCTATGTAAATGAAGATAGGCAGCGTGAGCAGAGGGTACCAGACGAGGAGCTGGAAGCTTGCCTGGAAGGACATGCCTATACCGCCCTTTCCCCATAACAGTACGGCAAAAATAGCGCCAACGCCGCCGATGACGGCGAAGATATGCCTTCCGGTGAGGAGGAGAACGATCATCGAAGAGAACATCAACAGTGCCATCAATCCATAGCCGTTCATTTTGTACCCTCTTCTTTGGGCTGCTCAGCCCTGGGGTCCTCACCTCTAAGCGTCGCGATATCCTTGATCAGTTCGGATATTACCTGAAGAAACATGAGGAAGATGCCGGCGACCATGAATATTTTCACGGGAAGCACTTTAGGCGCCCATGAGGAATAGGTTACCTGGCCATATCGGGCGGCGTATTGGATGCCCTGTATGCCGCCGACCAGGAGGACGATCATATAGAAAAGGATGATGGCGAAGGTGATCACATCCGAAAGAGCCTTTCTTTTCGGCGACCATTTATCGTAGAAAACATCCATCCTGACATGTCCACCCAATATTAACGTGGATGCGCCGCCGAGAAGGTAATAGGGAGCCATGAAAAACTGGGTCAATTCCACGGCCCAGACATTGGGCCTGTTGAAGACTGTCCTCGTGATCGTGTCGTAGAGCAGGATGCCCATCATGACGAATATCAGGTACATCACGATCTTGCCGACCAATTTGCTCGTCGCGTCGACATATTTTACATATGTTTTTGCTGCCTTACCCATCGAAACCTCCTGATGATGGATCCGAGGTATCAAAGAACCCCTATCCGACCCTGGGAAAGCCGGATAGGGGATTCAGTAGTCCGGGATGAAGTACTTGCATCATGCCTACATCAGTACCTGTAGGGAGCTCCCGCTTTCTTCATGGTCGCGTCGTATTTTTTCAGTATTTCGACGACTTTGGCGTTCCGCGGGCTCTTCTTCGCGGCCTCGTCCCAGAATTTCAACGCGGCATCCTCCACAACCTTCCATTCCTTGTCGGGAATGGTCGTCAGTTCGAGCTTTCCGCCATTGACGCGGAAGTTGGCCTCGCCGTACCAGTACCAGTGGAGTCTGTAATAGTGCGACTTGTCGATCGCGAGCCTCACCAGCTGCTGCAGGTGGGGAGGGATCTTGTTCCAGGCGTCCGTATTGACGAACCAGCCGCCGGACCAGGCGCCCGAGATCGGGTTCGTCAGGTAATACTTCGTCACATCGGCCCAGCCGACCGTGTAGTCTTCGGTGATGCCCGACCAGGCGACGCCGTCGAGCATGCCGGTCTGCAGCGCCATCTCCACGTCCTCATAGGGCATGACGACGGGCACCACGCCGAACTGCTGCATGAACTGTCCGCCCGTGGGGAACATGTACATCCTCAGGCCTTTGAAGTCCTTGATCGACCGGATGGGTTTTGTCGTGGCGAAGTTGCATGGATCCCAGCTTCCCTGGCTCAGCCATGTCACGCCCTTTACCTCATCATAGGCTTCCTTCCATATCTCGTTCAGCCCATACCAGTTCCAGAGGACGTTGACGTCGAGGCCGTACCTGGCGGCGAGCGGGAAGTAGGCGCCGAAAATCCGCACATCGACGGGGGAGGCCATCGAGTCGTCGTCGCTGACTGCCATGTCGACCGTGCCTTCCTGCAAGGCTCTGAAAAGCTCGCCATGCGGAACGAGCTGGTCAGCCGTGTAAACCTCTATCACCATCTCGCCGTTGGCGGCGATATTGAACTCGTCAATGGCGTTCTTGACCACATGGTCATTCAGGGCAGGTCCGGCGTATGACTGGAGCCTCCACTTGATGACGTCTTTTTTGGCTTCTCCCTGGGCCGGGCCTTCTGCGACTTTTTCCTTCGCGCTGCAGGCGCCCAGGAACAAAGCGCATCCCACTACAATTGTCATGAGGATCAGGAATTTCGTATGCTTTCCCTTGACTCCAGATTTCATAGCGCCCCCTTGTGAGGTGAACCAGGCTTGTATACAGGAAAACCTGTAACAGCTAACTCTTAGCCGATATTTTGCGTTCGTCAAGGATATTTTTTTAAATTCGTCAAAAATAATTGCATTTTTTATTCAAGTGGAACAAATTATGCACTTTATGCGCCGCGGACGCGGATCCGGCGGTTCGGTATTATAATTTTACAAAATAAATATTTGTTGACAACAGCGGATATGTCGGCATATTCTTGAACATCATTATCATGTATGCCTGCGGCGCGTTTCTCCGCTTGCGTATGGCATCAGCCGTATATGACAGCTTATTAGCGAAAGCACGCCGTTGGCCGACATCGATGGGGAAGGAAGGCCATGCCAAGCAAGAAAGAAGATGTCATGAGTGGTGTGTCGGGACCGGATGGCAAGATGACGGCGCAATGCCGCGAAATACGCATCCGCGTCAATGGCTCGTGGCGAAGCTTCAAACTTGAGGGCGACCTCGACAACGCCACGACGCTCTCCTACCTGCTGCGGGAAAAGCTTGGATATACGGGACTCAAGGTTTCCTGCGACGAGGGCGCCTGCGGCGCCTGTACCGTCATCATGGGCGATACGGCCGTGCTCTCGTGCATGGTGCTGGCCATCGAGGCCGACGGCAAGGAAGTCCTGACGATCGAAGGTCTTCCCAAAGATGATCCCGTCGTCGAAGCCTTCGCCGAACAGTCAGAACCGGGCTACGGCACCGCCATGCAGTGCGGCTACTGCACTCCCGGCTTCGTCATGACATCGAGAGCCCTCCTCAACGCCAACCCCACCCCGACGCTTGCCGAGGTGAAGGATGCCCTGGCAGGCAATATCTGCCGCTGCGGCTGCTACGCCGGAATCGCGCAGGCAGTGATGCGCGCCTCCGAGAAGATCGTGGCCAGAAGGAGCGTCAAATGATCGAACGATACAAGCCGCGCGTCCAGCGCAAGTTCGTGGGAGGCTACAGGCCCAAGCTCGATGGCCCGGACAAGGCCTCGGGTCGCGCCCAATACGCCGACGACATGACGCTGAAATCCCGCTTTCCCGATATGCTCTACGCGAAGATTCTGCGCAGCCCCTATCCGAGCGCGCGCATAAAGAAATTCGACAAGAGCAAGGCCGAAGCCCTGCCGGGCGTCGTCACCGTGATGACCTACCAGGACCCGGAGTTCACCTCCCTGAAACTGACCAACGCCGGATGGACGGACTGCGTGGATACCGTCACCTGGGACAGGATGATGTTTCCCTTCCGCGACAGGCGCGTCTTGGGCGAATACGGGTGTTGGGCTGGCGACGAGATGGGTATCGCCGTTGCCGCCGAAACCGAGGAGATCGCCGAAGAGGCCTTGAAGTTGATCGACATCGAATGGGAAACGCGGCCCTTTGTCCTCGACCCGATAGAGGCTATGGGCAATAACGCCCCTCTCGTCCATCCGGACCTCACCGACTCCAACATCCTCGCGCCCGACCCGACGGGCGGCCCCGACGTCTTCGAAAATCGCGGCGATGTCGACAAGGCCTTCAAGGACGTCGATGTCATCGTCGAGGGCAGTTCGACCTTCCACAACGCTACCCAGTGTTCTATGGACAACTGGTGCTGTGTCATGCAATGGAAGGAAGACCAGCTCACGGCATGGTCCAATACATACGCCGCCGATCAGCTCCGCATGCATATAAGCGAGATGCTCGGACTGCCTCTCCATAAGATACGCGCTATCGCCTCCTATGTCGGCGGTCAGTTTGGCCGCGGCGATACAGGCGATCAGCCCTTCTTCCTCGTCACCAGCCTCCTCGCCATGAAGACGGGGCGACCGGTTAAATACAGGCATACTAGGCATCAGAGTTTCCTCAATACCAGGCAACCCGCCATCTACGATTTCAAGGCCGGGCTGAAGAAGGACGGAACCCTCGCGGCCCTCTACACGAAGGCGATCGGCAATGTCGGCGCCTATGCCGATCTTTCCATGTTCGCCCTCAAGTTCGTGCCCAAGGAATTGGCCGAAGTCTTCCTGGCCCACGTCCCCAACCTAAAGATGGAAGCCTATGGGGTGTACGCCAACGTTATCCCCGGCTGCATGATGCGCGGCGTCGGCAACTCCCAGTTCAACCTCATCTTCGCCCATATGATAGACGCCTGCGCCGAAAAGCTGGGCATGGATCCGATGGACTTCTGCATCAAGAATTTCGCCACCGAGTGGGAGAAATTGCCTTCCGACAGCCTCATCGAAGTGCTGAAGGTGGGGGCGAAACGCCTGGGCTGGAAGGAAAAGCGACACGCCCCCGGCAAGGGAGCGTTGATCGATGGCGTGAAGAAGCGAGGGGTTGGCTTCTCCTGCCATCCCTCCTGGCACGCGGAGTGGCAGGAAAAGCGGCGCGGCAAGGTTCAGGTCAACCTGACGCTCAATCCGGACTGCACCATCCTCCTCAACGCCGCCACCATCGAAGTGGGCGGCGGCTCCAACACCTGCAACGTCCTTGGCTGCGCCGAAGCCCTGAGCTTCCTCGGCATCGGCGTCGAGGATATCTATTGGACACCGATCGTGGACACGAAGGACGGCATCAAGGACTGTGTCCAGACCGACAGCGCCGTGTCCTTCCTGCAGTCGGAAGTCATGATCGATTCGGCCAAGGAACTCAAGGAAAAACTCAAAGTAGCCGGCGCCGAAATACTGAAGATTCCGGCCGCGGACCTGGATTTCGCCGACGGCAAGGTCATCGTCGCGTCGAAACCTTCCTTCAAAATGACGATCAAGGAAATGCTGCGCAAGGGTGACAACGCCCCCATCACCGTGGCCAAGAGCCGCTCGCCTGACGTGAAACTGACCGGCGTACCTTTCTTTGCCAACTTCGCCGAGGTCGAGGTGGACACGAGCACGGGCAAGGTCGACGTGCAAAAACTGGTCGTCGTCAACGACTGCGGCACCGTCATGTACGCCTCGGGCGCCGAGTCGCAGCAGATCGGCGGCCAGTGCATGGGCATGGGCGAGGCTTTGACCGAAGAGATCATCTACGACAAGGCCACGGGCATCCCGCTCAATTTCAACTGGGTGGACTACACCATTCCGACCATGGCAGACATGCCGGAAATAGAGCCAGTGCTCCTCGAGGTATGGAAGGGAGTGGGCGAATATGGCGCCTGCGGAATAGGAGAAGGCACGGTTTCATGCACGCCGGGAGCCATCGCGAACGCGATCTACAACGCCATTGGGGTCAGGGTGAACGACATTCCGATTAAACCGGAAAAGATCCTGAAAGCCTTGGGAAAGGACTGAGGGGATAGCCATGGGAATGCACAAATTTGATCATATCGCGGCGAAATCGCTCGATGATGCGGTGACGCAGATCGGCAAGTATCGCAAGACTGCGGTCGTGGTGGCGGGCGGGACTGATATCCTCGGAATACTGAAGGACGAGGTCCATCCGGTATATCCCAAAGTCCTCGTGGACATAAAAACCATCGAAGGGCTCTCGTACATCCGCGAGGAAGCGGGCGGCTTGAAGATTGGGGCGCTCACCACCCTCTCCGAGATAACCAAAAACGGGACGGTCAGGAAGAAGTATCCCTTGCTCGCCGAGGCGGCGCACGCGGTAGCCTCGCCGCAGCTGAGGAATATGGGCACCATCGGCGGCAACCTCTGCCAGGAACCGCGCTGTTGGTACTATAGAGGACTCGACAACAGCTTCCACTGCCTCAGGAAGGGCGGAGATCACTGCCCGGCCCTGACCGGCGAAAACCGCTACCATTCCATATTCGGCTCCATGCGGGTAGGCAGGCCGGGCTGTTCCTCTGAGTGCCCGGACAATATCGACATACCCCGCTACATGGAAAGGATCCGCGCCGGCGAGATAGCCGAAGCGGGGCGCATCATCCTGGAGAACAACCCGATGCCGGCCGTCACGGGTCGCGTCTGCCCGCATTTCTGCGAGCAGGGCTGCAACCGCGGCGAACAGGACAGCGCCGTCTCCATCAGGGCGGTGGAACGCCGCGTGGGCGATTACATCCTCGAGAATAAGAAGAAATACCAGAAGGCTCCCGCCAAGGAGAACGGCAAGAAGATTGCGATCATCGGGGGCGGACCGGCTGGTCTCTCCTGCGCCTTCTTCCTTAGGCTCAAGGGCTTCGGCGTCGTGATCTACGACAAACAGCCCAAGCTCGGCGGAATGCTGCGCTACGGCATCCCCGATTTCAGGCTTTCCCCGGGCGTGCTGGACAGCGAGATAGATTTCATTCTCTCGCACGGCATCGTCGCGAAGACAGGCCAGCAGCTCGGTAAGGATTTTACGCTCGACAGTCTCAGAAAGGAAGGTTTCAGCGCCGTCTTCCTCGCGATGGGATCCTGGCGCGCCAAGGGTATGGGCGTCGAGAACGAAAAGCATCCGAACATCCTCCCCGGCATTTCCTTCCTCGAAGGCGTCAAGTGGAACGGACCGCCCGCGATGAACGGCACCGTCGCCGTCGTCGGCGGCGGCAACACGGCCATCGACGCCGCGAGGACAGCGCTCCGCTGCGGGGCGAAGAAAGTCGTCCTCCTCTATCGCAGGACGCGATCCGAGATGCCCGCCGAAGACGAAGAAATCGAGGACGCGATCAAGGAAGGCATCGAGCTCCAGTTCCTCGTCGCCCCAAAGAAAGTCGTGCTGGGAGGCGCGAAACTAGAAGGCCTCGAATGCTGCAAGATGCAGCTCGGTGAGCCTGACGCCTCCGGGCGGCCGCGTCCCGTCGAGATAAAGGGGAGCGATTTCCTCTTTAAGGCCGACTGGGTGGTTTCGGCCATCGGCCAGGACCAGAACCTGTTGGGTCTCGACAATACGTCCTATGGCGCCATCGCGCTGACCAAAGGCAACGGCATCGATGCCGACCCCGAAACCTATCAGACGAGCGCGGCGGGAGTATTCGCCGGCGGCGATGTCGCGACAGGACCGGCCACGGTGGTGGAAGCCCTCGCCGCGGGCAGGAAAACGGCGGATTCGATAGAGGTTTACCTCGCCGGCGGCGCTTTGAAGAAAGCCGCTGAGGGGCCCGGAAGCGCGGGAAAACTCAGGCCGATCAACGACAAGGCGCTCAAGCCTTCGGAGCGGGCAAGCGTCAGGGAGCTGGATCCCTGCGATCGCTGCATGGACAAGGAAGACTACGCGACGCTCGAGGACGGCAAGGTGAGCATGGAAGCCCATCGCTGCCTCGACTGCAGCTGTGTGGCCGTCAACGCTTCCGATGTCGCTCCGGCGTTGATCGCGCTGGGGGCGACGATCAAAACGACCAAGAGAAGCATCGCGGCCGAGGACTTCTATACCGTAGGGCTGATGACCACCACGGTGCTTGCCGTCGATGAACTCGTGACGGAAATCTCCATACCGGCGCCCAAGGCCGGAACAAAATTCAGCTTCCAGAAATTCAGGGTGCGCAATTCCATAGATTTCCCGATCGTGAGCGTCGCCTCCGCCCTGGACTTCGAGAATGGAAAAATCAGCGGCGCCAGGATAGTGTTCGGCGCTGTCGCGCCCATCCCGCTAAGAGCCGTGAATGTCGAGGAAATCCTCATCGGGAAGACGGCGAGCGAAGAGACGGCGGAGATCGCGGGCGAGATCGGGGCGAAACAGGTGTTCCCGCTGGAGAGAAACCGGTATAAGGTGCAGATTCTGAAGGGACTTTTGCGCAAGGCCATAGTGGCGAGCAAATAAGCGGGGCGGGAAAAGGGGCTGTTTATTTTAAACTTAGTAGACAGCCCCCGAAGCCCTTCTTTATCGTTTTCCGGGCCGCATCGGCCTAACTCCGCATTTTTCGCGAATCCAGCCAGCTCCGAAGCGGCGGCAGCGATTCCGCCACCAATCCGACCAGGTCGGTTCCCATATCCTCGTCGTATCGCGAAAGAATGAAACCGGTGAGTTCCTCGTCAAGCTTGGGCCGATCCAGAGCGCCCAGAAAATCGCCGAGAGATCGCGTTGGCGCCCTGTCTTCGCCGTTTCGCGTCAGCGCCGCGCCCCTACCGCCCCATAGCCTCGAAACGGGAGAATTCGACAGCTCGAAAAGCGAGATGAGCGAATTCCTTGTGCGAGGTTCTTCGCGGTAGAGGTAGAGGAGATCGAGAATGGCTATGTATTTCTCCTCTCCCTCGTTTTCTATGATCCTCGGTATGATTTCCTCGATATTATGCCTGCGCAGCCTCAGAACGGCCATGTATTTCCCGCCGCCCTCGATGAATCCGGCGACGAAGTCCGACCAGATCTTCGTCTGGACGATGCTGGGTATTTTCAGCATATTGCCGAGCGGGGCGAAAACGGCCGCGAAGGGCCACGCTATCACGCTGCGGAAGAAGTTCGCGCGCACAACTTTTTTATCGAAGCCGCGCAACGTGTTGTGAGCGGCGAGGTACAGTCCGTTCGCGAACGAGATGACGAAAAACTTGGCCAGGTTGAAAAACATGCCGTCCTGCGCCCATGGCCATACGATATCGAAATTCGACTTGACGAATCCGAGGATGGGCACCGAAAAGCCAGTCCAGAACAAGGATTGGGCGACATTGTCGAAATTGATGCTTTTCAGTTTCCATTCGCTGAGCCGACCGCCTCGGTTCGACACGAGGTCGGCGACGCTGTTCCTGAAACCGGTGATGCCCAGCCAGAGCAGCGCGTACGACCAGCCTATGAAATGATTGGCCACGATGAAACCGATAAAGGCGTAAAGATAATTCTTCACGGATGGGTTGAGATAGCGCCATACTTTTTGGGGCGGTATGAAAGCGGTTTCGGCCGACGAACCGTCGCCTACGCCGCCCCACTCCGAAAGCTTGCCCAGGCAGACGATGGGCGATACCGAACTTGCGTCGGATTCCCGGACCGGCCTTCCTTCCGCGTCGATCATGGCCGAGATGAAGGGCGTGAGCGCAATGTGCCGCGAGAGGAAATTTCCTTTGCGCGAACCGAGGATCCTGTCTTCCCGGGTAAACCCCATGCCGGGTATTTTCGGATGCCGGCCGGTGGAATCGCTTCCGCATACGGGGATGTAAGGAGCCGTGCCTTCTTTTAGCGCGCGTTCATTGAGCGCGTTGATGTGGCCGGCGAAGCTTCGCATTTCTTCCGGACCGCGGCTTACGCAGTCCTGGATATTGTAAAGTTCGACGAGATCGATGACGCCGCGGTATTCCGTCAATACTTCGACCGCCTTCTCTACGCCATGCTCCAGCGGATGGAGCATTTTAAGCCTGCATCCCGCCGTCGAAAGCATCGATTTTACCGCCGCTATATCGTCGAAGGCGGACTGGTAGTCGATCAGGGAGGGGCCGTCGAAGTACTGCTTGAGGAGGCTGTCCGGCGACATGCCCTTGAAGGTCTTTTTCAGGTCTGAATATGCTTCATCAATGGCGCGGTACTCGGCTTCCGTGCCGCGTTCGCGTTTCCATTCGTCCTGGGCCTTGCTTTTCCGCACTTTAAGCAGAAGAAGTCTGTTGAACATGACCGGTCTCAGCGTGCTGTAAAGGAATTCCGCCAGATGGATGCGATTGATGCTCATCGTGGGAATGAAAGCGTTCAACGCTTCAAAGGTCAGTTCCGGAACCGTGTAGAGCGGTTCGTCCGGGAACCCGCCGTTCAGGGCTTCGAGCGAGGCGGCGTTGAATTCCTGCAGCACCCCGCGCACCGCCTCTACTCGATTGTTCTGGTTTTTCTCGAGATCGGCGAAAAAATCACGAAGGGCATCGGCATTCGTCCGGAAAAAGGCCCTGGCGTCGGCCGGCGTCCTCATCCGGGGCAGGATCGCCATGAAATGGAAACGGCGGCCTTGGACGGCCATGCTGAACTCGAAGCCGATGTTGATTCTGATGCCGATGATCCGTCCCGCCTCCAGGACTTCTTCCATCATCTCGATGTCGGAGGGAGAGCCGTAGGCCACTGTAAGCTCGGAAATGCCTTTTATGAAGGCGTCGATAATGAGCTGAGTGGGATTTTTCCGGCCCGAGGTGGCCGTGTCGTGGACATGGTCGTCCCAGCCGTAATTAAAATCCTCGAGCCTTGTCCCGTTTTCCGGTAGGAGAACGATATTGAGCTCATCGCAGAGCCTCTGGATTACCTGTTTCTGGCCATGCGTGGATATGGAAAAATCGTGGAGCAGCTCCAGCTGCCGTCTTTTGTTCTGCCTGTTCTTCACCGCTTCCTTCATGAGCGCCATCTGGACGCGGGCGGTGTTGAGGGGCAGGTCGAGGCTTTTCGAGTTGAAGGACGCGTCGACGAGGACGCGAAGGGCTTCGAGCCTCGAGCGGGAATGCCTCGAATCGAGGTTTGAAACGACCATAAGGTAGGACTCAGCGATCGAAATCCTCCGGTGCGAAAACCAGCGGTTTACGCACCGGACACTGGAGGAGGGAGCGGCGATGCTGTCAGGGCTGTCTATTTTGGCGTTCAGCTCGCGCCGCATCTTGCGTAGCTCGGCGGAAAAGCTGAGAGAACCGATAGCCGATTTATAGACTCTCTGGACGGCTGATTTCTTCATCTATTCCTATCCCCATCATGATAAGCGAAGGGATAGTGTAGAATTCGCGCGACGGATGGTCAACCGGATGCGTTATCCGACCTGGCGCGAAATGCGTCAGGGATTTTGCTTTTGCCCTACTTCTATCCACTCCGCGAGCGTTTCGGCGAGCGTTTCGCCCAGATACCTGGTCGAGTAGAGATACGTCGCTCCGTTCGACGCGGCGCAGCGCTTGATATCGCACATGTCAGGGCGAAGCTCCATCCTCCCGAGCGCCTGACGAAGCTCCCTCTCGGTCATGGAGAAGGGAGGATCGGTAAAAAACGTCAAATCGGTCGGCCGCGGGTAGATTCTGGATTCATCGCGCACTGTCTCCGCGATGAGCATCAAGGGATCTTTCTCCTCGGTCCTGAGAAGATGAAGCGCGTAGTTGCCGGTCATCGTGTTTTCGCTGAAATACCACGCATCCGATGAACCTTCCATTTTTTTCAGGTCGCCGGCCTCCGGTACTTCCGCGATCGCGGAAGCGATGCTAAAGCCAAGTTCCCTGCTCAGTTCATCGGGCGGAGGAAATCTCGAAGCGAGCGCGGAGAGGCTCGTGAGCCGACCGGCGGACGACTCGGCGCGTATGAATTCGATGAGCCGCGACGTGTATGCTTCCCTATCCGCCGGTAAGGCTCCGGGATTATCGGCGACGGCTCCCGCAATTTGCTCTTTTTTGTCGGGGGAAATGACTCCCATCTATATGACACTCCTTGGCGCGATAGTGCGATGGCGCTATCGCGCGATAGCAGCTGAATCAGCCGGGCAGAAGCTCCGCCGCGGCAAGCCTGTCCGCCACGTCCTTTAAGCCGACGGACTCCAGGTACGATCGAGTCGGGGCGCCGGTCGTCTCATCCCAGCCAAACTCCTTGTAGACCATGGTTCGGCCCAGCTCCAAATCCGACTTTTCCATCTGTATGCTTCCCGGCGTGAATTGTGGGATGTTCGAACCGTCCTTGGCATGGTCCGGGGTGATGGGCCATTCGGTGGTCTGGTCGTGCGCGTTCCGCAGATCGGCTGTCCTCATCTGCATGATAGTGTAGGCGCGCTGGAGCGTGAAGCATTTCGCGGCCGTCTCGTCCAGCTCCTTTTCGCTCATCCGGATACCGGTGGCGAGAGAGTAGAATTTGGACTCGAGCGAAGTGTCGCCGCGGTACTTGCGCTCCTTCAGCGGGCTCACGGCCATGGGCCACATCCAGTTGCAGAGGGTGAGCGAGTTGTGAAGCATGGATCGTACCAGCGAGTACTTCACGAACTTAGCCTTGTACACGTTCATTTTCGTATATACGGCCGGGGCGTCGAGAGCCTCGGGCGAACCGAATATCTCGCCCGCGATCTCTTTCTGCAACGCGACCGGCAGCTTGGAGCCGATGAAGTTCATGTGCGAATGGTTCTGGGAATCGCGGTTGGAAAAACAGGAGATGAGCGCGCCGACCTGGGCTCCCGCCTCGTTCGAATGGTGCACGGGATAGCCGCCGCGGGTCCAGAGCTTGCCGCTCTTGTCGTTCCAGTAGTCATCGCCGAGGTTCCAGCGTTGCGCTATCCAATACGATCCGTCGGCGATGTGGGAGAACTCGCCTTTCTTGAAGGCCACTCTTTCGTAGAAATCGAAGTAGAAGGACGCGTCCCCGCTAAGGAGCTTGCTCCATGGAATCGAAGCGTACTCTTCGGCGCTCAGAACACGCTTGAAGACGCCTTTGTCGTAGCAGTACTTGAGATCGCGGCCTATCTGCGCATAGTTGCACCAGACGCCATAATCGTCGGCAAGGGTCGTTCCGATCGCGTTGCCCACGATGCTTGCGTCGGAACCCGTATTGCCGTCGAAATCCTTGATCCCGTAGCACATGACGCCGCGCGGTCCGGACCAGCCCACGCAGGTGTTGGCCACGTATGGATCGAGTCCGTACTTCTCCAGCTGGGGAACCTTGAGCTGCGAGTGGCAGCGGATCGGGCAATGCGAACAGCCGCCCATTCGCACGGTGTATTTCTCCGCGCCCGCGCCCAGGTCGAAGATCGCCTTCATCGTGCGCAATCCCACGGACTGCATGTCGTGAGGATCGCATTCGCCCGTTTCCACGGGGGGATTCGCGGCGCCCCAGAAGAGACCTTTGCGCCCAGTCCAGCGCGAACTCTTGTCCGAATACTCCGCCCAGGGCTGCGGCGTGGAGGGAACGACCATCTGGTTGTTCGCGCCTATGATGCTCATCATGTACGCGTCGAGCTCGAGCCAATCCTTGCCGCTCGCCGCGATTTTCACCGAACCGGTGCCGTGTACGCCTATGGCTTTCAGATTCTTGGAACCCATGACGCCGCCGTGTCCTCCGGCCGAATGCGAAGCGCCGGTGCGGATCACCGAAAGGTTGACGAGGTTTTCTCCAGCCTGCCCGATGGCCGCGACCTGGGCTTCCTTGCCCATGAAGGAGGCCACCATGGCCTGGGTGTCGAAAATGCCCTTTCCCCACATCCAACGGGCGTCCTCGATTCTCACCTTTTCATCTTCGATTCTCAGCCAGACGGGTGATGCCGCTTTCCCCTCGATGACGATCAGATCATAGCCGGCATACTTTAGCTCGGTGGCGAAGTAGCCGCCCATGTGCGAACTCGCGATGCCGTAAAAGGGGCTCGAGGGCAGGAGGCTGGTTATATTGGTGCGGCCGGAGCAAGGGGCGCCGGTTCCGCAGAGGGGGCCAGCGCCGAAGATGATCTTGTTTTCCGGCGCGAAGGGGTGTGTGCCCGCCGGCACCTCGTCCCACATGATTTTCATCGACATGCCTTCGCCGCCGATGAATTCCTTGTATTTGAGCGTGTCGTCGATGGAAACCGAGCCAGCGCTCAAGTTCACCCTGAGAATTTTTCCGGTATATCCAAATGTTTCCATTGCAGTTTTCCTCCCCGCTTAGGCAGTCGCGCCGCTGACGACCGTGGCGCCGGAATTGGCATCGGCTCCCCACAGAAGTTTTTCCGCTTCTTTGTAATCCATATAGCGTATCGCCCCAGTCGGGCAGAGCCTCACGCAGGTCGGATCCCCCTCGCAGCTCGTGCATTTCGACGTCTTCCTGGTTTCCGGATCGACGGTGGGCAGATTCCACGCGCAAGCCTGGACGCATTTCCCGCATCCGACGCAGCGCTTGGCGTCGATGACGCGGGCGCCGGTTTTCGCGTCGGCATAGATAGCGTTCATCGGGCAGGCGTTGCCGCACGCGGGTTTTTCGCATTGGCGGCAGGTCTCGGCGACGATCCTGAAGTTGCCCATCTGGCCATCGGCCTTCGCGTAGGCCGCCGTGACGCCTTCGACGCCGTAATTGAGATTTCTGGAGACTTTGATTCTGGAAAGCTCGGCGCTCACTTTGCCCGAATTCCTCGTCGAGCAGCCGAATTCGCAGCGCTTGCAGCCTACGCAGCGGCTCGGGTCGTGGACGATGACGCCCGAAGGAATCGCCCATACACGCAGCTCCTTGGCTTCGGGGTCCTCCCACTTGCCAGCCCCGGCGAGGGAGGCGGTGACGAGAAGTCCCGCGATGCTTCCTCCCGCCATTTTGAGGAAATCTCTTCTTGATCGGGGTTTTTCAAACCAGCTTTCGCCTTCCCGCTTCTCTGGAAAGTCTTTCATCGCTCCCGCCTCCCTTATTCGGACATATGTCCGCGAGGTCTAGGATGATCGCTTTCTTTCCAATGTTCCCTCAAGGAGCGGAACGGGAGGCGTATCCGTTTCCGGGTACGCCTTCGGCGCGGGGCAGAGCCGCGCGCCAAGACCGAAATCCATGGCACCAACGCGGTAGGATTGTCGGTTCGAAATCGATGTCCATCGAGTGCTTTAAAGCACGATACGATTATTCTATCCGGTCTCTGAACCATGTCAAGATTTAAAACGGTCCGGGGGCGATGAAAGCGATGGACATGGCTTAGTGGCAAAGGCAATAATGCAAGGGAAAGGAGCTGCCATGAAGAACATCGCGGTTATTGGCATAGGCGGAATCGGCGGGTATTTCGGCGGGAAGCTCACCCAGCTTCTTGGGCGGGACCCGCGGGTCAATATTTATTTCATCGCGCGTGGTCGGCAGTTGGAAGCGATACAGTCGGGCGGCCTCGTCCTGGACGCCGAGGAAGGGCGGATGACCTGCGTTCCCACGAAAGCGATGGAACGCATCGCGGACCTGCCTCAGCTGGATTATTGCCTGATATGCGTCAAGGGATATGACTTGGCTGAGGTGCTTCGGCAGCTGAAGGACAAGATCTCCGACTCTACCGTGATCCTGCCCCTGCTCAACGGCGTCGACATATTCGAGCGCGTGCGCGCCGTCGTCAAGAACGGCTATCTTCATCCCGCCTGCGTCTACATCAGTACTTTCGTGGAAAAACCGGGCGTCGTGATTCAGCGCGGGCCTTCGAGCACGATACTTCTTGGCCCCGATCCGGGGCGCAGTCCGGAGGACAGGTCTATTCTCGCCCTGCTCGAGGCGGCGGGGATTAAGCATGGCTGGAAGGAAGAACCTTTCGTCGAAATCTGGAATAAGTACCTTTTCATCGCTCCCTTCGGCCTCATCACCGCGAATACGGGCAAAACCATCGGCGAAGCGCTGCGGTCCGAAGCAGATCTGAGCGCCGTGAAGTCAATCATGGGCGAGATCATGGCGCTCGCCCGCGCGAAGGGGATTGGGCTGTCCGCCGGCATCGTCGAGGAAACGCTGGCGAAGGCGGCTAAGTTTCCCGCCGAAACCAGGACTTCTTTCCAGAGGGATGTCAGCGTGGCGGAGAAGCCGGACGAAAGGGATCTGTTCGCCGGCTCGATAATCAGGATGGGCAAGGATTTCGCTATCCCCACCCCCGTCACTGAGGCGGTTTTCGCTTCGATCGAGCGAAAGAAGCCGGGGCGCTAGCGAATGCTGAACGAAGAAACCGTCAGGGCCCTCTGGTCGAAAACCTACAACACGCAGGGAAAACCCGACTGGTCCCATATCTACCCCTACTACCATCCCGATATTGTCTTCCAGGACTCGATACAGAGAGTCGAGGGAATCGAGGAATTCAAGGCGCTCTGCGAGCGGCTGACCGAACGCTGCCAGGAACTCAGGATGGACATCCATGCCGTGGCCCGCGACGGGAAGGTCATATTCCTGCAGTGGACCATGACGATGATGTTCAAGAAATTCCCGAGCACGCCCGTCTATGGCTCGACGGTGCTCACCCTCCACGAGGACGGCAGGATCATAGGACAGCGCGATTATTACGATTTGTGGGGCGATATTTTCAATGGCATTCCCTGGTTCCGGGCGCGATACCGGAAGTTCATGCGCAAGCGTTTTGGCTGAGTCTGGAGAAACGATGAAACGAGAACTGCCCGAGCAGCTGCGGTTCCTGGCGAGCAGGAAGGCGACGCAGAAAACCTGTACGGAATCGATGAGAGGAAAGTGCTGTGTCGTCACCGGCTCCACCTCGGGCGTGGGCTTGCAGGCGCTGCGGCGTCTCGCCCGGGCCGGCGCCGATATCGTCATGGTCTGCCGCGACAAGGCGAAAGCGGAGTCGATCGCCGCGGAAGTCGCCGCCGCTTCCGAGGCGAGCCTTCAGCGGGTGCGCGTCGACATAGTGGTCGCGGATTTCAGCGACTTGAGCCAGGTAAGGAAGGCCGCGGCCGAGATCCTCGAGCGCTGTCCGCGCATAGACGTCCTCATCAATTCGGCGGGACTCCATTCGACGACGCGCAAGCTCGCGCGCGAAGGTTTCGAGCTGGTGTTCTGCGTCAACCACCTCGCTTCCTTTCTGCTCACGAGCCTCCTGCTCGACCGGCTCAAGGAGAGCGCGCCTTCGCGCGTTATCCAGGTGAATTCCGAGGGGCACCGTTTCGGCGGCCTGGACCTGGACGATCTCGACTGGAGCAAGCGACGTTATGCGGGATTGAGGGGCTATGGCGCTTCAAAAATCGCACAACTTCTCACCGTCTGGGAATTCGACGATCGGCTTCGGGGCAGCGGCGTTACCATCAACGCGGTTCATCCCGGGGATGTGCGCACCAACATCGGCAACAACAACGGTCCGCTCTACAGGTTTTTCAAGAACACGGTCATATGGCTGATGCTCAAGGATCCCGTCATTTCGGGGGAAGCCCTGTACTGGCTCGCCGCGTCCGGGGAAGCGGGAAAGGTCAGCGGGAAATTCTTCCATCTGACGGTGGAGGAAAAACCCACCAAGACGGCGCTGAACCGCGATCTGGGCAAAAGAGCCTGGGAGATTAGCAGAACCTTGACCGGGCTGGACGCTTAGGCCGGCTGCTGTTTCCGCAGGTCCTTTATGATCCTGTCGGAAGCCAGCTTGCCCGTCAGGATGGAGATGGGCAGTCCCGAAGGGCTGAACGACCACTGTCCGGCCTGGTAGACACCGGGAATAGGTGTCAGGACAGAGCGGGCGACCGATGGAAGGCTGTGTACGGCCGGCATGCCGTCGTTGGTGAATGCCCAGCCGGTGATGGCCTCGTCGGTGTTCCCCGTGATAGCCTCGATGGTCAGCGGCGTCGAGGTGAAGCTGTCGAGCACGGCGGCTTTCAGTCCGGGGAAAATCGCCGCTTCCAGCACCTCCACGATGCGGTCGGCGCAGAAATCCTTGAATTCATCGTACCAGCCCAGATCCCTGAAATGTCTGACCAAGGAATAATCCATAAGCGAACTGATGATGAGCCCTGTCTTTCCCTCAGGCGCCAGGCTTGGGTCCCTCAGGGCAGGGCAGGATATCTCGTAGGTGGTATAGTCCAAGTAGCGCCCGAGCCAGTCGAAGAGCTTCTGCCTGTCTCCCGTCAGGGAGGGCTGGCTTGCGGAGACCGTTTCGCCGGGAACCTGGAGTTCCGCCCAGGGGACGGCGGATAATCCTTCCGTGAGGGGCGTCTAGAAGAAATGGGCGCTGGCGATCCGCGAAAAATAATCGGGCGGGAGATCCAGGGCAGAATGGTCTTGAAGACGTATTGGGGGTCGCTCTTGAGGTCGAGGAAGAGCGGATTGTCGATGCCGTAGAGCACTTCCATGTACTCCATCACTCGGGCGATTTCGCCGGAGGAAAGCTTGACAATCTCGTCGCCAAAACCAATTGATACGGTGCTGGGGAGAAAGTCGAGGTCTATCCCGAGCTGCTTCAGCATCGGGAGGACGATGCCGGAATTTTCTATGGCGCGGATTCCTCCGTCGAAGGTGAAGCCGCCGCGGTTGAAGGAAGTGACGAGGCCGCCGATGTTTTTTCTTTTTCAAGGAGGATTGTTCCGAGGCCGGCCTTGCACAGGAAGGCCGCGGCGGTGAGGCCTGCCATCCCCCCGCCCACGATCACTACGTCATGCCGCATGCTGCCCCCGATCGCTTACAGATATTGCTGTAAATGCATGATACAATATATAGAAGCAAAGTCAACCGAAGCCTTTTCTCGAAAAGGCTTGCCTTGAAAGCCCGCGGATTTGGGCGTACGCTGTTGGCGCGGGTTTCATGCCCGCCGCGCATCCGATCGGCAGAAGGATAACCATGAGAAAAGCGAATATCGTTGTAGTGCTTTTGGCGACGCTCGCCGTCGCGGGCGGATACGCGTCAGGGGAAAAAGGCGGATCCGCTGACGTCGTATCGAGCCCGAGCGCGTCCGGAAAGGAAATGCCCGCGATAACGGATTCGCTCAAGCCCGTCGGCGACGGAGCGCGGACGCTCGTCGTCTACTTTTCGCAAGGGGCGGCGACCAGAAGCGTGGCCGAGGACTTCGGCATTCTTTTGGGCGCGGATATGGAGCCTATCGTCGAGAAAAAGACACGATCGACGGGGCTGTTCAACTTCATGCGCTCCGGATATCAGGCCACGTTCAGAATCGCGAGCCCCATCGTCTCTCCCCTTCGGGACCCCTCCTCCTATGACAGAGTGATCGTTCTCACGCCGGTATGGTCCTGGAACCTCTGTCCGCCTGTGCGCTCCTGGCTCAGGCTGATGAAGGGAAAGCTCCCAGCCGCCGCCTTCGTGACGGTTTCGGGCGATACCGACCCCGACAAGATCGTCGCGGCCATGACAAAAGAATCGGGAACCGAACCCCGCGCCGTCGCCGGTTTCCGCGACAAGGATTTTCTTCCTGAAAACCGCGCCGTCTATATCGGGAAAATCGCTGACCTCTGCATGACCGGTTTCGGCATCGCGGGCCTGCGATGAGCCCAGTAAGGTCGGAAAGCATGAAAGCGATACTGGTTCAGCCGCCCTTTACCCAGCTCAACGCGCCCTATCCGGCGGTTCACTGCCTCGAAGCCTTTCTCCGCGGCCGAGGCGCGTTGGCAGTCTCCTATGACCATTCGATCGATCTCTACCGCCGAATTTTTTCGAGGAAGGGGCTGACGAAAGTGTTCGCCGACGCGCGCGCGGCCCTCGCGGCGCAAGCCGCTTTGGGGAGCGAAGAATCGAGGACGCAGGTCGAGCGCTACTTTTCTTATGAAAGGCTTTACATCGAATGGATCGACAGCATCACGGACTTTCTCTCGGGGAGCGATCCCGCCATGGCGCATCGGCTGGCTTCGGCGGTCGAACTGCCTCAGGGCGCGCGTGCCAAGGCTTTCCTGGATGAGCGCGACGGGCGCATCGGTCCCGACGAGGCTCGTTCGCTCGCCACCCGCATCCTCGACGACCTGGGAGACTTCATTGCCTACGCCCTCGATCCCGCCTTCGGCACGGTACGCTACGCCGAGCGCCTCGCCTCCAGCCGCGCCGACTTCGGCGAGGTGCGCCGCGCGCTCGATTCGTCGTGGCTAATAAAAGAGTTTTATGTACCGATGCTCGAAGAATTCTGGACGGCGCGCGCGGCCGAGGCTTCCCGGGAACCCATCGACCTTATCCTCATAACCATACCCTTTCCCGGCTGCCTCATCGGGGCCCTGGCCTGCGCGCGGGTCGCGCGCGGGGTTTTCGGCGCTCATGACTCGGGGCCGCGCATCGTTTTCGGCGGCGGCTATGTCTCCACGGAACTGAGAGGCCTTCGCGATACGGGCATTTTTGACTTCTGCGACTATCTCTCCTTCGACGCTGGCTACGGGAGTCTCGCTTCCATCATAGACAAGGTCCCGGCGCCCTATAAAACCATGACGCGCCGCGGCGACGATGATGTGCTTTTCAACGACGGCGCGTCGGAGGAGAAGTACAGGCTTCTGGAGCGCGAGGCCGTGACCACTATATTTCCCGATTTCCGCAGCGTCGATTTCGGCGCCTACCTGAGGATTGTCGACTCCGAGAACCCGATGCACCGGCTCTGGTCGGATACGCCATGGCTCAAATACAGCCTCGCGCACGGCTGTTACTGGCGGCGCTGCTCCTTCTGCGACACCGAACTCGAGTATGTCTCGGACTTCGCGCGCTCCAGCACCCAAGCCCTGCTCGCCGCTGCCGGCGAGGCAAGCGCGCGCAGCGGCCTCTACGGCATACACTTCGTGGATGAGGCCATGCCCATGGCCTCCCTCCTCGACTTCGCCCGCGTCAATCGCGCGCGCGCTTCCGGCGGCGAGCGACCCTTCTCCTACTGGGGGAATGTCCGCTTCGACGCCTCGTGGACACAGGGCCGCTGCGAATTCCTGGCCGCCTCGGGGCTCGTCGCCGTTTCGGGCGGAATCGAGATCGCGACCGAGCGCGGACTCCGCATGACCGACAAGGGCTTCGACCTGGCGAGCCTCGTCCGGACCCTCGTCGCGATGAGGCGGGCCGGTCTTCTCGTGCATACCTACCTGATCTACGGCTTTCCGGGACAGCCTGTCGGTGACATCGTTGACTCGGCGGAGTTCTGCCGCCAGCTCTTCGCCTCGGGCCTCGTGGATTCCGCCTTCTGGCATCGCTTCGTGCTCACGAGACATTCGCGCATGTACAGGGAGTGGCGGGACGGAAAGCGGCAGGCGCTCAAGCCTTCGGACAAGCCCTGGCGTTTCGCCAACAACGACCTGTCCTTCGCGGGAGAGGAAGCCTTCGACCGCTTCGACGCCCCCCTCGCGGCTGCCCTTTCCTCCTGGATGGAGGGCAGCGGGTTGGACATGCCCGTATCGACCTGGCTCGGCAGAGGCCTCCCCAAGGCATCCATCTCCCCCGACCTCGCGGAAACCCTCATCGCTTCGGCCGAGGAAGCCCTCGACGCAACTGTCCCCGCGCCGAACGCCCGAGCGTTCTGGATTGCGGGCCTGCCGATAGTAACCCCATCGTCATCAGGACAGGCTAGTTTGAAGTGGGTATACAGGGGCGATCTGCGATCGGTAGTCCTCTCTGTGGAGATGGCCGAAAAAGCCCGCCGCGCGCTCTCGTCGCCCGAGCTCTCCATCGCGGGGATGCCCCTCGCGGAACTCGACGCAGCGTTGGACCTGCCGCGCGCGATCATGGCGGAGTTTCTGTCGGGCGGTCTAGCTCTCGCCTAAGCTGCTGATAAATTCCTTATATCAATAAACACAAACTCATTCTTCACCGCATCCCCGGCGCGAGTTGAAAGTAAATTTTTTATTGACAAACTCAGAATATGTGGTAAAATGAACTAATAGTACGCCTGGTGAACTATTGGAGTAGTCATGGAAAAAGAGGGATCGCTCGTTAGGGCTTTGGAGCGTGGGATAAAAGTGCTTTTCGCGCTCGAGTCCGCCGGAAAGCCTTTAAGCCTCAGGGAACTCGCGGCTGCGATAGAGCTCTCGAATGCCACGACTTTGCGCATGATCGCCACGCTTGAGGAGTATGGTCTCGTTGAAAAAGCTCACGCCGGTTATAGACTAGGACTCTCCGTACTCCCTCTTACGCATGGGTATCTTCTCGGAAATGAACTGACGCTGGCATCATTGCCGGTTCTCCAAGACTTGGCGAGAAGTACAGGGGAAGCGGTTTCCCTCTTTGTTCGATTCGGCTTCGAACGCATCGTCATTCAGCGCGTCGATGGTCCCGCTGCATTGCGCTACCTCTATCCTGCCGGGCAGCGACTGCCCTTGTTCCTCGGTGTCGGTAAGGTGCTAGCCGCCGCCATGCAGCCTAATGAGCTCGAATACCTCCTTGAAATCGCCTGCAAGACCAGGTTGGCTACGGGCGAGCCTTTTCTCCGCTCCAAATTCCTGGAGGAGATGGAGCAGATCAGAAAAGTCAAGTTCGCGATTTCCAGAAATGAACGTGTTATGGGTGTGGCTTCGGTAGCCGCTCCAATCGTCAACGCCTCGGGCGCCACGATTGCCGCTGTGAGCATAGCTGGCCCCTCGGATCGCATGACCATGGAAAAGCTCAACGAATTGTCGGTGGAGATCAGGAGAGGAGCAAAAGCGATATCTGACCAATGCGGATACGCGGAAAGTCCCGTCGTCGCAGGCGGAAGGCCTGGGTTCCCGGGCGAGGTCACGGCAGCGCGTCGATCGACCGACTACACCATGTGAGCGCGATCCTCACGACTAAAAAGCATAACGGGGGAAGTGATGAAGAAGTATTCCGTCGTGGTCACCGGCAAAATCGCCGATGAAGCCATGAAAATTTTGGAGCCAGCCTGCGAGGTCGTATGCACAAAACCTTATTGTCCCGAAGATGATTTCGCGGCGCTTATGGCCGAGGTCAAAGCCGACGCCCTCATTGTTCGAGGTGTGGCGGGGAAAGTTTCCAAGAAGATCATGGAGGCATCGGGTCGGCTTCGTGTTATCGCGAAGCATGGCGTAGGCACGGACAATATCGATGTCGCCGCCGCGACGTCCTTGGGAATTCCCGTCCTCAATACGCCAGAAGCAAATTTCGAAGCTGTCGCCGAGCACGTTCTCGGTATGGTCTTGAGTCTGGCGAAAGATCTCGCGAAACAGGACGCGCGTGTGCGCGGCGGTTTCTGGGACAAACTCGACTATCGCGGCATGGAGCTCAATGAAAAGACTCTAGGCCTCGTGGGGTTCGGGAGAATCGGGCGACGTCTGCGAGAACTTGTGGCTCCGCTTAACATGAAGGTGCTCGTCTATGATCCCTTCCTGCCGGTCGATGCTAGGACAGGCGACGTGATGTGGGTCGATGCGCTCGACGATCTTCTGGAAGCCTCGGACATCGTAAGTCTGCATTGCCCGCTCACGGACAAGACCAGGGGCATGATTGGGGCCAAGCAGTTTGAGAAGATGCGGCGTTCCGCTTTCCTCATCAATACAGCGAGAGGGCCAATCATCAACGAGGAAGATCTCGTGGTGGCGCTCAAGGAAAGTAAAATCGCAGGGGTCGGTATGGACACTTTCGCGAAAGAGCCTCCTGAACATGTTGCCGAAATCGCGGAAGCGGGGAAAGCCCTTTTCACCCCCCACCTCGGAGCAGCCACCGAAGAAGCCTTTATCCGTATGGGCGTTGGCGCGGCGCAAGGCGTGCTCCATGTGCTGGAGGGACAGGCCCCTGATCCCGGATGCCATGTAAACCGTAAAAAGTGAAAGGAGCAGAAAAATGACCAAAAGAGTTCATCAGGGTACAGCCATTGGCGGCATCGCTATCGCGATCTCCATCATAGTTGGATCCTTGGAATTGCAGTTCTATACAAGATTGGGTCCTGGACCCGGATTCTTTCCTCTCATACTCGCCGTCATTTTTGGCATTCTTTCCCTCGTTTGGCTCATTCAGTCGACAGTATATAAATCCGAATCGGGCGAAAAAAAGTTCCTTCCAGATAAAGCCGCGCTTGCGAGGATAGGCGCTATCGTCGTCAGCCTTATCGGGGTGAGAATTCTGATGAACCCGCTCGGCTATCAGCTTACGATGTTCATGTTTCTCTTCATTCTAATCAAGTTCCTCGGTAAGAGGAAACTTGTCGAAACGGTGATTGTATCGTTATTTGGAAGCGTTGGCGTTTATTATCTATTCGGGAAAGTCTTAGGTCTCCTGCTCCCGACTTCTTCAATCGCTTTCTTGGCCGCGATCGGGCTTTAGGAGAAATTCATGGAATCGTTCAGCAATTTATTGATGGGGTTTTCTGTCGCCCTCCAGCCAGGGAACCTGCTTCTCGCTTTTCTCGGTTCGGCGCTTGGTACCTTGATTGGCGTTCTGCCCGGTATTGGACCTTCGGCTGGCGCCGCGATTCTAATTCCCCTTACATTCCAGATGGATCCGACGGGCGCCATCATAATGCTCACCGCGCTATTTTATGGCACGCAATACGGCGGCACAATCACCTCGGTGCTCCTTAACGTCCCCGGCGAAGCAGCCTCAGCCATCACTTGCTTAGACGGCTATGAACTCGCAAAGCAGGGCAAAGCCGGAACAGCTCTCTCCCTGGCGGCAATCGGCTCTTTTATTGGTGGACTATTCGCGACTATATGCCTCGTCTTGGCGGCGGCGCCTTTAACAAAAATGGCACTTCAGTTTGGCCCTGTCGAATCCTTCGCTCTTCTCACCGTCGGCCTCTCCCTCGTGATGGGACTGGCGGGAAAATCGATGGTGAAAGCTTTGATGATGGGTGTTCTGGGACTCCTCCTTTCGATGGTAGGACTGGATCCTGTGCGAGGAATGCCTCGATTCACTTTTGGCCGGCTCGAACTCATGGAAGGCCTTGATTTTGTGCCTGTCATCATGGGTATATTCGGGCTGGCGGAAGTCCTCGCCAACGCCGAAGAGGGATTCGGCGAGATAACCCTCGCGAAAATGAGCTCGCTCTTTCCCTCAAGGAGCGATTTAAAACGATCGGTAAAGCCGATAATCCGTGGAAGCTTGATAGGGACAGGGCTTGGACTTATCCCGGGCATGACCGGCTCCGCCGCTTCTTTTCTTTCCTATATAACCGAGAAGAAATCATCCAAGACGCCCGAAAAATTCGGAACAGGAATGGTCGAAGGCGTTGTAGGCCCCGAGACGGCGAATAATGCGCACGCCAACGGCGCGCTGATCCCTCTTTTCACGCTCGGCATTCCCTCGTCGCCCACGGTCGCCGTCATCATGGGCGCTTTTATGATGCATGGACTCGTCCCCGGCCCATTTCTTTTTACCGAACATCCTGACATCGCTTGGGGTGTGATCGCGAGCTTTGTCATCGGCAATATCATTCTATTAATTCTCAACCTCCCTCTGATCAGAATCTGGGTGAAAATCCTTAAAATTCCTTACGGACTGCTATTCGCGGTAATTCTTGGCTTTATGGTCCTTGGCGCCTTCAGCGTGAACAACAGCGTTTTCGATATCATGATCATGCTCGGCTTCGGTCTCTTCGCATTCTTCATGAAGAAAATGGATTTCCCGATGGCTCCTCTCATCCTTACCCTGATCCTGGGACCGCAGATGGAAAGAGCCTTAAGACAGTCCCTCGAAATCAGCCAAGGCTCGTTCTCCATTTTCATCGAAACGCCGCTTTCGGCGATCCTTTTTGTTCTAGCCGTGATCATTTTAATAGCGCCAGCCTTTAAATCGCTCAGAAAACGAAAGGAGAAGGTTTCCGGGGAAGGCGCATGAATGAATCTTGCCATGGCGCGTATTTCATATCGGCAGTAAGGACGAATATCGTCCTATAAATATTTTAGGAGGCTTTTGAAATGAACTGCAAAAAATCGCATGGATTCATGGTGACTGTGGCTGTGGCCGCTCTCTTTGCTCTCTGTCTAGCGCCCCTCTCCGCTCAAGCCAGTTGGCCTGCTAAGGGCAAATCCATCCAGCTCTGGATCGGCTACGCCGCTGGTTCTGGAACCGATGCCGGAGCGCGCCTGATGGCCGCGGGGCTCGAGAAGGAGCTTGGCGTTTCGATCGTCCCGATGAACAAACCGGGAGCCAGTTCGCAGATAATGTATTCCGAGCTTGCGAAAGCGAAAGGCGACGGCTATGTTTTCGGCACCATCAACTTTCCCTCGGCCGTCGTTAGCTATATAGACCCCGACCGGAAGGCGACATATACGAAGAAAAACTTCGATCTTCTGGCCCTCCATATCGTGGACCCGGGGATTATCGCCGTGCTTCCCAACAGTCCCTATAAGACCCTCAGCGACCTCGTGGCGGCAGCCAAGGCTAACCCAAGGAAGGTCACGATCACGACGTCCGGTATCCAGAGCGATGAGCATTTCGCTCTCCTTCAGCTTCAGGAAATGACCGGCGCGCAGTTCGCTTTCGTCCACTTCTCGCAGGGTGCGGCTGCGGCAATTGCTCCCTTCCTTGGCGGAAAGGTTGATGCCTATACCGGTAACGTGGCTGATGTTATCGCCCAGTATAAGGCTGGACAGGTCAGGATACTTGGCGTCATGGACGATGTTCGCAGCCGCTTTTATCCCGAAGTCCCGACTTTCGAGGAACAGGGCTTTAAGCTCTACAATTCCGCTAACCGTGGCTATGCCGTTCCCGCCGGAACGCCTAAAGCAATCGTCGATAAGCTGAGCGCCGCCATGAAGAAAGTCATGGAGTCGCCCGAACACATGAAGCAGGTCGAAGACATGGGTCTTACGCTCCGTTATCTCAATTCCGAGCAATATTCAAAGTTCTGGGACGATTACGCGGAAACTGTCAAACGTCTTCTTCCGCTGAGTAAGGAATGAAGATTTTCTAAATTAAGAAAGGAGAATCTATGTCCATTGGCTTCAGAGTATTTTTAAAACGCGACCTTCCGCCTGCGGAACTAGTCGCGGCGTTCAAAGAGCTTCCGCCGGCTAACGTCGCGGATACGATGAACCGTCTTTGCGCGCTATCTTCCGAGATCATGCTTCTTTCCGCGCCACGGGAGGAGATTATGGTGGGAGTCGCTCTCACCGTGAAGGCCAGGCCAGGCGATAACCTCATGATTCACAAAGCTCTCAACATGGCCGGTCCCGGCGATGTGGTAGTCGTGTCGAACGAAGGCGACCGAAGCCAGTCCCTTGTGGGTGAAATCATGGTGACGTACGCAAAATCCAAAGGTATAACTGGGCTGATTTTCGACGGGCCGATCCGCGACATTGGAGCCATTTCTGAAATGGATATTCCCGTGTATGCGACGAGCACGACACCTGGCGGTCCTTTCAAGGAAGGCCCAGGGGAAGTCAATGTGCCCATCGCCTGCGGGGGTGTCTCCATTGAGCCAGGCGATATTGTCCTCGGCGATCAGGATGGCGTGATCATCATTCCTAAGAAAGACGCTGCCGCGGTTCTCGAGGCTGCTCGCAAGTTTAAGGCGAGCGATAGCGCCAAGCTGCTGGCTGCCCAAAACGGTACGGCCGATCGCAGCTGGGTGGACAAAACGCTCGCAGCGAAAGGCTGCGAAATAATCGATGGGGCTTTTGGCGACTGAGCGGAAGCTGAAAAGATCGAATCTTGGGGCTGATCGTGGATATTTCCGCGATCAGCCCTTTCTTTATATAAAATTTACGGCAGACCCCAAAAAACCTCCACCATCTTTATATCGCCCTCGCTAAAGTAAGCGTCGAACACCCATGAACTTCCAATTATCCGGCACAAAGGCCGAAGGATATCAGCTAGTCGCCGGCTATCTCGGCGCGGCAGCTATGGCGGCAGGCGCCGTTGTCCTGCTCCCTCTCCTCTTTCTGCTGGCTTTTCCGGAAGAAATGCCCTACGCCGTCGATTTCATAGCCCCGGGCGTCGCGAGCATAACAATCGGATACCTCCTCCTCCTGTTCATCAAAGGCAAGCACAGAAGTCAGCTTAAAAAGCACCAGGACTCGGTCGTCATCGCGGCCTCGTGGATCATCGCGATCCTGGTTTCCGCCGTGCCCTTCGTCATGACGGGCCGATACGATTTCCCGCAGGCAGTCTTCGAGGCAGCGAGCGGATATACAGCGACGGGACTCACCGTCGTCGACGTCGAACAGAGCCCGAAAATATTTCTCGCCTTCAGGAGCATCATGCTCTATTTCGGCGCCGTCGGCTTCGTGCTCGCGATGACCTCCATTCTCTCCGACCGCTATGGGATGCGTCTCTACACCGCCACCGGACACAACGACAGACTCATTCCCAACCTCATCGCGTCGATGCGGACCGTGTCGGCCATCTACACCGGATATATCGCGTCGGGCACGCTTCTCTATCTTGTTTTCGGCATGAGCTGGTTCGACGCGCTGAATCACTCGATCGCGGCCCTCTCCACGGGAGGCTTCTCCACGAAAGCCCTGAGCATCGGAGCCTATGACAGCTTCCCTATCGAAATCGTCACCATCGTCCTGATGCTTCTCGGTTCCACGAACTTCTTCGTCCACCTCCTCATCATCAAGGGCAAATTCTCGGGCTGGCTTCGCCACTGCGAGACGAAGTTTTCCCTCGTCCTCATCGGCCTCGCCGCGCCTCTGATCTGCGCGCTCCTTCTGGGAGGGGTCGCCAGGGACCTGCCACGAGCGGCCAGGCTCGCGCTTTTCCAGACGGTATCGGCCTTGACTACCACGGGATTCCGCACCGCCGGCGATTTCGCGGCTTGGCCTTCTTCGGCGCTCTTCATTCTGATAATATTGATGCTGGTCGGCGGCGGCGCGGGATCGGCCTCCGGAGGCATCAAGCAGGCAAGAATAGTAATTATTCTCAAATCTGCGTTTCGAAACCTGCGGCAGAAATTCAACGACAGGAGAATCATCGCGCCCGATACCGTCCACGCCCTGGGCGGGGAAAGCGTCATAAGCGACGAGGACAGGACCCAGGCGGGCTTATTCGCCCTCGTTTACCTCGCCATATTCGCCATGGGAACGCTCGCCTATTGTTTTTTCGGCTATTCGATACAGGATTCGGCCTTTGAGTTCGCGTCGGCCCTGGGAACGGTCGGATTTTCGACGGGCATAACCGGCTATGCCGCTCCTTCCGGCGTCCTATGGGTGGGGATCGCCGGGATGCTGCTGGGGCGGCTGGAAATCTATGTCGTATTCATGGGGTTCGCGCGAATCGCCAAAGATGCCGCCGACGCGATTCATGGAAGGTAATATGGATCATAAGCACAGCGCCATGGCCAAGCATGCCGCCGAGACCTTCGGCATCCTTCTCCTCTCCACCCTTGTGGCATTCCTCATCCGAAGCCTCAACCTGCGGGTCGAGAATATCCTCATAATCTACGTGCTAAGCATCCTCGTCATCGTCATAGAGACGAAACGCTATATTTGGGGCGTTCTCTCTTCCTTCTTCTGCATATTCACCTTCAACTATTTTTTCACCGAACCTCTGCATACATTCGTGATCGACGACCCTTCCTATTTCGTCTCCCTCGGAATCTTCCTGATCTCGGCTTTTATCGTCTCCACGCTTACGTCGAGACTCCAGAGCCAGATCGCCATCTCAGCGCGCAACGAGGAAATGACGGACAAGCTCTATAAAGTCAGCAACGGCTACCTGAACATCTCCGAAAGAGAAGAGATTGTCTCCTACGGCGAGAAGAGCATCACCATGCTCATCGGCAAGCCCTGCGTCATTTTCTACGGCGAGGCTTCTGCCCTCGCCGATCCGGAGGCCGCCGCCTGCTTCGCGAAAAGTCCAGCCGAAAGCGTGGAAGGCTATGGTCCCATGATAGCCGGGAAGCGCTTCATCCCCATCATGAACCAGAACAAGACCGTGGGTGTGCTCAGGATCGACTGCTCGGAAGGCGACATCGCCAAGGACGAAAGACTCTATCTCGAAACCATACTCTCCCAGTTCGTCATGGCCATGGAGCGCGAGGAACTGCATCAGGCCGAGGAACGCCATCGCATCAACATCGAAAAAGAGCGATTGAGAAACAACTTGCTGAGAAGCATCTCCCACGATCTCCGGACCCCCCTCACCGCGATCGCGGGAGGTTCCGAATTCCTGCTGGACCGCAGCAGGGACATAGACGAGGAAACGAAGCGGAGCCTGCTCGCGGATATCCATTCGGACGCGGTCTGGCTCGGAACCATGGTCGAGAACCTCCTCAACATGGCCCGCATCCAGGAGGGGAAGCTCATCATCAAGAAACAAGCCGAGATCGTGGACGATATCGTAAGCGAAGCCCTCTCGAGAGTAGCCAAGAATATCGGGCAGCACCGTCTTTCCTATATTCCTTCCCAGGGGATTCTTCTCGTTCCCCTGGACGGGCAGCTCATCATCCAGGTGCTGATAAACCTCCTCAACAACGCGATCGAGCACACGAAGGCCGACTGCCATATCGTGGTCAAGGTCGAACAGCGACAGGACAGTGTGGTGTTTTCCGTGTCCGATGACGGGGGAGGCATGGAAAAGGATGTCCTGGATCACCTGTTCGAGAGTTTTGGTACGTCGGGAAAGAACGCGGCGGAAAGCAGGAAAGGCGCGGGGCTGGGCTTGAGCATCTGCAAGGCCACGATTCTGGCCCATGGGGGCTCCATAACTGGCATGAACAATGCCGAGGGCGGAGCCACCTTCTCTTTTTCTCTTCCTATTTTAGAGGAGGAAAGCCATGGATGAGGCAAGAGTCTTGATCATAGAGGATGATAAAAGCATCCAGAACCTGCTGAGAATCTCGCTCAAAGCCAGCGGCTATCGCTGCGATACGGCGGAGTCGGGCCTTTCCGGCATCTCGCTTTTTCTCGCCAACAACCCGGGCATCATCCTCCTGGATCTTGGCCTGCCCGACATCGATGGTTCCGAAGTGCTTGCCCAGATACGGATGCGTTCGCAGGTTCCCGTCATTGTCATTTCTGCGCGGGATCAGGAGAGGGAGAAGGTTGTGGCCCTGGATGGGGGGGCCGACGATTACATAACCAAGCCCTTCAATATCCCTGAGCTCCTGGCGAGGATTCGCGTCGCCCTCAGGCATGCCGTCCCCCGGGATATCGAACCGACCATATTCTCCATCGGAGGGCTCTTCATCGATTTCGAGCGGCGCGTCGTGACGGTAGACGGGAAGGATGTGCATCTGACTCCCATCGAGTACAAGCTTCTTGCCCTTCTCGCCGAGCATTCCGGCAAGGTCTTGACCCATCAGTTCATACAGAAAAAGGTATGGGGCTACGAAACGACCGACGAATATCAATCCCTTAGAGTATTCATGGCCAATATACGAAGGAAGATAGAACCGGAGAGTTCGCATCCGCTCTACATTCTGACGGAAATCGGCATCGGCTATAGATTGGTCGAAGAGTTGACTTGAAGGATATTCAGAGGAAAAGGCATGAAGCAAATCTTTAAAATCACGTTTCCGAACAATAAAATCTATATCGGAAAGGACTTGACCGGAACGCTGACCTATTTCGGGAGTTTCGATCCGCGCGACGTAAAGGCGGACTACAAGAATGTAAAAACTCCCCATTTCGTCATAAAAAAGGAGATCCTCTGGGAATCCGAGACGGCGGATGACGAGGATGTGGCCAAAAGGGAAGCCGCCTACATCAGGATATTCAATTCGGATAATCCCAAGATAGGATATAACCGGCAGGGCTGATGATGCAGGAATGATGATAATAAAAAAGCCGTTCCCGAAGGAGCGGCTTTTTTCACGGCGCTAAGACTTTTGGGTCTTAGTAGCGATCGTTGCTGCGGCGGGGCTTGTCCATGGCTTCGTTCACTTTGATCTGGCGACCATCGAGATCGATACCATTGGTACCATTGATTGCTGCCATAGCTTCGTTGTCCGAACCCATTTCCACAAAGCCGAAGCCTTTGGAAACGCCGGTGTCGCGATCAGAGATGATTTTCGCCGAAGCGACAGTACCGTAAGTCTGAAAAAGATTTCGAAGGCTGTCCTCAGAAGTATTGTAGCTCAGATTCCCGACATAAATTTTCTTGCCCAAAGTAAATTCCTCCACCCGAAGCGTTGCATCGGGCATCTAAAACCTGTATCCGCGGTAAGCGTGGATATGCTGAACAATGGATTTTTTGTATCCATTCTTAAGTTAAGGGTAGTGTATCACATTGTTCAAACAATAAATAGGTGGCTGGGACCTATTTTCTTCCTTAAACCTCGCGAACGCGGTTTTAAGGGCAAAAGAAAGGGTTAAATCGCCTTTCCAGCTAAAATTTCCCCGTAATCGGCATAATTTTTCGCGAGAAGCGCGGGAGTATCCAGATTGTAGGGGCATCGGGAACTGCATTGGCCGCAGTGGAGGCAATCCTCGATCTTCCTCATCATCGCCCGGGACTCGGGCGAGAGCAGTTTTTTCGGCGGAGATCGGCGTATCATCAGGGACATGCGCGCGCAGATGTTGATTTCTATGCCGACAGGGCATGGCATGCAGTAGCCGCAGCCGCGGCAGAATTCGCCCAGGAGTTCAGTCCTGTCCTTTTCTATGAGGGCGCGGATTTTATCAGTCAAACGGGGGGGATCGGCTATGTAGGAGAGGAACTCATCCAGCTCGCTTTCCTTCTGGATGCCCCATATGGGAAGAACGTTGTCGAACTGATCGAGATAGGCATAGGCGGCCGCCGAGTTGGTGATCAGGCCGCCGGAGAGCGCCTTCATGGCGATGAGCCCCATGTCGGCGTTTTTGCATTTTTGGACCAGTTCCAGGTCTTTGGCCGTCGCAAGGTAGGAAAATGGAAACTGGAGGGTCTCATACAGACCTGAATCGACGCTTTCATGGGCGATCTGGAGTCTGTGGTTGGAAATGCCGATGTGACGGATCTTCCCCTTTTCCTTGGCCTCGAGCATCGCCTCGTACAGGCCCGTGCCATCCCCCGGTTTCGGGCAGAAGGCGGGATTGTGGAATTGATAAAGGTCCAGATAGTCGGTCTGGAGATCGCGGAGGCTGGTTTCGAGGTCGGCGCGCAGGTTTTCGCCCGTCTTGGCCTGGGTCTTGGAGGCTATGAATACCTTCTTCCTGACGTCCTTTAAGGCCGCGCCCAGCTTCTTCTCGCTGTCGGAGTAGCCTCGCGCCGTATCGAAGAACCTGATTCCGCCCTCGTATGCTTTCAGGACGAGAGCCGCGGCTTCATCCGGCGGGATTCGCTGTATGGGCAGGGCTCCGAAGCCATTCTTGTTTACCTTGATGCGGGTTTTTCCCAATGTGACCGTGGACATGGCGTTCCTTCCTTGTGCCGCCCGTTTTACCATGAAGGCGCTGAACTATGGAAGCGATTATGGATGCGATTATGATAGCGGCCAGGAAATCGTGTTGACAGCGGTTCCCGCGGCAGGCGGCGAGGCATGGCCACGTCTGCGTGATTCTGGCTTCGATTTCAACGATGAAACATTGGAGCGCGGTGTTTCACTCCTGGTGGCTTTGGCTCTTGGGTACGGGAACGCATAAATTATCACTATATAGTCATATTTGCTAATAAACGACAACAAACATTATTAAAACTTTTAATTGACATAAGGATTTTTCTGTCTATACTTGGGAACTTATTGGGATATGGTGATGCGCCTATATATGCATAATCTTCTCCGACGCGGTTTTCCAAACCCCAGGGAGGATTCTTAAGCAGTCTCTATTAAGCCAGGTGTCTTAGCCGACCGAATATTGATACCGCGACAGTGCGTAAAATCAGCCCATAACCCTCAGGGAGCAGCGATATGACGTATAAGATAGAAGAGATGAGCTGGACGGTTTTCGACGAGCGCAGAAAAATGACGGACACGGTGATAATTCCGACCGGCGCGGTGGAGATATATGGACCCCACCTGCCGATGGGCTCCGATACCATCGTCGCCGAGGCGCTCGCGCTCCGCGTAGCGGAGAAGACGGGCGCTCTCGTGGCGCCAGCCATCGGAATGGGCGACTCGTCGATGCTCCTGGATTATCCGGGCACGCTCACGCTGCGGAAATCCACCTACGAAGCGGCCATGGATGATCTGTGTACCGCTCTTATGGACTACGGATTCAAGAACCTCATGTTCATAAATGGTCATGCCGGCAATGTGGACATGGTGAATTATCTGGCCAGGCGTTACCAGAGAGAGCGCAAGGTGAAATGCGGCCAGATCGACTGGTGGCGTTTCGCCGCCGCCAACGGCAATGACATCTTCGAGCTGAAGGGGTATATGGCTCACGGCCACGCGAGCGAATGCGGCACTTCGGTCTTGCTCTATCTGCGGCCCGACCTGGTGGACATGTCCAAGGCCACGCGGATCGAACCTCCCTCCGAATTCTACCAAGACTTTACCGACGTGATCCGCTATATCCCTTTGAGCGCCAAGACTCCCAACGCCACCGTCGGCGATGCCACGATCGCGACAGCCGAAAAGGGGAAAGCCCTCGTAGAGAAGTGCGTCGACCGGATTGCCGCCTATATGGCACATGAATTCAGTATCGAACTAAAGGCATAGACTAAATTTTTTTAAAGGAGACCCAGAAAACATGAAGAGAAAGGTAATCTTGATGGCCATGGCCATCGCGCTGCTGCTCGCCGCGACCGTCGGCGCCGCGGACAACGCCGGCAGGAAGCTCAAGGACACCCTGAGGGTGGCGACATGGGAAGATCTGAAGACCATGGATCCCCAGGCATCCAATTTTGTTAGCAATTGGATGGTTCAGCTGAATATCTTCGACAAGCTCGTCTACGAGGATGCCGAAGGCGTGGTGCATCCCCGTCTCGCCACCGAGTGGAAATTCCTCGACGACCTCACCCTGGAAATGAAGCTTCGTAAGGACGTCAAGTTCCACGATGGCGGTAAATTCACCGCCGAGGACGTTCTTTTCACCTTCAAGCGCGGTAAGGCCAACTCCATCAGCGCCTCCACCTTCGCTCCCTTCGATACCGACAACACCGTGATCGTGGATCCCTACACCATCAGGATCAAGTTCAAGACCCCCTACGCGGCGATCTTCAACACCCTGACCACGGGACGCGGCGCCATCGTGAGCAAGGCCGCCGTCGAGCGGATGGGCGCCGACGCTTTTGCCCGCAATCCCGTCGGAACCGGTCCCTACAAGCTCGCTTCGTGGAAATCGGGTTCCGAGATCTCGCTTGTGCGCAATGAGGAATACTGGGGCGAAAAAGCGATCACGAAGAACGTGATCTACTCCATCATTCCCGAAGCCGCCAACCGCGTCATCGAGCTGGAGACCGGGGGCGTGGACGCCGTCTTTGATGTCAGCGCCAACGACGTCAAACGAGTGAAGAACCTGAAGGGCGCCCATATCCTCATGGGCGATTCCAGCCGCTACATGACCCTCACCTTCAGCATGAAGGACAAGCTCCTCAGCAACAAAGACGTCAGGTACGCCTTGTCCTACGCCATCGACAAGGTCGCCCTCGTGGATGCGGTGTATGAAGGGACGGCCTCAGTGGCGAACGGCCTGTATCCGCCCACCGTCTTCGCGTTCAAGAACAAAGGCGTTCTGCCCTACGACCCGGTCAAGGCCAAGGAACTCCTCGCGAAGGCCGGCTATCCCGATGGCTTCACCATGAACTTCCTGCTTGAGAACCGCGAAGCCGACATTAGGCTCGCCTCCATCATCCAGAACATGTGGGCCGCCGTCGGCGTGAAGGTGAAGATTTTCCAGATGACCGCTTCCACCTACACCGCGCAGGGCAACAAATTCCAGGCGGGCATGAGAGCCGGCAACGTCAACGAGCCCTCCAACATTCTCATCATCTACGACTCCGCCTTCGGCGAACGCCTCGAGCCGAACGATCCCTGGATCGACAAGAAGCTCGCTGCCGCAAAGACCATCTACGACAGCAAGAAACGCGCCGCGGCCTATGCGGAGATCCAGGATTACCTCTGGGATATCCGTTACACCGTGCCCTTCGCCTTTACGCCCGTCATCTACGGATTGAGCGACAGGGTGGAAGGCTGGACCTGCGATCCGATGCAGCAGGTGGAAATGGCCAAGGTTTCCGTCTACAAGTAAGCGTTCAAGAACATTTTTCCGCAGTACATGCGTAAAGGACCCTCGATCCGGCAAAGCCTGCCGGGTTGGGGATCCTGTTTTATGGAGTCGGCATATATTCCGCCGGGAAGGAGAATGGTTCCTTGATCAAATTCATATTCAGAAGGCTGGTGATGATGATACCCGTGCTGCTGGGGGTGTCATTCGTCATTTTCGGCATGCTTTTTTTCGCGCCGGGGGACGCTGCCGACGCCATTCTCGGCGATATGGCCACGCCGACGGACAAGCAGCTTTTCCGCGAGCAGCAGGGCCTGGACAAGCCTTTTTTCGTCCAGTATCTGCGCTATATGAAAGGCGTCGTCTTCGAAGGCGACCTTGGGACATCGTACGTGACGAGGCAGCCTGTCACGGATGAGATCCTGCAGCGCTTCCCGGCCACGCTCAAGCTTTCCGCGCTCAGCGTGCTGCTGGCCGTCATCATCGGCATCTCGGTGGGCATCATTTCGGCGACAAGGCAATATTCATTCATCGATCAGTTCGCGACCTCGATTTCGATGATCGGCGTATCCATGCCCAATTTCTGGCAGGGGATGATGCTGATAATCGTCTTCGCCGTGTGGCTGCGATGGTTCCCGCCCTCGGGATTCAGCACGCCCATGCATTGGGTGCTTCCCGTCGTCACGGTGGGGACCAACGCTTCGGCCAATATAATGCGCATGACCCGCTCGAGCATGCTCGAGATAATCCGCCAGGATTACATCAGGACGGCCCGCGCCAAGGGACAGTCCGAAAGGGTCGTCATCTGGAAGCACGCGCTCAAGAACGCGTTGATCCCCATCATCACCGTCGTGGGGCTTTCCTTCGGAAGGCAGCTCGGCGGCGCCGTCCTGACGGAATCCATCTTTTCCATCGCCGGCGTCGGCAAACTCATGGTGGATGCCATAAAGCTTAAAAACTTCCCGATGGTCCAGGGCGGCGTCCTTTTCATAGCCTTCGTCATGTCGCTGGTGAACCTTCTGGTGGATATCTTGTACAGTTTCGCTGATCCCAGGATCCGTTCCATGTACACCCGACCCAGGACGAAAAAGCCGCAGCCGGCGAAGGAGGCGGCATAATATGGCAGACAACGAAGTCCTCTCCGTAAAAATGAAAAAGCGCGGCCAGTCCAAGGAGATCTGGCGGCGTTTCGTCAAGAACAAGGGGGCCGTGCTCGGCCTCGCCTTCATCGTTCTCCTGACGATACTGGCCCTCGTCCCTTCGCTCATAGCGCCCTATGGATTCGACGAACAGATGCTCTCCCGCCGTTTCAAGGCGCCCTCCCTCGAGTATCCCTTCGGAACCGACGAATTCGGCAGGGACATATTCAGCAGGGTCATCTTCGGCTGCAGGATCTCGCTTACCCTGGGGCTGGTGTCGGTCACGATATCCTGCCTGATCGGGATCATCCTGGGGTGCATCTCGGGCTATTACGGCAAGGTCGTGGACAACATCATAATGCGCTTCATCGACGTCATGCTCTCGATACCGAACATACTCCTGGCCGTTTCGATCGTCGCCGCCATGGGCACGAGTTTCTTCAACCTGATCCTCGCCATAGGAATCGGCGCGGTGCCCGGCTACGCTCGCGTCGTGCGCGCTTCCATCCTCTCGGTGAAGGAACAGGAATACATCGAAGCCGCCCGCTCCAACGGCGCCAGCGACTGGCGCATCATCACGCGCCATATCATTCCGAACTGCATGGCGCCCATCATCGTCCAGGCTACGATGAGCATAGCTGCCGCCATCATCCAGGGCGCGGGAATGAGCTTCATCGGATTGGGCATAATGCCCCCGACGCCGGAGTGGGGTTCGATGCTCGCTTCCGGCAGGGCTTTCATCCGCGATTACTGGTGGGTCGTCACTTTCCCCGGACTCGCTATAATGCTTACGGTTTTTTCCATCAATCTTCTGGGCGACGGGCTGCGCGACGCTCTCGATCCACGGCTCAAGAGCTAAGGGGACGGTGAATGAACGACAATATTCTCGAGATCAAGAATCTCGTTGTCCATTACGTGACGGACACTACCACCGTTCACGCCGTAAACGGAATGACTATTTCGCTGAAGAAGGGCGAATCCCTCGGCTTGGTCGGCGAGACGGGCGCGGGTAAGACCACCACGGCGCTCAGCATAATGCAACTGATCCCCGATCCGCCCGGGAAGATCGTCAGCGGCGAGATACGCTACGACGGGCAGGACCTCGTCGCCATGTCGCCCGCCGAAAAGCGCTCGATACGCGGCAACAAGATTTCCATGATTTTCCAGGATCCCATGACGGCCCTGAACCCCGTCCTCACGGTCGGCGATCAGATAGCGGAAGTTGTGCGCCTTCATCAGAAAATATCCCGCGCGAAGGCTTCCATAAAGGCCCAGGAAATGCTGGAGCTTGTGGGCATTCCGGGCGAACGTTATGCGGAATATCCGCACCAGTTTTCCGGCGGCATGAAACAGCGGGTGGTCATCGCGATCGCGCTGGCCTGCAATCCCGAGCTGCTGATAGCTGATGAGCCGACCACGGCCCTCGACGTGACGATACAGGACCAGGTGCTCGATCTCATGGAAAAGCTCATGAGGGACAGGGGTACGTCGCTCATCCTCATCACGCACGACCTGGGCGTGGTGGCCGAGATCTGCCAGAAAGCGGCCATAATGTACGCGGGTGAGATCGTGGAATATGGTACCTTGGAGCATATTTACAATAACACCAAACATCCCTACACGATCGGTCTATTCGGTTCGATTCCCAACCTGAACGAGGATGTCGACCGGCTCCAGCCGATCACCGGTTTGATGCCAGATCCGACGGATCTTCCTCAGGGCTGCGTTTTCGCGCCGCGATGCCCCGATGCCTCGGAGAAATGCCGCGCCGCGGCTGTGCCTGTCGTGGAAGTGGAGCCTGGGCATTTCGTGAAATGCGTGAAGTACCATGGGTAAGAGGTTGATATGAGCGCACTTATAGAAGTCAAAGATCTCAGGAAATATTTCAAGACACCCAGGGGCGATCTTCATGCCGTCGACGGCGTATCCTTCGCCATCGAAAAGGGCAGGACGCTCGGCGTCGTGGGTGAATCGGGCTGTGGCAAGTCGACGCTCGGCCGGCTGACCATCCACCTTCTGGAGGCCACCTCGGGCAGTATCCATTTCGAGGGCGAGGATATCAGCCAGCTGAATCGCGCCGACCTCAAGCGCTATCGCCAGGATATGCAGATGATTTTCCAGGATCCCTTTTCATCCCTCGATCCGAGAATGTCGGTGAGCAATCTCATCGCTGAGCCCCTGAAGATCTATAATAAGTTCAAGAACCCCGCTGAACTGAGCGAGCAGGTCGGAAAGCTTATGGATACGGTAGGTCTCGCGCGCAGGCTTTCGGATTCCTATCCGCACGAGCTGGACGGCGGCCGCCGCCAGCGCATCGGCGTGGCGCGCGCCCTGTCCCTCAATCCGAAGTTCATCGTCTGCGACGAACCTGTCTCCGCCCTCGACGTATCCATCCAGGCTCAGATCCTCAACCTGATGCAGGATCTGCAGCAGGAGAGAAACCTTACCTATCTCTTCATCACGCATAACATGGCCGTCGTCAAGCATATCTCCGACAACATCCTCGTCATGTATATGGGCAAGATGGTCGAGTACGCGCCCGTGAAGGAAATTTTCAAGTACCGCTTTCATCCCTACACCAAGGCGCTGCTCGCCGCGGTTCCCGTGCCCGCGCTTGGCGCGAAGAAGGGCAGGCGTCTGCTCAAAGGGGAAATTTCCTCGCCCATTAATCCGAAACCCGGCTGCAGGTTCGCCAAGCGCTGCGAATACGCCACCGAAATCTGCTCTACCACGGAGCCTGCGTTCGAAAAGGCGAGAGAGGATTATTACGTTGCCTGCCATCATGTCAAAGCCATCAACGGCCTTGTTTAGAGGAGTGAATATGATGAGAAAATTCCTGATCGGGATCATCCAGCTGGATACGCAGAACGATAAGGGGAAGAACCTGGCCCAGATCTGCGAATATATCGACGAAGCCGCGAGCAAGGGCGCGCAACTCGTCGCCCTTCCCGAGGTGATGAACCTTCTGGGAGACAATATCGGCGAAGGCGGCGGGGCTGAACCCATCCCCGGCTACAGCACGAAAATTCTGGCGCGGAAGGCCAAGGAACTTGGCATATACATCCATTGCGGCAGCATCAAGGAGGAAATCCCCGGCGAGACGAAAGGATTCAATACCACCGTCATGCTGGACAGGGAGGGCAGGATCATCGCGCGCTACAGAAAACTCCACACCTTCGATGTCACCCTCACGGACGGCACCGTATGCAACGAGTCGGCCAGAATCCAGCCAGGCGCGGAAATCGTTACCGTGGACAGCGACCTGGGCAAGCTTGGATTCTCCATCTGCTACGATATCCGCTTTCCCGAGCTGTTCCGTCTTCTCGCCCTGGATGGCGCCCAGATCATCTTTACGCCAGCCAACTTTACCTTGCCCACGGGCAAAGATCACTGGGAGCCCATTCTCCGCGCCCGCGCCATCGAAAACGGCTGCTATATAGTCGCGCCGGCTCAAATAGGCAAGAAACCCAATTTCACCGCATTCGGCAACAGCCTTGTCGTGGATCCCTGGGGAACCGTCATCGCGAGATCCAAGGATCAGCCGGGCGTGACGTTGGCTGAAATCGATTTGGATTTCCTGGACAAGATCCGAGGGCAGATCCCGTCGCTGAAGAACAGAAGGTCTGATATTTATGAGCTCAAAATTCGCTAAGCGAGGTTAATAATGGCAATTCCGCAAGACATCATCGACCGGTTCATGAAAGTGGATCCGGCGACCATCGGTCATTATATCGGCGGCGGCTACATGCGCCCCGAGATGAAGCCGATCAGCAAGAACTCGAAAATGGTCGGGCCCGCCTATACGGTGAGGCTGCAGGGCAAGGATTCCTGCGCGCTCTATTACGCCATGGAACACGCGCCGAAGGGATCGGTCATCGTGATCGACCGCTGCGGCGATACGACCTATGCCTGCGTGGGCGAAATGGTGGCGTTATTCTGCGAGTGCCAGGGCTTCGCCGGCATCGTCATCGACGGTCCGGCGACCGATTCCCTGGCCATTGAAAAGTCAGGATATCCGGTTTTCTGCACCGGCCTATCGGTGGTGACGACCAACGTCATCGGAATCTCCGGCGAGCATGACGTCACGGTCAGCTGTTCGGGCGCTGTCGTCCATCCCGGCGATCTCGTCTTCGGCGACGCCGACGGCGTCGTGGTCATTCCTCCCGACAATTACATGGACTTGCTCGTCAGGGCGGAGGAATCCGTAGCCAAGGAAGTGGAACTGCGCAAGCATTTCCGCGCGGGTGGATTCCCCAAGATTAACGTTGAGCGACTCTATAATACTGATGTCATGGCCATGATAAACGAGCTGAAAAAGTTCGATTGAGCCGCTAGTTCCTGATGAAAAGAACGCTCTGGATGAGGTCGCCGTCTACCTTGTAGATGGCGACGACTTCCAGCGGCTTGTCTCCCGCACTTACACCATCGACCAGTTCATGATCGATAACGTAATTGCCCTTGACGATCCTGTTCGCGATCCTGGCCTTGAGCGCGGGGTTCGAAAACTTCTTGCCGTATATTTCCCTCAGCTCGTCCTTCGAACTCGCCAAAGCGCCTGCCTCGCCCATATTCCTCAGCTCCGCGTCATCGGCGTAACATGAGCAGAAACCTTCCAGGTCGTGCGCGTTGTAGAGTTCCAGCTGCCTGGAAACGATTTCCGCTTGTGTCATATTCGGTCTCCTTCGGCGAGTATCGTCGTACTATTTCATCTCCGCGAGGAGTCTTGTCGCGTCCTTGTTGCCTATAGACGAGGATTTCTGCAGATCGGCTTTAGCCTCGGCCGCTTTGCCCATGTCCTTGTAGAGTTGTCCGCGGAAGTACCACGCGTCGCTGTTCGCGTCCGACTTCTCGCCGAAAAGCGAGATATATTCGCTGAAAAGCTGTTCAGCCTTCTTCCTGTCCTGACCCGCTATCCCGGGCAGCACCTGCCAGAAGCGCCCAAGCGAAAGAATCGGGCCACCCTTGTCGTACATCTTGTCGTATTTATAGGCGTTCTCGAAGCCTTTCTGAGTCTTGCCCTTGAGGCCTTCGGCGAGGGCTTTGATGATGCTTACGCAGTCCGAGTATGTGCCGACGCAGAGTCCGTAATAATACCAGCCTTCTATGCCGGTCGGATTGATCGAGCAGGCAATCTCTCCGAACTTGATGCCTTCTTTGGCGACAGCGCGAGCGGAATCCTTCCAGCCCGAGACTTCTTCCTCCACGAGGAAGTCCCCATACCTGCGCGCGGCTTCGGCCGCTTTCCAGTTGAGTTCGTAATCCTTTGGCGCTCCGGAAGCGTTTTTTGCGGCGACTTCATACTTCGCCTTGAGTTCGGCTTCAGAGGCTGCCATCACCGGAACCAGGGCGAACAGTGCCAAAACGATCGCCAACGTCAGCATTCTTTTCATTTGAAATCCTCCTTGATACGGAAACATCGACAGATGAACCGTACACGGCCCGGGAGCCGCGGTCAAGATGGAGCGATTCCCGGGATAAACTTATGCAGTTAGTTATGATATTGTAGTCATCATGACGAAAAATAACTTCTATTACTATTCGCCCAATGGCGCGGTGGTCGACGCGCATACCCGCGAAAATGCCTTGAGCATGAAAAAGGAAGGCGGGTTCGTCTGGCTCGCCTATGTCTCGCCTGACAAGGCCGATCTCGACCCCCTGGTCGCCGAGCTCGGTATTCATCCTCTCTCCATTGAGGACTGTTTCGATGAGGATTACCTCCCGAAAATCGACATATTCACCGATTACACGGGAATCCTGTTCAACGATTTCCTTGCCGAAAGCGAGACTTTGGGCATCAGGGAAGTCAATTTTTTCCTCGGAAAGGATTTTCTCATTTCGGTGATCAGGGATGGGTGCGCGGATCTCTACCGCTGCGAGGATATTATCAGCGAACTCGCCGTCGATGCCGCCAAACCGGTTCGGGGACCGGCGCGCGTCCTGTACGCGCTTCTCGATAGAATGATCGACAACAAATTCGGGGCCGTCGAGAAGGTGGGAGACCGTATTTCGGAGTTCGAGGATTTGATTCTCACCCAAAGCGGCCCCGTCGACAACGCGAAGCTGCATGGCATTAGGCAGAACCTTATGGTCATGCGCAAGAGCCTCTTTCATGAGCGCGAAATATTGGTGAGGATCTGCAGGCACGACAGTCCTCTCATCAAGGAAGGGGATCTGGCCTATTTCAGCGATCTTTACGATCATCTGGCGAAATTCGTGGAAATCGTGGAATCCAACCGCGAAACGGTGACGAACCTGGTGCAGATCCAGCTTGCGCTGACGAGCAACGCGATGGCCGAATCGTCGAACCGCACCAATCACTCAGTGAATCGCCTAACGTTGATCACGACGATATTCATGCCGCTCAGCCTGATCGCCGGGATCGGCGGCATGTCCGAACTGACGATGATAGCCGGACCGGAAAACTGGAAAATCACGTATCCGATCCTCCTCGGCGCCATGGTCTTGGTGGGCATCGCCAACTACGCGTTCTTAAAATGGCTCGACAACAGGAGATCCTGATGGAAGCGGTAAAAAAGTTCGACATGGCGAAAAAACCCGTCAAGCAGCGATGGTTCCTGACGCCGGTAGCCTGGCTCCTGAGTTTTCCCGAAATTCTCCAGCGGAAGCTGAAGATCACGAAAATCAATATGGAGGGAGTGAAACCTCCCTATCTGCTTTTATCCAACCATATGGCCTTCGTCGACTTCAAGGTGACGACGCGGGCCATCTTTCCCCATCGCGCGAACTACGTGGTGGCGATCGACGGCTTTCTCAAGGGCGAATGGCTTCTCAGGCAGGTCGGATGCATCTGCAAGCGAAAATTCACCAACGATATTCTTCTCGTCAAACAGATGAAGCATTCGCTGCTGGAGCACAAGACTATCGTGGCGCTGTACCCCGAAGCGCGGTATTCCTATTGCGGAACGACCTCGGTCCTGCCCGATTCCCTCGGCAAGCTCATCAAGCTGTTCAAGGTGCCGGTCGTCATGCTGACGCAGCACGGGAATTACCTGTCCCAGCCGGTGTGGAATCTCGAGAAAAGAAAATGCAGGCTGGAAGCGACGATGGAGCGGCTCTATACGGCGGGGCAAATCGAGGCGGCAAGCGTCGACGAGATAAACCGGAGAGTAAACGCCGCCTTCCGGTACGACGAATACAGCTGGCAGAAGGACAATGCCGTCGCCATCGATTTCCCGAACCGGGCCAAGGGGCTTCATCATATTCTCTATCAATGCCCCCACTGCCTGACCGAATCCAAGATGAACTCCGACAAGAACGAGCTATGGTGCGAGCATTGCCATAAGCGGTGGACGATGAGCGAACTCGGGGAACTGTCCGCCGTCGAGGGCATTACCGAATATTCCCATATTCCCGATTGGTTCGAGTTCGAGCGGAAGATGGTCCGAAGGCAAATCGAGGATGGGACATACTTTTTCAGGGACAGGGTCATGGTCGATTCCCTGCCCAACGCAAAGGGCTACATCCGTCTCGGCGAGGCAACCCTGACGCATTCCTCCGAAGGCTTCGTTCTGGAAAAACTGGAAGGCGACAGGCAGTTCCGCCTGGAAAAGAAGCCCTCGTCGCTCTACAGCCTCCATATCGAGTTCGATTATTTCGGAAAGGGCGACTGCCTGGACTTGTCCACCATAGAGGATACTTTCTATCTCTACCCCCTCACCGCCCAAAACGCGGTCACCAAGCTGCAGTTCGCGGTGGAGGAGATGTACAAATTCCAGGAAAAGAAAAAAATGGACGAAATGTCGGCCAGGAAGGCGGCGGCAAACGAGACAGCCGCGGTCTATGAGACGACGGCGGCAATGTAGATAATTTTCCATCGATATGTTGGGCGTTTCTCGCGGTTTGTGCTATCTTTTGCCTAAAGCGTGCCCGCTCAGGACAGCTACGTCTGAATCCGCCCGAATGGGGGATAGCATGAAACATTTTCTTTTCATTATCGCCGCGGCGACCATCTTCTTTTTCCCCGCAACCACTCTTTTTGCCTTCGACTATGTTCCGATACAAATATCCGTCGTCCCGGGCGTAGCCCTGCCCTTCAGCGCCGACCGGGCCGGCATCGTGCTGGGTTCGATCGGGAACATATCGGGCAGGGTGGACCTTCTCCAGGCGGCCGGCGTCTTCAACATCGCCGATGATATTCGCGGAATGCAAGCCGCGGGCGTATTCAACATCGCGGACGATACCATGGAAGGCATCCAGGCGGCCGGCGTGTTCAACATAGCGGGAGATGCCTATACCCCCGTGCAGCTAGCCGGCGTATTCAACATAGCGGATGGTGTGGAGGGGATCCAGGCCGCCGGCGTGTTCAATATCGCCGGCGATGTCGATGGTGCGCAGGTCTCGCCGGTGTTCAACATCGCGGACGACGTGCGCGGATTCCAGGTGGGAATCGTCAACGTGGCCGATCGCGTGGATGGCATCCAGCTCGGACTCGTGAACATATCCTCCAACGGCGTCTTCGAACTATCGGGATCCTGGGAATCCCAAACCGAGTACGTCTACGGAACCTTGAAGACGGGCAATACCTCGGTGTTCGGCATTTACTCGATCGCCATGCCTAGGGACGATTGGTTCAATATTCCCGACAACACCGTGCTGTCGGCGGGGCTGGGAACGAGGATCGGCGATTCGCGCAGCCTCCATCTCGATCTCGCGGTATCTGCTTCCCAGGCGACGGGACCTGACATCGACGGATTTTTCGATGCTTTGGGCTATCGCGGGGGCCTCAGACCGGAAGATGTCCTGGCGCCATGGCCAACCCTCGACGCAAGCCTTTCCCTGAAGCTGGGCGCGCTCCGCCTGACCGGAGGCTTCCGCTCCGACATCCTTCTCGCCGCGGCGCCGAACCTGCCATCAGCCCTCGCGAAAGGCTGGGCTTTCTCCGACACGTGGTTCGGCGAGAGCTTCACGGCCTGGACCAAATGGTACATCGGCGTGGGATTCTGACTATACCATCAGGCGAAAAATAACCTATAGTGGGGGACATCCCGCGAAAATAGTCGCGCGCGATCGAAGAGGCTATTTACAATGGATGTCCTGCTCGGTGTACTGCTGACGTTTCTGCTGCTGGTATTTTCCGTCCTGAATGGGGTATTTGTCGGCTATGCTTTGCTCGCCGGCTTTTTCGCCTTCGCGTTCATAGCCTGGAAAAGAAAGTTCTCGGTGAGGGCGATCGCCAGGATGGCCTGGGTAGGCGGCGGCAAGGCATTGCACGTAATAAGAGTATTCGTGCTGATAGGCGGGCTCACCAGTATCTGGATGGCTTCGGGCACGGTACCCGGAATCATCTATTATGGGATCATGTATCTGAACCCGAAATACTTCCTCTTATACGCCTTTCTCATAAGCAGCTTAGTATCGTTTCTCCTGGGAACCTCGCTGGGCACCGCGAGCACGATAGGCGTGGCCCTGGCCCTCATCGCCAGGAGCGGAAACATAAACATGAGCATGCTCGCGGGCGCCGTCATGTCGGGTGTCTATTTCGGCGACCGCTGTTCGCCAATGTCTTCGAGCGCCTATCTGGTAGCCACCCTGACCGGGACCAGGCAGTACGAGAATATAAAGAATATGCTGAAGAGCGGCGCTCTACCCTTTATAGCCGCGCTTACCTGCTATCTCATCCTCTCGCTCCTGAATCCGCTGACCTCTCTCGACATGAAGACGACAAGCGAGATCGTGAAGGCTTTCGACATCAACATTCTGGTTCTGGTGCCTGTTCTTCTCGTCCTCCTTTTCTCCCTATTGAGAGCCAGAATCGAATATACGATCTCGATCGGTCTCGTTTCCGCTTTCGGCATCGCCATGGCGCTGAACCATTACGGCTTTCTGGAGCTGACGCGTTTTATCGTCACGGGCTTTGCTATGGAACCGGAAAGTCCTCTGCGGGGCATGCTGAAAGGCGGCGGACTCCTTTCCATGGTGAAGGCCTCGATTGTCGTCCTGATTTCCTGCGCCCTTTCGGGTATTTATGACGGAACCGGCATGCTGAAGGATATAGAGACGCTGATGATGAAGGCTAGAAGCCGCAGAAGTCTCTTCGTTCGTACCCTGGCTGTCAGCGTAGGAACGGCTTCCTTCGGCTGCAGCCAGACGATCGCGACCGTCCTGACCCATCAGATAATGAGGAAAAGCTACGAGTCCAGGAAAATAGACCAGTATCAGTTCGCGCTCGATCTCGAAAATACGGGCATCGTTCTGGCCGCCATGATTCCGTGGAACGTCGCGGCATTCGCGGTTACCTCGTCTCTCGGCGTGGACAACGTCGGATATCTGCCCTATGCCTTTTATCTGTATCTTCTTCCGCTTTTCGGAATTTCCGGGATAGGAAGCTGGCGAAAACTCAAATCATAACAGCCGAGGAACCATGGAAAATAACGACGCACAATATATTAAGATGACGCAGCGGCCCATAGGAAGGCTGATTACATCGCTGGCAGTCCCGACGATTATAAGCATGCTGGTAACCTCGATTTACAATATGGCCGATACTTTTTTCGTTTCCAGGATAGGGACGAGCGCGTCAGCGGCGGTTGGAATCGTGTTTTCCCTCATGGCGATCATACAGGCCGTGGGATTCACCATCGGCATGGGATCGGGCAGCTGGATTTCCCGGCTACTCGGAATGCACAGGATCGAGGAGGCGAACAAGGTCGCCTCGAGCGGATTCTTCATGTCCATCTTTCTGGGCATACTGCTCACCATTTTCGGCGTCATTTTCACCGATCCCCTCATGCAGATTCTGGGCGCGACCGATACCATCCTGCCCTATGCCAAGGCTTACGCGAGCTATATCCTGCTCGCCGCGCCCATCATGATGGCTTCTTTCGTGCTCAACAATATCCTGCGCTCGGAAGGCAAGGCCAAATTCGCCATGATCGGCATCGCGACGGGCGGCATCCTCAACTGCGGCTTGGATCCGCTTTTCATCTTCGCGTTCAGGATGGGCATAGCGGGAGCGGCCGTCGCCACAGCCCTCAGTCAGCTTGTTAGCTTTATTATTCTCCTGGCTGTCTTCCTGAACGGCCGGACTATCGTAAAGATTGGCGCGGGACGCATGGCCAAAAGACCCGATACCTATCTGCGGATCATAAAAAACGGGCTTCCCTCTTTCTGCAGGCAGGGGCTCGCGAGCGTTTCCACCGTCGCGCTGAACGTGAGCGCGGCCTTCTACGGAGACGCCGCCGTGGCGGCGATGACCATCGTCACGAAGATATTCATGTTTATCTTCTCCATCATCTTAGGCATCGGACAGGGATATCAGCCGGTGGTAGGGTACAACTACGGCGCGAAAAAGATGGGGCGAGTGAGGGAGGCCTTTTTTTTCACGCTGAAAACCAATGTCGCGGTGATGACCACCTGCGCGATCGCGGGATACCTGGCCGCTCCGACGCTGATAAGGCTTTTCATTGCCAGCGATCCTGAGGTGATTCACATCGGGACCGTGGCTTTGCGGGCGCAGTGTCTCGCGATGCCGCTTATGCCCCTCGGCGTAATGTGCAACATGACCTTCCAGTCCATCGGGAAATCCTGGACGGCGACGATTCTATCGGCGGCCAGGCAGGGCATTTTCTTTCTGCCGCTGATTCTCGTCCTGCCGGGATTCTTCGGTCTTCTGGGCGTCCAGGTCACCCAGCCTCTGGCCGATCTCTGTACCTTCCTGTTCTGCGTCCCCTTCACGTTCCACTTTTTTATGAAGGTTGGCGAAGACAGTAACCCTTCCATCGCGAAGGATTCGTCGCCATCGCTGAACAACTGATACAGCGATGGCGCCTTGTCTTGGTATCCACTCTTTTCTCTATCGTCCCCAGGCGGAACCTGAAGAACTCGCCTCTAGCATACCTTTTAATGCTGCATCGGCGAGATCGAGCCCTTTCTCCCAATGTTGTTCGCAGAATGCGTCGAGCGCTTCCTGGGCTGCCATTACTTTTCCCGTTGCTTTCAGATCGATATAGCTTTTTTCCATCGCCGGCATCTCTGTGAAAAGGCTTTTTTCATAGGGGTCGAATATACTCCGGATGCTCTCATGGTAGTTCTTATACGCGCCGAAGGCCAGTTTCGATATCATGAGGAATTGGGATCCGGCTTCCGGGGTGGCGTATCGGGAATCCACCGATGATGCGCCTACATAGAACGGGATGAACAGACTGTTACAAGGTTGATTGTAGGCATGGAGCATGGCGCCCAGTTCGTTCGGCATATCTTGTCGAGCCATAAGGATCGCCGTCGCGGCCGTCGTTCCCTCGAAAGCATGATGACAAATCGCGCGTGGGAATATTGAGACGTCTATGGTATCCTTGCTCGGGAATTCCGTCATCCACTCCTGTCGGTCGTAAACATAATCGGTGCTGTAAAAGGGAACCTGGTCGAGCTTAAGCGTTTTCCCGCTCGGAAGCGTATAGCTGTCGTAATGATCTCTGGAGCAGGGAATAAGGGTCTGCGCGGATATTTTTCCGGAGATGCCCGCAAGAAGTTCCATAGCCCTGCTGTAGCGTATCTCCGTATTGTAGAGAATTTCGGCCGCGGGGCGCGAAGCGATGTTATCGTTGTTCTCGGGGTAGAAACCGGTCGTTCCATAGACTGCCCTAAAATTTATCGTGGCGACGTCTTTGCTTATCCATCCATTGGCCCGGGCATAAGGCAACAGATCCTCCGAACTCAGCTCATAATCATCGGTTATCTGGAACTGGTTGGATCTGGCTGTGTAGCAATCCTGGTACCGGCGGGCTACCCAGCGCTTGCCCGCTATCTCTACAATCCACATTTCCTGCGGATCGCCGATCTCGAAAATTATCGAATTCCACGCCTGCCCAAATTTTTCCGTGAGTTTCGTCAGGACTTCGACGCCTTCCCGCGCCGTTTTAGCGCGTTCGAGGACGAGGCGCACATAATCGTTGTCGTGAAGACCATCGGTGAATGTCATCTCATCGCGCGCGGGGGCGTCGTTGTCCGAAACGATGACCTGGAATTCATTGATGCCCATTCCATATCCCCATCGTCCGGCCGAACGGGAACCGATAAAGGAATATGTCTGTTCCGCTTGAGGTATATCTATATAAGCAGCTCGATAAAGCTCAGTCGGCGAGTGGGCGCCTCCCGTTTGTTTAGCCACCTCCGAGATGGTATTAGGCCCAAGGTCACGGTTCTTGGATATGATGCTTCCTTTTCCACCGGCAAGAACGCTGCCCTGCGCCACAAAGGTGGTGCATTCCCCGATGAATCCAGTCATGAGTCTGTCCGCCATATTGAAAACGAGAATATCCTGATAGGGTATTCCCGATCCTTCGGCGACTCCTCGCATCCAATCGATTTTTTCCGGCAAGATATTCAGCGTCAGCGCTTCCCGCATTTTAGACGCCTGGAGAATCCTCGCATAATCGATATCGCGTTTTTGGGCTATGGCTTTCATGTCATAGATATTAGCCAGAATCGCCAGCCTTTGGGACGATCCCGTCAGCAAGCCTTCTTGATAGGATGTTCCTTCTATGGCTCCAAGAGGCAGTATCGCGAAAAGCAGCAACATGGAAAAGAACACCGCGATGCCACGCAATAGGTTTTCGTTCTGTCTTTTGCCCGTCAACATCAGCGCACCTCCATAGTAAACAATTATTAAAAAACTTTCTGAGCGATATGCTAGGACCGTATTTCGTGGTTGTCAATCCAATACCGCTTGATTACGGCTAGGACCGGCGCAGCAGATCCATGTAGCCGGCCAGCGACTCGCAGCGGAAGCCCTTGAAGCCGGTTACCGAGGAAGCACAGACCATGGAATTCAGCACCGCTTCCTCGGTGCTTTCCGCCGCGGCCCTGAAGAGAAGCTCGAGGCGCTCTTCCCTGACCATCGAAATTTCGAGGATATCGCTGTCTCCGGAAACGCTCTGGGCTGTCGAGAAGCCAAGGAACACCTCGCCCGAGCCGTGGCCGATGAAGGAACCCAGGCGCGCCAGGCCGACCGATCCCCGCTTGATCACGCGTTTAAGCTGCCGGCTCGACAGCGGCGCGTCGGTGGCGAAGACGAGGATGACGGAGCCTTTGTCTTCGTTGTTAACGGCTTCCCGCTTTTTCATGATTTCCCGGCCGATGGGCTGGCCAGCTATCGTCAAGTCGCCCAGACGTCCGTGGTTGGTGAGCGCCACTACGCCTAGCGTGAATTCCCTGCCGCCGAGGGTGAATATCCTCGATGCCGAGCCTATTCCTCCCTTGAGACCATGGCAGATCATGCCCTTGCCGGCGCCGACGTCGCCTTCCGGGAAATCCTTCCTGGCATCGGCGACCGCCCTCTTCACATGTTCCGCGCGCACCGCTCTGCGCTTTATGTCGTTGAGATTGGAGTCGTTGCACTCCATCACGATCGGATTCACGGAGCGCAGTTCCAGGGCATCCTTTTCGCAGCGTTCGATCATGTAACCGACGGCCGCGTCGTGGACGAGGCCTACGTTGAGCGTGTTGGTAAGGAAAATCGGAGTCTCGATGCAGCCCAATTCCTCGATCTGAAGCAGGCCTTGACTTTTACCGAATCCGTTCAGGACGAAGGCCGCGGCGGGAAGCTTGCGCGAGAAAGGATTCGCGGTCGATGGCGATATGAAGGTCACGCCGGTTTTATTGGCGTCGGTGTCGATCGTACAATGCCCCACGAGAACGTCCTCTACGTCGCTGATCTTGTTGAGCCTGCCCGCCTTCATCTCACCGATTTCAATTCCGTAATCTCGAATGCGCTTCTGCATGATTTACCCCTGATCCGCTGTCGCGAAATTTGGCCTTTTGCATAATAGCCTCCGGCGAGTTGCGTTACCAGCTCGGGCCAGGTATTGCGGCCGACGGTAAGACGTCAATCGCGAATTTGGCGAATGAAGACATGAAAAATATCGGAATGATTATTTCTGTTGACAAGTCTGGAAGGTCATGTATTATGATAGTGTATTGGTATACCGGTATGCCAATATCGATGTCGTCTGAACGTCGGAAGGTTATCGTTCTTGCGTCGAGGTGGGTTGTGAAAATTGCAGTTCTGGGGGGGGGCGGCGGCGCTCATGCCATGGCGGCGGACTTGGCGCTGGCCGGACATGAGATCAGGATGGCCGAGCTGCCTTCAATGGGCGAGAACATCGCCGCCGCGCAGGCATTGGGCGGCATACAGCTCACGGGCACGGCCCCGATGGGGGGCAGTCCCGGCTTCGCTCGTCTCGCCCTCATCACGACAAACATCCCCGAGGCGGTAGAGAATGCCAAGCTTGTGATGGTTGTCGTGCCCGCCTATGGACACGAAGCATTCATGCGCGAGCTCATCGGCTGCGTCCGCAAAGACCAGACAGTCGTTTTCCATTCCAGCTATTTTTCCTCATTGATATTCGCGAAAATGCTCAAGGAAGCGGGGCGCGAGGGCGAGATCCTCTTCGGGGAAACCACGTCGCTGCTGTACCTTGCCCATCTGAGAGGAGCGGGCAGGGTCTGGATCAAGGCTGGGAAGCGCCGGATGCCTTTCGCGGCTTTTCCCGCCAACCGCACCGAAGAAGCTTTGAAGCGCGTCAACCCCGTATATCCCCAGTTGGTGCCCGCGCGGAATGTTTTCGATACAAGCCTGAACGAAGCTGGAGTCCTCGTCCATCCGGTCACCACGCTGCTGAACCTCAGCCGCATCGAACGGAATGGCCCATACAAGAGCAATTACTATGATCTCACTCCCGGAATCGGAAAGGTCATGGACATCGTCGACGGCGAAAGACAAGCGGTTCAGCGCGCGCTGGGGCTTCCTCCCGTTTCCCTGCCTTCGATGATCCACGATTTCTTCAATGTTTCGGGCAAAAATTGCTACGAAGCGATCTACAACTGCCCTAACTACAGCAAACAGACAACGCCGGACGGGCTTGAGCACCGCTATATAAGCGAAGATGTGCCTTTTGGCCTGGTACCCACGACGGCCATAGGCGAGCAGATGGGATTGGACATGTCGACGACCCGGAGCATCGTCCAGCTGGCAGGTTCAGCGGCCGGAAAAGATTTCTGGAAGGAAGGCCGTTCGCTGGAAGTCATGGGCCTTAGCGGCATGGACTCCGCGCAGATGCTTCGCCATGTCAGTTAATTCGGAATTCTTAGTATAAGCATTGACAAATCCGGATAGTGGATTATGATGGAGATTGGTATACCGGTATATCAGTATACCATAAAATATTTAAATTGGAGGCTTCATGCGAACGGATATGATCGAACCTCTTGACCGATCGACTTCATCCGGCGGGAGCATGCTGTATACGCAGATATTCCACCAGATTCGTCAGTGGATCAGGGAAGGCAAACTCAAGGAAGGCGATATCCTTCCTTCCGAACGCGATCTTGCGCAGTTATTCGACGTAAGCCGGGTTCCTGTTCGCGAAGCGCTGAAAATTCTGGAGTTCACCGGCGTCGCGGAACAGGTTCGCGGCAAAGGCCTCTTCATCAAGAAGATCAGCATCAACAACCTGATAAGCAACATAGACTTCGTGCTCATGGACAGCGCGCACACCTTGCTGGATCTTTTCGAGGCGCGCGAGGGAATCGAGATACAGGCCGCCTCTCTCGCCGCGCAGCGATGGAATGAGGGCGATATGGCCATCATGGAAGAAGCCATAGCCTCCATGGAAAAGAAACTCCGCACCGGGGAGGAAATCCTGGACACGTCGATGAGTTTCCATACGGCGGTCATCGCGGCTTCGCACAATAAGGCCATGTGGGAAATCAATCTTTACATTTCGGACTGGCTGCACATCGCCAGGGAGGCCATCTACAAGCAGACGACGTTGCACGAGGAAGGCCTGCGCGACCACCAGGAGATTCTCGACAGAATCAGGCACCACGACAGCGAGGGCGCCGCCCAGAAAATGAAAAATCACCTGATACGCTCGAAGAAAGTGATCGAAGAGGCTGTCGCCGCCGCGGCGCTGTCGACCAATACCAAAGCATCCAAGGAATAGCATCATGCGGAAAATTGAACGAGTGAAGAAGGCCCTCCGTGGAGAGGCCGTCGACCGGATACCCTACAGTATCTGGACGCATTTCCCGATCGTCGATCTGGATGCGGCCGGGCTCGCGAAGAGCACGATGGCTTTCTATCGCGAGTACGACCTCGATTTCGTGAAGAGCATGCCGAACGGGATGTTCTCGATAGAAGACTACGACTGCGGATGCGATTTCAGCGAAGTGCCCAAGGGCGGAGTGGCCAAGGCCACGAAGCTCGCGGTGACAAGGCCTTCCGACTGGGAGAAGTTGAGCGATCTTGATATTGAAAGCGGCGCCCTCGGCAGGGAACTGAAATCGCTCAACCTGATTCTGGACGAGATTCATGGCGAAGCGCCGGTGATCGCCACGGTATTCTCTCCTCTCACGACGGCGCTGAAACTTTCCGGACCGAACCTGATGGCGCATATACTGACCGATCCGGAAAAAGTGAAAGCCGGACTGGAGATCCTCACTTCGACCACCAGGCGCTTCGCCGAAAAGGCTATTGAAATGGGCTGCGCCGGCATCTTCCTCGCGAGCCAAATGGCGCAGCGCGGCAAGATGAGCGAAGTGGAGTATAGGGAGTTCGGTCTTCCCTATGACCTTCGCGTGCTCGAAGCGGTCAAGGCGAAGTCCTGGTTCAATATCATGCATATCCACGGCGATGACATACTGTTCGATCTTCTGAAGGACTATCCAGTGCAGGGCTTAAGCTGGCATGTCTGGGAGACGGCCCCGACGGTCGAGGATTTCGTGGCGGCGGACACTGATAAATGCCTTGTGGGCGGGCTTCGGAGATTCAAGATCACCGAAGGCGAGCTTCCCGAGATCGCGAAGGATATTTCGGAAACGATACGTCAGACCGGAGGCAGGCGGCTTTTCCTGGCGCCTGGCTGTGAGATACGCGCGCCCTACAACGCGGCCGCGTTCGAATTCATCAAACGCGCCGTCTCCGAAACGGCTTCGAATTAGAGGGAGGAATTGCTATGAAGAAAAAGCTGCAGGCAGGCGCCTGGGCAGGAATCGTTTTCCTGGCCATTGGCATTCTTTTCTTTGCCTACTCGCTGATCTATCCGTATTCAAGCGAGGTCGGCCCCGGTTCCGGTTTCTTCCCGATTTGGATTTCCGGCTTCCTGATCGTTCTGGCCCTTATCTACATCTATGAAAGCGTCAAGGGCAACGACTCGGCGGAAGAAATAACCAGGGAGAGTTTCACGAAAGTGCTCATGATCGTCATCTTCATGGTACTGTTCGTGCTTTTCCTCCCCATCGCGGGTTTTAATATCAGCGGTACGGCATTCCTGTTCGCCATGTTCTTCAAGTCTTACGGGCTGGTAAAGAACCTGATAATCTCCCTCGTCTCGACCTTGGCGATCTATTTCCTGTTCTTGCTTCTGGGCGTTCAGTTACCGCTGAACGCGCTCGGATTCTAGGAGGCGGCACAAATGGAAGCACTTAATCTGCTCATGCACGGATTCCAGACTGCGTTCACATTGAACAACCTCCTGTTCTGCCTCATCGGCGTGACGGTCGGCCAGTTTATCGGCGTCCTTCCCGGCCTCGGGCCCGTCGCGGGCATGGCGATCCTGATCCCCCTGACCTACGGCCTGGAGCCCACGACGGCCATCATCATGCTGTCGGGGATTTTCTACGCGGCGATGTACGGCGGAACGATAACCTCGGTCCTTATCAACACGCCCGGGGAAAGCGCCTCCACCATCACCTGTCTTGATGGCTACCAGATGGCGCGCCAGGGACGAGCCGGCGCGGCCCTCGGCATCGCGGCCATAGGCTCCTTCGTCGGCGGCGTCGTCGCCCTGGTATGCCTCACCTTCCTGGGGCCGCCCATCGCCAAGTTCGCCGTCCGTTTCGGTCCGCCCGAGTTCTTCGCCATAATGTCCTTCGGCCTTCTCCTGATCGTCGGATTGATGGGCAAATCCATCGCCAAAGGAATGATAGCGGCGGTCTTCGGCATTCTCCTGTCGCTGATAGGCATGGATCCCGCGACGGGCACGGACCGTTTCACTTTTGGCCAGCTCTGGCTCCTGGACGGCGTCGAATTCGTCGTCCTCGCCATGGGAATTTTCGGCATCTCGGAAATCCTGGTCAACGCGGAAAAGAATATGGATATTCCGGTTCCCCCGAAAGTGAAGGGCTTCATTCCCAAAAGAAGCGAGTGGGGAATTTCGGCCAAGGCCATCGGAAGAGGCACCGTGATCGGCATGGTGTTAGGACTGATCCCGGGGGCGAGCGCCTCCGTGGCTTCCCTCATGGCTTATTCGACCGAGAAAAAAGTGTCGAAGCACCCCGAACAGTTCGGCAAAGGCGCCATCGAAGGCGTCGCTGCTCCGGAGACGGCGAACAACGCGTTTTCCGGCGCCGCCATGATCCCCCTTCTCACGCTGGGCATCCCGAGCTCCCCGACGGTCGCCATGCTCATCGGCGCCTTCACGATGCATGGGCTCGTGCCGGGACCTCTCCTCTACGAGAAGAATCCCACCTTCCTCTGGGGCCTCATCGCCTCCATGTTCATCGGCAACGTCGTCCTACTCGTGATGAACCTTCCCATGGCCAACATGTGGGCGAAGGTGGCGCGCATTCCTTACAAGCTGCTGGGGCCGCTTATCATTCTCATCTGCATGGTCGGCGTCTACAGCGTCAACAGGATGATACCCGAGATCGCCCTTTTAACCTTGTTCGGCGTTGTCGGGTATTTCATGAAAAAACTCGAGATCCCGGGCGCTGCGGTGATCCTGGCCTTCATCCTGGGGAACAATCTGGAATATACGCTCATCCAGACGCTGAGCATGTCCAATAATGGACTGTTATACCTGTTCCAGAGACCGATTTCAGGCGTGATGATGGGGCTCTGCATCCTCATCCTGATTGGCTCGATCGTCTCTTCGGTGATGAAAAAGAGGGACAAGCTGGCGGCGGATCAGGAAGTCTGATCCGGAATTTGATTCGGTGACGAAACCCGGTTCGTTAGAGCCGGGCTAGAGATAAAGGAGGGAACTATATGAACATGAGAAAAGGTTCGCGGATCGCGATGGTGCTGGCGACATTGCTCGCGCTGACGGCGCTCCTGCCTCAGGCCGTTTTCGCCCAGGACTATCCGAAAAGACCGATCACGGCGATCGTGGCCTTCGGCGCCGGCGGCGGAACCGACCTCGCCGCGCGCATCATCCTGAAGTTCGCCGAAAAATACATCGGCGGCATCTTCGTCGTCGAGAACAAACCCGGCGCCGGCGGCGCCCTCGGCTTCACCGCCATAGCCCAGGCCAAGCCCGACGGCTACACGATCGGCATGATCAATCCGCCGAGCGTTCTCTTCAACCCGATCCAGCTCGGCGATAAAGTAAAGTACAAGCTCTCCGATTTCGCCCTCATCGCCAACTTCGTCAGCGACCCGGGTGCCATCATGGTTTCGTACGACAGCAAGTTTAAGACACTGCCGGAGGTCGTCGCCTGGGCAAAGGCGAATCCCGGCAAGCTCCGCATCGGTTACGGCGGCCCCGGAACCCAGGAAGCGCTCACGCTGAGAAAGTGGATCGCGGACAACGATCTCAAAGTGCTCAAGGTTCCCTTCGAAGGCACCGGCACCAACCTGACCGCTCTTCTGGGCGGCAACACCGAAGTCATGTTCGCCAACGCTTCCGAAATCATGCCGCAGTATGAGGCGAAGCAGATCCGCGTCCTCGCGGTCGGCACCGAAAAGCGCTTCAGCTGGATGCCCGAAGTTCCGACCTTCAAGGAAGGTGGATTCAACGCCACCCAGATGGCGATGCGCGGTCTCGCGGCGCCCAAGGGCATCGACCCGGCGAACCTCAAGAAGCTCGCCGACGCGATGAAGAAGACCTTCGACGATCCGGAATTCCAGGCCAAGGCCAAGGAAGTGAATCTTCCCCTCGATTATCAGGGCCCGGAGCAGTTCCTCAAGACGCTTCAGACCCTCGATGTTTTCTATCGCGCCGAATACGCCGCGAATCCCTGGTAATGTAACCGCTGCCCGGGCCGTCATGGGGAAATCGTCCGTGACGCCCGGGTTTTTTCGAAATACAATCTAAAAGGAATCCACGAATGACCGAAACCCGCCCGCTTTTCTACGATGCCTATCTCGCGATCCTGCGCGAGGAACTCGTGCCCGCGATGGGCTGTACCGAACCTATCGCCGTGGCCTTCGCGGCCGCGACCGCGCGTGACATTCTCGGCTTGCGTCCCGAGAGCGCCGAGATACGCTGCAGCGCCAATATCATCAAGAATGTCAAAGGCGTCACGGTTCCGAATACCGGAGGCATGCGCGGCATCAGGGCGGCGGCGACGGCGGGAATTGTGGGTGGCAACGCGCAGGCCAAGCTCGAAGTGCTCAAATCGGTCACGAAAGAAGATTTGGTCGAGGTGAAGCGGCTGCTGGCTGTAGGATTCTGCAAGGCCGCGCTCGCCGAAGGTCTTGAAGGGCTCTATATAGAGGCGATCGTCCACGCCGGCGGCCAGAGCGCGGAAGTCGTCATCAAGGACAGCCATACCGGCGTTTCGCGCATTCGCAAGAATGGCGTCACGGTTTTCGAAGCCGAAGGAAAGAAAGTGGGCGGCGATGCCGTCGCGGCGCGTCCCGGCTACAATCTCCTGAACGTGCGCGATATCCTGGAATTTGCCAATACCGTTGACCTCTCCGAGGTATCCAGCCTCCTCGAAGGGCAGATACGGATGAACGGGGCGATTTCAGACGAAGGGATGATCAATGACTACGGCGTTTCCGTAGGCAAGACTATCATCGCCAGGGAAGGCGGCAATGTCAGGTCGCGCGCGCGGGCCAGAGCCGCGGCGGGCAGCGACGCGAGAATGGGCGGCTGCGCCCTTCCCGTCGTCATCAATTCCGGCAGCGGAAACCAGGGCATCACCGTTTCGATCCCCGTCATCGAATACGCCAGCGAATTGAAGTCCGATCATGAAACGCTGCTGCGCGCCCTCATCGTATCGAACCTCGTCGCGCTCGAGCAGAAAGAATATATCGGCAAGCTCTCGGCGTACTGCGGCGCCGTTTCGGCGGCGGTGGGCAGCGGCGCTGGCATAACCTACCTCTGCGGCGGCGGATACGACAAGATCGCCATGACCATAACGAACGCCATCGCCACGGCGGGCGGAATGTTCTGCGACGGCGCGAAGTCCTCCTGCGCGGCGAAGATAGCCACGGCACTGGAAGCGGCGATAACCGCTCACGAAATGAGCCTGCAGGGGAAGAGCTTCTCCTCGGGCGAGGGCCTCGTCGGCGAGGATGTCGAAAAGACCATCCGCAATATAGGAAGCGTCGGGAAGACGGGGATGCGCTCCACCGATATCGAGATAATCCGAATCATGCTGGATGAGTGAGCTTGCCAGAGCCCGCTATAGCCGCGAGGATTCCTGATCGGCCTAAACGCAAATCGACAAGTCTTAAATAAAACACGATCGCGAAACAAAATGTTTATACATCTTGAATGTATGACTATATAGTTGTATATTCTCATACGTTATGACAAAGAAAATAGATTTATCGGAGCGCGAACGCGAAACGAAGCGCTCCACGATATACATCAACGAAAAGCTCGGCGCGCTTCTGTCGAAATACCTGCGGAGGAAGAACGACACGAGCGGCAAGAACGAAGGACAGAGCGCGACGATCACGCGCATCATGGATCGTTACGATGTGTTCATGCGGATCGAGCGGCGCACGATCCGCGATGTTTTTACCCGCGATGAATTCAGCGTCATGCTGAAAAAAGCTTTTTACAAGACCTTCCATCCGGCCGAGGGCATCCTCGGCGCCGTGCTCGACGAGGCTATCAACGAAGCGGACAACACCTTCCTGCTGCACAACGTAGACCGCGAAACCCTCATAGGAAAGCTCAATGGATTGACGCCGGGCCAGCAGCTTGCGCTGGTGGACTGGCTGGAAGAGATGCGAGCCGAAGCCGTCTGATACCTACCGTGTAGATTCCAGCTCAGTGCATTGAGCTTATTCCATAGTAAATATGGACATATACAGTTACATCACCGCAAAGCCTCACTATAAGGAAAGAATCAATGAAAAAATTCATAAAAGCCTGTTGCATGACAGTGCTCCTCGCCGGCTTCATCGTGGGATGCGCCGCGCCCCTAGCCGACAATCTTACCCCGCCGACCGTGAGCTCCACGGTTCCGACCACCGGCGAAAACGGCATGCCTCTTAATGGCAACATCTCCGTCACCTTCAGCAAGGAAATGGCCCCCGCGACGGTCAATGCCACCACCTTTACAGTGACTGGTCCCGCGACGGCCGTAACCGGCACAGTAGCGATGAATGACGGCCTCACTGGCGTCTTCACTCCCACTGGCTCACTCGCCGGCAATACGCTCTACACTGCCACCGTCAGCACCGGAGTGCAGGACGTGTATACCAACGCGATGGAAAGCGCCTATACCTGGAGCTTCACCACCGGAGCCAGCGTTTCTTCCAGCCCGGCCATCGTCAACCTTGGCACGGCGGGCAATTTCGTCATTCTGGCCAAATCCGCCGTCTCGACCACGGGCACCACCGCGGTCACGGGAAACATCGGGCTAAGCCCGGCAGCCACCAGCTTCCTGACTGGATTTTCTCTAACGATGGACCCCACGAACGTATACGCGACCTCGAGCCTCGTGACCGACAGGCTGTACGCCGCGGACATGACTCCCCCCACTCCCGACAATATGACCACCGCCGTGGCTAACATGGAAACCGCCTATACCGACGCCGCCGGACGCGTGACGCCCGACTTCCTCAACCTGGGCGCTGGCGACGTGAGCGGACTTACCCTCGTCCCCGGCCTCTACAAGTGGGGAACCGGACTCCTGATGGCTTCTGATATCACTATTTCGGGCAACGCCACCGATATCTGGATTTTCCAGGTGTCGGAGAATCTGACCGTGAGCAGTGGCGTCATGGTAACCTTGAGCGGCGGCGCTCTGCCCGAGCACATTTTCTGGCAGGTAGCGGGAGATGTATCGCTCGGAACTACTTCGAACTTCAAGGGAATCATCCTTTGCCAGACGCAGATAGTGATGCGGACAGGCGCGGTGCTGAATGGCAGGGCGCTCGCCCAGACTCAGGTAACCTTGGATGCCAACGCCGTAACCCAGCCTTAACGCCGAGCTATACTTAAAAACGACGAGGGGCTGCCCGGAATTTTCCGGGCAGCCCCTTTCTTTTGCCCCAGGCAGGGGGATTCATCGACAAGGTCCATCGATCCGCATTACACTTTATGCCATGGAGCCAGCGTGAGCGAGGAAGAAGGGCGGCACGTTCGCCGCAAGCGGTACAGGGGGAATCATCCCCGCTCGTTTTCCGAGAAATACAAGGAACATGATCCGCAGAAATACGCTCAGGACCTCGAACGCGTCCTCGCGCGGGGCGACACGCCCGCGGGCACTCACCGTTCCATAATGGTCAAGGAAATACTCGAAGCGCTTGCGCCGCGCCCGGGCGATACAGCCGTCGACGCGACCCTGGGCTACGGCGGCCACGCCAAGGAAATCCTGAAGGCGATTCTCCCCGGAGGACGGCTCTACGGTTTCGATCGCGATCCGCTGGAATTGAGGCGGACGACGGAACGGCTTTCCGCGTCGGTGATTCCGCCTGAAGCCCCTGACGGCACCTTCGTTCCGGTGAACGCCAATTTTTCTACGATCGCCGAGTATTTCGCCGCCTCATGCATAGGCGGAGCCGATGTTTTCCTCGCCGATCTCGGCCTGTCTTCGATGCAGATCGACAATCCCGAGCGGGGATTCAGCTATAAGCAGAACGGGCCGCTCGACATGCGCATGAATTCGGAAAAAGGCCAGTCGGCCAGGGAATTCCTCGCCGAGGCGCCGGAAGGAAGGCTGCGCGACATCCTATCGGCCAATGCCGACGAGGCGATGGCGGCGGAAATCGCCCGCGCGATTTGGCTCCGGCGCGGAAGCCTCGCCACGACGCGCGATCTGGCCGAAGCGATCTGTTCGGTTTTCCCCAAGCTCGCCTTCAAAGATCCCGAGATGACGAAAACCCTGCGCCGCTGCTTCCAGGCCATCCGCATCGAGGTGAACGGCGAGTTTTCCTCCCTCGAGACGCTTCTCGCAAGCCTCCCTTCCATCCTGAAGCCGGGCGGCCGCGCCGCCTTCCTCTCCTTTCATTCGGGAGAAGACCGCCGCGTCGAAACCGCTTTCGAGGCCGGCCTGGCCAGCGGCCTTTATTCTTTCGTGTCCACGGACGTCATCAGGCCCGGCCACGAAGAGCGCTACAACAACCCCCGCTCGACTTCCGCGAAACTTCGCTGGGCAATCCGCGCCTAAGAATCGCCTCGAAATCGCGTTTATCCGCCGGCTGAAAAATTCTTCAAGAAATAATTTGACAAACCCCATCCCGTGCATTAAAAGAACATTGTCACGCCTCTCTGTCGCGAATTGGTTCTTGCGGGCAAAACCGCAGGGAGCGCATCATGAAAAAAGCGATATGTCCGGTGCTGGTCATTGGGGCGTTTTGTGTCGGCTGTTCTCCCTTCGCGATCAATATCCAAGGCTACACCTATATCGAGGAAAACCTCCGCGACGCGTGGATCGATGTGGCTTCGCATAAATACATCAATGAGTATCTCGAGTACTGGGCCAGCCCGATGGAGTTCGAGGCCAGGGGCGGCGGCGACTGCGAGGACTTTGCCTTCGCCTTGGTATACAGGCTCGGCAGAAGCGCTTCCTCCGTATGCGTCCTGAACCCAAAGGGCGGCTTTCACGAGATCGTGAAGTTCAAGGACCGCTATCTGGAGCCCCAGCGCTATGGAATGTACTACGACCCCAAAAACCTGACCATTCTCTGGGTGGCGGATTACGACAAAACGATGAGCATGGCGACCCTGTGGGGCGCGAAGCATGCGGACGCGGCGCCATCGCAGACGCCAACCTCCGGGCAGGCTCCGTTTCCGTAAAACTTCATAAATAGTTCGCAACAAAATAAGTTGACACGTTTCAATTTCCATGGCAATAATGCTTCAACAGTCTGCCTGCTGCATGCAGGAGGACACAGGGAGGATCAGATGAAGAAAAGGATTCTATCGCTTCTGCTTTTGTGCATGCTGGCGCTGTCGTTCACCGCGGCCCAGGGATCGAAGAAAATCGAGCTGACCTTTTTCTATCCGGTGCAGGTAGGCGGACCGCTTACCAAGCTCATAGAGAAAATCTGCGCCGACTTTACCGCCGAGAATCCGAATATCGTGGTGAAGCCAGTGTATACCGGCAATTACGATGACACCGTGGTCAAGATCCAAACCGCCAGATCGGGCAAGAATCCGCCAGAGGTGTTCGTCAACCTCGCGACCCAGCGCTTTTCCATGGCCTCCACGGGAACGGCGATCGCTCTCGACAGCCTGATCGCCGCGGACGGAGCGGCGGGAAAGGCCTATATCGGCGACTTCCTTCCCGGATTCATGGAAGATTCCTATGTCGACGGCAAAATCTACAGCATACCCTTCCAGAGAAGCACGATGGTGCTCTTCTACAATAAAGACGCCTTCGCCGAAGTCGGCCTCAACCCCGAAGCTCCGCCCAAGACCTGGGATGAACTTGTCGAGTATTCGAAGAAACTCGTGAAGAAAGACGCGGCGGGCAACGTTACGCGCTACGGCGTGGGCATCGCTCTCAATTCCGGATCGGCTCAGTGGGCATTTACCGGCTTTGCCCTCCAGAACTCGGAAGACGGACGCAACCTGATGAGCGAAGACGGGAAAAAGGTCTATTTCGACACTAAGGGCAACGTGGAAGCGCTCCAGTTCTGGTGCGATCTGCAGGCCAAGTACAAGGTCATGCAGCCCGGCATCGTGCAGTGGACCGATCTGCCCGGCCAGTTCATCAACGGATCCGTCGCCATGATCTACCACACGACCGGAAACCTGACGAACATCAACAATAACGCCAAGTTCAAGTTCGGCACCGCGTTCCTTCCCGGCAGCAAGCGCGTCGCGGCGCCTACAGGCGGCGGTAACTTCTATATCTCCGCCGATCTTCCCAAGGAACAGGAGCAGGCAGCGTGGAAGTTCATCAAATTCGCCACGGACGCCGAACGTCTGGCCCAGTGGAATGTCGACACCGGGTACGTGGCGCCCAGAAAGTCCTCTTTCCAAACCGCGATCATGAAGGCCTATTGGGCGAAAGTGCCTCAAGCCCGCGTAGCCTTTGACCAGATCCCCTTCGCCAAGCCGGAGTTGACTACCTATGAAGCTTCGAAAATGTGGCGAATTCTCAACGACAACATTCAGTCGGCCATAGTCGGTGACGCTACTCCGGCTCAGGCGCTCAAGAATGCCCAGAAACAGGCTGAAGACGCCCTGAAACGCTATCAGTGATTTTCTTCGCGCATCGAACGGTCTAGAATGGGAATGCAAGCGGCAAGGCTGAAAGACTCTGCCGCTTTGCATTCTTTCATTATTCCAATACGCTTTTCATCCGGAGGACTACGGTGGCTCGGACCAGCAACGTTCGGAAAGGCCTTTCCAAGCAGCTTGAAATTGACTTAAAGGCCTGGCTCTTTATCGCTCCGGCCCTCGCTTTCATACTGACTTTTACGGTGTATCCGATCCTGCGGAGCCTTTGGCTCGGCATGAACCAGCTCGAGATGGGGATGCCTAAACCCTACTTCGTCGGATTTCAGAATTATGTACAGCTGGCGTCGGAACCCCTGTTCTGGAAGGTGATGCGGAACTCCTTCGCTTTTTCTCTTCTCACCGTCCTCCCGAGCATGGCATTGGGCATCGGTCTGGCTATAATCGTGAACAAGAAAATCAGGGGGGTCGGCTTTCTCCGGACCGCTTATTTTTATCCCGCGGTTATGCCCATGATCGCCATAGCGAGTACGTGGATGTTCATTTATATGGCTCAGTACGGCATGCTGGACCAGCTTCTCGCCAGCCTCGGCCTTAAGTCGCTCAACGTTCTCTCAAGCAAGAAGACCGTTCTTCCCGCCTTGTCGCTGATGTATATATGGAAAGAAGCGGGCTACCTGATGATCTTTTTCCTTTCCGGGCTCCAGAACATTTCGACCGAAATTTATGAGGCCGCCAAGATCGACGGAGCCAGGCCCTGGACGACTTTCCGCAAGATCACCCTGCCGCTGCTCGCCCCGACGATGCTATTCGTCTCCACGATCGCGCTGACCAACAGTCTCAAGCTCGTCGATCACATAGTCATCATGACCGAGGGAGCGCCGAACAACGCGAGCACCCTCCTCCTCTATTATATTTACCAACAGGGTTTCATCTATTTCGACCAGGGCAAGGCATCGTCGCTGACCGTGATCATGCTCGTCATAATGCTTACCGTCTCGATGCTGCAGTTCATCAAGACGGACACGAAAATTTACTACAACTGAGGAGGCGGATCTTGAAAAAGAATGAGAATATAATCCCCGCCACCCTCGGGTTCATCCTGGCTTTCGTCTGGCTCGTGCCTCTCGTGTGGCTGATCGGCACCGCCTTTTCCAAGGCGAGCTTCGCGATGTCCTTGGTGCCCAATTCGGGCTTCACGCTGGATAATATTATTTACGTATGGCAGAACGTTCCATTCGGCAAATACTACATGAACACGATCCTGATCGTCGTCGTCACTTTCTCCGTCCAGTGCGTCACCGGCACGCTCGCGGCCTATGCGCTGGCGACGATGAAGTTCAGGGGCGAAAAGCTTGTCTTCCTCATAATATTCATCCAGATCATCATACCGAATGACGTGCTCATCATCCCGAATTACCGAACGTTGAGCGATCTTAAACTGACCGACACGAAGCTGGGCATCATGCTGCCTTTCTTCGGCAGCGCCTTCGGTATTTTCCTTTTGCGGCAGACATTCAAGACTATTCCTCTGGCTTTGTCCGAGGCGGCGATAATCGATGGCTGCAGCACGTTGCAGATCATCCGGAACATCTATCTGCCGAGTTCGAAAGCCGCCTATATATCCTTTGGCCTCGTCTCCGTGAGCTATCACTGGAATAATTTCCTGTGGCCGCTCATCGTGACCAATTCGCCCGAAAACAGGACGCTTACCGTCGGTTTGGCGCTCTTCGCCAAGTCCAAGGAAGCGGTGATGCAATGGGCCAATGTCTGCGCGGCCACTTTCATCATAATTTTTCCGCTTGTCTTAGCGTTTTTCATCTTCCAGAAAAAATTCATAAACAGCTTCGTGAGCTCAGGCATTAAGTGAGCAAAAAAAGGATCGGATATGGAGCTTGAATTCCTGGGATCAGGGGCAGCCTTCAACCCCATAATGGAGAATTCCAACGCGTATTTTCTGGCGGGCAATCGCTTCTTTCTCCTGGATTGCGGAGAGACGGCTTTCGGCAAGATATGGAGTCTTCCGGCGTACGTTGAGAGCGAAGAAGTCGTGGCGCTCATCACCCACCTGCACGCCGACCATGTCGGCAGCCTCGGCTCCCTCATTTCCTACAGCTATTATGTCATGAAAAAGCCCGTGACCGTCGCCCATCCGCTGGATACCATCGTTCAACTTCTCGATATTCTGGGGATAGATCGCGTCTGCTACCGCTTCCGGAAGCTGGAACAGGGGGAAACGGCGGAATTCGGGGGTGGCGTATCGGCAAAGCCTCTCATGGTGGATCATGTGGCCAACATGACCTGTTTCGGATACCTCCTATCGGATGAAGTCGAGAACATTTACTTCAGCGGGGACGCCAAATCGCTGCCGGGCGAAGTGCTTGAAGGATTGGCCAGCGGGAAGATCGATCGAGCCTACCAGGACACGAGCAACACGTTGAGCGATCATCCTACCCACGCGACCTTGGATTATCTGGAAAGGCTCATCCCCGAAAAATCGCGTGGCAAGGTGTACTGCATTCATCTGGACTACGATTACCGCGATCTCCTGGTTCGGAAGGGATTCAAAGTCGTCAACGTCAAGTTTTAATCGATCAGCGCCTGAACTGCTTCTCGTAAGTCTTTCGCGCCTTCTCGAGAGCCTCCGTCGACGAGAGGGCGCCGTTATAGGCGTTTTTCACTTCAAGGCCCAGGATTCCAAGAAATCGCCGCTCGTCGAAAGGCGAAAAATCCGTAAAAGGCGTTCTCTGATTGGCCGAGAGGGCGAAGCAATCCTTGGCCAGGTCGAGCCAGGGATAGCTGTCGATGATCTCATAGTTTTCGTAGGACTTCCCGCAAGCGGAAACGCTTCCCAGCAACATCGACGCGGAGGAAATCGGCTCGCTCGACAGCCAGCGAATGAATGACAGAGCCAGCTCCGGATTCTTGCTGAAGCGCGAAACGCCGAGAGATCCGCCGCCTATGATCGGGCTTCCTCCAGGGACAAGAGCATAGCCTATCCGATTCACTACCTTGGAATTCCGGTTGAGGATATCAGACGCGAAATTGCTGTAGAGGATAGTCATCGCGACATTCCCTTCGCTGAATTCCATGGCCGCGTGCGTCCACCAGGGGCAGGGGACGGGCTTGGCGTACTGCCTGGCCTCGACGAGAGCGTCCAGCGCCATCCTGGCATTTTCCGTATCGAGAAGGAGCCGGCCGCCATCGTCGAAAAGATTCCTGGTGAGGCTGAAATAGCGCGTTAGGAATTCGGTGCCCGCGACGCCGGTGCTCCCGAGGGTTACCGTCGTGCCGTAATCGACGGGAGACTGCGCGTTGAACGATTTAGTGAAGAATCGCGCAACGCGGTTGTACTCCTCGAAGGTTGTTGGCGGGGCAAGGGGGTGCCGATAGGTCTCCTGATAAAGGCGCTTCAGGACGGTGCTTTCGAAAAGATCTTTCCTGTAGAAGAGGACCTGCGCGCTCGGGGAGATAGGGATCGCGTAGAACTTATCCTTGACGAAAAAATACTGTTTGCTGATTCCGCCGACGAAACTGTCGGGAGCCGAGGGTATCGATGGCGAAATATCCTGGAGGGGAAGTAGTATGCGACCCGCGAACCACGACAGCCATGTGACGTCGAGGCGCAGGACATCGTAAATGCTGGAATCATCCATACCCGAAAGGATCTCATGGATCTCGTCATATGATGACACCGACACATTCACCTTGATGCCAGTCGATTGAGTGTAGAGGAGAGCGAGATACTTCATGGCCGAAGCCTCGGGACTGTCCAAAGTGAGAAAGTTGATGCAATTGCCGTTATTGCGCGCGGCCGGCTTTGGGGCCGCCCAATCGCGAAACCCTGAGTTTTCGAGAATGACGCGATGTTCGGCCGTGCGATGCCCGATATGAGAGATTAGAAGGTCGGCCGCGCGCTTGCCCATGAGGCGATAGTTGAGCTCGTACTTGATGAAATTCGGCTCGGGCATGGTGAAGAGCGGGGAGACAGTGTGAATTTTCGTGGTTGCCGGGCTGTAAAATGTTTTTAGTACATCGCGTATCGTATCGGCGAATCCAAAGTTCGATACGAAAACGCCTTCAGGACAGTCGTGGTCGAAGAGCTGCATCGCGTTCTGGTTCCGCCTGAACTGATCGGTCTGCATGTGACTGACGCTGACGCTTCTCTCGCCGCTGAAAACGGCCATGAAGGCAGAGTAAAAATCCCTCTCGTTCGAAAATCCGAGGTTGTCGGTAACGAGCGCGAGCGATTTCATGCCTTGGCGCAGCGCGTACTCGGCCAAGGCCTTCCCGCTTTTTCCGTAATCGAAACCTATATAATTGCTGGGCTCATTCTGGCTTCGCTCGATGTAAAGGATGGAAGAATCATCGAACCCCGCCCTGCGATAATCCGCGATCATCTCGCTCGAACTGGGAAAGGCGACGATGCCCCTGGCCATGCTGGAACGGGCTTGGGTAATCATCCTGCGCTCGGTCTCAGGATTATCGTTGGAGAGGTAGAGAAGTGTGGAGTAGCCTTTGCTCTTGGAAAAAGAGGTAAAGCTGCGGTAGAAATCGACATATTGCCTGAAGCGGATATTGGGCAGAATAACGGCGAAAATCCGGCTGTTGCCTTGCCGGAGCAGTTTTGCGCGCTCGTTGATCGCGTAGCCCAAGGCTGAGGCGGCAGCCTCCACAAGGCGGATCTTTTCGCTCGATACATTGCCTTTGCCGTTGATTACGTTAGAGACGGTTCCTTGGGAGACGCCCGCTTTCTTGGCTATGTCTTTTATTGTCGCCATGGATCGCTCCAAATGTTGATCAGCATGCCCAATTATACCCTAAAAATGGGCTCTGTGGGTCGTGGAGTTTTTGGCAACGCGGAATTTGAAGATGAAGCAAGGCTTATGCCGCTATCGGTTTTCTTCGAGGGAATATCCTCTCTCGCGAAACAAGCGCAGGCAGCTGTCGACAACATCGCTGTCGTAGAGGACTCCCCTGTTCTTCTCGATTTCTTTCAGGGCGGCATCGATGCCCAGCGCGGGGCGATAGGGACGATACGAAGCCATTGCTTCCACGACATCGGCAACCGCTAAAATCCGGGATTCCATGAGCGATTGATCCCCGGTCAACCTGTTCGGATATCCTGACCCATTCATCCGTTCATGATGCTCGAGGACGATGCGCGCGATCGGCCATGGAAATTCAATATCCTTCAGGATGTCGTAGCCTGCCTGAGCGTGAATCTTAATCAGCTCGAATTCAATCGCCAGCAATTTTTTGGGTTTCGTGAGAATTTCGACGGGAACGGAAACCTTTCCGAGATCATGGATTGAGGCAGCCAGACGAAGTCCTTCGATTCGATCCTCGGGAAGGCCCATTTCAAGGGCTATGGACTGGGCAAGATTCGATACGCGGCTCTGATGGCCCGCCGTATAAGGATCTCTCGCTTCCACGGTCGCGGAAATGGCGTAGACCGTCGCGCCCAAGGCTTCCCGCAATCGTTCTGTGCTCAACTGTCGGTCGGTGATATCTTCGCAGAATCCTTCGTAATGAAGAATTTTCCCCTTATTGTCCCGAACGGCATGCTGATCTATCGATACCCAGATGACTTTTTTGTCCTTTCTCCGATATTGGCATATATAACCCTTCACCGCTTCGCGCTCGTCGATCTCCTTGAGCAGTTTTTCGCGAGCGTCAGGGTCAACGTAAATATCCTGTGCCATGTTTTTGATTTTCGATACGAGTTCTTTAGAGGATTTGAAGCCCAGCATGGTCGCCATGGCCTTGTTGGCGGTCAGGAATTTACCGGCTTTGTTCGACTGGAAGATACCTTCCTGGGCGTTGTCGAAAATATTCCTGTATTTTCCTTCCGTTCTGAACAGAGCCTCCGTCAACCGCTTTGCCTCCAGGATTTTCCAAACGGAATCCATCAACAACGTCAGTTGCCGTACATCCGAACTGTTGTAATCGGTTGTCTTGTTCGCCACTCCCACCACGGCCACGATCCGATCGCCAGAGAATACTGGAACCGTCAGGTACTTGTGGATACGCGCATGACCCTCGGGATAGCCTTTTTTCAGAGGATGAGGCGACTGGAAATCATTGACGATGAATGGTTTGGCTTGCCTTACCGCTTCGCCCCAAATTCCCGTCCTGTCGAGCTGAGAGATCGTCGGCGAGTCGCCGATGCCGCATTCCCCTTTTACTCCCTTCGACCAAGTGTTGAGGGTGAACTCTTTGCGTTGATCATTGTAAAGGTAGATATACCCGAGTACGCTGTCCGTCAGCTCGATCGCTTCCTCAAGGGCGAAGTCGAGGAGCGACTGGATCGATTTTGCCTTATACTGAGCTATTCGCAAAAGACCTTCCAGTCTCGCCTCGTTTCGGAGGATTTCCTCCTCGTTTCGCTTGCGCTCGGAGATGTCGTGCGATACGCCATGCAATCCAACAATCGTTCCCTTCCCGTCGTGTATAAAAGCGATATTCATGGATACCCAGAAGGTATTGCCATCGGCGCGAAGACTTTTTACTTCCAGGCGTCGAGATCGAGCTTTGTCGACGTCCGGGTCCTTCTCCTTTTCAAGTTCCTCGGTTAATGCCTTTCTCAATTGTTCGAGCGAATCCACAGGGAATCTTTCCTCCAGGGACCGGCCCATATAAATTTCCGCGGACTCTCCGTACATCTTTTTTGCCGATGGACTTATATAGGTAATTTTAAGGGCCAGATCCGAAGTCCAGACCACATCGGCGATAGTCTCGGTGATGAGCTTATATTTCTGCTCGCTTTCCCGAAGCGATTGCTCGGCCTTTTTATACTCGGTAATGTCCTGGTTCACCCCATAGGTTTTGAGCGTTCTTCCCTCGGCATCCTTGACGGTGTAGATGCGTACGGCTATGTCTCCCGCCGTCCCGTCCTTGTAGAGCATTCGATGTTCTATCTGACTGCTAAAATGAGGATCCTTGGTATCGATGGCTTTCCGCGTCTCTTTCGCCACGATGGCGATATCATCGGGATGCACGAACTTTCGCGCATAATCGGCGGACTTCATGGTGTATCCGCCTTCCTTTTCGGCTGTCGTCTTGAAAAGCTTATAGAATTGATCGTTGAAGGTGAAAAGATCGCCGGGAACATCATAGACCCAATGACCCAGGTGAGCGATTTCGAGGGCGTTGGAAAGCTGGGCTCTGCTGGCCTTGAGCTCTTCGAGGACCTTTCTATGCTCTTCCCTGACTACTTTTTCCTGGAGTTCTCTTTCCACGGCGGGAACGAGACGCTGGAGGTGGCCTTTCATGATGTAGTCATGGGCTCCAGCCTTCAAGGCTCCAATCGCCGTCTCTTCCCCGATCGCTCCCGAGACGATGATGAAGGGAATATCCAGAGCGGTCTCCCTTAAAAGCGCGAGGGCTTCCATTCCGCTGAACTGGGGAAGCTTATAATCGGAAACCACGCAGTCCCAGGACGATTCCTTTAGCGCCGATCGCATGGCGACCGCCGAATCTATGCGTTTGAAAACCAGCTCATAACCGCCTTCCGCCAGCGCGTGCTGGATTATAGCGGCGTCGTCCTCAGAATCTTCGATATTTAAAACGCATAGCATTCTTCCCATCGATGGCACCTGCCTTATCTCAATATACTAACTATTGCCGATGGACTGTAATTCTTCCGGGAAAACGCCGCCAGGGCTAAAACTTGCTTGCGGCTGGTTTGTCGCGGCTTCGCTGCCGGCGCAGACGCCGCTGACCGAATCGCAGGCGTATAGAAAAGCGGAAGAATACCTGCTTCTTCATTTCCAGAATGAATTCATGAAGACCGAAGATTTTAAGAGCAGGTTTGGCGAGATCGCATGGGAAGAGATTTCGCAGGACGTGATGGATTCCATGGATTTTGTGCGCGACAGGAAGGCGGAAAAAGAACTGTACCAGGATAAATCATATGCCTATATCGGGGACATGCTCGAACTGGAAATGCTAATCGACAGGATTGTGCTGGATAAGATTACCGGCGAACTCAAGGACATCAAGATACTGTTCTGGTGAAAGCATGATCATTGAACGTCCTATGCCACGATACTATCGCCCATGTGCCAAGCCTAAGTATCTTTGGATGTCTTCTTCGCTTCGACGATAGTCAAGGAATTTCCCGAAGGGCTCTTTTTTTCTTGACAGGAGCCCGAACGGCGGCAAAGATATCGGCCATGGATAGCAAAAAACGAAACCTGCGGGAAAAATTGAGGGCGAGAAAGATCGGAAGGCCGCCGCTGGTCCCTTATTTGGCGCTGGGGTACATCTGGAAGCTGCTGTTCGAGAAGAAGCTCAACGTTCACTACAACTATAAAATCGACCTCAAGGACTACAGGAAAGGTCCCTATATCGTCGTGAGCAACCACGCGTCGCGTCTCGACTATATTTACACCGGATGCGCTTTCCTGCCGTATAGGCTGAACTATGTCGCGGGCTACAACGAATTCTTCAGGTCGCATCTGGCCTTCATTTTCAGGATGCTGCAGATAATTCCCAAGAAGAATTTCACGCCCGACCTCTACACGATCAAGGAAATGCACAGGATTATCGACAGGGGAGGCAAGGTCATCATTTTCCCCGAAGGGATGAGCTCGATAGGCGGCGGCAACCAGCCCTGCGCCATCGGTTCGGGCAAAATGCTGAAGCATTTCGGCGTGCCTGTCCTCGTGACGAAAATATCGGGCGGCTATCTCACGAACACCAAGTATTGCCTGGATGAACGTCATGGAAAGGTCGAGGTCGTCATCGACAAGCTTTTCGGGCCCGAGGATCTCGCGAAGATGACCGAAGAGCAAATCGAGGATAGGCTGCACGCCGCCATACGAAACGACGATTACGCCTGGAACAAGGCGGCGCACGTTAAGTTCGACGGCAAGGGTCGGATGGCCCATAACATGCATCACCTTCTATACTGGTGTCCGAAGTGCGGCGCCGAGTTCGCGATGAGGGGCTCCGGCGACGTCATCGAGTGCCGCGCCTGCGGAAACGGCGCCACGGTGAACGATTATTACGATCTGATTCCGCTGGACGATACCTGCGTGATTCCCGAAACCCCGAAAGTCTGGTTCGATATGGAGCGGAAAAAGGAATGCGGAGAACTGCTGAAGGAGGGCTACGAGCTTCGGGAAAACGTGAAGCTGGGCGTTCTGCCCGGCGAGGAGCTCCTGAAGGACCAGAAGACCTCGGAAATCGTCGGCGCGGGCCAGCTGAGGCTCGACAGGCAGGGCCTGCACTACGAGGGCACTAGGGATGGCGGGCCTTTCGAGATACATATGCCGCCCGCCCTGCTGCCGACCTACGGCATGTGCACCGACGTGACCTTTTTCTCGACGTATTACAGGGATGAGTACTTCGAATTCATACCAGAGCGCGAATCCACGGCCAAGTGGCTGCTGGCCACCGAGGAGAACCATCGTCTCTCGGGCGGCAAGTGGCGGGCGTTGTAGGGGGTTTTGTCAGCGAGAATAGCCTTCGTTCAGTTATTTTTGCCGTTTTTCTTCAAGTAGTTCTTCGATGCAACGCACGAATTCGCGCTTGAGATCTTCGTCCAGGGATTCGATCGCCGCCTTCCTGTTGCGGCCGAAGGCCGAAAGGCGCTCGGTGGCGGGGATCGGTTCGCCGACGATGACGGTCGCGCGCTTTCCCTTGATGCCGATGCGATCGCTAATGTTGCCACCTTTCAGGCGCGATATGAGGTCGTAATAATTCTGGGCGGTTTCGATGTACCTTTCGAGAGGATCGTCTTCTTTCAGGCGCTCGAAGTCCAGGTAATACGCGAGGTCGACGAGTTCCATGTGGCGCGAAACATACCAGGCTTCTCCGGCGACGCGGTCGGCCAAGGCTTGTTGGAGGCCGGGAAGGGTTTTGGGATCGGGAAGATCCTCGCGGAAGATCCTGTCCCAGCCGGTCTGCCGGATCTTGTAGACGCGCCTTATCGTGTCGCCGTCGGGCGTAAGATGGAAGGCTTTTTCGGCCGCAGAGAGGGCAGCGCCGCAGAGATCGTCGAGCCGCTCCTTTCTGGAGGGATTGCCCGGGCGGGGAAGGGCAGCGGCGTAAAAGCGGGTGTAATGGCGTTCGGCGGCTTCGAGAATGGCGTCGGCGGCCGCCGAAAGGCGGCGGAAGCGCGAAGCTGGCGGCGATGTCCCGGCGGCTGTTGCGGCGGGCGGCGCGGCGGTGGCCGTCGCTGCGGCCGCCGCCACGATGCCGCATTCCTTCTCAATCGTCTCTATGAGGCGGTCAAGCCGCTTTTCGGCATCCTTGTCCCATCGATGATGGATGGAAACGGGAAGGATCACCACCTTTTCGCCGCGCTTTTCCCTCGTTAGGTCGGCCGCGCACCACGCGCAGATGTGGGAAGTGCCCGACTCGAGGCGGGGGAGTCCATCGCTCGTGTAGGAAACCTGGCCTTCGGGCGCCAGGGCGAGCGGGTAATCGCCGTCCTTCATCAGGGAGCGGATAAGCTCGACGCTGCCGGCGTCGAACTTGGTATGGTAGACGGGAACCGCTCCCGAGCGGGGGAGAATCCATCGCTCGAAAGCGCCGGCCCAGAGGGGCACTTCGTAGCCATGGATGAAATGGGCATGAGGCTGTCGCGCCAGATGGACGCCCCGTTTTTTGGCTTCTTCGCCGACAAGCCTGCCGATGACGTAGGCCATGAGCTGGGCTTCGTCGCCGTAGGGGTGGCGAAAGGCGATGATGAGACGGGTTTTCCTGTCGAAGAAATCCCTGTAGGCGTCCACGATCCGTTCGGCGTGCTTCAGCTCGACGGAGCGGAAACCGAGAGCGGCGCGGAGGTAGAGGGGCGAGATGAACCTGAAAAATGAGACGATGGCCGGCCTGACTCGTGACGGGGCGAGATTCCGCCTGGATCGGGCGGCGGCGATCGGTTTCGGGGTCACAGGAGGGGAATGCCGGCGGCAAGGCAATCCTTGCGCATGTCTTCGGGCCAGAGCCCTACCTGTATTTCGCCGATATGGGCTTTCCTGAGAACGTACATGCAGAGTCTCGACTGGCCGATCCCGCCGCCGATGGACAGGGGCAGGCTGCCTTCGAGAAGGCGGCGGTGGAAGTAGAGGTTCTTCCTCGATTCCTGGCCGGTCAGGGCGAGCTGCCGTTCGAGGGCGGCGGGATCCACGCGGATGCCCATGGAGGAAATCTCGAATGAGGCTTCAATGATGTCGTTCCATATGATGATGTCGCCGTTCAGGCCCTTGAAGCCGTCGGCCGTGGGCGTGCTCCAGTCGTCGTAATCGGGGGCGCGTTTGTCGTGCGGCATTCCGTCAGCCAGATTCCCTCCTATTCCGATGAGGAAGATGGCGCCGTACTTTTTCGCGAGGGCGTCCTCGCGCTGCTTGGGGCTCAGGCTCGGGTAAGTGGCGAGGGCTTCCTCGGCGTGGATGAAGGTGATCTCGTCGGGAAGGTCTATGGGGAGGGCCGGATAGAGGTCGTGCATGCGGAATTCCAGGCGCTTTATGGCCGAGTAGATCCGCTTGACGGTAGCCTTGAGGAAGCCCAGCTTGCGTTCGGAGTCGTCGATGACGCGTTCCCAGTCCCACTGGTCGACATAGAGCGAATGGATGGGGTCCAGGTCTTCATCGGCGCGGATGGCGTTCATGTCCGTATAGATTCCGAAGCCCTTCTTGAAGCCATATTCGGCGAGGGCGAGACGTTTCCATTTGGCGAGGGAATGGACGATTTCGGCCCTCGCGTCTCCCATGGCCTTGACGGGGAAGGCGACCGCTCGTTCCGTACCGTTCAGGTCGTCATTTATTCCCATGCCAGCGAGCACGAAGAGAGGAGCGGTCACCCGGGTGAGTTTTAGTTCGGTGGCGAGGCTGAGCTGGAAAAAATCCTTGATCTCCATGATGGCGCGTTCGGTTTCCCTGACGCCGAGGAGAGGTTTGTATCCCGCGGGATAGCTGTAGCGCATGTATCCTCCTGAAAGGAATATTGTCGGGGGAAAAGGCCGTACATGTCAATGAAGGCGTTCGGTGGTATATATAGGAAAGCCATGATACAATGACGCAAATAGCATCTACCTTAATTTTCCCTTCGAGAGGCTGGATACATCATGACCGAATCCAAGATCGTGGCGATATTGCCCAATAGCATCATTGTCGAAAAACTGCGCCAGGTGCAGTTGCGGTCGGGCTTCGAGTTCCCTGTCTATCAGAAACAGGTGGGTGACGCGCTGGAATTAGCCAGGAAGTGCATTGACGAGGGCGCCAAGGTGATCATAAGCAGGGGGCTCACCGCGACCTACCTGCGCAATTATCTGGATATTCCCGTCGTCGAGGTGGAATACGATTTCTTCCAGTTCGCCTATGCCCTGCGGAGCGCCCTCGAATTTTCCGATAATGTGGCGATCGTCGGTTTCATCGATGCGTACAGGCTGGCCGAGCGCGCCATCGAGTTCGTCGCAAAAAAGGGCGAGCAGGTGCAGGTCAGCATCCTTTCGGATGCCGCCTATGTGGAGCAGAAGGTCAGGCAGCTGGGCGAGAGCGGAGTCGGGGTTTTCATCGGCGGGAACACGGTTGTTTTGAACGCTTTCAAGCAGGGCTACCAGGGGGTCTATGTCGAGCCCGACGACAAGGTGCTCGAGGCTGCCGTGGCGAAGGCGGTATACGAGCTTCGCATTTATCTCGACAGGGAAGAAAAGTACGAAATGATCCAGGCTATCCTCAACTGCGCCTCGAACGGCATCTTCGCCGTGGACAGCCAGGGCGCCATTTCCGTGGCTAATCCCCTTGCTCGCAAGTATCTGCAGATTCAAGGCGCCGATGGTTCAGGCAAGTCTATAAAAGAGCTTCTGCCTCAGTCGAAGCTCCTCAGCACGATCGCGACCGGCCAGCCCGCCGCAGACGATTTCATCAGCGTCGGGAATGTGGAACTGGTGATGAATTCAGCCCCGGTGATCGTGGATGGGGAGATTCTGGGGGCGGTGGCGACGGTCCAGGAAGTGGGGCAGATACAGGACTTGGATCACAAGATCAGGAAAAAGATGCTCCATAAGGGACACACCGCCCAAAAAACCTTCGCCGACATCATCGGATCGAGCGCAGTGATGAGGGAATGCAAGAAGGCGGCGCAGAATTTCGCCAGGGTCGACAGCACGATTCTTATTCTCGGGAAAACGGGTACGGGCAAGGAAGTTTTCGCGCAGAGCATACACAACGCGAGCAGGAGGGCAGCCAATCCTTTCGTGGCGGTGAACTGCGCCGCCCTGCCTTCCAGCCTTCTGGAGAGCGAGCTTTTTGGCTATACCAAGGGCGCCTTTACTGGCGCGCGTAACGAGGGGAAGCCGGGCATTTTCGAACTGGCCCATACGGGAACGATTTTCCTGGACGAGATCAGCGAGATTCCGCCGGATGTGCAGGCCCGCCTTCTCCGCGTCGTTCAGGAAAAGGAGATTACCCGCATTGGCGACGATAAGGTCATTCCCGTGGACCTGCGCATCTTGGCCGCCACCAACCGCGATCTTCTGAAAGAGGTAAGAGAAAACCGGTTCAGAGAGGACCTGTATTATCGGCTCAGCGTCCTGGAACTTCATCTTCCCGAGTTGTCGGAGCGGCGGGAGGATATTCCGGATCTCGTGCGGCATTTCGTGAAGACAATCTGCGCCAACGCTTCGCTGCTGCCAGTCCCCGTAACTGAGGATGCCTTGGCGATGCTCCAGAACATGACTATGAACGGTAACGTAAGGCAGCTCTGCAATATCGTCGAAAAGGCTCTTGTCCTCTCGAATTTCGGAACTTTTGACGGTAAATGTCTGGTCAAGGCGGTACGCGTCCATGAGGGCGGCGGCGAGGCGGCACGGGCGGCCGCTTTGGCGCCTGCGGGCAGCACTATTGTGGCCATGGAGCGCGACATGATCATCCAGGCGCTTGAAGACTGTGGCGGGAACAAGGTGGCTGCGGCCCATCGGCTCGGGATAAGCTCGACGACGCTCTGGAGAAGGCTGAAGGAGATGGGACTCTGCCCTTGATGAGGGATTTTTCAATTTGAAATGTTCAATATGAAATATATATTTCATATTGAAATACGATGACTAATTAGTTTTAAAATTATCGATAGCTCGTTATGCCGTTAAATATATTAGTGATATATAATTACCGGCTGAATAGTTTGACATTAAATATTACCAGTCTTTGGCACGTATCCTGCTAATACTATCATATATGATACTCAAGGATTTTTTATGCCGAAAACCCTAACCCTCGCGGGGCCATACCCCGAAGAAGTGTTCGGACTTCTGAGAAAGGAACTCCCTGAATCGCTGAACATCAGGGTAGTAAAAGACCAGACCTCTCTCGACAGTCTCAATGATATGGAGTTCGTGATCTTGAGGACGCTCAGGATGGATGGCGCCCTGATCGAGGCCAATCCCTCGCTCAGGCTGATTCAACGCTGGGGCGCCGGCTTCGACACAGTGGACGTGGAGACGGCAGGCAGGCAAAACGTGCCCGTGGCGGTGGCCTCCGGCGTGAATTCCAACGCCGTCGCCGAACATGCTCTTCTCCTCATGCTGGCTTCCTATCGCCATCTGACGGCGTTGGACGCTTCCACGAAGAAGGGCGGCTGGGACAGGACAACCTTTGCCTCCCAGTCTTTCATGGTGAGCGACAAGCTGGTCGGTCTTCTTGGCTGTGGGGCGATCGGCAGGCTGTTAGCCCAGAAGGCAGTCGCTCTCGGCGCCCATGTCCAGTACTACGACGCTTTCCGTCTGCCCGTCGAGGAGGAAAAACGCCTCCATCTCAGCTATGTCGATTTCGGTACCCTCCTGGAAACGAGCGATATCCTGAGCCTCCATCTCCCGCTTGTAGAGAACACGAAACTCATCATCGGGGAGAAGGAACTGGGCAGGATGAAGAAGGGCGCGGTACTGATCAATACCTCGCGCGGCGGTCTCATCGACGAGGCCAGGCTTGCGGCAGCCCTGAGGGCTGGAAGGCTCATGGCGGCAGCCCTGGACAGCTTCTCGGAGGAGCCTTATCCCGCTGACGGCCCGCTCCTCGGCGTCGATAACCTGATCATGACGCCTCACATCGGAGGAACGGTCGTGGATCTCACTCTCCCGATGGTAAGAAAGGTGGCCGATAACGTCATGCGCGTCTACGAGGGGCAGCCATTGCCCAAGCGGGACCTGGTCAACGCCGCTTGGTGCGGCTACCCCATCTCCTGAAGCGAGGAAGCATAGTATGAAAAGAGATTATATATCGTTCGGCTGTTCAATCATTCGGGGAGGCACGAGCAAGGGCCTCTTCCTCAAGGGAAACGAACTGCCCGAGGCTGGTGAACTGCGCGACAAGATCATCCTGAGGCTTCTGGGCAGCCCCGACCTGCGCCAGATCGACGGTCTGGGCGGCGCCAACTCCCTCACCAGCAAGGTGTGCGTCATCGGCCCCTGCGAGAGGGAAGACGCCGACGTGAACTACACCTTCGGCCAGGTTTCGGTGGACAAGGCCAAGATAGACTGGCAGGGCAATTGCGGAAATCTGACTTCTGCCGTGGGCGTCTTCGCCGTAAACCAGAATTATGTCATTCCGCGGGAACCGGAAACCACGGTCCGCATTTTTAACACGAATACGTCCAAGATCATCCATGTCAAGGTTCCGGTTCAGGCTGGCAGGGCGCGGTGCACGGGCGGCTATTCGATTCACGGCGTTCCGGGAACTGGCCCCAAGCTTGAAGTGGAATTTTTCGACCCGGCCGGCGGCGTGACGGGCAGGCTTCTTCCCACGGGGAACGCTCGGGATATCATCGATCTTGGCGAAAAGGGCAGGTTCACGATCTCTGTCGTGGACGCCGTCACGCCCGTCGTTTACCTGCGGGCCGCCGAGCTGGGTCTCAAGGGCACGGAGCTACCCACCGAAGTGGAAGCCATGCCGCGCGTCCTCGCTCTCATGGAAGAGCTGCGCTCCGTGGCCGCCGAAATGTCCGGTATTGTGAATAAACGCGAGGAAGCCACCGAGAAAAGCCCCGCCTTCCCCAAGGTGGGTTTCGTGAGTCCCCCCTGCGACTACCTCAACCCCGAGGGTAACCTGGTTAAGGCCGATGATATCGATATTGTCGCCCGCCTGGGCTCCATGCAGAAAATGCACCGGGCCTATATGATCGGCGGGGCGGTGAGCACCGGCGCGGCGGCTCAGATACCGGGTACTGTGGTATGGGAAGCGTTGAGCGATCGCGCCAGGAAGGACGGACGGAGCCTCGTCATCGGCCATCCCTATGGGCCGATGGAAGTGGGCATCGAGAGCGGAGGAGGCGAGATCCGAAAAGTGACCGTTTTTCGTACCGCGAGAGTGCTGATGGACGGAGTCGCCTATATTCCGGAAGCGACATTGGCATGATGGAACTTTTTATTAAACCAACCAAGCGCGAGGTGTTCTGAATGGGAAAAAAATATGCTGACCTGAGGGCGGGGCTAGTCCTGCTCGGGCTATGTCTTCTTGCCTATTTCTGGCTGATTCCAGCCCAGATAAAGGTCAAGGAAGGCGTGGCCATCGGACCGGAATTCTTCCCCAGACTTCTGGTGATCTGCTGCGGCATCTGCGCGGCGGGCGTAGCGTTTCAGGGGGTGATGGGGCTCAGGAAGGAAGGCAAGCTCAAGCTGTCCACTTTCAGGAATCCCGCCAACCGCGTCAATTACAAGTCCTATGGGAAGCATGCGCTTCTTTTGGCATCTGCTCTCGCTTACCTATTCGTCATGCCCTATACGGGATTCGTCATCGCGAGCGTGGTATTCCTGACTTTTCTTCTCATGTTCTTTGGGCATTCGAAGATAGGCTGGTGCTTCCTTCTTTCTGTCATCTATGTGGCGGCGATCTATTTCATCTTTACGATCGCGTTCAAGATCAGCTTTCCCAAGGGCCCTCTGGGGTTCTGATAATCAGGAGATACGACGGTGGACATATTACTGGAAACTGCGCTTCAATTTGTCTCTATCCAGGTGCTTCTCGGCATCGTGGCCGGCGTCATCGCCGGGATTATCGGCGGCGGCCTGCCGGGCATCAGTCCGAGCATGACGATCGCGCTCCTCCTTCCCATCAGTCTTTACCTTCCGACGCCCGTGGCTATCGGTTTGATGATGGGCGCCTATCAGGGAGCGATGTTCGGCGGTTCGATTTCTGCCATTCTCATAAATACGCCGGGAACGGCCAGCGCCGCCGCGACTACGATCGATGGTTACCAGATGGCGCTCAAGGGTCAATCGGGCAAGGCACTCAAGATGGCGCTCTATGCTTCCTGCACCGGCGGCGTCATCGGGACGATCATTCTCCTGGCCATGGCCAAGCCTCTCTCCACGATAGCCCTGAAATTCGGGCCTCCCGAATACTTTGGTCTCATGCTTCTCTCCCTGGCCCTGATCGCCGGCATTTCCGGCAAGTCGCTCCTGAAGGGTCTCGCTTCGGCCTGCATCGGTTTGCTGCTCGCGACGGTAGGCATGGACCCCATCTATGGAACGAGGCGTTTTACGTTCAGGAACATAAACCTGAGCGATGGAATCCAGACTCTTTCGGTATTCATCGGCGTCTTTGCCCTTACGGAGCTTCTTACGCAGCTTTCGCAGGGAAGGGCGGCGCTCTACAAAAAAGCCGATCCTCTCGCCGTGATGGACAATAAGCTGAGCTTCAAGGAGTACTGGGGACAGCGCGTCAACATAATAAAATCGAGCATCATCGGCGCGCTTATCGGTGTTCTTCCTGGCATCGGCGGGAGCACTGCCTGTTTTGTATCCTATGCTGAAGCCCAGCGACGCTCCAAGCATCCCGAAAAATTCGGTACCGGCGTCCTGGAAGGAGTGGCTGCCCCTGAAGCGGCCAATAACGCCGTCGCAGGCGGAGCCCTCGTACCCCTGCTGACGCTGGGAATTCCCGGCGATGTCGTCACGGCCATTCTCGTGGGCGCTCTCATAACGCATGGAATCAAGCCTGGCCCGCTTCTTTTCATCGAGGATATCGGAAGCGTCTACACCGTCTACATAGCCATGTTCCTGGCTGTCATAGCCCTTCTCTTTGTAGGCCAGCTCGGGATTCCCGTTTTCGCGAAAATCGTCAAGCTGAGAAAAGCCACGCTCCTGCCGATGATCCTCATCATATGCGTGGTCGGCACCTATGCCAGCCGGGGCAACCTTTTCGACGTCGCCCTGATGATCCTTTTCGGCGCCGTGGGATTCACCATGAACAAGAACAAGTTTCCCATTCCACCCCTCATCATTGCTTTCGTCATCGGCAGTCAACTGGAAACCAGCCTTCGCCAGAGCCTGATACTGTCTGACTACAATATTTCGATCTTCTTCACTCGACCGATTTCCCTCGTACTCATGATTGTGTCCGTCGTTTTCTGCTTCTTCATGGTTCGCCGCAACAGGAAGCTCGCGAACAAGACAACCATCGTCATCAACGACAGCGGCGAAAAAGAGGAAGCGTGATTCTGGCATCGTTTCGGAGCGCTTTCGCGGGTTTTTCCGCGAAGGTGATGATTCAATACAAAGGAGACATCGCAATGACAAGAAAAAACCTGGCATTATGCCTGGCCCTGCTCGCCCTGGTTCCCGCGACACTGTTCGCGGCTCCCAACTTTCCCGTCAAGCCGGTGGAAGTGATCGTCGGTTTCGCCGCGGGCGGCGGCACGCACCTCGCGGCCGAACTGCTCAGTCCCGAGGCATCCAAATTCCTGGGACAGCCCATACAAGTGACCTGCAAGCCGGGCGCCGGCGGCGCCATCGGCGCCACGGCGGTGGCCACGGCCAGAGCAGACGGTTATACCCTGCTCTATGCCACCATGTCCCTCCCCATCTCGCTCTACATGGATTCGGTCGATTTCTCTGAAAACGATTTCGTGGGCGTGGCCCTCGCCAGCAACGTCGCTCCCCTCATGGCGGTCAAGGCCGACGCGCCCTTCAGCAACGCCAAGGAAATGAAGGCCTGGATTGCCGCCAACCCCGGCAAGTTCTCCTGGTCTCACCCCGGCGTGGGTTCCACGCTTCATGTTCTTGGCGCCAACATGCTATTCGCCATGGATGTGACGAAACAGGTAAAGGAAGTACCTTTCAAGGGCACCAACGAGGGCATCAGCGCCGTGCTCGGCGGCCATGTGACCGCGGTTTCCTCCTTCCCCGCCTCCATCCTTGAGCAGGTCAGGGCCGGAAAGATGAAGATCATCGGCGTTTCGAGCCCGGTCCGCATCGCCGAACTCCCCAATGCCCCGACCTTCATCGAGCAGGGCTACAACGCGATACTCACTTCCACGCGCGGCGTCTTCGCTCCCAAGAAGACCCCCAAGGATGTGCTTGCCGCTTTGGATGTCGCCTTCGGAAAAATCATCCAGAGCCCCGACTTCCAGAAACGCGCCATCACCCTCGGAGAACCGGCCGTCTATGCCGACTCCGCCGAATTCGACAGGATGTATCACGAGCAGTGCGTCATGATCAAAGCCCTGCTCAAAGAGATCGGACTGACCAAGTAATGTAAATCGCAGCGCCCCGCCTTTTGGCGGGGTTTCTTCAATTCCGCTAAATCCAACTTTTCACCCGCAAGGAGATATCTATGCCCAACGTCGGTTTCCGCGTTTTCACCGCCATCCAGAGGCCCGATAAAGCACTCATCGAAAAATTCCGCGATGTTCCCGTCGCGAATATCTGCGACAACATGGGAAGAATCTATTCGGTTGATGCTTCCATAAAGCCCTACAACAACGTCCGCCTTCTCGGACCGGCCCTGACCGTCAAGGTGCCTCTCGGCGACAACCTTATGTTCCACAAGGCCATGGAAATGGCCCAGCCTGGCGACATCATCGCGGTCGACGGCGAAGGCTGCATGGACCACTCTCTCTGTGGCGAGATCATGATGCGTACCGCCATGAAGCGCGGAATCGCCGGTTTCATCGTCAATGGCTGCATCAGGGACGTGGAAGCCCTGCGTGACATGAACTTCGCCGTCTACGCCAAGGGCGTCCAGCCCAAGGGCCCCTACAAGAATGGCCCCGGCGAGATCAACGTGCCCATTTGCATAGGCGGACAGGCCGTCCTGCCCGGCGACATCCTCGTGGGCGATGCCGACGGCGTTGTGGTTATCCGTCCCGCTGACGCGGCCGACGTCTACGAGAAGGCTTCCAAGCATCACAGCATGGAGGCCGAAAAGTTCAGGAAAATCGAGGAAGGAACGCTGGACAAGTCCTGGATCGCCGAGACGTTGACCAAGAAAAACTGCGAAATCATCTGAACGCGCGAGGATAGGGAGAAAAAAAGCACATGAACGTAGTCGAAAAAATCATCGCTTCGCATCTGGTAGAAGGAGAGCTTGCCGCTGGCAGCCACATCGCGATCAGGATCGATCAGACCTTGATGCAGGACGCCCTCGGCACGATGGCCTGCCTCCAGTTCGAAGCGATGAAAATGAGACGGGTCAAGACCGAACTCTCCATCCTCTACGTGGATCACAATATGCTGCAGACGGGCTTCGAGAACGCGGATGACCATCTGTTTCTGAGGACCTTCTGTAGGAAATACGGCCTGCGGTATTCCAGGCCGGGCAACGGGATCTGTCACCAGGTTCACCTGGAACGCTTCGGCGCGCCGGGGAAGACCCTCCTGGGCTCTGATTCGCACACGCCTACCTCGGGCGGCCTTGGCATGCTCGCCATTGGGGCGGGCGGCCTGGATGTGGCGGTGGCCATGGGTACCGCCGCCTATCACCTGACCATGCCCGCGGTCATCAGGGTCGAACTGAAGGGAAGACTGAGAGGTTCATGTGCGGCCAAGGACATCATCCTCAAGCTTCTTGGGCTTCTCAGCGTAAAAGGCGGAGTTGGTAAGGTTATCGAGTACGCGGGCGAAGGCTTGGACGACCTTTCGGTGTATGAGCGGGCGACGATAGCCAACATGGGCGCCGAACTAGGCGCCACCTCGTCGGTGTTCCCCTCGGACAAGCAGACAAAACGTTTTCTTGAGGCTCAGGGAAGGGGAGAGCCCTTCGCGGAAATCCACGCCGACGCCGACGCCGCCTACGAAAGGACGTTCACCATCGATCTGGACGAACTCGAGCCCCTCGTCGCCGCTCCGCATAGCCCCGACAACATCGTCCCCGTCTCAGCGCTGCGGTCGGTGAAGGTGGACCAGGTATGCATCGGTTCCTGTACCAACTCATCCTACTCCGATATGATGCGGGTAGCCTCGGTACTCAAGGGACGGACGGTGCCCGCCGACGTCTCCCTCGTCATTTCGCCGGGTTCCAAGCAGGTCCTCAATCTCCTCGCGAAGAACGGCGCTCTCTCCGACATGATCTCGGCGGGCGCGCGCATCCTGGAGAGCGCCTGCGGTCCATGCATCGGAATGGGGCAGTCGCCCGCGAGCGGGGCGGTGTCCCTGCGCACCTTCAACCGCAACTTCGAGAAGCGAAGCGGGACGGCCGACGCGAAGGTTTACCTTTGCAGCCCGGAGACTGCCGTCGCTTCCGCGCTCCTCGGTTGTATCAGCCCACTGGAGGCGGTAGGCGATACTCCGCGAGTTCCGATGCCCGACCGTTTCCTTGTCGACGACAATCTAATCGAGCTACCTCCGGAATATTCGACGAAGGTCTCCATGGAAGGGCTCGAGGTGATCCGCGGCAAGAACATCAAGCCCTTTCCTATGTTCGACGCCATGGCTGAATCCATCTCCGGCGTCGTCCTCATAAAGACGGGCGACAACGTGACAACCGACCATATAATGCCGGGCGGTGCTGACGTCCTTCCCTACCGCTCTAATATTCCGCATCTCGCGAAGTACTGTCTCGTCCGCTGCGATCTCGATTTTCCGAAGAACGCAGAGAAATACGGCGGCGGATTTATTTTGGGCGGCGCCAACTACGGCCAGGGCTCCTCGCGCGAACACGCGGCGCTCGCGCCCGTGTGGATGGGTGTCAGGGCAGTCATCGCGAAAAGCTTCTCTAGGATTCACAAGGCCAATCTGATCAATTCAGGTATCATCCCCCTGGAATTCGCCGATCCCGCGGACTACGACCGCGTCGAAAAGCTGGACGAGCTTGCCTTTGAAAACATCAGGAATGCCCTGCTGCAAGCCGAAACCGTCGAGGTGTATGATCGCACGAAGGGATTCTCTTTCCTTCTGAAATGCGATATTTCGGAACGCGAGCGCGGAATCCTGGTGGCGGGCGGCATGGTAAGATACGTACAGTCGGGGCGAATTTAGGGCTTAGGTTAAAGTTGAGGCTAAGGCCGCGAGGCGAGCGGCGCCCCGATCACTTTAGAATGCCCTTGATGGTGCCGTAAGGCCAGGCCTGTATGCCTCCAAGGTCCAGCACTTTTTTGTAGCCAAGGGCGACGAGGGATGCCGCGGCCGCCGCGCTTCTCCGCCCCGTGCGGCAGTAGACAATGACTGTTCTATCTTTGGATCCGATGATCTGGGCGGCGCTTTTGGCCGTAATCTGGTCGTAGGGCAGGAGGATCGAGCCGGCTATATGTCCCTCGAGGAATTCTTCCTGGGTTCGAACGTCCAGAAGCAGAACATCCTTGCCGCTCGCTAAAAGCTCCTTGGCGGCCTTCGGGCTTATAAGAGAAGACTGGGCGAAGGCGGAAGCCGCCAGGGCGATCGCCAAAAGCAATGCTATACCGATTTTTCTCATAGTTGACCTCTTTCGTAAGCGATAAGATACCTATGAAGAGGGGCGACCACCAAAACCGCTAAGATCACCATGGGCTGAAGAGGAGAAGGTCGATGAGGCCGTGGTCCGCGGGCCGTAGGCTGCGGACCGGTAGCTGGTAGCTGGTAGCCAGCGGTTTCTATTCCGGCTTTTTCTTATTGAGCGCGTGGCAGGCGCAGAAATGCCTGTCGCCGTACTCGAGCATGGGCGGCTCCTCGCGTTTACAGAGGTCGAAGGCGTAAGCGCAGCGCGTGTGGAAACGGCAGCCGGCCGGCGGAGAGACGGGTGAGGGCGCGTCTCCTTCAAGCAGTATCCGCTCTTCCTGCCTGTCGGGATCGGGAACGGGAATGGCGGAAAGCAGGGCCTGCGTATAGGGGTGTAGGGGTTTGGCGAAGAGCGCCCGCTTGTCGGCGGTCTCGACGATTTTGCCCAGGTACATGACGCATATTCTGTCGGATATATGTTTGACGACCGAAAGGTCGTGGGCGATGAAGAGATAGGTAAGCCCGCAGCTACGCTGCAGATCCTTGAGGAGATTGATGATCTGCGCCTGAATGGACACGTCCAGGGCTGAGACGGGCTCGTCGCATATGATGAGTCGCGGCTCCACGGCAAGCGCGCGGGCTATCCCGATTCTCTGACGTTGGCCGCCCGAAAATTCGTGTGGATAACGGTCGGCATGCGACGCGTCGAGGCCGACCATCTTTAAAAGTTCCTGAACTCTAGGCTTCATTTGGTTCCGGGCGACGAGGTTATGCACCAGAAGAGGTTCGCCGATGATTTCGCCCACCGTCATTCGCGGGTCGAGGGAGGCGAAGGGGTCTTGGAAGACGATCTGCACCTTTCTCCTGAAAGCCTTCATGTCGCTTTTCTGGATCGTGAAAATGTCCTTGCCCTCGAAGCGTGCCGACCCCGATGTCGGGTCTTCAAGACGAATCAGCACTTTTCCGGTCGTCGATTTTCCGCAGCCGGATTCTCCCACCATGCCGAGGGTTTCGCCCTCCAGGATGCCGAACGAAATGCCGTCGACCGCTTTTACCGAGCCGGCCGGGGAAGGAAAGTGTTTGACCAGATCTTTCACTTCCAGAATCGCCGCGCCTTCCTTCATTTCGCTATTCCTCCGTCTGTCGATGCGTTCCAGCAAGCCACGGCGCGTTTTTCCGCGGCGAAAGGTACCAGGGGGGGGGCTTCGGTCTTGCAGCGCTCAGTCGCGCGGACGCAGCGCGGGCAGAATGCGCAGCCTGAGGGCATCTCCTGCTGGTTCGGCACGACTCCCTCGATCGCTTGAAGTCGCTCAACCTCTTGGTCGATGCGGGGAATGGACTGGAGCAGGCCGATGGTATAGGGATGTCTCGCGTCCTTGAAGATATTCCTGACATCGGCTTTCTCCACGATTTTTCCCGCGTACATGACGACGACATCGTCAGCGAGGCCGGCGACCACGCCCAGATCATGGGTGATGAGAATTATAGAGGCGCCGAATTCAGAGCGCATTTTCTTCATGAGATCTATTATCTGGGCTTGTATGGTGACGTCGAGGGCTGTCGTCGGTTCGTCGGCGATGAGAAGTTTAGAGTTGCACGACAGAGCCATGGCGATCATCACTCGCTGACGCATGCCGCCTGAGAGCTGGTGCGGATAGGAGTCCATGCGTTTTTCGGGCATGGGGATGCCCACGCGCACGAGCATTTCTATCGCCTTTTTCCTGGCTTCGGCGGCGCCGATCTTTTGATGCAGGAGGATGGCCTCCGATATCTGGGATCCAACCTTCATGATGGGATTCAGGCTCGTCATGGGTTCCTGAAAAATCATGGAGATGTCGTTTCCCCTGATGCCGCGCATCTGTTTTTCGGTTTTCGCGAGCAGATCCTTGCCCTCGAAAACGATGCTGCCGCTCACGATCTTGCCGGGCGGGTTCGGGATCAGGCGCATGATCGAAAGCGATGTCACGCTTTTTCCACAGCCGGACTCTCCCACGATGCCCAAGGTCTTCCCTCTTTCGAGGTTGAAGCTGATGCCGTCCACGGCTTTTACGACACCTTCCTCGGTCCTGAAATAAGTCTTCAGGTCCTTCACTTCGAGCAAATTGTCGGCCATGATCCCCTCCATCAAAGCCCCAGTCCGTTGAGCACGGCCAGGAGGGCGCCGTACTGAATCTGGACGAGATCGCGTATCGCGACAGTGCCGTAGTCAAGCGCTGTTCCGATCTCATCCATCATGGCGTCGATCTTCGCGTCTAGCGTTTTGTAGGCTTCTTCAATGACGGAATTGTATTCCTTGGCCAATTGGGCCTTGAGCGCCCTGCGGTACATCGAAATGATGATCCCCTGATAGAAGGGAGTGATGTAGAGGGCATGGGCTTCCTGTGCCACCGTCGCTTCCTCCTCCATGATTTCCTTGGACATCGCCCAGGCTTTTTCGCCGTCCATCCTGTTCAGCATCTGCCCAATGAAGCTGGCGGAAGCGTCGCGCAGAACGGGTTCCTCGGTGAGCAGCGCCAGAGTGTCGTCCACCACCTTTTTGGCGAAGGTCAGCAGGGCGCGCGAGCGCTCGATGCCGTCCAGCACCACAGTACCGCGTTTTTTGCCCATGGGACTTGTGTCGGCGATCTTGGCGGTCTTGAAATAAGGAACCTCCGCGATGAGGGTGAAAGGTTTGCTGACTGTTTCCGCGTAATCCCTCGAGGATCCTCCGCCGAACATATACTTCGCGGGATCGCCTTTGCCGAATTTTTCGAAATAATCGTACGCGTCGCTGGCGAAGTTGGTGGCGTAGACGGCGGGATACAGCTCTTTGCAGTAGGGGGCCTCAGGCTCTCCAAGGGAAAGCGACAGCCCGCGTTCGGTGGGCAGGCGATGAAAGTCGGCGTAGGCCGACTCGAGTGGCCGCGAAATATAGTAATAGGCGCCGCCAAATCCGGAATTGTGAAGCGAGTACATGACAGCCGGCCTTGTGATGTCGATAGCCTTCATGAGCGCCTTCGTTTCGGGAATCGGCTTGTCGAACTTAAAGGTTTTATATTCCACAGGAAAGGTCCATTCGGCCTGGTCGTCTCCCCTCGGCCTGTAGAAATCGCGGGCATAGTTCTTGAGCGTGTATGGCCCTTTGAACCAGCCCTCGTTGCGTCTCGTGCCGTCAGGGTCGATGCAGGGAATGATATTCCAGGTCCTCCCCTCGCGCATCTCGGGGCTGGCCGCGAGTTCGTCGAGGAGGAAATATGCCATCATCGCGCCGATAGGCTCGTTCGGATGAGGCGAGGCGAAAAGAAGTATGGAAGTCGGGCCATTTCCCACCGTGACCATGGGAATCTTCTCCCCGTTTTTGGATTGGCCTACATAGGTCAGGCGGCAGAAGCCGGGATTGGCCTCAGCCACGCGTGTCGCGTGGCCGTAAAGCTCGTCAGTTCCGTAGAATTGGGTGAAGGCGGGCACGCGGGAAAGTCTTTCATCTATAGTCATGGAAGCGCTCCTATTTAAGCTGTTTCGAGAGGCGTGGGTCGAGCGTATCGCGCAACGCGTCGCCTATGAAGTTGAAGCTCAGCACGACCAGGAAAATGCATAGTCCTGGCCAGAGAATCATGTCGGAATTGAGGAGTATGTAATCCTTGCCCTCGTTCACCATTGAGCCCCATTCGGGCGTCGGCTGCTGGACGCCGAAACCGAGGAAGCCCAGCGCCGCCGAGGAGAGGATCGCGCCCGGAATTCCCAAGGTCGCCTGCACGATTATGGGGGTAATGGTGTTGGGCATTATGTGCCTGAATATGATGCGCGCGTCGCCGCAGCCGGTCGTCTTGGCCGCCTGGATATACTCGATATTCCTGAGCGAAAGCACCTGCCCCCGCACGAGCCTGGCGTAGCTGGGCCAATGCACGAGCCCCAGCACCCACATGACATTGAAGATGCTCGGTCCGAGTATGGCCATCACCGCTATGACGAGGATGAGGAAGGGAAAGGAATAGAATACTTCCACGAGGCGCATGACGGTGAAATCCACCCATCCGCCATAATAGCCGGAGAGAAGTCCTAAAATCGTTCCGACAACGGCGGCCAACGTCACTACGACGATGCCGATGAGTAGGGAGATGCGCGCCCCGTAGGCTAGCCGCGAGAAGGTGTCTCTGCCGAAATTGTCGGTGCCCAGCAGATGCCCGCCGCTTCCCGCCGGCACGAAGGCATGCTCCAGATCCATGGTATAGGGGTCGAAACGCACCAGCGCCGGGGCGAATACCGCGATTACGATAAAGGCGGACAACGCGATCAGACCGACTATGCCCAACTTATGGCGGGCGAAAACCTTGAGGAGCCGCGGCGCGCCGGAGAATATAGTGTTCCGTTTTTTCATATCAATCGTACCTGATCCTCGGATCTATGAAGACATACAGAATATCCACGATGAGCATGACCGCCACAAAGCAGACCGCGAACACGAGCACCGTCCCCTGGATGAGCGGGAGGTCCCTGAATTTTACGGCGTTCATGGCCAGCATGCCGAGTCCGGGCAGGGAGAAAATCGTCTCTATGATGACGGCGCCGCCCAGCAGCGAGCCGAACTGCATGCCGAAGGTCGTAAGTATCGGAAGGAAGGCGTTCGGAAAGGCGTGTTTGAAAAGCACGCCCATTTCGCTCTGACCCTTGGCTCTGGCAGTCCTCGCGAAGTCCTGGCCCAGCGCTTCGATCATCGTGGCGCGTGTGAGCCTCGTGAGAATGCCCGCCATGCTGCTCCCCAGGGTGATCGAGGGCAGAATGAGATAGCGTATCTGTTTCAGGAAGGTTGAATCGTAGGTAGGGAGTCCGCGTATGGGGAGCCAGCCCAGCCTTAGGCCGAAAAAGAGTATGAGGAGAAGTCCCAGATAGAAAGAAGGCATCGAAACGCCCACCAGCGCTATGGCCGTGGCGGAATAATCGAAAATGGACCTGCGCCGCGCCGCAGCGAGCACTCCAAGGGGGATGGCGATGCACAGGGAGACGAAGCAGGAAAAAATAGTCAACTTGAAGGTGTTCCCGATTTTTTCGCCGATCATCTCGGCCACGGGCCGGTTGAACTGCACGGATCGCCCCATGTCGCCTTTCACGAGTTTTCCCATGTACGACACATACTGAACATACCAGGGGCGATCGAGTCCGAGCTCGGCCTTTAGCTTCGCCACATTCTCGACGTTGACCGTTTCATTGCTGAGCATGAGGCTTATCGAATCGCCCGGGGCGAAAGAGACTAACGCGAAAACTATGAAGGAGATGCCGACGAGAACCGGGATGGTCGTCAGGATCCTTCGAGCGAGGTATTTACCCATTCTTCCTCTCCAAGCCCGAGGACCCGCCCCGGGCCGCCAATGCGACCCGGGATCGAGCCTATGGAAGTTTTTCTATTTATTGAGCCAGACGTTGTTTTCCGACGAGACGAGAGTCAAGCCGCCCCACGGAGGCACAAAGTCCACCACTTTCTTGCTCGCCACCGCATAGCTGTATTCGAAATAGAGCGGTATGCCGACCGTGTCCTTGAATACGAGGCGCTGGGCTTTCTTCCACAGGGAAGAGAGCTCGTCGAACTTTACCTTCGTCAAGGCTTCGTCCAGGAGCTTGTTGACTTCCGGATTGTTGTAGAAGTGCGTGTTCGCGGCTCCGATCATGCTTCCGTGGAAGAGCGAATGGAATCCGGTGGTACCCGCGAAGCTGTAGTCGAAGAAGACGGTGGTGTTGCCCTTGAGAAGATCGTCAGCCCAGACGGCCGTGTCCTGGGTGAGCACGCTCGCGTTGATGCCCTTTTCGCGCAGCTGCGTCGCGAGAATGGTGAGCGCCTTGACCTGCGAACCGGCCAGCGTCTTGATCTCGATCTTGAAGGGTTTTCCGTTGAGATCGAGGAAACCGTCGCCGTCCTGATCCTTGAAGCCGTTGGCGGCCAGGATCTTGAGGCCTTGCGCGGGATCATAGCTCCAGAGGTCTTTCAGCGAGGGGTCGTAGCCGAAGGGAACCCAGGGCGGAACCTGGCCGTAGGCGCGTTCGCCGTGGTCGCCGATGATCGCTTTGTAGGCGGTATCGATATCCAGAAGCATGGAGAGGGCTTTTCTGACTGCCGGGTTGTTATAGGGCGCGACTGTCGTATTGAAGCCGAGACCGCGGTACGAACCACCGCCCGATTTCACGACGTTGAATTTGGCGTTTTTCTCGAAACTGTCGGCCATCTCGAGATTGAAGAGGTGCTTGATCACATCGATCTCGCCCGACTGGAGCGCGATGGACTGGGCCAGAGGATCTGGAATGACCACGAATTCCACCGCGTCGAGATATACGGGCAGGCGATAGAAGGCGTTTTTTACCAGAAGCAGGCCGGAGTCCGGGGAAAAGCTCTTGAATTTGTATGGACCGCTGCCGATCGGATGTTTCGCGAAGCCGTCTTCGCCCAGCTTGTCGATGGCTTCCTTGGGGATTATGCACATGCGGCAGAGCCTGTTGGGGTCGTTGACCAGGAAGGGCTGGGGCGTCTTGGTGGTGATTTCCACGGTATAACGATCGAGCGCCTTCACGCCGGTGATAGGGCCCAGGGTGTAGGCTGTGCTCGTCTTCTGCATGAACTCAATGGAGTAAACCACGTCGTCGGCGGTGACTTCCCGGCGCGTACCCTTGGGGAAGACCGGGTTGTCGTCATGGAAGAGAACGCCTTTCTTGATCGAGAATACCCAGGTGAGCGGATCGGGATTGGTCCATTTTTCGGCGAGCGATGGTATCGGCTTAAAATCATCCTTGCTGAGAATGAACAGCGTGTCGAAGATCACGCTTTGGGAATCCGTGATATCGTTCGCGGCGGTCTTGTAGAGCTGGAGGCTCTGAAGACTTGACGCGGCGACCTTCAATGTACCGCCCGATCTTGGCGTTGCCCCAAAGGCGGCTGTCGCGCCTCCCAGAAGCAGGGCTGTTAAAACGATTGCCGCAAAGGTTTTTCTGAACAATTCGAGACCTCCTGATAGACGATATATGCGGCGATACACACCGCGCAAAGCCCGAAGGATATACTTTGCCATTGAATAACCGAAGTGTCGGGGTCTATGCCTGACCGAATATTTATCCAACGGCTATATGCAAATCAGCATATATTTTAAGTTATGCGATTAAAGAACGAACCTTATCGAATATACTCTACCAGAAGGCTCTGCAATGCAATAGAAACCGAGCGAAAAGTTTATGGTTTACATCATCTATTTTGCATTTTTATAAGGAAAGGAAGTTGTTCGAGGCAGAGGAAGGACATTCGGCGAACGCCAAGAATTTCGCCCGGCGCCACCTTCGATCGGCAATCCTTTATCGAGACAGAAACAGTTTCGTCCGGTGATTTTTGTGCTATTATTTAATGGGGGAAGGAGAGTTCATGAAAAAGTTGGCTTTTTTCATATTCATCGCGGTAATGTTGGCGTCCTGTTCGACGACCAAAACCCTTGTCATGCAGATCGACAGCATCGGAAGGGATGCTTCTCCGGGGAAACGTGACTATATTTTCGTTCCGACGGATTCCAGCATAAAAACCGGTGACCTCCGCTTCGAGAAATACACGGGCTATATCGAAAAGGTCCTTTCGAGAAAAGGGTACAGGAAGGTCTCGGCCGCGGAAGACGCGAATATCATCGTCTATGTGATGTATGGCGTCGGCGAGCCGCAGGAGCATCAATACGCGTACCGCGTGCCGGTGTTCGGGCTTGTCCCCTCCCTGCCGAAATCCCCGCCGCCTCCGCCTTACGGCCATAACCCGCCGCCGCCCAATCCGCCGTACCCGCCCATCAGGTCATACAGTCCGACCTTCGGGATCATCGGCTCCTCGACGCATTACGAAACCTATACGACCTATTTCCGCTACTGCAAGATCGAAGCCTTCGACTTCGACCTGCTGCGGGCAAACAATGTCGAAAGGCAGCTCTGGTCCACCATCATAACGAGCACGGGGCGCGAAAGCGATCTCAGGCAGATCATGCCCCATCTGATCGCGGGAGCCGAGGACTATATCGCTACCGATACGGGCCGCAAGATAGAGATCCAGGTCGAAATCGACGACGAGGAGATTCTGGCGTACAACTGACGTTTGGTCGCGATGCCTGATTTCATGGCTTCATTCCTCCTTCTGGGCGGCGAGGAGATCGAAGGTGCCGAGCACGGCGGCGATGAACTTCGGACTGCCGTAGAGGACGTATTTCGCCTTCCGGATTTCGGGGTAGTAGAAGAAGTCGAAGCGCGTTTTGCCCCAGGAATCGTCCTTGCCGTTGAGCATGGCCATGAGGGAATTGGAAATCCGGCTCGCCTCTTCCGAATTCTCCTCGTCTATCTCCACCACCGCTGACACGGCGATTCGCTCCGCGAGGTTGGCGGCGTCCGTTTTGTTCTTTTCCGGGAGGGGTTTTTCCTCTCCGGCGAATTCGTTGTGGGCGTATTCCTTGAGTTCGTCCCGGCTGACCATCCAGGATCGGCCAATTTTACGCGCCTTGATTTTCCCTTCGTGGATAAAGCGCAGGATCGTCTTGGGGTGAAGTTTGAGTATATCCGATAGATTAGCGATGGAATACAGTTTATGTTCCATAATGCTCCCTAAAATAGATAGTAATTATCTATAATAAGGAGTATATGGTAATATAATGAAAATTGTCAAGAACCAATAGTAACAATAAGGAACATTTTTCTCAAGCCATGGCGCTTTTCCAGCGGCCGAGGATTTCCTCCATCTCCCTGTTCATCGTCGGATCGGGAACTTTACGCTCGGGGCGCGCGTCATACCATGCCAGGGAGCGGCGTAGTCCCTCGGGGAAGGAGACGGAAGGGTGGAATTCCGGCACGAATCGCCTGATCTTCGAGTTGTCGAAGATGACGCTGACCGCCTTGTCGCCCAAAAGGCCGGCTCCTCGTTCGGGATTGATCCGGGCGATATATTCCGAGGGGATGCGGACAAGCCTTGGCTCGACGCCCAAGGCTTCCGCCGTGATGGCGTGGATGGCGGACCAGGTCAGGTGGTCGTCGGAGGTGATGTGGAAGGCTTCCGAGAGCGCGGCCGGATTCCCCAGGAGTCCCACCAGGCCCACCGCGAAATCGGAGGCGTGGGTGAGGGTCCATAGCGACTGTCCGTCGCCGGGCACGATCACTTCCTTCCCTTCCTTGAGGCGCCAGGCCAGGCCGTAGCTGGCCGAGCCGAAGCAGCCCGGTATCCATCCGTCGCCGTAGGTGTGCGAGGGGCGGATGATCGTATAGGGAAAGGAGCGTTCCCGCGCCTTGGCCGTCAGAACCTTTTCGCAGGCGATTTTCTGCCGTGAATATTCCCAGAAGGGATTTTCGAGGGGCGTCGACTCGGTGATGATGGGGCTGAGCGATGGTTTTTGATAGGCCGAAGCGGTGCTTATCAGCACATACTGACCAGTGACGCCATCAAACATATCCATGTCCGCTTCCACGTGTTCGGGACGGTAGGCGAGGAACTGCACGATGCTGTCGAACCTGAGCCCCGCGATGGCCGTCCTCACGGTTTCCGGATTCCTGATGTCGGCCTTGAGGGATTTTACGCCTGTATTTTCCCTTTCAGGCCTGCTTCCGCGGTTCAGGTGGAACACTTCGAAGCCTTTTTCCAGTGCTCGCTCGGTGCAGGCGCTGGAAATATTGCCGGTTCCTCCGATAAAGAGTACGCGCATAGAATCACCTCTTCGGTTTCGTTTTATTATTGACAACTGACGTCTTACAACTTAAAATTATGGACAAGTGTAGTGATTTGTCAAGGAAGATTGCCGGATAAGGAGCGTCGATGTTCGAATTTGTGCCCGAAGAGATCGTTGAAAAGAAGCGCCGAGTCAGGGCTCTGCTTGAGACGCTCGAGCTGGACGCGATCTACCTGAAGAAGAGCGCCAATTTTTCCTGGGTGACCGGCGGCGGATACAACATCGTGGGCATGGCGACCGAAATCGGCATCGCCGGCATTCTCATCACCGCCGATCGGGAATATGTCGTCTGCGGCAATATCGAAGCGGCCCGGATGGAAAACGAAGAACGTCTTGTCGATCAGGGCTATGAAATAGTCAGCTTTCCCTGGAATGATGATAAGGAAGCGGCGATCGTCGGATCGCTCGCGGGTCCAAGACTCGGCGCCGACCATGGCCTGCCCGGCGCGACGGACATTTCGTCGAAGATACAACCCCTCCGTTATTCGCTCACTCCTTGGGAGATCGTCAGGTATCGGAAACAGGCGCTCGACACGGCGCGCATTGCCGAGGAAACAGCCATGGGCATTAGGCCGGGCGACGAAGAGCGGGAAGTGATCGGTAGGCTTTCCGAAAAGCTTTGGAAGAGCGGGATGGATTTCATCATAGCGTTTTGCGCCGCCGATGATCGCATCGCGCGCTTTCGTCATCCCGTGGCCACGGACAGGAAGATCGAAAGAAGGGCGATGATCAGCGTGAATTCGAGAAAGCGCGGTCTGATCGTGTCCATCACGCGTTTCGTGCAGTTCGGCAAAATCCCTGCCGATCTTAGGCAGCTATATGAAGACAATGTCTATGTCGATTCCGCGATGATGGCCGCCACCCAGCCAGGACGCCCGGCGGTGGAAGTCTATGAAGTGGCGCTTCGCGCCTATGCCGAAAAAGGTTACCCCGAGGAATACAGGCTCCACCACCAGGGCGGTTCCATCGGCTACGCGGGCAGAGACTATAAGGTTACCGCCGCGACGAAAGAGATCATACAGGAAAATCAGGCGTTCACGTGGAATCCATCCATTACGGGAATGAAGAGCGAGGATACGATGCTCGCCACGGCCAAAGGTCCGGTTGTCCTGTCCGAACCCGTGCTTTTCCCCATTCTGACGATGGAGAAAGACGGCTTTACGTTCCGAAGACCAGGGATTCTTGAGTTGTAGGACGGGAAGACCGTCCTGCAAACCAATCAATAGGAGGCTTTCGATGAAAATGAAGAGACTGGTGCTTCTCGTCTCCGCGCTCGTTCTTTTCGCGACGCTCAATGTCGGGGCGCAGCAGAAGAAATTCCCCGAAAGGGAGCTCGAAGTGATGGTGCCCTGGGCGGCCGGCGGAGCGACCGACGTCATGGTGCGCATCTTCGCGCCCGTCATCCAGAAGTATCTGGGCGTTCCTCTTCTCGTCACCAATAAACCGGGCGGGGCGGCGGTTCCCGGCTATGTCGAGGCGATGACGAAGAAGAACGATGGCCACTACCTCGTCGCCTGGGCGACTCCCTCCCTCACGGTCACCCATATGCAGAAGACGCCCTACGACGCCAACACCTTCGAACCCATCATCGATGTCGTCATGGCGCCGGTATGGTTCCTGGCTCCCGCCAATTCGCCCTATAAAAACCTGAAGGATCTGGTCGAGGACGCGAAGAAGCGCCCCGGCATGGTCAATCTGGGCAACGCGGGCGCCGGCGGCGGCACCCACATGATAGCCCTGGCCTTTGAATCGGCCGTCGGCGTCAAGTTCAACCATGTTCCTCATGCCGGCGGAGCCCCGGCGGTAACGGCGGCGGTAGCCGGCCAGGTGGACGTCATCACTTGCGGACCCCCCGAAGGCGTGCCCCAGCTCGCGGCCGGCCAGCTCAAGTGCCTCGGCGTCTTCTCCGAAGGCCGCCTCAAGGAGTTCCCCAACTACCCGACAGCCATGGAGCTGGGCTACGATTTCGCCATGGGGCAGTGGAGGGGACTTGCCGCGCTCAAGGGCACCGATCCCGCCAAGATCAAGATCCTGCACGACGGTTTCAAGGCGGCCATGGAAGATCCCGAGTTCATAAAGCTCGCGGCCCAGGCGGGGCTCCTTCTCGACTACCGCAACACCGAGGACTTCAGGAAACTCATCCAGAAGGAAGACGATTATTACGAGAAGGTCGTGAAGGACAACAAACTGGGAAGCAAGTATAAATAATGGGCAAGATTGACATTATATGCGGCTTCCTCGCGGGGGCCGTTTCCTTGCTTTTCTACGTAGGGACGCTCTCATTCCCCGACATCAGCATCGGCATCAATCCGAGGGCTTATCCCCTCGTGATCATCATCGCTTCCTTTGCGCTCTCTTTGCTCCTGATTGCCCAGGGCGCGATGAAGATGCGGAGGGAGAAGGCTCCGGCCAGGGAAGGGGAAGGCGGCGCGACTAGGGCGAGGACCCTGCCCAGGGGCAAGACGGCATGGTATCTCGTCATGCTGACGGCGGGCATGCTCGCCTACGCCCTGTCCATGGAGGATCTGGGCTATATCGTCGTGACGCCTTTCCTGACCGCCCTGACCATGTGGCTATTCGGCGAGCGTAAACCATTGAAGATCATATTCGTGTCGGTACTCGTCTCGATTGTCCTGTACTGGATATTCAGGAGCGTCTTTCGCGTTCCGCTGCCTCGTTCTTTCATCTGGTGAGAGGAGAATCGACATGACTGGAATAACAGAAGCGCTGGTTTTCGTTCTCACCCACATCCATTTCCTCATCATCGGCGTGGCGGGGGGCATCATCGTGGGGGCGATCCCCGGGCTCTCCGGATCCACGGGTATCATATTGATGCTCCCCTTCCTCATCTACATCGATCCTTCGGCGGCCCTCATCATGATGAGCGGTCTTTTCTGCGGATCGATGTTCGGGGGATCCATAGCGGCCGTCCTCATCTCGACGCCGGGAACGCCCTCGGCCGCCGCGACCGTGCTGGACGGCTATCCGCTCACGAAAAAAGGCCAGGCGGGGAAGGCCCTGGGCGTGGCCCTGGTCGCTTCCACGGCCGGGGGCGTCATATCCACGCTCTGCCTCATTTTCCTCGCGCCGGAACTGGCCAAGATCGCGCTGAAGTTCGGACCCTCCGAATACTTCGCCCTCATGATCTTCGGCCTTACCATCATGGCGAGCGTGTCGTCGGCTTCCCTCACGAAAGGTCTCCTTTCGGGCTTTTTCGGCCTCCTCCTGTCGATGGTCGGCCTCAACCCCACCCTTGGCACCGAGCGCTTCACCTTCGGCGTAATCCGCCTTCTCACCGGCTTTTCCATGATGCCCGTGCTCATAGGTCTTTTCGCCATCTCCGAAGTGCTCTTGCAGGTGGAACTCTTCAATGATGGCAAGATCCTGCGGGTTTCGAAAAAGCACAAGATCGGGGAGATCATGCCCAGGGGCAAGGAGCTGAAGGGGCTCTGGAAGGTCATCCTCGGATCTTCGATCCTCGGGACGATCATAGGGATTATCCCAGCGACGGGCGGTTCGATAGCTTCCTTCATGGCCTACAATGAAACCAAGCGCTTTTCGAAGGACCCTGATTCCTTCGGCAAGGGGAATCTGGCGGGCATAGCGGCCCCTGAGGCGGCGAACAACGCCACGACGGGCGGGGCGATGATCCCTCTCATAACGATGGGCATTCCTGGCGACGTCGTCACTTCCGTCATGCTGGGGGCTTTGATGATCATCGGGGTTCAGCCCGGCCCCCTTCTCTTCACGCAGTCGCCCCAGATCGTGAACAATCTCTTCATGGGATTCCTGATTGCTCAGTTTCTCATGCTGGGATTGGGCTATCTGGGCATCCGCGCCTCGAACCTGATTCTCAAGGTTTCCCTCGGCATACTCTACCCCATCATTCTCTGCCTCTGCCTTTTGGGCGCCTACTCCCTGGGCAACAGCGCCTATGACGTCCTTCTCGCGCTGATTTTCGGAGTCGTCGGCTACTTCATGAAGAAGTACGGCTTCTCCGCGCCGTCGGTCATCCTGGGGCTCATCCTGGGACCGATCGCCGAACAGGAACTGGGAAGGGCGCTGATCATATCGCATGGCGACTGGACGGTGCTGTTCACCTCGCCCTTGTCGATCATGTTCTATGTCTTCGCAATCCTTTCGGTAACTTATTCGCTGGGGTTGTTCAACAAGAAAAAGAAGGCTGTGTGAGGGGCGCAAGGAGATAAGCTCGCGTGATGAGTGCGGGGCGATGAGTGCTGGGCTTATAAGCGCGGGCCGAGGCGGGCGCCCGCGTCGGCCGGGGCTAAGTCGGTCAGTTCCAGAAGTCCCTTCATGTCGATGGAGCCGTCGCCGCGTGGTTCGGGCGCGATGCCGGCGGTGTCGACGCTGACAAAGATGTCGGCGCCCAGGCTAAGGCCCTGTGCGTTGACACACTTCGCGCCGTTCCAGAAGTAATTGTCCGCCGACGCGAGCTCAGGTCTTTCCCTGTAGTTGTCGCCTGTGCCGCCAGCCATCGAGATGAGACCGCTCGCCCTGAGGAGCCGCTCTCCGTCGCCCTTCCCGTACAGGCTTATGTTCGCGCCCTTGTTTCCGTAGGAAGTGCAGCGCTCCAGGATCACCGCCGGGTTGGAGTTGGAGGTGATGCCGCTCGCGCCGTTGGCCCAGGCCAGGCTGTTCCGCAGGATGTGGGGCACGGCTATCCCGTCCCCGCCCAGCTTGAAGCCGTTGCCGTCGCCGTTGCCCGAGCCGTCGGAGAGGGAGCCGTTCCTGTAAGCCGCGCAGTCTTCGATGAGGACGGCACCGATGGGTCCCGTCTCGATTTTGCTGAAGAGATCCCAGCCGTCGTCGATGTTGTGCCAGGCCAGGCAGCCCCTGAACACGCTGCCCTCGCCTACGGTGAGCTTGGCGGCGAAGCCGTCCGCGTTGTTGGCGGCCGGGTCGCTGTTGTCGTGCGAGGCGCAGTTCTGGATCAGGTTGTCCTTCGGCCACTTTTCGGGCGGCTCGAGGCTCGATCCGCTGATCTGCAGGCCCGTGTCGCCGCAGCTGTAGGTCCGAACATTCCTGATTATATTATGGTTTCCTGCTACCTGGAGGCCTTTGACGTTGTCCGGCGTGTCGCGGATGTCGATGCCCTCGATGGTCCACCAATCGCCCGCCAGCAGCATGCCGCCCGAGGCCGAGTAGCCGAAATCGAAGATCGCCCGTTCGCCGGGCGCCGACATCAGGACCTTGCGCAGCGCCGGCGTCCCATTGTTGCCGCGCTCGATCGTCACGGATTTGGGGGGGTAGTAGACGCCTCCCTTGAGAAGGATCGGCTGTCCGGGCTTCGCGTAATACAGGGCCGAGCTCAGGTCCAGGGGCGATTCCATCGAGCCGTCCCCGAAAACCGAGCCCTCTCGCGACACATAGAGCCTGTCGCCCTCAATCGTCCGGTAGATCACGGTATGGCCGAGGGAGATGGGCTCGCTGCTCTCCACATATTTCCGCAGTTCCCTGTCGTAGCGGGCTATGGCCATCATTTCGCCGGGCCTGAAATCGGGATCGGGCGTAAAGGTGAGGAAGAAGTCGTTGATGCCCCAGGCGAGTTCGATGTCGGCGGTGAAATCCTCGAGCGCCGTGACGCGGGCACCGTCGATGACGAGGTTGCGGTCCTTGTCTTTCATGGTGAGTCGGCCGTTGGCGTTCGAAGTGAAGACGAAGGGGTAGGATGTCGTCGTGTACGAGGAGGGGGAGTCCACCATGGCGACAAGGGGGACGAGTTCCTGAGGCTCCTTTTGTGCCGGCGGATCCGTCCTGGGATCGGTGACGGTCATCGAGACATCGCTGACGGTGACGTTGCAGCCCCTCGCCACCGAAAAGCCGACGTACAGGTGCTCGGGATCGAGCTGGAGGAGCTTTTCGGGGCCGTACATGACATATTCGGTGACGGTTTCCTCCGTCGCGTAGGGTTTTTCGAGGACGGCGTGGTAGCCTGAGTTGGTCTTCTTCAGCGTCAGGGTGAATCGGTCGCCGGCCCTTACGAGGTCGGAGCTGTCGTAGCTGTAGGCCCTCGACAGGCTCGTGCCCCTCTGGGCTATCCCTGAGTCCCCGGAGGCGATGATTTCCTTTGTCAGGCCCGAGACGAAGCGCGCGCCGAGGGTGTCCTTGCTCGTCTTCTTGACTCCGTCGATCGTCTCCTCGAACTTGGTGGCGATGATGCCGGCCGAGTTCGTGTAGTGATTGGCCGAGCTGACGCCCTGGGCGCCCAGGCTGTCCAGGGCGAGAAGGCCGAAGCCTTCCTGGCCGTCGGCCGTGGGGTTGATGTAGTCGATGGTGAAGGTGGCCTTGAGCTCAAAATTCTCGGTTTCGGGATCGATCACCGTATAATAGAAGGAAATTCCGTCGTGGAAGGCGGTGTACTTGCCGCCTTTCTGGTCGATCTGGCCGTCGGCCGGATTGAAGGAGCAGGATTTGAGCCTGAAGACGAACTCATCCGCGTCGATCATCTCCATGCTGTTCAATTCGGCCTTGCTGGATTGGCCGAACCAGGTGAAGAACCACTCCCTTTCCGCCTCGGCCTTGGCCAGCTTGAGGAGGGGTTTCGAGGACGAACTCTCCCGGTCTCGGATGGCCGAGACGGTGAAGGCGTAGCGCCGGCCGGGGATAAGGCCCGCGATAGTCGTCTCCGTTCCGAGGGAAATCGCCGACTCGGCGGCAGCTGAGCCCTCGGGCTTCCAGGAAACGATATAGTGTTCCGCTTCCTTGACTGGCTCCCAGCTGATGAGCATAGCGCCTTTGCCGGCGTTCCGGGCTTGGATGGCGGGCGGTGTCAGGGGGAGGGAGAAGTCGAATGAAAGAGCGGGGGAGGTTTTCGTCTCCGCGACGCCGGTCCTGGATGCGACGATGGAGAAGAGATAGGTACCGCTTTTGGGCGGCTTGAATTCAGCGGTTTTTATCTCTCTGGATGATCGGCCGAGCAGTTTTGTCTCGAGCTTGCCGCCAGCGGCGTCCATCATGATCACCGCCGCCCGGTCGGCTCCCTTGCTGCCGATCTCGAGCCTGAAGGCGACGAGCAGGGTATCGGGACGATCCGGCGCGAGGCTCAGCGAGACGAATTCCGGCCCGGCGACCTTGTCCCAGGCCGACCGCGCATCCTGCGCGGAGCCGGGCGCGGCCAGGGCGAGGCAGGATAACAGGACCATCAGCCCGCGTTTCACGGGCGGGCCTTTCGGGGCGAATCCGGCCATGGGAGACCTTACTTGATGAAAATCTGGTAGATATTGATTCCGCTGCTCTTGGAGTAGAGAACGTATTCTCCCGCGCCAGGCAAGACGGCCTTCGCGATACCCGCGTTCTTTTCGTCGTCGGGTGGAGCCACCAGCTCGGCGATCACCGCCCCGTCGGCAAGCTTAACCAGCACCAGGGTGCGGGCGTCGGTCTTGCTGGAGCTGTTGGCATAGATGAGGACTTCGGCAGCGCCGGCGGCCGAAAAATGAATCGAGCGGTAATCGGCCGCGCCGCCGCCGTTCAGTTTGATCCTATTGTTGAAGACTTCGCCGTCTGCCGCCACGCGGGGCGCCGACATGACTTCGATGGTCACGCCCTTGTCGCTTCGGGCGAAGATGGCGAAGCTGCCGAATGCCTTGGTCGCCGTGATCTGAGCGGCCTCGAGATCGTTCGCCGTGAAGAATTCCTCGGCGCCCAGCGTGGCGGTCGTGAAAAGGCTGGCCATAAGGCAGAGCAGGAATAATCCTTTTTTCATGGTCATCGGTATGCCTCCTGATGGTACCAGGCGCCCCGGTTTTGACGGGGACAGCCCGCGGCGACGCCGCCTCCCTCAGTATACCTTCACTTTCTTACACAAAACAGGCGGATTTTTGGACAAAGGCGACATGATAAGTCTTAACGTGCTTCTTCAGGCTCAGGGGAGGCCGATTGCTTTGTCAGTGTGCGCCGGTAGCTCGCGTCGAGGTGGCTGTGCATGGCGTCGAAGGATCGTTCGGGGTCGCGGGCGGCTATCGCTTCGTAGATGACTCTGTGTTCCTCGAAGGCGTGGCGGTGGTCTTCGCTCGTGCGCGGGGCGTCTTTGTAGGTCTTGACGATCGAGTCCATTATGATCGGTATGAGGCGGATGATGACGGGATTCTTGGTCGCCTCGGCGATGCTCCGATGGAAATTGAGTTCGACGTTTATTCCCACTTTGCGTTGATAGACGATTTCTTCCATGTCGCGGACGCATGCGGCGATTTTCTCAATATCCTGGTCGTCGGCCGTCTGCGCGGCCAGCCGGGCCACCCCGGGCTCGATGATGAGACGGGCCTGAATAAGGGCGAGGCGCAGATTGGGACTCATGATGAAATCCAGCCCAAGGGGGTCTTCGGCGATGCCGGGCATCTGGGAGACATAGGTACCCTTGCCCCTGTGGATTTCGAGGACACCTTGCGAGGCGAGCGTCTTCACCGCTTCGCGGATAGTCGGTCTCGAGACCGAAAAGAGAGCGCAAAGCTCCAGCTCATTCGGAAGCTTGTCGCCCGGCTTGAGCTTTTCGTTGAGGATGAGTTCCTTGATATGGGCGGCGACTTCCTGCGAACGTCGTTTTCCCGTAGACAGATTGGTGTACATGATACCTCGTCCCTAGCAAAAACCTTGCGTGATCAGATGTCTTACCTTACTACGTCCGCGCCCTTGCCGCAAGATCGAACATCGCGTCGCTCCTGGCGGGCGGGGCGCGGATCACCGCGCCGGCTCAGCCCTGGTTGATCCATACGCGCATTTCGTTCCTGCCGCGGTTAGCCCAGGCGTAATAGGGAATCGCCTTTACCTTGATCGGCCTGAAGTCGAAATCGGCTTCCTTGTAGAGTTCGTCGCGCCAGTCGCCGCCGGTGATGCCGCCGCCGCTGCTTCCACTGCCGCCGCTTCGGAAGGCCTTTCCCTCGATACAGGTGACGCCGCCGAGCAGGTCCGGTTCGTAGCGGGTCTCGAAATCGGGTTCCCTGGCGAGCGTGATATCGGAGAGAAGGGGGCCGTTGTCCGCTTCTTCGAGGCAGTAGACTTGAGGGCCGCGCGTCAGCGCCACCTTGCCGGCGTCTTCGCGCACGAGCGGGTTGGCGCGGACGCGGCGCACGGACATGGGCAGGGTGAACTCCACTCGGTCGCCGCGCTTCCACTCGCGATCGATGTGGAGGTAGCCGTCCTCGATGGCAGTCGGCGCCTCGTGGCTCATAAGCGCCTTGTCGCTCATAAGCGCCTTGTCGCTCATAGGCGCCGCGCCGCTTATAGGCATCGCGACGCTTTCGGCGCCGCCCGAGGCGAGGCGGACGGTAGGAGAATTCCCGCCGCCGCACCAGCCCGGCACGCGAATCGAAAGAATGAAGCGGACGGGCTTGTCCGGCGAAACGGCGATGGACATGCATCCATCGCGCAGATAGTCGCCTTCCATCGTCACGTCGACAGGGACGCCGCCCATCGCGACTTTCGCGCTCGAGGCGATGAAAAGCTGCGCCGCGAGCCGTCTTTCGTCCGCTGAATAGATATATCCGCCTAAAGAGGCTATGAGACGGGCCAGGTTGGGCGGGCAGCAGGCGCAGGGGAACCAGCCGCGCCGGGTCGCGCCAGAGTATTCGGCGTCCAGCCTCGCTTCAATTTCCTCCGGCACGGCCTCGAGAAGATTCGTGTAGAAATAACTCTTGCCGTCCAGCGCGAGGCCGGAGAGAATCCCGTTGTAGAGGGCGCGCTCGGCCACGTCGAAATAGTCGCCCTTCAGTTCGAGCCGGCTCATCCTGGCCGCCCAGAACATGAGCCCGATGGAAGCGCAGGTTTCGTTGTAGGGAGTGCCGTTCGGCAAGTCGTAATCGCGCGAAAAGCCTTCCCACCATTCCCGCTGGCCGATGCCGCCCGTGACGAACATCTGACGCCTCGTCACGTCTTTCCAAAGCGCCCCGCAGGCCTCCGCCAGCCCCTTGTCGCCGGAGAGGGCGGCCACGTCAGCCATACCCGAGTACATGTAGACGGCCCGCACCGCGTGGCCCACCGCCGTCTTCTGTTCGCGCACGGGCATATGCGACTGATTGTACTCGTACATCTTGGGACCGAAAGGACCCAGGTCGCCGGGCTCCCCCCGAGCGGCCGCCTCCAGCTCGTAGAAATGCGGCTTCCTGCCGCGCTCGTCCAGGAAATATTTCGCCAGGCGAAGATAGCGCTCCTCACCCGTGACTTCGTACAGCTTCGCGAGCGCCATCTCGATCACCTGATGGCCGGGATAGCCGTGGAGCTGGCCAGGGCCGGGGCCGAACACCGTGTCGATATGGTCGGCGTTCCTTCGCATAATATCGAGGAAACGGCGCTTGCCCGTCGCGCGGAAGTAGGCGACGGCGGCTTCGATCAAGTGCCCCGCGATATAAAGCTCGTGGCTCTCGCGCTCGTTCGTCCAGCGCTCGCCCTTCTTCGCGAGGGTGAAATAAGTGTTGAGGTAGCCGTCGGGCCACTGCGCCTCGCCAATCGTCTCGATCAGATCGTCGGCCAGGGCTTCCAGCCCCTGGTCTCCCTTCGTCGCCAGACAGTAGGCCACGGCCTCCAGCCACTTCGCGACATCGCTGTCCTGGAAACGCTTGCCGTAGAACTCGCCCGATTCCCTGCCCGCGGCGATCCGGAAGTTGGCGATAGCGTGGCTTCGGGCCACGCCGGGCACACGGTCGTTCATGACCTCCCACTGATAGGGAACGATGACCTCGCGAACCAGCTCGATATACCGATTCCAGAAAGCGTCGGTGACTTTCACCGCTCCGACATCCAAAGGCTTCATGGGCGACCTCCGAATATTTAATTACTGTAATATTCAGTCTTTACTATCTTTATACGACAGCGAAAATCCGCTTGACACCGAATTTCGATGGGGTATTATGCATCTATTGATATATCAGATTTCCCCAGGAGGCACAATGACACGGTTTACAAAAATCGGCGCGATTCTGCTCATCGTCGCGCTCTCGCTCGCCGGCCAGGCGGTATTCGCCCAGGCCAAGTATCATATCGGCGTATGCACCGAGACTGTCTCTCAGGCCGAGGACGACCTCCGCGGCGCGCAGCAGCTGATCAAGGAATATGGCGCGGTCTCCGACGGCGGCATCATCCAGCATATCACCTACCCCGACGATTTCATGTCCCAGCAGGAGACGGTCATTTCCAACCTCGTCGCCCTCGCCGATGATCCCCTCATGAAAGCCATCGTCACCTGCAACGCCCTACCCGGCGTCTCCGAAGCCTACAAGCGCATCAGGGCGAAACGCCCGGACATTCTCCTTCTCGCCGCCCTGCCCGCCGAGGATCCCCTCGTCATCCAGCAGGCCGCCGACGTGGCCGTCGACCTCGACTTCGTGTCCCGCGGCTACACCATCGTCTGGGGCGCCAAGCAGATGGGCGCGAAAACCTTCGTGCACATTTCCTTCTCCCGCCACATGTCCTACGAGTCCCTGGGCCGCCGCAGGGCCATCATGGAACAAGCCTGCAAGGACCTTGGCATAAAGTACGCCTTCGAAACCGCCCCCGACCCGACCTCCGACGTCGGCATCCCCGGCGCCCAGCAGTTCATCCTCGAGAAAGTACCCCAGTGGCTCCAGAAGTACGGTCCCAACGGCGAGAAAGTGGCCATGTTCTGCACCAACGACGCCCAGACCGAGCCTCTCATCAGGCAGCTCATCGCGTCCAAGAACGGCATCTTCGTCGAGCCCGACACCGCCTCTCCCCTCATGGGATTCCCCGGCGCCCTCGGCCTGGACCTGACAGCCGAGAAGGGCGATTTCCCCGCCATCATGAAGAAGATCGAGAAAGCCGTCGCCGACAAGGGCGCTTCCGGAAGAATGGGCACCTGGGCATACAGCACCGGTTTCTCCCTGACCGCCGGTATGGGCGAGCACGCCAAACGCGTTCTCGACGGGAAGTCCAAGATCACCAGCATGAAGGACATCTACGACGCTATCGGAAAGTACACGCCCGGAGCCAAATGGAGCGGCGCTTTCTACACCGACATGAGCACCGGCGTCAGGGCCAAGAACGAGCTTCTCGTCTACATGGACACCTATGTGTTCGGCAAAGGCTATCTTGGTTCCACGGCGCAGAAGATCGCCGATAAATACTATCGAATAAAGAAATAGTCGCCGTCGCGATTGCTGGCCGATTTTCACGGCCATCCGGCCGCGATCCCGCGCGGATCCCGGGCTCCTTCCGGAGCTTCGGCTTCCGGCGGGATCGCGGCCGTTTCCTTTTCTCTTGCTTCGCTTCGGTTTTGCCGGCATCATTGCATCCGGTACCGAAGGACATTAACCTTGAGGAAGTCTAGTATGGATAAAAACCATGGACAGAAACAGTCGCTAGAGGGCGCCGGAGAAGGCGCGGGTCTGGGTACTGGCGCGGGCGCCGACGCTTCCGGGATGTTCGACGCGAGCGTTTACATCGACAGGCGGGAGGCCTTGCGGACTTCGCTTCTCTCGCGGGGCGTTTCAGAGGGCATTGTTCTCTTCCTGGGCAACCGCGAAAGCCCCATGAACTACACCGACAACGCCTATCCTTTCCGCCAGGATTCCAGCTTCCTCTACTTTTTCGGCATAGCCCAGCCCAATCTCGCGGCGACCATCGACATCCAGACCGGCCGATCGACCCTTTTCGGCGACGATGTTTCCATGGAGGACATCGTATGGACGGGACAGGTGCCAGCGATAGCGGAACTGGCCGCGCGCTCCGGCGTGCGGAATGTCGCTCCGCGGGCGGCGCTGGCAGGAGCCGCGGCTCGCGCGGGCTCCGGAGCCGCTCCGCGATCCGGCTCCAGCCAAGGTCCCGAAGCCGCGAAGCTTCTCTTCCTTCCGCCTTACCGCGCCGACAGCCGCGCCGAACTCGCCGAGCTTCTCGGCATTTCCCTCCGCGAAGTGGATTCCAGGGCATCGCTGCCGCTCATCGTGAGCGCCATTGCCCTGCGCGAGATAAAACAGGCTCCCGAGATCGTCGAGATCGAACACGCCGTTGCGGTATCGGTGGAAATGCACCGCAGCATCATCGAATGCGCCAAACCGGGCCTGCGCGAGGCGGAATTAGCCGCCCTGGCTTCGGGCATCGCCCTCGGAAGCGGAGGCAGGCTGGCCTTTCCCACCATCGCGACGACGCGGGGAGCCGTGTTGCACAATCACGATTATTCGCGCGTCCTCCGTGAGGGAGGGCTTTTTCTCGTGGACGCCGGCGCCGAGACCGTCTCGGGATACTCAGGCGACTTGAGCTCGACCTTCCCGATCTCGCCGCGTTTTTCGGAGAGGCAGCGCGCGATCTATGAAATCGTCCTCGCCGCGCAGAAAAAGGCCATTTCCCTCCTGAAGCCTGGGAGACCTTTTATCGACGCGCATTTCGCGGCGGCGCGCGTCATCGTCGAGGGCCTGAGCGGTCTCGGCCTGATGCGAGGGGATCCCGACGAGGCCGTCCGGCAGGGCGCGCACGCGATGTTCTTCCCCTGCGGCGTAGGCCACCAGATGGGTCTCGACGTCCACGACATGGAAAATTACGGCGAAGTATGGGTCGGCTACGATGGCGCGCCCAAGAGCAGACAGTTCGGCCTCGCTTCCCTGCGGCTCGCGAAACCTCTTCGCGCCGGCATGGTGCACACGGTCGAGCCTGGAATTTATTTTATTCCAGAGCTGATTGCCCGATGGAAGGCCGAAAGGAAACTCGAGAGTTTCATCGCCTACGATCGCCTGGACGAATGGCTCGATTTCGGCGGCATGCGCAACGAAGAGGACTGGCTCATCACCGAAGGCGGGGCGAGGCGATTAGGCCCCGAATTCGACAAAAGCGCTGAGGGAATAGAAGCGAGTCGCGGCTAAGGTAGACTATACTTGTTCGATGGAGAGGCGACGACCTCTTGTCAAGCGCAAAATTATGGTCTAGAGTGACAAAAAGTATTCTGATATATCAGTTAGGGAGCGGAGGATGAAAACATCCAATCAGCCGCGATACATGTCGCTTCGCGGCCAGGTTTACGACTATCTTCACGACGAACTCATGAAAGGCACGCTGAAGGCCAGTCAACGAGTCAATCTGGACGCTTTGGCCGAGAGTATCGGCGTGAGCCGAACCCCTCTGCGCGAAGCCTTGATCATCCTGGACGCCGAAGGCTTCGTCACGATTCTTCCGCGCAGCGGAATCCTCATCAACACCCTCACGCTCGAGGATATACGGAATCTCTATGAGATTATCGGCGCCCTCGAAGGCGCCGTGCTTTTCGCGGCCAAGGGCGCCATGAAGGCCCCAGCCATCGACCGCATGGCCATACTCAACGGCGACATGTCGCTCGCCCTCGATACCGAAGACTTCGACGGCTTTTATCACCTCAACCTCGAGTTTCATGGGGTATTCCTGTCGTTTTCCAAGAATCCCGCGCTTTTGCGCAACATCGATCTCGCCAAGCGGCGTCTCTACGATTTTCCGAAGAAGAAGGGTCTCCTGACCGAATGGGAGAGGGCTTCAATCCAGGAACACGCCCAGATCGTGGACTTTCTGAAAATGGGGGACTTTCGCGCCGCGGCTGAGTATGTCCGCGACATACATTGGTCCTTCGAGGTCCAGGAGCATTTCATCCAACGATACTACGAGTTCCCCGGCCAGCTGCCTCGAGCCCAGTAAGGGAGCGCATGTGGAAATCCAGGGAACAGTCTTCAATGTCGCCCGCTTCTCTCTCCACGACGGGCCGGGCATTCGCACGGTCGTATTCCTGAAAGGCTGCCCCCTCTCCTGCGCCTGGTGCCACAATCCCGAGGGGATGAGCGCGAGACCCGAGGTTTTCTTTCGCCCCGACAAATGCGTGGCCTGCGGACGCTGCGCGGCGGTTTGCCCGAGACTGGCGGGAATTGCGGCCGCGGCACCTGCCGCGACTGCTGCCGCTGCCAAGACGGCCCCCTTCCCGAATGAAGCCTGCCCTCCAGGCTGCCAGGTCTGCGCCGGCGCCTGCCTCGTGGGCGCGCGGGAAGCGGTGGGAACCAGCTGGGATTTGCCGAAGCTGCTGGACCTCGTCCTGGCCGACCGCGCCTTCTACGAATCCTCCGGCGGCGGCGTGACGCTTTCGGGCGGTGATCCCCTGGCTCAGGCCCGCTTCGCCACGGCCTTTCTGGAAACCTGCGGCCGGGCCGGCCTGCACCGCGCCGTCGAAACCTCGGGTTTCGCCCCTGAGCGGGTTTTTCTCGACCTGGCAGCGCAGACGGATCTGCTGCTATTCGACATAAAACTGATGGATCCAGCCGCGCACAAGGCATGGACCGGCGTCGACAACGCCCTGATATTTAACAACCTGAGGGCCGCCACCCAGGTGGCCGCCGCCAAGGCCGCCCGGTTGACCGCGAGCGCGGCGGGGCGCACTGGCGAAGCCATCCGCATTCGCCGGCCCATGATCCCCGGCGTCAACAACGGCGAGGATGAGACGCGAGCCCTGGCCGCTCTCGCCCTCGAACTCAGGGTAGGCGTCGACCTCCTTCCCTATCACGCCGACGCCGAAGATAAATACCTGAAAAGGCGAAAACCGTATCGGCTCGCGGGAATGGCGGCGCCCGAAGCCTCGAGCGTCGCGGAATGCGAGAAACTATTGTCCGACCTGGGCGTCCAGGTTCGGATTGGAGGATGAGATGAACGAAAGGATAACGCGGCTGAGGAAGCGAAGCTTCGATGCGAAACCCCGGATTTCCATCGAAAGAGCACTGATCCTCACCGCCTTCTATAAGGAAAACTCAGGCAAGTTCTCGGCTCCCGTGCTGCGCGCCATGGCTTTCCGCGAACTCTGCGAAAAGAAAACCATCCATATCGGCGCCGACGAACTCATCGTGGGCGAGCGCGGTCCAGAGCCCAAAGCCGTATCGACCTTTCCTGAACTCACCTGCCACTCCAGCGAGGACCTGCGGATCCTCAATTCCCGGCCGATGACGAGTTATTCGATAGGGGAGGCCGAGATCGAAACCTACACCCGCGAGGTGGAGCCCTACTGGCGGGGCCGCTGCGTGCGCGACCGCGCCTTCGCCGACATGCCCGCCGAATGGAGCGGGCTCTACGAGGCCGGCGTATTCACCGAGTTCATGGAGCAGCGGGCTGCGGGTCACACCGCCCTGGACGGCGCCATCTACCGCAAGGGGCTCGACGAGTATCGCGCCGAGATTGCCGAGGCGCGGGCTGCCATCGACTGGGAGGGCGATCCGGAAGCCTATGACAAGAACGAGGAACTCACCGCCATGGACATCGCCTGCGAAGCGGCGATCATCTTCGCGCGCAGGCACGCAAGGCTCGCCGAATCCATGGCCGCGGCCGAAGCCGATCCCGCCCGCCGCGACGAGCTCCTCGCCATCGCGGCCATCTGCGACAGGATACCGGCCAGGGCGCCCGAAACCTTCCATGAAGCGGTGCAGACCTACTGGTTCGCCCACCTCGGCACCATCACCGAACTCAACGGCTGGGACTCGATGAGCCCCGGCCACTTCGACCGCCACCTCGAGCCATTCTACCGGCGCGACCTGGCCGCCGGCAGGATCGACGCCGAAAAGGCGAAGGAAATTCTCGCCTGCTTCTGCGTAAAGGTGAACAATACGCCAGCCCCGCCCAAGGTAGGCGTGACGGCGGCCGAGAGCGGCACCTACAACGACTTCACCCAGATAAGCCTGGGCGGGGTGGACCGCGACGGCGAGGACGCCTCAGGCGCCGTGTCGGCGCTGCTCCTCCAGAGCCTCGACGAGCTTCATCTCCTCCAGCCCCAGCCCTCCGTCCACGTGTCAGCGAAGACGGCCCAGCCCTTCCTCAAGCTCGCCGCCGAGGTGGCGCGAAAGGGGGCCGGCTACCCCAGCTTCTTCAATGCCGACCTCATCGTCCGCGAACAGCTGCGCGCCGGAAAGTCCCTCGAGGACGCCCGGGAGGGCGGCACCTCGGGCTGTGTCGAGACGGGCTGTTTCGGCAAGGAAGCCTACATCCTCCACGGCTATCTCAACGTGCCCAAGATCCTCGAACTGGCCATGAACGACGGCATAGATCCCTTGAGCGGAAAACGCGTCGGACCAGCCACCGGCCGCGCCGAATCCTTCCGCGATTTCGAGGCCCTCTACGCCGCCTTCGAGACCCAGCTGCGCTACGCGGTAGATTGGAAGATCCGCGTGGACAACAAACTCGCCCGGATCTACGCCGAGAACGTGCCCGCGCCCTATCTCTCCGTCCTCATCGCCGACTGCGTCAGGAACGGTCGCGACTACTACAATGGCGGCGCCCGCTACAACACTGACTACATCCAGTGCTGCGGCATCGGAACGGTCACGGACAGCCTCTCGGCGATCAGGACCATGGTGTATCGTGATCCCTCGCACCGCGAGGATGCGCCTTTGTCAGGCGCGCCTAGCAAAGGCCGCGTCTCCATGAAGGAGCTGATGGCAGCGCTCGCTGCCGACTGGCAGGGCTTCGAAGCCCTTCGCGAAACGATATGGAACAGCGTTCCTTTTTATGGAAACGACGACGACAGGGCTGACGATCTGATGCGGCGCGTATTCGCCTCGGAGCTGGCGGCGATCGAGGGGAAGTCGAGCACGCGCGGTCCCACCTACCGCGTGAACATGCTCTCCACGACCTGCCACATCTATTTCGGAACCAAGCTGGGAGCCACGCCCAACGGCCGCCGCGCGCATACGCCTGAATCCGACGGGTCTTCCCCCTCCCAGGGGGCGGACAGGAAAGGTCCCACGGCGGTGATGAAATCGGTGGCCAAGATGGATCAGGTGCGGACGAGCGGAACCCTACTGAACCAGCGTTTCCTGCCTTCGACGCTTGCCGGCGATCGCGGCGTCGACGCCCTCGCCGGCCTCGTGCGGGGCTATTTCGCCCTCGACGGCCACCACGTGCAGTTCAACGTCGTCGACACGGCCACGCTTCGCAAAGCCCAGGCCAATCCAGGCGAGTACCGCAACCTACTCGTGCGCGTAGCCGGCTACAGCGACTATTTCGTCGACCTCGACCTGCGTCACCAGGAGGAGATCATCGCGCGCACGGCGCAGGAAGGGATCTGAGCCCCGCTGTCGGGAAGCCCCCGAGCCTCAGCGTTTTTGGCCGTAGTAGGCGCCGGCGCCGTGTTTGCGCCGCCAGTGCTTTTCAATGATGTAGTCGGGCAGTTCTCCCTGCGCGGGGTTGATGAGGCGCGTGTAGAGCGCCATCCTGCAGAGCTCCTCGAGGATGACCGCGTTGTGGAGCGCCTTGTCGGCCGAATCCCCCCAGGTGAAAGGACCATGTCCCGCCACGAGAATCATCGCCGTTTCCGCGGGATCTAGCCTAAGTTCGGCCATCGTCGCCACGATCAGCTTCCCGGTTTCCAGCTCATAATCGCCTCGCACCGCTTGCCTGGAAAGATAGGCCGTGCAGGGAATCCGCGACGTCGTCTGGTCGGCGTGGGTCGTTCCAAACAGGGGTAGGGGCGAGCAGGCCTGAGCCCAGCCGGTGGCGAAGGGGGAATGCGTGTGCGTGACGCCTTTCAGCGCGGGCCAGGCGCGATAGAGGGCCGCGTGCGTCGCTGTGTCCGACGAAGGACGCATGGCCCCTTCCACTACCTTGCCCTCAAAATCGACGATCACCATCGACGCCGCGCTGAGCGCCTCGTAGGCGACGCCCGAAGGTTTTATGGCGAAGACGCCCGCGTCGGGATCGGCCGCCGAAGCGTTGCCCCAGGTCAGGATGGCGAGACCGCGTTCCGAAATCCCCATGTTGGCTTCAAAGGCTTCCTCGGCGAGGCTGGCGTATTTCAATTTTGGCATGGCATTCCTTCGTTTTAAAGCAAAATTTGACGCGTGAACGTTCACACCGATTGTAAATGGCGCCTTTTCTGCTGTCAACGAGCCGCGGATGCCTTGAAAATACCACCCAATACCTTACTAACAATGTAACAAATGTAATTTATTTAAAATATATTTGACAAAAAGGGAAAGGACTGCTAGCATTGTTTTTGTAGCGTGTACGTTAACGCATCTTTTACGATACAGAGTTTCTATCACTTTCGAGCACAGGAGCGTGGAAATGAAGCATTCACGGACAACGGCGATGGTCCTGTTCGCTTTTCTGATCATATCGCCAGGCCTGTCCTTCGCCGCGGACGCGAAAGTCAACTCCTTGACCTGCGTCGGCATCTACTCCGAAACGAGCGCCGGCTATATAAGCTATCGGAACGCCGGCAAGGGCGAATGGATCGTCGCCAAGGTCGGCGACCTCATACCGACGAGCGCCGAGATCCGCGTCAACGTCGACAGGGACTGGATCGAGCTGATCCAGGCGGCCAAACCCAACGAAGTCTACGAGCTCACCGGCAGCGAGAAGGGCGAAGTGATCGCGAAGGTCGCCGACATCATCAAGGCCAAACCGCGCGCCGTCGGCTTTCCCAAGGGAACGGCTGCCAAACCCGACGCCGCCTTCAAGGACAAGCTCGTCGTCACCCAATACCTGGGAAGGCAGGTGTACAGGGCGGCCAGCGGGGAATCCAAGGACATAAAGTACGGCGATATCCTCGACATAAAGGGCAAGGTGAAGATCATCGCCATCAACAACACCCTCACCCTCATGAACGCGTCCGGCGCCGTTACCACGGTCATCGGCCCGCTCAACTTCAACGTGGAACAAGTTCTCAACAATAAAAGTCTTTACAAATATCTGAATGTCCAGAAATAGGCGAAAGGAGGAGGCGACCCGGAGAAGGGGAAGGTGCATGACGTCATTACGACGCAAGTTCAATACATGGAGGGTTTCAATGAAAAACTGGAAAAAAGTCCTAGTACTGTTGCCGGCGATGCTGTTGATCTTCTCCGCATCGGCCTTCGCGGCTCCGCCCAAAACATGGGTCGTCGGTTTCGCCCAGATCGGCTCAGAAAGCGAGTGGAGAACAGCCGACACGATCTCGGTACAGAATGCCTTCAACGAGGATGAAAGCTTCATCCTGATCTATTCCGACGCCCAGCAGAAGCAGGAGAACCAGATCAAGGCGCTGCGCTCCTTCATCTCGAGGAAAGTGGACTGCATCGTGTTCACCGCCCTCGTCGAGACCGGCTACGGCCCCGTGCTTCAGGAAGCGAAGCGCGCCGGCATCCCCGTCATCATGATCGACCGCGACGTCCAAGAATCCGACAGGTCCCTGAGGCTCACGATCATGGGATCCAACTTCATCACGGAAGGCGAGAAAGCGGGCAACTGGCTCGCCGCCTACCTCAAACAGAAGGGCATGGACGACGGCAAGAAACCGATCAATATCGTGGAACTCCAGGGCACGACAGGCTCGGCTCCCGCCATCGAAAGGAAAACCGGCTTCGCGAACATCATGAAGCAGCATTCCAATTGGCAGCTCACCCGCTCCCAGACGGGCAACTTCACGAGCTCCGAGGGCAAGGCCGTCATGGAAGCCTTCCTGAAGGCCGACAAGACGATCCAGGTCCTCTATGCCCACAACGACCAGATGGCCTTGGGCGCTATTCAGGCCATCAAGGAAGCCGGACTGAAGCCGGGCAAAGATATCATCATCATCGGCGTGGACGCCGTAAAAGGCGCTTTCGAGGCCATCGTCGCGGGCGAGATGAACTGCACGGTCGAGTGCAGCCCATTGCTCGGACCTCAGGCCGTACAGGCCGTGACCGACCTGCGCGACGGGAAGAAACTCCCCGCCCGCATCTACACGATCGAAGGTCTCTTCGACGAGACCAACGCCGCGGCGGCCCTGCCGACCAGGCAGTACTGACCTGCGTATTGATTTAGCGATGTATCGATAGTATATCCTGAAGGGACAAGGTTGCCTCTCGCCGCAAGGGCGATGAGGAGGCTTTGTCCCTTCGTTTGCTGACTGTTTCAGCGGGAGGCATCCAAATGTCCGACAACGCCCCAATCGTCGAGTTGAAGAAGATTTGCAAAACTTTTCCTGGCGTGAAAGCGTTGTCCAGCGTGGATTTTCGCCTTTTCCCGGGCGAGGTCCATGCCCTCATGGGGCAAAACGGAGCGGGAAAATCCACTCTGGTAAAGGTGCTCACCGGCGTATACCGCCAGGATTCAGGAGAGATTCTCCTCGAAGGCAAGCCGATCAGGCCGGATTCGCCCCTCGCCGCGCAGAAACTGGGAATCAACACCGTCTATCAGGAAATCAACCTCTGCCTCAACCTCTCGGTGGCCGAGAATATCTTCATCGGCAGAGAGCCGAAGCGCCTCGGCCGGATTGACTGGAAGACCATGAACGGAAAGGCCGAGGAAGTCCTGAAACGGCTCAACATCAACATCGACGTGACGAAGATACTGTCTTCCTATTCGATCGCCGTACAGCAAATGGTGGCCATTTCCCGTGTCCTCGATTCGTCCTCCAAGGTTCTCATCCTCGACGAGCCAACGTCGAGCCTCGACGAGACCGAAGTCGCGCAACTTTTCAAGGTGATAAAGAAGTTGCGCGACGAAGGAATGGCCATCCTTTTCATCACCCACTTTTTGGATCAGACGTACCAGATTTCCGACAGGATCACCGTGCTGAAGAACGGCGAGTTCGTGGGGGAATACGAGACGGGGAACCTGCCCAAACTGGAGCTGATCGCCAAGATGCTCGGCAAGGAACTCTCTGAATTCAGTTATACGACGAGCGGGGCGCGGGAGAAGAAACCCGATACGGCCGATGATACGGCCGCCGGGACCGCCGACGATACGGCGCCCCTTCTCGAGGCGAAGAACCTCGGCCTGCGCGGCTCTATCGCGCCCTTCGACATCGCGCTCCGCGAGGGCGACGTGCTCGGCTTCGCGGGGCTCCTGGGCTCGGGGCGGACGGAGACGGCGAGACTTCTCTTCGGCATCGACTCCGCCGACCAGGGCGACCTGGCCGTGAAAGGGAAAAAGGCCGGCATCAGCTCGCCGAGGGGAGCGATGATGGCCGGCATGGGCTTCTGCTCGGAGGACAGGAAGAACGAAGGGATCTTCGCCGAACTTTCGATACGCGAGAACATCATCCTCGCGCTCCAGGCGAAGATGGGCGCGTCGAAATATCTTTCGACGAAAAAACAGCTGGAAATCGCCGAGGAACTTATAGCGTCGCTGAGGATCGTCACGCCGAGCGCCAACGGCGAGGCCAAACAGCTCTCAGGCGGCAACCAGCAGAAGCTGCTGCTGGCTCGCTGGCTCTGCACCAATCCCTTAATCCTCATCCTCGACGAGCCCACCCGCGGCATCGACGTGGGCGCGAAACTCGAAATCATGGAGCAGATACTCAACCTGAGCAGGAAAGGCCTAGGGGTCGTCTTCATATCGTCGGAGTTCGAGGAACTGCTGCGCTGCAGCACGAAAATTGCCGTTTTCAGGGACAAGGTGAAGATCGCTGAACTCGAGGGAGAGGACATGAACGAGAGGACCATCATGCAGACTATCGCGGGAGGCAGATGAACATGGCTTGGCTGAATACCCTGACGCGCAGGAAGATCTTCTGGCCGCTGGTTGCCCTCGCCTTCCTTCTCGCTTTCAATCTCTTTTTCACCCCCAACTTCTTCAGCGTCGAGATAAAACAGGGCCACCTCTACGGCAATGTCATCGACATCCTGAAGAACGGCGCGCCGATCATGCTTCTGGCCGTCGGCTTGACCCTCGTCATCGCGACGAAGGGCATCGACATCTCGGTGGGATCGGTAGTGGCCATTTCGGCTGGCGTCGTGGCCATGCTGATAGGCGGCGACCTCAAGGGCAACCCCAAGTACCCCATCGCCTTCGCGATGTCGGCAGCCGTGCTTGTGTCGGTCGCCGCGGGCATGTGGAACGGCATGCTCGTCTCCTGGGTGGGAATGCAGCCCATCATCGCGACCCTGATCCTCTCGGTGGCGGGGCGAGGCATAGCGATGGTCACCACCAACGCCATGGTCGTCTGGCTCTACGCCAAACCCTTCGCCCTTCTCGGGCAAGGCTACCTGCTGGGCCTGCCCTTTTCGATCTATATGGTGGCCGTCCTCCTTTTGCTGACATGGCTGGCCACGCGGCGGACAGCCCTCGGCCTCTTCATCGAGGCTGTGGGCATCAACCCAACCGCCTCGCGCTTCGCGGGCATCAACGCGAAAAACCTCATCTTCTGGGTCTACGCCTTTTCGGGATTCTGCGCGGGCGTATCGGGCCTCGTCGTCTGCTCTACCGTTATGAGCGCCGACGGGAACAACGCCGGCCTCGGCTATGAAATGGACGCGATACTGGCCGTCGTCATAGGCGGAACCTCCATGAACGGAGGGAAATTCTATCTTTTCGGCTCTATGGTGGGCGCGCTGATCGTCCAGACCCTGACGACGACCATCTACGCCTTCAATGTCCCGCCCGAGATAGCCCAGGTGGTGAAGGCCCTCGTCGTGTGGACCGTCAGCCTCCTCCAGTCGGCCAGCTTCCGGGCCAAGGTCGCGGGACTATTCGGCAAGAGGGAGGTGGCGGCATGAAGCTAAAATCCCTCTTCAGCCCGAAAAACCTGCCCACCATCGTGACTCTCGGCCTCTTCGTCCTCATGTTCGGTCTGGGATCGGTCTCTTTCAGAGGCTTCTTTTCCCTTCAGAACTTCCTCAATCTCTTCATCGACAACGCCTACCTCATCATCATCGCCGTGGGGATGACCTTCGTCATCATCTCGGGGGGCATCGACCTTTCGGTCGGCTCCATGCTCGCCCTCTCCACGATGGTGACGTCGAGTCTCCTGGAAAAATCCCGCTGGGACCCCCTCTACGTAATCCCCGTCGTCCTTTTGATGGGTGTGGCGCTGGGGCTCTTCATGGGCTGGCTCATCCAAACCTTCGACATACCGCCCTTCATCATCACGCTGGCGGGGCTCTACCTCGCCAGAGGGCTCTGCTACGTGGTGAGCATCGACACGATTGGCATTACTCACCCCTTCTGGCAGGCCATGGCGAGCTCCGCGATCCCGATCTCTGGGAACAGCTTCATCTCGCCGAGCGTTATCGTCGCCGTCGTCATCCTGATAGCGGGAATGTACGTTTCGCGCTTTACGAAATTCGGACGGACGGTCTTCGCCATAGGCGGCAACGAACAGTCGGCCGTGCTGATGGGCCTACCGGTGGCGCGGACAAAAATCCTCCTCTATGCTTTCTCGGGCTTCTGCTCGGCGCTGGCGGGCATCGTCTTCACCTTCTATACGCTCTCCGGCTACGCCTTGAACGGAAGAGGCATGGAAATGGACGCGATCGCGACGGTGGTGATAGGCGGAACCCTCCTCTCCGGAGGCGTGGGAAGCGTCCTCGGAACCCTCTTCGGCGTCTTCGTCTACGGGACAATTCAGGTGCTGATCGTCTTCCAGGGAACGCTCAACTCCTGGTGGACGCGCATCGCGATCGGTTTCCTGGTATTCGTTTTCTGCCTGCTGCAGAGGCTGTTTGAGGTGAGGAAGGGGGGCAGGAAGAGGAAGGACAAGGCTGCTGCGGGCGGATGAAAAACTGCTAATCTTGATGATATCGAATAAGGTTAAGTCCCATTTAGGGAGTTAGTTTGTCTCATATCATCCAAATATTCTGATCCAGGGTCTACGCTGGTCACAAGCAAATAATCTCTTGCACGGGTGCATGCAACATAGAGCAGATGGCGTTCGGTGTCATATACTTCCTGCAGATCGGATTCATCGCTCACTTGTTCGATGCGTTCCTGTAAGGGGATCACTTCGTCATCGCAGGCCATTACGACTACGGCACGGAACTCCAGACCCTTGGCGAGGTTCATGGTGCCGATGGAAGCAAAACCACTGACAAGATCAACATGATCATCAAGGATTTTACAGGGCATGCCGATTTTATCGACAGCCGACTGCGCCCGTTCTATTTGGGCGATTGATCGGACAAATATACCGATTTCATGAGGATGAAGACCCTCATCCTGTCGTTTGGTGAGCCATTCGGCGATAATATCGATTTCCTCGGGTTCGCTTTTGAGCGAGAGGATGGTTGGAGCGGGACCGTTGAAAACGGAGACGGTATCGTGTCTATCCTCGCGGTTGCCATCGATATCGGTGAGCACTGGGTCGAGGAGTCGGTCGGCTTGGGAACGGATTTGATGCGATGTCCGATAATTGACGCGTAATGTTTTGGAGCGACCGCGTATGTCGACGCCGAGCGATTTCCAGGAAAAGGGCTGCTGGAATATACGCTGTCCTTGGTCGCCTGCAAAGAAAAGGGCGTTTGGTCTGCCTCCACCCAAGGCCGCGAGGAATTTCAGATGGGCGACACCGATATCCTGAGCTTCATCAACCACTATGTAATCAAATGGGATCTTCTTTGAAACGATGAGCGCTTCCGCAAGTTTTGTGAAGAGTTCCGCAAGAGTAATCTGCCTTCGCGATTTCAATCCTTCACGGACTTTCTCAAAAAGTGACCACACTATCGATCGCTGGGCTTCCGATATCCGCGTCTTTCTCCCTAAACGAGCGACCTGTCTATACGAATCCCAGTCACGTACCTGCCATGCATCGACGATTTGCTTCCATTCGTCGAGCAGAAAATGCGGACTGAATTTTTGCCCTTCAAGCGTCAGTGAAGCCTCTTTCAACAAAGCTTTCACTGTTTCTCTGCTGGCAAGCGAGTACTTTCCAATATTCGAGCCATAGAGACGACAGCCGATAGCATCGAGGGAATATACATCGATTCTTTCTGCCAGCGACGGCGTAGCGCCTATTAAGCGTCGCAATTTGGTCTTGAGCGCGTTAGCGAGGGGATCAGAAAAGGTTGTCAGAAGTACGCGGGCTTCGGGATTCTTTTGGGCCAAATAGACAGCTCGATGCAGTGCGACAATGGTTTTGCCGGTTCCGGCGGAGCCCGATACTCTCGCTGGACCGGAATAATCGCGTTCAACAATCTGACGCTGTTCGGGATGAAGAAATACTGTCCATTTCTCCCAGGGATATTCAAGAGCGCGCTGTAACTCTTCCACGTTGGACATCACGCGGAAGCGGCGCTGGGCATCGGGGTGCTCGAAGGGATTGGCGGTAACAGTCAATGGTTCCGGTACGCGAGGTTTGCCGCCAGTGGCCAGCTCGAGCAAAGCCTCGGAGGCTTCCGCGGGCAGGTGATCGGTCAAAGCCAGTAAAGTCTCTTCCGTTGCCATTTTAACATCGGCAAGCCACTCTGTTGGAATGCCGTAGCTGAGGAGCACATCATCCGAAACTTGCGCGAAAAGAGGGGCTTTTATGGGTGAAGGCTTGTTTCCTGCTTCGATCGTAGGCTCGATATACAACGGAACGAGAACTTCCTTCACCGTCTCGCGGATCTCGACCAACTGCGCGGCGCCTGTAGTAGGATGCATCTCCAACTTGCGGCGTTCCGCCCAGCTATAGGCTTTGTCATGATGATCGACATAGCAAAGCAAAAGACTTGATTCGCTTTTATGAATGATGAGGCGAATATCGGCGTTTACTCGCACTGACCAGAAATTCTTGTCTTTAGCATTTTCCAGTTTATGAAAGCTCATGCCGGGACTGGCTGGGTTGAGCTGTAAGTCAAAGGCAGTAGTCTTGGCTGCTTTTTGCTCATCGCCGGAGAGCCTGGCGAGGCTGTCGGTGAAGGTATCGGCAATTAGAAAGGTCATGAATGCCATTTAATTCCTCTACATAAAGTTTTTCTAATAACTATTCTACTATTTAGAAATGCAAATAAATCTTTCCTAATACCTACATTTGCTTCACTCTCTGTCAATCAAAAGCTAATTATCTTTATCATTAGCGGAACGTAGCGACTTAATCCATAGTTTTAAGCCTGGAAACCAATGTCCAATATCCCATAACACAAGCTTTGCTATGGACGTCGTTACCAAACCAACGAAGACTTTTGAAGCGGCATTTAAAATAGCACTCCATAGTGCGCTACTAAGCAATGCAGGCTTTGCATATTCACAAGTCATAAGTAACAAGAAAGTTGTAGTAGCGAATAATCCATCGTATAGTAGCATCATTTTCCCAGAGTAGAGATATGACAGCTTAAATCCAAATAAATTACCGGACTTTAGATCAGAAAGAAGCGAATTGAGCCCTTCATCTGGAATGACCAGACTCACAATAGTATTTGAATGTAAATCCCATGAACAATGGTACTTGCTAAAAGGAAATCTGTTTGTGAGAGGAAATCCAGATAGCGAAAGTTTTTTTACGATCATACTTCTATGAAAGAACGATTTGCACTTGATATCAGGAGGGAAATAATTCTGGCCGTTGGCAACCCCAAAATTTCGTTTTATTCGTAAATACTTTCTAATGTTTTTAAAATCACGTGCAAGAATTTTTATTTCTTCACCTAAGTGAATACCACTACTTGTTTGAATTATTTCATCATTGTTCTGTAATGCTTCCAATGCCGATTTAACATGTAGCTCGAGTTCATCTTCTATTCGTGGAATTCTAATCAAACAAGCGTGAGCCAAGTTCTTGAATACTAGTTTTGGTATAATTCCACCATCGCTGATCTGCATACTGTTATTTTCAACATGAACTTCGAAGAAAAGGAGAATTCGTAGCATTATCAAACTGAGGGTAGGAGCCCATACATCTTGATTTTCTTCATATTTAGTTTCTATAGGATAAAGCGCTTTTGCCTGTAAAATTTCTGACTGTCTATAATCTCTTTCATAGCCAGCAGCATTAACGTGAATAAGTTCGCAAGAAGCTGGAATTTCTATTCTATTTAGATCTATTTTTTTATGTAGACATGTACTTAATGTCAAGGTTTCAATGCTAACAATCGAAAAAAGCATTAGATGAATTATCAGATCTAAATAATTCGAATCAAGGATACTTTCAATTGACTTGCATTTAAGGTTCATGGTCATGTTTAAAAGCTGTCTACTAATCCAATGGAGCTGTCTTATCGGTGAAGTTGATAGTACGAGACGATTCCGATATGGAAATATTTGAATTGTCTCACGATTGCAGGCCTCACGAAGATGAGAGGCTTGGTCACTGACCGTACCTAATACTCCATACCATGATATATAGCTATTATATCGCTTATATAAGGACGCCTTTAATCTTTCTTTCATGTATAGGTTTAAAAATTGATCTTTGCCTTCTTTTGAAGCAATGATTAACTGTTCAATAATATATTCAAAGCGAGCACATGAGTATGCATCAGAAGAAGCTCTTGCAGACATATTCTTAATAAATAAAGATAGAAAGGACTCAATTCCTGAGTGGTCTTTCTTCAGATATTCTTTTAATGAATGTGCATCACAAAACAGAAGGCTTGATAAAAACATCCCAACCATTCTAGATATGTCTGCTTCTTCGTCACCAATTGCGACTCCATCAATTAGATAGGGTGAACGAAGACTCTTCCCAAGGGTTCTAAATACTATCGTATCGCCACTTTCATTTATTAGTAGATTGTCAGCTTGGATAAGCGGCGCTTTATTAATAACCCGATAGAAGTAACATGCTTTTTTATAGACCTGTACAGCAATACGTAACGCATACAGAATTGATTCGCTATTTAATTGAAAATCACTCTTTGAAAAAAGCTTTAGTCCTTTTGTATGTAAATATTTTAAATTAATTTCATCACTTCCACTATCATAAAGAAATAAGAGTGTTGGAAGAACTTTCTTTTCGGATAAATCCTCAAGTGCAATTTTAATGCTATCTAGATCATGTGGAATATACTGTTTAAATTTAGAGACAGGAATAAGCTCAAGACAATCATATTCTGCAGACTGGCCGATATATTCAAAAAGAAAACATTCATTGTATCTATCAAGATCTTTATGTGATTTAATAAAAGAACTTCCTTCAGAATCAGGGAAGGCATCACCTAAAATGCGCACAAGACCTAATTTAAGAACACGTTTTATTTCTTGATCAGGAATTTGGTCATAGAGAGCCTTTAAATTTTCAATTTGGCTGCGTCCGGCTTCTGAACGTAAATCGAATAATTTTGTACTTAGTATTGAGATGATAGATGGTTTCAATTTTGGATATAAGCCAATAAACTTTAGCATGTGATCAAGTAAGTCGGACCAATTGCTAGCCGATATAATAGCAGAGCACACCGTAGGCAGAATTATTTCGTCTCCATTTTCTATTATATTGCAAAGATACTTTCCGTCTAAATAAGTTTGTTGACTATTGCTCAGAGTCCCTAACAAAATGGATTTTATATAGCTTTTGCATTTAGGATTTACTAGTTCCCTAATAGCGGCCTTTTCATCATATCCAAGGGATAGGTATGAAAACTCGCCAATCCATTTCCCAATTAAAAAATGTTCATCTGCTGGTACGTATCTCTTGATATATGTAACAGATGATAAGCAAAGTTTTTCGTTTAGGTTAAGTCTATTGCCGATAGCAATTGCAAATCCACGTAGAAATACATACTCATCTTGGACAGCTTTCGTTGTTAATGCTTCAAGCAACTTTTCATGATTTCCACTTGATAAGTAAGCCCCGTAAAGGCTTAATATGAAATAGACCTTATGTACTGGCTGCATTAAATTATATAGATCAATTAGCTCTTTATCGTTTGGACTTAGCTCAAGGAGACGATAGAAGACCATTTTTAGTTTCTTAGGATAGAACCAGTTACGCTCAATTAAGTAATTAACAATTGCCCATACTTTCCCTCGAAGCGGATGTGAAATAAGCGATTTTTCTGTAACAACATAAAGGAGTGAAGGCATATAGCAATTTAGTTCAAGGAGTTCATCAATTGTAGCTGGCGAGACTTGATGTCTTTCTATAGCCTTTGAGAAATCTGAGACAACGTTGTGATTAAGATTTTTTAGCTGCCGCGTCCCCTCTAGAATTCCATACTGAATCTGATCAAGCGACCATCTTACACGTGATTCGTCGGCATTGGGAATAATTGTCGGTTTTTTATCTTCAGCGTCTGAAAGTTCAAGGCCAAGTTCTTTTAGATATTTTACAACTTCCAGTAAACCTCGCTCAGCTTCTTCAGTAGAATCAAAAAATAAAAATAAGTCATCAACATAGCGATAATATTCTGTCGCATTGCGATCTATGTATTTATCAAAATCATTCAAATATAGATTTGCTAAGACCCGAGCATAGGCAGGACCTTGTGGCAAACCTCTTGCTTCATTCTTATCGTAACGATAACTTTCGATAACTTTACATATATACTCAAAAATATATTGATCATTGATTGTTGACCGCAATTGCTCTACAAGTATTTCATGCACTACATGGTCGTAGTATCCTTTAATATCGCAGCAAATATGGAACCCATTCGGATTGCGATGGAGAGCACTTAATATATGACTACGAAAGCTTGGATAAGATTCTCGCCAATCATAAAAAATGTTGTTTGTTTGTTTAGCATCAAAATTCCACCTGTACCCATATGATGAATCTTGAAAATCGAGCTCAATAAGTGGTGCGATGACATTGAATACTGCCTGAATTGGTACCTGATCATAAACAGTTGAATATGCCATCTTGCGATTTACCATACTGTAATCAGAGTCCAATTTCTTGGGGATTTCGACAGTGAGATAGCCTCCGAATGGCATTATAGTTTTTTCTCTTAAGATGGCAGCAAAGATCTCGCAATTAGACGAAAGGTCCTTCTGAAATTGTTCAAAATCAAAGGGATCAAAGAAGAGCGAATCCTCATACTCATGGTAAGCCTTTAGCTGGAAGAAGCTCCTTCTAATATTGCTTGTCATCCCGATTTGCTCTGATAAATTCTCATATTCTAGAGGAGTTTCGCTGCGAAGCTTCGTCAACCACACTGAACATGGAGTCGTGGTTCTGAGTAGAGGATCAGTGTTTCTTTTACGTATACCTTCGCGGCAGTATCCAGGACATATAGTCTGCTCTACGAGTGATGCGCAACTCGTAGGAAGAAGCAGACGAATTCTTTCAATCTCGCTCAAAGTTTTTTTTTCGTTATATCCTAGACCATAGGAATCCTGTAATGTCTTGATAATATAGCTCTGTCCTTGATCCGCTGAAAGTAAAGTATTAGTAAAGTGAAATGCTTCGGTATACGTTAGCTCCAGACTTTTTTTTGCTTTAGCGTGAATTCTTCCAATAGCAGCACAGCGATTAGTGAGAATTTTAATATCACCTTTATAGAGCGAGCGAAGCAATTCTCGTTCTGGTGGCTCTATATCTAACCTTTTAGTTTGCTTAAATGTCCCAGGGTTTTCCCTAATTGTTGTGATAATGACTGATGCTTCTAATGGAATTACTTTAGCTAACAGATCCAAATTTCGTTCAATGTTATCCTCATAAATAGGATTACTACCAGATAAGGTAAAAAAAACACTGCGAGCTTTATATTTTCTGTGAATCCCTAACGGGAGCTTTATTAAATTACCTAGTTTTCTTTTGGAGCTAAGCTGCCCTTGTTTTGGGAAAAACTCAATTTCGAATGTTAAATATTTTTTTAAAACTGAACTGAAAGCAATTGCATTATCGCCTGACACTGCCTCATTTAGAAATATCCAAATGTGGTATCCCCTGCCACCAGTTTCCTCTAGCAATAGAGCTGCCTGTGGAATCTTAAGGCGCTCAGTCAAGACAATAATTGTATCCTGTAATTTTTTTCCTAGATAGCTAAATTTTTCAGTACGATTTTTAAATTCCATTCCGCTAATTTCTGCTTTTGGAATGTCAATATCGACGCAAAACAAATAGCAATAGCTTTCTATATTTAGCAAATAGATGCCATATGTTTCATCGCCAGCTAAATGCCGACTAAGATAGAATAAGTCTAATGGCCTAGGTACTGGGCGATAGCCAGAGTCATATTGTTGAGCAAAATAGTCCTCACGCCCCCTGAAAAGTGAAAGATATCGATTAAGATTTTCATTATTGGCTATCATAGTCTTTCGCTTATTGTATTTATACAGACGATTACGAGATGCAAGTCGCGAGATAAATTGACGAAGTAACTTAAGTATCTAGTATTTATCAAGCAGGTCATAGCAGAGCCTCTTGTCTTCATATTTGTACTTACACCTTAAATACTTTCATAACCTCATCTCCCAAGTGATTGATAACCTTTACTGCGATTCGACCGGTTTTTGGCTTGTCGAAGGAGCGAGAAATATCACTATGGAGAGTGGACCACGCATCTTCGTCGATTTCAGCCTTGAGCGTAGTTTTTAGGGAGCTGTAGGGGTCGTTGGCACCGAGGAAGTAGGCTTGGCGGACGAAGAAGCTTTCTTCATTGTAGTCGGAATCGACGAACCAACAGGCTATTCCGTCAGCGCCGTTGGAGACGACTTCGCCTGTCTGGGGCTTGAAGACATCGACACCGTTCACTTTTACTTTGAGCTTGCCATCGGGCTCGTCGATGAGGTCGATATCGGGTTCGCCAAAGATGACGAAGAGATTGCCTTTGCCTGTGTTCTTGAGATCGTCGGCCATGTGGAGATCGGCGTTCATGCGCGCCTTGAGAACGGGGATACGTCCGAGCTTATTGAACTCTGTACTGTGAGCTTCATAATTAAAGGCACAGGCTATGAGCACATCGAAACCCGAGTCTACCGCCTCCCGGGCGGCGGCGACAAGGTCGGCACGTTGGACGGTACCAAATTCCGGGCCTATAAAAATCGCGGCTCGCTTTTCCGCATTGCCTTCAAGATAACGCCCTTCCGCGCACACCATCTCGCCAGGCCAAGGATAGAGCGCGGTGAATGTAATCTTGTCTTCTTTATGAGCTTGTTGAACCCCGGCGATTTTTAGGTTTTCCAGAATCATCTGGGGGAAGGTCTGGGCTACGCCATAATTAAAATTCTTTTCGTTTGAAATATCGATAAGGTCACCATGTTCATCAACGCCAAGCGTGCGATGCGGACTCAAGGATTCAACGGTGAAAGGTCCGGCCACGCGAACTTTCTTCCTGTCGTCGTAGGGTTTGTCGTAGAGATATTCGAACTCTGCCTTGGCAGCTATGGATGCGTCGATCTCCTTCTGTCGGGCGATTCGGGCTCGCCACCATTCGGCGTGTATGCTTTTTGTGGATTCTGGCCAGGATGAATCCGTATCGCGCGGAATTTCCCATTCTTCCCAGCGCAAGGCGAGAGCCACATTTAACTTCTCTCGCAGAGGTTCGAGGATCGCTTGCCACTTATCCCAGATAACATCAATCTCTGCATTATTGGCGATCGACTTGAGAGTGATGTGCGGTACACGCTCATAGACGAAACCATGACGGATATTCCCATAGGCGGCTTGCGAACGTGGGGCATCGCCGGTGATTTCCGCTTCTTTGAGCTGACCATCACGGGAATCCGCCAGCAGATAGTATGGATATCGCGCGCCCATGATGCGCGCCCTAGCGAGAGCAAGAGCTACGCGCGAAGTGTCGATAGTGATCCAACGACGGCCCCATTGTTCTGCAACATAAGCTGTAGTACCAGAGCCGCATGTGGGGTCGAGAACTAAGTCACCAGGGTCAGAGGCCATAAGAAGGCAGCGTTGAATGACTTTAGGTACAGTTTGAACAACATAGATTCGATCACTTCCTCCACCAGTCGCGACATCTGTCCAAGTGTTGTTAAGTTCAAGATATGGATAGTCAGATAAACGTCGAAGATAAGAAATCGAAGCCCCACCAGGAACGAGACGGCTTGCTTTCCCTAGCCTATATATCCCTTCTGGGCTTGTGCTCCAATAACGACTTCCAGGACCATACTTTTTACCTTGGATAGAAACAACTTCTTTACCGCGTGAATACTCATGCGAAGAAGTTAAAATTACTGATCTAGCTAAATCCGCATCAGCTATCACATTTTTCATTTCTCCCGATTCATCATACGAACCATCAAGATGGTAAATGAATGGGTACTGCCCTAGCAATTTTTCATCAATTGCTCGATCGATAAAGAGTCGGCGAAACTTGACCTTTTCAATATCCTTCGCATACCAAACCACATAATCTGCGACATTTTGAATATATTGGCTGCTTCGAGCAGCTGTTTTTTGTAGAGATAATATGCTTATATAGCTTGTCTCTCCGAAAACCTCATCCATCAGCGCCCTTACACGGTGAACATTTTCATCCCCGATCTGCATGAAAATCGATCCCGAATCCGTAAGTAGGTCCCGTGCGACAGTGAGCCGATCACGCAGGTAGGTGAGGTAGGAGTGGATGCCATCGCGCCATGTGTCGCGGAAAGCTTTTACTTGCTCGGGCTCACGGGTAATGTGATCGGCATTCCCATCTTTCACGTCGCGGCTGGTAGTGGACCATTGGAAATTGGAGTTGAATTTGATGCCGTAGGGAGGGTCCATATAGATGCATTGGACTTGTCCGCGCAATCCCTCGCGCTCGGCGAGCGATGCCATCACCTGGAGGGAGTCGCCCAGGATCATGCGATTGGTCCAATTCTGGTCGTGTTGATAGAATTCCGTTTTGTCCGTGTCTTGTGGAATTCCATTGAAGTCCGAGAAGAGGTCGAATTCGCCTTGTGGATCTGACGTTGTGCGGCCTTCTTTGGTTCTTCGTATCAGATCGTCGATAAGCACCTTGGGGTGCACTTTCTCCTGGATATACAGGGGTGGGGCCGGTACGACGAGATCGCTCCAGTCCTGTTCGTCCTTTCCGCGCCAGACGAGTTGGGGATCCAGATCGGTATTGCGAGGATACTTGAGAATTTTCGGCGTCGCCTCTTCCTTCTGGATCATGGCCTGATACTCGGCGGTGGGGATATTCTTTCGTTTATCTTCATCGTGACGAATTATTTCTATGGACTTTTCCTTGTTAGCTTTGGCCACTATAGGCTCCTCGAAGTATCAATTGCGACAAAATATTGCGTCAAACTTGCGCAAGTTGTAATACCTAATAGTAAATAAAGCTTTTTTATATAATGACATAAAAATGAATAATTGCGTAGAATTGCGAATAATTGCGTAGAATTGCGTAAAACAATCATTTGATACCTTTATTATTTATGTGCCATCTGGCGGCATTGGTTATACCGCGAACAAAGATGCGGCCTTCTGCCTCTAATTCCAATAAAAGCGAACGCACATGATGACGATCAAACGCTGGCAGTACTTGCAGCAACTCAATCATCTTAGCGCCACCAGGCTCGCTTGATTGTATATGCTTGATGAGGAGGGCTTTATTGGTCTCCTTATCAAGTCCCTTTTTGCGCGTATGGATGCCTTGTTGCCCTACTGCGGCGTAAAGCTTCCTGGAGAGTATCCATGGCCGACCTTTCAATACAGGCGACCTTTCTAGTAGTCCTAATTCAAACAGCTTTTCTGTTGAGGTTGAATATCTAGCTGGGATTGGCCGACCTGAAAATGCGTGTTGGATAACGATGAAATCAGCAGTTGAGAAGCTTACTAAATGATCATTGCCAATTTTTTCCAATACTCTTAAAAAGTTAGGCTCTTGAATGGTCCCGTTCAAGGTGATCCAAAAATGGTCTTGATCGGTGTGAGTGAAATCCGGTTCGCCTTTGCTTTCCCGTATGCACGACTCGTATATGCGATTCATACCTTGGCCTGACCGCTCAACAAGGCCGCAACGAGCAAAAGAATCTGCTAGTCGCCTATTCCGAGGTAGTTGTTCCCATAAGATGTTTTCCAGAGTGATACCAGGCATGAGCCCGCCTGGATTCACGATTTCTATCCGCTCCGGATATTGCCGCACGAAGACTGACGCTCCCGAGCGATAGTCGCGATGGCTCACGGCATTGAGAATCGCTTCCCTGACTGCTCTCTCGTTGAAGGTCTTGATGTCCCAGATGAAAAGGCCGTCCTGATAGTGTTGGTTCGTGTTGCGCAAATCTATGGATTCCCATAGCTTGTCGTAGTAGGAGAAGAATCCCTGGCGGAATTCGATTCGCTGCTGAGCTGGACCGGATGCGTCGTTGTGGCGGTATTCAAAAATCACTTCCGCCTGGCTCAAGTGCTGCCCCAACGCTTCATGAGTGCCGAAGAGAATCAAAGCCGCGTAGGTGACTTTCCCCTTTATAATGAGTTCGGCATCTGAAAGAAGCTGTTTGGTTGGAACATGTTCTCTTGATTTGTCGCCGGATTTTTGCGCCCATTGCATCCTGAAATTCTCGATCGCTTTGGCGTCGAGGTCTTCAAGCGATGCTTTGGCGCAGATTTCCGCCGTATAATCCGGGCCGGCTTCGTCGAATATGCGTTTGAGCATGTCTGCGGACATCGCGGTGAGCGCCGCTCCCGAGCGCATGAGGTAGCGGCCGTTCACATGCAAGGGCATTCCTATAGGCCTGGATGGAACATGGAACACGAGTACACGACCCTCGGGGCATAGCACTTCTTCCACATCGATACGCAAGCCAACCTTGGCGATAAGCCGTTCCTTGATCTTTGCCAGGTCGGCTTCATAGGCGTGGGTGCCGACGATTCGCCGAGGTTTCCTGTCAGTGACGCCGAGTACGATCATGCCGCCACGCTCGTTCGCGAGAGCCACTGAATACTCGACGAGCATGTCGAAATCGAATGAGGATTCGGCCTTTTTGAACTCGATATGCTCGTCTTCATTTTTCAAGACGAGGGCAGCGACATCCTTAGCTTCCAAGACTAAGTCCTTTTCCTTATTCCTATAGACGTTTCGATCATTTTCCCAAACTCATCCTCAACCCTGGCTTTGAAGTCCGATTCGATCTGGTACACCTCGGTGAACTCGGCGAAGGCCCAGCGGCCATAACCGCCCAGGTTGTTTACGCCGGGAATCCAATAGGTATCCATCGTCGCTTTTTTCTCCTTGGCGTCCTCGCGGCGGTAGCCTTTTATTTCCACGATAAGGTGGAGAGGATTTTCAAGACCATGTCCATCATCCACAAGCACGATGAAATCCGGAAGGTAGTGGCGAGTTTCCGATCCGTAGCGGTAGGGCACTTCAAATCCCATGTTGTGGTTCTTTACATAGGCCAGGACTTTCGGATGAGATTCAGCTACTCTGCAGAATTCCCCTTCCCACTCCGAATCGAGGACTACCCAGTTGATATGGCAGTGCTTGGAACTGGTTTCCCATAGATTGCTCCTCGATGTATTGAATCGCACATATCGAGTAGAGCCCGAAGGATTGTAAGGATCGAGCAGGGCTTTAACGGGCCGCTCATTGAGGAATTTCTGCGTTATCGCTGTTGTGATCTTGTTGCAGGCCATGTCGGCGAGCTCGAGATACATGAGTTGGGCGGGATAGGTCCCGCCAACGCATTCCAAGTAGCCGTCTAACCATTCCTTGACAATTCGCTTGAGCTGGCCAAAGAGAAACAACCTTGGTTCTTCGCCGGGATCCCTGAATTTCGTGTAGAGGAGACGATGCGTCAAGTTGAAAACAAGCGTGGAAGGACGCATGTCGCCCAAGTGCTCCAGGTTCATATCGACGCCTTCGCCGATTATCCCAGAGTCGCGCGTGATGGAAGGCCCGACAAGGTCCGGGCTCAATCTGAGTATGGAATCTTCGTTAAATGTTGCCGAAAGACGTTCCGCGGGCAATTCCACACGGTAACCTTCGACTCGGGGAAAGCGGATTTCGAGTGCATCACGATCAGGACATATGGCCTTAACCTGAATTGTTTGACGCGGGGGCTGGGGTGGAGCGATAACGGGCTTGGCCGTGAAGTCGAAGGGAATGCCGAAAACATCGGCATATTCGACGTTGAAAAGTTCTTCATCGTTAAGCTCGTACGATTGGCGCCTGAGCGCGCGGCCAATCACTTGCTCGCAGAGGAGCTGGGTGCCGAAAGCCCGGATGCCGAGGACATGGGTCACCGTGTTGGCGTCCCAGCCTTCGGTGAGCATTGAAACCGAGACCACACAGCGAATATTACCGCCCAGTTGGCCTGGCTTTCCTACCGTGTTCATGACTTCGCGCAGGAGTTCCTGATCGGTAAGATTGTCGGCGGCCCGGATGTCGCCCGTGCGCTCGATGATTTCGCGGCGGAACCGATCGATCTCGTCTTTGGCCATTTTCCGGAAATCTTCGTCCAGGACATCGCCCGCTTCGAGCTGTTCGCTATCTATAAGAATAGTGTTTGGACGGGGCAGGGGATTGCCGGTCGTCTCATCGAAATTCCTGAAAAGCGAGAGGCGGCCATTCTCCAGGGTGCTGGTGCCATCATCATTGGATCTCTGGAAACCCGAAATGTAATCAAACACCAGTTTCGAGATAGAGGTGTTTTGGCAGACAAAAATGAAGCAGGGAGGTACGTCGATTCCCTTCTCTTCCCAGAGTTTGAATGTTTTTTCGTAGTGTCCATAGAGGGCCTGAATGGCGGTCTGAAGCCGCGTTGGAAGCTTTAGGGGATCGAGATCGCCGCTATGACCGCGCCCTTTTTTAGGCATGTCTTGTCGAATATTGTCCCAGAGTTTGCGGAACATAGGCATTTCGTCGCCCGGGATATTTTCGGCTATGGGCACGCGCGGCAGTTTGACGATTCCGCACTCGATCGCGTCCATGAGAGAGAAATCGCTCATAGTCCATGGAAATAGAGTCCCTTCCGCGTAACCTGAGCCTTGGAGGAAGAAGGGCGTGGCGGAAAGATCGAAGACCTTGTTGATGCCCAGTTTCTTGCCTACTACCTCGAGACCGGAGATCCAGAGACGTGCGGCTTCGTTGTTCTTTTCCGCTTCTTTTCTCTCGTCACCTTTTAGCTTTTCATCATTTCCATTTCTAGGATTTTCTCGATAACAGTGGTGGGCTTCGTCGTTGATGACAAGGATGTTCCCCAATCCCATAAGGTCGGGCATGACCCGCTGGAGCATCTGGCCTTCGGTTTCGAGGGTATTCAAATCCTCTCCGAGGCGTCCCTTGAGAAGGGCGCGCCCGCCAGCCGAGAGCTCCACTCGCTCCCTTCGCTTGAAGGCATGGTAGTTGGTGATGACGATTTTGGCGCGCTTTATATCATCGAGCATATCATTGGGGATGAGTTCACGACTTGCGTAATAGCTGTCGGGATCGTTGGGCTTAAGGAGGCGCAAGCGATCTTTAATGGTAAGTCCTGGTGTGCATACGAGGAAGCCACGTGTAAAATTCTTGCTTCCTGGCCTTCGAACCGCATTCACTGTCTGCCAGGCGATGATCATGGCCATTACCGCGGTTTTTCCCGAACCTGTGGCCATCTTGAGGGCGATCCGCAATAGCCCGGGGTTGGCATCGGCGCTCGCCCTTGAAAGCAGGTCCAGGATCTGCTTTCCCTGTTTGTTTTGCAGGGCGACTTCCGTGAGCCAAATCGCGGTTTCTACCGCTTCAATTTGGCAGAAAAAGGGACGAATACCTACAAAACGATGACTGCGCCAATGTTTGAGAAGGCGGGCGGTCTCGGGGGTGACTTGCCAGTGGGTTTCAGGCAAGGCGCGCCACTCGGCGACATATCCGCGCACTTCATTGATAACTGACGTTGGGTCGTACTGCTGCTCTTTAGTAGAAAGACCTCTTCCCTCATCGAAGATGATTTCCTGTTGCGCTGCCGCGTCCTTGTGTTTCTTGGGCTTGGGGATCGGCGTGAAGAAGTCCGCGCGTCGGCGCTTCTCAAGGACGCGTTGAGTCGGCTGACCTTGGGTATCCAGCTCCCAATGCTTCAGGGGACAGGCATAAGGCGAATTCAGGATGGGGTGGTCGAAGAACGGGTTGGCAAGGCTAATGGTGTAACCTCTTTTATTATTACTTGCAAAATACCATCATAACCCTTGATAGCCGTGCCCGCAAGCTAAAAATAGCCTTACCCCCAGGCCGCCCCGTTCCACTGCAGCATCGCCTCCAGCATTCTAGGATCGCGTTCCTTGTTGATCTCGAAATACTCGACGCCGGCGATCCTGGCGTAATCTTCCAGCATTTCAGCGGTTACCTGCGTAGAGAAGCCGGTGTGATGGGCGCCGCCCGCGAGGATCCAGAGCCTCGCCGCGTCCTTGAGGGAGGGCTCCGGCTTCCAGAGCACCCTCGCCACGGGCAGTTTGGGCATCGGGGCGGGCAGGCTCACGGACTCGACGAGGTTCGAAAGGAGGCGGAATCGCCCTCCTAAATCGAGCAACGTCGCGACGATGGCCTTGCCGGTCCGCGCCTCGAACACCGCGCGCGCGGGGGCGGCCTTGCCGCCTATGCCTAGAGGATGCACTTCGATCCTGGGCTTGCCGCTCGCTATGCTGGGGCATACCTCGAGCATGTGCGCGCCCAGTATGAGCTCGTTCCCCGGCTCGAAATGGTAGGTGTAGTCTTCCATGAAGGAGGTGCCGCCAGCGAGGCCTTCGCCCATCACCTTCATCGCGCGCACGAGGGCCGCGGTCTTCCAGTCGCCCTCGGCGCCGAAGCCGTAGCCGTCCATCATGAGGCGCTGGGAGGCCAGTCCGGGAAGTTGTGCGAGCTTGCCAAGGTCCTCAAAGGTAGTGGTGAACGAACCGGCGTTATGCGATTCCAAGAATCGGCGGATTCCCCGCTCGATGCGGGCCTGTTCCCGCACGCTGGCCATCGCGGCCTCGCTGCCCGAGACTTCGGGGGCGAAATCGAAGAGCGCGCGATATTCGTCCATGGCTTTGTCGAGGTCCGCCTCGCTCACCGCCTCCACTTCCCGGACAAGATCCCCTATCCCGTAGCCGTTGACCGACCAGCCTAGCTGGATCTGCGCCGATACCTTGTTGCCCTCCGTCACCGCGACGTCGCGCATGTTGTCGCCGAAGCGGACAACGGCTTTCTCCTGGCCGTCGGCGAAGGCGCAGGCCGCGCGCATCCAGGCGCCGACGCGCTGCCGCACTTCGGGATCCTGCCAGTGGCCTACGACGACCTTGCGCGCGATTTTCATCCTCGTCTGGATAAAACCGTGTTCTCTGTCGCCATGCGCCGACTGGTTCAGGTTCATGAAATCCATGTCGATGGTGGCCCAGGGGATGTCCCGGTTGAACTGCGTGTGCAGGTGTAAAAGCGGCTTATGGTTAACGGCGAGCCCCGCTATCCACATCCGCGAGGGCGAGAAGGTATGCATCCAGGTGACGATGCCGGCGCAGGCCGGAGAGGCGTTCGCTTCCCTGAATATACCGAGAATTTCTTCGGAGCTCTTCGCCACCTTCTTGAAAACGAGGGGCGAAGGGAGGGCCGGATCCGCCGCGAAGCCGCCTGCCATGGCGCGCGCGTGCTCCTCGACGGTCTTCAGGACTTCGGGGCCGTAGAGGTCCTGGCTGCCTACGACGAACCAGAACTCATGCTTTTTGAGGGTGTTCATGAGAACTCCTTTTCGATGAAGCGGCCGAATTCCACGTACTTATCGTACCGTTTGTCGTAGAAAGCCGCGCGGGCGGGGTCAGGCTCGACGCAGCGCTCGACGGGCGGAAGCATGCGTTTTTGGGCTTCGGCGACCGTCGGATGGATTCCGGCGACGACGGAGGCGAACATGGCGGCGCCCAGAGCGACGGATTGGTCGCCGGAGGCGATGTCGATGGGCATGCCGAGCACGTCGGCGACGATCTGCATGACGAGGGGAGATTTCTTGGCCACACCGCCGATGGCGACGATACGGTCTATCTTCACGCCCTCGCTCTTGAAGCGTTCGACGATGGCGCGGGCGCCGAAGGCCGTGGCCTCGATGAGGGCTCGGTAGATCATGGGCGCCGTGGTGCCGAGGGTGAGCCCCGAGATGGCCCCCTGCAGAAGCTGGTTGGCGTCGGGCGTCCGGCGGCCGTTGAGCCAGTCGAGGGCGAGGGGCAGTGATGCCGTCGGATCGACCAGCGCCGCTTCCTTTTCGAGCGCCGACATCATCTTCGCGCTTGCTTCTTCCGCTTTATCGGGCAGGAGTGTTTCGATCGGCCAGGATAAAAGCTTCTTATACCAGGCGAAGACATCGCCGAAGGCCGACTGGCCGGCCTCGTAGCCGAGCATGGAGGGGATGATCGAGCCGTCGACCTGGCCGCAGATGCCCCCGACGAGCCTTTCGTCGGAAACCGGGACAGGGCCGACCGTCATATCGCAGGTGCTCGTGCCCATGACCTTGACGAGGACGCCTTCCCTCACGCCGCCGCCCACGGCGCCCATATGCGCGTCGTAGGCGCCCACGGCGACGGGGATGCCCGACGTCAGGTGGAACCTTTCGGCCCATTCCCCCGTGAGAGGGCCGCAGCTCCTGTCGCTTGTCCAGGTTTCTTTCCCGAGCGTTTCGCGGATTCTGGAGAGTTCCGGGTGGAGGAGGTTGAGGAATTCAGCCGCCGGGTAGCCGCCGAACTTCGCGTGCCACATGGCCTTGTGACCCATGGCGCAGCGGCTGCGCTTCACGGTCCGCACGGACTGCGTTCCGGTGAGAAGGGCGGGCATCCAGTCGCAGTGTTCGACGAAGGAGTAGGCCGCCGCCGCGACGCGCGGATTGACCTTGAGAACGCGTAGGACTTTGGCCCAGAACCATTCCGAGGAATAGATTCCACCCTCGTATTTCGTGAAATCCTCGCCGCCCCAGCTTTTCGCCGCTCTGTTGATGGCGGCGGCCTCGTCGACGGCGCTGTGGTCCTTCCACAGGATGAACATCGCGTCCGGGTCCTCGGCGAATTGAGGCAGCAGAGCCAGCGGCGTGCCCTCGGCGTTCACCGCGCAGGGCGTCGAGCCCGTCGTGTCGATCGCGATGCCCTTTATGGAGGCGAGAGCATCTTTTCCGATGTGGACCAACAGTTTGCCCATGACCGATTCCATCGATTCTATGTAGTCCAAGGGATGCTGCCTGAAAATATTCTTCCCTGGCGCGTTGAAACGTCCCGCCGCCCAGCGCGGATAGGCCGTCACCGCCTCGGCGATTTCCCGTCCGTTCCGCGCGTCGATAACGACGGCGCGACAGGAATCCGTGCCGTAGTCTATGCCGAGGACCGGCGTTCCGCTCAATTCTTGCGACATTCCTCAACCTCCGTTCATCAGGGAAGATTTTCCCTCACGTATATATCGATAGGTACGATGATTTCCTTTTCGATGGCCTGCTGAAGCACCACGTGGCTGTACAGCAGGTAGATGCCTTCGTATGCCTGATATTCCGGCCGCTGCGAAAGGATGCAGTCGATCGTGCCGGCCCGCAGCTGGCTCTCGTTGTCCGGCACCAAATCGTAGCCGACCACGGCGATGTGCGCCGCGCCCTTATTGTTGACATAGGAGGCCACCCCGTGTACGGAAGCGTTCGTGACGAAGATGCCGCCGGGAGCAGGTATTTCCGCGAGCAGCTTCTGAAGAAAAGCCTCGCAGGTAGCCTTGTGCTCGATGTCGCGGCATTCGAAGATGCGGATCTGGCGCGTCGTGGCGGGCGAGGCCAGGGTTGGCGCTGCGGCGCCCGGGGCGGCCGGCAGTACCATGCTCGCTCCCAGCGACTCGAAATAATGCAGGAAGCCGTCGATCCTTTTCCTGATATGGAAATCTTCGCTGTGGGCGCTCACGACGCAAAAGGGACCCTCTCCCGCCGAGAAGGCGTCTAAAAGGCGGCCCGCCAGCACCCCGCTCTGGAAAGCGTTTTGGCCAATCCTGGAAAGAGGCGGAAAGTCGGGAAGCTGTGCATCGAAGAACACGACGGGGAATTCCGCCGGCAGGGTTCTGAGCAGGAGGGAGCTCAGCTCGGGCTGAACCGGCGCCATGAGAAGTCCGTCGAAATGCCCGTCTTCCAGCTGCCGGCGAATGTTCTCAAATAATGGGAGAGGATCGTAGCGGTTGAATTCGATCTTCCTGATATCCACGCCGAAGGTCTTCAGCTCCCTGGCCGCCTTCTGTATTCCCGCGTAGGCGATTTTCCAGTAGCCGGAGTCATCGGTCGTGTTCGGCAGAAGAACGGCGAAGGTATATTTCTTGTTGAGCTTGAGATGACGCGCGATGGGATTGGGCTTGTAGCCATGCTGCTCGATGAGAACTTCGATTTTTGCCTTGGTTTCCGGAGACACTCTCCCCCGGTTGTGCAGCACCCTGTCCACCGTTCCGATCGAGACATGGGCCGCTTCGGCAATTTCGCGCAGTGTCATAGGCATGCTCCATCATTGAAGGGAGAATGTGTTTGCGGTAACGTACACGCACATTGTATTGTAAGTTCGGGAGGCTGTCAAACTTTTTCGTCGGTGAGGTATCGGCGCCCGCGAGATTGACCTCGGTCCACACGGGATGGATGGTCGTGCCGTTCATCATTCGTCCAGGAAGGCCATGTCCTCCGGCCGGGCTATGATGTGGGGGAGGCCCTTTCCGAGGGCCGCCTCGATGTCCTCGCTGCGCTTGCCCATGGCGGCGGCGATTTCGGCCGACGACAGGCTGGTGAGGATTTTGGCGACGCCGTTGACGAGGACCACGGCGTCGCGGCCGAAATCGCCGCCCACGGCCGTGACGCCCCTGGGGAGGAGGGAGTTGTTCGCGCGTATGGCGGCGAGGGCGCCTTCGTCCACGCTGATCGTGCCGCGCGGCCGCGAATTCTTGAGCCAGCGCACCCGGTTCCTTAAGGCGTGCGCCGCGTCGAAAAGCGTGCCCAGGGCCTCGCCTTCGACGATGCGCGATATGACGCGAGGTTCCCTTCCGTGCGCGATGACGACCCTGCAGCCCGCGTCGCGCGCCACGGCGACCGCGGCGAGCTTCGTCTTCATCCCGCCGGTGGAGAATTCAGAGCCGCGGCCGCCAGCCGCGGCCAGATGCTCGCTCGTGAGCTCCGCCACGTAGGGGATGCGCTTGGCCTCGGGGTTGTCGCGGGGGTCGGCGTCGTAGAGCGAATCCACGTCGGAAAGGATGATGAGGAGTTCGGCGTCTATCTTGCTCGCGACGTAGGCCGAGAGCCTGTCGTTGTCGCCGAAGGCGTTTCCTATTTCGGCGGTGGAGACGGAGTCGTTTTCGTTGAAGACGGGGATGACACTGCCCTCGAGGAGCGTTTCGACGGTGGCGCGGAGGTTGAGGTAGGCTGCCCTGTCGTCCCAGGTGTCGCGCGTGACGAGGAGCTGGGCGGTGGTGAGTCCGAAAACATCGAAGGCCCGGCGGTATTCTTCCATCAAAAGGGGCTGGCCGATAGCGGCGCAGGCCTGGCGCATGCGCACTTCGGTGACGCGCTTGGTGAGCCCGAGTTCCCTCGCGCCCATGCCGATGGCGCCCGAGGTGACGAGGATGAGCTGTTTGCCCGCGCGGACGAGGTCGGCGAACTGCGCGGCGACGCGATGGATGTACTCGGTGTCGACGCCTCCGCGTCCCGGGCTCCCCTTGGGTCTGGCTATGGTGGCAGTCCCGATTTTGACGACGATGCGGTTGGCGCTCGAGAGAGCGGCGCGCGCATCGCCAGCTCCGCCGGCGGTGCTGGTCGCGCCGGCTTCATCTAGCTCTTTCGTTTTGTTCGATTTCATCGTTGGTTTCCTGTATCGAGGGGCAAGTCTTTGTGCAGAAAGCTGCGGGTTCCCGAAGCGTAGTCGGCGACGATCTGGCCGGAACCTTCGAGGAGCCATTTATAGGTGAGGAGCCCCTCGAGACCCATGGGGCCGCGGGCGTGGAGCTTCCCGGTGGAAATGCCGACCTCTGCGCCCAGGCCGTACCGATAGCCGTCGGCGAATCGGGTGCTCGCGTTGTGGTAGACGGAGGCGGAGTCCACGCCCGTCATGAAACGTCGCGAAGCATCGTCGACCTCGTCGGCGATGCTTCGCGCGCTCACGATCGTGTCGGTGTGGCCGCTCCCGTAGCGGTTAATGTGCGCGATCGCTTCGTCTAGGGAGTCGACGATCTTAACGGCCATGCGCATGTCGAGGTATTCCACCGACCAGTCCTCGTCGGCCTTGAGGTTCCAGGTAAAATCGGCGGCTTCGGCCGCCACGATGGCCGCGCAACGCGGGCACAAGTCGAGGGCGACGCCTTTGCTCGCGAGGGCGGAGAGAAGAGGCACAAGGCCGCGCTCAGCGTAGGCCGCGTTCACGAGAAGCACTTCGGCGGCGTTGCACGCGGCCGGGTACTGCGTCTTCGAATCGATAGCGATGGCCGCCGCCATGTCGAGATCGGCGTCCTCGTGGATGTAGACGTGGCAGACGCCGTCGGAATGGCCGAGAACGGGGATCCGGCTCGTCGCCTTTATGTGGGCGACGAATTCCCTGGAGCCCCTGGGTATCACGAGATCGACATATTGATCGAGGGCGAGAAGATCGCCTGTCTGCTCGCGCGTCTCGAGCGCGGTGAGCCAATGCTCCGGCAGGCCCGCCTCCTCCCCGGCCGCGGCGATGACGGCGGCCAAAATCCGGTTGCTCTCGCGGGCTTCGCTTCCGCCCTTGAGGACGATGGCGTTCCCGCTCTTGGCCGCCAGGCATGCCATCTGCACGAGGGCGTCAGGCCGGCTTTCGAAAATCATGGCGATGAGTCCGATGGGGCAGGAAACGCGGCGCAGCGTGAGTCCATCGTCGAGGAGGCGGGCTTCCAGGACGCGGCCGCAGGGGTCGGGGAGCCGTCGCAGCGCGCTGATGCCCGCGAGGGCGTCGGCGAACTTGTCTTCGCCGAAGGCGAGCCTCTTGAGGATGGGCGAGGGCAGGCCAGCTTTGTCGGCCGCCTCGAGATCCCGCCTGTTGGCCAGCTCGATTTTCGCGCGAGCCTCCTCAAGCCGCTTCGCTATGAGATCCAGAGCCGCGTTTTTCGTTTCGCTTCCGATGCCGAGAATGGCCGCGGCCGCGCGGGCTCCAAGCGCCACCCTCTCCTGTGTTGTCATGGAGGAACGGTAGCAGAAACCACGAAGCTCAACAACAGGGCGGACAGCATATATGGTTTTCTTGACTCGGGCAAAGCGTATATTTATTTTCCTCTATACAATACGGAGGCATTCGATGAAAAAAAATAGCGCTTTTCCCAAAGCATACTTGGCCTTTTCGGCTCTTCTCGCCCTTTTCGCTCTTCCCGAGGCCTTTGCCCTCGACGGGGCGGAGGGGAAGGAATTCGACGGCTTCGACACGGGAAAGGGCGAGCTCAAGATCACCTTCCTGGGCCACGCGACCCTCGTCCTCGAATTCGGCGGGAAGTTCATCTACATCGACCCCGTGAAACAGTACGGCGATTTTTCAAAATTTCCCAAGGCCGATCTCGTCCTCGTAACGCACGAGCACGGCGATCACCTCGACGCAGGCTCCATAGCCGCACTTAAGGCGCCCTCTACGCGAATCGTCCTCAACGGAGCCTCACGGAACAAGCTGGGCGAGGGAGAGGCGCTGGAACATGGGAAGATCCTGGAAGCGGCCGGCGTTTCGGTGAAAGCCCTGCCGGCATACAACGTGACGGCCGGACGCACGAACTATCATCCCAAGAACCGCAGGGACAATGGCTATGTCCTCACCGTCGGCAATCTCCACATCTATGTGGCCGGCGATACCGAGGTCATTCCGGAGATGGCGGATCTGGGCCATATCGACATCGCCTTCCTGCCGATGAACCTGCCCTATACGATGACCCCCGAACAAGTGGCGACAGCCGCGAGGACGATCCGCCCCAGGATTCTCTACCCTTACCATTTCGGCGCTACCGATACGGCCGAGCTCGAGAAACTCCTGGCCGGCGAACCCGGTATCCAGATCAGGCTGAGAAAGCTACAATAAAGCACTTTTGCCGATTCCGGATCGGACGGCGCATCGGGAGCGTACATGAAAACCATTGTCTGTTTTGGAGATTCTAATACCTGGGGCTATAATCCCGCGAACGCGACGAGGTACCCAAAGCCGATGCGCTGGCCGAGCATTTTCGCCTCCGCCCTGGAAGCAAGAGCGCCTGGCGGTTACGACGTCATTCCTGAGGGGCAGAATGGACGCACCACGGTATGGGAAGATCCAGTCGGCCAGAAAAAGGGTTCGTCCTACCTGCTGCCCTGCCTTGAAACGCACAAGCCGGTGGACCTCGTGATCATCATGCTCGGCACGAACGACCTGAAGCACCGGTTCGGGGTCTCCAGCTATGACGTGGCGAGGGGCCTGGCCTGGCTGGTTCAGATGGTGAGGACTTCCGAGTTCGGTCCGGGGAACGCCGCCCCAGCAGTCCTCGTCGTGGCTCCGCCACCCTTCGCGACCTTGGGCGGCTTTTCCCAGGAATTCGAGGGCGGCGCCGAGAAGTCGCTGACCCTCGGAAGGGATATAGCCGCCCAGGCTGCCCTCAAGGGCTTTTCTTTCTTCGACGCGGGAACCGTCATCCGTTCGAGCGAACGCGATGGGATCCACCTGGAGCCGGAGGAGCATGAAAAGCTCGGCCGAGCCCTGGCGCGGATCGTGGTTGAGCTTATCTGAACAGTGCCTTCAGAAAGCCGCTGCAATCTATGCCGGAATCCCCCGCGGGATTTCTGATCCCGGGAAATACGCTTCCCTATATTTTCACTACTCCGATCGTCAGAAGCAGGTTGGCGAAGCGCCTCGTGTCGCCCGTCAGAATGACGAGCGTGGTGTCGGGCGAACTTACGGCATCATAAAACGCATAACGTTCAAGACTCTTCATCTCGATGCCGGCGGGTAGGGCCGCGCGATACTCGGCGATGACAGGCGCCTCGGCGCCGTCGGGAACCTGCATTATGGCGGCTTCCTGCACGACGATGGTGTCGAGCAGGGCTTCGAGGACTTCCGTGGTCTTGACAACGCCGGGCATCAGGTTGAGGAAGACTTTTACCGCCGCGGGATTGGAGCGCGAGGCGACGGGATAGTTGCCGTCGCCGATAAGCACTTGTGAAAAATGCCCGGAGCGCGCGAGGGCGGAGAGAATCTCGGGGTGGAGCAGTCTCGTTTTCAGCATATCATGCCATGTAGACGCCGCCATTGATGTCGATGGTGGCGCCGGTTATGAAGCCGTCATATTCGCTGGCGAGAAAGACGACGGCTCGCGCCACGTCCTCGCAGCTACCCGCGCGATGAAGCGGAATCGAGGCTATTGTGGCTTTCTTCGACTCCTCCGTCGTATGGATGGCATGGAAAGCCGAACCCAGGATGAGACCGGGAGCCACCGCGTTTACCCTGATGCCGTCGGGCGCGAGTTCGGTCGAGAGGGAGCGCGTCAGGGTCAGTATGGCGCCCTTGGTGGTGGCGTAGATGACGGAGCCGGCATGGCCGCCTTTTCTGCCCGCGAGCGAGGCGAGATTGACGATGGAGGAAGCACCGGATTTTCTCAGAAGGGGAATCATGGCCCGCGTCACGAGAATGTTGGAGTCGAGGTTCACCGCCACCACCCGGCGGTAGAAGTCCATGTCCATTTCCTCGAGCTTGTGTCTGGCGACGAGATCTCCCGAATTGTTGACGAGGATATCGAGATTGCTCCATTTTCCTTCCACGAAACGGGAGAGTTCCCGTACGCCGCTTTCGCTTGAAAGATCAGCCTGGATTATATCAGCGTCCCCACCCGAAGCGCGGACTTCGGCGGCCATGGATTCGGCTGATTCTTTACTTTTAAAGTAATGAATAAGAACCTTGGCGCCTTGAGCTGACAGTTCCCGGACGATGGCCTTGCCTATACCCGAACCGCCGCCCGTCACCAGTGCTTTCTTGCCTTTCAGGGAATTCATCGGTACCTCCGCAGAACAACTTCTGCTGGTCAGTATAGTATTGACCAGCCCGGTCAGCAAGGCTAACGAGGTTTTGATTGACTTAGGGGCAAAGCGGGCTTACGCTTAATCGTAACTATCGAATCTTCCAGGAGGTGTTTTATCATGCTCAGGAAACTTGTTTCGATCGCCGCGATCCTGCTTGTCGCCGTGAGTTTCGCGGGCGCCGCCCCCAAGTATAATTGGAAACTGGCCTCGGTTCTTCCGGACAGCCATCCGGTCCATCAGGCCCTCGTCTTCTTCGCCGACGAGCTCGCCAGGAAGAGCAATGGGGATATCAAGCTCCTGCTATTCCCTGCCGGCCAGCTGGGACAGGAAAAGGACTATATCGAAGCCATCAAGATCGGTTCGCTCGAATTCGCCAAGGTTTCATCCGGTCCCGTCGGGCAGTACGCGCCCACCTTCCAGGTCATATCCCTCCCCCTCATCTGGAGAAGCCTCGAGCACCAGCATAACGTGCTGCAGGGAGCCATCGGCAAGCGCCTGATGGGCGACCTCGACAAGGCAGGCTACAAGGGCCTCGCCTTCATGGACGCCGGCTTCCGTTCGATCACGGCATCCAAGCCCATCTATACCCCATCCGATCTGAAGGGCCTCAAGATCCGCGTCATGCAGTCCAAGCCCCTCATCGACACGGTCAACGCTCTCGGCGGCAACGCCGTCCCGATGGGTCAGTCCGAGGTTTACAGCGCGCTGCAGACCAAGGTCATCGACGGCTGGGAAAACAACGAGCCCACCGTCCTCTCCTTCAACATGCAGGAAGTGGCCAAGTATTACAGCTATACGCGCCATTCGTCGATTCCCGATTTCCTCATGATGAACAAGAAACTTTTCGACAGTCTGCCCAAGAATCTTCAGACCATAGTCGAGGAGACGGCCAAAGAGGCCATGCTCAAACATAACGAACTCTGGGGCAAGATGATCGACAAGACGGTATCCGACCTCAAGGCCAAGGGCATGATCTTCAACGAGGTGAAAGACGTAACGGAATTCCAGAAGGCTATAAGCGGCGTCTGGAAGGAATTCGAGCCGGTAGTCGGCAAGGATCTCATAGACGCGATCGTGGCTGCCAAGTAAAGATCGCCTATCTCTAGCGGAACATTCTCGAAACGTTGGGCGGCGGCCTTAAGGCCGCCGCCCAACGTTTCGGAGCACTCAACCCCTCGCGTCATGGAGGCTTTCATGCAGGATCTCGTTTCCAGGATTCTCGGCAGGATGGAACGCGTACTTACGGGCTTTGCCGCCGCCATCATGGCCGCGCTTTCCCTCATCGTGTGCTGGCAGGTTTTCGCCCGCTATATCCTGCAGAAAAGCCCTGTCTGGGTAGAAGAGTTTTCGGTGACGGCTATCATGTGGATAGGGCTTCTTGGCGCGGCGTCGGCCGTCTGGACGGGCGATCACATGAGGCTGGAGCTGGTCGCGAAGCGCTTGCCCAAGCGGCTTGGCGTCATCCTTGAGGTTCTCATCGACGCGTCGATCGGCTATTTTTCCATCTTCCTATTCAAGCACGGATGGGTTCTCACGGAGGCGATGTGGACGAGCCGTATGTCCACGATACCGCTGCCTTTGGGGCTCACCTATCTGGTCCTGCCGATCGCGGCGGCTTTCATGATTGTTTTCGCCGTTTTCAGGGTGGCGGTGAAGATCCTCCAGGCTTCGAAAAAAGGTTCCGCAGAAGGAGGAAACGACAATGCCCGTTGAAATCGTCCTCCTCGGTTCATTCGCGGTGCTCATTCTCCTCGGGATTCCCATCTCGTTCAGCCTCGGGATTTCGTCGCTTCTGGCGGCCAACGCCACGGGAATGGGACCGGCCGTAATCGCGCAACGTGTCGCGGCGAGCATGCAGTCCTTTCCCCTTCTGGCCATTCCTCTCTTCATACTGGCCGGCTCCATAATGGCCAAGGGCGGGGTGGCTAAAAGGATGGTTGACCTGGCCTATGTCCTGGTGGGGCCGCTTCCCGGCGGGCTCGCCATCGTCAACTGCATCGAATCGATGTTTTTCGGCGGCGTGTCGGGCTCGGCGGTGGCCGATGTCTCGTCCACCGGAAGCATCATGATCCCGATGATGGTGGAGAAAGGATACGACAGGGATTTTTCGGTGGCTGTAACGGTCGCGTCGGCGAGTCAGGGAATCATCATCCCGCCCTCGCACAATATGGTAATCTACGCGATGGTGGCAGGGAGCGTATCGGTAGGCAGGCTTTTCCTGGCGGGGTATATTCCGGGCATCGCGCTTGGGCTCAGCCTTTCCATCGCCTGTTTCATCATCGCCCTCAAGAAGAAATATCCCTGCGAGAAGAGGCCGCCTTTCAGACAGAGCCTTCGCATAATAATTGACGGGATTTTCGCGCTCATATCGGCCCTCATCATCGTCGTGGGAATCGCGGCGGGCATCTTCACGGCCACGGAGGCTTCGGCCGTATCGGTCATGTATGCCGCCTTCCTGGGCTTCGTGGTCTACAAAGAACTCAAGCTGAAAGATCTCTGGCCCATCCTGATGGAATCGGTCAAGACGACGGCCATCGTTCTATTTCTCATCGGCTGCGCCTCGGCTTTCGGCTGGATGATGACCTACCTGCGAATTCCCGCCGCCGTGATGAATTTCTTCCTTGGCCTTACCCAGAACCGATTCCTCATCCTTCTGCTCGTGAACATCCTGCTTCTGTTTTTAGGCATGGTGATGGACGTGGCGCCGCTTATCGTCATCGTGACTCCCGTCCTCCTGCCCGTCGTAAAAGCGGCGGGCATGAGCGAGATCACTTTCGGCATCATGCTGATGCTGAACCTGGGCATCGGGCTGACGACGCCTCCTGTGGGCGCCAGCCTTTTCGTCGGCTGCATGGTGGGAAAGACGACGATAGAAAAAGTGAGCAAGGCCATGCTGCCGCTCTGGCCGGCTATGTTCGCCGTGTTGTTCCTGATCACCTATGTGCCCTGGTTCACCGAATTCCTGCCCAACATGTTCATGAAGTAAACGTTTATGAAGGGCTAGCCCCTTACGGCGATGTCAACGCTCGGGCGCATGGATGCAGCCGCCGCCAGCGCCTCGTGCACGGGATGGCCGAGGAACTTGGCCCAGACCGCCTCATTTTCCCCCTTGCCCTCGGCCCATAACGGTTCGGCCTGCTGCATGAGTAGATAATCGTAGCGCGGGGCCCATTTTCGCGCGCCCAGGCGGGCGGTGATGGAGCAATTGTCGACCATGAAGGCTACGCCCTTGTAGTGCATGAAGGGGTTGAGGGAATCTACGGCCTCGATGACCGATTCGTTCACAATTTCCGAATAGGCGTGTCCCTGCTCGGCCAGGAGATCGATCTGCGCCATCATGGAAGCCGCGTAGACGCCGGCGGTGAAGGGGTCGAGGGGGATGGCCGCGTCGCCCTTGCCGGCTACCCTGGCAGCCCTCACCTTTTCGCCCACCTTCCACATCGTCGTGCCGTCGATTTTGCCCATCGGTATTTTCTTCATGCGCTCGCCGGCCAGAATAACCGAGCGGATTTCATTGCCCGAGGCCACTTCGCCGTAATTCTCGCAGTGGATCTCGTAGCTGGGCGCGTAGGCGGCCCCGTACGCGCGGCGGAAGACAGCCTTGTCCTTTTCGGGCAGCGATTCGTAAAGGCCCCTGATCCCCGAGCGGCTGATGGTCCTCGAGATGGGACCGGTCACGCTCTCGGTGGAGTGGACAAAAGCCTCCTCGGGCGTCATGCCGGCCGCCTGATAATGCCGGAAGAGAAATTCGACGATGCCGTGGACGCCGCCGAGGAGGATGGCCCGCTCGCCGAATATATCGGACTTGTACTCCTGCTCCAGCGTGGTTTTAAAAGTGAAGGGAGCGCCGAGACCGATGGACCAGGCGATGGCGTAATCGGTGGCCTTGCCGTCTATGTCCTGCTCCACCGCGAAGCTCGTGTTGATTCCCGCCCCGTTCACCTGCTTGCCCTGCTCGTAGAGACGCCTCACCGAAGGACCCATGCCCTTGGGGCAGACGCCTATCACGTTGATGTTCGAAGGGAAAACGTCCCCATTGATCTGGAGGACGCCCAAAAGGAAGCCGTGCGAGAGCCCCAGGGTGGCGCCCGGCTTCAGCGCCTTGAAGATATCGTGATAGAGCTCGGCCTGGGCCGCGTCCGAGATGAGGAGGAGGACGAGATCGGATTCCCTCGCCACGGCCATCATCTCGCCCAAGGTTCCGTCCTCCTCCCTGAAGCCCGCGGCCTGCGCGGCTTTCCATGAAGCAGAGCTGGGGCGAAGGCCGACCTTCACCTTGATGGCGCTGCCGGCCAGCGAATCCCTGAGATTCTGCGCCTGGGCGGGGCCTTGGCTGCCCCAGCCCAGGACGCCTATCTGCCTGATGCCCTCGAAGGCCTTCGGGAGAAGGGGGAAAAGGTGGCGTCCTCCGCGGACGATCATTTCTTCTTCAGGTCCAAGCCTGACTTTTTCGCTCGAGAAGACCTTGGATTCGAAACTGTTCCTCATCGGAAACCTCCATGTACATAATTGAAGAGGCCGTCCTTCCCGAAGGAAGGACGGCCTCTCTGCCGTGTCACGGCTGCCTGTCTACGCTTCCTTCCTCAGCCCTGGCGGGCCGATAATTACCGAGGTAAGAAGGAGTACCACAAGCGCGGTTCGTGCCATGATTTCTGGAATTTGTAGACTAGTGCCCTCATGCTGTCAAGGCCTAAAAGCCCGACATCGTATAAATATGATAAAAATTGGAATTTGCATTCAGCTCTTGACAAGGGAATGCCGTCCGTATATTAATCAATACACTTATGGTACGTGTATCGCAGGTAGTCGTAATTATTATTTCCTCCATTATTATTCCCGAAAGGAATACGAAGGAAGTATAGACTGCCGGTCGCGATGCGACGAAGAGGCCGTTCTTCCTTCGGGAAGGACGGCCTCTTTTTTTATCTGAAAGGAGCCGGATGGTGATGAGAAGTGGAGCCGAAATGATCGTCGAAGCCCTGCGCCGGGAAAAGGTCGACACGGTATTCGGATACCCGGGCGGCGCCGTCATTCCTATTTTCGACGCTCTCTACGACGCGCGCGACATCCGCGTGATACTTGTCCGGCATGAGCAGGCGGCTGTCCATGCCGCCGACGGCTACGCGAGGGCTACGGGCAGGGTGGGCGTCTGCATCGCCACGAGCGGTCCAGGCGCCACCAATACCGTCACAGGCTTGGCCACAGCCCGCTTCGATTCCGTTCCCCTCGTCTGCGTTACCGGCCAGGTTTCCCGCGCCCTGATCGGCAACGACGCTTTCCAGGAGGCCGACACCATCGGGATTACCCAGCCGGTGACGAAGCACAATTATCTCGTCATGAAGCGAAGCGCCCTGGGGGCGATGCTGAAGCAGTCCTTCCATATCGCGGTGAGCGGCCGCCCCGGACCCGTCGTCATCGATGTTCCCAAGGATATACAGCTCGAGGCCCTGGACGATCAGTATCCCGACAAGGTGGCGATCCGCGGCTATAAGCCCGCGAGCCGCGCGCCTCGCGAACAGGTGGAAGCCCTCGCAGCGGCGATATCCGAGGCGAGGCGGCCGCTTTTCTTCGTAGGCGGGGGCATGGTGATCTCCGGCTCGGCGTCGGTCTTCGCGAAGATTCTCGAGGCTACGGGCATTCCCTTCGTCACTTCCCTCATGGGCATCGGCCTCGTCGCCTCGAGTCATCCCCTGAACCTGGGGATGATCGGCATGCATGGAAGCATCGAGGCGAACAAGGCCCTTACCGCCTGCGATCTCCTCGTGGGCCTGGGCACGCGTTTCGACGACAGGGCGACGGGCAACACCGCCCGCTTCGCTCCCCGGGCGAAAATCGCCCATGTGGACATCGATCCCACATCCATCGGACGGAATCTGCGCGTCGATTTCCCCGTAGAGGGAGACTTGAGGCTTGTGCTTGGCGATCTGGCGCCTTCGCTCGCGGCGGGAGACGGGCGGCCGGATTGGATCGGGGAGGTTGAGGGCTACAGGCGGCTGGCGCGGGATTTCGAGGCGCGCTTCGCGGATGCTGACTCGGCCGAGCGGCCGCCCTCGCCCAGGGAAGTCCTCTCGGCCGTCAACGAACTTCTTCCCGGCGCTCTTATCGCCACCGAGGTCGGGCAGAACCAGATGTGGGCGGCCCAATACCTCGCCTTCGACCGGCCGCGACGTTGGCTGACATCGGGAGGCCTGGGCACGATGGGCTATGGTTTCCCGGCTGGGATGGGCGCCCAGGTGGCCTTCCCGGCGGATACGGTGGTGGTGATCGCGGGAGACGGTTCTTTCCAAATGAACATTCAGGAGCTGGCGACCTGCGTTCAGGAAAACATTCCCCTCATCGTCGTCGTGATGAACAACGGTTATCTCGGCATGGTGAGGCAGTGGCAGGAGCTGTTCTTCGAGCGGCGCTATTCGTCAGTCTGCCTCCAGTCCCGCAGGGGTAGCGACGGGAAATGCGACAGGGGCTGCGGGAAGGACAGCGCGGCGCTCGATGGGTGCTGTCCACCCTATTCTCCCGACTTCGTTGCCATCGCCAGGGCTTACGGCGCCCTGGGTTACGGCGCCTCCACCCCGGGGGAATTCCGCGACGCCCTCCTCGCGGCGAAAAACGCGCGCCGCCCGGCTGTCATCGACTGCCGGATCGGCCGGGAGGAAAATGTGTGGCCCATCGTCGCCCCCGGCAAGGGAAACGACGAGATGACGTATAAAGGGGTTTTGGTATGACACATGTGGTATCGCTGCTCGTGGAAAATCGCGAAGGGGTTCTGTCGCGCATCGCGAGACTTTTTGACGGCAGGGACTATAGGCTTGAAAGCCTCATGACCTCAGCTGCCGACGAGCCCGAGACGAGTCGGATGACCCTCGTGGTCAGCGGGGCTCTGGCGGCGGTCGATAAGGTCGAGAAACAGCTCCGCAAGTTGATTGACGTTATCGAAGTGGATGTCGTCCACGATGTCGCGGCGATCTGAGGCGGCGCTTCTAGGCCTTAGCCTCTTCGATGAAATTTTTCACGGCGTTTTCGATCATGTCGCGTATGCGGCGCGTTTCTTCCATTTTTTCCGAATCGCTTCCCGCGAGCGCGGAAGGGTCGGGAAAGGGCCAATGCAGTTTTCTGTGTCGGCCCGGAAAAATCGGGCAACGTTCGGCCGCTTCCTTGGAGCATACGGTGACGACGACGTCGTAACGCCTTCCCTCGGCGGCGAAATCGAATACGCTTTTAGTGACGTTGCGCGATATGTCGATGCCGACTTCGGCCATGGCGCGCACAACGTAAGGATTGAGCTTGCCCGGCTCAATGCCGGCGCTCTCCGCCTCGAATTTTCCCCCGCCGTAGTTCTTCAGGAAGGCTTCCGCCATCTGACTGCGCGCGGAATTATGGACGCACAGAAAGAGGACTCTCGTCATGGTCGATCCTTCGGAGCGCCAGAGGGCCGCTCGGCGCCAGCCTTAGCCCCGGCGCCAGCACCAACCTGCTCGGGGAACCAGTGTTTCGTGCGCTTCGCTATGGAGACGAGATGGAGCATGACGGGCACCTCGGTGAGGACGCCCACCGTGGTGGCGAGGGCGGCGCCCGACGATAACCCGAAGAGGCTGATGGCCACGGCGACTGCCAGTTCGAAGAAATTGGATGCCCCGATCATGCCGGCGGGCGCCGCCACGGCGTAGGGAACCTTCCACAGCTTCGCCCAGCCATAGCCGATCCAGAAGATCAGATAGGTCTGCAGTATGAGGGGCACGGCGATGAGGAGTATCGTCAGCGGATGCGAGAGAATGGTTTCGCCCTGGAAGGCGAAAAGGATGACGAGGGTGGCCAAGAGTCCGGTTATCGTCACGCCGTCGAATTTCTTGCAGAACACAGTCTCAAACCATTCGAGGCCCCGTCGTTTCACGAGGTAGTGCCGCGTCAGGTAGCCTAGGCTCAAGGGGATGACGACGAAAAGGACCACCGAGAGGATGAGGGTATCGAGGGGTACATGAACGTTCGAAACGCCCAGGAGAAATGACACGATGGGCACGAAGGCGATGAGAATGACGAGGTCGTTGATCGCCACCTGGATGACGGTATAGGCGGGATCCCCGTCGGAGAGATAGGACCAGACGAAGACCATGGCTGTGCAGGGCGCGGCGCCCAGCAGCACAGCTCCTGCGATGTAGTCGGTCGAGGCGTCGGCGGGGATCAGTCCCTTGAAGATCACTTTCAGGAAGAGCCAGGCTATGGCGTACATGGTGAAGGGCTTTATGAGCCAGTTGACGACGAGGGTGATGGCGAGGCCCTTGGGCTTGCGCCCGGCGTTCCTGATGCTCTGGAAGTCGACCTTCAGCATCATGGGATAGATCATGAGCCATATGAGAACGGCTACGGGGATTGAAACGTGGGCGTACTCGAGCTTGTTGAGAAAAGCCGGAACGCCGGGCAGGAGTCTCCCGATGGCGACGCCGGCCACGATGCAGAGGAATACCCAGAGTGAAAGGTACTTCTGAAAAAAGCCGATCCGCTTTTCGGACATGACTGCTCCTTTTGAAATCGCGCTAACCTTATATTGGCGATTCTACCAAATGTAGAAGACTAGTCAAGAGCTCTTCATTGACAGCCTGCTTATTTTTGGCGAAAATGCCAATCAAGATGGACACAAACGAGAAAGCCCTGCATGAGCGGCGGGTACAGGTTCTCAAGGCCCTCGCCCATTCTTCGCGGCTCTATATCGTGATGAGGCTTGCGGATCGGGAAGCCAGCGTCGGCGAACTCACCGGCGAGATAGGCGCCGATATATCGACGGTTTCGAAACATCTGGCGGTCTTAAGGTCAGCCGGACTCGTGGCTGACCGACGGGAAGGGCAGACGGTGCTATATTCGCTGTCCTGCACCTGCATCCTGGATTTTCTTCATTGTATCGATGCGGTCGCTCCCGCTGACGAGACGGGGATACGACGAGGCTCAACCTGCGGGATCATGAAATCTGGGATTGAATGAGCAGGTCCAGTCTTTTCTTGCGTTCGGCGATGATAGCCGATTCGGCGCAGGCGCCCAGCTCAAGGACGCATGGGGCGGTGAGCCTGTACTCGACGAGCGTTCCCCGTTTTTCGATATCGACCAGTCCGACATTTTTCAGTTGAGAAAGATGTTTCGAGGCCACGGACTTGTCGATTCCCGCTTCGATCGCCAGTTCGCACACGCACCAGGGGCGTACGCGCAGCTTTTCGAGGAGGAAGAGCCGCATCGGATGGGAGAGCGCCTTGAACATCTCGGCTCTCAATAGGTATCGCTGCAGAATTTTTTCATCCATTGTGTTAATGTTGCAATGTTTCGAAACAAATGTCAACAGAGGTCTTGACTTTTCAATGCAAAGTTTCCACAATTAGAAACAAGAGGTGCTCATGGATACGATATTTCTCTATGTCCTTGCCGGGGCGGGGCTTCTCGTCTCGCTCGTCAAGGATCGGACAAAGACTAGGACTGCCATGAAAAAAGCCTTCAAGGCTTTCGAGAATATCCTTCCGCAGTTCTTTGTGGTGCTTGTGTTGGTATCCATCGCTCTAGCCGTGCTCGACACGGCGATGATCTCCCGATTCCTGGGAAGCAATTCAGGGATCTGGGGGCTTTTAGGCGCTTCCCTCGTCGGCGCGATAACGCTGATCCCCGGATTCGTAGCCTTTCCCGCGGCGGCTGCTTTGCTTAAGGGAGGCGCGGGCGTTACCCAGATCGCGGCCTTTGTCTCGAGCCTGATGATGGTCGGGGTGGTAACCCTGCCAATGGAGATCAAGTATTTCGGTAAACGCGCCGCGCTCCTCCGGAACGGATTCGCCTTCATCTTTTCCCTTGTGGCCGCGCTCTTCGTCGGATGGGTGGTGGGATCATGAATATACCTATGAAACGATACATGGGCGCGATCGTCGCGACGATCGGATTCGCCGCGTTTATACTCTTTATACCGGATTACCGCGACAAGGCTTTCTCTACCCTGGCATTCCAGGTCAAGACGATGCTTCTCGTCATCCCTCCCATTTTCATCCTTCTGGGATTGCTCGATGTGTGGGTGCCGCGGGAGAAGATGATACGCTATATGGGCGAAAAGTCGGGATGGAAGGGGACGTTTATCGCCTTCCTTCTGGGATCCTTCGCCGCGGGGCCTCTGTATGGCGCATTCCCCTTCGCGGCCGTGCTGATGAAGAAGGGCGCTAGCTTCATGAACATATTGATTTTCATCGGCGCCTGGTCAACGACCAAAATACCCATGCTTTTATTCGAAAGCTCGGCTTTGGGGATGAAGTTTGCCCTCTCCCGCCTGGCGATCGATATCGTGGGGATCATCATCATCGCCTTCGCGATCCGCAAGGCTTTGCCGAAGAAAGAAGTTGAGCGCCTCTATGCAGAGGCGGAGAAATTGAGCTGAACTTTACCTTATGGAGGTTGTCATGAAAGTACAGATTCTTGGTTCCGGCTGCCCGAAATGCAAGCTTCTTGAGCAGCATGCCCGCGAGGCCGTGGCCGAACTCGGCATCCAGGCCGATATCGAAAAGGTCACGGACATCGATGCGATCATGGAGATGGGCGTGATGATGACGCCGGCTCTCGCGATCGACGGCGACGTGAAGAGCGTCGGACGCGTGCTCACGAAGGAGCAGGTGGCTTCCTATCTCCAGGGAGGCAAATTCCATGCCCTGTAATTGCGGCGGAACCTGCGAAACCAATCTCGTCTATGCTTGTTCGGGGGCGGCCAATACAGGCCTTCTGGCGGATCAGGTCATGAGGACCCTCAATCGCGAAGGGGTGGCCGACTCTACCTGCCTCGCGGCTATGGGTGCCGATCTCTCCGGCTTTCTGGAATCGGCCAGGAACGCGACACGAAACATCGTCCTCGATGGCTGCAAGGTTTCGTGCGGGAAAAGGATTTTCGAGAAGAACGGGATTCCCTATACACAGTTCGTCATGACCGATTTCGGCGTGGAGAAGGGTAAGACAAAAATCACCGGCGATCTGGTCGATTCGATAGCCGCGAGCATCGGCGAGAAGGTAAGGGCATGAGCTCGAAAGAATGGTCTCCGAATAAAAAACTGATCCTTGTCTTTGGCGTCTTTCTCGCCGCCTATTTCATCCCCTTCGAGGCGCCGCGCGTCCTTGGGGCGACGAACGAGGCCTTCCTCATGCTGGGCGAGTACGCACGCCAGCATGTACTTCTCTGCCTAGTGCCCGCCATGTTCATCGCGGGCGCCATCACCGTTTTCCTCAACCAGCAGGCGGTGATGCGCTACCTGGGGCCGGACGCCAACCGCTTCGTCGCCTATGGCGTGGCATCGGTTTCCGGCGCTATCCTGGCTGTCTGTTCCTGCACGGTGCTGCCCATATTCAAGGGAATCTACAAGAAGGGCGCCGGCCTCGGCCCGGCTGTAGCCTTTCTTTATTCGGGTCCGGCGATCAATATTCTCGCGATCGTGCTCTCCGCCAAGGTGTTCGGCTGGAAGCTCGGCGTCGCGAGGACGGCAGGCGCCATTGTCTTCTCCGTGGTGATCGGCCTAATGATGGCTCTCATTTTCCGCAAGGATGACGCCAAACGAGCCGCTGATGCCCGGATGTTTACCGCGCCCGGCGAAAAGCCCTCTCGCAGCCTCGGCCAGATGATTGTCTACATGGCGAGCATGATCGGCATACTCGTCTTCGTGAACTGGGCCAGTTCCAAGGGAGGAAGCTCCGTATGGGACGCCATTTTCGCGGCGAAATACTGGATCACGGGCGCCTTCGCCCTTGTCCTTGCCTACACGGTGATCCGCTGGTTCAACAAGGACGAAAGGGTGGAATGGGTGGTCGCGACCCGCGATTTCTCGCTCCAGATCCTTCCCCTGCTCTTCGGCGGCGTCCTCGTCTCGGGCTTCCTTCTCGGACGTCCCGGCCATGACGCGCTTATCCCGAGCGCATGGATAGCAAGCCTTCTCGGAGGCAATTCCTTTTTCGCGAATTTCGCGGCCTCCTTCGCGGGAGCCCTCATGTATTTCGCCACCCTCACCGAGATCCCCATAGTACAGGGGCTCCTGGGCGCGGGCATGGGGCAGGGGCCGGCGCTGGCCCTTCTTCTCGCGGGGCCGAGCCTTTCCCTGCCCTCGATTCTCGTCATATCGGGCGAACTGGGCTGGAAGAAAACGATAGTATATGTTGTGCTCGTCGTGGGTCTCTCGACGGCAGCCGGACTAGCCTTCGGGGCGATAGCCTGATCGTGGCCTCGGCGGGGTAAATGGGGAATATCATGAAGATAAAAGCCGGGATATGTATTTTACTGTTCATCGTCGTGACTGGGGGCGTTGGGCCGCTGTCGGCCCAGACGGCAACGCTCAGCCCTCAGAAACCCATCGTTACCTTCATCGAACTCGGTTCGGTGAATTGTATCCCCTGCAAGGCCATGCAGCCGATAATGGAGGAAGTGCGAAATAAATACCCTGGCCAAGTCAGAGTGATATTCCACGATGTATGGACGCCCAAGGGCCAACCCTATGGCCAGTTTTTCAAGATCAAGGTAATCCCGACCCAGATATTCCTGGATAAAAATGGCAAGGAGTATTTCCGCCACGAAGGATTCTTTCCTGCCGAGGAGCTGTACAAGATTCTCGCCAAGGGTGGCGTGAAGCTGTGATCACAGCCATCGTTAGCACGATAACCGGCGCGTTCTCCCATCCCTCCATTTGGGCCTTCGCCGCGGCTCTGCTTTGGGGTGTTCTCAGCGTATTGCTGAGCCCCTGCCACCTGGGGGCTATTCCCCTTATCGTCGCTTATGTAAACGAAGGTAAAAGGCCCGACCGTCGGAAAGCCTTTTTTTTCTCCTTACTTTTCTCGCTTGGGCTATTGGCTATGCTAGCCGTCGTCGGCGTCGCGACGAGCGCGGCGGGGCGGCTTCTGGGAGATGTCGGACGAAGCTTGACGATTGCGATAAGCCTTTTTCTGGTTCTTTGCGGTCTATGGCTCATGGATATCCCTCCTTTTTCGAAAATATCGTTCTCTTTCAACGTAATGCCAGAGCGCCGGGGTCCCTTAGGCGCATTCATTCTGGGACTTGTTTATGGCGTTATTCTCGGCCCTTGTACCTTTGCTTTTCTTGCCCCGATGCTCGGCTTTGTGTTTTCGGCAGGCCGCGGTGAAGTCGCTTTCGGCATTTCCCTCATGATTTTTTATGCCGCTGGACACACGTTTGCCATCGTCGCGGCGGGAACTTTCGGCGACTATGTGGGGGAATTATTGAGAAAAAGAGGTACTGGCACGGCAGGGATATGGTTTAAGCGCTTTTGCGGGCTCATTGTCGCTGTCGCCGGCGTTCTGCAAATCGTATAGGAAATTCCGCGTTATTATAAAAATTGTTCCGCTATAGGAAATCCGTTTTTAATTTGACGGGCTACGCATCTGGATATATACCTAGATCATCGAGGTATTGTCTTGAAATGTATTGACTATACTGCCGAATGCTATTGGGATAGCATCCTGAATTCCAGCCTCTGCAAGTTTTTCATTCTCAGTGCTTTAACTGACGGCCCGGCGCATGGATATGAGATCATACATCGCGTAGACAGAATCACCAAAAGCTTTTGCATCCCAACCCAAGGTACTATTTACCCAGTCCTGCGCGAGTTCCTCGACTGCGGCTGCTTAATATGCTCACAAGAGATCGTTCACGGTCGTACCAGAAAAATATATGCGCTGACAGCAAAAGGTTATGAGGCATACGAAATTGCGGTCGACATGTGGCAACGCGGAATGTGCTGTGTCGCCAGCGTGATCGCCAGGAAGGAGTAGGCCCGCGTTCTCCGCTTCTTAATGAATTATTAAGCCGTTTGGCTTTTAAAAAGTTTCATTATTCGGGAGGTTCTATGAAAAAGCTGGTCTCCGTGGGAGCATTGCTGGTGTTCGGGTGTATGCTCGTAACCGCGCAGATGCCGGAAAACATTTATGGGCGCACGGCCCAGGGACAAAACGGCGTTGTATCAGCCGCGAAGCCCGAGGCTTCGCGAATCGGCGCCGAGGTTCTGAAAAAGGGCGGTAACGCGGTGGATGCCGCTGTTGCCACAGCCTTCGCCCTTGGCGTTCTGGAGCCGAACTCTTCAGGACTCGGCGGCGGCGGATTTATGACCATAAAGATGGCGAATATGGACGAAGCCGTGGTCATCGATTTCCGTGAAACCGCACCAGCAGCGGCCACACCGACGATGTTTCTTGGGTCCGATGGTAAGGTGATCCCTAGGTCCACTACGGAAGGAGCGCTTTCCATCGGTGTTCCAGGCGAAGTCAAAGGGCTTCTCTACGCTTTCAATACGTTCGGCTCAGGGAAGCTATCGCGCATGGAGATGGTTGAACCAGCAATAAAATGCGCGGTTACAGGTATTCCCGTCACCGCCAACCTGGGAGGCCTGATAAAGGATAATTTTGACAAGCTCACAAAATACGAGAATGGCGCCGCGATTTACCTTGAAGACGGGCTACCCTACGAAATTGGGTCTTCTTTCACGAATAATGACCTTGCCAAGACATTGGCCAAGATTGGGGCTGGCGGCGAAGATGCTTTTTATAGGGGCGAAATCGCCCAGGCAATGGTTGCCGAAGTCCAGAAACGAGGCGGAATTCTGACGCTGGAAGATCTCGCGAACTATGAGGTGAAAATCCGCAAACCGGTAAAAGGCACCTATCGCGGATATACTATTCTCTCGGTACCTCCCGCTTCCTCGGGCGGAACCCATCTCATTCAGATACTCAATATTATGGAGAACTTCAACCTTCAGAAAACAGGCCAGGGAACAGCCGCCACCGCTCATCTTTGGGCGGAAACCATGAAAATGGCTTTTGCCGACAGGGCAAAATACATGGCCGACACCGACTTCGTAAAAGTTCCTCTCGATGGGCTCAGCTCCAAAGAGTATGCCAGGACGCTCGCCGCCAAGATTAATCCTGACAAGCCCATGGCTGGCGTCACTGCCGGAGACCCCTCAAAGTATGAATCCGGATCCACGACTTCCTTCGCCGTCATGGACAAGGCGGGCAATATGGTGGCCGTCACCAAATCGATAAACTATACATTTGGCTCCGGTATCGTCGTTCCCGGCTGGGGCATCGTCATGAACGATCATATGGACGATTTCGTGGCCACTCCGGGTTCCGTCAACTCTGTCGAGCCAGGCAAGCGCCCCCTATCCAGCATGAGCCCTACCCTCGTCCTCGACCCGCAGGGAAGGTCATTCATGGCTGTCGGTTCTCCGGGAGCGACGAGGATTTTCACGACGGTGGCGCAGATCATCTCCAACGTGGTGGACTTTAGCATGCCGATCGACCAGGCGATTTTCTATCCGCGCCTCTTTCAGATGGCGTCAGGCTCTCTGAATATGGAAGGCCGCTATTCCATCAATTCCATGGAGGCGCTCAAGAAGCTGGGCCACACGGTCACTGTCCGCAACGATTGGGATGTCTACTTCGGCGGCGTACACGCCGTCCTATATGACTATAGCGCGGGCCTCCTTTATGGAGGCGCCGATCCCAGACGCGACGGCATAGCGGCCGGGTTCTGATTCTCTTCTATACCTGAGATACCCGAGGCGCATGCATGCCTCGGGCTATCCCAGGTGTCACGCCAGCGTTTAAGCAAGCCTGCTCGGCTTCAGGGCTAATCGATGAATTCTTTCATGGTGACATTGCGTTTTTTCGGTTTGATTTTTGCGGAGTTGACAGTCCTCTTTTTGGGGATAAGCACCTTGGACTGCATTGTTTTCGAGTACGTATCCGATGATACGCTCAAGCGATGGCTGTCCAGAAAGGGTTTGCTGGGCAATTTCCTCGGCGCGGCGATGGGGGCGGTGACGCCCTTCTGCTCTTGCTCGACAATTCCCATGACCGTCGGGCTTCTGCGCGCCGGTGTGCCTTTTGGCGCCACGATGTCATTCGTTCTCGCCTCCCCCCTGCTCAACCCGATCATACTGACGATGTTCTGGGTATTGCTTGGCTGGAAAGCCAGCCTCGTCTATTTTATGGTAACTTTTGCGGCAGCCATGGTAAGTGGCGCGGTACTGGAAAATTTAGGATTTTCGAAAGATGTGAGGAATGTGCGGATCACCGGGGGCGCTCAAGAAAAGGAAAGACTCCCGACCTTCGGCGCGAAGCTAAAAAGAGCCTTCCTTGGCGCATGGTACGACTTTAGAGGTGTTTTGGCATATCTGGCGATCGGCGTGGCCATCGGTGCCGCTATCTATGGCTATATGCCCGCGGATTTTGTGGCCAGGATCGCGGGACCGCGGAATCCTCTCGCGATTCCCGTGGCCGCGATTATCGGGATCCCTCTTTATGTAAGGGCCGAGACGGTTATCCCTGTCGCTGTCGCCCTCACGCAGAAAGGCATGAGCATTGGGGCGGTGATCGCGCTCATTATCGGCGGGGCGGGAATGAGCATTCCCGAGATGAGCATGCTGGCGAGCATTTTCAAGAAGCGGCTGGTGGCGGTATTCATCGCTGTCGTGTTCTTCACGGCGGTGACAGCCGGATTTGTGTTCAATTTTATCTAGGAAGGAGATCACTGGATGGAAGACAACAAGCCGAAGGGCGTACTCGCCACATTGTTCAGGCCCAAAAAGTCTGGTTGCTGCAACGTCAAAATAGAAGAAATAAAGGATGAAGAGGAACCGGATGGCTTGGGTGGATCGAAAACCGGGGGAGTCCCGAACGGCGCCCCTAAGGACAATGCCTCAGACAATGACACAAATGGGAAAAGGAAACCTTGCTGTTGAAGACTTCGGTTTAGAGGATAGCCATGAGGGGAGAAGTCGACTTTTCCAAGAAAAGCCTGCTGGGGATTTTCAGGATGGGCATACGATCCTGATCCCCCGCGATGTATGTCAATTTATGGCAAGGCCGCGGTCACGTCGGCGTAGACGTCGAAGACGCGGTCCAGCATCATGAGCTTGATGACGGCCGCTACCTGGCTGCCAAGGCTCGCCAGCCTGAGGAATCCGCCGGCCTCCCGCGTCGCCTTGAGTCCCGAGATCAGGGCGGAGAGCCCCGAGCTGTCGATGAAGGTGACGCCCGCCATATCGAGTATCAACCTGGTTTTTCCGCCCTCCACGATCTGCCTGATCCTCTGCTTGAACTCGGGCGCGCTCGCGCCGTTCAGCCGGCCCGAGAGGGCGACGATGTCGCAGCCTTCCCCGCCGTTTTTCTCCACAATGACAAGGTCCATTCAGGAATCCTCCATGCTCAATGCGTTATGTCGCGTTCGGTCAAAAATTCCGGCGGCTCGGCGCTCCAGTCCTTGGGGAGCTGGTAATACAGCGCCTTCACTACTATGCCTAGAGAAAGGACGTTGTACGCCGACCAGAAGAGATTGACTACGAGCCCTATGACGTTGAGGCCTCTCCCGAAGAAGAACATGACGAGGCCGTAGATCGCGGCGGCGATGCTCAGGGCTATTATCGTCGCCTGAGGCCAGATCAGCCTGAAATCCCTCCCGCTGTCCCTGTGCTTGGGAGTGACGACGAAGGCCAGCTTCTTGCCGCCCAGGACGCTTATCACGGCTTTTATGTTGAGAGGGAACATGGCCAGGTTGTACTGCTCGCCCCTCCACACGGGAATGCCCGCCGCCACGAACCTGAACATGATTTTGTTCATGACGAAGAAGGGAATGAAGCGGACGAAGAAATCAACGGACCATGAAGCGACGGGCGCTATGCCCGTGAAGAAGAAGACGATGGGCGCGAGAAGGAGGACGAGGTTGAAGAAACCGGAGAAGTAGGAATACATGGTGGCGAAATACATGAGTTTCTGCGCGAAGGACAGGCCTTTCTTGGTGAATGGATTCTCCCTGAGAAAAACCTGTATGGTGCCCTGGGCCCAGCGTAGCCTTTGCTTGAGCGATGTTCCGAAATCCTCGGGAGCGAGGCCGTAGGCCAGCACCTCAGGGTAGAACACGCTCTTCCAGCCGAAGGAGTGAAGGCGCATGGCAGTGGCCATGTCCTCGGTGATGCTGATCGTGGCGAGGGCCTGCACGGGGATGGCCTCCTCGCTGCGCGAGAGGTTGAGGGCCTCCATGTATTCGGGCGATATCCTGAGCTTGTCGAGGGCCGAGGAAGGCGCCTGCCGGCTCAGGGAGTCCAGGTTGCCCACGATGTGGCGGTACACGGCGGCCGCGTCCATGTCGCCGCTCTCCGCCAGCTCCTTCATCGCCGTCGCCAGCTCGCCGACGTCTTTCCTCGCGACGAGGAATTCCGCGTCTCTGACGGCTTCGCCCACGAGATCGCTCACGCGTTCGAGGGGGGCTTTGTCGTCGAGGGCCGTTCGGGCCGCCTTGAGTCCCTCCATCAGCCGCCCGACCGCGGCGCAGCTGTCCTCGTCGTCGCAGGAAGTCTTGGCCGTCCGCTTGATGAGGTTCTCGATCGTTACCCTTTCGCGCTTTTCCAGGGTTTCCACGTATTCGCGAATGCCGATCTGCATGAGGGCTTCGCGGCGGAGCACGGCGTTGGAGCCGCAGAAGAAGGCGGCGTTCCAGCCGTCCTTGCCCTGCTGGATCGGGCCGTAGAAGAGGGAAGCCTCGTTGCCGAAGGGGTCGCCCGGCGGCAGGTTATAGAAGTACTGGGGCGTCTGGACGAAGGCGACGGCCGGATCGGCGAAGAAGCCCAGGGTCTTGCGGAAGATCGCGGGAGCCGGTATCTGGTCGGCGTCAAGGATGAGGATGAACTCGCCCGAGGTTTCGAGCAGCGCGTTGTTGACGTTGCCGGCCTTGGCGTGCCGCGGCTTTTTCGCCCACTCCGGACCCCGGCTGATGTAGCCGCAGCCGAGCTCGTCGGCCATCTTCTTCATCGATTCCCGCGCCCCGTCGTCGAGGATGTACACCTTCTTGTCGGGCCAGTCGATGCGCATGGCGGCTTTGGCCGTCATGCCGACGAGTTCCTCGGGTTCGTTGTAGGTGGTGATGAAGACATCGACCTCGGCTTTTTCGGGAGGGGGAAGGGCTTCCCTGTCGATCTTGCGCCAGGACATCAGGACGAAGAGAACCATGTCGATGATGCCGTAGCTTTCGGCTATCACCATGGGGATGGCGAACCAGAGGGCTTTCATGTTGAGGCTCGCTAAATAACGCCAGATGATGTAGTTCAGCCCCAGGGCGACGGAGACGAGGCCGATCGCGCGGGAGAGAAGGAGCCGGTGGTCGCCGCGGCCATGGCTGCCGTCACGGGGGCTGCCGCCAGGATGGCGGCCGCTTCGGGCTGGATTCATGCTTTCTCCTCTCTGGCGATCTTGACGATATGCCAGCGGTTGATGTTCGCGGGGCCATTCCCCTGGTGTTCGTATTTCAGCTCGTCGACGAGGGCGCGAACGATGAGGATGCCCCGCCCGCCCTCCTCGAGGGGAGGGGGAAGCTTGAGCCCCAGGCTTTCGGCGTCGAAGGCTTCGCCCGGATAGCCGATGTCGAAGATCATCCTGTCTTGCTCCAGACTGAGGTGGATAGTCATGGCGCTTGCGCCATTCGCTACTCCCGGCGCTTCGCCCGGCCTGGCATGGGTTATGGCGTTCGTCACGAGCTCGGAGGCCACGAGTTCCATCGCGTCGGCGAAGGCCTCGCCGTAGGAGAGGGAAGCGTCCCTGACGAAGGCGACGGCCGGCTCGAGACACTCCATGGTGGGGGGTGAAGAAAGCTGGAGTTCCCTCCGCGTCGCTTTCAGGACGATGAGGGTGAGGTCGTCGGCGAGGGAGCCTTCGCCCGAGAAATCCCGCACGGCGGCGAGGACTTTCTGGACGATATTCGCGGCCGACAGGCCAGAGGCCTTCCCGAGCAGGTCGATGAAGCGATCCATGCCGAAGAGTTCGCCGCCGCCTTCGGCGGCGACAGCCTCGGTGATTCCATCGCTGTAGATGACAAGATAATCGCCCGGCCGGACGCGTATCTCCAGCTGGCCTATGTCCGCTTTCTTCATGACGCCGATGGGCGGGGCGGTGGAGGGCAGGCGCCGGCATTCACCTGTGGAGGGACGGCAGAGGAGGGCTTCCGTATGTCCGGCTGAGGCGTAGGCTATGGATCCGCGATCCGTGTCGATGCGAATGAGCTGGGCGGTGAGGAACATCTCGGTGCGCTCGAGATCGTCATAAAGGGATTCGTTCATCTCGGCCAGAAGACTGGCGGGGGGATTGTCGGGGCTTGCGGCATGGCGGAACATCATGCGCGCCGCCGAAGTCATCATGGCGGCCGGAATGCCCTTCCCCGAGACGTCGGCGATGATTATGTCGCAGAGGGATGGGGATGGCATGATGTGATCATAGAAATCCCCGCTGATATAGCGGGCGGGGATGGCGGCCGAAGAGTACTCGAAGCCGCGTATGTCGGGATTTTCCGTCGGGAGGAGGCTGCGCTGCACTTCGGCCGCCATCAGGATGTCCTGCTCCAGCCTTTGCTGCCGCGCCACCTCGGCCTGGAGCGCCCGTATCTGGGCGCCGCCTTCCTCCACCATGAGGCCGAGCTTTTGCGATTCAGCCTCGAAGCGTTCGCGAGCCCTGAACTTGGCCAGGAAGCTGCCGAGGCCGGCCCCGATTTCGGCGATCATGTCCAGCAGCTCCCTATTGCGCTGGATTTTCCTGCGGCTGAGAAAAAGCACGACGCCGTAGATCTTCGCCTCATCGATGAGGACGGTGCCGATGGCCGATACGAGACCCGATTCTTCATACTCTCGTCGCCGCACCGATGAGTACAGCGAGGGCAGGTCGTCGAAGAGGCTCGCCTCGCCCCTGCTCCACAATAGCCCGGGCAGGCCGACGCCGGGGGCCAGGGTTGTCGCCACGGAAGCTTCAACGAGGCGTCTGAGCCTAGCCGATCGGCCATGCCAGAAGCTCTTCCGCCTGAGAAGGACCTCCTTGTCGTCGATCAGCCAGATCTCCCCGAGATCCCAGGTGAGGCTTCCGCATATCGTTCCGAGGATGTCGGCGAATTCGCGCTCGAGATCGGTCTCCGTCGTCTTCAAGGCGGCTATGGAATGGCGCACGGTGTTGAAGCGCTCGGCTTTCACGCGGTCGCTGATGTCGCGCGCTACCACGATGATCTGCAGCTGCCGGGTTATGATATCGCCGAAAAACTGGAACTTGCTTTCGAACCAGCGGTAGTAGCCGTCCTTGCGCCGCAGTCTGCAGTCGATCCTCCTGTGGGAGCGGAAGAGAATTTCGGGCTCCAGGGCTTCGGCCACCGCTTTCCTGTCCAGGGGATGGATGAAGTCGAAGGCGTTCCGGCCTTCCAGCTCTCCCGGCTCGTAGCCGAGAAGTTCGAGGCTGGCTGGCGAGACATAGAGGCAGATGCCTTCGATCGAGATGCGCACTATGAGGTCGGTGGAGTTCTCCGCGAGGAGGCGGTAATTCTCCTCGTAACCTTTGCCATCACCTTTCGCCGCGCTTTCAGTCGACACTTCCGGTCACCCTCGCTGAGTTCAGGATTTCGTCACCAGGAGAGAGTCTAGCATGCTTTTCCCCGCATATCACGCTATCGTCAGGCAGGCCTCGCTCGCTTTAGTTCCTGATGAATTACCTCCAGTATAAACCCTTTTTCTCGCAGCGCCGCGGCCAGGGCTTCCGCCACGGCTACGGAGCGATGCTGCCCGCCCGTGCAGCCCACCGCGACCTTCAGCGATTTCTTGCCTTGAGCCCTGAAAGAGGCCTCCATCCGCAGGATGAGTCCGGTCAGGGCATCGAGAAAGGCTTGGCTTTCCTCGTCCTTGAGGACGTAGGAAGCGCAATCTGCATCCTTGCCGGTCATGTGGCAGAGCGAAGGCACGTAATATGGGTTGGGAAGAAAACGGACGTCGACCACGAGATTGGCCTCGATCGCGCCGTACTTGTAGCCGAAAGTCCAAAGCTCTATCGATAGCCTTCCCGCGGCTTCATCCTCTGTCCTGTTCACCTAAATTCCCCTTTTGCCCGTCTGGCTGATGCCGCGGCCGGTCTCCATCAAGGGGAATGCGCAGCGTAAAGGTGGAACCCTTCCCCTGTTCGCTCGAAACGGCGATGCTGCCGTCGAAAATGGCGATGATATCCTTCACGATCGCGAGCCCCAGTCCGCTGCCTCCGGTTTGAGAGCTGCGCGCCTTATCCACACGGTAGAAGCGTTCGAAAATTCTTTCCCTATCCTCTTCCGCGATTCCGATTCCGTTGTCCGACACGGCGATCGCGAGATCTTCCACGGTCGGGCTCGCTTCCACGAGTATGAAACCGCCCTCCTGCGTATACTTAATGGCGTTCTCCACGAGATTGTGGATAGCATGAAAAAGCCAGGTTTCGTTGCCGCTGATCGTAAGCCCTTGCAGGGAGATCCGAGCCTCGAGGGCTTGGCGCTTCTTCTCGGCGAATGGAGCCAGAACGGTGAGAACCTGACGCAGCATCTTTTCGACGTCGATCGAACCTTGCCTTTCGGTGGATATTTTATTCTCCATCTTCGAAAGGAGGAGAAGCTCGGATATCAGTTTTTTAAGCCTCTCCGTCTCGATCTCCAGTATTTCCAAGCTGCGGTTCCTGTCTTCTGGCGAAAGGTTGTCATACATTTTCAGCATCTCTATGAAGCCGGAGATGAGGGTGAGGGGCGTCCTAAATTCGTGGGATACGGTGGACACGAATTCCTTGCGAAGGCTCTCGACTTTTTTCCTTTCGGTTATGTCCTTGACGATCGCGAGAATGCCAATGAAGGATCGTTCGCCGTATTTGCTCATCACGGGCGTTATATTCACCTGGATATCGAATCCGATGTCATTTTTCGTCTCGAAGGTCTTCCCGCTTTTTTCGATACGGGCCGAGCGGCACTCCTCAAGTATTTTTCGCATCGTCGCGTTGTGCGCTTTATTTCCGCCATCGAAGAGACAGGATCCATGGATGCCCAGGAGGCTCTCGGCGCTCCTGTTGAAAAGGACGATGCGTTCTTCGGTGTCGGTCAGGAAAAACCCGTCCTCCATCGAAGAAAACACCGAGTTGATGTAATTGTTGTGCTCGTTGTTCCGACGAGTCATCTCGTCCAGCTGATTCTGGAGCGCCGCGCATTTTTCTCGCCAGTTTTCCGTCATTCGATGGCTCTGAGTCCTCTGCTGCGCACCGTCTCGATATATCCCGAGCCTGTCGGGCTTGTCCCCAGCTTCTTTCGCAGATTGCGCAGATGGACGTCGAGGGAACGTCCCGCGGCGGCTTCCCTGGCAAGGTTGAGCGATTCAACTAGTTCGTTTTTTGAGAAAACAATGCCTGGCCTGCGCGAGAGCGCGGCGAGAAGGGAAAACTCGGTAGGCGAGAGCGGAACCTTTTTGCCGGATTTTTCCACTTCGAAGCCTTCCATGTCTATCGTGAGATCCTGGATACGGATCCTGCCGTCGCCGCCAGCCGCCGGTTGCCGGCCCGAGCGGCGCAGCACGGCCTCGATGCGCGCGAAGAGCTCGCGAAGGCTGAAAGGCTTCGTGATATAGTCGTCGGCGCCGAGGCTCAATCCCGTCACCTTGTCGTCCTCCTCGCTCTTCGCGGTGAGGAAGATTATGGGGATATCCCTGGTAGTGGCGTTCTGCTTCAGCGCCGCGCAGGTTTCGGCGCCGTTCATGCCGGGAAGCATGGAATCGAGGAGAATGAGGTCCGGGCGCTCGCCGCGGGCGACGGCTATCGCCTCATAGCCATCGTACGCGATGAGCGATTCGTAGTGGTTCTGCCTGAGGCTCATCACGAGGAATTCGACGATATGGCGCTCATCGTCGACGATGAGAATTCTCTTTTCGCTCATGCGGCCATGCCCTCACACTATCCGGACTGAACCTGTCGCTAGCAGGACGCCCGTCTCCCTGTCGAAAAGGAGGCAGTGGTCCCCGGCGAAGTCCACGTTCATATCCATATCGATGGGATAGTCGACGGATCCGAAGACCACCGATGTCAATTGCTGCCCGTCGATCTGCGCTTTGACGATCGTTTCCATGCCTGAAGGGAGGGTCGAATAGATTTTGGCCGGCAAGCCCTGTTCCACTCCCAGCCTGAGGTTTTCCGGCCGGACGCCCAGGCTCACGGGGTGGCCGCGTCGCAGCGTGATGCTCCCTGATGTGGGGGTGAACAGCATGCGCATGCCCTTGGCTTCTATCTTTATCTCGTCGAGATTCACGTTGCTGCCCGTCGCCTCGATGAAATTTATGGTCGGACTTCCGACGAAGTCGGCCACGAAGATGTTGGCGGGGCTCGCGTAGACTTGCATCGGCGGTTCGTACTGCTGGAGCAGGCCTTCCTTCATCAGGCAAATCCTGGTGGAGAGCGTCATGGCCTCGAGCTGGTCGTGGGTGACATAGACGAAGGTCGAATCGGTTTCCAGGTGGAGGCGTTTCAGCTCGGCGCGCATTTCCGTTCTCAGCTTGGCGTCGAGATTGCTCAACGGCTCGTCGAGGAGGAGGACCTTAGGTCCCGTGGCGAGGGTCCGCGCGATGGCGACGCGCTGCTGCTGTCCGCCCGAGAGCTCGCTCGGGTAACGTTTTTCGTAGTCGCCGATCTTGAGCATGCCAAGCAGCTCATCGACACGGGAGCGTATCTTGCCCTTGGACCATTTGAGGTTTTCGAGTCCGAAGGCGATGTTCTGGAACACCGTCATATGCGGCCAGAGGGCGTAATTCTGGAACAGGAAGCCCACGTCGCGCTTGTCCGGCGCGATGTCGATGCCTTTTTCCGATGAGAAGACGAGTCTGTCATCGATAAGTATCTCGCCTTCGGTGGGTGTTTCGAGGCCGGCTATCATGCGCAGGGTGGTCGTCTTGCCGCAGCCCGAAGGTCCGAGGAGGGTGACGAAATCGCCGTCCTGGATGACGATATCGAGGTGGTCGACGGCAGTGGACTTGCCGAACTTTTTGGTGATGTTTTTCAGCGTGATCTGCGGCATATCAGGTCCCGATTCCTTTATCGATGGATGCACCGGTTATCTTGTTGATGGCGGTGTTGAACACGAGCACGATGGCGACGATGAGGAGGTTAATGGCGTTGGCATATTGATTCCAGCCCTTTTCGTTGTACTGGAAAAGCAGGGTCGTGATGACGCGGTTGGCCGGCGTGATCAGCAACACGAAAAGCGACAGTTCGCGCATGCAGGATATGAAGGGCAGGAGATATCCGGAGAGGAAGCTCGCCTTCTGGATGGGGAAGATTATCTTCGTCATGCGCTTCCACCAGGGGATGCCCAGGATGAGACCGGCTTCCTCGATTTCGCCCGAAAGCTGGAGCATGGCGTTGATGCCTGAGCGGGAAGCGAAGGGCAGATACTTCACGGCGCCCACGAGGACGAGAAGGGCGAATGATCCGTAAAGCGAGGGTATGATCAGCGTAGGTTTGGAGAACATCGAAAGGTAGATGGCGCCGAAAGCCATCGATGGCAGCAGGTAGGGGAAAAAGGCCAGATTGTTGACCGCGGCGGAAAGCTTCGTGCCTCTCGCGCGGACGATGGAGTAGCCGGCCAGGCCGCCGATCGTGCCCGAAAAGAAAGCGACGACGACGGAGAGCTTGATGCTGTTCCAGAGGGCGATATAGAGGTACTTGTTTCGTAGCACGCCCGGCTCGCCCCCGCCCACATCCTCTGCGCCCTGGCCAACCCAGAACTGGGTCGTGAAATTCTTGAGGGAGTAATCGCCGGGCGCCATGATGAAGGATTCGATGGCGAAGGTGACGAGGGGCAGAATGGCTATGGCGCAGATGAGGATCACCATCGCCGCCGAGACGGGCGTGCGGAATTTCCGCAGGTTCACGAGAGAGGAGTTGGAGCTCTTCCCGCTTATGGTGGTGAAGGATTTGCGTTTGCCGACGAACCACTGGTTGGCGGCCAGGATGAGGGTGCCGATGACGATCATGACGACGGCCATGATGTAGCCGTAGCCGGGGTTGAGGCCGTTGAGGGTGCGGTACAATTGCGTGGTAAGAACCTGGAAGCGCACGGGGGTGCCCAGAAAAGCCGGCACGGCAAAGGCGCTCATCGAAGAGGAGAATACGAGGAGAAACGTGGAAAGAATGGCCGGCATTATGATGGGAAGGTTGATGCGGGTGATAATTTTCGCCCGCGAGGCCTTGAGGATCATGGCCGCTTCCTCGAGGTTGGCGTCCATGTTGCGCAGGATGCCTCCGATGAGGATGTAGGCGAAGGGCGAATAGTGAAGCCCCAGCACGACGCTCGTGGGGAAGATGCCGTAGGCGAACCAGTTGGGCGTGGCTATCCCCGTCAGGGCGGTGAAGAGACCTGGGGCGCCGCCGACGAGGCGATTGCGGAAGAAGTTGAGCCAGGCCATGGCGAGGGTCCAGGAAGGCATTATATAGGGAAAGATGAAGACGACGGAGATGAACTTCTTGTAGCGTATGTTGGTCCGCGTCATGAGCCAGGCCACGGCTCCGCCCAAGAGTATCGCTATGATGCTGCTGTAGAGCGAAACCTTGACCGTGTTCCAGAGAGGCTGGTAGAAGAGCTTGAGGCTCCTCTCCCCGTCAAGGAAGACCTTCCGCCAGTGGAAAAGCGTCACGTCGTTCACTTTGGCGTGTTTCACCGACATGATCTCGGAGGGGTGGACGATGAAGGTGTCCCTGACGAGGGATACAAGCGGGAAGAGCGTGAGATAGGCCAGGGCTATCGCCAGGATGACTAATATCACGTTGTGAGGCTTTTTGATGAAAGCCCTGAATCTATTGGCTATCTTCACACTATCCCTTTATTAGTTGCTCGAAATCGTGTTGACGAATTCCTCGACATCAGCCCTGTTCTCGAAGAGGTAGGCGGGGTCCTCGATGATGAGCTTGGGTTCCCAGAAGGACATGGGATGATCTGCCGGATCGACGGGAATCATCGGATTGGATGAGTAGGATCCGACATCCTTGCTCCAGGGAGCAAAACCTTCGGCGGTCAGCAGGTACTCGATGAAGAGCTTGGCGGCGTTCTTGTTCTTCGCGTTCTTCGTCATATGGAGGAAGGCGGGATAGAGAAAACCGGAGAAGGGCTGAACATCGGTCATCGGGAGGAGGGCGAGGTTCTTCTTCGCGTCGTAGCGAGTCTTCGAGTAGACGAAGAGGCCCATGGTCTGGGCGGGCTGGCCTTTGATGCCGACGTTTTCCGAAATGGTGGTGTCGCTGTTGCCGAGGAGGAGTCCGTTCTGGAAAAAGCGTTTGATCCACTCATAGCCGGCGTTCTTCGTGGTGAGCGCGAGTTTCTTGCCGTAGAGGTTCTGATAGGCCTTTTCCAGTTTGGCGCTCCATTCGGGAGAGGTGAGCATGGTGAGGAAGTTCTGGTTGACGCCTTCGAGTTTCGGGTCCTTGAACTGGACGAGTCCCTTCCATTTTGGCTCGGTGAGTTCCCATACGTTCTTGATGACAGGTGTCTGAGTCTTTTCGCTGTTGAAGATGAATACCTTGTTGATGTACTGGAAAACCAGGGGGTCCTGGTATTGCTTCGGAATGACGTTCTTCATCGATTCCGGGACGTAGTTGACGAGGTAGCCTGTGCTGATGAGCTGGCCATAGACGCGGCCCGAATCCTGGGAGATGACGAAGTCGGCGCCCTGAATGTTGCCGCCCACTTCACGGGTAACCTTCTCGATAAGCTCCCCATCCTTGAGATTGTAGGCTTCCACTTTGATGCCATACTTTTTCTCGAAGGCGGCGGCGGCGTTGGAAATGCGCGAGGTTATCGAATAGACGACGACTTTGCCTTCCTTTTTAGCGGCGGCGACGATTTCCGCGCTCGGTTCTGCCCAGGTGCCCGACGCGACAAGCGCCAGAAGTCCGAAAACGATGAACAACCTGCATGCTTTATTCACGATAGCCTCCATTTGTTAAGGTTGTGTTAAGATGGAGTCCATGCTAACCGTGGATTGGCTATCTGTCAATCAAAATTATCCGTCAAACGCATTCAGCGCGGGGTCACCTTGACGAAGAGAGGATGGTACTCCTCCCAGTCAGAGAGAATCGTCTTGGCGCGGGGGCTCGCGGTAAGGCCGTAATGCCGCCTGATGACGTCCTTCAGGAAGGCGATGTCTTCGGGCTTCGCGCAAGCCTCGAGGTCGACATCGGCGGGATTACAGCGCGTGTCGAAAAGCTGGTCTTCGTCAAGGACATAGGCCGATCCGCCAGACATGCCCGCCCCGAAGTTCACCCCCGTACGGCCGAGTATGACCACGCAGCCTCCGGTCATGTACTCGCAGGCGTGGTCGCCTGTGCCTTCGGCGACGGCGAGGGCGCCGGAATTGCGGACGCAGAAACGTTCTCCCACCTGGCCGTTGAGGAAGACCTCCCCCGCCGTAGCCCCGAAAAGGCAGACATTTCCGGCTATCACGTTCATTTCGGGCAGGAAGCGGGACTCGGTGCGAGGGCGCACCACGATTTTCCCTCCCGAAAGACTTTTCCCCAGGTAGTCGTTGGCTTCCCCCGATAGGTGGAAGCCTATGCCGGCCGTCAGGAAAGCTCCGAAACTCTGGCCTGCCGAACCCGTAAAGCGGACCGTGATTCCATCCGAAGGAAGGATGATTCCCGATCTGAGGAGACTGCCCGAGAGCGCCGCGCCTATGGAGCGGTCCGCGTTGCGGATCGGCATTTCCACGTCCACACGTTCGCCTTTCGCGAGAGCGGCGGTGGCGGATTCGATCAGCTGAAGGTCGATTTCCGGAAGGGCGAACTTGGGGCGGTTTCCCCCTTCGAAACGCCTGAGTCCCGCCTTCGGGGGAGGGAGGAGGGGCGGGCCCGAGCCGTCCGTGTCGCCTTCCTCCTCGATGGGGTAGCGTCTGGATATCTCGAGGGCTTCCACGATCTTGTCGAAGTGGAGAAGCTTTTCCCTGGGCGTCGAGCTTCTCCCGCCCAAATCGAGGAGTTCCCACTTCCCGGCGATGTCGTCGAGGCCGCGGGCGCCGAGGGAAGCGAGGATGGCCCGAACATCGTTGGCGATATTGGTGAAGAAAGCGCCGATGTGTTCGGGTTTTCCCTGGAATTTGGCACGCAGCGCGGGATCCTGGGTAGCTATGCCGACCGGGCAGCGATCCAGGTTGCACTGGCCGCAGGCGACGCAGCCCATGGCGATGAGGGAAGCGGTGCCGAAGGCGAATTCCCTGGCGCCGAGTATGGCAGCGATGACGACATCGCGGGCAGTCCGCAGGCGTCCATCGACCTGGACGACGATATTCGCGTCCAGGCCGTTCATGGCCAGGACCTGCCGGATCTCGGGAAGCGCGGCTTCCCAGGTGTTGCCCGTGTAGTCGAGCGAGGAAAGGGGCGCTGCCCCGGTGCCGCCGTCGCCCGAGGATACGATGACGCAGTCGGCGCCCGCCTTGGCGACGCCGGCGGCCACCGCCCCGATGCCCGCCTGGGCGGCCAGCTTCACGGCGATCCTGGACCCGGGGTTGACGCAGCGAAGGTCGTGGATGAGCTGGGAGAGGTCTTCTATGGAGTAGATGTCGTGATGGGGAGGGGGGCTGATGAGGGAACGTCCAACGGTCGCATGCCTCAGTTTCGCGATATAGGCATCCACTTTAGGACCGGGGAGCTGGCCGCCCTCGCCGGGTTTCGCTCCCTGGGCTATCTTGATCTGCAGTTCCTTCGCGCCCGCCGCGTAGGAGGCGGTCACGCCGAACCTGCCCGAGGCCACCTGTCGGGACGCGCTCCTGGAATCCAGCCCTCTGTCCCTGTACGCGCAGCGTTCCTCATCCTCGCCGCCCTCGCCCGAGTCGCTCCAGGCCCCGACGGAGTTCGCTCCCGCCGCGAGCGCCTCGTGGGCTTCGGGGCTGATGGCTCCGCAGGACATGGCGGCCACGGAAAATCGCGATACGATGGACGCGGCGCTTTCCACGAGGTCGAGTGGAATGGCTGCCGCCGGCTTGAAGGAGAAAAGATCCCGAAACGCGAAAGGAGGCCTGGACGGGTCGTCCATGCCGTCGGCATAGACGCGCCAGGCCGCCATGTCTTCGTCCCGCAGGGCCTTTGTCATGGCCGCCGCGAGACGCGGAGGCCAAGGCGCTTCTTTCATCGCGGCGGTAAGATCGGTCCGGGCGGCAGCCCCCGTCGTCCCGAAAGCCCGGCCGTGGTTTTCGAGGACATCGCTTTCGATTTCCCCCATGCCGATCCCGCCGAAGCGGCACTCGGTGCCTTTGAAGTATTTGCCTATAAGGTCCTCGGCCACACCCACCGCTTCGAAGAGCTTCGCTCCCCTGTAGGATGAAATCGTGGAGATGCCCAGCTTGGAGAGAATCTTGAGGATGCCTTTCTTCGTGGCTTCGATGTAGTTATCCGAAAGGCCTTCCACGCCCGAAATGGCCGACGATGCCGATTTTGCCAGAAAACCCGGCATGAGCTCGAAGACCATCCACGGATTGACGCCGCTGGCGCCGTATCCGAGGAGCGCGGCGATATGATGCACTTCGCGCGCCTCTCCTGTCTCGACGATGAGTCCTGTCATATGGCGCTTGCGCGCCGCGACAAGGTGGCTGTGCAGCGCCGCCGTGGCGAGGAGGGCCGGTACCGCCGCGTGTCCTTCGTCGACCCCCCTGTCGCTCAGGATGATGAGGCTCACGCCCTCGTCCACCCTGCGTTCCGCGTCGGCGCAGATTCTGTCCACCGCCGCGGCCAGGAGTTCGCCCCGCGCCCCTGCCTCTATGGGAAAGAGCATCGAGACGGTGGCGACGCCGAAATCCGGCAGGCTGGATTCGCGCAGCCTTCTGATGTCGGTATTGGAAAGGATGGGATGCAGAAGCTTGAGCTGCCTGCAGTGGGCCGGCGACTCCTCAAGGAGATTGCGTTCCTTGCCGATGTAGTTTTCCAGAGACATGACGAGGTTTTCCCGGTAAGGATCGATCGGCGGATTGGTGACCTGGGCGAAAAGCTGGTGAAAATAGGAATAGAGGGAGACCGGCTTGCGCGAGAGCGCGGCCGGCGGTTTCCTGGATCCCATAGCCGAGATTGCCTCCTGGCCGTTGAGGAGCATAGGCTTCAGGGTCCGCATCGACTCTTCGTCGTATCTGAAGTAATCGGCCTGTTTCGGCGAATCCTCGCCGGCTACGGCCGCGTCAGCAGCCGAAAACAGCCCGCGCAGTTCCAGATGGTTTTTCTCCAGCCAGCGCCTGTAGGGCTTTTCCCTGCAGACGCGCGATTTTATCTCGCGGTCTTTGATGAGCCTTCCCTGCGCGAGGTCGACGAGAAGCATCCGTCCCGGTTTAAGCATTCCCTTTTCCATGATTTCCGCTTCGTTCTGGTCCAGCACGCCGGCTTCGCTGGCACCGACGAAACGTCCATCGCGGGTGAGCGTGTAGCGGAATGGCCTGAGACCGTTGCGGTCCAGGGCGGCGCCGACCGTCAATCCGTCGGTAAACGTCATCGCGGCCGGGCCGTCCCATCCCTCCATGAGGGCCGCGTGATACTCGTAGAAGGCCTTTTTGTCGCGCGAGATCCCGAAATCTGAGCTATGGGGTTCGGGCACCATCATCATGAAGACCTGTTCGGGAGAACGGCCCGCGCGGAGCAGAAGCTCGTACATATTGTCGAACATGGCGCTGTCCGAACCCGCTTCCTCGATCACCGGCAGGAGCTTGGCAACGTCAGGGCCGAAGGCTGGCGAGGCCATGGTATTCTGGCGGGCGCGCATGGCGTTCACGTTCTTCCTGAGGGTATTGATCTCGCCGTTGTGTGAAATCATGCGGAAAGGCTGGGCGAGGGGCCAGGAGGGGAAGGTGTTCGTGCTGTAGCGCTGGTGGACGATGGCGAAGGCGCTCGAGAAATCGCTCCTGCCCAGATCGGGATAGAATGAAGCGAACTGCGAGGCGACGAACATGCCCTTGTAGACTATGGTACGCGAGGAGAGCGAGGGAATGTAGAAGTCGTTGAGACAGAAGCCGGCTTCGGAAGCCTCCTTCTCGACGCATTTCCTTAGAACATAGAGTCGACGTTCGAGGGCCTCTCCCGTCGCGAGGGAGCCGTCTGCCTTCCTGGAAATGAAGGCGGCCTGGCAAATCCGCGGCAGGCTGGCGATAGCCCCGGCTCCTAGCACCTGGGGGAGTACGGGCACATCTCTCCATGACAGCAGTTCCACCTTCTCCCTGTCGGCCGCGGCCTCGACCATGGCCTTGGCGTCGATGAAGGGGAGGGGGCGGTTGGGCATGAAAAAGACGCCGACTCCATAAGGCAAGCCATCAAAAGGCTTCCCCGCGCCCTCATCGGCGGGGGAATTCGCGATATCGGGGCCGATGCCCATCTCCCTGCGAAAGAAGAGATCGGGAATGCGGCAGAGGATACCGGCTCCGTCTCCCGTCTTGCTGTCGCCGCCAACGGCTCCCCTGTGTTCGAGCTTCATCAGCACGGTGAGCGCGTCTTCGATGATGGAGTGGCTGGACCGCCCCTGCAGATCGGCTATGATGCCGAGACCGCAGGCGTCCCTTTCGCTCGACGGATCATAGAGCCCGGCCGCTCCCGGCTTGGCCGCCGCCGAAGTCTTGGGGGAAACTTGAGTATAATTATGCTCAACTGATGCATAATTATTGAACATTCGCTTTTCCATATGTAACTGCCGATAGTAACAGCAGCGATTCTGGAATGCAAGAGGAGATTTCAGGGATTCTTTGAGACGCTTTTTTCTATCTTCCGTTCGCGGCGGTTTATTTTTCGGTCGGGGAAGGTTTCCTCGGCGCGAGCCGCGTCACATAGAGGAAAAGGGCTGCCGATATGCAGAAAGAGACGAAGGTGAGGCAATGGGCGAGGAAATTTTTCGTGGTTCGGGCGACGATGAAAAGGGAGGCCTGCGTCGCCATGACGAAATATACGATGTTCAGGATTTGCAGCGGCGTATAGCCGTGGTCCAGGAGAAGGTGATGGATATGTTTGCGGTCGGGCGAGCCGATGGACAGGCCGGCGCGGACGCGTCTGACGATGGCGCGAAGAGTGTCGATCATGGGGATGGCCAACAAGGCCATCGAGGGAAGCAGGCCGGGGGACCATGAACCCTCGGCCGCCGAGAGGCCGATTTTTGTCTGCCCGAGGAAGGGCATCACCGAGAGAGCGAATCCAAGGAAGAGACTGCCCGAGTCGCCCATGAAAAGCTTGGCTTTGGGAGCGGGGAAATTCACCGAGAGGAATCCGATCACGACGCCGGCGAGCGTAAGGCAGATGTAGGCGCCGGGAACGTCGCCCCCCAGGAGATAGAAAAAGCCGAAGGCGATCGAAGCGATGGCCGATATTCCGCCCGCGAGTCCGTCCATCCCGTCGATGAGGTTGACGGCGTTCGTCATGCCGACGATCCAGCCCCAGCTGATGATGATAGAAGAAAGGCCCAGGGAGCCTGATAGGGCATCCGTACCGTAGCCGAAACCCCGGAAGCTGAACCCCGAGACCACGATGAAAGCGGCGATAATGGATTGAACGATGAATTTCTTTTTAGCGGGAATACTGCGGATGTCGTCGGCGAGGCCGAGGAAGTGCATGCCCGCCGCTCCCAGCGCCAGCGGCGCAAGGCCTGTCAATCTTGCCGAAAAGCCGGCAAGGGCGCCGCGGCTCCCAATCAGTCCGAAGATGCCCAAGGCCAAGAAGAATGCCCAGAACATTCCGATACCGCCCAGCCGGGGGATCTTTCCGCTGTGGATTTTTCTCCCGCCCGTGCTGTCGTAGAGATTTTTCTTCTGGGCGAAGCCTATGATCATGGGCATGGAAAGCGCCGACAGCATTGTCGAAACTACGATCGTCGAATAGTACATGCTATTCAGCCGTCTCCTTCAGAAGCGTCATGAATGCCAGCAATGGCGTCTTGAATTCCCTGAAGCCGCCCTCCTTGGAATATATTCTCAATAGCGCATAACTGTCTTTCATCAACGATGAGCGATTATAGAAATCGTCCTCGTTCATGAAAAATCGAATCGTGTACTCCATCGCGCCGCTATTCAGCTTTTTGGAAGTTGCCTTGCCGTACATGCTGAGCTTCCCTTCCGAGGGGAACTGCCACTCGAATTCTCCGGAGGCGATGAAATCGTTGCTGCACTCCAAAATGGCGCTGAGATACTTCAGCTTGCGGTCTTCGGTCAAAGCCGCCGAGAAGCAGAATCTGCCGATATCCAGAGCGGGATTCTGAACATTGACCTTGCAGACGATGAGCGGCGGGGTTTGGTCCAGTTTTTCCTTGCTTATGTGGTAAACAGAATTGTCGAGCTGAATTTCCCTGACAACAGCGTTCTGGGCGAAAGAAATAGTTCCCATAGCCAGAAAAAGAACAAGTGAAAAAGTAAAACTTTTATTACGCATCACTTTTATGAATCAGCCATACTTGTTATCATGTTGCTTATTTTTTCTCGATGATTTTCTAAATATGAGTAACTGATTCATTCTCCCTTTTGTAAGGATTCTGGAACTGATTGAAACCGTTGTCAAGCCATGTTTCATAATCCCAAGGAGGTAACCGCCAGCCCCGCTCCCCCCATCACCAAGGGAATGGCGATGCCAATCGCGGCGTGCGCCGTCACGAGCCCAAGATGGGCCTCATGATCTCCCCTCTTTAACGCGTCGGTGGTCATGACGCCGATGAGGATTTCGCTGGCCATGAGCGCCGCGTGGGTTATGAAGGAGACAAGGTGGATGTCAGACGCGAGGGTTCTTTCGCCTTTGGGCAGCTTCATGGAGAGCCCTGTGACCGCGTTGCCGAGATAGAGGGTTTCTCCCGTCAAGAGAAAGCCCACGTGGAGCCAGCGGAGCGTCTGTCCGTTTTCCCATAATCCGCCGAGCGCGTTCCGGATGGCGGGATCGTCCTCATCGTCGATACCCAGATCATGCCTGATGTTGTGGCCTCTGTTCATGAGGTCTAGAGCGCGCGCCGCGCCGAGAGCGCCTGCCGCGAAGAGAAGCCCCGTCGAGGTCCATCCCGCCACCATGTGATAGTTGAGTTTGCCGGGGAAATCGAGGAAAGACTTTCGCTCCTGCAGGGTGGGCGCGGTTACCGCATCCTGGGCGCTGAGGCTGGCCAGCGTCAGGATGGCGAGCGCAAGAGTCATTGCCGCGCGAAGAATCCCCAACCTATGCCATTTTAAAGTTTTCATGGAATAAGTATACGTCACGTCGTCAATTCCCGGTATTTTAGTCCTCCGCGAGAATAACGTATATCAAATATTGGGCGGCATCGCGGGGAAATTACGGATTTTCTTTCCAGTACACTCCGGAAAAGGGCCTGGTCGCGCAGACGGCTAGACGGGGTTCGCCGCCCGAATCCTTGTACCATACCTCGAATCGGGTTTCGTGCCTTCCTTCGCATTCCATTTCCGTCCATAACGGAGCCCATTTTATGCTTATGGGGGTTCCGCGCTTTCGCCTCAGTTCCTTCCGTATCTTCCGCTTGCATACCGTCAGATAGGTGATGGGAAGCGCGCAGCCAATGCCAATGGCGATGAGAACTTCGGGAAACATTGAAACCTCATGTAACGCAGATTTTACGGACTGTTCGGTTTATGTCTCGATTTTACCTCTATATGGGGATAAAACAAGGTGAAATCCGATTTTAAGCGTGATTTGTGAAACATAAGGCATGCGATGTTTCACAATATGAAATTTTCATTCTTGTTTTCGGCTTACTTCGCGGTTGGGGTCCGCGAACCGATACGGTAATCCTGCCTTGGGCGGCGCCTGCATTGATTTCCTTGCCGTTGGCCGAGGAATCGGTGGAAATAACCTGGGGCCCAGCGCCCTGGATGAATCCTACGGCATGGCGAGCGGACTCTTTAACGTCGCGGTTTGAGGTTTCGCAGGGAGAGGCGGAGCCGCTCGGCGAGGAAGGCGCGGTGAGTTATTTGGGGGCGAAGGACGGCGAGCCGAGCGGCTGACGGGGCATCGACGGCCAGGCCGCCATACACTTCCCTCTCCACTGTTTCCGCGATGAATGCGGCCTGGCCGGCACTGGCGGGAAAGGTGGCGGCCAGGCGCAACGAGTACTCCCTCGCCGTTTCGCATGGCTTGCGGGGCAGACCAGCGAAGCGGCCGACGGCCAAAAGCCGCGCGTACATCGCCAGGGCAGCGCTACCGTAACCGCTTCGGCGCAGGTTTCGGGCGATAAAGCCGCCGATCCGGGACATAATCTCCGCCAAAGCCTTTAAGACGGTCTTCAGCCAATTAAAAATAGAGCGTGAACCCGGATCGTCGGTCACTTTTTTCGTGCGGGAAGCGAGCAGGCGGAGAAGCTGAACGATAAGAAAGCCCAGCAGTAATAGCGCGAACAATCCCATCACGCCCATGACTATCCACATGACGACAGGATTGGCGGGCTGCTCATCCATCGCGGGTGACGGGTTGGAGGAGATAGCGTCACCATCCTGCCGAAGAGCGCCGAACTTCGCCCTCCTCTCCCTGAAAAGCCATTGGAGGATGTCCAAAATCATGCGCAGAACGGGCACCGAAGCGCGCTTTAAAGCGACAACGGCCTGCCTGGCCGGTTCGGTGAGGGCGGGCACGAGAAGAAGAATGCCGGCTCCGGCAAGGACGAAAATGACGGCCACGGAAGCGACCATCGTCCTCCGTGATTTGGGCGAAAGCCCGCCGCGGTTGGCGCCTTCGCTCTTGGACAGGCCGAGGGCGAGAATGCCAAAAAGGAAAAAGGGTATGACGAGCCGACTCGGGAAAGGATTCTCCACATGGATGAGCGCCGTCAGGAGGAAAGCCGCGAGCAGCAGGGCGATGCCCTCGTCGAAACGCGCGGCGCAGAACTCATGGTCGGCTTTCTGCGCTTCGAGCCAGGCCGCGCGAAGCCAGAATGCCGCGATGATCGTCAGCATAAAGAGGTAGGAAGCCGAGTCGCCGTCATTTCGGGGCAAAAGGGCGGCCAAATCAAAGCCATCGCCGAGGAATGACGAATATATCGCCGCGAAGGAGAAGGCGAAAGCCGCCAGCTCAATAAGGGCGAACCACGCGATGCGCATGTTCTTTCGGCGGAGAAAGCGGCTGAGCGCGAGAGAAAAGAAAAAGGCGAGGGAGGCGAAGGCATAGGGGAAGGCGCCGCTCAATGAAAGGATGTTTCCGAATGCCTGGAAAGCGTATGAAGCGAGAAGGAGGAGCTTCATGAGGTCCATGGCGGCGAGGAAGACGAGGGAGGCTTTCATCGTTCGCCTTCTTTTTTCAGGCGAAGCGCGTCGAAGGTCGTGAAGGGGTAGGCGCTGGTTTCGTCGCTGTCCCCCTTGTCCGCGAAGATGAACATGACCTTGTCCCTGCGTGTCGCCGGAAGGGCGTAAAACTTTTTCATGCTTTCGCCCGGCTTGCGCGCGATCACGACAAAGCCGGCGCCCTGATGGCCTACGCCGCCGATGAGGGGGAGAATGGACTGGCCCCATTCGAACTCGCATCGCGCCAGAAGCTCGAGGACCATGCCCAGGTGCTCCGGCCCTCTACCCAGAGGGAGTACAGCAGGATAATCCTTGACAAGGCGATCGGTGGCCACGGTGAAAGAAGCGCCTGTTTCCGCGAAATGCGTCGCGAGCGAAGCGAGCATTTCCAGGGCCGATTCAAAACCGGCCTTGTCCTCGGCGCGACTGAAACCCTCTCCATTCATCAGGAAGAAAATCTTTTGATGCGTGGTGGGCTCGAAAATTTTCTCCTGGAGAATGTCGAGTCGGGCGCTCGCCTTCCAGTGAATGTTCCTGGCGGGTTTGTTGCCCGAGTATTCTCTCGTGCCCTCGTACCAAGCGGGATCCTCGATGATGCCCTTGGATGGGCGTATGCCGAAATAATCCCTGAAGGGCAGCTCCAGATCGCGGAGGGGCAGGATGCGGGGATACACGACGATTTCCTGCCTGAAGGGAAGGATCTTTTCCTTTCTATAGAGATCGAGGAGATCGCCGGCGCTGAGTGTGGCCGGGCCAAGGCGGTGAATGCCCCGGCTCTCGGCGCTGAAACTCCAGGAACCTGAGATTTTTTCGAAGGGCAGGAGGCCGCTTTCCCCTTCGACGCTTTCGGCGGCTAAGGACTTCAAGGCTTCGGGGCGGTTCAGCGTCAGGCGCATCCATACGGGGAGTATCTTGTTGTTGGAGATTTCGGCGCGAAGGGTGAAGCTGTCCCCGCAGAAGAAACGGTCGCCGTCGCATACAAGCGACACCTCGAGGCGGGCGAGACCGAGCCTTCCCCAAAGGCGTATGGCGACCATCAGGATGAAGGCAGTGGCCGCGAAGGTGGCCAGGGCGATGGAGGAGGCGGCCGCGGCGCCGAAGGCAATTACGCCCAGTGTCGCGACGGAAAGCGTTATGACGAAATAGCTGGAGACGCCGTAGGATGTCTTGTCGGTTTTCACTGTCGTTTCTTTCTCAAACCGGCGAAGGGACGGGCACCTTCTCAAGTATTTCGGCCACGACGGCGCTCGCGGACATGCCTTTTGCCCTTTCTTCGTGGCGGAGGATTATCCTGTGCGTGAGGACTGGCCCCGCCAGTTCTTTCACGTCGTCGGGAATCACGTAGCCGCGCCCGCGTATCGCCGCGAGCGCCTGCGCCGCCTTTATGAGGCCGAGCGAGCCTCGCGGACTCGCGCCGTAGCGCACCTTGGGGTGGCTCCGCGTGGCGCCGACGAGGTCGGCGATGTATTCGCGCACCTGGGGGGCGACGAGGACATCGCTCCTGCGCTTCTGCAGCTCGACGATGCGTTCGGGGCTGGAAACGGCTTCCAGGCCGACGAGAGGGTCGTTGCGCATGAAGCGGTCCAGGATGGTCAGTTCTTCGCTTCTGTCCGGATAGCCGATGTCGATCTTCATGAGAAAGCGGTCGAGCTGGGCTTCAGGCAGGGGAAAGGTGCCGTCCATCTCGATGGGATTCTGCGTCGCGATGACGAAGAAGGGCTTGGGCAGATCCATGGTGACGCTGTCGACGGTGACCTGGAATTCGCCCATGCTTTCGAGAAGGCTGGCCTGCGTCCTCGGGATCGTCCGGTTTATCTCGTCCGCGAGAAGAATATTGGCCATGACGGGGCCCGGATGGAAGACGAACTCCCCGGATTTCTGGTTGTAGATCGAAAATCCGGTGACATCGGAAGGGAGGAGATCGGGCGTGAACTGAATGCGCTTGAAGACGCCGCCGATGCTTCGCGCCAGCGCCTTGGCCATGACGGTTTTTCCGAGGCCGGGCACGTCCTCCAGGAGCACATGCCCCTCGGCGAGTAGGGCGACGGTCATCAGCTCCAGGACTCGTTTTTTGCCCACGATGACGAGGGCCGAATTCTCGACGATAGCCGCGCTTTCATTCATGGTAGGCATTGCTTCACTCACTTTTTGGCCAGATGGGCCAGTTTTTCGTCCCTGATCCGGCGCGATTCGCTCATGACGCGCTCGATGTCGATGGTCGTGTATTCGCCGTTCCTGTACAGAACGCGGCCGTCGATCATCGTCATGACGATGTCGCCTGAGCCCGCGGCAAAGAGAATGTTGGAAAGAACGTCGTAGACGGGCTGCAGATGGGGGGCGTCGAGGTCATAGACGACGATGTCGGCGCGATTGCCGACGGCGAGGGAACCGCAGTCGGTCCTGCCCTGGGAAAGGGCTCCGTTGCGGCAAGCCAGCTCCAGAAGCTGCCGCGGCCCGAGGATGAGAGGATCTCCCGTCGTGCCCTTCTGGAGCAGCGCGGCCAGATTCGCCTCCTCGAGCGCGTTCAGGTTGTTGTTGCTGGCCGCGCCGTCCGTGCCTATGCTCACGCGTATTCCCTTTTCGAGCATCTTCGCCACGGGCGCCACGCCAGAGCCGAGCTTCATGTTGCTGGAGGGGCAATGCGCCACGGTAACCCCCCGCTCGGCTAGAATAGCGAAGTCGCTTTCGTCGATCCAGACGCAGTGCGCCGCCGTCGTCGGCACCCTGAAAAGGCCGCAGGAGTCGAAAAAGGCTGTCGGGGTCATTCCGCGCCTGGCCTTGGCCTGCTCGTGCTCGTCCTTCGTCTCCGAGAGGTGGATCTGCATGCGCAGGCCTTCCGCTTCGCAGAATTGGGCGATTTCGGAGCCGATGCGCGCGTCGCCGAAGGTATACTCGGCGTGCACGGAAGCGTCGGCGACGAGGCGGCCTTCGGGAATGCCCTTGGCCGCGCCGATGAGGAAGCGCGTGCCTTCGCAGGCGCTGGAGCCCGCGAAGCGCTCTTCGTTCCGTCGCGTCGAATAGCCGTGGGCGAGGTTCGCCTTCATGCCGCTTTCGGAAACCGCCCGGACGATGCCCGGTTCGTGCATGTACATGTCGGTGAAGGAGACGGTGCCGCTCGCGAGCATCTCGGCGATGCCGAGGAGGGAGCCCCAGTAGCAGTCCTCGTCCGTGAGGAGGGCTTCGAAGGGAAACATCCTGGTGAAGAGCCAGTCATGGAGCGAAAGTCCCTCGCCGTAGCCTCTGATGAGGGTCATGGGCACGTGGCTGTGGGTGTTGAAGAAGCCGGGCATGGCCACTTTCCCGCGGCCGTCGTAGATTTCGCCCTCGAAGGCGCGGCTGGAAGCCGAGCCGGAGCCCTGGCCGGAACCTTGCGGCTCCGCCGTGCCGATATAACTTATCCGCCCGTTTTCCACGGCGATACTCATGCCCTCGCGAGCCTCGTAGCGCTCGTCGATCAGGGTTATGTTCTTGAAAAGAAACGCGCTCATCGCATTGCCCCCACGATTTCCCTGACCAGAGCCCTGAAGCGTCCGCCCGCTTCCTCGGCCGACGCGTTGACTTCCTCCGCGGAGAGGCGCTGCGGCAGGACGCCCGCCGCCATGTTCGTCATGAGGGAGAGCGCCAGTATGTCCAGACCGCAGTGCGCGGCCGTGAGGGCCTCGGTGACCGTGGACATGCCCACCGCGTCGCCGCCCAGTATCCGCGCCGCCCTGATTTCCGCCGGCGTCTCGAACTGGGGGCCGCTGAAATAGAAGTAGACGCCTTCGTGCGTCCTGTATTTCTGGCCGATTCTTTCGGCGCATCCGAGGGCGAGGGCACGTAGCGACGGAGTGTACATTTCGCTCGTGTCGAAGAAACGCGGGCCCAGTTCGGGAATGTTCGGGCCGCGCATCGGGCTGGCGCCTATGAGCTTGATGTGATCCTTCACCACCATGATGTCGCCCACGTTGTAGGCCGTGTTCACCGATCCCGCCGCGTTGGTGAGGATGGCGGCGCGGGCCCCCAGGAGCTTGAAGACCCTGATCGGGGCGGCCAGCTGCTCGAAGTCGTATCCTTCATAATAATGGAAGCGTCCCGACATGCAGGCTACGTATTTGCCGGCCAGCGTACCGAAAATCATCTTTCCGGCGTGCGACTCGACGGTTGAAAGGAGAAAGTTGGGAATATCCGCGTAATCGATGGCGATCGGATCGACGATCTCGTCGGCGAGCGGCCCCAGCGATGAACCGAGGATCAGCGCGATCTCGGGCTTCCGGGGAAGGCGGGCCAGCAGGTAATCGACGCTCGCCTTATAGTATTCCAGGGTATATCCGCGCATTCTTTCCTCCAGGTTCTTGTCCATTCTACATCGCGACGGATGGATCGTACCAGCGTCGGGTGAATATTTCTCTGTTGCGGGACGGGCGCGCCGCGCCTATACTTGCCCGCATGGACCGCAGCGAAGGGCCGCGCTCGGCGCGCTATCGGAGGAGACTCTATCGGGGCTATCTGTGGATCGCCCTGGTCCCCTTCAGTTTCTTCGTCGTATTGGGCGCCGCCGCCATTTTTCTCACCCAGAGCATCGTGATCAAGGAACTTTCCTCTCTCAAGGAAAGAAATCTTCGCCAGGTGGCCGAAAATATCGAACTGTGGTTCGGCGAGGCCGATTCCATAGCGCTGGGGCTCTCCACCGATCCGGAGTTCTCTCGCGGCGCCGAATACCTTCTCAAGACGGGCATCCCTTCCCATACCGATCTCAAGCTCTCGAAAAGCCTGCAGAGCGTTCTCGCCTCGGCGGTGAACAGCAGGCTCTACCTGCACTCCATCACGGTGATCACCGATTCGTCGTCCGGCTTGATCATCACGTCGATGGAAGGTCTCGCCCACCTCGCGGACTACCCCGACGCCGCGTGGCTCGACGGCACCAAGGACCACATGGGGGAGATAACGCCCTGGACCCAGGTGCGCGACTTTCATCCGCTTCCCAATTTCCCATTGAGCATACCAATCCTTTCCTTCTATAGAAACATGCTGGGTACCGGAAGTCTCGAGCGCAAGGGCGTGCTCGCCGTCAACGTCGATCTCAGGAAGCTGGACGCCCTCCTGGAAAAATCGGCGGAAGCGGCGGGCGGCCGTTTCATGCTCGTCGACAAGGCTAGCGGAAAAATTGTCGCGGGCTTGCGGCCTGGCGAGGACGAGGCCTCCATGGCCGCCTTCCTTCCGCCCTCCGAGGCCGCGGTTCCCGCGACCGAGAACGCTTCGACTCCGGCGCCCGCTTCCGCCGCGGCGGCCTTCACGCCGCTCACGCTGGTCGGCGGCCGGTACTTCGCGACATCGCGGCAATCGGAGCGCTTCCCCTTCGCGTACTATCTTCTCAGCCCGGCCGAGGAGTTCAGGCGCATCCCGAGACGGGTCATGCTCATCGGAGGCGCGCTGGCCTCCCTTGCCCTGGCGGTGGGAATCGCCCTGGCCTTGGCCCTGGCGCGCCGAAACTTCAGGCTGCTGGACGGCATCCTCGATATCGTCGAGGCGGCGGGGCAGGGCAAGCCGCTGCCGCCCTTCCGCGAATCGCGCAACGAAGCCCTCGATTACGTGAGCCTGGCCGTGCTCAAGACCTTCGTCGAGCACGACTATTACAAGATCCGCCTCTCGGAGCGCGAGCTTCGCCAGCGCACCTTGGAGCTCACCGCCCTCCAGGCGCAGATGAACCCGCACTTTCTCTTCAACACGCTCACGACCATTGCCTTCAAGGCCATGCAGCTGACGGGCGGGAAAAACGACCTGTCGGATATGGTGAAGCAGCTCTCCGACATGCTGGCCTACAGCCTGGCCGACGCGAAGGTACCCGCCACGCTCGGCGCGGAATTCGCCCATGCCAGACGCTATGCCGAACTCCAGAGGCGGCGCTTCGGCGATCGCTTCAGCTGCAGATGCGCCGAGGATCCTGAACTTTCGGCCATACCCTGTATAAAACTGATTCTCCAGCCCCTCGTCGAAAACGCCTTCGAGCACGGATTCTCCGACAAGGAACGAGGCGGCGCGATAACGGTAAGCGCTTCGCGCGACCAAGACTCGGGCAGAGTGCGGATTGTGGTGGAGGACGATGGCGTAGGCATGACCGAAGAACGCCTTGAAGAGCTCCTGGCTCTCATAGCCGCCGGAGCCGAGAGCGCCGAACATGTCGGACTCGTGAACACGGCGCGGAGGCTCTCGCTCGCCTACGGCGCGAAGGCTAGCTGCGCGGTGGAAAGCTGGCCGGGGCGCGGCACGAAAATTACCCTGCTCTTTCCCGACGCAATTCCCGCGGCCGTTTGCCCGTGCAGTCCCGAGGCAGGTTCTTTTGACTGATAAAATAGAAAAGCATATATTAGCTTTCATGAATATCTAAAAGTAAAAGGAGTGCACCAATGATGAATGAATTCCAAAAACGCGGCACCGCGACCATTCTCGCTATCTTTTCGGCGCTCGCCTTCGTCGGCGTCCTTGTCACGAATGGTCTCGCGAACGCCCTGCCCTTGAATGGGGCGAACACCGGCGTCCTGTCCGACGAAATTCCCAATCTTTTCGTCCCCGCCGGCCTCACGTTTTCGATATGGGGCCTCATCTACCTTCTTCTCGCGGGATACATCGTCGCCGTTTTGGCTGAGGCCGGAAGAACCGCGAGGGAGGGGCATTCGGATGATGGCTCCGCCTGGGGGCCGGCCGACGCAACGCTTTTCCTTCTCAACGCGGCGGCGAATATAGGCTGGATTTTCGCCTGGCACTGGAGAAAGGTGGGTCTGGCCATGTTTCTCATGCTGGTGATTTTGGGAACCCTGATCGCCCTCGAGGCGGGGAATCAGTCGAAACTTTCCAGGGGCGGCGCCCTCGATAAAGATCGCGTCAGAGGCTGGGCTAGACGTTTCTTCCTGACCGTCCCCTTACGCGTCTATCTCGGCTGGATATCGGTAGCCACGATCGCGAACGCCACTGCCGTCCTCGTCAAGGCGGGCTGGTCCGGATTCGGTTTGGATCCGCGGTTCTGGACGGTCTTCGTGATCGTAGCCGGCCTCGCCGTGGCTCTCGGCTTTTCCCTGCTCAAACGACAGATCGCCGCTCCTCTCGTCATCGTGTGGGCTTACGCCGGCATCGTGCTAAAAAGGCTGGAAACGGATGCTTCCTACTCGTCGCCGGTCTGGATCGCCGCCGCCGTCGCCGCCTTCATCATCCTGGCGTCTTTTGTTCCCGGACTGCTGCGGCGAAGGGTAACGCGCTGAATAAGCGCGCCGGGCGGCCTGCCGCTTGCGCGGCAGGCCGCCCGAATCCAGAAAATCATCATGAACAGCGGATGTTGAATAAATATTCGCTTGACTTGCAAAAATATCTGCAATAAGGTTCTCGACTAAGTTCTGGAGATTATTACCAGATAAGGAGGATCTTGTGGCATCGAAAAAGAAATGGTTGCTGTCTATTCTGTCGATCGCTGTGGTTCTTGGGGTTCTCGTCGCGCCTTTAGGGGCGACGGGGACGCTTACGGCAGTGTCCACCCAGGATCCTGGCAGCTGGGATCCTGTCGACACCTACCTTGTAGCCTGGGCGGCGGTTTCCACCAATATCTACGACGGACTCACCTATCGAGGTCCGGACGCGAAGCTGGTTCCCGGACTCGCCGAAAAGTGGGAAACCCTGGACGGCGGGAAACGTATCCGGTTCTCCCTGCGCAAAAACGTGCTCTTCCACAACGGCGAGCCGTTCAACGCGGAAGCGGTAAAGTTCACGTTCGACCGACTGCTCGAGGGCGATGGCAAGAAAGGACCTCAGCGTTCCAATTACGCCATCATCGATAAAGTCGTCGTCGTGGATACCTACTCCGTCGACATGTACCTCTCAAACGTGGATCCCGTGCTCCTCGTTAAACTAGCCGGATATGGCGCCATGATCGTGCCGCCCAAGTATATCCAGGAAAAGGGCGAGGAATATTTCAACACGCACCCGGTCGGGACCGGACCCTTCAAGTTCGTATCCTATGAGCCGAAGGTGAACATCAAACTGGAAGCTTTCGACAAGCATTGGGGCGGCGCGCCCAAGCTGTCCAAGCTCGAGTACCGCTTTATAAACGAGCCGGCTACCGCGATCGCGGAACTTCAGGCCGGACGTGTCGATCTGCTCTTCGGCGCGAACATCCCCATCGGCATGATCCCTACCATTAAAGCCAATCCGAAGCTCGACGTCGTGAGCGTTCCCGGCCCGACCGTCTATTCGCTCCGCTTCAACACCAAAACTGGCATCACGAAGGACGTGAATGTCCGCAAGGCGCTGATCATGGCGGTGGACAGAGACGCCATCATAAAATCGATTCTCGGCGGACAGGCCACGGCGATCTCGAGCTTCCAAGGCCCACTGTCGTTCGGCTTCGATCCTTCCATGAAAGTGGTGCCCTACGATCCGAAGCAGGCCATGGCGCTGCTCAAGGAAGCGAAGATTCCTTCGGGCGCTCCCGTTCAGATCGATATCAGGGCAGGAAACGCCACTTTCCTTGAAGTCAGCCAGGCCGTGGCCAGCTATCTGAAGATGGCGGGCATCAACGCTACGATAAAGCCCTATGAGAGCAACTACTTCCTGAACGACATCGTGCCTCCCGGCAAGACCGGCGAGATGTTCCAGCAGGCATGGGGCGGCTGGACGCTGGACTTCGACAACACCGCGTATCTGATGTACCACACCGGAGAGAAGTGGAATCCCTACGACAGCGATCCGAAACTCGACGCCTTGCTGGAATCCCAGCGGTCCATCTCGGACAGGGCGAAGCGTGAGGACATCCTGCAGTCGATCGCCCAGTATACGGCGAACAACGCTCTGGAAATGGAGCTTTACAATTTGAACGAAATGTATGCCATCAATACGCGCGTCAAGAATTTCGTCGCGCCTCCCGACACGCGTCTCAGGCTCTCCAATGTTACCGTTGAATGAAAAGCGACTTTTAGGAAGTTGCGTGGCTTCTGACTGAAGTACCATCAGGGCCGTTCCCGCAAAGAGCGGCCCTTTTGCTTGAGGGTGGGCGAGTGGCAAAGTTTTTAATCAGGCGATTGTTTCTGGCTGTTTTCGTGGTCCTCACGGTCACGTTGATCGTATCGTACGCCATCAGGCTGACAGGCGATCCGGCGTTGATGCTCGTCCAGGGCGCCGGCAGCGTGACAGAGGACGATCTCGTACGCATCAGGGAGTCCCTCGGCCTCAACGTCCCATTCCTTGAACAGTATGTGAATTTTCTCAAGGGTTTCGTGACCTTGGATTTCGGGAAGAGCTTCATGGGCGGAACTTCGGTGTCGCTGCTCATCTCGAAAGCCCTGCCGGCCACCCTTCTGCTCGCCCTGGCGTCCATGGCCATATCCATCCTGATATCCATTCCCCTGGGAATCGCCGCGGCCGTCTCCAAGGGCAAATGGCAGGATCAGCTCATACGGATACTCTCGCTCGTGGGCATATCTTTTCCTAATTTCTGGCTGGGCATCATGTTCGTGCTCTTCTTCTCCATAACCCTGAAATGGCTGCCGCCCAGCGGCATGGAAGGGCCGTTGAGTTTCATCATGCCCGCCATGACGATGGGCATCATCATGACGGCGACGAACGTGCGTCTCGTGCGCACGACGATGCTGGAAACGCTTCAGTCGCAATATATCATGGTGACCCGCGCGAAAGGTTTGAGCGAAAAAGTAGTGCTTTACAAACATGCCCTCCGCAATTGCGGCATACCTCTCATCACTTATTTTGGATTGCAGTTCGGCGGTCTTTTGGGCGGCGTCGTCGTGGTGGAAAGGGTCTTCAACTGGCCGGGCATGGGCACGTTGGCTTTCGACGCGGTGGCGTCCAGGGATTACCCCGTTCTGCAGGCAGTCGTCTGCATCCTGGCTCTGCTAATCGTCTCGGTGAATCTCATCGTCGATATAGCCTATGGGTATGTCGATCCTCGCGTGCGGAAAGAGTAACTCATGAAAAATAAACTGGCATCTCCTTCGCCTTATAAAAACATCGAATTCATCCTCGGCTCTCTGCTGGCTGGAGGAATCTGCCTCCTCGTCCTTTTTTCTTTTCTGTTATTCCCGGATGGGGGCGAGTCGATAGACCTCGTCAACCGGCTGCAGCCGCCGTTTAAAAGCGCTACCCATATCTTGGGCACCGACCCTCTCGGGCGCGATGTTCTGGCGCGCATGATCGTCGGAGGGCGCATCTCCCTTCTGGTGGGGTCATTCTCCGTGCTGGGCGCCGTCATCGTGGGCGTGGTGCTCGGATTGGTAGCCGGCTATTACCGCGGGTTCTGGGACACCTTGACGATGCGTTTGGCCGATATCCAGCTCGCTTTGCCTTTTATCCTTCTGGCCATCACCTTCACGGCTATCATCGGCGGAGGGTTGCGGAACACGATAATTCTTTTGATAATAACGCAATGGGTGCAATACGCCCGGCTTGTTCGAGGCCTTGTGCTTACGCTTAAGGAGCGTGAATTCATACTTTCCGCCCGGGCGATAGGCGTCAAGGACAGATGGATTCTATTTCGGCATCTTCTGCCCAATCTCGCGGGGCCGATCGTCGTTCTCATGACGCTCAACATCGCCAACAACATCCTTTTGGAAAGCAGCCTGACCTTCCTGGGAATGGGCGTGGATGTCATGGTTCCCAGTTGGGGCGGAATGCTCGCCGATGGCCGCACCTACCTCCAGAACGCGTGGTGGGTCAGCGTGTTTCCCGGTTTGACCCTCCTCCTTCTCGTTTTAGGGCTCAACCTTTTCGGCGATTGGCTGAGGGATCGACTGGATCCCACAGGCAGGACGGCAAAATGACGATACTTCAGGACAAAACCTTTCCCCGCACGCTCGATGAAATTGTCGCCCGATACAGCGCCGCTCCAGCCGACACCCGGCTCGAATTCTGGACCTTCGACGACGAGGCCCATCGCCGCGAGGCGGAGCGGGCGCTCGCCTCACGCCATGTGCGTGCCCGGATTCGAAGCGCCTACAAGCCTCTCGTGCACTACTTCCTCGAGGACGTGGACCGTTCTGGTCTCGCCAGCGTCGAGGTCACCTATCCAGCACATCCAGGCTACCCTCCCGACCGCTTCCTTCTGGAAGCGTACCCGCTCTCGGCGCTCTGGACCGATGTCGCCGTGAGTTTTAAGGCGGGCGACTCAAGCGTCGATGGCGATGGCGAGGACGGCATGGATCCCTTCACCTATATCGCGAAGCTAGCCTACGGCGACGGACGCGTCGAAACCCATCGGATATTCGTTCCCAACCGCTCCTATGTGGACCATATCGGCGAGACCTGCGTGACCTCCGCAGGCTGGGCGCGTCTGAGCTCCCCTGAGGGGACTAAAGAAGAGGAACATCTTCAGACGGAATACGAAGCGATCTACGCCGAGGCGCTGAAAGCGGTGGCCGACCATGAGTGGGGCGACGTCGAGCCGTTCTTCGACTCCCTTTCGCTCCGGGTTACTCTGCCCGTTGAAGACATTTCCCTGCCTTTCGGCGAGGAAGCCTTGAGTCTGAGGGAAGCCCTGCATGAGGAATTGTATTTTTCCATCCTCGAACTGTTCCAGAAAAAAACCGGACGACCTGTCAGCGACCGCAGGATAAAGCCGGGACAGGTGGTTCCCGAGATTCTGTATGGCGAAGTCCCCGCGCTAAGGATTGAGCTGAACCCACTCTCCGCCGAGGATATGAGCGGGAATCTCCAGGACCTGGAGACCGCGGAGCATCCGATTACCGCCGCCCAAGTGGCTTCGGAGCTTGCCCTTATCGAAGGCTTGCCTTTCCAGACTAAGTCTTATTCAGGCAGAGCGATCGCGGGAAAGTATCACAAGGGCAGCGACGCGGCGGTGATGATAAGCGGCGGCCAGCACGCGAATGAAACATCCGGCGTAATCGGGGCGCTTCTCGCCGCCCGCGAACTCGCCCGACGGCCTGGCGCGCACTTCGAGGTTTCGCCCCTGGAAAACCCCGACGGCTACGCCCTCCACAGACTTTTCTGCGTTGAAAATCCGAAGCACATGCATCATGCCGCCAGGTATACGGCCTTGGGCAACGATCTGGAGTACCAGGAAGAAGGCAGTCCCTATGAGAAGGCCATGCGCGTGGAAGCCCAACGCCTGACCGATGCCAGACTTCACATAAACCTCCATGGATACCCCTCCCACGAGTGGACGCGTCCCCTGTCCGGCTATATCCCCCGGGGTTTTCCCGCCTGGATGCTGCCGCACGGGTATTTTATGGTGCTGCGCCACCACGCTGCCTGGGCCGCGCCGGCGCGGGAATTCCTGGAACTCCTGACATCGCGTCTGGCGAAGGTGCCTGGTTTGCTCGAGTTTACGGAAAAGCAGCTCGCTGTGTATTCGCAATACGTGAAAAAGCCGCCGTTCCAGATCATCAACGGTTTCCCTTGTGATCTTTCCGTAAATGAGACTTCGTCTATACCGCTGCGGCTTATCACCGAGTACCCCGACGAGACTATCCACGGTGACGCTTTCATCGCCGGCCACAGAGCGCAGAAAGAAGCTACCCTGGCCGCCTATGAAATCTTCCAGGCCATGAACGCCAGAGGGATAACGATATGAACATCAAAGCGCCCGCGCCGGCCGCGCTGCTCACCGTCGAGGATCTGACGGTGGCCTTCGGTTCCACGCCGGTCGTGGAGAACCTGAACTTTTCCGTTTTCCCAGGGAGGACCCTCGGCGTCATAGGCGAATCCGGGTCAGGGAAATCCATGACAGCCTTGTCCATCATGCGGCTCGCCGACTTGATGGGCGCCCATTTCCCTTCGGGCCATATCCATTTCGAAGGCCAGGATGGCTCGACTGACCTCCTCTCCGCTTCGCAAAAAACGATGCGCGGGATACGCGGCAAAGAAATCTCGATGATTTTCCAGGAACCGATGACCAGCCTCGATCCCATTTTCACGGTGGGCGACCAGATCGCCGAAGCCTTGATCCTGCACAAAGGGATGGACATGAAATCAGCCCTGGCGGAAGCCAGGCGCCTCCTGGACATGGTGCGCCTGCCCGACGCGGGCGCCATGATCCGGCGCTTTCCCCACCAGCTTTCTGGCGGCATGCGCCAGCGCGTGATGATATCCATGGCCCTTGCCTGCGGACCCAAGCTCTTGATAGCGGACGAGCCTACCACTGCCCTGGATGTAACAATCCAGGCGCAGATCCTCGCCATCATGAGGGAGCTACAGCGCGAGCTTGGGATGGCGGTCATCTTCATCACTCACGACATGGGCGTAGTCGCCGAAATGGCGGACGATGTCGTTGTCATGAGGAAGGGCAAGAAAGTCGAGGAAGGGGCGGTGGGCGATATTTTCAGGAAGCCCGCCCATCCCTACACGCGCACGCTTTTGGCGGCTGTCCCCCGATTGGGCAGCATGACGGGAGAGATCCTTCCCAAAGTTTTCCCCATTCCGATGCTAGAGGGAGAGGACAGGCTCACTACGACAGCCAGCGCCTTCGACCAGCCGGACGCCGAACCCCACGATACCGCCCGCTTCGACCAGCCTCCGGTATTGTCGGTGAAGGATTTGGTGGTCCGTTTCGACGTAAAGAAGGATATCCTGGGCCGGGCCACGCACCGGGTTCACGCCGCCGAGAAAGTCAGCTTCGACATCTTCCCGGGGGAAACCCTGGCATTGGTGGGCGAAAGCGGCTCCGGAAAATCGACGATAGGCCGCGCCATCCAGCAATTGCAAGCGATCAACTCCGGCGACATTCGATTCAACGGGCGCGCCTTGGCTTCCATGGGAGTCGAAGGCCGGAGAAAGCTGCAGCAGGAGATCCAGTACATTTTCCAGGACCCCTTCGCTTCTCTGGACCCGAGGCAGACAGTGGGTTTCTCCATTTCCGAACCGCTGCGGGTGCACCATCTTCTGAAGGATGAAAAGAAAATACAGGAGAAGGTCGTGGCCCTTCTGGAAGATGTCGGCCTCCGCGCGGACTACGCCAAACGCTACCCCCATGAATTCTCAGGCGGCCAGAGGCAGCGCGTCTGCATAGCCCGCGCTCTCGCTTCCGGGCCGCAGCTCATCATCGCGGATGAAGCCCTCTCTTCGATGGATGTCTCCATCCAAGCCCAGATAATCAACCTCTTCATGAAACTGCAGAAGCGGCATGGCCTGGCGTACTTGTTCATAAGCCACGACATGGCGGTCGTGGAGCGCATGAGCCACAGGGTGGCTGTCCTCTATCTGGGCCAAATCGTCGAAATCGGCAGCCGGGCCCAAGTCTTCGGGAATCCTCAGCATCCCTATACCCGCAAACTGATGGAAGCCGTGCCGGTCACGGATCCGAGCCAGCGTCGCAGCCGCCCCATCTCCAATGAGGAAATTCCCTCCCCAATACGACGGAGGAATGATATGCCCGCGATCGTGCGTCTGCGCGAAGTGGCCGCGGGACACTTCGTGGCGGAAGCATAGGAGCGATCCATGACAATTGACCTGAATGCCGATGTCGGCGAAAGTTTTGGCGCTTATTCCATGGGGAACGACGCGGCGCTTCTCGAGCTCGTGAGTTCTGCGAATATAGCCTGCGGCGCCCACGCGGGAGATCCAACCGTCATGCAGAGAACCATAGCCAACGCCATCGCGGGCGGAGCGAGCCTCGGGGCTCATCCTGGCTACCCGGATATCCAGGGATTTGGGCGCCGATCCATGGCCATATCCGAGTCGGAGGCATACGGCTGGGTGCTCTATCAGATAGGCGCGCTTCAAGCCTTCGCGAGGGCGGCCGGTTCCGCGCTGCGGCACGTCAAGCCGCATGGCGCGCTCTACAACGACGCAGCCAAAAACCCGGCGCTCGCCCGAGGGATCGCCCGCGCCGTGCGAGCCGCCGGAGGCGACCTTTGCCTAGTCGGCCTGCCCGACTGCGAAATGGAACGCGCCGCGAAAGCGGTCGGCATAGCCTACGCGAGGGAATTTTTCGCCGACCGGGCATACGAGGACGACGGTTCCCTGGTACCCCGATCGCGCGAGGGAGCGGTGCTCCACGACGAGGAGCTCTGCGTCCGCAGGGTGCTTCGGCTCATCGCGGAAGGAAAGGTCGAAACCATGAGCGGAAAAATAATCCCCATCAGCGCCGAGACTATCTGCCTGCATGGAGACAACGAGAAAGCGGTGGTTTTCGCCAGGCTTCTGGCGCAAGCACTGAAAGACAAGGGCGTCGAGATTCGCCCCTTCGTGCCGGCGGTCCCTGGCTGAATGGCTATGGATCCCGACTACGCCGTCTATCCTTTCGGCGATGCCGCTCTCATCGTCGAGACCGCCGATGAGATATCGGAATCGGCGTACAGGCGGATTCGGGGCCTGGCCGAAGCGGTCGCGAAAAGCCCCCCGGCGGCGCTGATCGAACTCATCCCCTCCTACCGCTCCCTCCTCGTGACCTACGATTCGCTTCTGGCCGACTACGCATCGATGGAAGGCGCGATCCTGAGCCTCATTTCGCGGGTCGGGGCCTTTGAGGAGCCCGCTCACGAGACGATACGTATTCCGGTCTGCTATGAAAGCCCCCACTGTCTGGATCTGGACGAGGTGGCGCGCCATGCCGGGCTGAAGCCCGAAGAAGTGGTGACGCTTCATTCCGCGAACGCCTACCTGGTCTATATGCTGGGTTTTACGCCAGGATTTCCCTATCTGGGAGGAATGTCGGAAAGGATAGCGACTCCACGCCGCCTCAGCCCCCGCACGAAGATTCCCGCGGGATCCGTGGGGATCGCGGACAGGCAGACGGGCATTTACCCTATGGAAAGCCCCGGCGGCTGGAATATCATCGGTAGAACCCCGCTTTCCCTCTTCGATCATACTCGCGAGCCGCCGGCCCTGCTAAAAGCGGGACAATACATCCAGTTCTATCCGATACATTCGGATGAGTTCGACCGGATCGCCTCCGATGTCGGTCGCGGAGCTTGGTCGCCTGAAATCGAAACGACCCCGCGGGGCGAAGTATGACTGAAATCCTGGTGAAGTCTCCCGGCATACAGACAACCGTGCAGGACCTGGGGCGCTTCGGCTACCAATCCCTGGGCGTGCCTCCCTCCGGCGCGATGGATAGGGACGCGCTGGAAACGGCGAATCTCCTCGTCGGAAACCCAAGGGAGGAAGCCTGCCTGGAATGCGTCCTGGGCGGCGTGGAACTGGAATGCGGCGATTCCCTCGTCTTCGCCGTCTGCGGTGCGCCGATGGAACTGCGGATAAATGGAAAGCCGGCGCCCGGCTACGAGACGCTTCGCGCGAAGACCGGCGACGTAATCTCGCTCGGCATGGCCGAGCGCGGCCTCTGCGCTTACATCGCCTTCGCCGGAGGGCTCGCCATAGAGCCGGTGCTCAAGAGCCTTTCGACCTACTCGCGCGCCGGCTTTGGCGGCTGGTGCGGGCGGCTTCTTCGCGCGGGCGACAGAATTCCTTTGAGGGAAGGCTCTACGGTGCCATGCGACGCGGCGGCGCTCATCCGCTTCGTGCCCGAGGAACTGCGGCCGCGGTATTCCGCGGAGATTACCTTACGGGCCATTCGCTCGCACGAAGCCGCGAGGTTCGAGCCGGAATCCGTACATTGCTTTTTTTCGGAACCTTTTAATGTCTCGCCCAAGAGCGACAGGATGGGCTGCCGCCTGGAAGGGGCACGCCTCGCGCACAGCCGTGGTGCCGATATCCTTTCCGCGGGCGTCCAGACCGGAACGGTTCAGGTGCCCGGCGACGGTTTTCCAATCATCCTTCGCGTGGATCGCCAGACGACGGGCGGCTACGCGCGCATAGCGCATGTCATACAGGCAGACCTCGCGAAGCTGGGGCAGCTCCGCCCCGGTGACACCATACGGTTCGCGGAAATGACAGTGGAAGCGGCGCAGGAGGCGTGGAAAAAACGGGAAGCGGCCATCGTCGGGTCGATTCGGGAAAAGACCTACCAGGCTCCCGTTGAAGGAACACGCCATTTCAATGTCATCGTCGACGGTATCGCGTACGACGTAATGTTGCGGGAAATTTAGGCATTGAAAGCGCTGGATGATCGATTCGATATCGCCTATTGAGGCACCTGCTTCAGCAACTCGATGATCAGCTTCCCGTTCGGGGTTTTCCACTTTGTCCATGAACCTATTGATAAGGGCAAGCGTGATCTGCTCGACCTGGCTCTTGGGGTCAAGCACCTTGCCCACGAGGATGTCCCGCGCGCTGTCGATTCGTCGTTTTGTGTCGGTATCCAGCAATTGCTATTCCTTTAGTTGTTTCAGCGCAGGTGCTGCGATGAGTATCTTCATCTGACGGATGGCTATCTCGTTGAGACGAGTGATCCGTTCACTCTGGGGCAACCCCATTCGGATGAACTCGGCGTTCATGCCTTCAATATTGGCGAGGACGAGAAGCTGTTCAATAGACGCATAGTCCCGTATATTACCATCTTTGTCGAGATTTTTCTCGCGCCACTCTTTTGCTGTCTGCCCGAAAAGGGCGACGTTGAGTACATCAGCCTCGCTGGCGTACGTGATCGCGGCTCGCTCGGGAGATATCAAAGCCGGTATTAAAAGCTCCCTGATCGCGTCTGTGTGAATATGGTAATTCAATTTTGATAGAGTGCGGTTGAGATTCCACGAAAGAGATAAACGGCGGTTCTCATCCTCTTTCAAGCGTTGGAATTCCTTGATGAGGTAGAGCCTGAACTCCACCGATATCCATGACGCAAATTCGAACGCTATGTCTTTATGGGCATAGGTTCCACCATAGCGGCCGGTATTGGATACAATACCAATCGCTCCAGTTCTTTCTATCCACTGTTTTGGATTGATAGTGAAGCTGTTTAGCCCGGCGACAATTTTAATTCCGTCGAATTCGACGGAATTAAAACTGGGGTTATTGAGGCGCTCCCATATACCGAGGAACTCGATTGTATTTCGATTCCTGAGCCAGTTGCGAACGAGATCATCTGAACGTTCAGGATTCTTTGCTCGGCCTATATCTGTCAGGCTGATAAAATCATCGTTTTTCTGAGAAAACACGGCGATCGCCAAGCCTTGAACTTCCATAGTTGTCCTTTTCATATGTTCCTCCTACGCTATGAACGCGTTAAGAGGCACGTAATCCTTCACGTATTCGGGGACAAGGAGGCGGTATTTCGCTGGCACGGCCTTGAAATCCCGTGCCGAGAAGAGCGGATTGGTCGCCAGTTCGGTGTAGCGCCGCGATTCGATGATGTCGCGGACGCCGCCCGAGGTGATATAGGCTTTAAAATACGCCCTGATCGCGGGGATGGCGACCGCTTCCTCATCGCTCGGGTGGGCGTCGGCGACGAATTTCGCGAATTCCTCCTCCAGGAGTTCATCCTTGGACTTGAACCGGGGAATGAGGCCGAAGACTTTCTCGAGAATTTCGCGCAGCGTGAGGCGACGGTCCACGGCGGCGGCCTTCCTGAGCTTATCGAGGCTGTAATATTCCTCGGGCTTGTCGAAAACTTCCTTGTTAATGTAGTCGATTACCCTGTCCCACTGGCCTGTCGCCACGGTCGCGGCGATGAAATCGTTGGCCCTCACCACGTCCTCGAAGCGCTCGAAGAACATGCGGTCGATCTTCATTCCTTCGTAGCCGACTTTTCGCTCCTCGATGGTGGAAAGGATATCTTCGCCTGGGTGCGTATAAAGGCCGATGCGCTCGGAAAGCGAGGTTTCGTCGCTTTTGCGCTTCTTTTCGGTTTTAAGCGCGGACGGCTTCAGCCAAGGCCGGATCGAAAAGCTGTTCGAGAAAATTGTGTTTTCTTGTACCTCGCCCCTTGATCTGGATAAAATCCGTGGGTGAGAAAATGGGACGGAAAAGGCCGAGATTTAGGATATCCGTGCAGTCGTAGCCAGTCGTCATCATGCCTACTGTCACACAGACGCGCGCCTTGCTGGTTTTATAGGAAGCGATGAAGTTGCACGATCCAAGGAGGTTGTTGTTCTTGTCGGTGAAATTGATCGTGAACTGCTGGGCGTTGGCGATCTGCGAAGTCACCTGGACGGCGAAATCCGAATGATACTTGCCGGGATACATACGATCGGCCATCTGGTTTAGGACTTGAGTGAGCTTCGCCGCATGGTTCTGGCTGACGGCGAAAATGATGGATTTCCCGACTTCGGCGCTCACCGGATCGCGCAGGGCGTGTTCGAGGAAGGTTTTGCAGAAGAGCTGGTTCGTCGCGTCAGAAAAGAACTTCTTCTCGAATTCGCTTTGCTTGTAGGCTTCTTCCTTGTCTTCTCCGTTTTCGTCGGTAAAGGAAGCCACGAAACCTTGTTCCGAAAGAAGCTCAGTGGTTATTTCGGTGCGGGCGTCCACGACGGTCGGATTGATGAGATAGCCGTCCTTGACGCCGTCGAGCAGCGAATAACGAAACGTTGGCTGGCCGCTCTCGCAGCCGAAGGTTTTATAGGTGTCGAGAAGAAGGCGCCGCTCGGCTTCCCGCGGATCGCGCGAGCCGGGGTTCGAGCCTTTGAAACGTTTGAGGTAGTCGCGTGGCGTGGCGGTGAGGCCGAGCTTATACCCGACGAAGTATTCGAAGACAGCCCGGGCGTTGCCGCCAATCGAGCGGTGCGCCTCGTCCGAAATGACGAGGTCGAAATCGGTAGGCGAGAAGAGCCGCTGATACTTATTGTCGAAGAGGAGGGATTGGACGGTCGTGACCACTATTTCCGCTCTACGCCACTCGTCACGGTTCTCCTTGTAGATGACCGTGCTGAAGTCGTTTGATAGATAGTCTACAAAGTTTTTCCACGCCTGGTCTTCCAGTTCCAATCGGTCGACAAGAAAGAGGACACGGCTCGCATTGCCTGATTTTAGAAAGAGCTTGATGACGGCGGCCGCCGTGAGGGTCTTGCCTGTACCGGTGGCCATCTCGAAGAGAAACCGATCGGCGCCTTTTCCCACGCCGCGCTGGAGGGCGTGGATAGCTTCGAGCTGGTAGGGTCTCAGGAAACGCAGTTTCGCGGTCTTGATGTAGGCCGGCCGCTCCGCCTCAAGGAGCCAGCCCGCTTCGGCTTTATAGGTTGGTCTCTGCGTCAAGGCAATGAAGTCGTCTACAACCTTCGTTTCGACGAGTTTTTTGGGGTCGGGCTCGACTTTGCGATAGATGGCCGCCGATTGGGGCGTGGGAAAGCTAGTGATGAGGTAGGGATTGCCGCGTTCCAGGTCCCAGAAATAGTGCAGGTTGCCGTTGGAAAGGATAATAAAACGGCAATTTAGGTTCCGCGCATAGCTGCGCGCCTGTTCCTTGCCGACAAGAGGGTTTTTATCCTCGGATTTGGCTTCCAGAACAATGAGGGGGAAGTTTTTATCGTCAAGAAGAAGGAAGTCGATAAAACCCTTGTGAACTTTCTCGAAATTATGCCCGAGATTGTCGAGATCCCGTTCTTTTATTTTAACGCCGAGTTCGAGGCTGATATTCGCCGCTTTTTCGCCTTCGGAAAAAAACCGCCAGCCTGTCGCCTCAAGCAATTTGTTGATCTTGATTCGAGCCGTCGCTTCTTTTAAGATCATTTTCCCTCATCTTCTCATTTTTACATTGGCAGTATAACACTCAATGGAGATGGGGCATAGGAAAATATGCGGCAAGCTGCCGCATAAGGCCATGATGAAACGGGATCCCTCTTGCTCAGCCCCTGCGTTTCGGCGACACTGGTCGCGATATACATCACTTAGCGGAGCGATAATGGAAATACTCGTCGCCATCAAACAAGTGCCGGATACCGATAAGGTGAAGATGGACCCCGTGACGGGGACCATGGTTCGCGAGGGGGTGGACACCATCGTCAATCCTCTCGACCTCTACGCCATCGAACTGGCCATACGACTCAAGGAAAAACACGGAGGGCGGGTGACCGCCTTCACCATGGGGCCGCCAGCGGCCGACAAGGCCCTCAAGGAAGCGATGGCCATGGGCTGCGACGCCGGTGTCCTCGTCACCGACAGGGCGTTTTCGGGCTCGGATACCTGGGCCACGTCCTACGCGCTTTCGCGCGCTGTCGCGAAGATGGGCCCCTACGATCTTATCCTCGCGGGGGAGAGGGCCACCGACGGCGATACCGGGCAAGTAGGTCCCTGCATGGCGGCCTGGCTCGACATTCCCGTCCTCACCTACGTGGGGTCGATCGAATCCTCGGACGAAAGCGGCACCGTGGCGCCGAACATAATTGCGCGGCGACTTGTCGAGGAAGGCTACCAGCGCGTGCGGGTGGACCTGCCCTGCCTTCTCACCGTCGTAAAGGAAGTGGCGAATCCGAGGCTGCCGACGCTGCGCGGCAAGAAATTCGCCCGCCAGGCGAAAATCACCGTCTATACGGCGGCCGATCTCGACGCCGAGCCGGCGTATCTGGGTTTGAAGGGCTCCCCCACGAAGGTTTCCAAGATTTTCTACCCGAAGGTGACGAGGGGCGGAGAGACCGTGAAGGCCGCCGACGAGGCGGGCGTGGATTTGGCCGTGGAGCGGCTCGTGGACTTCCTCGCAGAGCGCGATCTGGTCGATTCGCGCGGTCCCATCGGCGCGCGCGCCGTCGTAGAGGGGCGCTGAGATGGCGGAAATGAACAACACTGAAACGAATAACGTATGGACGATCGCGGAACAGTCGGGCGGACGGCTTAAGAATGTGTCTTTCGAGCTCCTGGCCCGCGGCAGGCATCTGGCCGACAAGCTGGGCGTCAAGCTCGTCTCGGTGGTCCTGGTCGACGAGATAAGTGATGAAACGTTGCGCGAACTCATCGAGCGTGGGGCGGACGAAGTCCTCTGCGTCGCGGATCCGGCTCTGGCCGATTTCGTATGCGAGACCTTCGCGAAAGCTCTCGTGGCCCTCGCGAGGGAACGCAGGCCGCAGATCATCCTCGCGGCGGCGACGAGTTCGGGGCGGACGCTGATGCCGCACATCGCGGTGACGCTGCACGCGGGGCTCACGGCGGACTGCACCGAACTCGACATCGAGGAAGGCACGGGTCTTCTTTTGCAGACGCGGCCGGCAATCGGCGGCAACATCATGGCGACGATAAAGACGCCCGACCATAAGCCGCAGATGTCGACGGTGCGGCCGAAATCGGCCAAGGCGCTCGAACGCGACGCCTGCCGGAGCGGAAGCGTCGAGCGGTTAGCGCTCGATCAGTCCTTCGTCGAGAAGCGCGTTGAGGTGCTCGGGCTCGAGCGCGATGTCGAGGGCTTTGAGAACATAGAGGAAGCGGCCATCGTCGTTTCGGGAGGGCGCGGTCTCAAGAAGGCGGAAAACTTCAGACTCCTGCGCGATCTGGCCGACGTTCTGGGCGGCGCCGTCGGGGCGAGTCGCGAGGCCGTGGACAGGGGCTGGATTTCTTATCCCCATCAGGTAGGCCTTTCAGGCAAGACCATTTCGCCGCGCCTCTACGTATGCGTGGGCGTATCGGGCGCCATCCAGCATCTGGCGGGCATCAAGACGGCTGAAACCATCGTGTCGATCAACGGCGACCCCGAAGCGCCCATACACAAGTTGGCCGATTTCGCCGTGGTGGGCGATCTCTTCGAGATAGTGCCTAAGCTCACGGCGGCATTGAAGCGGCGCGCCGCCGAAGATGAAAAGCCGACGAACGAGGAGGCCTGCTCATGAAATACGCCAAAGTGAACGAGGCTGTCGTCGCCGAACTTAAAACTCTTCTCGGAGCGCGCAACGTCATTGCCGACGAAGAGCGCATGGAAGCCTATTCGCACGACGAGACATCTGCCGAGGAATACGGCCACATGCCCGACGTCGTGGTCACGCCGACCTCGACAGCCCAGGTGGCTGAGGTGGTCAAGCTGGCGAACAAGCAACGCCTTCCCCTCACGCCGCGCGGCGCGGGCTCAGGCCTCTCCGGCGGCGCCATCCCCGTCTTCGGCGGCATCGTCCTCTCCCTCGAAAAGATGAACAAGGTGATCGAGATCGATTACGCCAACATGACGATGACCGTCGAGACCGGCATCGTGACGAACGAGATCAACAATCTCGTCAAGGAGAAGGGCCTTTTCTACGCCGGATATCCCATGAGCCTCGAGACCTGCTTCCTCGGCGGCAACATCGCCGAGAACGCGGGCGGCGGAAAGGCCGTGAAATACGGCGTCACCTCGCGCTACATCATGGGCGTCGAGCTCGTGACGCCGACGGGCGAGGTGGTCTGGCTGGGCGGCAAGCTCTCCAAGGACGTCACGGGCTACGACCTCACCCACCTCATCGTCGGCTCGGAAGGGACCCTCGGCATCGTCACGACCGCCATCATAAAGCTGATTGGGTTGCCGAAGGCGAAGTCTGACCTTCTCGTCCTCTTCAAGACCCCGGCCGAGGCCATAGCCTGCGTGCCCGAAATCATCGCGAAGGGCACGATCCCCACAAGCATGGAATTCATGGACAAGCTTTCGGTGGAAACCTCCTGCCAATACCTCAACGAGAGTCTGCCCTACGAATCCTGCGGGGCCATGCTCCTCATCGAGATGGACGGCTCCGACAGCGAGCGCGTCGACGCCGACGCGGAACTCGTGGGCGACCTCTGTATGGAAAAGGGCGCCATCGAAGTGTACATGGCCGACAACCGCACCACTCAGGAACGCGTCTGGAGCGTGCGCAGGAACATAGCCGAAGCCTTCAAGGTGAAATGCCCGATCCAGAGCCTCGAGGACATCGTCGTCCCGACGGCCTCGATACCCGACATCATCCCCGAGCTCGATCGCATATCGTCGAAATATGGCATTTCCATTCCCTGTTACGGCCACGCGGGCGACGGCAATCTCCACGCGACCCTGGTGAAGGATCCCGCGATGTCCATGGAGGCCTGGAAGGCCGCCGAACCGAAAGCCCTGGAGGACCTCTACGCCGTCGTCACGAAGTTGGGCGGCAAGATCTCGGGCGAGCACGGCATAGGCCTGAAGCGGAAAAAATACATGGCCGAATTCATGAGCCCCGTCGAGATGGGCCTCATCAAGGCGATTAAGAAGGCCTGGGATCCCAACGGCATCATGAACCCCGGCAAGCTTTTCGACCAGGACTGAGCATGAAGATCGAGATACCCTTCGAGACGGGACCTGTGGCGGCCGAGCTGCCTGATGGAACCGAGGTTCTGAGGATGAGGGAGTGCCTGCCTCTCGCCGCGCCGGGCGAAGCCATCCGGGCGGCGCTCGCGGCGCCTATTGGTTCGGAGCCGCTGGCCGAGATCGCGAGGCGAGCGCGCGGGAGCCGGGATAGTGCCAAGGCCTGCGTCGTGGTCTCCGACAAGACGCGGCCAGTGCCTTACAGAGGGCCTGACGGCCTTCTTCTCCCCATACTCGAAACGCTGCGCGCCCAGGGCTTCGCCTCGCGCGACATCACCATACTCGTCGCCTGCGGAATGCACTCGGGGATGAGCCGCGAAGAGCTGGAGCGTATGCTCGGACCGGAACCCTTCGCCCTCGGAATCGCCGTCGTCAACCACGACTGCCGCGATGCGTCCTCGCTCGTCCAGGTCGGCGTCACCGCCCGCGGGACAGAGGCTCTCGTCAATCGCCTCTATGTCGGAGCCGACCTCAAGATACTCACCGGTCTCGTCGAGAGCCATTTCATGGCGGGCGCCTCGGGCGGCCGGAAATCCATCTGCCCGGGACTTCTGGGCGAGGAAGGCACCCGCGTTTTTCATGGCCCCGCCCTCATGTCCCACCCGAACACGAGGGACCTTCTCATCGAGGGAAATCCCGTCCACGAGGAATCGCTCGCCGTGGCCAGGCTCGTCGGCGCCGATTTCATCGCCAATGTCACAGTGGACTCGCGGTTCAGGGCGACGGGGATCTTCTGCGGAGCCCTCGAGGCCGCGCACGCCGCCGCCGTGGCGCATCTGCGCGAAAGCGTCGGCATTCCCGTCGAAAAGCCTTATGACCTCGTCGTGACCCACGGCGGCTTCGTCGCGCAGAACCACTACCAGGCGGCCAAGGCCGGGGTAGCGGCGCTCGGCGCCCTGCCGCCCTCGGGCGGGAGCCTTCTCCTCGTCGCCGATAACAGGGACGCCGAGCCCATAGGCTCGGACGGCTACAGGACAGCGCTCGCCCTGCTCAAGGCCATAGGGCCGGAAGCTCTCGACCGCCTCCTGGCCTCGCCCGATTGGCATTTCCTCCTGGATCAGTGGGAAGCGCAGATGTGGGGCAAGGTATTCAAGAGGATGACGATGGACGATTTCGTGTATTTCGCGCCGCAGCTCGGACCCGGCGACAGGCGGATCGTGCCCGGAATCGATGGCGCGAATCTTGCTTTCCCGGCGGCCGCCGGGAAAGCCGCCGAAGCCTCTCGCGCGGGCGCCAATGCCGCAGCCGGCGTCGTGCGGGCCGCCGTCGCCCGGTTCCTCGCGCGTCGCGGCGCGACCGAGTCCGACGTGGCCGCCGGCAAGGTCAGGATCGCCTGGCTCGTCGACGGACCTTACGGTATTCCTTTTCGCCGGTAAGCATTGGGACTTGAGCCGAAGTGGCGCCTGAAGGCCCTGCTGAAATTCTTCGGATTGGAATAGCCCAGCTCGGCGCTCACCTCGGTGACGCGCATCCCTTTTTCCGTGATGAGACGGGCCGCCTTCTCCATGCGCATGGCCGCGATAGTGTTGGAAAATGAACTGCCCGACTTTTCGCGGAACCAGGTCGAGAAATAGGTCGGATTCATCCTCGCGGCGCTCGCCGCGCTCTTGAGGCAGGCGTCGCCGATGTTGCCGCGCAGATAAGCGAAAACGTCGGCCAGAACGGGATCGAGGGACGCGGATTTCTGCGCGCGTTCGGCATCCAGCTCCCTGGCCACCGAAGCGAAAATCGAACGGAACTCCTCGTCCGAAGGCGGCTTGACGAGATAGCCGCGCACGCCGTAGCGGAAGGCCTCCTGGGCGTATTCGAATTTCCTGTACGCGCTGAGGAACACCACTTTCACGAAGGGATGCTCAGCGGCGAGCCAGGCGGCGAACTCCAACCCCGATTCCCCCGGCATCTTGATGTCGCAGAGCACTGCTTCCACGCCTTCGCTCTCGACGACGGCTCTCGCCTCGCCTACGCAGGAGGCCCGGGCGGCCACCACGAAGCCCAGTTCGGTCCAGGGGTAGTAGGCGGCCAGCGCTGAGCGGATTTCTGCTTCGTCATCTACGATGAGAACCCTGTACATGGGGCGATGATATGTCCGCCCCGCCGGGCGGTCAAGTTTGCCCCGCGGCTTTTCCCGCCGCCTACCTGAAGAAATGATACCATGTACGAAGATTATGTTCCTTTGCCGCCTGTTCGGGCGGGTATAAACTCTTCTGTCATCATAAAATTCTCCGTGGAGGCATGTATGAAACGTAAGCTCGTCGCCCTGCTCTGCCTTGCTTTGATCGCCGTCGCCGGCGTCTTCGCCCAAAACAAGAAAGTGGAGCTCAAGATCGCCTGGTGGGGCTCGCAAGTCCGCCACGAGGCGACCATCAAAGTCATCGAAATGTACGAGAAGCTCAACCCGAACGTTCATATCACCTATGAGTTCGCCGGATTCGATGATTTCTGGACCAAGATGACCACTATGGCCGCCGGCGGCCAGCTACCCGACATCATGCAGCAGGACTACGCTCGCATCACCGAGTGGCAGAGCCGCAAGCTTCTGGAGCCCCTCGATTCCTATGTCACGTCCAAGGTTCTCGATCTCTCCGACGTCGCCAAACCCATCATCGAGTCTGGCTCGATCGACGGCAAACTCTACGCCGTCAGCCTCGGATCCAACTCCTATTCGATGGTTCTCGACGTGGACGCCTTCAAGAAAGCCGGCGTTCCGCTTCCCGCCCAGGACTGGACCTGGGACGATATGGAAAAGATCGCCCTTCAGATCCATGAGAAACTCGGCATCTATGGCATCGGCGGCGGCTTCGAAGTCGACGAGCTGGCGTGGAAATCCGTCTACCTCTCCGACGGCCAGTATCTCTACGCGCCCGACGGCAAGTCCCTGGCCTACAAGGACGATACCCTTCTCGTGAACAATCTCAAGATGCTCCAGCGCCTCATCAAGGCCGGCGCGGCGCCCACCTATCAGGAATACATGGCCACCTTCGGCGGCACGGTCGGCAACATCCAGATGGACGCCATCGTGACCGGCAAATCGGCCATCGAGGCCGTATGGTCCAACCAGGTCGTCGCCGTCGCCACGGCGGCCGGTCCCGGAAGGAATTTCGCCGTCGTGCACCTGCCCCGTCTCAAGAAGGGCGGACAGGCCGGCAACTTCCTGAAACCCTCCCAGTTCTTCTCCGTCACCTCCCAGTCCAAGAACAAGATCGAAGCGGCGAAGTTCCTGAGCTTCTTCACCAACTCCATCGAAGCCAACCTCATCCTCAACGCCGAGCGCGGCGTGCCCGTCGCCGGCAAGGTGCGTGACGCCCTCAAGGCGACCGTGTCGCCGGTGGTGAAGACGGTATTCGAGTACCTGGACCGTGTCGCCAAGGACGCGGCGCCCACGCCCCCGCCCGAACCCGCCCGCCACGCTGAGATCAGGGCCAACGTCTATGTCCCCCTCATCAGGGAACAGGTTTTCTACGGCGTGCTGACCGCCGAGGAAGCCGCCAAGCAGCTGCGCATCCAGGCCACCGAGATCCTCAAGAGAAAATAGCGCCGCTTTTCCGGAACAGAGCGGCCCGGGCGCCCGCCTCGGCCGCTCCGCTTCCGTCGCGCCGAAAATCCAAGTCAAGGAGCCATCCATGAAAACGCCCAGCGGCCGGACCGGACAATCCGGCCAGCGTGGATCCAACAATCTTGCCGGCTACCTTTTCATAGGACCCTGGCTTTTCGGTTTCATCGCCCTGACGGTGATTCCCATCGCCGCGAGCTTTTTTTTCTCCTTCACCGACTACGACATCCTCTCGCCGCCGCGCTGGGTGGGCGTGCAGAACTTCAAGAAAATGTTTTTCCAGGATCCGCGGTACTGGAAGTCGGTGAAAGCCACCGTCTACTACGCGCTCACCGCCGTTCCCCTCCGCCTCATCGTGGCCCTGGCCGTCGCCATGCTCCTCAACGTCAAAAGGCGGGGCGTGGCCTTCTACAGGGCGTTATTCTACGCGCCGTCGGTGGTGGGCGACTCGATCGCCGTCGCCGTCATGTGGCGCCAGATTTTCGGCGGCGAAGGACTCGTCAACGCCTTTCTTCGTCTTCTCGGCCTGCCGGGCAAGAGACTCTGGCTCGCCGACCCCAAATTCGCCATCTGGACCCTCATCATCCTCGCCGCCTGGCAGTTCGGATCGGCCATGCTCATCTTCCTGGCCGGGCTCAAGCAGATTCCCTATGAATTCTACGAATCGGCCGACATGGACGGGGCCGGACCTGTCCGGAAGTTCTTTTCCATAACGCTGCCCCAGCTGACGCCGATCATCCTTTTCAACCTGGTGATGCAGACCATCAACGGGCTGATCGTCTTCACCCCGGCTCTCGTCATCACCAACGGCCAGCCGCTGGATACCACCAACTTCTACGCCCTCTACCTCTACAGGAGGGGCTTCGAAAACTTCCAGATGGGCTACGCTTCAGGCATGGCCTGGGTGCTCATGCTCGTGACCGCCCTCCTCACCCTGCTCATTTTCAAGACCTCGTCACGTTGGGTCTTCTACGAATCGGAGGGCAAATGAAAGCGCAAACCTCAGCCCGCAAAGCAACAAGGACCCTCGTCTTCCATCTTTTCGCTTCTTTCCTGGGCATCGCGATGATCTACCCCATCCTCTGGCTCGCCGCTTCGTCATTCAAAGGGCCGTCTGAAATCTGGCGCAAGATCTATTCCCTCATTCCCGAAAACCCGACCTTCATCAACTACGTGAACGGATGGAAGGGCTTCGGCGGCACTTCCTTCGCCGTGTACTACCGCAATTCGATCGTCTATACCGTGCTGGCCGTCATTTTCACCATAGTCTCTTCGGCCCTGGTGGGCTTCGGCTTCGCGCGCATCCGCTTCAGGGGCAAGAACTTTCTTTTCGCCTGCATGCTCGTCACCATGATGATCCCGCCCCAAATCCAGATCATTCCCCAGTACATCGTTTTCAGCAAGATCGGCTGGGTGAACAGCTATCTGCCTCTCGTCGTCCCCAGGCTTTTCGGCCAAGCCTTCTTCGTTTTCATGTTCGTGCAGTTCCTGCGCGGCATCCCCCGGGAACTGGACGAGGCGGCGGAAATCGATGGCTGCGGCCTCGGGCGCATATTCGTGTCGGTCCATCTCCCTCTCCTGAAGCCCGTGCTCTTCACCGCGTCGATCTTCTCATTTTATTGGACATGGAACGACTTTTTCTCGCCCCTGATCTATCTAAACGACCCTAAGCGCTATACCCTGTCCGTCGCGCTACGTTCTTTCGCCGACCCGTCGGGGCTGACGGACTGGGGCGCCATTTTCGCCATGTCTTTCCTAAGCATCCTCCCCGTGATAGCCTTGTTCATCGCGTTCCAGCGCTTCCTGGTGCAGGGCATCGCCACCACCGGGCTGAAGGGCTGAACCGCGGGAAACGCCGCACCGGGCGCCGCGCGGACCATTGCCCGAACAGGGCGCCGCGCCATAAGGAGTTTACACCATGGGCAATCCGCTGGATTCCATAAACCGCGCCGAACTGGAAAGCACGATAGACCTCGTCGTCGACCGAACCCTCGCCATGGATTTTCGCTGGGACTGGCCGGGCGGCGTGGCTTTTTACGGCGTGGGCCAGGCTTGGCGGGCGACGGGCAAGATCGAGTACATGGAAAAGCTCGCCGCCTGGGTGGACGGCTACATGGAACTCGGCCTCCCTCCCTTCATGATCAACGCGATGGCCATGGGCCATTGCCTGCTTGATCTGCACGACGCGACGGGCGACAAGAAATACCTCGCCCTCGCCGAAAAGAAGATCGCGTATCTAAAAAAGGACGCCCTCCGCTTCGGCGACGGGGTGCTCCAGCACACGGTTTCCGCCGGCAACGACTTTCCGGGCCAGGCTTGGGCGGACACGCTTTTCATGGCCGCGCTCTTCATGCTGCGCGCAGGGATGAAGCTGGGCGACAAGGAGCTCGTGGCCGACGCCTTGGCCCAGTATGGCTGGCACGAGGAGTTCCTCCAGGACCCGGAGACCGACCTCTATTTCCACGCCTACGACGACAGGACGAAAAGCCACCTCTCAGGCCAGCGCTGGGCGCGGGCCAACGCCTGGGCGGCCTACACGATGGCCAGCGCGCTCAAGCAGATAAACTACATGTATCCGGAGTTCATGGCCATCGACGGCTCCCTCCGCGACCAGCTCGCCGCGCTCGCGCGCCTGCAGGGCGAGTCGGGGCTCTGGCACACCATCCTGGACGATTCCCGCTCCTACGAGGAAGTGTCGGCCTCGGCCGGAATCGGCGCCGCGATGGTGCTCTACGACTATCCGCTCCACGCCGCGCGCGCGGCGAAAGCATATGCCGGCCTATTGGCCAACATCGACCTGAAAGGCGGCGTGCGGAACGTGTCCGCGGGCACGGCCGTCATGGCGAGCGTGGAGGATTACTGCCGCGTGCCCAAAAAGCGCCTGCAGGGCTGGGGCCAGGGACTGGCCCTCAGCTTCCTCTCCGCCCTCCTCGATAGGGCAAAATCCGAAGAAAAGGCGCAAGGAGCGAAAAAATGAACGAAACTGAACATTTAAGCAACGATATGGACGCCCTCGACCTCACCATAGCCTACATCGGCGGCGGATCGCGCGGCTGGGCCTGGACACTCATGGCCGATTTGGCCGCCGAGCCTGCCCTGCGCGGAATCCTTCGTCTCTACGATATCGAAAAGCCAGCGGCCGAAACCAATGCCCGCATAGGAAACGCGCTCTCCTCGAGAGATGACGCGGTCGGGAAATGGCGCTACGAAGTGGCGGACAGCCTGGCTTCGGCCCTGCGCGGCGCCGATGTCATCGTCGCTTCCATCCTGCCAGGCGGCTTCGAGGAGATGGCCTCCGACGTGCACGCGCCGGAAGTCCTGGGCATCTACCAGTCGGTGGGCGACACGGCCGGTCCCGGCGGCCTCTTGAGGGCGTTGCGGACCATCCCCATGTATCAGGTGATCGCCGAGGCGGTGCGGGACTATTGCCCAGACGCCTGGGTCGTCAACTACACGAACCCCATGGCGCTTTGCCTGCGCACTCTCTACGAGACATTCCCCGGCATCAAGGCCTTCGGCTGCTGCCACGAAGTGTTCGGCACGCGCAAACTCCTTGCCGAAGTCGTTCGCGCGCGACTCGGGGCTTCCCTGCCCGGAGCTGCCGCCGCCGCGATGGCCGATATCGAAGTGAACGTTCTCGGCATAAACCATTTCACCTGGCTGGACGTCGCCTCCTACAAGGGCGTGGACCTTTTCCCGGAGTACCGGGCTTTCGCGGACGAGCATTTCGAGGAAGGCTACGAAGGCGCCGAGCACGGCGGCTGGCTCAATTCCCACTTCGATTCGGGCGAGCGCGTCAAGTTCGACCTCTTCAGACGTTACGGACTGATCGCCGCCGCCGGCGACCGCCACCTGGCCGAGTTCATGCCCGGGCGATTCTACCTGCGCGATCCCGAGACGGTCCGCTCATGGAAATTCTCCCTCACGCCGGTGTCCTGGAGAATCCAGAACGCGGCGAAGCTGCGGCAGAAAGCCGCGCGCCTGGCTTCGGGCGAGGAACGTTTCGAGCTTGGAAAATCGGGAGAGGAAGGCGTCAAGCTGATCAAGGCTGTCTTCGGCCTGGGTTCCTTCGTAAGCAACGTCAATCTTCCGAACCGAGGTCAGGTCGCCGGCCTGCCGCTCGGCGCTGTCGTGGAAACCAACGCCCTTTTCTCCCGCGACTCAGTCCGCCCCGTCCTCGCGGGCTCGCTTCCCCCGGCCATAGCGGCACTCACCGCCCCCCATGCCCTGGCCCAGGAAACCATCCTCCGCGCGGCCCTCGCCCGCGATGCCTGGGCGGCCTTCCCGGCCTTCGTCGCCGACCCGCTCATGACGGCTCAACCCGCCGACGCCGAGTGGCTCTACGCGAAAATGCTGGATGCCACGAAGGCCTATCTTCCCGATTGGAAGCTCTAGCGACCCCCGCATAGTGCCGGTCTCGCCGCCTTCATTCTCGATACGAAAACCCTCTGGGATAAGCGCTATCCCAATAGCAAACTTGACACGCGACGCATTGGCAATTAAGCTGTAGCAACGCTGTAATTCATACGACGGAAAAGGAATCGTCCCTGTATTCTGTCAGCCGATTTGGGGAAAAATCAAACATGATCAAGAAAGAACCTACTTCGCGACAACTTCAGGCAGACAGAACTCGGACACTCCTTTATTCCATCGCCGTCTCCCTTATGGAAAAGCAGGGATTCTCGAATACGACAATCGAGCAGATCGCCACCAAGGCGGGAGTATCGATCGGCACCTTCTATCATTACTTCAATTCGAAGGAAGAAATATTCTACGATATTTTCAAGAAGGCTGACGAATATTTCGAAACGATAGTGGCTCCCGCGCTGTATAGCGCCGACACGACCGGCCTGTCCGTTTTCGAGCAGGTGATCACCTTTTTCAGGTACTACGCGCACTACAATCTGAACCGCGGTTTAGCGAACATAACCCAGCTCTACAATACGAAGAACAAGATCTTCGTGAAAAAAGGCAGGTTTATGCAGGAACTGCTGATGCAGGTGCTCGCCAAGGGGATGGAGCGGGGCGAGTTTTCGAGTGAGTTATCACCGGATGAAGCCACCGACTACCTCTTTGTCGTCGCCAGGGGCATCGTTTACGACTGGTGCATCCATGAGGGTACCTACGATCTGGAACAGAAGATGGAATCCTATATGAGGATACTGCTGAGGATCATGGAACCCCGCGGTCCAGCGGCAAAGCAGCGCTAAGGCGCAGATTTTCCAATAAAATGGGCTGTCAAGGAACTTTTTCCTCAACAGCCCCGATCTAAACCTGCGGTTTTACGGTCTGGCGTCTATTTCCCGTACTTCTTCCAATGCTCTCCGAAAATCTTGTTCTCGTCGGGAACGACGGGCGGAATCGGCATCGAGACCCAGGTCGTGTTCAGGAAGTGCTTCCAGTGCACGTTCTCGTTCACGATGTTGCCGCCCCAGGTGCCGCAGCCGAGGGTAAGGCCGAAGGGCATCCCGTTGTCGTAGTTGCCCGAGTTGCCGAAGGGCTGGGTCTGGCGGACCATGACGCGGCTCACCCTCGCCCTCGTGGCGAGTTCAACCATGTGGGCGTCGTTCGTCGTGTGGATCCCGCAGGAGTGGCCGTAGCCCGAATACCGGGTTATGTCGCGCACCAGGCAGATCGCCTCCTCGAATTCCCCGTACTTCCACACCGTGAGCACCGGCGAGAGCTTCTCGCCGGAGAACATGTCGGCGGGACCCACTGCCTCGCCCAGCACCATGAGGAAGCTCACGTCAGGCTTTACCGCGATCTTCGCGAGGGCGGCGATCTTCTGCGCGTGCTGGCCTACGTGATCCCTGCCCATGTGCAGGCCATCGGGCCACATAAGCGAGCGAAGCCGCGCCTTTTCCTCGGGACTGCAGAGGTGTCCTCCGAGCTCCTGGAAGTGCTTCATCATCGTGTCGTAGATCGACGACTGCAGGATCACCGAGTTTTCCGAGGAGCAGGAGGTGGCGTTGTCGAAGATTTTCCCGTTCCTGATCTTGGTGGCCGCGTCCAGAAGGTTGGCCGTCTCGTCCACCACCACGGTGGAGTTGCCGGCGCCCACGCCGTAGGCCGGTTTGCCCGAGGAGTAGGCCACCTTCACCAGGGGTCCGCCCCCTGTCGCTATCACGAGGTCCACGCTCCGCATGAGTTCCTGCGAGAGCTCGATCGTCGGTTCCTTGATGTTGAGGACGAGGTCTTCCGGTGCCCCGACCTTTCTCAAGCCTTCGCGCATATAGTTCGCCGTCAGATCGCAGGATTTCTTCGCCTTGGGATGGGGCGCGAAGATCACCGCGTTCCGGCACTTCAATATGGGCAGGCCGTTGCAGGCTATCGTCGAGGTTGCGTTCGTCACCGGGGTGAGGGCCCCGATCACGCCTATGGGCTTGGCGATCTTGAGGAGGCCCTTCTCTTTGTTCTCCTCGATGACGCCCACGGTCTTAAGCCCGCAGAGGTCACGGAGCGTGCCCAGGGTCTTCTTCTGATGCTTGCCCAGCTTGTCTTCGTAGACGCCCATCTCCGTTTCGTCGGCCGCGAGGCGGGCACAGGCCTTCGCGTGCTCCAGCTGGTACACTTCCCAGCCCACGGCCGCCACCATCTCGTCCACCCTTTCCTGGGACCAGAATTCTATCTTCTCCTGGGCGGCGCGCGCCCTATCCACAAGATTCTTGATTTCGTCGGACATCTTCGTCTCCTATTTGGCTTCCAGCTTTTCCGGGCTCAAGGTTCTGTAGTAGCTGCCGCAGAGATGCTTGGGATTGATAGCCTCGCGCACCTTGTACTGGTAGGCGGTGACGAGGGGCTGGGCCAGCTTTATGTACATCGCGTCATGCTCTTCCTGGCTGAAGCCGTAGCCGTCGGGGCGCCTGAGGTCCTGGTTCCAGTGCCCCATGTCGACGCCGAGCTTCTTTTCCGTCATCCAGCGCTGGGTGTCGTTGAAGAAATCCGCCGTGCCCTTGATGGATGCCTTGTCGTAGGCGTCGAAGTTGACGAAGAATTCCCAGCCTGTCACGCCGCCGCCGCCGACGATGGAGACCGATCCCATGTCGGAATCGCCGCCGGTGGCAGCGATGTAGGGCGTTTCCACTTCCCACTTGCGCTTGAGGGCGGAGGCTTCCTCCATGAGCTTCGAGCTCACGAAGAGGTTGCCCGAGAGGCCGAAGTTGCCTTCGTAAGCCCCGCACATCACGTAGTTGAGATTCTTGTGTCCCAGCCTGATGAGATAGAGGAGGACGTAATCCATCATCTCCTTCTCCATCATGAACTTGTTTTTCCATCCGCCCGAGATTTCGAGCACCTTGTCGAGGGCCGCTTCCTTGTATTCCATGTCCCGCTTCGAAGTGCCCGCGAGGATGACCTGGATCTCGATCTTCATGTCCTCGTTGACCTTCTGGAGTTCGGGGTCTTTGAGGAGTTCGGGCAGGTCGCCCAGCTGCGCGTCAGGATTGGTGATGATCTTGAGCATGGCCGTCTTGAGGTTGCGGCCGAACATGTTGAACTGCCTGTGCCCGAGGAAGAGGACGTCGTTCTCGTGGAGGAGGATGATGCCTTTGGCATAGTCGTCCCAGGTCTTGAAACAGAGGGTGTAGGCCTTGAAGTTCTCGGGGAGGTCGGCCTTGTAGGCGGGAATCGTGCCTCTTGACGGAAGAGAAGTGGGGCCTGGCCAGGGGTGGAGGCGGATCGCCATCCTCGTGCAGACGCCGAGGGAGCCCGTGCTGCCCTGGAAGCCGCGCAGGATTCCGCGCGTGCTGGGGCCAGGGCCTTCGCCGCAGAACCAGCCGGCGCCCGAGCCGAGCGAGCCTGTCCTCAGGACTTCGCCGTCGGGGAGAACCCACTCGGCGCCGAGCATGTTCTCGCTGGCGCAGCCCATGGAGATGGAGGTCGGGCCGAAGCCCACCCAGCCTGCCGTGCTCGCGAGGGGAGAGGAGGAGCAGCCGACGCCGGGGACGTTGAGGGTGAGGCCGACTTTCATCGCCTCCGCCTGGACAACGGCGCCGATGGCGTAGGGTTCGACGATAGCGAACATGTTCCTGTCGTCGATCTCGATTTTCCTCATCCTCCGCATGTCGAGCTGGATGGCGTAGTCGGAGTCGATGAAGCCCATCGCCGACCAGAAGGTGGAGGAAGCCTTGAACTTGATGTTGTACTTGTTGCAGAGGCGCACGATCTTCTGCACCTCGGCCGTGGTTCCCGGCAGGAGGACTGCCTGGGGGAGGGGAGTCTTGTGGTCATAGGGGCCGTAGTGCGCCGAAGACTGCGAGGCGATACAGCGGTAGGTTTCGAGCACTCCCTTGTCCCGGGAGATGTTCCTGGCGCCGACTATAGTCTCAAGCGCCTCGAATATTTCTTTTGAAAGAGCCATTTGCATCCTTCCTTACAGGGCCATTTCGACGAGCTCGACGATGTCGAGCACTTCTATCGTCCTTCCGTTCTCATCCTTGGTGCCGCGGAAGTTCGATTCGCACCAGGGACATGCGGTCACGAGGGCGCCGGCGCCGGTCGAGTTCGCCTCGGTGACGCGCTCGGCCGCCGTCCAGGAGGAAAATTCAGGATTCGTCTCGTTGCAGACGCTTCCCGCTCCGCAGCACCAGGAATACTCCCTGATCCTCTCCATTTCCACGAGTTCGACGCCGGGGATGCTCTGGATGACGTCGCGGGGGGCGTCATAGATGCCGTAGGCGCCGTTGAAACGGGGCCTGCGCGGTTCCCAGGTGTGGATCTGGTTGAAAATCTTCTTCTCCTTGCCTTCCCATGCGACGAAGGGCTCGCCGAGACGGCCGAGGTGGCAAGGATCGTGGTAGGTGACCCGCATGGGCACTTTTTTCGTGAAGGTGAGCTTCCCTTCCTTTATGAGCCTGTCCAGATATTCCACCACATGGAGCACTTCGACCTTGAGCCCCAGCTTGGGATACTGGCGCTTGAAAGCGTGGTAGCAGTCGGAGCAGGGGGTGACGATGATCTTCGCGCCCGAGGCTTCGATCGCCTTGATGTTGGCGGCCGCGCTCGCGTTGAAGGCATCCTTGAAGCCCATCTGGAGAGCCCTGCCCGCGCAGCACATGTCGGCGGCGCCGAGATATCCCAGGTCCACGCCGGCCTTCTTCAGGATGCGGACGGAGGCCCGGGCGTTCTTTACGAATTTTTCGTCGTAGCTGGACTTGCAGCCCGGGAAGAAGAGCACTTCAGCCTTTTCCTTCGTAAGGTCCTTGAGGCCGAGGCCTTCGGCCCAGGCGCCCCGCGCGGCCTTCTTCTCGCCCCTGATCATCGTCTTTTCCTTTTTGAGGGACTCGATGATCTCGGCCTGGCCGGGAAGGAGTTTGCCCGCCTCGATCGCGTAGGCCTTGAGCTCGATGTTGTGGTCCAGGGGCTCGAGGTTGTACCTGGACACCTTGCAAGCCACGTCGCAGGAGCCGCAGGAGGTGCAGGTGTGGATGATGTCCGTCGTCGCCGGGGAAAGGTCGGCGTCTTTGGTGAGAAGGGCGAGACCCAGTTCGAAGCGGCCGCGGGCCGAATAGGTATTGAAGTTCCCCCAGGAGATGCTGGGGCAGTTTTCGCCATATCGCTGGCTTTTAATCTTGTCGAAGGGAATCCACTTGCAGCCGAGACAGTTGCTGCAGCGTTCCTCCATCGGCCTGAAATCGTTCAGTGTCATATCACTCCCCCTGTAAACCGAGCTTGCCGGTGTTCATGATGTTTTTGGGATCGAAGATCCCCTTCAGCCTCTGAAGGATCATCGTCGACTGCGCGTCCTTGTTGAGCTGGAGGCGCGACCAGATGCCGTGCGGCCTCAGGTAGTAAGCCCCCATTCCCGCGAAGGTCTCGCTGGCCTGGACGAAGAGCTTCTTCGCCCTGGCGGTTTCCGAAACGCTGTCGCCGTCGTAAGGAAGGATGAATTCGCAGTGGTAGGATGTGCCCATGTTCTGCGGATTCACGTAGACGCCGATGTCGGCCGCGGGATATCCAGCCTCGGAGGCGAGCTCGCTCATCTTCGCGTTGAATTCCGGGAAGCGGTCGAGGGTCGTGGTGAAGAAGAGCTCGGCGAAGGAGCCCTTGGACTTGCTCTTCCAGCCAGAAGCTTCGCCGGTCCCGATGACCTTCGCGTAGACCGTATCGCCGGAGAGGCCGGGGAGGGAGGGCAGGAGCTTGAGGCCGAACTGCTGGGCGATCTCGGCGATATCCAGGGTCTGGGCTTGGGCTCGCTGTTCGGGAAGGATGTTCTGTCCTGATATGCCGACGAGGGCCACCCATGCCGGCATGTCGGCCATACGTTTCGCCATGTCAGCTGAATCGTCGGCGACGAGGGCCGCCAGGGATGCGCGGTTGAGGATGAGCATCTCGTTGCCGAGGCGGAGCTTGATGACGCGATAGACGAAATCGATCAGGTCCTCGACCTTAGCGGCCGGCACCAGATGCATCGCGTGCACCGGCGAGGCTACCTCGCATTTAAGTGATGCCCAAGTCACGATGCCCATGCTTCCCTGTGATCCCGTGAGAAGACGGTAAAAGTCGAGCATCATGGGGCCTGTGCCCGAAACCTGCCATTTCTCGCTTTTCTGCTGCTTTCCTATATCGAGGGGACCGCCGCCCGCCTCGCCCGTGTACATCTTGTTGCCGTCTCCCCAGATCACTTCCGTGCAGCGGAGTGGATCGATGAAGTTCCACTGGTGTAGGGCGTTGAGGCGCGGCTCCATATCGAGGACGCTCGTCACGACGGACTTGCCGGCCTTGGGAGCGAGGGGCATGGAGAATTCCAGGCCTTCCTTCGCCAGTGCCGCGTTGAGTTCGCCGTAGGTGACGCCGGGCTCGACCACGGCCATCCTCTGCTGGCGGTTCACGCTGAGAATGCGTTTCATCCCGCTCAAATCGACGACGATGGCCTCGGGCACGGAGGGAACCGTGTCGCCCCTCTGGCCGGGACCGGTCGAGCTCACGGGCACGAGGGGAGTCCCCGTCTCGTTCGCCAGCTTCACGATCCCCTGCACCTCGTCGGCGCTCTTTACTTTGACGACCAGGCGCGGCTTCATCGGAACGGCGAAACTTCCGTCCCTCGAGTAGCGCTCCAGTGTGCTCGCGTCGTCGGCTACATTTTCCCTGCCGACAATTGCGGCCAGTCTCTCAACAAGGCCATCCATTCTGTACCCCCAATGTGGTGATTTGCAGACAGGAAATGGGAGATTTCCCCGAATTTCCTTGTTTGGTAGATATAGTTCACCGAACGCGTTCAGTGTAAAGTGGGTTTTTTATTTCTGTCAACCGGAATTTTTCGGGATGGTGGAGTTTTTTGAGGATCGGGGCGAGGGAGATGGGGGGAATTGATAATAATGCAACTTTTTATTGCAAAACGGGATCTCTCCATATTTTTCCCGGAATTCCAGTGCTACGATATGCTGCGCCGCATCCTATGAGATGGAAGAACCTTTGTGCCGGAGGAAACCGCGGAAAGATAAATATTTTTCTTGACAAATCTGGAAAATGAAGGATCATAATACATAATTCGGTGAATGCATTCTATGAAAGTATCAAGGAGGCAATCATGTCCAGGAGAACCACCAAAACCAGCAGCCTTGTAAGGCTGTTGGCTCTCGGACTTCTGCTCGTGGCGTTCGTCGCGCCCGCGATCTCCCAGGCCAAGGAAATCAAACTCAGGTATTCGCTGCTCTGGCCGGCCAGCCATCCCATCACCAAGCTTTCTCAGGAATGGGGAAAGGATGTGGAAGCCGCCACCGCCGGACGGGTTAAAGTAACCACGTTCCCAGGCAATACCCTCACCCCGCCCATGCAGGCATATGACGCGGTCGTGAAGGGCATCGCCGACATGGCCGGCTGCCTTCTCGCCTACGCCCCCGGAAGGCTACCCCTCTCCGAAGTGCTGCAGCAGCCCCTGGGCTACCTGAACGGCTACCAGTCGTCGAAGCTCGCGAACGCCTATTATAAAAAATTCCAGCCCAAGGAATTCGATGACGTCAAGGTGATGTACCTCCACGGCGCCGCGCCCGGATTCATTTTCACCAAAAAGGCTGTCAACTCCATAAAGGAAGTGAAGGGCCTCAGGATCAAGGCCAACGCCGAGAACGCCGACATCGTCGTAAACCTCGGGGCCGCCCCCGTCACCATGCCCGTCAGCGACACCTACGATTCGCTGCAGCGCGGCGTCATCGACGGAACCCTCTTTCCCCTCGAAGCCCTCCAGGGCTACAAGATCGGCGAAGTCGTCAAGACCGTCATACAGGACTACGGGATTTCCTACATGACCTCGATGTACGTGATCATGAACAAGGACAAGTGGAATTCCATCCTTCCCGAGGACCAGAAGGCTATCGAGAAGCTCAATGACGAGTACAACGAAAAGCAAGCCAAGCTCTGGGTTGAGCTGGATGACAAGGCAAAAGAGTATGCCACGCAGAAGGGCGTGAAGTTCCTCGACGTATCGAAGGAAGAGCAAGCCGCCACCGTGGCTCTCATGAAGCCCATCCTGGACAAGTACGTGGTCCAGATGAAAGCCAAGGGTCTTCCGGCCGAGGAAGCCCTGAAGTTCTGCCTCGACTTCATCAAGAACAATCCCTGAAGATAGAGAAATTAGGTAGATGCAGTATGAGGCGCGCCCGGGTTCGCGAACCCGGGCGCGCCTTTGAGCAGGCGGAGGAAAATAATGAAGCATTTCACGGCTGTCGTGAAAAAGGTCGATACCATTCTCTACGTCATGGCGGGCACGGTTCTGATAAGCATGGTCCTGCTAACGCTCTGCGACGTCATCCTGAGAAATTTCGGCCATCCCATTACGGGATCCATGGAGATCATCATGTACGGCGGGGCCTTGGTATTCGGCTTTTCCATTCCCTACGCCACCTTGCTCAAGGCTCAAGTTCAAGTCGATCTCATCGTTGAAAAGCTGAAGCCGAAAGCCAAAAAGACAATCACGGTCATAACGAGGATTATCGGCATCGCCCTCTTCTTCTTCGTAGCGTACAATTTCTTCGTGTACGGATTCGACGTGAAGAACACAGGCGAAACGACCTCGAGCTTCAAGATACCCTATTACCCGATAGTATTCGCCCTCTCGTTGAGTTTTCTTTTCCAGAGCCTAACCCTCGTCTACGATCTCGTGGAAGTGCTTAGCGGCACTGACGAAGACGCCAAGGAAGCGACACTATGAGCACAGAAATACTCACCGGTCTCGTCGGCATCGTCGCCCTGCTCGTGCTGTTCCTCACGGGGCTGGAGATGGCCTACTGCATGGTCCTCGTCGGATTCTTCGGATTCACGGCCCTCATGTCCTTTATCCCCGCCTCGAACCTAGTGGTGAAGGAATTCTTCGACGCTTTCACCACCTATTCCTACACGGTCATCCCCCTCTTCGTGCTGATGGGGGAATTCGCCTCGAACACCAATATCGCCAAGAGGCTCTACACCGGAGCCTACAAGTGGTTCGGCCACGTGCCGGGCGGCCTGGCGATGACGACGGTCGTCGGCGCCACAGCCTTCAAGGCGATGTGCGGCTCGACCCTCGCCACCGTGGGCACCTTCGCCGGCCTGGCCATCCCCGAGATGGACCGTTTCGGCTATTCGAAGGAGCTTTCGGCCGGAACCGTCGCCTCGGTGGGGACGATAGGCATGATCCTTCCGCCAAGCACCGTCCTCATCCTTTATGGGCTCATCTGCGAGCAGTCTATCGGCCGGCTCTTCCTCGCCGGCATAATGCCAGCTCTCATGATAGCCATGCTCTTCATGCTGGTCATCTTCCTGTGGGTGACGCTGAAGCCGGGCATCGCGCCGAAGGGCGAGAAATCCGGCTGGAAGGAGCGCTTCAAGGTCCTGCCCGAAATGCTCGCCGTCATTGTCGTGTTCGTCATCGTCATCGGCGGCATGATGGTCGGCTTCTTCAGCCCGACCGAAGCAGGCACGATAGGCACGGTGGCGGTTTTCGCGCTGGCCCTGCTCCGCAGGGAAGTAAGTTTTCAGATGATCAAGCGCTCGATCAAGGGCTCGCTGAAGACGGCCATCATGACCCTCATGCTGCTCGCCGGTTCCTCGATCTTCGGGCGTTTTCTCACCATCACCGAAATTCCCTTCCGGGCAGCGGACTGGGCAGCGACCCTTCCCTTGCCTCCCTACGCGGTGATGCTGGCGATCATCGCGATCTACCTCATCGGCGGATCTATCATGGACGATCTCGCCTTCATGGTCCTCGCCACCCCCATATTCCTTCCGACAGCCCTGGCCCTCGGCTACGACCCGATCTGGTTCGGCATCATGATAAGCATCACCCTCATGATCGGCGGACTGATCCCGCCCATAGCCCTCTATGTCTTCATCACCGGCAATATAACGGGAATTCCGTTCAAGACTATCTACAAGGGCGTCGTGCCTTACCTCGCCGCCCTCGCCGTGGCCCTGGTGCTTATTTTCCTCTTCCCGCAGATCATCACATGGTTGCCCGACAAGTTCATGGGACCGCTCTAAGCCGATGAGGCCCGAAGACAGGGAACAGGCGAGGGGGATGGCCTGCATGGTGGCGGTCTACCTCATCTGGGGGGTGCTTCCGGCCTACTGGAAGCTTCTGGGCGGAGTGCCTCCCTTCGCCGTCATGGCCCATCGGGCGCTTTGGGCCTTCGTCTTTCTCCTTGCCGCCCTCGTGACTTTTTATAAGCCGAAACACCTGTTTGCCCCGCTCGCGGATAGACAGGTGTTTTCCCTTCACCTGCTCGCGAGCCTTTCCCTGGCCGTCCAATGGACAGCCTACCTGATCGCTGTCTCGTCGGGACGCCTTGTGGAACTGAGCATGGGCTATTATCTCTATCCTCTCGTCGTGACCTTCCTCGGCTGGGCAATCCTCAAGGAGAAACTGAATCGAGCGAAGATATTTTCGCTCGCGCTGGCGGGAGCCGGCGTGGCGGTCACTGTCGTCGGCTACGGACGGCTGCCAGTCCTCGCTCTCGTTTTGGCCGGTTCATTCTCGGTCTATTCGCTGATCAAGAAGAAGATAAAGGTCAACTCGCTCAATTCGATCTTCTATGAAATCCTCTTCCTTCTCCCCTTCGCGCTTGCCTATATCGCATGGTTCGGAATGCGCGGGCGGGGATTTTTTTACGGTTCTTCGCCCGAATCCGCCGTTTTGCTCATAGGCGGAGGCATCCTCACGGCTATCACCCTCCTTCTTTTCGCCGCGGGCGCCCGGCGAATTCCCATTTTCGCCGTCGGCCTTCTCCAGTACATTTCGCCTACGATCGTGCTTCTCCTCGGTGTCCTCATATATGGGGAGAATTTCGGCCCGACGCAGTGGGTAAGTTTCGCGCTTATCTGGTTCGGGGTCCTTGTGTATGTGCGGTATCAGCTCGTGAACAAATAAACGCGCCTTCAATCCAGTCTTGTTCGTTCGCAGATGGCGAAGGCTTCCGCCTTGAGGGCGAGGTAGACCGTCTCCGACATGGATATGTCCGGCAGGATGGCATGCCTGTAGAAATAATCGGTGGCTTCCTGAAGGCTGAAATCGAGGATGCCGTTGGATACGGCCTTGAAAATGGACTTGGCCACGGCGTTGGTCGTCACTATGAAGGCTACGAGCTCGGCGTCCGACAGTTCTTTACCGTAGAAGGAGGCCAGCCCCTGGGTTTCCTTGAAGGTTGTGCGCTTCAGGCGTTCAATGTTCGCCTGGTCGTAGTCCGCGAAATTGACGAGATCGTAGTAGACGGCGTGCGTCGCCTTGTTGAGCGCCACATATTTGAAGAGGAGAATATACTTCACGAAGACGTTGAGCATGACCCGCCCCGCGGCATCGAAGGAGGAATCTGAGGAGGCCGCTTCGGACGAGACGCCATGCGTGTCCCCGGGCGCTCTCGTTGGCACGGCCGCGTCGGCGGCCGCGTAGATCCTGTCGACGTAGGAATCGAACAGCGCCCTGGCCGTTTTTTCCTTGTCGTCGAAATAGTAGTAGAACGAAGGCCTGCCAATCCCCGCTTCGGCGGCTATGTCGGCGATGCTTGTTTCGTAGTAGCCGCGCTCGGCGAAAATTCTGGCGGCCGCCTTCAATATGCGGCTGCGGGTCTCGCCGCTTTTTCTGTACGACATCCTTTACCCCTGTTCCAATAGTACCTGTCGCGGTAATTTCAACGCTTGTCGGAATTTGCTTGACAGCCGAAAATACCGGACGTATAGTTTATTCAGAAATTTGACATGCGTTGAAATTTCTTCAACGGTGTACGAGCAGAGTATCCACCCCCCGCTCGCCGCTGTCAATCTCGAAGCCGCGCCGGCAGCGCGGGAGGCACGCCGAATGAACGACATCGTGTTCGGGAGCGTCGAGAAAAATACCACTAAATATACAAATCTCAGCGACGAACTATGGGGATTCGCCGAGACAGGCTTCGAGGAGAGGCGGTCGGCAGCGGCTCTGGCATCCGCGCTCGAGGCCGAAGGTTTCGCCGTCAAGCGCGGCGTGGCGGGCATGGAGACGGCCTTCGAGGCAAGCTACGGTTCGGGCGGAAGGGTAGTGGCCATACTCGGCGAGTACGACGCCTTGCCTGGCCTTTCCCAGGTGGCGGCCCTGCCCGAAAAGCGCGAGCGCTCGCCGAACGGCGCCGGCCACGGCTGCGGCCACGGCTGCGGCCACAACCTCCTTGGCGTCGGGGCCTTGGCCGGCGCCGTCGCGGCCAAGGATTATTTGAAAGCGGCAGGCATCCCCGGCACCATCCGCTATTACGGCTGCCCCGGCGAGGAATTCGGCTGCGGCAAAACCTTCATGGCCCGCGCCGGTGTCTTCGACGACGCGGACATAGCCCTCTGCTGGCACCCGAGCGACTTCAACGCCGTCTGGCAGGCCAGAACCCTGGCCAACCTCTCGGTATACTTCAGGTTCGAAGGAGTGGCTTCCCACGCGGCGGCTTCCCCCCACCTCGGGCGCAGCGCCCTGGACGCCGTGGAACTCACCAACGTCGGCGCCAACTACCTGCGCGAGCATATCCCCTCCGAAGCCCGTCTCCACTACGCCATAACGAACGCAGGCGGCCGCGCGCCCAACGTGGTCCAGGCGAGGGCCGAGGTATTCTACTATTGCCGCTCGCCCTTCGTGGCGCAGGCGCGTGAACTCTACGAGCGGCTCTGCGATGTGGCGCGGGGCGCCGCCCTCATGACCGGCACGAAACTGGAGATTGCCTTCTCCCAGGGCCTTTCCGACTATATCCCCAACCTCGTCCTGGGCGAACTCCTTCAAGAATGCATGGAAGAATCGGGCGGGCCGGCCTTCGACGAAGCCGACCGCGACCTGGCGGAAAAGTTCCGCGCCACCCTGACCCCCGCAGAGATAGCGACCACCATGGGCCAGCTCAAGTTCACCCAGGGCGACGCCGTCCTCAAGGCCATCGGAAAGGATCCGCTGGACGCCGTTATCGGCCCCCTCTTCCGCGGCGACATCTGCATGCCGGGTTCCACCGACGTAGGCGACGTGAGCCACGTGATCCCGACAGGCCAGTTCGTCTGCTCGACGGCGGCGCTGGGCACCCAAGCCCATTCCTGGCAGAATTCGGCGCAAGCCGGCTCATCCATCGGACACAAGGGCATGTTGGCGGCAGGGCGCATCCTCGGCCTGACGGCGGCCAAGACCTTCCTCGATCCGGAACTATCGCGCCGTGCCGCGGAGGAATTCGCCTCCAAGGCAAACGGCTACTCCTGTCCCATTCCCGATACGATTCATCCCGACGACGTACTCAGATCGATGCGGAACGAAAATTCCTAGCGGTATCGAAATAAGGAGGCGAACGGTGAAATTCTTCGATGTGGCCAACGGTGGCCTGCTCTTCGTACTCGTCGGGATAGGCATCGCCTATGTCATCCTGCAGTGCGTCCTTTTTCTCAGGATGTCGCTGAAGCGGGCGAGGGAATTGGGGATAAACGAAAAAGTGATATCCGGCACGATCAAGTCTTCGGCCGTGTTTACCATCGCCCCGTCCATCGCGGTGGCGCTTGGCCTCGCCGTCCTCGCGCCAAGCCTCGGCATTCCCTGGCCCTGGCTCAGGCTTTCGGTCATAGGCAGCGTGAGCTACGAGCTCATGGCCGCCAACATGGCAACAAGCGCCCTGGGCTTCGCCAAGCTCGCCGACGCCGCGAAGGCCGGTCCCGAACCCCTGGGCGCCATCATGTACGCCATGACGGGAGGACTGGCCGGCGCCATGATCCTGGACATCATATTCGTCAAGAAAGTGGATTCGCTCGCGGTCAAGATGAAGGCCAAGGCCGGCGACTTCGGCACTATCGCCATCGCCGTCCTCTACTTCGCCGTCATCGCCGTCTTCGTCGTGCCCTTCTTCGGGCAAGGCTTCGTGGCGGTCGCCACTTTCGCCACGAGCATCGTGCTCACCCTTGTTCTGGCCTTCATCGCCAAGAAGTACAAGATCGCGTGGTTGGGCAATTTCATCCTGGCCTTCAGCCTCATCCTGAGCATGTGTTCCGCCGTGCTCTGGACCGGGCTGGTGAAGTAGGAGGACGCCATGGAAAACAGAGAACAGTATTTCAACAGGATCAACAGGCTGGGGCGGATCAGCTTCTCCATATTCTTCGTCATGCTCTTCGCCATACCCACCATCGTCTGCGCGGTCTACGACATCTTCCCGAACCTGGCGACGGTGCTCAAGGCTACGATGGGCCTCTTCCTCATCCTCACGCCGATCGCCATCTCCGAAATCGTCAGCTTCGTGCCGTTGCTCGGTTCGGGAGCTTCCTACCTGACTTTTGAGGCGGGTAACGTCTCCAACATCAAGCTGCCATGCGCGATGAACGCCCTCAAGAACGCGGGCGTCCTGCCGGCGAGCGAGGAAGGCGAAGTGCTGTCGACCATATCGGTGGCCATATCGTCCATCGTGACGACGGCCGTCATCGTCGTCACCGTTCTCCTTCTTACCCCCCTCGCTCCGGTGTTCGCCAACCCCGGAGTGAGGATCGCCACCGCCAACGTGCTGCCAGCCTTGTTCGGCGCCCTCATCGTCGCCTTCATGGCGGGCGGCGAATCCGGCTCTGTCGTGATTAAAGGCCAGTGGAAGGCGATGATACTGCCCCTCGCCGTCGTCGCCGTCGTGCACTACCTTGTTTTCCCCATCAAAGGATGGGAGGGCGTGACGATCCTCATTCTCCTGCCCATCACCATCTTCGGAGCGAGGTTCCTATACAAGAAAGGCCAAATCCAGGTGATCTCCAAGGAAAAGAAGGCCTGAACGGGCCGCCGGAGCGGTGAAGGAGGGGAGCATGGCCGACACGAAGGTGAAGATTTCCTGCTGGCTCTATGGGCTCAGGCATCGCAAGGAGTTTGCCGCGTCCCGGCCCCTCGAGGGGAATGCCGCCCATATGGGCCTCGACGAAAAATACTGGTGGGGCTACAAATACTACTGCGGCCCCATCGAGAAGGCCGAGCCAGGCTCCGGCCTCGAGGAATTCTTCGCGGGCCAGAACCTCGACTTCGCCGCCCGCGACGGTTTCGCGGAGACCGCGGCCATGACCCTTTGCGCGGGCGGCGACATGCTCTCCCATGCCGGCCTGAACCCCGACACGACCGCATCGCTCTGGGACGAGGTCAGGGACTTTTACTTCTCGGGGGACCTCGCCTACGCCAACCTGGAGGCGCCCGTCGCGCCGTCCAGGCCGCCCAGCTACATCCCGAAAAGCATTCTCGTGGCCGGGGCCCTCAACAACAGCCCCGGGATGTTCGACCGGATCACGGACGGCGGAAAGGGCATCGACTTCTTCTCCACGGCCAACAACCACAGCCTCGACCAGGGCGAGGAAGGCCTGCGCGAAACCCTCGACTTTCTCGACGCCAGGGGCTACCCCCATGTCGGAACGGCCAAAAGTCCCGAGGAGAGGGACAGGGTCGTCATGGTAGAGCGCGGCGGCGTCAAGGTGGCCTTCGTCTCCTGGACCTTCGCCGTCAACTGGAGCAAGCTGCCCGAGGGCAAGGAATACCTGGTCAATTACCTGCGTCTCAACAAACCCGACACGGATCTGTCCCCTATAGCGAAGCAGGTGAAAGCCGCGAGGGCGGCAGGCGCCGACGCCGTCGTCGCCCTTCTCCACTGGGGCCTCGAATTCGAGGCCTATCCCGTCAGGAACGGCGTCGACATGGGACACAGGCTCATTGAACTGGGCATCGACGTCATCGTCGGGAACCATCCGCACAATGTACAGCCCATCGAGAAATACGCGTATACCGACAAATCGACGGGAGCGCGGAAAGAGGGACTCATCATCTACGCGCTCGGCGACCTTCTCTCGATCCACCGGACGCTTCCCAATTCCCGCCTCGCCATCCTCGCCCGCGTAAGGATCTCGAAGGGGCGCGCGGTCGGCGCCGGACGGAGCATTGCCGCCGCGGCCGACGCCGACGTTGTGTGCGTGACCAAGCTGGAGATTCTTCCCATCTATCTTTATGCGCGCAAGGAAAAGGGCCAGTTCGTGGATTACCGGCTGCTCGATTTCAGGAAGCTCGCGGGCGAACTTCGCGCGGGGAGGGACCGATTCGGGCTCGGGGGCGCGAGGAAACGAGAGATTTTCAGGCTCGAGGCATTGATGAGGAAGGTACTGCACGCGGCGCTGGAGCAGGCAAGCCCGCCGCCTCGATAATCGCTTCCTTTTCATTGACAAAGCGCCGCGCCTCCATAGAATGAATGATGTGTCCACGCGAGGGAGGCCCGATGCTTAAAGCGGCCATGAAAGAAGGCAAGGCCACGATCATGGTGGTCGACGATACGCCGGAGAATCTCGTCCTCATCTCCAGAATCCTGCTGCCTGAAGGCTACAAGGTCATGACTCTGCCCGACGGACAGATGGCGATCGATGCCGTAAAGACGGCCTCACCCGATCTCATTCTTCTCGATGTCATGATGCCGGGGCTGGATGGTTTCGCGGTCTGCTCGACGCTCAAGGCCGATCCGCGCACCGCCTCGATACCCATCATCTTCATCAGCGCTCTTTCTGAACCCCTCGACAAGGTAAAAGCCTTCGAGACCGGCGCCGTCGACTACATCACCAAGCCTTTCAATCTGATGGAAGTGAAGGCGAGGGTGGGCGTCCACCTCGAACTCCGATTCACGCAGAAGGCGCTGGAGGACTACAGCGGCCTTCTCGAGAAAAAAGTGAGGGATCAGGTTGAGGAACTTTCAGCCGGCCAGGTGGCGCTGATCACGGCGATGACGAAACTGGTGGAGGCCCGCGACGATTCGACGGGGGGGCACATCGAACGCACACAGATCCTTTGCCGCCTCCTCGCGGAGCGCATGGGCACGCGGCCTGAATACCGCGAAATCATAGATCCCGGGTTCCTCGAGGATATCTACAACGCAAGCCCGCTGCATGATATCGGCAAGGTGGGGATCAAGGATTCTATCCTGATGAAGACGGGTAAACTTCTTCCGGAAGAATACGAGATAATGAAAAGCCATACGACGATCGGGAAGGAGTATCTCTGCAGGGCGCTGGCGAAATCTCCCAAGAACAAATACCTCAAGATGGGCATGGAAATCGCGGGCAGCCACCACGAAAAGTGGGATGGAAGCGGCTACCCCGAAGGGCTGGCCGGCGAGGCGATCCCGCTCTCCGCGAGGATCATGGCCTTAGTCGATGTCTACGACGCGCTTCGTTCCGCGAGAGTGTACAAGGAAGCCTATCCCCACGGCCAGGCCGTCGCGATGATCGCCCAGGGGCGAAGCCGCCACTTCGATCCAGCCGTCGTCGACGCGTTCCTTGAGATCAGCGACGCCTTCGACCGAGCGAGAAGCGGGATGGATGAGATGCCGCGCCTGTCCGATAAGCCTTGCATGGAGGAGTCCGGCGGATCCTAGGAGAGGGAATTCGCCATATCCATCAGCCGCTTTATCTGGAAATTCTCCGCCATTTTCCTGATGCCCGCGGCTAGCGCCGCGTCGGAGGCGGTAATGGAATCGGCCAACGCTTTTACTTCTTCGAGGTCGCCCGCCTTTATGGCATCGCTCAACGCAGATGAAAGAGGACGGGGCAAGGCGGCGAACCTTGCCGCGAGAACCGCTTCTTCATCTTGCCTGTACCCTGGGGCATCGTTCGCCCCGGCATAGCGGTATTCCAGGCCGGCTAGTTTCCCTATCGCCTCGAGCACGACCTTTTCCCTGAAAGGTTTCCTGATGAAGGCGTCAGCGCCCATTTTCAGGACATTGTCGCTCTCATTGTCCAGGACGCTCGCGGTGATCACGATTATTCTTACGCGATCTTTCGCGGGATCGGTGCGGATTATGCGGATCAAATCCTTGCCGCTCATGCCCGGCATTACGAGATCCAGCAGGATGATGCCGGGATTCCATGATTCGACCAGCTCCAGGGCCTCCGTTCCGTTCGCCGCCTGCGCGGTGGGGAATCCCAGCGGTTCCAGGATCTTCACGAGGATATCCCTGTTCGTATCCCTGTCGTCGACGACGAGGATGCGCGGCGCCGTTCCCTTCAGGATTCCGTCGATCCTGGCCTCGATTTCGGCTCTTACTCCTTCGGCCTTATGCGGAGGCGCGTCGATGGAAAATGAAAAGCTCGTTCCCGCGCCCGGTTCGCTTTGGATCTCGAGTTCCCCTCCCAGGAGCTGGCAGTATTTCTGGCTTATCGGCAAACCCAGTCCTGTGCCGCCCTTGCTGCGTCCGGCCTCGGTCTGCTCGAAGGGCCTGAAAATCTTCTGGATATCTTCAGGCGCGATGCCGCCGCCCGTATCGGAAACCTTGAAGGCGAGTCTGTCCGGAGCCTCCGCGATGAGGGCGGTTTCTACCTTCACCGAACCTGCGTCGGTGAATTTTATCGCGTTCCCGATGAGGTTGATGAGAATCTGCTTGAGCTTGGATTCGTCGGTCAGGATGGAGGGGGGCAGGTTGGCCGGAATGTCGACGGAGAATTCGATTCCCTTTTTGGAGGCAGACATCGCGAACATATTCTTCAGTTCGCCGAGTACGGCCGCCACGCTGCAGGGCTCGATGGAAGCCTCTGTCTTTCCCGACTCGATCTTGGACATCTCGAGCACCTGATTTATCAGGCTCAGGAGATGTTCGCCGCTCGCGTTGATGGTTTCGATTTCCCTAAGCGACTCCCCCGAGAGACTCTTGTCGTGCATGAGTATCTGGGAGTAACCGAGAATCGCGTTGAGCGGCGTACGTATTTCATGCGACATTCCCGAGAAGAAATTGGTCCTCGCGCTGTTGGCCCTCTCCGCTTCGGCTCTCGCGATTTCCAGCATCGCTTCGCTTCTTTTGTGTTCGTGTATTTCCACCTGCAGATTCTTGTTTATCGTATCGATATAGTCCGTTCTCTCGGCGATCCTGCGCTCGAGGTTCTCCACGGCATCCATGAGGCTTCCGTAAAATCTCTGCAGGCCGCTTATTATCGTGAAGAACATCATGAAGAACGTGATGACCGTGAATATCCACGAGGCCGGGGAGGTGAAAAAGGAGGTAAACGAAAGATCGATCTGAAGCAGCCCCCTTGAGACGAGGACGCCGAAGGCGACGGCGATGACCAGGCCGGCGGCTAAAACGTTGATGCCCGCCTGCCTGCCGTAGAGAATGGTAGCGATCATTCCCGCGCTGAAAAAATAGGAAAATCCTATGCCGATATTGCTCCTGGCCGCCAGCACGACGGTCCCCGTGGAAAAAAGGAAAAAGAGCAGCAGGGCGCTCTTGGCCTTGACGGCGATGCTTTTCCTGGCCAGCGTCACGAGGCCGGGCAGCACGAGGAGCGGCGTGTAGACCCAGACGAAGGCGTCGAAACCTATCGTCGCGACGTGATAGACTAGGGACAGGAACAGAGGAACGGAAAAAAGCGAATAGGAGATGAGGGTATTATCGACGATGCCCGCTCTTATGTCGCCCATCGATTTGTATTCTTCGAAGAATCGTCTCAGCTGTTCGTTTTTCCTTTTCGGCATTTTCGCGGAAGACAGCAGCAGCAGCGCGACGATGGACAATGCTATGGCGAGCAGTATCATTGTGTTGATCCAGCCGGGATGATTCCTTTCCTTTGAGATATGGGGCGTCAAATGCAGCTCGAAAGCCGCGTAGTAGGCGCTGTTTTTATCCCCCCGAAGGCTCTTGAGCCTTCCGTCGAAGAGGGCGATGAGGGCCGCGTTCGCGGACGCGCCTTTCCTGAATGCGTAGCGGATCTGCGAGGGGTTGAAGATTATAGTTGTCCGGTACATGCCTTTGTCCGCTTCGTTCATCAGTCCGAAAAGCCTGTTGACGACGGCGGCTTCGGCCCGTCCATCCGCGAGAGCCTTGAAGCAGTCCTCGTAGGAATCGAGGTAGAGGAACTCGCACTCGATCCCGTAATCGGCAGCCATCTCGACTATGCCATGCTCGCCTGTCGTATGGATGCTGTCGCGCATGACCGCCACGGTCCTGCCGTCGAGGTCGCTGATCGTCGCGATGGAGCTGGCGGTCGCGGCATATACCACGGCCCAGTTGAGAAGGGCCGATTCGTTATTGAAATCATAACTTTCGGCCCTGTCAGCCGAATGGGCCACGTCGGGCATCACGTCGATCTCGCCGCGAGCGAGACGCGAGAGGCCTTCTTCCCAGGTCCCGGAAACATATTCCGGCTTGATGCCGGAGCCCTCGAGAATCGCCTCGAGCAGATCGATGTGGAAACCATAGGGTTTTCCCGTCGGCGATATGCCAATTTTCGGAGGATTGTCGTAGACGCCGACGCGGAACGCGGAAGGAAGGGGGATTGGCTCGCTGGAATATGCCGGAAAAAGCATGAGGAGCGTCAAGGCGAGCGCCAGAAGAAACGCTTTCAAATAGTCCTCCTACGCCTGGCCTTATTATAGCAGGAAGAAACGCCGCGGCAAGGCGGCGATGTATCGCTCGACCCTATTCTTAAGGGGTCTTGAGTGCTATATTCCGAGTACCGCATTATCCGCGATCGATCGATGTAAAAAAAGCTTGGTTGCGTAAAAAGGAAACCTGTATATGGACGCATCGCATAGAACGACTTATCTGGAGAGAGACGCGATATTCCCGCTTCTCATAAAAATGGGGCTGCCCGCCGTGATCGGCATGATGGTGAACGCTCTCTACAATATCGTCGATACGATTTTTGTCGGCCAGGGCGTAGGCCCCCTCGCTATCGCCGGCCTCGCGATCGTCTTCCCCATTCAGATGATCGTGTCGGCCATTGCCCAGGCTATCGGCGTCGGAACGGCTTCCATCATCTCGCGGCGGCTGGGGGAAAAACGGCCCGAAGACGCGGCTAAGGCGCTCGGCACGGCGATCGCGGCCGTCACGCTCGCGACTGCGGTCATCGTTGCCCTCCTCTTCCTATTTATGCGGCCGATCCTCGGCTTTTTTGGAGCCAGCGCCGACACCATGCCCTACGCGATGGAATACATGAGTATCGTCGGCGCCGGCTTCTTCTTCTTCTCGCTCTCGATGTGCGCGAGCAATCTTCTCCGTTCCGAGGGAAGCACAAAGGCTTCCATGATAGGCATGGTGATCGGCGCTCTTCTCAACACCGCCCTGGACCCCCTCTTCATCTTTGGCTTCGGAATGGGCATCAGGGGAGCGGCCATCGCCACCGTCATCAGCCAGATCGCTTCCTGCGTCTATCTGTTTGGAATGTACGCGCGAAAGAAGACGGTGCTCTCCATCAAGAGATCCTATCTGCGCATCGATTTCTCCATACTGGGCAGGAGTGTCGTCCTGGGCACCCCCTCCTTCGTGCAGAGCGCGGGCATGAGCATCCTCCTCCTCATCGTCAACACGAACCTCGGGAGGTACGGCGGCGACGAGGCCATCACGATCTACGGCATGGCCCACAAACTCAATATGCTCGTGATCATGCCCATATTGGGCATCGTCCAGGGCTTCCAGCCGATCGCCGGCTACAATTTCGGCGCTAAGCGCTTCGATAGGGTGAAGGAAAGTCTCAAAGTTACCATTCTCACCGCCTTCGGCCTGGCCCTCTTCGGCTACTCTTTCATGATGATCTTCCCCCGCGTGGGCATGAGTTTCTTCACCCGCGACGCCAACCTCATCGCCGCGAGCGCCCGCGTCCTCAGGATTCTCTTCCTCTTCGTCCCGGCCGCGGCCATCCAGATCACGGGGTCGGTCTATTTCCAGGCAGTGGGCAAACCCACCGAAGCCCTCGTGCTGAGTCTGTCCCGCCAGTTCCTTCTTCTCATCCCCCTCGTCCTGGCGCTGCCACTCTTTTTCGGTCTGGACGGCATCTGGGCGGCTTTTCCCCTGGCCGACCTGCTCTCGGCGACCGTCACGGTGACGCTCCTGCTGCGCGAGGTTCGAAAACTGGGCGCCTTATAGTCGTTTTCTCGTTCTGAAAAAAAAGATTTGACAAAGACGAAAACATGACCAATACTGTGTTCTATCTGGTTAACCAAACTTGTTAACCAGATGGGAGACAGTTTCGCATGCCGGATAAACAGAAATCAGGAGACAAATCCAAGATTGAGCTGATCGTCCTCGACTACTTGAGGGATCAGATCGTTTCGGGACAGCTGAAGGCCGGCACGAAGTTGCCGTCTGAGCGCGCGCTCGGCGAAACCTTGGGCGTGAGCCGCGGCTATGTGCGCAAAGCGCTGGCCAAGCTGGATCATTACGGCCTCATAGAAACTTTGCCGCAGCGCGGAACCATAGTCGCGGGCCTCGGCAGCAAGGCTATCTCCGGACTCATAGCCAGCATCGGAAGCTTCGATGAAGCCTTCGAACCCGCCAATCTCTTCGAAATCAGGTCCCTGCTGGAGGTTTTCGCCGCCAGGAGGGCAGCCGAGCGCGCCGACCAGGACGACGTGATGGAAATCCTGAAATGGCACTCCGAGTTCCGCGCCAGGGCGGGCAAGGGGCAGAGGGGGCTGGAGGAGGATCACCTCTTCCACCTCGCCATAGCCAAGGCGAGCGCCAATCCCGTCTGCCTCGCGCTCACCAGCTATATCACTCCCCAGATCATCTCCATGAACGTGGATTTCGCGGAAAGCGATCCCAACAGGTTTCAGAGCACCGTCCTGGAACATGACAGGATCATCCGATGCATCCTGGCGAAGGACACGGATGGCGCCGCGAGGGCCATGCAGGCTCATATGGATGAGGCATACAAGAGGCGCTGGCCGGAAAATGCCCCGGAGAGTCCGACGGGCACCGCTGGGGCCCCGGCGCCGCTGTTCATTTAGTTGTTCGCTTTAAGAATTGTCCATTCAAGATTCCAAGGAGGTTCGGAAAAATGAAAAAGGTTTTCATGACGGCAATCGCATTCGCGATGCTCTTCACGTTCGCGGTCTCGGCCGCGGATAAACCGGTCACCGTAACGCACTGGTATTGGGCCGACAACAGCAAGTATTCGGCCACGATGCAGCAGATGGCGGCGGATTTCAACGCGACGAACGGCAAAAACATCACGGTCGTCGCCCAGGAATACCCCTGGGACGGCGGCGCCTACAGCGAAACGCTGTTCAGGGCGGTGATGGGCGGCGGCGGACCTGACACTTCCTCGTTCAAGCTCACGTCGACTCCCCTTTTCTCGGCCAATGGTCTCCTCGCCAATCTCGACGGCTATCTCGCGGGATGGAAGGACAAGGATCAGATCGAGGCTAGTCTTTACAAAACCATGAGCGACGCCAGCAGGACCAAGAGCGTCTATGTCATGCCCTGGAACACCCAGGTCCTCTATGTCTACTACAGGCCATCGATGTTCAAAAAAGTCGGCATCTCCGTTCCCAAGACCTATGCCGAATTCCTCGAAGCCTGCAGGAAACTCACCCAGGACACGAATGGCGACGGCAAGACCGACGTCTACGGGTTCGGGATGCGCGGCGCCAAAGGCGGACAGGAACCCTGGGGCAGCTTCATCTGGGCGCGCGGCGGCAATTTCAACGACATGACGACTCCTCAGGCTATCGCCGGCATGCAGGACTATGTCGATCTCTTCAAAAAAGGTTATGCGCCTCCCACGGCGACGATGGACGGCTTCAACGAGATCATCGCCAATTTCAAGTCGGGCAAGACCGCCATGACCGTCCATCATATCGGTTCATCGGCCGGAATGGTCGACACCTTCGGCGATGACGTCGGCGCCTTCCCCTTCCCCGGCGACGTCGGCCAGTGGACCTCGATGGGCGATACCGAGAACGTCCTTCTCAAGTCAGCCAAGAACAAGGACGCGGCCTTCGAGTGGCTCGCCTATCTCGCGGCCGGAAAAGGCCAGGAGACGTGGTGCACGGTGACGGGCAACGTCCCCGTCAGCAGAAACGTCAAGCAGCTGCCCTTCTTCCAGAACAACAAGTTCATGAAGGTTTCCATCGAGGGAGCCCCTGTCGCCGGCATTCTTCCCATTCTCGATACGACGACGGAGTGGATTAGCACGATCTGGCCTAACACGGTAGCCGCCGCGCTCATGGGGAAAATATCCCCCACCGACGCGATGAAGCAGCTCCAGGCGGGTCTCTGGCGTAAATAATCCCCGATTTTCCCAGCTTTATTTCCGGGCCGCGCGGCTGCCGCTTTGGTGGCAGCCGCGACGCGGCCCGAATTTTTACCGAAGGTATGGATCGATGCAGCGGAAAAAGAATATCTGGCCTTATCTGCTCCTGGCTCCGGCCCTCCTCATCGTGCTGACCGTGGTGTTCATCCCCGCGGTGAACGCCGTGCTGATGAGCTTCAAGAATTACGACCTCAGAAGGCCGAGCAGCATGGGCTTCGTCGGGCTCAAGAATTATATGGCGGTTCTGGCCGACCCGCTGTTCTGGCGGTCCTTATGGAAGACTATCGTATGGGTCGGGCTCGGCGTCGGCTTACAGTTCGTCTTCGGCTTCATTCTCGCCCTGCTGCTGAACAAGAAGTTCATGGGACGAGGATTGGTTCGTTCGCTTAGCCTGATTCCCTGGGTTACGCCCGGTGTCCTCATAGGGCTCATGTGGCGGTGGATTTTCGACGGCAACTATGGAGTGCTCAACGATATTCTGCTGAAGCTGGGCCTGATCGGTGACAAGATTCCCTTTCTGGCTCAGGAATCCACGGCCTTTCCGGCAGTGATAATGACGATAATATGGCAGGGCATACCGTTTTTCGCCCTGATGCTGCTCGCCGGTCTCCAGGGCATCCCCGACGAGTTGTACGATTCCGCCGACGTGGACGGCGCCAACGGCGTCCAGAAATTTTTCCTGGTGACGATCCCTTCGCTGAAGAGCGTTATCTTCGTCACGACGCTGCTGCGCATAATCTGGGTGGCCAATTCGGTGGACGTCATCTTCAATCTCACCGAGGGCGGGCCGGCCTATTCCACGCAGACCCTCAGCGTCTACATTTTCAATAAGGGTAACTCCCTCAACCTCGGCTACGCCGCGACGATGTCGATCATGCTGACGCTCGGCCTGTCCCTCGTGGCCCTACGCTACCTGAAAAGCATATTTAAAAATCAGGAGGGAAAGGCATGAAAAAAGGAAAATTCATGCTCATCAGGACGGTTCTTTTCTATCTGCTCCTGGCGGCGATGCTTCTGTTCCTCCTTTTCCCCTTTTACTGGACCTTCGTCACTTCCGTTAAGCCCGAAAGCGAACTCTACAGCGAGATCGTCACCTATTGGCCAAAAACCTTCACCTTCGATTCCTACAGGAAGCTGTTCACCGAATTCAACTTCCTCAAGCCCATGGCCAACAGCCTGCTCGTGGCGTCGATTACGACAGTGATATCGCTCATCGTCTCGCTGCTGGCCGCGTATTCCTTTTCGCGCTTCAGGTTCAAGGGCAGAAAGTTCCTCATGACCATGTTTCTCACCAACAATATGTTCCCGACGGTTCTCCTCCTGATTCCGCTCTACGCGATCATGCGCAAGCTGGGCATTCTGTATACGCCCGGCTCCCTCGTGCTTTCCTACACGACCTTCACCATTCCCTTTTCGATCTGGCTGCTCAACGGCTACCTGGACGATCTGCCGCTGGCGCTCGAGGAAGCGGCGATGGTCGACGGAGCCAACAGGGCGCAGGCTTTCATGAAAATTATCCTGCCCATCTTGATGCCGTGCATCGTCGCTACGGGGGCTTACGTGTTCATGACCTCGTGGAACGAGTATACCTTCGCCGTCATGTTCACCAACGAGGCGAACCGCACGATCCCCGTGGCCCTAAAAAATCTCATCGGCCAGCTGGGCGTCGAGTGGGGCATGCTCACCGCGGGTGGAATAATCACGATAATTCCCGTTTGCGTAATGTTCTTTTTCGCTCAAAAACGGCTGATCGCCGGCCTCACCGCCGGGGCGGTCAAAGGCTGATTTCAAAGGAGATATAGAAGATGGATGACGAGTCTCTGGACGAAAAGTCCAAACAACTGAGGCGAGATATCCTCAAGATGCTCTATCGCTGCCAATCGGGACATCCCGGCGGGTCTCTTTCCCTGGTCGAGATGCTGATGGCGCTTTACTACCGGACGATCCGCGTGGATCCGAAAAATCCGGCCATGGAAAACCGCGATCGCGTCGTCTTGAGCAAGGGCCATGGCTGCCCGGCGCTGTACGCCATCCTCGCCGACCTGGGATTTTTCCCGCGCGAGGATCTCTGGAACCTGCGCCAATTGAGCTCCCACCTCCAGGGACATCCCGACATGATGAAGACTCCCGGCGTGGACGCTAACACGGGCTCTCTCGGACAAGGCGCTTCCATCGCCATGGGCATGGCGCTAGCCGCAAAATACAAGAAAGCCGACTACAAGGTCTACGCCGTTCTGGGCGACGGAGAATGCCAGGAAGGCATGATCTGGGAGGCGGCGATGTCGGCGGCCCACTATAAGCTGGACAATCTCGTCTTCATGCTGGACCACAACGGCCTGCAGATCGACGGATCCAACGATCAGGTCATGGGGCTCGGCAACATAATGGAGAAATTTTCCGCCTTCGGATTCGAGTGCCTCAAAGTGGACGGACACGATATCGGCGCGATAGCCGAGGCGTTGGCCGCTCCCGCTAACGGAAAGCCGAAATTCATCTGCTGCGAAACGGTGAAGGGCAAGGGCGTCTCCTTCATGGAGGGCAACGCCGGATGGCACGGCAAGCCCATGAACGCCGAAGAATACGCCAATGCGGCGAAAGAACTGGGGGGATGCATCGATGCCTGAAGCAAAGTCCTTGAGAGTCGCTTACGGCGAAGCGTTAGCCGAACTCGGAGCGTTGAACGATAAAGTAGTTGTCCTCGACGCCGATCTCTCGCATGCCACCATGACGAGCATTTTCGCGGCTAAATATCCGGAGCGATTCTTCAACTTCGGCCTAGCCGAGGCGAACATGATGTGCGCGGCCGCGGGCATTTCGCATTCTGGCCTCATTCCCTTCGCGAGCACCTTCGCCCTCTTCGGCGCGGGGCGCGCCTATGAACAGATACGCAATTCCATCGCCTACGTCAACGCCAACGTCAAGTTCGGCCTTTCGCATTCGGGGCTTTCTGTCGGCGAGGACGGAGGCAGCCATCAGAGCATCGAGGACATAGCCCTCATGCGGGTTGTCCCCAACATGACGATATTCGTGCCCTGCGATTCCGTCGAGACGAGGAAGGCTGTATTCGCCGCGGCCGCGATCGACGGCCCCGTCTATATCCGCGTCGCCCGGCCGGTCGTGGAAACCTTCACGGCGCAAGACGCGCCCTTCGTGCCCGGCAAGGCCAACATCCTGCGCGAAGGCTCCGACGTATGCGTCATAGCGACAGGCCTCATGGTGAAGGAAGCCTTGAAGGCCGCCGATGCATTGGCCGCCGACGGCATCCACGCGACCGTGGTGAACATGCACACGATTAAACCCTTCGACGAGGAATGCGTGCTCAGGATGGCCAAAAAATGCGGCGCCATCGTCAGCGTCGAGGAACACTCTATCATCGGCGGCCTCGGTTCGGCCGTGGCCGAAGCCCTCGCGGGCCATTCGGACGCCAAGTTCAGACGCATGGGCATTCAGGACCGATTTGGCTGCTCCGGAAAGCCCGCCGATCTTTTCGCGGAATTCGGACTAACGCCTACCGACATAGCGGCCGCCTGCAGATCGCTCATCGGCCGATAAGGAGACATCATGGAAATACTGCAATACGACTATGCGGAGAGCGGTCTCAAGCGCGTCTACGAGAACGAGAAATGGATGGTCGGCATCAAGAACTGGAAGCCGGCCAACGATATCCAGAATATGGACTGCCTGGAGCGGCATAACGCGACCGACGAGCTTTTCATCCTCCTCGCGGGGAAATGCACGCTTCTGTTCGCCAACGAAACCGCCGGGGGCTTGAAGATCGAAGCCCTGCCGATGAAGCCCATGAAGGTGTACAATATTCCCAGGACGCTTTGGCACAACACGGTGACGATGACCGATACCAAGCTCATTCTCGTGGAAGACGTGTCGACATCGTCGGCGAACAGCGACGTGCTCATGCTCGACGCGGAGCAAATCGCGAGAGTGAAGAAGCTGGCGGGCGGCGTCTGAGCTTTTGCCCGGCGCCGCTTCCGTCGCGAAAAGGCGGTTCGATGAAAAGGATACACGTTGGTCTCGTCGGCGTCGGCAAAATCGGCATGGCGCATATCGAGGCCGTCAGAAGACTCGGGTTTGCCGATGTGGCGGCCATCGCCGTGCGCGACGAAGCCAAGGCGAAGGCTCTCTCCGAATACTTCGGCATTCCCGGATGCTATACGGATTACCGCGAGATGCTGGCCGATCCTGACATCGATGTCGTGCACGACTGTACCCCGAACAGCGCGCATTTCCGGATAAACAAGGATATCATCCTCGCCGGCAAGCATGTCCTCTCCGAAAAGCCTCTGACTGTGGAGTCCCGCGAATCGGCCGAGCTTGTCGAGCTCGCGCGGGCTCGCGGGGCGCTCACCGCCGTCAATTTTGTCTACAGGCATTTCCCCGTCCTGCGGACGGTCAAAAGCATGATCGAGGGCGGCGAACTGGGCGAAATATTCGCCGTCACCGGCGCCTATTTCCAGGATTGGCTTCTCTATGAGACGGACTACGACTGGCGCGTGGAGGCGAGCCTGGGCGGGCCTTCGCGCGCGATGGCCGACATTGGCTCTCACTGGTGCGACCTCGCCCAGTTCCTTGTGGGGCAGGATGTCGCGCAGGTATGCGCCGACCTGGCCACGTTCATACCTGTCAGGGCGAAACCCGCGCCGGCGGCCCCCGCGTTGACCGAACCAGCGTCGGCTCGGCATCCTGCCGGCGGCAAGGTCCGGGTCGACACCGAAGATTACGGCAGCGTCCTCCTGCGCTTTGCCGGCGGCGCGCGAGGGGCATTCTCCGTTTCCCAGGTTGGCGCCGGCAGAAAAATCGGGCTGGGCATCGAGATCCACGGAAGCAAGGCCTCGGTCCGCTGGGACTTCGAGACCGCGGGCAGGCTATGGATCGGCCATCGCGACAAGCCCAACGAGGAACTTCTCCTGCGTTCCAGCCTGCCCGATGCCCAGAAAGACATGATCGGAAGTTTTTACGGGACAATCCTTCATGGCGGCCAGCCGAATTACGCCGACTTCGCCGAAGGCCATAAAATCGTCAAAATCGTGGAAGCGATCCTCGAAAGCGACAGGGACAGGAGCTGGATAGCGGTTTCATCTTGATCTCCTTGTTGCGGCGGCCTCGTTGGTATAAAATGCGATTGCATATCGCCAGCGGAGGGCAACATGATCGGAACCACCGAACTTCTTATAATCGCCGTAATTATTCTCGTTCTCTTCGGAGCCAGCGCCATTCCCAAGTTCGCGCGATCCATCAGTCAGGCCAAGAAAGAATTCGACAAAGGCACGAAAGAAGCGTCCTCTGGAAAGGATGCGGATAAGAAAGACGGCGCCGCGTCGGACAAGAGCGAAAAATAATTTGCCTTACGTTTTCAGAAGAGGCGGTTATCAGTGAAAGTCGTGATTGTAGGCGCCGGGACTCTCGGTATACAGATAGCCAGGGAACTGGTGGCGGAAAACAGGGACGTTGTCCTCGTCGAGCGGAATCCCGATATCGCCAAAGGCATAGCCAACGAGCTCGATTGCCTGGTTCAGGAGGGCGACGGCGAGAACCTCGAGACGCTTGCCGAGGCCGGCGCGGCGGACGCTGATTGGCTCATAGCCCTTACGGGCAGCGACGACGCGAACATTGTCATCTGCGGCCTGGCTTCCGAGGCATTTGGGCACGCGAAGACAATAGCCAGGGTCCGGAGTCACTACTTCGGTTCTTTCCACAGCAGCAAGCGCCGCATACTCGGCGTCGATCATATCCTCAATCCGGAAGCGGAAACCGCCGAGGCGGTGGCGAGAATCATCTTCAGGGGCATGTCGCCTGAAACCATCGACGTCAAGGAGGCGGGAATCCAGCTTCGAAGGCTTTTCGCCTCCGAGGACAAACGCTTCCCCGGTAAGACGCTACAGGATGTCAGGGCCGAAGTCGGCCGCGATTTCATCATTCCCGCCATCGTGAGGGAGGGGGAATTTTTCATACCATCGGGACAGTTCACCCTCCAGGAAAGCGATATCGTCTACCTCCTTGGGGAGCCCAACGAGCTGGATCGGCTTTTTGGCCAGACAGCCCATCGTTCGCTGCGGCTCAAGAATGTCGTCCTTTTCGGCGCCGGCACCCTATCCCGCGTCGTGCTCAAGGAATTGGGCGTGCCTGGCTCCAAAGGGACTGTGGCCGCGAAAGGCCAGCATGCGAAGAAGGAAACTAGCGCCCTCACGCTGCTCGGGAATCCGGTGATCAAAGTCATCGATGGAAACCGCGACAACGCGAAGATAATCGCTGTGGAATATCCCGATACCGAAGTGATCTGCCGCAGCCTGTCGGATGAGTTTCTTATCGAGGAAGAGAGTATAGGACAGTCCGATATCGTGCTCTGCCTCACCCCCTCCCAGAGCGACAATCTCGTGACCGCCCTCGTGGCGAAACAGTCGGGGGCCAAGCGCGTTCTGGCCGTGGTCTACAATGATCTGTATATGCGTCTTGAAGGTATCGTCGACATTGATGCCTTCCTCAGTCAGAAATCCGTGGTGGCGGGGGCCGTGCTCGATATTGTCCGAAAGGCCAATATCAGACGTCTTCATGGATTTACGGAAGGGGATTTCGAACTCGTCGAGCTGAGCGTCGGCGAGGAATTCGGCAAAGCCGGGAAATGCATTAAAGATTTCGGCATCCCCAAGGGAATGCTCGTCGCCTTTGTCATTCATGGAGGAAGGACGATTATTCCCACCGGTGACACGACAATCCTGCCGAAAGATATCGTGGGCCTCGTGCTCCCGAAAGATCAGATCAGCAGGCTGGAAAGCCTTTTCGGAAGCTGACGATGCATCACCGGTCCCTGTTGCGGCTTCTCTCCATAATAGCCGGGCTCATCTCGGCGTTCTTGTTGGCCATGGCCGGTTTCTCGGTCATGGAAGGGGAAGCCTGGAGCCTGGCATTTTCCTTTCTCATCCCCGCATCCATAGGATTGCTTTTCTTCGGAACGATGAGCCTTATCTGCCGGGGCGATGAAAAACCCTATCTGACCAATCGCGAAGGTTATCTTTTCGTCACCTTCAGCTGGCTGCTGGCATCAGCCCTGGGCGCGGTTCCTTTCTTTTTATCAGGGAATATCCCGTCTTTCATCGATGCCTTTTACGAGGTCATGAGCGGCTTTACCACAACGGGAGCCAGCATTTTGACGAACGTGGAAATCCTTCCGCGTTCCCTTATCCTCTGGCGGGCTACGACGCACTGGCTGGGAGGTATGGGAATCGTCGTTCTCACCGTCGCCATTTTCCCTCTTCTGGGATGGGGGGGATTGCGCCTCATGGAGGCGGAAGCGCCCGGGCCATCGGTGGACAAGATAACTCCCAAGATTTCCGAGACCGCCAAGATTTCCTGGCTCATCTATGTTGGACTCACCGTCGCCGAGATTCTCCTCCTCATGCTTGGCCGCATGCCTCTCTTCGATTCTGTCTGCCATACCTTCGCCACGGTGGCTACGGGCGGTTTCGGCGTAAAGAACTCCAGCATCGGCTTCTACAGTTCCGCCTATATCGATGTCGTCATCACGGTTTTCATGCTGGCGGCCGGCTGTAACTTCACGCTTTACTTCAGGCTGCTTCGAGGCAGAGGGCGTCTGGTTTTCAGGGACTCCGAGCTGCGGACCTATCTGGCGATATTCGGCGTGGCTACCCTCATCATCGCCATAGACCTGCGCAACAACGGCCTTTTCGGCAGTTTTTTCAACGCCCTTCGATACGCGGGCTTCCAGAGTTCCTCGATTTTGACGACGACGGGCTTCGCGACCGACGATTTCAACAAATGGCCGGCGGCTTCGCAGACCATCCTTTTCATCCTCATGATGATTGGGGGATGCGCGGGTTCGACTGCCGGCGGCGTCAAGGTTATCCGTATCATTACCCTCTTCAAGATGTCCTTCACGGAAATGCGCTACCTCATGAACACGAAAGGTGTCTACGCGATATTCGTCAACGAAAAGCCCATCCGGAAAAACGTGGTCTACGATACGGCTGCTCTCGTTTTTCTCTACATCGTCGTGATGGTGATTTCCTTCATCCTGATAGGCCTTGCCGGCTATGACATGACCACCAGCGTCACCGCCACCCTCGCCAACCTCGGCAACATCGGCCCCGGCTTGAGCCTGGTAGGCCCGGCCGCGAACTATTCATTCTTCCCCTGGTGGATAAAGATATGGCTCTCTTTCATCATGCTGGTGGGAAGGCTCGAGGTGTATACGGTATTGGTGCTTTTCACGAAGAAATTCTGGAGATTCTGATGGATATAGGATTGCCGTAACCTTTGTTACATACTTCTCGGGCCTTGTTCGGTATCCTATGTAGTATCAAGATACGAAGGCGAGGGGGATGACCGTGAAGAAACAGGTGAAAGGCAATGTATCCTGGGTGGGGAAGATTGACTGGGAGCTCAGGAAGTTCCACGGCGAGGAATATTCGACCCATAAGGGCTCCAGCTACAATTCCTATGTCATCGAGGAGGAGAAGACCGTCCTCATCGACACCGTGTGGCTGCCCTTCGCGAAAGAATTCGTGGACAACCTGGAAGCCGAGGGAATTCTCGGCAAGCTGGACGCCATCGTCCAGAACCACGGCGAAGTGGATCATTCCGGCGCCTTGCCTGAATTGCTGCGCCGCCGGCCCGACCTGCCGATATACTGCACGGCCAACGCGGTGAAGTCGCTAAAGGGCCAGTACCATCAAGACTGGAACTTCAAGGTGGTGAAAACCGGCGACAAGCTGCCGATGGGCAACGGGAAGGAACTGGTTTTCGTGGAAGCGCGCATGCTCCACTGGCCCGACACCATGTTCAGCTATCTTTCGGGCGAAGCCCTGCTTTTTTCGAACGACGCCTTCGGCCAGCACTACGCTTCCGAACTTCTCTTCAACGATCTCGTGGACCAGGCCGAACTCTACGCAGAATGCATAAAATACTACGCGAACATACTCACCCCTTTCAGCGCCCTCGTCAAAGCCAAGATCGAGGAAATCGTCGGGATGAAACTGCCGCTCGAGATGATAGCGCCTAGCCACGGCATCATATGGAGGAAAGACCCTCTCCAGATAGTAGGAAAGTATCTCGAATGGTCGCAGAACTATCGGGAAGACCGCATCACCCTGCTCTACGACTCCATGTGGAGCGGGACGAGGCGCCTGGCTGAAGCCATCGCCGAGGGCATCGCGGAAGTATCGCCCTCCACAGAGATCCGTCTCCATAACATGGGCAAGTCCGACAAGAACGACGCCATCACCGACGTTTTCCGCTCCAAGGCCATACTCCTCGGCTCGCCCACCATCAATACCGGCATTCTTCACTCTATCGCGGGCATTCTCGAGGAAATTCGGGGCCTGAAGTTCAAGAACAAGAAGGCCGCCGTATTCGGCTGCTATGGCTGGTCCGGCGAAGGCAACAAGCTTCTGGCCGAATCGATCAAGGCCGGCGGATTCGAAGTGCTGGGAGAGGGCTTGCGGAATCTATGGAACCCCGACGAAGCCGGCCTCGCCAGCGCGAGGGAGTTCGGTAAGAAGTTTGCGGCTGATACGGCGCTTCTCTAAACACGGCCTACAATTTGCTATCAGGAGTATAAAATGAAACGAATCGCGAAACTGTCCATCCTCGTCGCCCTGGCCATGGCTTCGGCCAGCCTCTGGGCGGAAACCAGGAAACCCCTCGACCTCGTTCCGGCTCTCGACCTCCAGCGTTATCTCGGCCGCTGGTATGAAGTCGCCCGCTATCAGCACGGATTCGAGAAGACCCTCGTCGGCGCCACCGCCGAATACGCGCTCAGGGATGACGGCAAGGTTTCCGTGCTAAATTCCGGGTTCAAGAAAACCCTCGACGGGAAGTATACCGACGTGAAAGCGGTGGCTTGGCGTCCCGATGACGCCGTTCCAGGCGCTCTCAAGGTAAAATTCTTCGGTCTCTTCAGCTCGGATTATCTGGTGTTCGGCCTCGATGACGTGGACTACCAGTGGGCTCTCGTGGGCAACAACAACAGAAATTACCTTTGGTTCCTCTCGCGCACGCCCGAGGTGGCTCCCGAGCTCCTCGAAACGATGAAGGGTATGGCGGAAGCCCAGGGCTACGATCTTTCCAAGCTCTATATCGTGCCGCAAAAGGCCCGCTGAACCATAATTCCCCCTACAGATCAACATGCCTTCAGCCCGAAATCCCGCGAAGGGCGCTTGGGCGCGTTGTTTGCCATCGCGTCTTCGGATATGCGGGCTTGATTCGCTCGCGGGTTTCATACCCTGTGGCTTGCCGCGAGGTTGTTGATTGACAAGGCTCAGCATTAAGCGTTAATTGCCGATATATATTTACAGCTTCAGCGGGGGGCAATTATGATGGATAATCGAGAGTCCGATTCGCTAACATAGGGGTTATGCGACATGAAATTGAGAGAGTATGAATATATCCAGACTATCGCGTATGAACGCAATATTACGCGAGCTTCGGAGCGTCTTTTCATTTCACAGCCGGCATTAAGCCGCTTTCTCAAGAATATCGAGAATGATTTGGGTACGTTGCTGTTTGAGCGAATAGGCAAGAAAATGATATTGACCCCCGCCGGGAAAATATATGTGGAAAGGGCTCGGGAGATTATCGATATTGATACCCAGATGAGAAACATGATTAAGGATATGGACAGGCGAAACGATGTATTGAGCATTTGTTACCCTTTGATACGCTCCTTGTTTTTGGCAAAATGCGTCCTCCCGGTTTTTCAGGAAGAATATAGAAATGTGCCGATCACGATTTCGATTAGTAGCCAAAGGATGATCCAGGAGGCGCTGCAGAGCGGAAAATCACAATTGGCATTTGGTATTGTTACCCCAGAGTATGAGAAAATATTTGGCTATGAGGAAATAACCCAGGAGGAAATGGTTGTCGTCGTTCCGAATGGGCATTCGCTGCTTGAAAAAGCTGAAACATGTGATGACTGCAATTACCCTTTCATTGATGCGCGTTTCCTCAGGGAGGAATACTTCGCGCTTCCTTCGGCAATGCTATACAGCGGCCAATTCGCCGAGCATTATTTTGCGGAACATAACATTATTCCGAATGTAGCGATAAAGTTGAATTTTACGGAACCTTTATATCAACATGTGGTCGAAGGTAATTGTATAGCCATTCTGCCCTCAATCCCCCTGCAAAGCATAGAACTGGAAAATCGATTAAAATATTTATCGTTGCGGGACAGAAATCACGCGCATACGATCGCTCTTCTCCACAATAAGAATCATACTTTGAACCCGACAGAAGATTCGCTGCTTGATATAATCCGCAAAGCATATTGTTAACGTTGTCTTAGAAAAACCATACCTAAAACGTACTCATAAGTATAACCCAATTATATTGGTGCAAATAAAATAACCATGCTACGTTTTTAAGCGAGAGAATATAGACCACCCCAATTATCATGAACAGGAGGCCACTCAATGAAGAAAAGGTCGGTAGCGATAATTATTGCGCTACTTCTAGTACTGGTTTGTACTGGTTTTGTGTATGCCAGTGATGGAAAGGGCTCCACGGTTGTAGACCGCGCGACAATGGAAACTAAAGATTGGAATGATCCGTCGCTTAAGCTTAGGCTGCGCTGGAGCGGGGTAAACTTTTATGAGTTTGTTCTGCCAAGCGGGAAGACAATCGTAATGGATCCATATTTTGATCAAGAACCCGCTGGTGGCCATAATGAATTCAATTATACGCCGACGAAACTTCCCGCGGGTGACTGGGTGAATGGCGCCGATTATGTCATATTGACACATGGCCATTTCGACCATGTTGATCAGCTGGGCTCTATTCTTATGCAATACCCAAAAGCACATGTGATTGCGCCGGAACATGTGTGGCCAGCCATAATGTGGCAATTGAAGCTGGAGTATTCCACCCATTATTTCCACGAGGTTGCCGCGCTCGATAAGCTTGAGTTCAAAGACTTCACGCTAGAGAGCTGCAGGTCGAATCATAATGTCGCCAGCCCTCCCAAAGCGGATTCGATGAAGGTTAAATCCTATTCGGATGCTAACGGCAATCTAAATTTCTATGAGCTTTACCGAAAAATCTATGAACGTGAGATCATGAATGGCAGAATTACTACCGACGATGGCTTCTCCATTCTGATCTGGAATTCTGAAATGCAGGCTGATGGCTATGGCTTTGAGGACCGCGCTTGGTTCTATCGCGATAGCAAGCCGGATCTTTTCATGTATCAGGTCGCGGGGGCGAGTTTTGATTATGATCGCAGAAATCCAAACTACAAGCATATGGCTGAATGGATCGCTTCTGTCGACGCGACCGCGGCACTCCCCGAACATCAGCAGCATTATTCCTATCAAGAGCTTGACACAATGGCAGGCGTATTCAGCGCTACCTGCAATACGGAAAAAGCAAATACCGAATTCTTAACTCCGGAAACAGGTGTTTGGTATGGTTATACCAAAGATGCCAATGGAAATGTCAAAGTGTATAAGGTAGTAAACGCGCCAGCCAAATAACGGTGGCCGCGATTATACGATTATACCGTGAAAAACCATTGCGTAAGTTGGCAGAATGAAAGAGATTGAGAAGTTATGCAATTTTGGGTGATACTATGTTTTTATCGTAAAAGGGGAAGGAATCCGCCTACGTGGATTCCTTCCCCTTTTTTTGGTTTTTATATGGCTGCGATATTTGCTATTGAGTTGGCATTATAAAATGCGCGGCATAAGAATATCGACAATCTCGCGGAAAGCCGCGAGACATGAAACCCGCGAGCGAATCAGATGAATAATTATCTTCACTATTTTAAAGGCGTTAATACAAGAAGCAAGTAAATCTTATCGCGTTAAGGCTTTGAGGCCGAAAATAGTTGGTCGAGTTTTTCCTCGTAGGCTTTGTAGCCCAGGAATTCGTAGAGTTCGGCCCTTGTCTGCATGAGCTCCACGGCGCTCTGCTGGGTGCCTTCGGCGCGAACCGCCCTCATTACGTCGAGGGCGGCCCGCTGCATGGCGCGGGTGGCGGAGAGAGGGTATAGGATCATCGCGACGCCCTGCTCGCGTAGTTCTTCCCTCGTGAAGCAAGGGGTGGCGCCAAACTCTGTGAGGTTGGCGAGGACGGGCGCCTTCACGGCCGCGCAGACTTTTCCATACATTTCCAGGTCGGTCATGGCTTCGGCGAATATGGTGTCGGCGCCAGCCTCGACATAGGCGCAGGCGCGGTCTATCAGGCCTGAGAGGCCTTCGCTCTGCAGGGAGTCCGTGCGCGCCATGAGGACGAAATCGGGATCGGTCTTGGCGTCGGCCGCCGCCTTTATTCGGTCCGCCATTTCGCCGGCAGTCACGATGGCTTTGTTGGGACGATGCCCGCAGCGCTTCTGGGCCACTTGGTCCTCGATGTGGACGGCCGCCGCTCCGGCGGCTGTCATCTGCTTGATGGCGCGGGCGATGTTGAAGGCGCCACCCCAGCCCGTGTCGATGTCGACCAGGAGGGGCAGGCCGGTTGCCGAGGTTATGCGGCGTACATCGGCGAGGACGTCGTCGAGTGAAGTCATCCCGATATCCGGTAGTCCGTAGGAGTAGTTGGCGACGCCGGCGCCCGAGAGATAGATGGCTCGATAGCCGACGCGCTCCGCCATCATGGCTGCGTAGGCGTTGACAGTGCCCATTATTTGCAGTGGCTTTTCTTCGCGAAGCGCGAGGCGGAATTTGCCGCCGGGAGTCAAGGTTTTTTTCACGGTTCACGCGCTCATTTAACGAACAACGACGCGAGAAGGGGCGTCAATATCAAGACGAGAACCATCCTGAAAAGATGGAAGGTCATGGATATCGGCGTCTCAGCTCCTCCATCCGTCATCGAGAGCGCCATGCCGGACAGACCACCTGGCGCCGTCGCGAAAATCGCCGTTTTGATATCAAAATGGAAGACTTTATTAAGCACGATCGCGAGGCCAAAACAGAAAAGGGTGAGAATTGCTATGTAGCCGAGGGCGACAGGCACTACTTCGGGATGTTTCTTGATGACATCGAGGTCGGAGTTTGAGACGACGACATAGGCGACAAGGAGCTGGGAAATTGTTGAAAGTATGTTGCCTGCCGGCACATTCGAAGATAGAAGGCCTTTCGCCACAAGCCCCAGAATCATGCCGCCGGTGAGATAGCCTGAAGGGAGTCTCAGTTTATGGCCGAGCCAGGCGCCGACGAGAATCGCGGCGATTATGATTATCCCTTTCTCCTTCATGGTATGCCCCTCGCAAAAAACGCACCCGATCATCACCAGGCGTCGTTTTATTTCAGTTTTCGAATCGAATCGATGATTGTTCCATCGCGATATTCGACAAGACCTACGATATCGTCCGAGAATGCGACTTCGTCAGGCACGCCTGTCGTCCTCTCGATCTCGGCCTTGAGCTGCCTGATGTCCTTGACGGGCAGGCCGGCGTCTTTCGCCTTGGCCAGGAGATCCTCGCGCAGGGGATTTATGGCTATGCCCTTTTCCGTGACGATGACGTCGACGGTTTCGCCGGGCGTCACGACAGTCTGGACTCGCTCCCGTATGGAGGGCACCCCATTGCGCATGGAGGGGATCGTGATCACGGAAAGTTTCGCGCCCGCCGCGGTGTCGGAATGGCCGCCCGAGGCGCCGCGCAGCACGCCGTCGTGTCCCGTAAGCACGTCGACGTTGAAATCGACGTCTACATCAAGGGCGGCGAGCACCACCACGTCGAGGTCGTTGACGAGGCAGCCCTTGTTGAAGGGATTGGCGTACCAGGAGACGTCGGCTTCCATGTGGTAAGGATTACCCGCGATCGAGCTCGTGACGGCTGCGTCGAAGCTCTGCACGTCGAAGAGGCTGCGGAAGAGGCCGTCCTTGAGCATGTCGGCCATGTAGCCGGTGATGCCGCCGACACAGTAGCTGCCGGTGATGTTTTCCGCCTTCATGTAGTCCCTGACGAAGCGCGCGACCGCGAGGCTGGGGCCGCCGCCGCCGGTCTGGAAGGAGCAGTCTTCCTTAATATAGCCTGATGAGCGGATGAGCTTGAAAGCCAACTCGGCGATGCGAAGCTGCACGGGGTCGCGGGTGATGCGGGTGGCGCCCGTCGCGATCTTGCTCGGATCGCCTATGGAATCAACCACGACGACCTGGTCCACGAGGTATTGGGGAACCGAGATGCGGGGAGAAAGAGGGTAAGCCACCAGATTGTCGGTCACCGCGATCACGTGGTCGGCGTATTTCGCGTCGTGGATGGCGTAGCCCATGGAGCCGCAGGCCGTCTTGCCGGCCGAGCCCGTCATGTTGCCCAGGCGGTCGCAGGCGGGCGCGGCGAGGAAGGCTACATCGATGTGGAGGCTTCCTTCCTCGATCGCTCGCGCCCTTCCGCCGTGGCTCCGGATGACGGCGGGGGCGGCGAGAAGGCCGTTGGTGATAGCCTTGCCCACTTCGCCGCGCACGCCCGATGTATTGAGCCTGGTGACGAAGCCTTTTCTGATCGCGTCGGCGACGCAGTCGTGGGAGTCGCCCAGCGAGGAAGGAGCGAGCGTTATGTCGCGGATGCCCATTCTTTCGAGTTCGGAGAGAACGATGCCGACCACGGCGTCGCCGTTGCGCAAGTGATGGTGAAAGGAAATAGTCATGCCGTCCTGAAGGCCGGAACGCTCGATCGCTTCTCTCAGGCTGGAGGCCACCTTGTTGGTGCTGGGAGCGGGCACTCTGTGCTGGCGGGCGGCTGGCGTCCATACGTAGGAGCCATCGAGCCTGGAATAGGCGCCCGCATAGGGGGCGAGGGGTCCCAGTCCCGGGACTTCTCGGGGAACAAGGCGTCCCAGGGAGTTTTTCACGCAGTCGAAGTTCATAGTTCGGGAACCTCCATGCCGGCGAGCCTCGCGAGTTCAAGGGTCCGCGCCGCCTGGGCGACGACGGGAGCGTCGATCATCTTGCCGTCCACGGCGATGACGCCGAGGCCGCGCTTTTCCGCTTCCCTTGCCGCCGCGACAATCTTGGTGGCCTTGCCCACTTCTTTTTCGCTAGGGGCGAAAGCGGCATGAATCACGGAAATCTGCGAGGGATGGATGGCCGCCTTGCCGGTAAAGCCGAGCGAGACGCTAAGAGCGGCGGCTTCAGCCAAGCCTTCCAGATCGGCGACGTCGGTGTATACCGTATCGAAAGCCTGAAGCCCGAAAGCCTTGGCCGCGATGACGACGGCGCTCTTGGCGAAAAGCAGCTCGAGCCCGCCCTTGGTCGCCTTTATGCCCAGGTCGGCCGCCAGATCCTGCCCGCCGAGAGTGAGTCCGACCAGGCGGGGCGAAGCCGCCGCTATGGAATTCACGTTGACAATGGCGCGCGCCGTCTCGAGCATGGCCTGTATCCCGACGGTGCCGGATTCCAGACCGCATTCGGTCTCGATGCGCGTGATGATCCTGTCAGCTTCGATGACATCCTCTGCCGAGTCTACCTTGGGGAGCCTGATGGCGTCAGGGGCGGCGGGTATGATTTCGGCCAGGTCGGCTTCGAAATAGGGAGTGTCGCGCCCGTTAATCCTGACGATGCGTTCCACGGAGCCGAAGTCGAGGGCCATGAGGGCGTGTTTCACCAGTTTTCGGGCTGAATCCTTTTCGGAAATGGAGATGGAATCCTCCAGGTCAAGAAGGACTCCATCCGAGCCATAGATCGAACAATTCTGCAGCATCCCGGGGTTGTTGCCCGGGATGTAGAGCAGGGACCGCCTGGGGCGGTCCTTTCCTCGAATTGAGTTCATGCTGTTTGCTTTTTCCTTCTCAGGAGAGCGTATACGAGGGTTCCGACGGCGAGGACGAGGAAGACCACCGAGATGGGCTTTTGGAAGAAGATCGAGATGCTTCCGTCGGATAGAACCATTGAGTTTCTGAGATTCTGTTCGAATGCCCCGCCGAGTATGAGGGCTAGGACGAGGGGTGGGAGGGGGATTTCCAGCTTCGAGAACATGTAGCCGATGATGCCGGCTATCATGACGATGATGAAATCGAAGGAGCTGTAATTCAGGAAGAAGGTCCCGATGAGAGCCAAACCCATGATGATGGGGAGCATGATGCGCGTGGGCACCCTGAGTATCTGGACGAGGGGGATGGCCAGGGGAAGGTTGATGATGATCAGGATGATATTGCCGATGATCATTGAGGCAATGACGCCCCAGGCTATCTCGGGGTGGTCGGTGAACAGGGTTGGCCCGGGCCTGACGCCGAGCATCATAAGGGCGCCGAGCATGACGGCCGTGGTTCCCGAGCCAGGGATGCCGAGGGTGAGTAAGGGAACCATGGCGCCGCAGGAACAGGCATTGTTCGACGCTTCTGGGGCGGCAAGGCCCTCGATGGCACCTTTGCCGAACTCCTCTGGATGCTTGCTCAGGTTCTTCTCGAGGGCGTAGGACATGAAGGTGGCGATGGAGCCGCCCATGCCGGGGAGGACGCCGATGAGAAAGCCAATGGGGGAGTTGCGGAGCATGGGCTTCCAGCTTCGTTTCCAGTCTTCCTTGGTGATCCAAACCTTGCCGATGGACTTGGAGTCGAATTTATAGACGGCGTTGATGTCCTTGAAATTCTTGTAGACCTCGCAGACCGCGTAGACCCCGATGATGATGACGAGGAAGTCGATGCCGTCGTTCAGGCTTTCGATGCCGTAGGTAAAGCGGATGATGCCAGTCATCCCGTCGATGCCGACGGTGGCGAGCATCAGGCCGAAGGCGATGGCGATCAGTCCCTTGAGGAGGTTGCCCTCCGAGAGGGTGATGGTAGCCACCAGGGCGAAAAGGAGGAGGGAGAACATCTCGGCGGGGCCGAATTTCAGGGCCGCTGAGGCTATGGGCTGGGTGAGGAAGACGAGGAAAACCATGCCAATCATGCCACCGATGAAGGAGGCGATGGCGGAAATGGCAAGGGCTGGACCTGCCCTGCCTTGTTTCGTCATTGGGTAGCCGTCGAAACAGGATACGATGGCCGAGGCGTCCCCTGGAACGTTGATCATGATGGATGCGCGTGAGCCGCCGAACATGGCTCCATAGTAAACGGCGCACATCGTGATGAGGGCCGTAGCCGGATTCATGCCGAAGGTTATGGGGATGAGGACGGCCACGCCAGTAGCCGGCCCGAGGCCGGGGAGCATGCCGATGATGGTGCCCAGGGAGCCGCCAATCACGACCCAGAGGATATTGGTCCAGGTCATCGCGGTCTGCATTCCGAGCGCCAAATTGCTGAATATCTCTTGCATTGGATCAATCTCCTTTTAAAAGGGCAGCAACTGCTCTATGAAGCCGCGCGGAAGGCTGAGCTTGAGCGCCACGGCGAAAACGCCATAGGTGATCACCGAAAAGGCGATGGCAAGTATCAGGTTCTGCACCAGTCTGCCCTTGTTGATGAGGGTCGAGATGAACAGCATGAAAAGAGTTGTGGGCAGTAAAAAACCGAGCGGATCCATCAGAAGACCGTAGGCAATGCCGACAGCCGTGGTGAGGAGAATCTTAATCCACACTTCCTTGTGCTTGACGAAGCCGAAATCGGCCTTCTTGGATCTCTTCCCGGGATTCCTCTCCTCGAGGGCAAGAATTGTCCCCGCGACGATCGCGAGAATCCCCACGATAGATGGGAAGAGTTTGGGTCCGAGCTTGTCGCCCATCCGCATTTCCGGAAGCAGCATCGCCGTGACGAGGTAGATGCCTCCGATAGCGATGGCGATGATCCCGGTAATAAGATTCATGGTCACGTTAGCACCTCCTGCGTACGCGCCGAAAAGTATTTCTCACGAAGAGAAGGGAGGCGCAGGATCGCGCCTCCCTTCCGGACATGAAATTGAAGTGGCCTTATTTCTTCAGGCCGACCGTGGTGAGGAGTTCGTCGAATATCTTGGTCTGCTCGCCAAGATACTTGGTGTGGGCGGCCGAATTCTGGTAGAAGTTGGTCCAGCCGAGATTGGCGATCTGATCTTTCCAGGTCTTGGTCTGCACCATTTTCGTGAAGACAGCGTCCCAGTAGGCGATCTGCTCGGGCTTGAGTCCGGGAGCCGCGATCAGTCCTCTCCAATGGGGGAATACAAGGTCGGTTCCCTGCTCGACGAAGGGCTTTACGCCGGGAAGGAAGTCGAGTTCCTTGTCGGCACTGGTGCCGAGAACTCTCATCTTGCCCGCTTTATGCTGCTCGAGAACTTCCGCGAGTCCGATCACCGTGGCCTTGATGTGGCCGCCGAGAAGGGCGGGGATGATCTCGCCGCCGGCGCCCGGGTAGACGATGAACTTGACTTTCGAAGGATCGATGCCATAAGCCTTGGCCAGCTGGAGGAAAACGAGGTGGTCATTGTTGCCGAGGGATGGACCGACGCCAACAGGGATCGAGGCGGGATTGGCCTTCATCGCTTCCATGAGGCCCTTGATGTCCTTGTAGGGGGAATCGGCGGCAACGGTGACGGAGATCCATTCAGCCTGGAGCATGGCGATGGGGGTGAAGTCCTTGTAGGTGAGCTCAGAGGTTCCGAGAAGCTGGTTGAGCATGATGAGGGTAGAGGTGGCGGCCAGGTATTCGCCCTGTCCCTTCTTTCCCTTCAGGTAGGTCCAACCGACGGAGCCACCGCCGCCCGGTTTGTTGACGACGATGACGTTCTTCTCGACAAGCTTCTCGTCGATTAGGGATTTCTGCACGACACGCGCCAGCATGTCCCAGCCGCCGCCCGGATTGGCGGGAGCTACGAGTTCGATGGTCTTGGTGGGCTTCCAGCTTGGGGCGGCCGCTACGGTCGAGACGACGCCGACCAGGGCGATGATGAGAAACAGCGAAGACAGTTTCTTCATTACAGTCTCCTCCTTGAAAGATATGCGTTCAACCGCGGGGCCAGGCCCAACGCGGGGAAGGCCTAGTAAAACCTGAAATCCTTGAGCTGTTCGGCATAGCCGGATTTTTCGCGCCAGATGATGAATGATTCGTCGAGATGTTCGGCCCAAACGCTGCTTGCCGTGTCGGGATCGTGTGCTCGAAAGGCATCGTAGAGGTCGCGACGTCGCTTAATGCTTTTATCGACGCGGTTGGGGAGCACGAGGCGCATGACGCGGTAACGGTCGAATATTTCGCGCTGCGCCCAGACGGCTTCTTCGATGCGCGAGGATTTGCAGGCCGCGAAAGCGACTTCGTTGAATTGCTTGATGAGGGGGAAAAGCGATTCCAGGAGTTTTTCGCCGCTTAGGGTGGCGCGGATAGCGTCGAGCCGATCGAGGATTTCGGCCATTGCGGCGAGTTCTTCTTCCGTGATGCGCGCCGCCGAGTATTTTACGGCCAGCGTCTCAAGAGCCTTGCGGATAGTGAAGGAATGGGCCAGCTCGTAGGGCGAAATTCCGAGAACTCTGTTGCCCTTCATGGGCACGCGCTCGATATAGCCATTGCTCTCCAGTTTCTGCAGCGCTTCCCTGGCGGGTGTCCTGCTGACGCTGAATTCTTCGGCAATCTCCGCGTCGGTAAAGTAGGTTTCGGCTTTCAGTTCGCCATAGACGATCGCTTTTCGCAGATGTTCGTAGATGACATCCCTCATTGGCTGGGCGCGAAGATCGGGCACTTCCTTCAAAAGACTCACGCAAGGCCTCCATGCAACTCATCTTTGGGATGAAAGGGGACAATAATCTTCAAAAATATTCAAAATCCCGTATTCCGTATTCTGTATACAAGGTGTATAATAGACCAGAGTCGCGAATCTGTAAAGTGGAAATTTTCCGATTTTATAGGAGGGTGTCATGGCCAGCAAGAATCTCGTGCGGAAGCTGATCGATAGTCACAGGATAACCGGAAAGGGAAGCATGGATGCTGAAGGCGAGACGCTCGTCAGAATTGACCAGACTTTGACCCAGGATACCACGGGCACGATGGCGTATCTCCAGTTTGAGGCCCTCGGCGTGGAAAAGGTCAAGACCGAGCGCTCCGTGAGCTATGTCGATCACAACCTCCTCCAGGTGGGGTTCGAGAACGCCGACGACCATAATTTCCTTCAGGACATAGCCGCCAAGTATGGAATAATTTTTTCCAGACCGGGGAACGGTATTTGCCATCAGGTTCACCTTGAGCGCTTCGGGGTTCCCGGCAAGACGCTTCTCGGCTCGGATAGCCACACCCCCACGGCGGGGGCTCTCGGCATGCTGGCCATTGGCGCGGGCGGCCTCGATGTCGCCTTGGCCATGGCTGGTTTCCCTTTTTCCTTTCCGGAACCCAAGGTCCTTCGCGTAGAGCTTCGCGGGAAGCTGCGGCCCATGGTGAGCGCCAAGGATGTCGTCCTGGGAGTGCTGAGGCGGCTCACGGTCAAAGGCGGCGTGGGAAAGATCCTCGAATACTCAGGCGAGGGCGTCGCCACGCTCTCCGTGCCGCAGCGAGGCACCATCACCAATATGGGCGCCGAACTGGGCGCCACGACCTCGGTTTTCCCGAGCGACGAAGTGACGAGACGCTTTCTTGAGGCGCAGGGGCGAGGAAGCGATTATATTCCGCTCGCCGCCGATCCCGATGCCCTCTATGACGAGGAAATCATAGTCGACCTTTCGACGCTCGAACCTCTCATCGCCCTGCCTCATATGCCCGACCGCGTCGTTCCCGTACGCGAGGTCGCCGGCAAGCCGGTGGACCAGTGCTTTATCGGAAGCTGCACGAATTCTTCCTATTATGATCTCGCCGTGAGCGCATCGATCCTCAAGGGGCGCCATGTGGCGGAGAAGACAAGCCTCGTCATAGGGCCGGGATCGCGCCAGACCCTCCTCATGATAACGAGGGACGGCATTTTGGCCGATTTTGTGGAAGCCGGGGCGCGAATCCTGGAATGCGCCTGCGGTCCCTGCATAGGGATTGGGCAGGCGCCGCGCACGGACGCGGTTTCCCTGCGCAGCTCCAACAGGAACTTCGAGGGCCGTTCGGGCACGAAGTCGGCGCTTGTCCATCTCGTAAGCGCCGAGACGGCCGCCGCGTCGGCCATACGCGGCGTCATCACCGACCCGCGCGAGTTCGCTGAATCCGCCGCGGTTCGCGCTCCCGACCGCTTCGTGGCCGACGATTCCATGTTCGTTTTCCCGAAAGCCTCTGGCAAAGACCTGGCGGTCCGCCGCGGCCCGAACATCGCGGCGCTGCCCACCTTCGAGCCCATCGCGGACAGCATTAAGGCAGAGGTTCTCCTCGCCATGGGCGACAATATCACCACCGACCACATACTCCCGGCGGGAAGCAGGATAATGTCCCTGCGCTCTAATCTTCCCGAGATTTCCAAGTACTGTTTCGCCGCTGTCGATCCAAGTTTCCCCGAAAGGTCGCTGGCCGCCGGCGGCGGCATCCTCGTGGGCGGCGAGAACTACGGGCAAGGCTCAAGCAGGGAACATGCGGCATTGTCGCCCAGGTTTCTCGGCGTGAAAGCCGTCATCGTGCTGTCCTACGCTCGCATCCATAGGCAGAACCTCGTCAACGCGGGAATCCTGCCCCTGATCTTCGAAAGCAGGAAAGATTACGCCCGCGTTTCCAAGGGGGACAGGCTTTCCATCGTGAATATCAGGAAAGGGCTCTCCATGGACAGGTTCGAGATCCTCAACGAAACCACGGGCCTTGCGTTTACGGCGCGCCATGGCTTGTCAGGGCGGCAGGTCGAACTGCTTCTCGCCGGCGGGGCGCTCAACGCCGCGCGCCGCGAACTCGCCGTAAGCCGATAAGGGCAGGAAAAGAGGAAAGCAGATGGGTGGAGAATCTTTCGGCTGGGAAGAAAGAATCCTCGAAGGCAGCGGCGAGTTCGCGGCGCGGAAGCGCCTCCTCGAATCGCGAGGCCTCTCTGTCCCCGGCGAAGAGGATGTAGTCCTTGGCCTTTTCGATGATGATGGCCTCGTCGCGACAGGGTCCCTCGTCGGTTCTGTCCTGGAAGGAATAGCCGTGGCCGACGCGTACGAAGGAGAGGGCGCCGCCGTCGCTGTCGTTTCCTCGCTCATCAAACGAGCGGTGGAAGGCGGCAGGAAGCAGCTGTTCCTTTTCACGAAGGCTTCCGAGGCCAGCCGTTTCGAGGCGATGGGCTTTTCCTTCATCGTTTCGACAGGCAGCCAAGGCGTTGCCCTCCTCGAGTGGGGCATGGAAGGAATCGCCTTCTGGCTGAAAGCGCTGAAGACTCGAACCGAGGGGAAACCTCATGGCGCCGCCGCTGTCGTCGTCAACTGCAATCCCTTTACTCTTGGCCATCGCAAGCTCATCGAATATGCCGCGTCCAAAGCTCCCTGGCTTTATGTCCTTGTCGTCGAGGAGGACAGGTCCCTCTTTCCCTTCGGGGTAAGGGTGGAACTCGTCAGGCAGGGCATCGCCGATCTGCCGAATGTGACCGTACTCGAAGGCGGACCTTACGTGATCTCTTCCGCGACTTTCCCGACGTATTTTATCCGCCCGGGCGAAAAAAACGGCGACGAGGCGGATAGGGCGGTAGAATTCCACGCGGCGCTCGATCTTGCGCTGTTCAGGCGTCATATCGCGCCCGCGCTTCATGTGACCGACCGTTTCGTGGGCACGGAGCCCTATTGTGCGACCACCTCGACATATAACAGGATAATGAAAGAAATACTCACCGCGAAGGACGGAGGGGGTGAGCCACTCCGCGTTCACGAAATGCCCCGTTTCGAAAAAGAAGGAGCGCCGGTGAGCGCCTCGAAGGTGCGTGAACTGATAAAGAGAAGTGATATGGATGCTGCAAAAGCACTTGTTCCCCCCACGACCTGGGCTTGGCTCATTTCGCCGGAAGCCGTTCCCGTTCTGGAACGGATAAAAAAGAGCGATTCCCGTCACTGAACGGGCGTTCTCACAGAAAGAAAGCGAGGAGGACTAGATATGGAAGCAAAAAAAACTGCTACGGCAGGTTCGCTCGAATCGAGCGATGTTCTCGTCACAATATCGCCGGCGGCCGGTTCGGCCGTGGAACTCAAGATCGAAAGTATCGTGATCAAACAGTTTGGAAAGAGAACCCGAAGCGTGACTGAAGAGGTCGTAGCCGCCTCCGGCATCAAGGGAGTAAGCGTGCATGTCCAAGATCGCGGGGCGCTTGAGTGCACCCTTCGGGCAAGACTAGAGACAGCCATCGCCCGCGCCGCCGAGCCCGCATGACGGATCCCATCCTCCAGGCCAGGGAGGAACGCTGGACAAAAAAACTCGCTCTCGCGAGATCGCTTAAAGCCCGCTGTCACGGGCAGCCTGCTTCCCTGGCCGTTCTTACCTTGCGCATGCCTTCCCCGCTCCGGACTTCCGGACAGTTCGATGAGCTTGCCAGAATAGTCTTCCTGTCTTTTGCCGATGAGGTAGTCGAAAGCGATATCCGGGTTTTAGGCCAGGAGTTCAGGCTTGGAGCCGATGGTCCTGAAGGCTATTTAGCCGCAGAGGCCGATGCTCCGACGCTGAAACGCGCAGCGGTCGACCTTGAGGCCTGCGACCCCTGGGGAGAGCTTGTCGATATCGATATCATGGATTCGGAGGGAGAACCCTTCGGGCGAAAAGAACTTGGGATGGGACCGCGCGCCTGTCTCGTTTGCGGAAAAGAAGCGGCGTGTTGTTCGGCCGGCAGGACCCATGATCCTGATCTCGTGGCCGAGCGCGTCCGGGAAATCGCGAAACGTCCTCGCCTGTCTTTGAAAGGCATGGCTGAGCGCATTGGTCGGCTAGCGCTGACCGCAACACTTCTCGAGGCGGCGGCGGCGCCCAAGCCCGGCCTTGTCGATCCGCTTTCTCCCGGCGCCCATCGCGACATGGACTATTTTACCTTTCTGTCGAGCGCCGCCGCCCTCGGCCCATGGTTCGCGGAGTTCGCCAGGCTTGGCACTGGTCATCGCGGCGAACTCTCGGGCCTTCTCCCCATCCTTCGCGAAGCCGGGAAGGCCGCGGAGCGCGACATGTTCGCCGCAACGGGCGGCATCAATACGCATAAAGGCCTCATCTTCTCGATGGGGCTGCTCTGCGCAGGCGCCGGCCGCCTGGCGGCGGCCGGCGCCTCCCTTGCCCCCCAGACCTGCGCAGAACCCAGGCTAGTGGCTTCCCGCGCCGCCGACATTGTTCAAGGCATCACGCTCCGTGATTTCAACGGCATCGACAAAGGCAAAGCCACCGCCGGCGAAAGACTCTACGCGAGCGAAGGCGTTCGCGGCATCCGCGGCGAGGCCGAAGATGGCTTCCCCGCTGTCATCGAGCACGCCCTTCCTCGCCTTCGCGCAGGTCTCTCGGCCGGTCTCTCCATGAATGATGCCATGATCGACGCGCTTCTTGTCCTTTTCTCGGTGGTCGAGGACACGAATGTCCTTGGTCGCGCGGGCCGCGAAGGCTTGGACTTTCTCCGCGCCGAGGCGCACCGGGCCCTCGCGGCGGGAGGAATGGCCTCGGCCGGGGGACGCGAGGCCATTCTCGCCATGGACAAGACCCTCAGCGCTCGCAATATAAGCCCGGGAGGTTGCGCCGACCTTCTCGCGCTCACCGTCTTCCTCGAGCAGCTTTCGACAGCTGGCAACTAGCTCAATCCAGGAGGCAAACCATGACAAAGTACCACAAGCTCATCACCCCTATCGAAGGCCATCGGATCGACATAGATCTCGATGGTTCACTTAAGGTGCCCGACGACCCCATCATCCCCTACATCGAAGGCGATGGAGTCGGCGTCGATATCACGCCAGTAATGCGCAAGGTTGTCGATGCCGCGGTCGCGAAAGCCTATGGCGGCAAGCGCCGCGTCGAGTGGTTTGAAGTTTTCGCGGGAGAAAAGGCCCTGCCAATCTACGGTCCTGACGAATGGCTTCCAGAAGACACGCTCGCCGCCATCCGCGACTACAGGGTCGCCATAAAAGGGCCTCTTTCGACGCCGATCAGCGGCGGAATGCGCTCGATCAATGTCGCTCTGCGCATGAAGCTCGACCTCTATACCTGCATCCGCCCTGTCCATTATTTCCCGGGCGTACCCTCCCCCATGAAACATCCCGAACGCCTCGATGTCGTCATCTTCCGCGAGAACACCGAGGACCTGTATGCCGGCATCGAATGGAGAGCCGGGACGCCGGGAGCCCGCGCCGTCATCGAGCTCGTCAACGCCACGCCCCACGAGGGCAAGCACATCGCCGATCTGGATGGCACCGCCATTGGCATCAAGCCCATCAGCATCGGCTGCTCCAAACGCCTCATCCGCCGCGCGATAAAATACGCCATGGCCCGGGGCTTGCCTTCCGTCACCCTGGTCCACAAGGGCAACATCCAGAAGTTCACCGAGGGCGGTTTCAAGGACTGGGGGTATGAACTCGCCAGGGAGGAATTCGCCGAAACGACCGAGGCGAGCTGGGATCCGGTGCCCGGCAAAGTTGTCATCAAGGACGTGATCACCGACTCGATGTTCCAGCAGCTTTTGCTGAGGCCCGACGAGTATTCGGTGATCGCCACTACCAACCTGAACGGCGACTACCTTTCCGACGCCTGCGCCGCCCAGGTCGGCGGCCTCGGCATGGCGCCCGGCGCCAATATCGGCGACGAGGCCGCCATCTTCGAGGCGACCCACGGCACGGCGCCCAAATACGCGGGGCAGGACAAGGTGAACCCTGGATCCCTCATCCTGAGCGCCGCCCTCATGCTCGAGCACCTCGGCTGGTTAGAAGCCGCTGACCTCATCGCGGCGGGCATGACGGGCGCCATTTCGCGAGGCTTTGTCACCTACGATCTCGCGCGCCAGATGGAAGGTTCGACCCTCGTTTCCTGTTCTCGGTTCGGGGAGGCCATTGTCGAAAGCATGGCTTAAGCGCCGGTCTTTTTAGGGTATCGGCTTTAGCCTTTCCTCGGCGGATTTCAGCGCCTCTTCCGCGGCGGGACGCCAGGAATGCCCGGGCGCCCGCTCGATGAATATCCGCAGGTCCGCGACGCATTTCCCAAAGTTTTGGGCATAGAAATTCGCCATTCCGCGCAGGCAATAGGCGCTGGGGTCGTTCGGCCTCAGGGCCATATAGACTTCGATGGCTTTGAGGGCTTGCCGCGGCTCTACTTTCTGCCTGATCTGCGCCTCGAGGTACCTAGTTTCGGGATTGTTCGGCATCGCCCGCACCGCCGCGTCGATATCCCAGGAGGCCTGGTAGAAATATGGATAGTAGCTCGAGTCGGTTCTGGGGTAGGTCTCGGCGGAAGCATAGTACGCCAAGGCGGAGTAGTAAGAGAAGACCGGCGAAGCGTAGCGCTCTTTGCCGCTTTCGAGCGCGGTGATCGCGTAGCTAAGAGCCTTCCTGGTACTTTCAGGCGCGCTTTTCGCCACCTGCGGAAAAAGGATGTAATAATTGGCCTGGCCGATCGCCAGGTAGGCGAGGGCCTGGTCGCGGGGAGAATCGAGTGGCGCCCCTCTCAATTTTTCCTGAAGCTCCATGAAGGAATAGTAGAGTGCGCAGAGCATGAAGCCATCCATAGCCGAGCAGCTATCCTTCTCGCCTATCATTTGCGCGTAATTGAGAAGTCTGTCCCGAGCCGTCCCCCAGTCTTCCTCTTCCCAAGAGCCCACGGCTGAGCCCAGCACTTCCAAAGAGATTTCATATTCCGGGATCGTCGACACCACCGCGGCGAGGTTCTTGAGCACGGGGAGTGGGTCATAAGGTTTCCTTGCAAAGGATGAGACGAGATAGAGAGGCAGTTGGTCGGCGACCGGTTGCGCTTGGGCGCTCGCCGTCGCCAGGAAAATCCCGATCGCGCAAACGAGGATCACGCCGAACTTTTTCATATCGAGCCTCCACCGCGTTTTCTATTATGGATACCGCCGCATCCGGCGGTTAATATGCGTTATTTTCTCAGGACCTCGCGGCGAAGTAAAGCGAAAAGCGCGAAACAGTGGCCGTCTCGTGCCGATCGATGGCGGGGCCGCGCCCGATTCGTACTGGCCTGATTTGCCCCAGTCTGTATTGGCTCGCCCGTCTTGGCCCGCTTGCCCCTTAGCCCCTCCTCGGGCATACTTTAGGCCATGGAAGAACGATCACCCTATCGCCACAAAGCGCAGTATTACGAAACCGACCAGATGGGCGTCGTCCACCACTCGAACTATCTCCGCTGGTTCGAGGAAGCCCGCACCGATTTGCTCGAGCGAGCCGGCCTCGGCTACGACAAGATGGAAGAGCGGGGCATCATGGTCCCGGTGCTCGCGGCTTCCTGCGAGTACAAATCAAGCGTTCGCTATGGTGAGAGCGTCGCCATCATCCCGAGGGTGGAGGCGTATACGGGGCTGCGGATGACTCTATCGTATCGCGTCCTTGACGTTGAGAGCGGCGAGCTGCGCGCCACGGGCGAGACGCGCCACGCTTTTCTCGATCGCGATTTCAGGCCCTCGTCCCTGAGGCGAAACCATCCCGACGTGGATGAGCTGATGATAAACCTGACCAACGCCGCTTTAGCGCCTATTTCCTGAGAGACTGTTCGGATTCCTCAAATTCAGGGCCGCCGTCGAGCATAAGCCCCATCGCGTGCAGGTCGAAAAATCGGCCGTCAATGGATATTTCGGCGTGCAGGGTGCCCTCGAGCGCGAAACCTTTTTTCCTGTAGAGCGCTATCGCCCTATCGTTATCCACGCGGACATGGAGATCGATCTTGTGAATGACCGACGTCTCCATAGCCCATTTGATCAGCGTGTCGATCATCGCGCCGCCCGCGCCGAGGCCCCAGAATTCCTTGCGCACCGACAGGCCGAATTCGCCCGCATGCCTCGTCCGCGGCCGCTTCCCCGCCGCAAAATTGAGCGCCGCCACGATCCTGCCGCCCACGAGTCCCAAAAAGTAGACCTGCCCGGCGGCCGCGGCGGCCCCGCGCAGGAAGGCTTCCTCCTCCGCCAGCGTCATGCCGAACTCCCCCGGCCCGAAGGTGAGGTTGTCCGACTCGCCGCAGACCTCTTCCACGTAGGCTATGAGGGCACCCGCGTCCTCAGGCGAGGCTTCGCGAATATCCATGACCTGACCGTTTTTCAGCGCGATGGCGATACCATCCATTAAAGTCCTCCACGACAGTCCGAAATATTGCATGCCACTCTCAAAGCTGGTTTGATTAATGTTCGGCAACAATGGCGACAGGCCTTATCTCGCCGATGTTTCCAAGTATACGATTACTGTCATTTCGCGCATGGTGCCGGATATCGCCGACCAGTTCAGGAAGCCCTGCCGCCGAGCAAATCGCCTCTTGCGTTGATCGACAAAACAGTATACTCATCTTGAAGAAGTTGAGGCCAGGCGACAAGCGTCGCCGGCCATAAAGTCGATCTCTTCAGGAGAGCTTTCCATGATGACCTTCGCCATCGTGCTGTTCGCCATCACCTACGTCGCCCTCCTTGTCCTGCCGAACCTCCGGGCCTACATAGCCCTCGCCTCGGCCGCCGTCTTTGTCATAAGCGGGATTCTGCCCGTCGGCGAGGTATTGGGCGCAGTGGACTGGAACGTCATCATGATGATCATGGGAACGATGGGGGTGGTCTCGCTTTTCATCAACTCCAGAATGCCATCCCTCCTGGCCGATATCATCATAGACAGAATGCCGAACGTCAAATGGGCTGTCATCGCCCTCGCGCTCTTCGCGGGCATCATTTCCGCCTTCGTCGACAACGTGGCCACGGTGCTTATGGTCGCCCCCGTGGCTATCACCATCTGCAGGAAACTCAAGATTTCTCCCGTCAAATCCATCATCGCGATCGCCATTTCCTCCAACCTCCAGGGGGCGGCGACACTCGTCGGCGATACGACCTCCATCCTTCTCGGAGGCCACGCCGGCATGAATTTTCTGGACTTCTTCGTCTACCGGGGCAAGCCTGGCCTGTTCTGGGTAGTCCAGGCGGGGGCTCTCGTTTCCATGGTCGTTCTCCTCGTTCTCTTCCGCAAGGATAAAGCCCTCGTCAACGCCGACGAACGCACTGTCGTGGAGGACTATGTCCCGACGGCGCTCCTCCTCGGTACGGTCATCCTCCTCATCCTGGCTTCCATCATGCCCAAGGAAGGGATGTCGGCCTTCATCGTCGATCATATCAACGGACTTATCTGCGTTGGATTGATGCTTGTCGGTTTCATCTACAATATCATCAAGGAGAAAAACGCGAGGATAGTCGTAGAGATAATAAAGGAAATCGACTACTTCACCCTTCTCCTTCTGGCTGGCCTCTTCATCGTCATCGCCGGTATCACGGAGGCTGGCGTGGTAGAAGCTATCAGCGAACTCTTCGTAAGAGCCAGCGGCAACAACGTCTTCCTTATCTACACGCTGATCGTATGGGTATCCGTCCTCCTCTCCGCTTTCATCGACAACATCCCATACGTGGCCACAATGCTGCCCGTGGCCGGCGGCATAGCGGCGCAGCTCGGCATCGATCCGACCCTGATTTACTTTGGATTGCTGGTGGGGGCGACTTTGGGCGGAAACATGACGCCGATCGGGGCTTCGGCCAATATCACCGGGCTCGGTATCCTGAGAAAAGAGGGCTACGAGGTCAAACCGGCCCAATTCATGAAGATAAGCATTCCCTTCACTCTTGCCGCCGTAACGTCCGGATATCTGCTCGTCTGGCTCATCTGGGCCTAAGGCGACTGGAGAGGCGGTCAGAACCCCGAAATGAGCGCCTTGTACCAATCCCAGTTCTGCGCCGATGTATAGGTCGCCAGGCTCGCCGCCGGTACCTTGATCGAAGTCAGTTCCCATCGCGGCGGAAAACAGGAACCTCCCATGTTCGGCGGAACGAGAGCCTTGACGGTAATGGTCTTGAGATTAGGGCAGGGATTGAAGGCGTTGTTCAGCACGCTCCGGATCGTGGACGGAAGCACAAGGGTCGCTATGCCAGCGTTTTTAAAAGCCTCATCCTCTATCGCCAGCACGCCTTCCGATATCGTCAGGCTTCTCAAGCCCGTGCAGGAGAAGAAAGCGGTTCTCCCCACCGTCGAGATATTCCCGGGAATGACGAGGTTGTCGAGCTTCTGACAGAGCCCGAAGGCATATTCGCCGATCAGGGTTCTCGCCTGGCGGGGGAGCCGCAGGCTCGCGAGGTTGGAACAGCCGCGGAAAGCCCATTCGCCTATGCTCCTGAGCTGATCGGGAAGTACGAGATTGACGAGGGCGATGCAGTTTTCGAAGGCGAAGTCGCCAATCGACAGAAGCGTCTGCGGAAGATTGATCAGCCGCAGGGCGCCGCAGTCCTGGAAGGCGTTATCGTCGATGGAGCGGATGCCTTCGCGCAAGGTTACGCGCTCGAGGGCGGAGCAGCCGTGGAAGGCTCTGAACTGAATGGCGCCTGTCCCCCCGATGGTCACTGCCCGCAGACCCGAGGAATCCCTGCACACGAATTCCCCGATCGCGACGACGCTATCCGGAATGACCAGGCTTTCGAGACCCGCGCAATCCGCGAAGGCCTCCCGTCCGACGCTGACGAGGCCCATCGGAAGGTCGATCGCTATCGGGGCGTCGAGACCCCTGAAGGCGCCCTCATCCAGGTAGCGGAGCGAGGAGGGAAGCTCCAATGTTTCCAGGTTCGAACAGCCTCGGAACGTTTCCTCCTGTATTCTCGAGACGCCCTCGGGGATGACGACGCGCGCGAGTGAAGCGCAGTCCGCGAAGGCGAAGGGGCCGATGGACGTGACCGATGCCGGAAGGACCATATCCGTCAGGCTCGAGCAGCCGGCAAAGAGCGATGCTGGGATACTCGTTATCCTCTCGGGCAGATCGATTTCCGATAGGCTTGCGCAGCCCTCAAAAGCGGCGCTCTCTATGCCGCGAAGCTGGGAAGAAAAGGAAATGGATTCCAGGACGGCACATCCGGAAAAAGCCTCCTGCGGGATGATTTGGCAGCTTTCGGGCAGCTCAATGGACCTCAGCAGCGAGCAGCCCTGGAAGGCTCGCGCCCCGATCGCGGTGACTAACTCCGGTATGTTTATCGAGGTCAGGCTTGAGCAGTCTTTGAAAGCTTCCCATCCGATGCTATTTATGGTCTCGGGCAGGACGACCTCTTCGAGGATATCGAGACCTTCGAAGGCCTGGCTGGATATGTAGCGGACGGGCTTGCCCTCCCATGTCGAGGGGATGACAAGCTTCCTGCATTGCGCGGCGTCTTCTCCCGCGGCGACAGAGTAGGAAGCCCATTGATAGGCATAGGTGAAGCTGAGCGCCGTGTCGGGCTGCGCGTCTTCGGGAGCGACCGCGATGCCGGGCTTCTTCATGATGGAAGCTGAGGGAGGGATTTTAGGCTGGATTTTTTGTCCTGGCGTGATTTTCGTCTGGCCCGAAAGCGGCATCAAGGAAAAGGCAACGAGGAGCAGAGCGGATACCCGGGAGCTGAGGCTCGTTTTCATCATGTCATTACCCCGTATTCGCGATGATATCCCATCTTTGCGCGTTTTTCCGCCGATGTAAAGCAAAGAATGCGGCAGTCTTCTTTATCCGAGGATTTCCGCGACGAAGGATTCGACATCCTTTTCGTCCCGGGCGACGCGCAGGTTTTTCCCTTCGGCCCGGAGCCGCTCAACGCAGGCCGAGATCTTCACGATCTGCTTCCTGTTCCAAGCGAGAAGATCGGTCAGGCTCCTGAGGTTTTCGATTTTATTCTCGCGGTCCATTCCAAGCTTCCTGCGGATGAATCTCGCGACGATCCTCCTGCGCAGCTCGTTCAGCCCGACATCCAGGTACAGGATAATATCGGCCTCCTCCATTCCTCGTCGCGGCCATTCCACATATGCTCCCTCGATGATCCAGGAATCGCGCGCGAGCGTCGAATCGAGCAGGGAGTCCCTTTCCGGAGCCGGTCTTTTCACGCCGTAGTTTTTCCCGTTGTTTACCCAGAACAGGTCGTCCAGGTTGGTCATCTCCATTCCCAGGCCGAGGGCGATGCGCTTCGCCAGCGTCGTCTTGCCCGAGCCCGCCGCGCCGATTATGAAGAGCTTCATCTGCGTTCCCGCCCCTTGGCGGGCGTCAGCGATAGAAGGTCGCCCGCGACCTCGAGACCGGCGAGGGGGGATTCGGTCTCGTAGACCGCGGAGCCGGGGCGGGAATAGCGGATCGAGAGCCGAGCGTCCACAGCCTCGGCGATGCGGCGGGAGAGCAATCCCGCGACGGGAGCCCGAAGGATCCCCCCGCGCATCTTCGCGCCGCGTATCGTCGCGCCGCGTATCGTCGCGCCGTGTGACCTTGTCACGCTGATCTCCAGCGATTCGCCGGCACTTTCCCAACCATTAACCTTTATGCCGCATACAGTCGTGCCACGGATCTCCTTTATGCCTCGAGATATCCTGCACCTGACTTTTTCATCGGTGACCGACAGGTCCATAATTTTTGATCCGTTGTAGGTCGTAAATAAATGTTTTTCGTTGTCATGGGAGAATACGCAGAGAAAACCCCTGAAGGATGATCCAAACCAGGGGATTTTAGCCACCGACAGCATCAGCGAATCGCCGCGGCGGGGAAAATCGTTTGATTGCGTCCAGATCCAGGATTCAGGCATCGAACTGCCCCAGTCCTTTTCGATATAACCCCTGCCGTCGTCGATCGATACCTGGCGCCCGTCCACTTCGAGGCGGCCGTCCACCCTGTGGTCGAGACTCACGAGACCATGGCAGCACTCCATTCCCGGCATGAAGGTGAAAGGACCCATAACCCCCGGGCTCCAGAAGGGGAATCGCGGGATCGAAAAGCCGCCGTACGCGAAGGCGCCAGAAATCCGGGAAGTCCCATCGCTCAGATCGAATTCGATGCCTCTGTCGCTGAACCGATTCTTTCCCACACGTATGTCGAGACCGGCCTCGGATGCATGAAATTCTTCCCTAGAGTACTGGAACCACCAGGATTTTCCCGTCTTGCCCTCGATGACCTGGACGAAGGCATAGCCTGAACCCTTTTCACTGCCCAAGGCGATTCCGGGGATGAATGACCAGACGCCTTCGGCGATGCCGCCCGAATGCTTGAAATACCAGCCTTCGAAGTAATCGCGTTTTTTCCTTCCCCCCTGGAATGAAGCGGGCGACCAAAGATTTCTCATCGAAAATGCTCCTTCGACTCCGCGGAAAAAATGTGCGGTATTGGGCTTGAAACAAAGATAGTCTATCGCCCCCATGGGTTCAATGGCATTGGCGTCCGCCGGATTCCTGAACGGAAACGCAAGGGGGACGCTTGCTCGTCTTTACTGGAATTTAATGCGCTGCTAACCGCATTTAAAAACTGATCCCGTACACTACGCCCGTCATCGGCGCGCCGCGTTGATGACGCAAAACCCAATTTGGAGGAAAGAATGAAGAAGATCGCGTCACTCCTGCTCGTCCTGGCCTTTGTTGCGGCTAGTGCGTTCGCCCAGGTTTCGGGGGCTATGGTCACCTTCGGACTCATAAGCGACACCCATGTCTGCGACAAGCCCGACCAGTCCACCGCCATCGCGTTGAATGCCTCACCCCGTTACTTCACGGGAGGGCTCGCCAAGATCGAAGCCTTCTCGGCGGCGATGAATGCGGCCGGCGCCGATTTCGTGGCCGAGCTTGGCGACTTCACCGACAACCCCGCAACGCCTGGCTTGACTTCAGTCCAGCGCCGAGAGACCGCCATGGGTTTCATGCGCGCGGCCGAGGCCAAGCTCAGCCTCTTCAAAGGTCCCCGTTACCACGTGTTCGGCAATCACGACACCGACCAGGCCTCCAAGGCGGATTTTCTATCCATCGCGAAAAATACCGATATAGCGCCTGGCGCAAGCTACTACGGCTTTGACAAGGGCGGCGTCCACTTCATCGTCCTCGATTCCAGCTTCAGGGCGGACGGCGCATCCTACTCCGGCATACCAGGCGAATCCGGAGCCGGATACACATGGGACGACGCCAACATCTCAGCCAATGAATTGAAGTGGCTGGCCGCCGACCTCGAGGCCGCCAAGGCTCCTGTAGTGATCCTCTCCCACCAACAGCTCAACAACCAGGAGCTCATCGACTCCGCCTACGATCCCAAGCACACCGTGCGCAACGCTTCCGTAGTCCGCGGCATTCTCGAGACCAGCGGTAAAGTACTTGCCGTCTTCGGCGGCCATTACCACGACGGCGGTTACCAGGAAATCAGCGGCATCAAATATATCGTCCTCCAGGCGAACGCCGCCTATGGTAACGATGCTTCCTACCACAACCAGTACTCCACCGTGAAAATCTTCTCCGAAGGGAACAAATACACCCTTGCCCTGAGCGGTGCCGGCATTCAGCGAAGCTACGCTTTCTCTAAAATCCTTTACTGATCCAAACAGCATTAGGTTAGGGGGGCGCCGGGCAAATCCTGGCGCCCCCTCATTTTTTCAGTCAAGGAGCCGACGTCCCCATCGCGTTCCTTCCAAATAGTACGCCTTGTGAAAGGGGTATGACAAAAAGTCGAAATATGTTAAATTGTCGAAGTCGGAGAGTTGTCGCCGAGCTGTCTTTAGACCAGCGGCTTGTCTAGGATATAGAGGAGAAATTCTATGGTAGTCAAAGAGATGCGAAGTCTTGTGATAGGCGATCTTGTGGCAAGAATACCGATAGTTCAGGGCGGTATGGGCGTGGGGATTTCCCTCTCCAGGCTGGCTTCCGCCGTAGCCAATGCCGGCGGCGTCGGCGTCATAGCGGCGGCGGGCATCGGCCTGCTGGAGCCCGATGGCTTCAAGGATTTTCTGGGCGCGAACATAAGGGCTCTGCAGCGCGAAATCAGAAATGCCCGAGCGCATACCAAGGGAATTCTCGGCGTCAACATCATGGTGGCGCTAAGCAATTTCGCCGACCTGGTCAGGACGGCGATCGACGAGAAAATCGACATTATTTTTTCCGGCGCCGGCCTTCCGGTCAATCTGCCCGAGTATCTGAAGGAAGGGAGCAGGACCAAGCTTGTGCCCATCGTGTCGTCGGGAAGGGCGGCGACCCTCCTCGCCAAACGCTGGCTAGACAAGTACAACTACCTGCCCGATGCCTTTGTCGTGGAAGGACCCATGGCGGGCGGCCATCTTGGATTCAAGGCCGAACAGCTCGACGATCCCGCCTTCGCCCTCGATAAGATAGTCCCCGAAGTGATTGCCGCGGTTCGCCCTTTCGAGGAAAAAACCGGAAGGAAAATCCCCGTCATAGCGGGAGGGGGCATCTATACCGGCGCCGATATCCGACGTTTCCTCGAACTAGGCGCTGCCGGCGTCCAGATGGCCACGCGTTTTGTCGCCACCGATGAATGCGACGCCGATCCGGCTTTCAAGGCTACGTACATGGCGGCCGGGCAGGGCGACCTGGAGATAATCAAGAGCCCCGTGGGGATGCCCGGCCGCGCCATCCGGAATGGCTTCCTTGACGACGTGGCTCAAGGCAAGAAAAAGCCCTTCGCTTGCCCCTACCACTGCATCGTCACCTGCGATATCGAAAAAGCGCCCTACTGCATATCTCTTGCCCTTCTCAACGCGCAAAAAGGCAAGCTGGACAAAGGCTTTGCCTTCGCCGGCGCCAACGCCTGGAGAACCGAAAAAATCGTTCCGGTGCAGGAACTTGTGGACGAGCTCGTGAGTGAATACGAGGCTATAAGCTAAATTTTGTCGCCAGACGGTTGTTTGACGGCATCGCGTATATAATCGAGCGTTTCATCATAGAGAGTCTCATCGGGGCAATATATTCGCATGATCGTTCCCCTGCGTCCCCGCAGCTGTATTGTCCGGAGAATATCATGCGGCTTGATGCTTCGCACCTCGTTCCAAAGGACAAATTTTATAACGCTCCGCCCCGAATTCAATGTGGGAGAGACCGGAAAAGGCCTCCAGTGAAGGAAGTCGGCGAGGGGAAACATGGAGCCTCGCATGCTTTCGCAATATATCCCGTCATGCTGGAGACGATAGAGCGAAACGAATCGATTTCCGAATAGAAGCAGGGCGCCTAACGCGAAAGCGGCGATGATGAAGGCCATCACATATCCCGCCAAGGTCGCCGTGACCTGGAACATGGCCATTCCGGGCGATACGCCCATGAAAAACTGCGCCAGGGTCACGAAGACCGCGGAACCAAGCCCCAGGAAAAACAAGGTAAGTCCTAGGTCCTTCAGGAGCAGAGGGTTCGATGTTATCGGCACGCCCGCGAACCAACGCATCGGCGCGCCGTTTTTGCCGGAAGCCTGTCGCTGGGGTTCCAACATCGTCATCCGTGCCGTTTCAGGCATCCCGCGAAATGACAGGAGACGAAATGCCCTGGCGACAACTCGGAGAGCGCGGGATCCGCGCTCGTGCAGAGTTCCTGACGATAGGCGCAGCGGCCGGCAAACCTGCATCCCTTCGCCGGATTTATCGGGCTGGGAACATCGCCCTCGAGAAGGATTCTGTCCTTTTTGGCGCCTAGGCTCGCGATCGGCACGGCGGAAAGCAGGGCTTGCGTGTAAGGGTGAAGCGGTTCCTGAAAGAGCGCAATATTGCTGGCCTTTTCCACGACCTGTCCGAGGTACATTACGGCAACTTCGTCAGATACATACCGAACAACGCTGAGGTTATGCGATATGAAAAGATAGGTGTAGTTTTTCTTGGTCTTCAGTTCCTGAAGCATGTTGAGAATCTGCGCCTGGATGCAGACATCGAGCGCGGAAACGGGTTCGTCGAGAACAATGAATTCGGGGTTGAGCGCCAGAGCGCGGGCGACGCCGATGCGCTGTCGCCTCCCGCCGTCCAGTTCGTGGGGAAACGAGGTAGTGAGACGCTCGGCCAGCCCGACGGTATCCATCAACTCCTTGATCTTAGCGTCGATTTCCTTCTTGCCTGAGCATGTTTTATTGATTAAAAGCGGCTCCGCGATCTGCTGTGCCACCGACATTCTCGGATTCAGCGAGGAAAAAGGATCCTGGAAAACAATCTGTGCGCGTCTGCGGAACTGGCTTCGCTGTTCATTGGAAAACTTCAGCATATCCTGGCCGTCGAACAGCACTTCGCCGCTCGTTGCTTCGATCAGCCCTATGACGACTCTGCCGAGGGTAGACTTGCCGCATCCGGATTCTCCCACGAGACCCAGGGTTTTTCCTCTGGAGATGGTCAGCGAAACGTCGTCGACCGCGTGCAATTGTCCTTTGCTCACGTTGAAATATTTCTTCAGGTGTCTGATGTCGAGCAGGACATCTGATTTACTTTTCTGTTCGTTCACGGGTTTCCTCCCTCCTTGGATCCAAGCGGGAAATAGCAGTTCACGAAATGGCCCGGTTCATGCTCGCGCATGCCGCATTCTTTCTCGAAGCAGATCTCCTTTGCGTTAGGGCAGCGGGGAGAGAACGCGCAGCCTTTGGGGAGGTCGATCGGATCGGGTGGAAGGCCCTGGATGACGGATAGCTTTCCGCCAAGCGGGCTGTCGAGACGCGGTACGGCGTCGAAAAGCCCCTGTGTATAAGGGTGCATGGGGTGATCATAAAGTTGGCGGATATCGGAATACTCCACGATGCGTCCCGCGTACATGATGGCCACGTCGTCGCATATTTCGGCTACTATTCCGAGGTCGTGCGTAATCAGGAGAAAAGAAGTATTCACTACCGACTGGAGCTTCTTGATCAGCTCCATCACCTGGGCTTGAATGGTTACGTCGAGGGCTGTAGTGGGCTCGTCGGCGATCAGGAGACTCGGTTTGCAGGCGAGTGCGATGGCTATTCCGACGCGCTGGCGCATGCCGCCGGAAAACTGATGCGGGAAGTCCTTCGATCGCTCGGGCCTGATTCCCACGAGCGCCAGCATTTCAAGCGCTCGCTTCTGGGCATCGGGACCTTTGAGATCGGAGTGGAGAGAAATCATCTCCACGATCTGGTCTTCGATCGTCATGATAGGGTTGAGCGATGTCATTGGATCCTGGAAGATCATGGAGATGCGGTTGCCGCGGATATGCCGCTTTTCCGCTTCCGTCATTTTCCGGATGTCCTGGTTTTCGAATATAATCTCGCCGCTCGTAATCTGGCCTGGAGGCGTCTGAATGAGCTGGAGAATGGATAGGGCCGTCGTTGTCTTGCCGGCGCCGGTTTCGCCGACGAAGCCAAGGGCCTTGCCCTTGTGCAGCGTCAGGTTCAGGTGATTGACCGCGTGCACGACGCCCGAGTCCGTATTGAATTGAACGGACAGATCCTTGATGTCGAGAAGGATCGAAGAATTTTCGCTTGTTGTCATATTTGCGTACCTATCGCTTTTGTTTCGGATCGAGCGCGTCCCTGAGTCCATCGCCGATGCAGTTCAGGGCGACTATCGTGATCATGATGGCAAGGCCGGGGAAAATGCTCAGATATCCGCTGTTCCTGATGTAAGGACGGGCGGATGAAAGCATCCCGCCCCATTCCGGGAACGGCGGCTGTATGCCCAGGCCGAGGAAGCTCAGCGTCGCCGTGTAGAGAATCGCGGCTGCGACGCTCAACGTAGATTGAACGATGAGCGGCGCAGCGCAGTTCGGCAATATATACATCAGGATGATGCGCAGGTGGCTTGCGCCCATCGCCCGCGCCGCTTCGATGAACTCCTGGCCTTTGATGGAAAGTACAGAAGATCGCATGAGGCGAGCGAAACGCGGTATCGACGTTATGCCTACCGCGACCATAAGGTTGAACAGTCCAGGCCCGAGAGCGGATGAAATGACGATCGCGAGAAGTATCGTCGGGATGGCGAGCTGAATATCCATTATTCGCATGAGGATGTTGTCCATTCTGCCGCCGAAATAGCCGGCGATCGCTCCGATGGTCCCTCCTATGAGCAGCGAGATGGACACGGCGATCAGTCCGACCTGAAGCGAAATCTTCGCGCCGAAAATCAGCCTGCTCAGCACGTCGCGTCCGAACTCGTCCGTTCCCAGCAAATGCGTGGCCGAAGGCGGTTTTCGGATCATCATATAGTCCTGTTCGGCGTAATCGTATGGAGCGAGCTGATTTGCGAATACAGCGCAGCTGATCAGCACCAGAAGGACCACGAAACCGAGAATGGCGAGATAATTTCGCTTGAGTCTTATCAGCGTATATCGCAGCATCGAATTGCTTTTAGCCATAGTTGCCCCCTTTCTCATTTGACGTGAATACGAGGGTCAATAAATGCGTACAAAATATCGACCAGCAGGTTTATCAAACAGAACGCGACGGATATGAATAGAACCCCGCCTTGTATCACTGGATAGTCGCGCAGGTTGATCGCCTCAAGCATAAGTCGCCCAACGCCAGAGATCGAGAAAATCGCTTCCGTCACTATCGAGCCCCCGAGGAGGGTGCCGAACTGCATGCTGATCACGGTAAGTATGGGGATCATGGCATTGGGCAGGGCATGGCGCATGATGACGATGCTTTCCTTCTGGCCCTTGGCGCGCGCCGTGCGTATGTAATCGGAGCGAATAACTTCCAGCATGCTCGAGCGAGTCATCCTCGCGATGACGGCGATGGACGATCCTGAAAGCGTCACGATGGGGAGGATCATTTCGCTGACGCTGCCGAAACCCATCGAGGGCAGCCAGCCCAGGTGCACGGAAAACGCGATTATGAGTAGAAGTCCGGTCCAGAACGTGGGCATCGAAACGCCAAGCAGCGTGATGAGCGTCGCCAGACTGTCCAGGAAGGAATACTGGCGGATTGAGCAGAGCACGCCTAGCGGAATGCCAATGAGGGTGCTCACCAGCACGGCCCAGAAAGCCAGCTTCATGGTTACCGGAATGCGCGCGGCCAGTTCCATGGAAACCTGACTCTTCATCATGTAGGAATAGCCTAGGTCCAGCTTGAAAATGGCTTTGTAGAGGTATCGGCCCAACTGTTCTGGATATGATTTATCCAGCCCGTATTTCGCATGGAAGGCGGCGATGCTCTCTGGATTCGCCTCCTGGCCCAGTGCGCTCTTGGCTGGATCGCCCGGCGTGAAATAGAGGATCGTGAAGATGATGATCATCACGCTAAGGACGACGAGCAAGAGTAACAACACTCTCCGGAAAATGTACTTGGCCAAGAATGATCCCTCCTTTCATCAGAATTTGATATATCTGCAGCCTCAAGCCAGGTATCTGGACGATACCGCTTAAAATTGACCTGCCATTTCAGTTTATAAGCATTTAGCTTGTATAATTTTTCTTGTCAAGGTAAAAATATTTCACAAAGTGGCACGAAAATTGCCATATGGAAGATACTCGCACCATTCCTGCTGGGATGAATAAAAGCCGAGAGCCTTCATTTTTCTCATCGACTATAAAGGCGATCGTTTCAATATTGAAAAAGTAACACGATGATATATTATTATATATAAAGTAAATAAAATAAAATACCTTGTCGGGGGAGCTGGCAATTCATAGAACTGGGCACGATTTCATGACGTATGGGATTTTGATTTTTTTCTGTAAAACACGGAAACAAGAAAAAAATATGCGAAAGTAGTCATAGCAATTAGCGTGCCAAAATTAAATAATTATACAGTATGCTGGAATATGGATTATGGAACATGCTCGAAGGGTCATGAAAGCTGCATGGGATGAATTTATAGAAATTGTCTATTGACAAGCCGAAAAGCTGTAGTAAACTCTATAGAGTGGTATTCTGGTATACCAGCATACCACAATTCTTGCATGGAGCCATTATGTTGGATGAAGGGATTCAACCGCTGGAAAGAGACTCGTTTACCGATAGCGGAGCCTTGTCCAACCAGATTTTTAACCGAATTAAGGAATGGCTTCGGACGGGAAAGCTCAAGGAAGGAGATCCGTTGCCTTCCGAACGCGAATTGGCGCAGACCTTCGACGTAAGCCGGGTGCCGGTGAGAGAGGCGCTCAAGGTCCTGGAATTCGTCGGCATCGTCCAGCACGTGCGGGGAAAGGGTGTCTTCATCAGAAAAGTCTCGGCGAACAATATTATCGAGACGGTCGACTTCGTAATGATGAATCCCGCGTACACCATACGCGAGCTTTTCGAGGTCCGCATGGGCATCGAGACGCAAGCCGCATTCCTCGCGGCATTGCTGCGTACGGACGAGGATCTCGCGTTGATGCTGTCCGCCCTGGAAGAAGCCTACAGGGCGCCGACGTCGGTGGAGCCTTTCCTTGGCTTCCACTCCGCGATTATCGTCGCTTCGCGCAATCCCGCGCTCGTGGAGATAAACAAGTTTCTGGCCGACTGGCTGCGGTTCCTGAGGGCGAAATACATGTATTCGCCGGTGGGAGGAGAGCATGGCAACGCCGAACATCGGGAAATTTTCGAGCTGATAAAGGCCGGGGATAGTCTTGGCGCCATGTCCAGAATGCAAGAGCATCTGATGCGGGCCAGGAACATGATCGAGGACGTTACCGCCAGCGCGAAGACCGAAGAAAAACGAACACAAGGAGAATGAAGTGGTTTCATCGATGACAAGTGAAGATTATCTGAGCCTGCTCAGGCATGAACTCGTACCGGCGCTTGGCTGCACCGAGCCAATCGCGGTGGCGCTTGCCGCCGCCAAGGCGCGCAGGATTCTCGGAAGAGAACCCGAGGCGGCCGAGATAACCTGTTCGGGCAATATCATCAAGAACGTAAAAGGCGTCACGGTTCCCAGAACCGGCGGCATGAAGGGCATCGAAGCCGCAGCGATAGCCGGTTTTCTGGCGGGGAATCCGGACATGGAGCTGCAGGTACTCGAGTCCGTCCGTGAAGAGGATTATCCCCGGATACGGCATCTACAAGCGTCGCTCATGTGTACGGTTAAGCTGGCCCAGGGCGTCGAAAACCTCTATATCGCCGCCATCCTCAGGGCGGGGAACGATGAGGCGGAAGTACGCATATCCGGCTCTCACGCCAATGTTGTTCATATGTCCCTGAATGGCCGCGATTTGTTGGGCGGGAGCGAAGGCGGCTCAATTTCCAAGGGCGAAGACTCATTGGAACCCGCCAAAACGGATATATCCGACGTTAAAACCATGAACGTCATGGATATTCTCAACTTTGCGAAAACGGTGCCACTAAAGGACGTGAAGGCTATCATCGCCGATCAGATCGCCATGAACACGGCCATTTCCGAAGAAGGACTGAGCAATGTCTACGGAGCCGCGGTAGGCAGGATGCTGCTAAAGTCCCAGGGTTCCAGCCTGCGAACGCGGGCCAAAGCGAAAGCCGCGGCCGGGAGCGACGCCAGGATGAGCGGCAGCCCGATGCCCGTGGTCATCAACTCAGGGAGCGGCAATCAGGGCATCACCGTCAGCATCCCCGTCATTGAATTCGCCCGCGAGATGGCAGTCTCCGAGGAAGTCCTGTATAGGGCCCTCGTGCTCGCGAATCTCGTGGCGCTTTACCAGAAATCGATGATAGGCAAGCTTTCGGCATTCTGCGGAGCGGTGACGGCCGCCTGCGGGGCCGGCGCCGGCATCGAGTATCTCTGCGGCGGCGGATATGCCGAAATCGTGAAGACGATAAAGAACACGCTCGCTAATGTGAGTGGCATTATCTGCGACGGCGCGAAACCATCCTGCGCGGCCAAGATCGCCTCGGCGGTCGACGCGGCGATAATGGCTCACGACTTGACCAAGAACGGCTATGTCTTCAGCGCCGGCGAGGGACTCATCGAGGAAGACATCGAGAGGACCATGAAAAATATCGGCCGGGTCGGACGCTTTGGAATGCGCGATACGGACGAAGAGATTCTCAACCTCATGATCGGCGCGACGAACTGTTGATTTAATTCTATTGACTGGATTTCCGCCTGGTCCTATGCGATGGGATTCCCGGCGCGGATTGTTCAGATAGGTTCAGCAAAGGAGAGTAAGGTATGAAGAAGACGCTCAGGCGGGTACTAGCGGCGATTGTTCTGTCTCTCGTCGCGGCTTCGGGGTTTGCGCAGGCGAAACCATCATTGAATGTCGGCATCCCTGGCGACGCGAAAAGCCTTGATCCACATCAGGCAACCGATACGATGTCATTCACCGTCTCGATGCAGATCAACGAACCGCTTGTCACCATGGACGGCAAAACAAAAAAACTGGTCCCGATCCTGGCCGAGCGCTGGGAAATCGTGGATCCCCAGACCTATAAGTTTTTCCTGAAAAAGGGCGTGAAATTCCATAACGGCGATGAGTTGACGGCCGAGGATGTCGCCTTCTCCCTGAAGCGCGCCGCTACCGAATCCGTCCATGCCAAATCCTGGGGCAAGTTCATCGATCCAGAAGGCTTTAAGATCATCGATAAGTACACCGTTATCGTCAAGACGAAAGGCCCCGTCGGCGGATTCCTTCAGTCCATGAAGCATCCTTACGCCAACATCTTCAGCAAGAAAGCCGTGCAGAGCGCGGGCGGCGAATATTTCCGCAATCCAGTCGGTACTGGTCCCTATACCTTCAAAAAATGGACTAAGGGTGAAACCATTGAATTGGCGGCCTTCGAGGGCTATCACGGCAAAGCGCCGGCCTTCAAGACCCTGACCTTCTTCATCCTGCCCGACGACAGCAGCCGTGTCATAGCGCTGGAGACGAAGAAAGTCGACATGATCTATGCCGTACCCACGAGCGACTACGAACGCCTGAACTCTTCCTCGAAGGTCAATGTCGTCATGGGTCAGGGCTTAAGGCTCCTTTTCCTCGGCATGAACACGCAGAAGAAGCCGCTCAGCGATCCCCGCGTCCGTCTCGCTATCGAATACGCCATCAACAAGGATGCCTATAACCAGGTCGTGTATCAGGGACAGGCCACGGTTCCCGCCGGCCCACTCGTCACCGCAAGCGAATTCTCCGCTCCCGGCGCCAAGCCCTATCCTTTCGACCAGGCCAAGGCCAAGGCTCTTCTCGCCGAAGCGGGATACCCTAACGGCCTGACCCTCAATCTCTGGACCGGCAACTTCCAGGACCGCGTCAACGGCGCCACTGTCATCCAGTCCATGCTTGGCCAGATCGGCGTCAAGGTCAATATCCAGGTATTCGAATCGGCTTCGTTCAATACGAAAATGCTCGGGACCGAGCACGAGCTCTATATCAGCCAGTGGGGAATGCAGACGAACAGGGACGCAGGCAATTACTGGACTTCCCTCTTCCATTCCGCGAGCGTCGGAAGCAACAACTGGGCGCTTCTCAAAGATTCCCTCATCGACAGCGAGCTCAATACTGTGGCACGCGTCGTAAACGATGACGAAAGAACCGCGCATCTGCAGAAAGTCTGGGACAGGCTGGTGGAACTCAATCCGATCGTCCCGCTCTCCATTCCCTTCGAGCTTTATGGCGCGCAGAAAAATCTCGTCGGCGTCGAAAACCTGAGCGATGGTCAGATCAACTCGCTCCTGAATCTTTCGAAGAAATAATCCAGGCAGCGAGCTCTAGTATAAGGAAGGAGGAAGACATGGCGGATCAAAACCGATTCGAACAACTGGTGGAACTACTCAAGCTTAAAGGTTTGGACGCCGTCTTCCTCGCTCCTTCGTCAGACCTCAAGTACATAACGGATCTGGACATGAAGCCCGATTCGCGGCTGAAAGGCGCCGTCGTGACAAGGGAAGGGAAGAGCTTTTTTCTCTGCCCCTCGCTGTACAGAGATGAGATGGAAGGTCTTAACCGGGATATGCGGATTATGGAGTGGAAGGACGGCGAAGGTTTCAAGGCCGCCTTCCAGTCGGGACTGCGGCAGACCGGCATCGACTTAAGCTCTCCGAGAATCGCTTTTACGCGCGGCATAGAAGCCGGCGACATGCTCGACGCGGTGGATGGACTGGGCGCGACCTGCGTCAGCGGCTTTGAGCTTCTCTCCCCCCTGCGATCCGTGAAAAGCCCCAAAGAGCAGGATTGCATGCGCTATGCTTCCCTCATGAACGACAAGATGATGGAAGCCGCCAGGAGCTATATCAGGCCAGGGGTATCCGAAACCGACATCATTGCCTTCGTCGTCAATTTCCATGAATCTCATGGCGGCAAGCCGCGCGTTCCCGGGGTTTCGACAGGACTCAACACCGCCAAGCCCCATTATCCGCGGGACAATAACCGTTTAGTGGAAGCCAACGATATCGTCAGGATCGATTCAGGCGGGTGGTACGAAGGCTACAGCCATGACATGACGAGAACCTTTTTCGTGGGAAGGCCTACCGACGAACAGCGGAACGTCTACGAGATCGTGCTCAAGGCCCAGCTAGCCGCCGAGGAACGCGTGCGGATCGGGGCTATCCCCCGCGATCTCGACAGGACGGCGAGGGATATCATCGCCAAGGCCGGCTACGCGGAAGCCTTCAATCACCGACTAGGGCATGGAATCGGCATGGATGGCCATGAAGCCCCGTATATCTCGGAGGCGAACGACCTGCCTCTTGTCGAAGGAAACTGCTTCAGCATCGAGCCCGGAATCTATATTAAAGGAAGATTCGGCATTCGAATCGAAGATTTGGTGATGTTGACCAGCGGCGGCAGGGAAATACTGAACCATTTTACCAAAGAACTTATCACGCTGTAATGGAAGGCTGAAAATATGACATCAGAAATTCTTGAAAGGTCCCTTGCCATTAAGGAATACATTGTCCAAGCCAAGCGGAGGATTCATAGGGAACCCGAGCTCGCCATGAAGGAATTCAAGACGACCGAATTCGTGAAGTCGGAATTGAAATCCATGGGGATTGAGATGGTTCCCCTCGAATCCGAAGTTGGGGTGCTGGGCATCATCCGCGGTGAGAAAACCGGGCAAGGGATCGTGTCCGCTCTGCGCGCCGACATGGATGCGCTCCCGATACAGGAAACCACCGGCCAGTCCGATCGATCGATTGTGCCCGGCGTGATGCACGCATGCGGCCACGATTGCCACACGGCGATGCTGCTTGGCGCGGCCAAGCTCCTCGCCTCGATGAAGGATAGATTTTCCGGAACGGTCAAGCTGGTTTTTCAGCCGGCCGAGGAAAACCTTAATGGCTCCGCGGCGATGATCCGTCTGGGTGTCATGGACAATCCGAAGGTGGACTGTCTCCTCGGTCTTCATGGCCACCCAACCTATGATGTCGGACAGATAGCCATGCGCTCGGGCGCCTATATGGCTTCTTCCGATTTCTTCACCGTCAGAATGAAGGGCGTAAGCGGCCATGGCGCCTACCCGCACCGCGTGGCTTGCGATCCGATTCTGGCCGCGTCCAATGCCGTGATGTCGATACAGAGCATAATAACCAGGCAGATCGACGCTCTCGACAGCGTCGTCATTTCCGTATGCCAGATAAGCGGCGGAAGCGCGAAGAACATCATTCCGGAGACGGTGGAATTCTCGGGATCGGTGCGCTGTCAGAGCCTGGCGACGCGCGACACGATCGAGGGACGAGTCAGACGAGTCGTCGAGAATGTGGCGGAAGTCTACGGCTGTACTTCGACGCTCGAGTATCATTACGGCGTCCCACCACTTACCAACTCCCCAGAACTCACCGCTCATGTATGGGAGAGCGCGGAAAAGCTCGTCGGTCCGGAAAATGTCAAGCAGATCGATATCCCCGCGATGGGTTCCGAAGACTTTTCCCGATACAGCGACGTGGTGCCGCAGACGGTATTCGCTCGGCTTGGCATAAAGACTCCAGGGGGCGAGGCGCCCAAGTATCATAACGGCAGTTTTATCTTCGCTGAAGACGCCTTGCCATATGGCACCGCGCTGTTCACGCAGTTTGTTCTCGACCTCAACAAGTAACGGAACGGAAGGAGAATTCTAATAATGACCATGACTCACAGGCAGCGTATCGAGGCGGCATTATCCTTGAGCGCGACAGACAGACTCCCCTACAGCATGTGGATGCACTTTCCCAATCGCGACAGGCATCCCCGTCGCCTTGCCGAGTTAAGTCTCGCCAACCAAAAACGTTACGATCTGGATTTTATCAAGTTCATGCCTTACGGACTCTTCACCACGGCGGACTTCGGGATCGATCTCGATGTCGTTCCGGGCTTCGATTGCCCTCCCGTTCTTCATACTCCACTCATTAAAAAAGTGGAAGATTGGGACAAGATCCGTTTCGTATCCGGGACGGAAGGGGAGTATGCCATAGTGCTCGAGGCGCAAAGGATACTATTCTCCATGATGGACGAGCGCGTGCCCTTCCTTCAGACCTTGTTCAGTCCGATGACCACAGCCGCGAAGCTATGCAGCTCCGATACCCTCCTGAAGCATATAGCGCAGGATCCATGCAGGGTCAGAAGGGCTCTCGAGAACATTACGGCGACCACGATCCAGTTCGCCAAGGCTTCCGTCGCGCTCGGGGCGGACGGCTTTTTCCTCGCCACGCAGCTTTCCGTATCAAACATCATCGACGCGCCGACGCATGAGAGTTTCGTGAAGAAATACGACCTGCAGATACTCGATGCCGTCAAGGAATCCACCTGGTTCAACGTGCTGCATGTCCATGGCGCCAACGCCATGCTTCGCGAATCGCAGGATTATCCCGTCCAGGCAATGAGCTGGCACGACAGGGACGACGGCCCCTCCATGGATGAAGTGCGCGGCTACAGCGACAAAGCGTTTATAGGCGGCATGAGCTGGGGGGAGAACTGGATAGGGAAGACCGATGAGGCGGTGATTGAAGAGGTTCGGGAAGTCGCGGAGCGCCAGGGTGGAAAGGGAATAATCTTGGGACCGGGCTGCGTCATCGATCCTTCCACTCCGGAGGAAAGGCTCGCCTTGGTTCACAAGACGGTCCTGGAAACGGCGAAAGGCTAGCCGCTGAAATCAGGGAAGTTCTTTTGTAATTTCCAGCGCGGCGGTGCCAGCAATCGTATTTCTCGCCCTTAAAAGGTGGTCTTGCATGCTGGCCATCGCCGCGGCGCCGCTGCCCGCTTTAATAAGCTCAAAGATTTCTCGGTGCTCAATCTTGCCTTGCTCGCTTCCGACCGACGCGTACATGTACTTAGCCCGCAGGAAGCGCAGCCAGTCGGCCAGGAATCTGTTGATCTCGATGAGAGCGCTGTTGTGCGAAGCGGCAATGATCGCGGAATGAAAATCGAGGGGCGGATCCAGCGAGGCAGGTTCGCTGCTCGCGTGATCGAGGGCCAGATACAAAGCCGCAAGATCAGCTTCCGTATGCTTTTCGGCCGCTAGATAGGCCGCCTGCGTCTCTATTCCCATGCGAACCTCGAAAAGCTCCTGGACCGTAAAGGCTGGATTCATCATCACGAAATCGATGGTTTCGATGATATTGTTCGCCGTCACCTTCCGGATAAAGACGCCCTTGCCGCGGACATGCTGGACAATCCCCACGAATTCCAGGACTTTTAGCGCCTCGCGGACCGGGATTCGGCTGACGTCGAACATTTGCGCCAGTTCTCGCTCGGAGGGCAGGGGATCTCCTTCCTTGAGTTTCCCCGTCCTGAGCCATTCTCTTATCCTGCCGAAAATCTGATTGTACAAGGCGTTGCTGTCATTGGCGATGATTTTGTCCAGCGGTTGAACTTCCTCACTCAGCACATTTTTCTCCTGGGTCTATTTTATTATCTCTTCGGCATATCGTCCATCAAGAGTGCTCTGATACTATATCCGCAATTCGAAAAAAAGTAATGCGCCGGTTTACGGAACTTGCTTCTTGCCGAGTCGGCGACGAAGCCTGGCGGTAAGCTCGTCCACTTCGGCGGAGTATTCGCCGCTGTCGAAAAGCATCGCCTTCGTCTGAAGGATAGCCCCGCGGATCGACACGCAAATCCTGTACATGGGATCGTTCTTTTCGTCGAGGAAGAGGAGTTCGTCAGGGATTCTTAGCTGATTCCCGTTCCAGAACGAATCGTCGTCGGGAATCGCGAACTTGGCGACGAGTCTTCTGTTGAAATCCAGTTCATTCTTGTCGTCGTAATTGTCGGTTATATCGGTGGTGCCGGCGAGAAAACCTTCCTGAAAGTAGGGCCGCAGCGCCAGCGAAGGACAGGCGCTCAATAGCCTGATGTTGACGATCTCCTGCTCGGAGTTGATGGAAATCCCGTTGGGCATGTAGGGCAGGGCGAGAACATAGACATAGGCTTCGGCGGCTTCCCCGCTGGATTGGGCAAAAGAGCAGGCGACCCTGAGCGATTGGGTCAGGTCCAAAAGCGGGGTCTCATGTACTTCATAGTGCTGGATGAGCGACCATTGGATGTATTGCTTCCTGCGTATCTCGTCGGCGGCGCGGCGGTCATGCTTTTTCGTCTCGTCCACAAGAAGCGTGGAAATCTCCCTGAGCAGGGCGAAATCGTAGTCCAGCTTGGTCTTGGAGATAATGTTTTTTCTGTAGAGAGAGGGATAGAGGCTGCTCGCCCCCGCCTTGTTCCGGTGATCCCTGGCCTGGCCGCGGAAAAAAAGCAGGCAGTCCCTGTTCAGATAGGAGAGCTCCGCCACGATTTTCATCAGCTCATTGTAGGTTGCCACGGGATAGGCATCGCTTCGCGGCACCGAATCCCTGTAATGTCGCTTCAGCGGTTCCGTCAGTTGGGGCGTAATTTCTTTCATGATCTTCTCTCTATGATAGGCAGCCGCCGCGTAAAGTCAACCGCGGCGCGACGGCGCCGCGGTTCAGCATCCTAATTACCGCAATAAACGCTCAATATACACGAGTTGAAAACGGGGCATCCGGGGCTTGCCTCCGGACGCCCCTGCCTTCACTCTCTTTGCCCGCTATTTAGGGCATCACAAAATAGAAGTAATCGGCGTCTCCATGATAGAAACCGTAATCGGTGCCGACCTCGACTAGTTTGGCCGTCGCCAGGGTGTCATTGTCTTCGAATTCATCGTCGAGACCAGCCCCGCGGCCATTCGTCGTGTCAACTGAATACATCCCTATGAACCCCAGATTGAGGCCGTACTCTCCAGTCGCCCCATCGTACTGCGTGATCCCCACTTTATAGGTTTTGCCGCTTTCAAGACCTGTAACGCTAATCGTGTCTAGGTAACTATAATCGTAGCTATTCACGAGCACATTATCCGCGTCGTCGTAGAGCGAGATCACGGTGTCGGCCAAGGTCTCCTCATTCGGATCCTCGGCGAGGTTCGGAACCGTCTGGATAAGCAGCGGCGCGGCTTCATTGAACTCAAGAGTGATCCCTTTGTCGGTGCTGTTGTCCACGGTGAAGGGTTGCTCGGCCATGGTCCCGAGATAGTTCGTTCTGGCGGTGTAAGTGCCCGGCTTGAGCAGCTTGAATTCCGCGGCTCCCTCTGAAGCGTTTGTTATTCCGAGACAGACGTACACACCGTCGCTGTCGTAGAGGTAGACGGATTGGCCTACGACCGCGTCGGGATAGCCAGTTATACCAGATCCGTACTGGGCATTGGTGTTATTCACATAGACGGAGACGGTCTTCGTGCTATAGGTTGCTCCAAGGTTAGGTATAATCCCGCCATTGAGAATCTGCGCTGCGGCCTTTACGTTGACCAAGCCATATCCGGTATCCTCATCCCAACCCGAAGCGCCGATATCGGTGGCCGTCGATTCGATGATGCTGCGGATCTGATCAGGCTTGAGCGTCGGGTTGAAGGTTAGCAGGTAGGCTACCGTGCCGGTCACGAAAGGAGCGGCCATCGAAGTGCCGGACATATCCAGGTACGTATCGCTCGTTCCATTGCCGGTTGAGTAGATGTTGTAGCCTGGCGCGGAGACCGAGATGAAATTTCCGCTGGTAGAGAACGATACCTTGGTGCCATCGGCTTTTGTGGCGCCGATCGCCAGCACGCCCGTATAAGCGGCCGGGTACTGCGGGGCGTTGTAGCCGCTGTTGCCCATCGAAGCGACCACCATAATATCTTCGTCCAGCGCCTGGTTGATCATGTCCAGCTCGAAATAGCCGGCATAGGAACTTCCAAGCGACATGTTGACGGGAATGGTTTGCGTAACGCTGTTGGTCTGTTTCCAGGAAATGAGGTCCGCGAGACCGCCGTAGACCGCCCAGTCGGAACCTGAGCCGCTGGCAGCCGAGTCAGAGAAGCACTTGTATGAGATAAGCTTCACATTTTTCCATGCGACGCCAGCCACGCCCTTGCCGTTGTTGCCTAGGGCCGCGATAGTGCCCGCGGTGTGGGTGCCATGCCCCTCCTCATCCCAGTCTTCATTCTCGGGCACGTCCACGAGCGCTCCGCCGTTCCCTACGAAAGCGAAGGTGTTGCCTCCATCGGAAGAGGCAAAAGCGCTCTTCGCGTACTCGATTATCTGGTCGCCATTGCCGTCGATAAAGTCCTCGTGAATCCGGTTAATGCCCGTATCGATGTCGGCGACATAGACCGTGTTGGCGCCGACGTCATAAGCTTGATAGGCTTCGATAGCCTTAGTGGTCTCAAAGTGGCCGAAGCGTCCCCATGTCTCTGGATCGTTGAAGAAGGCGGCGATGGCGGCCGCGTCGCGGCTCGTCGCCTTGTCGATAGCAGCCTCCGATGAGCTTTCATCGTCCGGCAATTTGGAGACGAGTTCGTGTTGGGCGTAGACTACCCCGGCGGTGTGCCGGAGGCGGGCGACAAGCTTTACCGTTTCGCTCTTTTTATACAGCCTATAGTATTCCGAGCCGTTGAGGCTGAAGTGGCCAGAGACAGCAGCGCCGTAACGCGTGAAACGGTCGGCGTCGAAGCCCGAGGCTACCTTGACGATAACAAAGTCTGCGTTCACCTCACCCGCGGCGGCGGCTATCGTCAGTTCCGCCTCGTCGGATGGTTCGAACATGACATAGGGAGTCATGGACCGCGCGGCGGCTGACGTCGAGCCCGAGATCGCGAACAGGCCGCAGCCCGTTAAGACGCTGGCTGCCAATATCGCCGCGAATGTCATTATAATAGTAGGTTTCTTGTTCATTGCTTTGCTCCTCGTCATTCCACCGTGAACGAGAACCAGCCGTTAAGCGTCTGCTGGCCGTTCTGGTACACGTCGGCATACGAGCGGGAGACACAGTTCGTGCCGCTCTTGATAAAATATGCCGCCACATTAGTACTGGCGCTCCCTTCATAATCTCCGAATATGTCCCAGTAGTAGGTTACGCCAGATTCAAGTTGCAGAGCATCTCCTGTAGCGCGGTTCGTGGCGGCGTTGAAAAGCGCGGGCTTGAGACTGACGATCCCCGTGGCGGAGTCCACGGCAATATAATTGGCGACACTCGCCGCAGCATAATATAACCAAGTACTTCCTGACCAATAATAGAGTTTTCCGCTTGAGAAAGCATAGTACATGTACCCGTAATAAACATGGGTGCCATCGGCCGTTCTGATGACAGGCGAGAAATAGACTCCATCAGCGACTGCGGCATCATAGAGGTCGGGGTTGGAAATCTGCACGGTAAAGTCCGGCAAAGCAGTCGCATCAATGCTCTTCGTTTTATTTGCGGGACTCACGAGCGAGGCGGTAAATGCGGGCAAAAACTTTATAGGTCCCATAACAGCGCTTTCATTTGTATGGGTGTCATCCGTGAAAGCCGTGATTTTATATTCGTACTCCACGCCTTCCTCGAGCTGCGAATCGGCGTCGTAATAGACATGCGTCCCGCCATAGCCTGTCGATAAGGTTCCGAAATTCTCGGTGCCGATTAAGGTCCAGTCGGCGCCGTTGTTTGATGAACGATACACCCGATAGCCGAGGATGGGGACGGCGTTCCCGCCCGATGCGGCGTCTTGGAATGCGAAGGTGATAGCCGCTCTGTAGGAGATTGAGCCGCTTGCGAGTCCAGTGAGGGAGTCGGTCGTTTTCGTGTTCTTGAAGTAATCCCTAGAAACACCATAGATCCCCAACTCGGCTTTGAGGCTCTGGAAGTAATTAGCGGATATGTCGGCGCCGGTCGTGTTCGCGCCTGAGTTTGTCACGGCCAGATTCCGCTCAGTACGGTTGTTTGCGCGATCGTAGATGACGAAACTGAGCGTGTGCTCTCCGGGGACGATGTCCGCCCAAGAGATGCCGAAGTACGCCGTTCCGGTAAAAGTTCCGGCTGCCGAGTCGTAGGTAGAGGTGGAGAGGGTGGCATTCGGGGTATAGCCGCTGAAAATGCTCGGCGTCTGGTCAAGGCCCATCTTGATTCCGAAGCCTGACCAGGAAGTTTCGTCCATCTCTGACTTGCCCGACGCTACAAGCTTAATATACTTGATCGTCGAGAAATCAACGATGTTCCCGGAGACTATCGAGGTCCAAGCGGCGGTGGCGGGATCGGCGTCTGTCGTATATTGTATCGAGCCGATAATGGGCGATTCAGCGGGGAAAGTACTCATGTCGAGCGTCGGGCAGATCATGGTCAGCGAGAGGCCGTTGGCCCCGGTGACGTTCTCTTTGGAGGATTGCGCGCGATTGGTTGGCGAGGCCTTGACGGTGTAGGTACTCCCCAGGGCGAGCCATAGCGGTTGGGGATTGGCGCTGAACGCGGCATCATATAATAGGCTACCACCTTGATAAATGTAGACCGTACCGCCGACGGGCAGTTTGCTGCCGTTTACGGAACCGATGATCTCGGTCTCGGCGTTAGCTTTGTAAACCGTTACCGTGTACGCCTTGATATTCCCATCCTCAGCGGTGACCGTAGCCGTGAAAACGTTTGGGCCGACGACGAGATCGGTATCGGCAGCGACCTTGTTCCAGGCAAGGATAGCGGCATCGTCGTTCACGTTCGCGACGATCGTAATCCTTGTCGTATTCTTATCCACGACAACAGTATACGACGTGGTGGAGCTAGAGAATGCTTTGTTCAACGTCTGACCTGTAATGCTCAATGCGCTCAAGGTAGCGTCGGAGGATTTTGGGGCCGTCGGCTGGACGCATCCCGAGGCTATGAGAATAACCGCGACGATGACGGCAATTCTCTTTAACGTCTTTTTCATTGTTTTCTCCTGTTTACTATACAAAGGCTCCTATTCGTCATCCGAATCGTTACTTTATTTTTTTATCATAGGTTGATTTTGAAGCGCGCCAAAGCTCCTGTCAAGTTTGTTTAGGTTTTTAATCCGGATTCTTATTTTAAAGAAATATTTCCTTTGGCTTAGCATGGCACCTTTCGGCGATGCGGTGTATCGCCAAAACGTGGTATTTGTTCCCCTTGCATGGGGAACAGGAACAGGAGGTGGCTTACGCGTTACCGAGGACAATCGATTCGGATCGTCGCGCCGCTGACGACACTGCTTTTCATGGGAACGCTTGTCTTCCCGGCGGGTGCTCAAAGTTCCTTGCCGCCTGATGCGGCGCTCGGCGGAATTGGAGAAAAGGGTACGGCCCCGTATCCCAAGCCCGGCGTGTTACAAGGCAATGCGCTGAAGTCGGCGCTCATTGCCGCGACAATGCGGGCGATCGGCATGGAAATTCTGTATTCCGAGAACGAACTGCGCGCGGCCAAGGCGCGGTCCGGGGATTTTGCCGATATCGCTCGTCTTGATGAAAAAATCACGGACTTGAAAAACGAACTTGCCAAAACCGCGCTTCTCGAACCTTCCGATTATTCTTTGCCTAAAACCAGGCGCGTTCGCGTCACTCCTAAAAAACCATACAGTTACGGCTCAAGCCTCGATATCGACGGAAGCGGTAAGAAGAACCCCGTTTATTATGCGGCGGGAATCCAGGGGGACGATTTCTCCATGCTCGAGGTAAGGAATAAATACGCGCTCACGATTTATCTTCTGAGGCCAAAGGCTTTCGAGTCGGGTCAAAAAAAGGGCCATTATGTATTCATCATGGCTCCGTCGGGACCCGGTCCGGGCTTCAAGGCGCCCGATTCCACTAGCCAGCCATAAGCGGGCAAGGCGATGGAATCCGCGCACACGAGTTGCGGATATTTTCGGATTACGGCGCAAAGGGGAATGAAGGCTGTTCACTTGCGGCACTTTTTTGAAATACGGTTAAAGAGTTTTATGGAGTTTCCTTGCCTTTGGCGATAAGCCGAGGCCTATTTCCCCTACGAAAAACAGCTAAAACTATTTGTTGGTCGTTGACGCGGAGTACCTCTCAGCTGCCATGATTTCCTATTGCGTGACGACAAAAGTCGCGGATTTTAACGAGAAAATAACTAAAATTATATTGTTCAAATTATATTGATAGTTAATTATAGAAATAATCATGAAGTGGTGGAATTTTCCTATTGCCCTCCTTGACTGATTTTGTAATCGGTATTTATCTATAAGTAATGTACTATATAGTACAACCATTCTGTGCGAATGGGGTATTACTTCAGTCCTTGGAGGAAAGGAATTGAAAAAGACCGTCAAGGGTTCGCTTCTCCTTCTGGCAGCTATCGTCGCGATGACGATGTTTTCCTGCCAGCAGGTCAAGCAATCCGCAAAGACCGAAACGCCGACACCGTCGGCGGTGACATCGATGAAACCGGGCGTCTACAAGCAGACCGTAAAGGGCATGCACGATGGTCTCGTCGTCGAAGTCACGCTCTCCGAAAAGAAAATCGAAAAAGTCGTCGTCGTCGGGAACAACGACACGCCTGGAATCTCGGCCGGAGCGATCTCGACGCTTCCCGATAAAATCGTCGCAGCCCAGAGCCTGTCCATAGACACGGTTTCCGGCGCTACCATGACCAGCAGGGGAATTCTCGCCGCGGTCGGTCAAGCCATCGCGGCCGCGGGCGGCAAGGTCGAGGAATTCAAGATCGCGGGCAAAGAACCCGAAGCGACCACGGCGGCCAGTACAGCCGCTTCCACCGAAGCTATCGCCTCGACAGCGCTTCCCGCCAAATGGGATATGACCTACGACGTTGTCGTGGTCGGCGGCGGATTCGCCGGTCTCTCCGCTTCTCATAGCGCGGCCACCCACGGCGCGAAAACCGTCCTGGTCGAGAAAATGCCCTTCGTGGGCGGAAACTCCCAGATCAACGGCGGCGTCTACGCGGCTTACACGAGCAAGCTCGCGGCCGATTTCCAGAAGAAGTTTAACCTTGTTCCGGACACCGCCGAAGCTCATATCGCCGACACCATGAAGGGCGGCGACTACATGAGCGACATCAAGCTCGTGAAGAACATGGTCTACGGATCTCCTTTCTATCTCGACATGCTTCTCAGCAATGGCCTTAAGGTTCGCGAGAGCCTCACCAGGCCGGGCGGGCACTACGGCTACCGCACCTACACCACGATCAATGGCCAGGGCAGCGACATCGTCGAAGTCCAGAAGAAAATGTGCAAGGAAGCCGGCGTCGAGACGCTCGTAAACTCCAAGATGGTAAAAATCTACCGCGAAGGCGAACTCAAGGGTAAAGTCGTCGGAATCGGCGTCGAGACCAAGTCCGGTTATAAAACCATCAAGGCGAACAAGGCGGTCATCCTCACCACCGGCGGATTCGCCGCTAACGTGGAGATGAGGTCCAAGCAGGTTCCCGCGCTCACCGCGGATCTCCCGACGACCAACCATGTAGGAGCGACCGGTGAAGGCATCACGATCGCTCAGGAAGTTGGCGCGAACACCATGCAGATGAGCTATATCCAGCTATACCCTTTCGCCGACCCGAACAACGGCGTTCTCGACGCCTTCGCGGTCATTCCCTTCAGCGGACCTTCGGCCGGCATCGTCTACGTGAATGAGTACGGCAAGCGTTACGTCAACGAAGGCGAACGCCGCGACGTCTGCGCCAAGGCGGCCCAGGATTCCGGCGGGTTCCCCACCTTCTCCATCTTCGGCGAGGATATCTGCAAGAAAGGCGGCTTTATCACAGCGGAACAGCTTGCTGCGGGTATTCAGGCCGACCGTATCTTTGTGGCCGATACGCTTGAGCAGCTCGCCGCCGAGATCAACAAGCGCGCGTACAAGGGCGAGAAGGTCAACATGGATCCCGCGACTCTCGTCGCCACCATCGCCAAGCACAACGAGTATGTGAAGGCGCTCAAAGATCCCGATTTCGGCAAACGCATCGATAAGGGCGTCATGATGACCAGCGAGAAAGGCCCCTTCTATGCGATTCCGCAGTGGCCTTCGGTCCATCACACGATGGGCGGCGTCACGATCACCGAAAAGACTGAAGTTCAGGATATTTACGGCAAGGTTATCCCCGGGCTCTTCGCTGCTGGCGAAGTAACCGGCGGCGTCCATGGCACGAACCGCCTCGGCTCCAACGCCGTAGCCGACTGCGTGGCCAACGGCTACATCGCCGGGCAAATGGCCTCGACCGGCACGCTCCCCGATTTTATCAAGGGTAAGTGAGCGGTGACGAAGCGATAAAGCTTGCGTCATGGATGCGCCGCTTTATGACGCGGTGCTTATAAGGAAGGCCCGCCCCCCGTATCAGGGGGGCGGGCCTTCCTGTTTGTAGGGCGCGGCGTTTGGCCCTGTCGTCTACGGCTTAGCGTGGCTCACAGCGTCGCGCCACGTCTCCGAGAAGCGCCTATACCTATAGCTCCATATGCATGGCGGCGCGGACTTCCTGGAGCGTGCCGATGGCCAAGGCTCTCGCGTTCTCGATGCCGTCCAGGAGCACCGACCTGATGTAGGCGGGGTCGGCCTCGAGCCTTGTGCGCTCGGCGCGCAAGGGGCGCAGGTATTCGTTGAGCGACTCCGTCAGGGTACGCTTGAGGGCGCCCGATCCCTGGTCTGCGATCCGGGCGGCAATAGCCGCCGGATCGTCGCCCGTGCAGAGCGAGCAGATCAGGAGCAGATTGGAGACTTCGGGGCGCTTTACGGGGTCATAAGTTATCGTGCGATCCGCGTCCGTCTTGGCTTTTTTGATGAGGGCAGCGGTTTCGTCTTCGGTGGAGCAGAGCATGATGGCGTTGTTTCGGCTCTTGCTCATTTTTTGGCCGCCGTCGAGGCCGAGAATGGTGGGCGCCGCGCTCAGCAGGGCTTGGGGTTCCGGAAACACGGGCTTGCCGGCGGCGAAACGCTCGTTGAACCGGCGCGCTATGACGCGGGTCAGCTCGAGGTGGGGCAGCTGATCCTTGCCCACGGGGACGGTATTGCCCTTGCAGAAGAGAATGTCCGCGGCCTGGTGAACGGGATAGGTGTACATGCCGGCGGTTATGTTCTTCATGCCCGAGGCGGCGATTTCTTCCTTGACCGTTGGATTGCGGTTCAATTCCGCGTTGGTGACGAGGGTGAGGAAGGGCAGGAGAAGCTGGTTTAGCTCGGGCACGTGGCTGTGCGGGAATATATGCGTTTTCCCGTTTGGGATGAGCCCCGCCGCGATATAGTCGATGGTCAGCTCGCGCGTGTTTTCGGCGATGGCCTCGAAGGTTTCGCGGTCGGTGAGAACCTGGTAATCGGCGATGACGATATAGGTGGTGACGCCGAGTCTCGCGAGCCGCACGCGGTTCTGCAGGGAACCGAACAGATGCCCGATATGCAGACGTCCGGTGGGTCTGTCGCCCGTCAGCACCCTGTATCGTTCGGGGTGCGATGGGATATCTTTTTCCATGGCCGCGCTTTTCGCGGCGGCCGCTTCGAATGACCCATATTCCATTTCGTCGGACATTGTGTACTCCTGCGAGATTTTGGGGACGCCGCGCGCCCCGGAGCTTCGGTAGCTGCCAGGATAAATCGCTTCAGTGCCTTTTATCAAGGGATCGGAGGCGCGGCGTCGCCATGGAATGGCGCGCCATTCCATGGCGACGCCGCGAGGCGGCCTCAACGCTGGACGGCGACGCCTCGGGAAGGCCTGGGCTTCCGGATTTCCATCCAGTCGAGAGGGCGCGATACCACGGAAAAACCGACCTTTTTATAGACTTCATGGGCATCCTTCGTTATGAGGAGCCACTGATAGACTCTCGCCATCGAGGGGTGGTCCAGCATGCGGCGAATCATGCCCTGGCCGATGCCGCGCCCTCGGTATTCCCCGTCGACGAACACGTCGAGAATATAGGCGAAACGCATTCTATCCGAGATGGCGCGCGCGTACCCGACTTGCCGGCCAGACTCGTCAAAGGCGCCGATCACGAGCGCCGAATTCTCCGCGCCTTCCCTCACCTCGTCCAGCCCGATGCCCGGACACCAGTACGACTGCGCGAGCATTTCGGTCACCCTCGCCAGGTCCATCGCGGCGACGCCGTCTTTATATTGAATATTCGTCATGCTAGATCCTTAGTATCATTCTCGCCGTCGTGAAATAGATCAAGAGGCCGGTGATATCCACGATAGTGGTGAGGGCGGGGCTGGCGATGAGAGCCGGATCGGCGCCGAGCAAGGCGGCCCCGAGCGGCAGAGCCGCGCCTATTATCGTCGAAGCCACAACCTGGATGGCCAGGGCAATGCCTATCGCCAATCCTATGTCCAGGGCCGTGATGGCTCCCGAGACCTGCATGTGCGAAGCTGAAGCCGTGAGCAGGACGCGCGCGAAAGCCAAGGCCCCCAACACGATCCCCAAAAGCAGGGCTACCCGCAGCTCCTTCCAGAGTACCCTGAACCCATCCTTGGTCTGAATTTCCTTCAGGGCCAGCGAACGCACGATGACGGCAGCCGATTGGCTCCCCGTGTTGCCCCCGGTGCTGGTGAGCATGGGCATATAGAAGGCGAGAATCATGAGGTTCGCGAGCGTCTGCTCGAAGGATTGCATGACGGCGCCGGAAACCAGCCCCAGAAGCGCCAGGATGACAAGCCAGCCTACCCGGTTCCTGAAATGCGACCAGATGGTCGTGTGCAGATAGGGAATGTTTTCGTGGCTGCCCGTGATGGCCATGAAGCGTTCTATATCCTCGGTCTGTTCCAGTTCCAGTACGTCGATGATGTCGTCATGGGTGATAAGGCCGATCAAGACATCGTCGGCATCGACGACAGGCAGGGCCACGAGATCGTAGCGCGAAAACAAGTAGGCCGCTTGTTCCCTGTCGTTGAGCGCGTTGACGCTCTGAGGCCTGGCGTCCATTATTTCGGAAAGCTTCTTTTCGGGATTGGCCAGGATGAGGTCCGCGAGGTTTATCGCTCCCTTCAGTTTCCTGGCCTCGTCGATGGCGAAAATCATGAAAATCGAGTGCGCCTCGGCCCCTTCGAGCCTGATCCGCTCGATGGAGTCCTTCACCGTCAAATCCTGGTTCAGCGCGATATACTCTGAAGTCATCACGGAACCGGCTGTTCCCTCCTCGAACTGGGCGAGCCTCTTGATGTCGTCGCGTTCCTTTTTGGCCAGTATGCGCAGGAGGGCTTCGAACTTCTCTCGGGGAATAGCCTTGAGCAAATCGACCCTGTCGTCCGGGTCCAGCGATTCGACGAGTCTGGCGAGGTCGGTGGTGTCAAGCAGGTCGGAAGCGTCGATCTGGTAGGCGAGGGGAAGCTCGCGGAAAACAGCCGCCGCCCTGACTTCCCCAAGGATTCCCATCACTTCGAGCGTCTCCGCGGGATCCAGCCCGGTGAGTATTTCCGCTATGGCGGTGGGGTGCAGGTCGCGGAGGAAGTCGAGGATATCGTCGCTTCTGCCTTCTTCGAGAAGGTTCGCGAGATCGGGGGCGAGCAGTTGATCCAGCATGGCAGCCTCCTTGGCCCAACAGGGCCAAACTCGACCGGATCCAGGAAATCAGGTTCCGGATGCCGATCGGAGGAGCGATTCGAGGACTATGTCGGCTTCGAGATTGGCGACGATGGCTACGCGCGGGGCGAAAGGCGGCGAGTCGGGCGTCACTTCGTTCTCGAAATCCCCGCAAAGATGAAGCCTGCCGCGGCGCACGATCTTTATGGAATCGAAATGACCTATGCCCGCGAGACCAGACGCCGCCACGACCTGGGTTTCGGGGAAGGCGTCGAGGCAGGTTTCGATGAGCATGGCCTTGGCCTCGGCGTCGTCGAAAGCTTCCACGATCACGTCGCAGCCTGGATAGAGCCGGAGCAGGGACTCCGGGTCCAGGCGGAGCCTGTGGGCGTCGATCTCAAGGCTCGGCTCTATCCTTCTGAGATTCACGGCGAGGGCATCGACCTTGTAATCCCCCACTTGGTCCTGGAAGTAGTACTGCCGATCCAGGTTGGCCGCCGAGACCCTGTCGAAGTCGGCCACGACGAGCCGGCGGACTCCCGCCCTGACCAGCGCGACGGCGCAGTTGGAGCCGAGTCCGCCGGCTCCGGCGATTCCCACTTTTGCCCGCGAGAATATCTCGCGCAGTCTGTCGCGTTCCATAAAGTAAAGACTAACGGACTTTAGACGGCGAAGCAAGGTAAAAGTCGACGGCGATAAGATTTAGGAAAAGGGAAGTCTCGGCGCTGTCCACGTCGAACATGAGGCCCAGCGAGAACATTCTTTCGCGCCGCCCGTAATAGGGGTTGCCCAGCGCGAAGGGCGTTATGCGCAAGAATATGGCCCGCGAATATTCCGGCGCGCCGGAAGTCAGGTTGTGCATGCCATAGAGAATCCCCGCGTCCAACAGGGCATTCAGATAGATGGCCGGTCCGCCCGATTTCCTTACGCGTTCGCCGAAAAGCGATACGCCTACATGCCCTTCCAGAAAGATGTCATCGAGCGGTTCGGGACTCAGGCGGGGCAGGATCGAAAAACCCGCTTCCGCGTATCGCGTTATGCCGCAGCTGAGGCCGAAGGAAGAAAAAATCCCGGGGGTCCCCGCGGGGTACTTCCCTTCGGCGTTTCTGAAGAAACTCCATCCGCCGACGGAAAAGGAGAGGTTCTGGGCTCCGGCCGAAATGGCGGCCAGGAGGAGGAGCGAGAAAAGGGTGAGTGAACGGACCGGGTGTTTCATCGCTGCCTGCCTCAGTATGACATATAGGAAAATTCGAAAAGCTCGATGCCCCAGCCCTTCACGGCGAATGAAGAATCGAAGACGAGGCCGAAGGACCCGACGGAAAAATACCCATACCCGGCGAAAAGCCGCAAGGGAGAAAGGCTTACCGTGTAGCGGAGGTCTCTTAAGTTCGCGAATGGGGCGTAGACGGTCGCGCTCGCCATGGGGGCCAGCGTCGTTTCGCGCGCGGACATCCAGGCGAAAGGGTGTTCCTTTATATGGAAGAGCGTGAGATCGACGCCGAGGCCGGCCAGCGATTCGGTAAAGGAGAGAGGATTCACGGGAATGAGATAGTGCATGGTAAAGGCCGAACCCAGCACGGGGATATCGGCGATTTTCGCCGAAGCGGAAAAGTCCATGTATTCCGCATCCGAAAAGAGCGGCGAGGAAAAGCCGCCCATGGAAACCGAGTAATAGAATGAACTCTCGTTCCCGGCGAAGGACGGCGCGGCCGATCGGGCGAATAGCGCGAGAAAGAAGAGAATGAGAGCGCGGCGATGTAGTCTCTTCATCTTGTCAGCCTCCGAACAGCATGCCGAGATAGGATGTCAGATAGCTGAGGCTTCGATACTGTCTCGCTTCTTCCATCAATACGGGAGTCGCGTATTTCATGATCTCCCGCAGGTTAAGAAGCGTCTGCGCTCCCACCTCCTTATCGGCGCTCACCAGCGCGATTTCCCTGGACAGGTACTGGGATCGATAATTGAAGTTGGGGCTTCCGAAGGCTGCCAGGTACCCGTCGGCCAGCATGAGTTTGTAATGGAGGAAGGAATTGTCGGGCGCGTCGAACATGTAAACCTTCGCGCCCGCTTCCAGGAGGTCCTGGATGCAGTATTTCGAGGCCTCGTCGTAGGCCGCGCGAAAGGAATTGGCTGAAAGGACGATGTGGACGTCTACGCCTCGTCTCGTCGCGGTCTTGATTTTGCGCACGAGCTCGGGCGTCGAAAAGGTATATGCTTGCAGCATCCATATTTCCTTCTCGGCGAAGAGGAAGAAGGCGTCGAAGAGGCTGTCGACCTTAGATGGTTCGCCGGGAACCTGGTCCACGACCCAGACGGAGCTGTCCGTTTTTTTTTCGGGTATGCCGAATTTTCCCGGCTCGATGGGGTCAGGCGAGTTGCGGTTCCAGGTCCGGCAGAAGGAATCGACCATGTAGGCGAGCGGTCCCGGGCCTTCGATTTCCGCGAAGGTGTCGATGTTGCTGTATTCGCCCGAGGGCGCGAGGGAATAGTAATTCAGGTTCATGCCGCCCACCGCCAGGTGTTTTCCGTCTATGATCCAGAATTTTCTGTGATCGCGGTCGAGCAAGGCGGGGAGGGAGAAGAGTCTGAGCCCCGATATCGGATTGTATTCGGCCACGCGCACCGGCGTTCCCTGGAAATATTTCAGCGCCGTGGGCAGGTAGGATGCCTGATCGGGCATATAGGTAAAATATGAGGAAGAGTCAAAGATGACATAGACGCGCACGCCTTCCCTGGATTTCCGGACGAGGGCTTCCATGATGGCCGAATTCACGGGGTGATAATTGACGAGGAATGAGTCGATCATGATGTAGTCTTTGGCGCTCTCCACGAGTTCCAGGGCGCGGGCTTTCCATTCGTCGCTGGAGAAGTGGAGTTTCGGAAGCGTGGAGGGGAATTCCGGAATATTCCGCTCGGCAAAATATCTGTGCAGGCCCACCCGGAGGCGGTCTTGAGGTTCGCGGGCGGGCGAGCTCGCGCAGGAGACGAGGTTAAGGATCGAGGTAATCGCGAGGATGAGCGCGATGCTGGACATGGGCGGGCGCGTTTCGGGCGAATGAATGTGGGACATGTCGGGTTCAACCTTTGAAGAATGGCGCGAGCGCGTCGGCTATGCCTGATTCGAAATCCACGCGGGGTTTGTAGCCCAAGGCTTCGATGAGGGTGGTATCCATTCTGCAGTCCTTGGGGCGCGGGGCGCCTTTCGAGGGCGCGGCATCGGGCGCCGCGAAGGATGCGTCCATGCCAAGAGTCTGGGCCATGATCATGAGCATTTCATATTTCGTATAGGCGACGGGGCCAGATAGAAGATAGATCGGCAGCCCGGACCGATGCTCTGCTGCCTGTCCGCTGGCGGTCGGCCCGCCGGATCGCGGCGCGAGCGCGTCGATGATTTTTTCAATCGCGGCGGCGACATCATTGACATGAAGAGGGTATCTGCGAGCCCAATTATCGACCTTGCATGCCTGTCCTTTCTTGAGAAGCGAGGCGAGTTCCGTGACCGCAGATTCGTCGAGTCTTTCGACCGTGCCGTAGAGGATGGGCAACCTGAGTATCGCGGCCTTAGCCGCCGTCATGGCGGCGACGCGCGCCTCCCCTTCGAGTTTGAGCCTGCCGTATTCGTTGAGAGGATTCACGGGCGAATCGGGAAAATAGGGCGGGTTGGATCCGTCGAACACATAGTCGGTGGAAATATACAGCAGAAAGGCTCCGCTCTTGGCGCAGGCTCGGGCGACCGTCTCCGTGGCGGCGACATTGAGCGCTCTGGCCTGACTGGGGTTCCTGTCGACGATGTCGGGACGGCGTTCCGCAGCGGCGTGAATCACGAAATCGGGCTTCGCCGCGGCGAAAAGCGCCGCCACTTCGGCCGAGTCGGTCAGATCAGCCTTGATCACGGGCGTTCGGGCTCTCGAAAAGGCGGTTCCGGTGAGTTCCATATCTCGACGGCCGCGCAGTCTGGCCAAAATCGCGCGGCCGAGCAGCCCAGAGGCTCCCGTCAGCAATACTCTCATAGTGGGGAATATACTATCACAGGGAAATGCTGTAGTCTAAGGCCCCTGGAATGTCTGGCCCGCCAGATCGATTTCCTATGTGTCTGAGATCGATTCAGGCACCTCTAGCCGGAAAACTTGAATAAACGCGTAATTTAATATAGCTTATTAGCAATCTTTAAATTTTTAAATTTCAGGACAAGGAGTCTTATATGGATACAATGTTCTGGTCAGCTCGCCAGAGCGCCGAATGGAAAACCAAGGTGGGGCTGGCCGAGATGCTTAAAGGCGGCGTCATCATGGATGTCACGAACGTCGCTCAGGCGAAGATAGCGGAGGAGGCCGGCGCCGTCGCTGTCATGGCCCTCGAGCGGGTGCCCGCCGATATCCGCGCCCAAGGCGGCGTCGCGCGCATGTCGGATCCTAAGATGATCAGGGAAATACAGAAGGCGGTATCCATACCCGTCATGGCTAAATGCAGGATCGGACACTTCGTCGAGGCCAGGATTCTCGAATCCCTCGGCGTAGATTTCATCGATGAATCCGAAGTGCTTACCCCCGCCGACGACAGATTCCATGTCTACAAACAGGATTTCAAGGTTCCCTTTGTCTGCGGCTGCCGCGATCTGGGCGAAGCGCTTCGCCGCATCGGCGAAGGCGCCGCCATGATCCGCACCAAGGGCGAACCCGGCACGGGCGACGTCGTCGAGGCGGTAAGACATATGCGCACGGTCCGCGACGGCATCGCGCGCCTGACAAGGCTCCCCGTGGAAGAATTGATGACGGCGGCCAAGGAATTGGGCGCGCCCTACGAACTGGTCTATGAAATCGCGAAAACGGGCAAGCTGCCGGTGCCGAACTTTTCGGCGGGCGGGATAGCCACCCCGGCCGACGCCGCCCTCATGATGCAGCTCGGCGCCGAATCCGTCTTTGTAGGCTCGGGCATATTCAAGTCGGGCGATCCCGCCCGCCGGGCCCGCGCCATAGTGGGGGCGGCTGTCCATTTCCAGGATCCGAAGATGCTTGCCGAACTCTCTGAGGATCTTGGCGAGGCCATGGTCGGCATCGGCATTTCCGATCTCGGTGAAAACCAGAAGATGGCCGTGAGAGGCTGGTAACCTAAATGGTCGCTCCCGATACTCAACGCTTGCCAGCCGGCCCAGGCGGCCTCAGGGTAGGCGTTCTCGCCCTCCAGGGTGACTATGCAGCCCATATCGCCGCGCTTCGCGAAGTCGGCGCCGAGGCTTTCGAGATCCGTTCAGCGGCCGACCTCGAATTGGCCGATTCGGTGGTGATTCCCGGCGGCGAAAGCACGGTGATGGGTTCCCTCCTGCAGCGTTTCGGTTTCATGGACGCTTTCAGGCGTCGAATCCTTGCGGGAATGCCCGTCTTTGGCACCTGCGCCGGTCTCATCCTCCTTTCGAAGGACATCGAGAACAGGAAGCAGCCGGGACTTGGGCTGCTCGATGTCACGGTCCGCAGGAACGCCTACGGAACCCAGAAGGACAGTTTCCGCGCTCAGGTAAAAACGACGATTCCCGGCGTTCCCGAACTTGAAGGCGTTTTCATTAGAGCTCCGAAAATTACGAAGATCGGTCCCGGGGTGGAGGTTCTCGCCGTTCATGAGGGCAGTCCTGTCCTCGTTCGCGAGGGCTCCATGCTCGGAGCGACGTTCCATCCCGAGCTTGTACCAGGCGCTCTTATCCATAAATGGTTCTTGGGTTTTCCCAAAGAACGGAGGTAATTTCATGATCGCGAAGGAAATAAAGAAAGCGGCCAGCCAGGACGATATCGCGGCCCACGTAAAACGCGTCTTCACAGTCCGCGACAAGCAGATTCTCGCCAACCATTTTGCCATAGCCGACACGATTGCCCAAACCTTCGGCAAGGGCTGCGAGGTCGTCATTCATTCCCTCGAGGACATTGGCAAGTCCATCGTGAAGATCGTGAACGGTGAGGTTACCGGCCGGGTCCTGGGCGCCCCCATAACCGATCTGGGGCTCAAGGTAGCCAACAACGCCTACGATTCCAAGGAAGATATCGTAGGACCCTATTTTTCCAAGACCAAGGCCGGGAAGCCGCTCAAGTCGACGACGATGATCATACGCAACGACGAGGGCGCGCCCATAGGTTTCCTCTGCATCAATTTCGACCTTTCCATGCCGCTCACGCAGTTTTTCGCCGATTTTTCGCCCGCGCCCGAAGTCCCGCCATCGGGCGAGAATTTCGCGCCAGATGTCGACGAACTCGTCGCCCAGGCCGTGGCCGACGAACTGGAAGCTGTCTCCCGCGTCACGGGCGTTTCTCCTACCGAAAAGAACCGCCGCATTGTCGCCAACCTTGAACTGCGAAGCATCTTCGACATAAAGGGAGCCGTGGAACTCGTCGCCGGCGAACTGGGCGTCACCAAGCACACAATTTACAAATATCTCCGGGAATTGCGCAACGAACAGTGAGCGGCATGAGTTGAACTCCCGCCTCGGGGACGTCATAATCCTCCTAGCACGTACTAGGAGGATGTCATGTCCAAGCTTTGTTTCAACGCCAAGATAGCTCCAGCCGCTCTCGGCCCCTATTCGCACGCCGTCGTTTCCGGCGATTTCGTGTTCCTTTCCGGCCAGCTCGGGCTCGATCCCGCCACCAACGCCCTCGCGCCGGGCGGCGTGGAAGCCGAAACCCGCCAATCCCTCACCAATATTTCCACCATTCTCGCCGAATTGGGGCTCTCGCTCTCCAATGTGGTCAAGACGACTGTTTTTTTAAGGGATATGGGCGATTTCGCGCGCATGAACGCCGTATACGCCGAGTTTTTTCCGAAGGATTTTCCCGCCCGCAGCGCCGTCCAAGCCGCGGCCCTTCCCAAAAACGGCGCGGTGGAGATAGAGGTGATCGTCTCGTCCGGCGCGGCGACGGCCGATGCAGTGGCCGCGCGCCGCGTTTCGGAATGAGCCTCGGCCATGAAATACGATTTTGACCGACTCTATGACAGAGCTTCTTCCGATTCCCTGAAGTGGGCCAATAGAGCCGAGCATTGCGGCTCCGAGGATGCGATACCGCTCTGGGTGGCCGACATGGATTTTGCCTGTCCGCCCGAAGTCGCCGCCGCGGTGCGGGAGAGGGCGGCCCACCCCATCTATGGCTATCCCATAAGGAGCGATGCCTACTACCAGGCCGTCATCGGCTGGATGAAGCGGCGCAATGGCTGGAACATCGCCAAAGAGTGGATCTGCTACTCGCCCGGCGTCGTTCCGGCCCTCAACTTCGCCGTCCAGGCCGTATCCAACCCTGGCGACAAGATCATCATCCAGCCGCCGGGGTACCACCCCTTCGTGAGCGCGACCCTGTGCAATGGCCGCCAGCTTGTCGAAAACGAGCTCGTTTTCGACGGCGGGCGCTATGTCATGGATTACGAGGCCCTCGAACGATCCATCGACGGACGTACCAAGGCTATCATCTTTTGCAGTCCGCACAACCCCGTAGGCAGGGTCTGGGAAAAGATCGAGCTGGAAAAGCTCGTCGATATCTGCCATCGCCACGGCATCGTCATTATTTCGGATGAAATTCACTCCGATCTCATTCTGGGCGATATCCGCCACTCGCCCATTGCCTCCCTATCCGAAAAGGCCGCGGCCATCACCATCACGCTCACCGCTCCCAACAAGACCTTCAATATGGCCGGGCTTACGATGGGCAATGCCATCATTTCCGACAAAAAGCTTCGCGACGCCTTTCAGAACGCAGTGGAAGACTCGGGCATCGGCGTGTCGAATGTATTCGGCAACGTCGCCCTCGAGGCGGCCTACAACGAGGGCGAAGCCTGGCTCGAGGAACTGCTCGTCTACCTGCGGGGGAATTTCGGCCTCGTTTCGGATTTCATCGCCAAGAAGTTGCCCGAACTCAGTATATTACCACTAGAAGGCACCTATCTCGGCTGGATCGATTGCCGGAGGCTCGGGCTCTCCGATGCCGGGCTCAGGGAATTCTTCACGAAAAAGGCCAGGATATGGCTGGATGAGGGAACAAAGTTCGGCTCCGGCGGTTCCGGGTTCATGCGCGTAAACCTGGCCTGCCCGAGATCGTATCTGGCGGAAGCGCTCCTCAGGATGGAAAAAGCTCTCGAGGAACGAAGGAGGGGATGACATGGATTTTATTCTCGACGAAGTCGCTCAATTCTGGCGGATCATCACGCTCAAGCCGTTCAGGAAAACGGAAGGAGTTTCGTTCGACATCCTGCCGATGAAGTACCTTCCGAAGATAGACGGCGTGGACCGTGTCGTGCACAAGCACGGAGCCTTGTCGCCGGGCTCGGTGGGAGACGTTAAGCGGCCCTGGTACCTTCATCCCCAGCAGGAGGACAATCTTCTCGTGCTTCAGGGCGTCCGCATGGTGGACATATATTCCCTGAAATACAGGCGCCTCGAGCACTTCACCGTGGAGCCCGAAAGAGTGTTCCACAACGACAAGCTCGTGTATGAAGGACCGGCCATGGTCGTGTGGCCGACCAACGTGTTCCATCGCATAACGTCGGGCGAAAATGGCTCCGTGTCCCTCAATTTCGCCGTCAGGCTGCCCGGATTCAATATCGACACCAATTTTTCCGTCTACGATCTCGATACGAAGACGGGGGAATACAAAGTCATCAGGGAAGGAAAGCTGGATCAGTTCGCGTAACGCGTTGCGCAGAGTGCGATTTCGCGCAACGCGGGGTTTTCATTCCTCTTCCGCGTTGCGGTTCACTTCGTTGGTTCTGCTCACCATGACCTTGTCTATTCTGTTGCCGTCCATGTCCACTATTTCGATATGAAAGCTGTTCCATTCGCAGGACTCGCCCACTTTGGGGATCGAGCCCATGCATTCGAGCACGAGGCCGGCCACGGTATCGTAGGCGTTGGCGTCGAATTTTTCCTCGTCCAGCTCCATGGATTCGGCGAACTCCGCTATGGCGAGGGTGCCGTCCACGAGGAATGAGCCGTCTTCCCGCTCGACGACGCCTGGCACTTCGTCGGAGTCGTTCTGGGCGAGTCCCGCGACGACGGATTCCATGAGATCGCTCATCGTTACGAGGCCGGAAACGCCGCCGTATTCGTCGACGATCAAGCCGGTGCTCGCCGCGTTGTCTTTCAGTATGGAGAGAGCGCGCAAGGCCGATATGGTCTCAGGTATGAGGACGGGCGGGCTCAGGTGGGCCCTGATATCGATGCTGCCTTCGCGCACGAGGGTGGCGAGGGCTTCCCTGACGTTGAGCATGCCCACGATCCTGTCGAGGTCGCCTTCCATGACGGGCAGGCAGGCGAAGTTGGCGTTCGCCACCAGTTCTTCCTTGGTCGTTTTATTCCCGTCTTCCAAATCCAGGGCCAGGACGTCGGTGCGCGGCGTCATGAAGGTCGTGACCCGCCTGTCGTCCAGGTTGAGGACGCCCTCCACCATTTCCTTTTCCGAGTTCTCGAAGATGCCCGATTCCGCGCCCTCGGCTATGAGGATCTTGACTTCATCTTCGGTGACGTCCGGTCCCGGGGCGCGCGCGAAGCCGAGGGTTCTGACGATGAGCGATGTCGCGCCCGACAGGAATCTGACGAGGGGATCGAAGATGATGCTGATGATGGAGATAGGGCGAATGATGGCCGCGGCGACCTTCTCGGGGCGAGAGAGGGCAAGGCTTTTCGGCACCAGTTCCCCGAGGATGACAGAGAAGAGCGTGGTGAGGATGACGATGATTACGACCGAAAGCGGTTCGGCGATGCTGGCGACGAGGGGAAAGCCCGAAAGCCAGAGGCTCATGCTGCGCGATATCGTCGCTCCGCCCACGGCGCCGGTCAGAATGCCGATGAGGGTGATCGCCACCTGTATGGCCGACAGATATCTGCCGGGCTGCTCCGCGGCGCGCAGGGCAAGCAGATAGTTTTTTCTGCCCTCGTCCGCCTCGTGGCGGAGTCTGGCCTTTCGGGAGGATACGATCGCCATTTCCGAGAGAGAAAAAAAGCCGTTGAGGAGAATGAGGGCCAGAATGAGTATGAGTTCAGCGATCATGGCAGGCCTCGAGGCTGTGCTTGGAAGAATATGGCCGGCGCCTCAGCGAGGCGCCGATGTGACTGAAGGGATCGGTTTCCGGAGACGGGGGTTCCGCGGTGTCGGATGCGTGTTCGTTCATGGGTCCAGAATACCAAATAATCGAGGCCTCGTCGAGACCGGCTTCGCTATCGACGTCGATAGCGACGACGCTCCCTACCGTAGTGAAAAATAAAAACTTGTTGTATAGTTCCCGCATGCTGAACCGATTCGCCGTCCTGATCTGCGCCCTGGCCTTCTGCCTGTTGGGCGCATCCGCCCAGAACGTTGACGCGGCATTTCCCGCTGACGATACCTTCAGGGTCATAGCCGACTCGATCTCCATCGGCAGGGAAGAATTTTCCGCCCGTCTCGACGAGATCCGCGCCGAAGGACGCGAGCCTCTCGGCCTCGTCCTCGCGGGTGGATCGGCGCGGGCTTACGCTCATATCGGCGTCATCCAGGTGCTTGAAGATGCCGGCATCAGGCCTGACTTCATCGTCGCCAACTCTATGGGCGCCGTGGTCGGCATGCTTTACGCCGCCGGAGTATCCCCTGGCACGATCGCCCAAATCGTAGGAGCCGTTCCCCCCGAATTCTATTTCAACCTCGTTCTCCCCACGAAAGGCGGCATAATCAACGCCGATCCCTTTGTCGGCGCCGTAAAGGAAATGGTGGGAGATCTGGATCTCTCCGATACTCCGATACCTATCATCGTGACGGGCGAAGACCTGAGGACCAGGCGGCTTGTGGAGCTGTCAGCGGGAGAATTTTCCAAAGCCATGACGACAACCTTCGCCATGCCGGCGATTTTCGAACCGGTTCCCTTCGGGGAATTCCTCCTCGTCGACGGCGGATCGACCAACTTGGTGCCGGTCGAGATAGCCGCGAAGTATTCCTCTCTTCTTATCGTTTCCACCGCCTTCTACAACAAGAGCATGAACTACGGCAATCTTCTGTCCGTGCTCAGCAGGACCTTCGATATCGGGAAAACGAGATCGGGCATCGAGGCGCTGCTCGCGGTCTCGCCCATCGTCATCAGAAATGATGTCGAAAATATTTCTTACATGCAGTTTTCCAGCCCAGCGGCCATCATCGAGCGGGGAAGGGAAAGCGCCTTGGCTTCCATCGACGAAATACTCGGCGTACTGCCCGCAACGTCCAAAAATAGGCGGATGCCGCCCGAGCTGATCGAAGCCAGGGCAAGGTATGACCTCTCAATTCCGCGTACCCTCGCCCGGCTGAGGCGGGGGGCCTTGCCCGACGTTGTTCCTTCGGTGCGATACAAACTCAGATACAAGCTTTTTGATATGTTTGAGCGTTCGGCGATGGAGCTGGACAGTCAAATGTACGGCGGGCTGGCGCTGTCGGCGGCGGCCGGCATGGTCAGAGCTTCGGTTTCCTCGATAATGGGGCTGTCGGGAGACCCCGGGCGGCAGTGGGCGCTTACGATGGGCATGCGGGCCAATCCCCTCGATACCTTTCTCACCGAGGCCGAGTTGAGACTTTGGGGCGATTTCAGTTCACTTCCCGCGTTTTTTCTCGAGCCCGACAGCCTCGAATTCCTGGCCGATCTTTCCTGGTCCTCGAAGGGCGAGGACCTCGTCCTCCGGCCCTCTCTGAGCGCCTCCCTCGATTACGCCCTTGACTCGGGGGCTCTCGGCTGGGAAACAAGGGCCGAAGTGGCTCTCGACGCGGGACTCGGCGACAGGCCTCTCCTCCAGGGAACCTGGGCGGGGTTTGTGTCGGCAAGAGCGGGCGCCTTTGCCGACACGCTGGCCGAGCCGGCGGGCTCGCCACGCTATGGTCCCGAAATGACGCTGAAGACGGGCATTGCCTATCTTGGCGGCACCAATTTGGGCGGCGCCGCTTCTGGTAGCGCCAATTCTGGCGCCGCCAGTCCTGGCGGCGCCGCCTTGAGGGGAAGGGTGACGGGGCGGTTCGATATGTCCGGCAGGGGGCTCTCGCTCGAGCGGGGCGAAGCCTATCGGGGAAACGCCCTAGCGGGCGCGGCGCCCATCGTCATCGCCGCTAACATGGAACTCGTCTGGCTGGCGAAATCCCTCGAGTTCGACGCGGCCGAGCTATTCCTCGTCAAGAACATGGAATTGGGTCCATATTTCGACGCCGTCTGGCTTGCGGGCGGCGGCTCCGGTTCAACCCTGAAGCCTGATGCCTTCAGCCTCGGGCTCAGCTACGGCACTACCCTGAGTTTCGCCGGCTTGACGCCCATCGATCTGTCGCTTTTCCTGGGCTTGGACAATACGGGATATCCGGTTTTCGGCGTCAGGGCGGGAAGGCTTTTCCCCGCCGTCAAGTGATATTCTCGTCTTCGCCGTAGGCCGCGTCGTTCTGCGTCAGGGGATTCTTGAAGCGCCAGAGCAGAAGGGCGATAAAGACCAGGTTGATGACGCTGGCCGCCGCGAAAAGGTTCCATTTCGGATTGCCCGAGGCCACCGACCCCACATAGCTGTGAAGCTTCACCCCAATGGTGTAAAGCCTGTCGTCGGTGAGAAAAACGAGGGGAACGAGGAAGCCGTTCCAGGCGGAGATGAAGGCCGTCATCATCGCGGCGGCCAGGGCCGGGGCGCTCAAGGGAGCGATGATCTTCAGCATATAGGCGAGGGGCTTCATGCCCTCGAGCGCGGCTTCCTCCTCATAGCTCGGAGGCAGGCGATCCAGGAAGGCCTTCAGCGTAAAGAGTGAAAAGGGCAGGGCGTGGAAGATATACACCGTGACGAGCGGGACATAGCCGCCCAGCAAGCCCATAAGCCTGAAGAGAATGAAGAGCGGAATGAGGGAATGGACGCCGCCCGTCATTCCTAGCGCCTGCAGGAAGGCGAAGGCCTTCGCCGAGCGCCTGGCCGTCGTCCGCGACAGGGCAAGGGCCGCCGGCAAGGTGAAGATCGGTAACAAGAGGGCTGTGGTCGCCGCTACCAGGAAGGTGTTGAAAAAGTATCGCAGTATTCCCTCTTCACGCAGAATGGTGGCGTAGGGACGAAGCGAGATGAAACGCGGAAGAAGCCCGTCTATATAGACTGCCGACAGATCCGAGAACGAAAGCCACAGGACAACGTAGATTACGAGAACGGCGGAAGCGACGGCGAAAATTCGCGCCGTCCAGCAGGCCGCTTTCCAGGCGAAGGCCGCCGCTTTGCCGCCGATGTTCGGCCGTACCATCCGCTCTTTCCCTTCCGGCCGCTTTCTGAGGCGAAACCACAGCCCAACCAGCAATATGACGAGCATTCCCACCGCGACGGCGTATGCCGAAGGTATGCCGTAGTCATTTTCGTTCCTAAAGGCGTCATAGAGAAAAATTTCGAGCGTGGTCGTCGCCCCGACAATATTTTTTTCGGTGATGCCGCCGATAAAGGGCGGTCCTCCGGCCGTCATCAGGAAGGGCACCTGGAATTCCTTGAACGACCTCACGAAATCGAGAGCCCACATGACGATGAGCGTTGTGCGGGCTTGCGGCGCCCTTATCCATCGCGCGATCGTCCAGGAATCGGCCCCGTCCATACTGGCGGCTTCTGTCATGCCGCGGTTCACGGCGCGGAGCGACGCGTAGAGGGCAAACACGACAAGGGGAATGCTCAGCCATACGTCGACGGCAAGGGCGGCGACAAAACCGGCCGCTGGATCGGTGAGAAGATTCAGCTCTCTCCCCAGCATGACCGAAAGAATCGACTTTCCGCCGCTGCCGTGGATGATCATCCGCCAGATGGGCACCGAGATGAAGGATGGCACTCCCCAGGGCACGAGAATGGCCGCGAAAACGATCTTGAAAGACTTTCCCGCGTCCAGGAGGACGGAAGCCAGGATGAATCCGATGAGAACGGAGAGGCTGGCCGAGAGGAGGGCCCATCCCAGCGTTATGCCCAGGGAAAGAACGAATGCCCTGTCCTCGACGAGGGCTCTGAAATTTTCGAGACCGGCCCAGGCGGCCTGGCCGTAGCTGTCGTGGTAGAGGGAACTGACCGCGGCGGTAAAGAAGGGTAGTATGCCCGCGGCCAGAACGAGAAAGGCGAGAGGAAGGATGGCCAGTTTCGCCGCCCTGGATCCGCCGAGGATGGACGCCTTCATTCCTTCCCTAGAAAACGAGATTGATAGACTGGATCTGCTTTACGTTCTTGATCCCTTCGGGCAACCTGGCGATGTTCTTGTCCCAGACGAGGACGAGGGGGAATTCGCTGGGATCGAGGCCAGCCCCATCCTTGTACATGGCGAGTATGACTTCGTCGTTGGCGTCCAGTTCGCGCGAATCGAGGGTGATCTTGTAGCCGTCGACGGCGGTTACCTCGACTTTGTAGCCGGCCTTGGCCGCCGCGCTGTCATAAGCATGGATGCTCGTGTCCTGCTTGTGCGGCTGGTAAGCGGGGTCGTCGGCGTAGCCCAGCAGAAGGTGGAGGGGGAAGCCGGTGTAGCTGCCGCTTATTCCCTTGCGCTCGAAAACGACTTCCTTCTTGTGGCAGCTCACGCAGGACTGCACCGTGGCGCGATCCATCGTTCCGTTCATTTTCCCCCCGTAGGAGACGGCGAAATCCTTGAAGTCCTTCTGTTTCACGATGATGCGCTTGATCATCTTGACCGAGGTGTGGCCGTCGATGTTGGGATCGTTGGGACCGATTTTCACCGTCCTTATGTAGCCCGGATCCTTGGGGAGCCAGTCGCCGTCCATCCTGAAGGCCAGTATCCAGGTGCCGTCCGCCTCGTCGAGCACTTGCTTGCCGGAATAGGTCATCTCATAGCCGTCGGTGGCCGCGAAGGTTATGGAATCGTCAGCGGAAAGACTCATGAAACGGGCCAGGATAGCCCTGAGGCCCACCCCGCCATAGACATTGGAGTACTTTGTCCCGGCGCTGGTCGTGAAGCTTCCCTTGTTTTCCATATATGCCTGATCTTTTTCCAGGTCGGCGAGGGTGTAGGAGGCTTTCACTCCGTTTATATCCAGCTCGAGCGCGAAGGAGGCGGCTTCCGAAACCGCCTTGGACGCTGCGAGGCTCGTGGTTATGGAGGCGATCTGCTTGACCCAAAGGCCCTTGGCCGTGTCGCCGACGACCATGGGTCTGTCGAGGGGCTTGCCGGCTTCGGTATCGGCGAGGATCAGCGCGTCCTGGGCGACATCCTTCGTGGAGAAGGTGGCGGAAAAACCGTCGGCCGCCGAGAGGGTGACTTCATAGCCCTTGGCCCAGAGTCCGGCGTCGAAGGCATAGGGATGGGAGGAGTCGGAACCGTCGATCATGGCGATAGCGAGGCGGAGGGGAATGCCTGAATAGGTTGTCGCCACGCCTTTTTTATCCACCGTTTTCTGGACATAATCCTTGCCCGCGGCCTTTATCTTCTGGTAATAGGACTGGGACAGGCTGTCCTTCCTCGCGCCCGCCAGTTCGATGCTCCAGCCCGTCTCCGCCGCCGAGGCGGCCGATGTCGAGTCCGCCGCTTTCCGCGATACGCATCCGGCGAGAACGAACGCGATGGCGACCGTGATGGCGAGAATGGTCCTCATTCGTCTAGGCATGGTGTTGCTCCTTTCGCATATTCATGATTACGGCTTCGAGCCGCCGCTTATGGTTCCCAGGTTGGCGTCGATGAGACGGCGCGCTTCCGCGAGGGCCGCGTCCGGCTTCATGCTGCCCGCGAGTATGAATCGAAGAATTTTCCACATAGTGTTTTTATAGGTGCTATAGCCTGAGCTTGGGGGTATGACGGCGCCTATCTCCGCGCTTCTTGCCAAGATGGCGTGATAGGGGCCGTCGCCTTCCGTTACCTCCCAAGCGTCTGAATTCGCCGGGAGTTTGGAGAGGGCGGTCGAAAAGCGCTGCTGAACCCCGATGCCGGACAGGTGCTCGAGGAGCCTTCGCGCGGTGACCGGGGATTGGGTGGAGCGCGTCATCGCGAAGCCTTTGAAATCGAGGAGGGGCGCCATGGGCTTGCCCGTGGACGAAACCACCGGATAGGGCGCGACGCCGAAGTCCAGGCCTATCCGTTCGAACTCGGGGATGGAATAGGACCCGCTCAGGATCATGGCGATTTTGCCCGAAGCGAAACGCGCCACCATGGCGTCGCGCTCAAGGGGCTCCAGGTAGCCTCGGTCGATCATCGAGAGAATCCAGGATATGGCCTGTCTGGTTCCACGATCGTCGGGACGGACCCCGCCGTCGGCATCGGCGATGGAAGGTTTTCCGAAGCCCATGGCTATGGGTAAAAGCCAATACGCAGAATAGACATTCCAGGAAATCGGCGTTCCGCCGCTCCGGCTTATCCGCGCGGCCATGGCTTCCAGATCGTCGGTCGTCCAGGTCAGGGCGGGCGGAACGGGGACTTGCTTTCTGTCGTAGAAAACCAGCTGCGCATCGAAATAGAAGGGAATCGCCCAACGTCGGCTTTCGGCGCTGAAGGCTGTCGCCCCATTCTCCACGATATGAGAGACGTCGATTCGATCCAGGGGCTGGAGGGTCTGCGCCGCCACGAGGTCAGGAACGTTGTCCGATTGGATCATGAGGAGATCGGGCGTGCGCCCGCCGCCGCGCTGGACGGCCAGAAGCTTGGACCTCGTATCCGGTATGTCCACCGCTCTGACTTTCGCGCCGGAGAGCGTCGCCCAACGTTGGATTTCCGCCTTGAGTTCGGGGACGCCCTCCCAGGAGAGCCAGATTTCCAGTTCCCGCTCGCTGGCCCGGTCTCCGCTGATGCTCACGGAACTGATGGAGGCCACCCTGGCATCCGGCGCGAGCAGGTCCCATCCTCCGGAGGACGATTCGACGATATAGAATCCGGAGAGTCTGTCCGCGAGGTTGTCTCCTATCCATATTTTTGCCCCGGCCGAGCCGGCGCACTCGATCCTCCAGGCTTCCACGAGGGGGGGAAGCAATTCGGAGATGGCGAGGCCGCGTTCCATGGAGTTCTTCGAGGGGATGGAATATGAAAGCGCGCGTAGCGCGGCGTCTGAGGGTATGGTTTTTGAGCTGCCGTTAAGGCGCAGATCGAACGCCCAGGCAGAGGCGTGAAGCGCGAAGGCGAGGCCTAGGGAGAGAACAACCGTCCGGAAACCAGGTCCCGGCGGGTTTGAGCGAGTCATTATTCCCCCTTTTCAAGCATGGAAGGCTGAACCGTTTCCGGCGCAACCCGATGGCTTTTAGTCCATGGACTTCCGAGGCTCATTGTCATGATGCCGCGTATCTTTAGGAGCTAAGGCTCGAAGGAATTCTATGGCTGATTCTATGGCGCCCATTCGCAGGCGTCAAGCGGATGAACCTGTCTTGACGGACAGACCCGAGCGCGGGGCGAAAAAAAAAGGCGCCCCGGATGGGCGCCTTTCGTATCCGATCCGAATCCGATCGGGATCCGACGCTACAGTTTCAGGAGGACGCCGATATAGGAGGCCTCGAGGCCGGTTTCGGCGTTGATGGCGAAGTTCTCCGAAAGGAAATAGCTCGTGCCGCCGATCGTGTTGAAGCCGACGCTGGGAAGGATCGAAAGACCAAGACCAAAGTACGAATCGAAGTTGCCGATCCAGGCGAGTTCGCTGGGCAGGTCGAGGGCGCCCCAGTTGAAGTGGAGGGTGCCTACCGCGCCTACCGCGACGTCCAGGGTGCTGCCGATATAGAGTCCGGCGCGGCCGGCTACGCCATAGGTGAAGGGAAGTTTTTCGGCGATCGTGAACTTGCCGATGGCGTATTCAACGCCGCCGCCGACCGAAAGGCCGTACCAATAGCCAAAACCGATGCCGACATTCGCGTTTATAGAACCGGGATTAATGAGCATGCCATTTTTGGAATAGTTAGTGGTTTCCGCGGACGCGAAACCAACGACGACGCAGAGAAGCGCGACAAGCACCGTGAACTTCTTCATTTCCCTCTCCTTTTGCGTGAGACGATCAGGTTGATGCTTCGTCCGGAATGTATCGAAGAATCATACGATTCAAGCCGGGCAGGATAATATCCATTCATAATTGTATAGATGATTCCCGAAATTTGCAAATAATAATTAACTTGATTCATATGGTTTTTACCCAATCGCCGTGCCGCCGAACTGTCGCTATGTATAAAAATACCAATAGCATGCGGCTTTTATGTCTTGACATTGCGACGCCCCCTGTTGTACCGTCCCGTAAAGGATATTCACATGAGTTATATTAAAGATTCCTTATGTTTCATGCGAAGCGGCCGGAACAGGCCGCATTACTCAACCCTCTCGTACTAGTCCAGACTATTCCCCATTTGACATCGCCAGTTCCTCCCACTAATTCCCCGGCTTTAGCCATAAGGGATATCAGTAAAAGATTCGGTCCTCACGCGGTTCTGGACGGCGTTTCGCTCTCCATCCCGGCTGGAAGAATTTACGGCATCATCGGACGGAGCGGAGCGGGCAAGACCACCCTCATCAGGATCGCCTCGCTGCTCGAGCGCGCCGACGGCGGCGAGATTTTCTATTCCGGGGTTTCAGTATCCGGAGCCAAGGGAAAGGAACTGATAGAGGCGCGCAGAAAAGCTGGGTTCGTGTTCCAGAACTTCAACCTTTTCTCCTCGAGAACCGTCGCGGGCAATGTGGCTTTTCCCCTGGAAGCGGCCGGCTGGAATAAAACGGCCATTCGCGAAAGGGTGGAGGAGCTCGTGGAGCTCGTCGGGCTCTCTGACAAGGCGGACAGGCCGGCCGGCCGGCTTTCGGGAGGCGAGCGTCAGCGCGTCGCCATCGCCAGGGCTCTCGCTAACAGACCGCAGATACTCTTCTGCGACGAAGCTACCAGCGCTCTGGACCCCGAAACAACGAGGTCCATCCTGGATCTGATCCAGTCCCTGCGCCAGCGTTTCGGTCTCACCGTCATGATGGTTACTCACCAGATGGAAGTGGTCAGGAGAATCTGCGACGATGTCGCGATCATCTCCGACGGCTTGATCGTGGAGAGCGGCCCCGTGGCTTCCGTTTTTTCCCGTCCAAGCAGCGAAACCGGACGCCGTCTCGTGGCGGAGGTCAATCATGCGTGAAATCTTTGACCTCATCGCCAGGCCGGTTCTGGAAACCATCCTCATGGTGATCGCGTCCACGACGATCGCTGGACTGTTCGGCGGTTCCATCGGTCTCGCGCTCTACTTCATGTCGAACGAAAGGCTTTCCGAACATTCGGGTCAGCTTTCGATCGTGAAGAAAGTCGCCGACCGGGTGATCAACACCCTGCGGTCGTTTCCCTTCGTCATTCTCATGGTCCTTGTGCTTCCTCTTTCACGCCTCATCGTGGGGACGAGCCTTGGGACGGTGGCGGCCATCGTGCCTCTTTCCATCGCGGCTATGCCCTTTGTGGCGCGCATCGTCGAATCGTCGTTGGCCGAAATCGATGGCGGCATCCTCGACGCGGCTCTCTCTTCGGGAGCCACGAAGGCCAGAATTCTCTTCGCCATTCTCGTGCCTGAAGCCCTCCCTTCGCTTATCGCCGGTCTCACGCTCACGATGATCAACCTGGTGGGTTATTCCGCCATGGCAGGGGTCATCGGAGGGGGCGGTCTCGGCGATCTGGCCATCAGATACGGCTACCAGCGTTTCAGGACCGACATCATGATCGCATCGGTGCTCTCGATCATCATACTCGTCGAGGGAATCCAGATGACGGGCAACAGGATCACGAGGAATCTGAAGCTCAAGCGCTGATCAGACAGTCCCCAATGCCCCCTATGGCGGCATAATCTCATCGCAGGAGGTTCGCTATGAACCGGAACAACCGTACTGTATCCTTTATCCTGGCGACGGCATTGGCAATCGCCGCCGTCTCCGTCCCGGCCTTCGCCCAGACCGCTCAGAAGCCCGTGACGCTCAAAGTCGGCGCCAATCCCATTCCCCACGCCGATCTGCTCAACCTGGTGAAGGCGGATCTTCTCGCCCAGGGCATCAAGCTCGAGATCGTCGAGATCACCGACTATGTGACGCCCAACCTTCTTCTCGCCGAAAAGCAGCTCGACGCGAATTTTTTCCAGCACACGCCCTATCTCAACAATTTCGCGGCGGAGCGCAAGCTGGCCCTGGAACCCGCCGGCCAGGTATTCGTCGCGCCTCTCGGCCTCTATTCCAGGAAATACAAAAAGTTGAACGATCTTCCCGTCGGCGCCGTCATCACCATACCGAACGATCCGACTAACGAAGCCCGCGCCCTCATACTTTTCCAGAATAAGGGGCTCATAAAGCTGGCCGCTGGCTCTGGGCTGAAGGCGACGATACGCGACATCACCGAGAATCCCAAGAAATTCCAGTTCAAGGAAATCGAGGCTCCGCAGCTTCCGAGAACCCTGGACGACGCCGCCGCCGCCGTCATCAACGGCAGCTTCGCCACCCAGGCCGGTTTCTATCCCTCTAGGGACAACCTGATGATCGAAGGCGCCGAGTCTCCCTATCCCAATATTCTCGCCACCCGCAAGGGTGACGCCGACGATTGGCGCGTAGTGGCCCTGCTCAAGGCCCTACAGTCCGAAAAAGTGCGGCAGTATCTCGAGAACAACTATAACGGGAGTTTCGTGCCGGCCTTCTGATATCCTATGGTTTGACAGCATGGCGCCTTCATGCGATAGTGGCCTGATTTTGCGGCCGCGACTATCTGAAGGCGTCTTTTTTTTTAGCCTTGTTCCGCCGCAGGGAAGGATGGAGCAAGTATGATTTCCGCGAAGGGAAAGCTGGGGTTCATAACAGGCCAGCCGAAGAACTGGAAAGTCACCGCGACCCGCGCCTCTCTCGACAAGCTCATCTATCAGATGGTCTTCCCCTATCTCGGCGTCTATCTCGTCGGCCTCGGCGCCACGGGCACAACGCTGGGGCTGGCCAATGGCTTGGGCATGGCCTTGAGCGCTCTCTACGGCCTTGTAGGCGCTTCTTTCATAAAGCGATCCGGCACCAGGCGCATGTATCTTCGCGGTTTGGCCATAGTCGCCTTTTCCTATCTGGTTCTGGGGCTGGCCGGCGGGTGGGTTGTGGGCATGGCGGGCGTGATGGCCTGGTGGCTGGGCTCGGCCGAGACCGGTCTCTGCTGCAATGTCGTCTGCGGCAGTTCCCTGGAGAACAAGGGGAGGGCGACGGCCATGGGCACCTGCGAGAGCGTCGCGCAGGGGACGATGAGCTTCATCGGACCGGCGATCGGCGCCGGCATCGTCGGTCTCCTCGGCGGCCTTAAGGTCGCGACGATCCGCCCGTTGTTTTTCCTGGCCTTCGCGGGTGAAATCGGCTGTCTTTATTTCGTGAAGCGCAATCTGACGGACTGCGGGGCCGCGGCCCGCGCCGCGACGCGCACAGGCCCGAACACGGGCCTCGCCAATCCATTTCATATTCTTAAAGGAAGAAAGCATCTCGGCAGGTTCATCGCCGTCTCCTGCCTGACCAACCTTCCCGTCGGCATGGTTCTGCCATTCACCCAGCTTTTCGCGAGCGAAACGAAATCCGCTAGTCCCTACATTCTCGCCGCCATGGTGACGGGCTCAGCCTTGGTCAGTCTCGCGGTCGGGCTTCCCATCGGGAGAGTGGCCGACAGGATAGGCAGGAAAAAAATCCTCTATGCCCTCGCGCCGCTCTTCTTGGCGAGCAATGTCCTGCTCATCTCCAGTTCGGCTCCCGTTTTTCTGATCCTTTCGGGAATTCTCCAGGGTGTCTTCCCCGTTACGCTCGTCATTTCCGCCGCCATGGCTTTCGAGCAGGTGCCCGCTGAGGATATGGGCGATTGGATGGCCATACTCCGATTTTTCAAGATGGCCATGGGAGCCGTATTGACGATTCTCTCCGGACTGATCTGGGATCACCTGGGACCGCAATGGGTCTTCATCTTCGCGGCCGGCATCGACATTTTCGTGAGAATCCCCCTGCTTATGAGCATCCCCGAAACCTTGGAGAAGAAGGCTTAAGTCGTCGGATCAAGCTGCCCGACCGGGGCGATTAAACCGTGGCGCGCCCTTTCCCCCTTGCCGATGAAATTAGTATTTTTTTATCGAAAGGAGCGCTTCGATGAAATACATCATCATCGGCAATGGAGCGGCGGGCATGGCCGCCGCTGAATCGATACGCGACAAGGACCCCGAGGGCGAGGTTGTCATCTATACGAACGAGGATCGGTATAACTATTCGCGCCCCAGGATCATAGAATACCTGAACGGAGCTTTCCCCGGCGAAAAACTGACGATCAGGGGGAAGGAATTCTATGAAAAGAAGAACCTGCGACTCGTGAAGCCGGCATCGATCGAGGCTATCGATCCGCCAGCCCGCGCCGTGTCGCTTCGCGGCGGGGCCTTGGATTATTTCGACAGGCTCATCATCGCGACCGGGGCTTCGGCCTTCAGGCCATCCATCGAGGGCGCGGACCTCGACTCCGTCTTCACGTTGAGGACGATCGACGACGCCGACAGAATCCTGGCCCGCTGCGCCGGCGGCAAAGAAGTCGTCGTTTTGGGCGGCGGGCTTCTGGGAATCGAGACGGCGGCCAATCTCGCGAAGACGTGCACGAAGACCACTATCGTTGAAATGTTCGACCGCCTCCTTCCCCGCCAGCTGGACGCCGAAGCCGCCTCGGTGCTCCAAGCGATGCTCGAAAAAGAAGGTTTGCGATTTCTTCTCGGGAAACAGACCTCTGCGATCCGGAAAAAGGGCGAGGTTTCGGCGCTGATCTTCCGCGACGGTTCGTCGATCGAAGCCGACATAATCGTCTTTTCGGCCGGCATCGTGAGCAACGTCGAGCTTGCCCGCGGCGCGGGAATCCTCTGCGATCGGGGCATCGTCGTCGACGAACATATGGAGACCAGTATTTCCGGCATCTTCGCCGCCGGCGACGCCGCCCAGTTCAGGGGCCGGGTATATGGCCTCTGGCCAGTCGCCAGGGAGCAGGGCGGCGTCGCCGGCCGCAACGCCGCGGGCGAGGAGGCGACGTACTACGGCAGTCCCGTATCCGTCAAGCTCAAGGTGAGCGGGATCGAGCTCGTCTCCCTGGGATCGATCGAGGCGGGAGAGGGCGTCTCCGTCGTGACGAGACGCGGCGACGAGCGCTTCAAGCGCCTTTTCCTGAAGGATGGGCGGCTGGCCGGAGCCATCCTCATCGGCGACGTATCGGGCTCCGCCGGGCTTCAGAAACTCCTGATGTCAGGGGAAATCGTCGGGAAGCCTGAATCTTTATAATCCATACTCTGGCCTCGCCGTCCGGGGAACACTATAATCGTGCTGAATGGCATCAATTCTATAGGAGGATATTCATGAATAGAAGACTTTTCGCGATTCTGACCTTGGCGATATTCACCGCCGCCGGCGTCTGGGCCGCGCCCGGAGCTTTCGGACCCTACGCGTTCAACGCGATCGCGGTGAGCGTACCCTCCCGCGGCGTCAGCGTTCCCGCGCTGCTTACGCTTCCCCAAAAGGAAGGAAAGCTTCCCCTCGTCGTCATGGCCCATGGGCACGGCGGCAGCAAGGAAGAAAATGGCGGCTTCACCGCCATCGCCGAAGCGCTCGCGGTCCGCGGCGTGGCGAGCATCAGGATGGACTTCCCCGGCTGCGGCGCGAGCGCCGAACCTTTCACCGCGAATACCCTCACCAATATGCTCGCCGATATGGAAGCGGCGCGCGCCTACGCGGTAGGCCGTACGCAGATCGATCTCTCCAACATGGGTGTCTTCGGCTACAGCATGGGCGGCCGACTCGCGATCCTTTCAGCCTCGAAGGGCTACCGCTCCCTGGGCCTTCTCGCGCCCGTCGGCACCGATGGCCCCGACGCGATGTATGTCTTCATGGGAGGGAAGGGAAAATACGCCGAATACGCCGCGAAGGCCAAGGCCGATGGCCATGTGCTTTTCACGACTCCCTACGGTCAGGTACAGGATCTGAGCGCGAAATGGTTCAGCGACAACGAAGCGGCCAAGGGTCTCGCCGCGGTATCCGCGTTCACCGGTCCCATCCTCTTCGTGACGGGCGGCGCCGACACCATTATCCCGGCGTCCGTGATCCAGGCGACGGCTGGCGCGGCGGTGGCCAGCTCGTATATCGAAATCGTGCCCGTGGCCGGCGCTGATCACGGCTACGGCTTCTACGGCGGCGACTCCGCTCTCAAAGCCCAGACGGCCGAAGCGATCGCCAGCTTCTTTGCCCTCACGCTGCGCTGATCCGTCGGCGAGGGGCCGCGGCTCAATCAGCGCAGCGGCTCCTCGCCGTGATTCTGACCGAGGAACAGCCCCATGCAGACGAGGTCCTCGTATTCTCCCTTGAATTTTCTTTTTTTTCTGAGACAGCCTTCTTCGGTAAAGCCTGCTTTCAGGTACAGGGCTCGGGCTGCCGTATTCGTCTCGAATACTTCGAGCTCCAGTTTCTCGAGGCCAAGCCTCGTGGCTCCTTCGATGCAGGCGCTCAAGAGTCTTTTTCCCAGTCCTTTTCCCCGGTGCTCAGCGGCTATGCCCATTCCGACGGTCGCCGAATGGCGGATCTCCTCGAAACCGCCTATATTGATGTCGATCCAGCCGACGAGCTCGCCAGAGTCGGTGTAGGCTCCAAGCATAGGATTGCCTGCTTCGTTGTGCGCTTCTATGTACTTTCTCGTGCTGCCGGCTGGAAAGCGTAGCGAGAAAAAGAGGTATTTCTCCTCGTCCTTTATCCTGTTGATGAGCGAAAAAAGAATGTCTGCGTCATTGGGCGATACTGGTCTGATCTCGTAGTTCATGAGGGCCTCTCTGCTGACCACAGCATCTTGTTATCTTCGAAGCCGTACCGAACCTTGCCTTCGTTTTTTAGGTAGGAAAGGAAGGAGCGGAGCGTGCTGCCGGCGAGGACGTATTGCCCATGATCCAGTCTTATCCCGTAGCGGCCCGATATTTCCGCGAAAAGATCTTCGAAGATGAGAGGCCTTTCGAGCGCCTTCAGGATGCTGGCCTCGATCTTCTCGACCCTGTCCCTGTTCGCTTCGACGAGAGGCTGGATGGAATCGCACACCTCGCCGTGGGAAGGCACGAAATAGCGGGCATTTATGTCGCCTAACGTCTCGAGGCTTTTCTTGAACGCTTCGACGTCATAGATAAAGGGAATCTTGTATTTTTCCAAAATATTTTCACCGAAGAGGCTGTCTCCCAGGTAGAAGACGCCGTCCTTCGTGAGAACGCCTATCATGTCGATGAAATGGCCGAGTAGGGGGACGAAAGTGAGCGATTCCGTGCTGTCACCCGGGCTTATCAAACGCGTAACCTTCGACGATTTGGCCTCGAAAAATTTTGAGCGCAGTTCCCTGAAAGGAAACCCACCCCATAGGAGGCTGCTCTCGAGATATGGGTTTTCAATGAACGAAGACTCGCCCCGCGTGGCCCATATTTCGCAGCCCGTCATTCCCTGCAGGTAATTATTGGCGCCGATGTGGTCGGCGTTGGAGTGCGTGTTGATGATCGTCTTGAGGGACCAGGCCTTCTCGCCGAGGATCTTGAGAATCCTCCTGCCCGCGTCCTTGTCGTTGCCCGAATCTATGAGTCGCGCCGCGCCCGCGTCGGCGTAAATGCCTATGTTCGTGGGACCCGGAACGAGCCAGGAATTGCCTTCAAGGTGAAGCAAAGGAAGATTGTCCATAATGGCTCCTATGGTCGCTTAGCAAAATTTATCGTATTTTACCATGGTTTTGACGCCAGCGCTCCATGGGGGAGAGCGCTTTCGCCTTTGTAGACCTACAGTGAGCGCATATTGGGCGAGGACGCGATAGGGGATTCATGGAGGATCCTAGGGGCGGCTTCTGCGGCATAGGTACGGTATTTTCCGCATAAAAGGGCCGCCCGGGATTCGCGTCCCGGGCGGCCCTGATTCAAGCTTCCGTTCTTTTCCGTCCGGTTCACCCGAACAGGTGGTATTGGGCGATGAGCGGGGCGAAGAGGCTGGAGACGAGGCTCATGACCGTGATGAGCGTATTCAGGGAAGGACCGGCCGTATCCTTGAAGGGGTCGCCGACGGTGTCGCCGACCACGGCGGCCTTGTGCGCTTCGGATCCGGGTCCGCCGCAGTTGCCCGCTTCGATATACTTCTTGGCGTTGTCCCAGAGTCCGCCGGCGTTGGACATGAGGAGGGCGAAGACGACGCCAGTGAATATGGCGCCGCCGAGGAAGCCGCCCAGTGCGGTCGGTCCCAGGATGAAGCCGACTAAGAGGGGAAGGACGACGGCGAGGAGGGCCGGGAACACGAGGGCGCGAAGGGCTCCCGAGGAAGCTATGCCGACGCAGCGCGAGTAATCCGGGAGTTCGGTGCCGGCGAGAATGCCCGGCTTTGCCTTGAACTGGCGCCTGATCTCCTCGATCATCGTGAAGGCGTTGCGCGTCACCGCGAGCATGGTGAGGGCGCTGAAGAGCGGCGGGACGATGCAGCCGAGGAATATGCCGCTTAAGACGATCGGGTCCTGCAGGTTCATGAGGAAGTTGCCGCCCGAGTATTTGACGATGACTTCAGAATAGGCCGCGTACATCGCGAGGACGGTGAGGGCGGCCGCGCTTATTGAAAAGCCTTTCGTGATGGCCTTGGCGGTGTTGCCGGCCGAGTCCAGGACGTCCGCTGTGTCCACGACTTCGTGGCTCATGCCTGACATCTCGGCGATGCCCTTGGCGTTGTCGACGATGGGGCCGTAGGCGTCGTTTGAAACGACGATGCCGGTGAGGGAGAGCATGCCGACGGCGGCGATGCCGACGCCGTAGATTCCGGGCAGGCCGAAAGCCTGGGCCGAGAAATAGGAGGCGAGGGTCGCGATGACGATGCCGATGAGGGCGGGCGCTATGGAGATGAGGCCGTAGCTGAAGCCCGTGATGATCGTGAGTCCGGTGCCCGAGGCCGAAATTTCGGCGACGTTGCGCACGGGTCTGTATTCATCGTTCGTGAAATAGTCGGTGGTGAAGCCGATAATCACGGAGATGACGAGGCCGGAAACCGTCGCGATGAGGGCGCCGTAATTGAAGACGGTTTCGCCCGCCAGAGCGTTCACGACGACGAAGAGAATAGTCGCGAGCACGCAGAACACCACGCAGGAGAATACCGTGCCGAAGTTGAGCGCCTTGCCGGGCTTGCCGTCGGGTCCCACTTTGACGAACTGGAGTCCGATCAGGGCGCTGACGATGCCGACGATGCAGAGGATGAGGGGGAGGATGGCGTACTGCATGCCTATCGATCCCGCCGCCGCGAAGGAGGTGCCGAGGAGCATGGAGGCTACGGTCGCCGCCACGTAGGAATCGAAGATGTCGGCGCCCATGCCGGCCACGTCGCCGACGTTGTCGCCGACATTGTCAGCTATGACGGCTGGGTTGCGCGGATCGTCTTCGGGAATGCCGAGCTCGACCTTGCCCGTCAGGTCGGCCGCGATGTCGGCCGTCTTCGTGTAGATTCCGCCGCCAGCCTTCGCGAGAAGGGCGAGGGAGGAAGCGCCGAAGCTGAAGCCGAGCACGATTTCGGCGTCATGGAAGATCAGGTACAGGAGGCTCATGCCGAAAACGGCGACGCCCACCATGGCCAGGCCCATGACGGCGCCCGCCTTGAAGGCTACGTTGAACCCCTGTCCGAGGCTTCGTCCGCAGGCCGTAGCCGTCCTGACGTTCGCCTTGACGGCGATCGACATGCCGAGCCAGCCGGCGAGAGCGGAGCAGAGCGCCCCGAATCCGAAGGCGGCGGCGGTGTAGACGCCATGGAGGGGCCGTTCGGGGTCACCTGAGAAGATGACTCCCAGGACGACGACGAGGACCACGGCCACGGCTATGAGCGCGCGATAGAGCATCCTGAGATAGGTGGACGCGCCGTCCTTGATCCATGATGCGATTTGCACTGCCTTCTCGGTTCCCGGTTCCTGACGAAAAACCCAGCGGTAGTACACCAGAGCCGCGGCGATGGAGCCCAAGCCGCAGCCGATGCCAATGTAGAGCCAAAGATCACTATTCATACTATCCTTCCAGGCTTTCGCGTATTTCTCCGGCGCTTCTTTTTGTGAGGCGGCGGGGCCGGCGAGAGTCTTATGTTCTCAAATTGTCGCGGATTTCCACCAGAGATGGTTGGTTTCCTTGAGGGTACCCATGGACGGGAGCATATAGGCAGCCAAGCCTTCGGCCTTATTGCCGATAAAGATGCCGTTTTTTATCGTGCGATATGAAAAAGTGCCTGGGTGGAGCCTGTCGACTACTTTTGCCGCCACTTCCTTGCTTTTGACCTGTTCGAGACAGGAACGAAGGTGACTGGTATTGTCGTAGGGCAGATCTCCGAGCGAGCCATTCAGCGGGTCCGTGGCCAAGTCTCCCAGCCGAAGTTCGACGAAAGTGATGGCCGGTATGCTGAGAGGAGTGTCCGATCCTCCGCAGAGGAGTCTGAAGAATGGTTCGGGTCCCAGCCTCGAAACGACGAGAGGCCTGACGGGAGCGAGTTCGTGATAGAGGTGGAGCCCCTCGCTTGAGTCGGCTTTTTCGGCGCCGCGCTGGACGCCAAGCGTCCTTCCATCTTTTGTTACGAGATATAATGTGCCGATGGCGGTAAGCGGGACTCTTTCGAGCACACGGTATACCGAGGCATAGACGGTATGTTTTGGCTGGCCGTCCGCGTGGGGAACGCAGCGGGCTAAGGCTGTCTCGATGGGGATATCGGCGTGCCTGAAGGCTGGATCCACCTCGAAGAAGACCGCCTGGCCTTGTGTCGTATGTTCCGCTCCGACGGCGTAATAATTTCCGAATTCTTCTGGACTCAGCATCGACGCGATGAGCGCTTCCGGCATGAGCGAAAGATAAAGGTGACGCATATGGCCTCCATTTTTTTCGGAATTTCGCAGATTATAATCCCATATCCCGAGGCGCGCAATGTAGGTCATAATTTTAAAAAATCAATTTTTGTTCTGATTCATCCTCATTTCCGGCAGAAGGCGCCAATACTTCTTGGGCATGTGCCCCGACTGGACGCGCGGATTTCTGCGCTGGGCTATCGCCACGGTATCGAAATAGTGAATCCATCCCGATCTTACGGCCTTTTCCCGTTCCGAAAAAGGCGGCTCCTCCCCTCGCGCCAGGGAGAAGCCTTCGACCATTTCCCAATGAACGCCTGGAACGTGAAGAATCGCCATGCCTCGTTTCCTGTCGTGGATGGCAAACCTCATGTCCGCGTAGCGAGCGGCAAAGTGGTCGCCGATCAGGAGAAGGATGTCGCAGTCGGGCTCGATGGGCGCGTACCAGGAACCATCAGCCAGCTCGGAGAATCTGATCAGCCCTGTGACGAGATGGGCCTGACCTTTCGTGCGCAGGGCGGCTTTGACGACGAAGCAGATGTCAGTATCACCCATGTTTTCCAGGGCTTTCCCGCCCTCGCTCGATATTCTCGCGAGAGTGCGGGCGATGGCGTTTTCCTTATCCGGCGCGTCGGAGCAGAAGGCTTCCAGGCAGGTGCGCAGGGCCGCTTCGCCGGCTTTGCGGGAGAGGCGCCTCCAGAGCAGCGTCGCCCGCGCCTCGTCGCTCGGAACGGCAATAGTTTCGTCGAAGAGCTCCTCGACCGATGAGGGGCCGCGGATGGAAGGAAGAGGAAAGCCCGAGCGCGAAGCGTTGATCAGTTCGGCGGCCGCGCAGAGGAAGCCTGGAAAACTGCCGTCATAATGCAGGACGACGGAGTTCATCCCGCGGCGTCCTTCACCGATTCGCCTTCCCATGGCAGGTCGGGCTGCATGGATGGATCTTCCCTGAACGCCGGATCCAGAAGTGCGCGACGCAGTAACTCCGGGTTCTCCAGCATCCCCCCTCCTCGGCATGCGCCCTCATTGTCAGGCAACCTGCCCGACACCGTGATGAACCATTTCGCCCGCCTCATGACCACGCCCAGACGCGAGAGGGATGAGGCCTTTATCGGAGATTGCTTTCTGGCCTTCAGGATGCGCATGGCTGACTTAGGGCCGATTCCCGGCACGCGCAGGAGCTCCCTGTAATCGGCTGTCGATAGCTCCACGGGAAAAAACTGGATGTTGCGAAGCGCCCAGGAGCTCTTGGGGTCCATGTTCTGGTCGAGGAAGGGGTGGGACGAATCCAGGATTTCCGAGGCTTCGAAACCGTAGAAGCGGAAAAGCCAGTCGGCCTGGTAGAGCCTGTGCTCTCTCGCGAGCGGGGGCCTGGCGACGACGGGAAGCCTTGGATCAGCCCCCGTCGGAATGAACGCCGAGTAATAGACTCGCCTGACATCGTAGGCCAGGTAGAGATTCTCGGCGAGGGTGAGAATGGTGGCATCGGATTCTGGGCTGGCTCCGATCACCAGCTGCGTCGTCTGTCCGGCGGGCATGAGCGGGGCTTCCGGGTTTCGCGTCCGGGTCTTCCTCGCGTCGAATACGCTGATTCCCTTCGACAGGTCGCGGTCGGCTGGCCTCAGGTCCCGAGGAATGGGTTTAATGTAGGGGATGAGGGCGCTGTCGCCTGCCGGAGGTAAGGCTGGGGTATCGGTCGCGGTAACGACCCCGGCTCCGACAGCGCCCGGCGCGGATGCCGAGACGGCCCGGGGCGTCGCGGCCGCGATCTGCGGCGCCTCGAAGCCGCCTGCCTTCGCGAGCGCTCTCATGGGACCGAAAATCGCTTTGGGCGTCTTGTCCGGCGCGATTCTCGAAAGGCTGGCCGCGCTCGGCAGCTCTATGTTCACCGAAACCCTGTCCGCCCATCTGGCCGCTTCGAGGACAAGCCTTTCCGAGGCGCCGGGTATCACCTTGAGATGGATGTAGCCGTTGAAACGCTCCCTGGTCCTCAGGGTCCTGGCGACCCAGATCAGGCGTTCCATCGTCGCGTCCGGGCAGCCGATTACGCCCGATGAAAGAAAAGTGCCTTCTATATAATTGCGGCGATAGAAGTCGATGATGAGCCGAACGAGTTCCTCGGGCTCGAAGGCCGCCCGCCTGACATCGTTCGAGCGTCTGTTTACGCAATAGGCGCAATCGTAGGCGCAGGCGTTGGAAAGCAGCACCTTGAGGAGGGCGACGCAGCGTCCGTCGGACGCCCAAGCGTGGCATATGCCGCCGACGGCGCCGTTGCCCAGGCCGCCAGGGGTGTTTTTTCGCCCGCTTCCCGAGGTGGAGCAGGAGGCGTCATATTTTGCGGCGTCGGCCAGGACGCCGATTTTATCGTTTACGTTCATGTATACTAAACATCAGTTTAGTATACATGAAGACTGCTGTCAACGATCGCCGTCCAGTCTCGCTTCGAACACGAACTGTTCCTTGACCTTCAGGAATCCTTCCCTTCCATAGAAACGATGGGCGTCCTCGCGTATGACATTCGCTCGGAGGCGGACAATGCCCAGCTGTTTGGCCTTTGTCCATTTTTTCACTTCGCCCATGAGCGCCGCGCCGATGCCGGCGCTACGGTGCTTCGTGTCGACGACGAAACCCGAGATTTCGACATAGACGGGCGTGTAGAAATGGTCGATGACGCCCACGCTCGTCCAGCCGACAACCTGGCCGGAAAGCTCGGCGACGATGACCCGTTCTTCGGGGTTGCCCGCATATCTCCGGAGGCCTGCCTGAACCGAGCCGATCGAGGCGGGATAGCCGAGCTGGGCGGCGAGATCGGCAAGGGCCGCGGCGTCGGCGTCGATCGCGTCCCTGATGATCAATGGTTTCATGGCAGGTTCCTTTTCTTGTCAGTTTTCGAGCGAATAATAGGCAACGACATCGATGTCGTCGAACCCGGCGTTTTTGTAGAGCTTCATGGCGTGGACGTTGGTGCTGTCTACATCGATCAGGATTTCATGGTCGCGGCCGATCAGGTCGAGGACGGCGCAGAGAAATTCCATCCCGTATCCTTTGCCCTGCTCGTCGGGGGATACTGCCAGAGTATTGACCGAGAGCACGCCCTCCTCGTCGGCGACGAAGCAGGTAGCCACGATTTTCCCCTTGAGTGAGCCGAGGTATGCCCGCCTGGCGCCCGAAGCGAAACTTGAACGCACGAAGGCTTCGGTTTCCGCTCCCGGATCGTTGAAAGCGGCGGAGAGAATCTTTGTCATGACCGGAACGTCGGACAGTCCCCCCTCCCGCAGCCTCAGCCGGTCGGGGTGCTGCCAGAGTATATGCCGCGTCAGCCTGAGCGCGTGCTCCTCGTGTTCCGGCACGCCCTCAACCCTCGACACGAACGCCTTCCCCGACGCTGAGCGGTCGTTGCATACGAGGAGCTGCCGCGCGCCGCCTATCGTGGCGCCGCCTATCGTGGCGCCGCCTATCGTGGCGCCGCCTATCGTGGCGCCGCCTATCGTGGCGCCGCCTATCGTGGCGCCGCCAGCGAGTGCCTTCCGCGCTGCCGCCAGCAGCCTGCCGGCGTGGCCGTTTCTCCTTGCCTCAGGCGCCACGCATATGGCGATCTCGCCTTCCTCGGCCCTGGGCGCGAAAATCGAAGCCAGGCCCAGGAGCCAGCCTTTTTCATACAGAAGGAACCAGCTGTCCATATTCTTGCGGAAATTCAGACGATGGTCGATCTGGACGCAGGGAGAACAGCCGTCGAAGGCCGCGCAGGCTCCGATCAAGGCCTTTACGTCGGCTTCCTTCGCTTCATCGAGACTCTCGAGTTCATATATCATTTATTGTCCTTTTATGGTTCTGCCGATTTTCTGCCCGGACACCGAGGAAGCCCTGAGATACAGGAGGGACGAAGCGCTGAATATCGCGCCCGCGATGATCCAGACCCCGGGTATCATCAAACGGGTCACGAGGGCTGCGAAGGCGAGGGACCCCGCGGCTCCGCCCAACTGGACAGCGAGCGATCCCAGGGAAAGCATCGACGACCTTCTGTCCTCGGGGATTTCGACATTAAAAATTGTGTTTTCAGGCACGTTGGCCATGCCGTTGAAGAGAAACATCGTGAGATAGAAGACCGAGAAGGAAAGTGTCGTCTTCTGGAGCGCAAGCGCAAGTATCAAGACTCCCGCGGCGATCCTGAGGAGGAAAAGCAGGAAAAGATGGGGGATTCTCCGCCTAGAGAGAAGGAGGCCGACGAGGAGGACGCCAGCCAGGGAGGCGATGAAATAACCGCTGTTCACGATGCCGAAAATCCAGGTCTTTTGGTCCGACCCGAGAATTTCCTTCAGCCGCGGCTGCCAGTAGACTTCTATCGCGGAAAAGGTGAATCCCCAGAGGCATGTCCCCGCCAGCAGCAGTCCAAGAATTCTGCTTCCGCGGATTATCCTGAGGGAATCGAGCACATAATCCCCGAATTTGATGGAAGGCCCGACTGGCGGCTCATCCTTTTTAGTCGTCAGCAAGGTCAAGGCCAAGAGGGCCAGAAGGATCAGGATCTGCGCGACGAGATTGCCGTTGTAGCGGTCGGAAGCCGGCCAGAGCTTTTCCCAGAGGAGAGGGAGAAAACCTCCGAGAAGGGCACCCGAGGCGAGGCCCGCCGTTTCGCCGGCGCTTATGACGCTCATGAGCTTGTGGAGGTTTTCCTTGCCGTGGACGTTTATATAGTCGTTTATATAGACGGCCTCTATGGAGCCTGAGGAGAAAGCCCTCGAAACGGCATACAGGGCGAAGCCGAATAGAATAGGCATGAAGCCTTCGGCCCATATGAGTATGAAACGCGCCGCCAGGGAAAAGCCTATGGAGATGAGATAGATGCGCTTCCTGCCTATCGAGTCCGATAATATCCCGCTGGGGAATTCCAGAAGCACGACGATGATGGAGACGATCGCTCCGATAATACCGAGGTTTTCGATCGACACTCCCCTGGACAGGATCATGAGGCTCATCACCGTCGTCATGATGCCCATGACCATCCAGTGCAGGAATCTGTTCAGGAAGGGAATTATCATCGCAGCTCCCGGCGCGTCGCAGGTTCGTCATCATATTCGGGGTATTCGGGCGCCAGGCGAATTATCGCCCGCGATTCTTCCCTGGTCAATGCGCTCGCTCCCAACTTGACGGCGCTTTTCGCGGGGGGCTACAGTCAGTATGTCTTGCCGATTGGCGCGAGTCGGCGAATTCGGGCTCCGGCAAGATCAAAAAACGACGAAACAAGCGCCGAGGAGAAGCCATGGGAACCGAGGATGTTCGAACGAAGCGCGCGGCGATAGTCTCGATGCTCCACCCGCGGGGGATTCCCTCTCTCTGGTGTCCGCCCATCACGCACTACGACGCGAGCGGGAAAATCGACTTGGCGAGATCCCGGGCCCACCTCGCGAGGATCATTCCTTACGCGCCCTGCCTCCTCATTCCGGGCTCCACCGGCGACGGCTGGGAAATGGGCGAGGCCGAGACGGAAACAATGCTCCGCGACCTTCTTCCCATCGTCGGATCCCTGGGCGGCAAGGTTCTGGTCGGAGCCCTTCATCCGAGCGCCTCCGCCGCCAGGCGCGCGATGGAATCAAGGATGGACTTGGCTCTCGAGACCGCCGGCTCCAGAATCCGCGCCGAAAGCCTGCTCGGCGATCCGCTGAAATCAGCCGCGGCATGCGCCAAGGCGGGAATCGCGGGCTTCGCCGTCTGCGCCCCCGCGGGAGTCGATCTGACCCAGGAACAGATAGGCGCCGCTCTCTCCGGTATTCTCGACATGGGGCTGCCCACCGCCGTTTACCAGCTTCCCCAGGTGACGAAAAACGAGATAGAACCCGAAACCTTCGCCCTTCTCGTGGCGTACTACCCCAATCTCTATCTTTTCAAGGATACGAGCGGACTGGACCATGTGGCCTTGGCCGATATCGAGAGGGGAGGGGTTTTCTTCGCGCGCGGCGCCGAGGGGGACTTCTCGCGCTGGATATCCAGGTCGGCCAGCCCCGAGGGCGCGGCGGCCGAGCATCGCTATGATGGATTCCTCCTCAGTTCGGCCAACGTTTTCGCGAAAGACTTGGCCGAGATAATCGAGGCCGCGCGAAACGGCGAGCAGGCCAGGGCCGACTTGATTTCGGGAAAGATCGACCGCGTGGTCGCCGCCGTATTCGCCGAGGCGGCCAAGCTGCCCTTCGGAAACGCTTTCAGTAACGCCAACCGCGCGTTGGAATGGGCGATGTCCATCGGAGACGGCTCCGTCGAGCTTCCGCCGCCGAGAACGCATTGCGGCGAGAAGCTTCCCGCTTCCCTGCTTCATTTTGCCGCCGCGGCCTTGGCTTCGGAGGGGATGAAAGCGGTATATTCCTGAACATGAGCAAAAACTGGAAGAAGGACCTGGCTCTTTTCCTGGGCAGCCAGGCGGTTTCGATTTTCGGATCCATGCTGGTGCAGTACGCCATCATGTGGCACATAACGCTCAGCGCGAATTCGGGATCGGTTCAGACACTCTACATTGTTTGCGGCATACTGCCCACGTTTTTCATATCGCCCTTTGCCGGAGTCTGGGCGGACCGTCACGATCGCAGAAAGCTCATCATGCTCTCCGACTCGATGATCGCGGTCACGACGCTCATCGTCGCCATAATATTCCTGGTAAGCGGGGAGAAAAGTCTTGTCTTGCTCCTGGCGGCTTCGGCGGTGCGCGCCCTTGGACAGGGAATCCAGACGCCGTCGGTGGGAGCCTTCCTTCCGCAGATCGTGCCCCAGGAACATCTCACCAAGGCCAATGCCTTCGCTACGACCATCCAGTCCGTCATCATGCTGGCCTCGCCCCTGCTCAGCGCCGCCCTTCTTTCCTTCGCCTCGATAGAAGCCATCTTTTTCATCGACGTGGCGACAGCCCTGGCCGCCGTATCCATCCTCGGATTTTTCCTTAAAACGCCTCCCCACGAACGCGCTACCAGGAAGATCGAACTGAGCTATTTTCACGACCTTCGCAAGGGATTTTCCTATATCGGCTCGCACGCCTATCTGAAGTTCTTCTTCCTCTACTGCGCGATGTTCTTTTTCTTCGCGGCCCCCATCGCCTTCCTGACGCCCCTCCAGGTAGCCCGTTCGTTCGGCGGCGACGTCTGGCGCCTCACGGCCATAGAGATAAGCTTTTCGCTCGGGATGATGGGAGGCGGGCTGCTCATGGGCACCTGGGGCGGGTTCAGGAACAGGGTCCATACCATGGCTTTTTCCAGCTTCCTCATGGGAGCCATGACCCTGGCTCTGGGCCTCGTGCCGGTTTTTTGGATCTACCTTATATTCATGGGGCTGACCGGCGTTTCCATGCCCATCTTCAATACGCCCGCCTCCGTCCTTCTCCAGGAGAAGGTAGAACCCGATTTCCTGGGACGGGTCTTTGGCGTCCTGGGCATGATCTCTAGCGTTATGATGCCGATTGGGATGCTTCTCTTCGGGCCAATAGCCGATGTGGTGAGGATTGAATGGCTGCTTGTGGGCAGCGGCGGCGTGATCGCTCTCCTCGGGCTCTTCCTGATGGGCAACAAAGTATTGGCAAGCCACGGATTGCCCGCGGATCCAGTAGGTCAGGAACCTTCAGGCCAGGTTTGAATAAAAGATAATGTTTGCCGCGCGTCGGCTCATTCGCTCATCCGGGCGAGAGTGCCGGAGTCGGCCACCAGGCAGTCCATGGCTCTTTTTACGACAAAGCCCTCGGCCAGATAAAGCGCGAGAGCGTTATTGTTGCTCGCGTTCACCGAAAGGCTGGCAGACCGGAAACCTTGGGCCGCCCCGAAGCGTATCGCGCTCCTGATGAGGACCTTCCCGAGACCCAGGTGCCGGTACGCCCTATCCACCGAAACGGCGCTTATAAAAATCGATCCTTCTTCATCGTCGCGTTCGCAGTAGATGGTTCCGCAGGCTTTGCCCTCGGGATCGAGGAGAAGCATGGCGCCTCCTTCCAGGGCTTCGGCGCCGCCAAGCCTTTCCGCCCAATCCTCCACCCTCGTGTCGCTGGAGCCTGTCACCTCGCGGAAATTGCGGTTCCTCACGAGGACGAAATCGGCCAGGGCGTCCGCGTCATCCCTCCGCAGGACGGTCAGCGCAAAACCCGGCGGAAGAACCGGCTTGCCGCATTCCATGTCGTCGCGGCGCATGGCGCAGGCCATCCTTTCCATGACAAAACCGGACTCAAGCAGGAACTCGCCGAGAAAAGGCAATCCGGAGGGGAGGAAGAGATAAAGGCTTAGGCTTTTTGCCGCGCTGGCGGCCTCGGCCGCCCTGACGGTCCTGGCCGCTGCGCCGAGGAGCATCCGGTAGGCCTCGCGTCGTTCGGAAAGATCGCTGACCGAAGCGTGGAGCATCGCAATCCTGATTCTGCCCGACGCTATCATCGAGGCGCTGAGCATGAGCGATAGGACGGCGACCATGGCGCCCTGCCTGTCCCGGAGGACGAAACTGGGCTGCTCGTGATTGCCCATGAAATCGGCGCCGGGAACATAGGATTCGTCGTGCTCGCGTCCGTGCCGGGCGCAATATTTCAGGAAACCGGCCTTATTCCCCTGACCAAAGGATTCCAGCTTGAAGTTCATGTCCTGAATAATACCACCGTAATTATTGAAAATGAATGCCGTAACGCTTCAGTACCCTCAGCGCTCGCAGCGTATTCCATTTGCCGCTTCCCCGCTTTGTCAATCGAAGGATCCCGAGACTTGCCTGTCCGGGATTCCCTCATTAGATTAATCGGATACGATCGACGCTCAGGAGGATTCCGCTATAATGAAGATTACGAAAGAAAACTTGATTCGCCGGATGGCCGTGATTGTCGCTTTGCTGGCCGTCGCCTTTCTCTTCAGTTCCTGCTTGCCGGGAGACGGAAAGAATAGCGTGGAGAAGCCCGCCAACTTCCTGATGGGAATCTGGCATGGATGGATAGCGCCTCTTTCGATGATCGTGGGCATTTTCAACGGCAATATTCGCGTCTATGAAGTGAACAACAGCGGCTGGTGGTACGATATGGGCTTCTATATGGCCATCATCTCGGGATTCGGCGGGATCGCCCTCTCCAGGAAAGCCAGGAAAGAAAGGCACGTCTGAGTTCGGGGCCGGTTTACTCCGCTACGACGACGGACAGATCGACGAATTCCGCGCCGTAGCGCGTTTCGAGAATATGACGCGCGAGATCGAAGGCGGGAGCCTCGGCTTTCGCGATGATCACGGAGTCGGAGGTGGCTATAGCCCCGCCTTTCCAAGCTGAAACGAAACCGTCGGCGCTTGGGCCCAGGATGACTTCGCCGGCGATGCCGCGACGGGCGAGGGTCTTCCGCAGCGCTTCGGCGTGATCCGCGCTGCGGGGTATGGGGGCATCGAGGAAAAACGTCGCCTGGTTGACTTCGAGCATGGCAAGATTTCCGCAGAGTTCGTCGATGGCCGCGTAGAATTGGGCGGCATCGGCCACCCGGCCGTGGGCTCCCCCCGCGTCGCGCAGGAATCCGTCGGTCGAGATGAAAAGCGGGTGTCCTCGAAGATAATTCGTGATAGTGAAAAGAATATTGTAGCTATCCACCGCGATGCGCGAATCCCGAGGAACTGAGGCGGCGCGCCGCAGCGCGTTGGCGAGCGAAAGATTCCCGGGCAGGACTCCCCTGAAAAGAACCATGCGTTCAGCCTTGTCGAGCCTGTAACGATCGCCCGTGAGCTTGATGCTCGCGTCGACCGGATAGCCTCTGTCCAGAAGCAGTCGATAGTCTCGCGCCGCCTCGCGAAAATCACCGTCGAAATTCATTCATTCATCCTTCCGCGTGATCGCCGATGCCTTGGGAGGTCTTTTTATTCAAGCAACGGCATAGTTTTCTGAAGTTTTTCCTTGAACGCGTCCGAGGAGTTCAGAGCGATATCCCGCAGTATGGCGCTCTTCACCGTCCGGCCTTGTTCTGTACTGATCTTGGCCTCGTATAGATCCGCGTTCAGGACGATGAAGGAAGGCTGGGTTTCCCTGGAGTTCCAGGCTTTCCATAGCGGCAATTCTTCCGTCGTACCAAGCCCGTTAGGATTTCCCGTCCGGACGAAGTTGGCCAGATAGGAGCCGATCTTCGTCTGAAGGTCCAGTCGGCCCTGGCCGTTGGCCCTGGGAGGAATCGGCAGGGGAAGGACATTCCCGTAGCGGGAATCCGTCTGGAGGAAAAAGGATATTTCGACGGCATGGCCGGCGCCAAGTCGGAGCCCCGCGTATCTCCCCATCACGCTGTCGCCGTTTTGGTCGGGAGCGCCCCAGTCGAAGCGGTAGAGGTATACTTTTCTATCCGTGTTCTTGGAGTCAACAGCGTCGGCTATAGAATCGGCGCCTTCGGCCTTCCACACCGCGGTAGTCTTCTCCACCAATTCCTGGTAATCAGGGCCTCTCCTGCTTTGCCACTTGTACAGGAGAAAGAGTTTTGTCTCTTCCTTATTGGTCCCGATGATGAGGGGGACATCGGCGCACCAGGCAGGATCGGCGAAGGCAGCGAATCCCTTCGATGGGAGCAGCTTGCCATCGAAGATCGGGGAGGGAAGGGAGAGAATGCTTCCGGAATCGGACTTCGAAAGACGAAGAAGCTCTCCAGGTCTAGCCGTCTTCAGCCATTCCGCCGTTCCCTCCCTGCCCAGAGAAGCCATGAATTCATTGGCTTCCTTTTCGGTAGCGGCTTTTCCCTGGGAGATCGCGAGCCTGCGCGCGATGTCTTCCGCGAATTCCACGGGATCTATCTGCGGCTGACGCGTATAGCCGCTTTCGGCTATAGCCTTGTGGAAAAGGCCCCTTGCCTTGGGCGCCATGAGAAGGGTGAGAACATTGAGGGCTCCCGCCGATTCTCCGGCTATCGTCACATTGCCGGGATCTCCGCCGAAGGCCTCTATGTTGTCGCGTATCCACTCGAGCGAGGCTATGAGATCCAGCGTACCGAAGTTGCCGGAGTCCGTTTCGGGGTCTCCCGTGCGGAGGGCGGGATGGGCGAACCATCCCAGGATGTCGAGCCTATAGTTAACCGAAACATAGACGAGGTTCGCCTTCGAGGCCAGGGCATGGCCTCTATAGTTGCGGCTGCCGCTGGAGGATCCCGTCGTATTGGCCCCGCCATGGACCCAAACATAGACGGGGAGCTTCTTTTCCTTGGTGGCCGGTCTCCAGACATTGAGAAAAAGGCAATCCTCCGAACCGACGGGCAAGTCGGTCAGCAGCGCGCGCTGAACCGCCTTCGATCCGAAATGGCTGGCCTTGCGGATGCCTTGCCAGGGTTGAGGGGGCTGCGGTTTCTGCCAGCGAAGATCTCCCTCGGGAGGAGCGGCATACGGAATGCCGAGCCAGGAGTAAGTGTTCTCCTTATCCGTCGATCCCTCGAGAGTTCCATACATCGTCTTGACTATCTGAAAGCCATCCCATTCGCCGGGGACGAAGGTGGAAGACGAAGGGGCGGGGATGCTCGCGCACGATGCCAGGAACAGAAGTATGGGGATCGCCAGAAAGGCGGTACCCCTATATAAAACAGTCGATTTTTCCCCTCTCATGCGTATAATGTATCGCTGCTTTCAAGTTTTCACAAAGTTTTGAGAATGGGCTGTGATTTTTTCCGCGCCGTCGGGCCGAAAGCAAAATACTGTTTCACGGGATAAAATTTCTTGACGCGGGGTACTTCGTCCGATAAAATGAAAATGAAATTTGCATTCTGAAAGCCTTAGTTTTTCTAAGGAGGAGTAACGATGAAAAAGGCATTGCTGATTCTTGCGGTACTTTTAATTGCCTCGGGAGCGGGAGCGCAGAACAAGGCCGGCTGGCCCACCCAACTCAAATTCATGGCAGGTCCTCCGGGCGGCAACTGGTTCGCCCTCGGTACGGCTCTCTCCGAAATGTGGAGCAAGAACGTAATCCAGACGACCTCCTCCACGGGCGGCGGCGTAGGCAACATCGTCAACACCGACCTCAAGAAGGGCGATTTCGGATTCTCCGTTGTCTCCCTCGTGGGCGCAGCCCTCGCGGGCGAAGAGGATTTCGCCGGCAAGGACGTCAAGAACGCCGTCGTGATGGCCAACCTCTATACGCAGTTCACCTACTACATCATCAGGAAAGACTTCGCCGACAAGAACGGCATCAAGAGCGTCGACGACCTCGTCGCCAAGAACATCCCCGTCCGCTTCGCCACACTGAAGCCGGGCACAGCCTCGGAGTTCGTCATCAAGGCGATGTTCAAAAAGGGATATAAAACCGATTACGAAACACTCAAGAAGAAGGGCTGGAGCTTCGAGTTCACATCCTATGAGAATGGCGCCGACCTCATGGCCGACAACCATCTCGATGTCTTCGCCTTCTCGGTGGGCAAGGCGGCCGCCATCATCATGAACATCGAAAGCTCGACGCCGATCTACATCCTTCCGGTAGGGCAGCCCGCCCTCGACGCCCTCGCCAAGGCCTACGGCACCACCACCTTCACGATCGAGCCGGGCATCTACAAGAGCGTGACGGCCCCCATCAAGACGATCGGCGACTATAACTGCATCGTCGTCCGTAAAGACCTGCCCGACAGCCTCGTGTACGAGCTGAACAAGGCTATGTGGGCGAATAAGGCCAGCCTCGCGGCAGCCGTCTCGGATTTCAACGAACTCACCATCAAGGACGCCCTCCCCGCCGCGCTGCCTACCCACCCGGGTTCGGTTCAGTTCTGGAAGAGCGCGAAATAGTCGCATCACTCGTTTTTCTTCAATAGTACTTTGCGTTTACCCTGAGGCCGGGATGATTCCCGGCCTCCTTTCGTAATTTTTATTCTTGCATCAATCCTTGATCCTGGAGATATCCAATGCGGAAACTGGAAGGTTTTGCCAAGAAGGCGATGTACGTCTACATCGTGCTCATCGGGATTTTTCATATCTACACATCGGTGTTCGGCAATTTTGAGGCCTATCTGCAGCGGTCCCTCCACCTGTCGATGATACTGCCCCTGGCCTTCATCCTCTGGCCCGTAAGAAAGAAGGGCCCGATGGACAGGATTCCCTGGTACGACGTGGCTCTCGCCCTGCTTTCTTTCGCGCCCGGCGTCTATATCGTGAAGAATTACTGGGCTATCACCTCCAGGATGGTCCAGGTCGATGCCGTGACGAACGCCCAGCTCGTCCTCGGCATTCTGCTCATCCTCCTTCTCCTCGAAGCGGCGCGTCGCGTCGTGGGGCTTCCGATAACCATCATCGCCCTCGTGGCCATCCTCTACATGCTTTTCGGAAAGCATATTCCCGGCCTCTTCCAGGGCATTTCCTTCACCCTGCCCGAAGTCATCGAACAGTCCTTCCTTACTGACGAAGGCATCTTCTCCTCGCCGCTGGGCGTGTCGGCCACCTATGTGATGGTCTTCCTCATCTTCGGAGGCTTCCTCGAGAAGACGGGTGTGGGACAGTACTTCATGGACCTGGCCCAGGCCTTCACGGGCACCCAGCCCGGCGGGCCCGCCCTCATCGCGGTGACATCCTCCTGCCTTTTCGGCTCGATATCGGGCTCGGCCGTGGCGAACGTCTACGGTACGGGCACCTTTACCATTCCGCTTATGAAGAAAATCGGGTATCCGGCATACTTCGCGGGCGCCGTCGAGGCCGTAGCCTCCACAGGGGGTCAGATCATGCCGCCCGTCATGGGCGCGGGCGCCTTCCTCATGGCCTCATTCCTCGGCTTGCCCTACAAGACGATAATGATCGCGGCATTGCTTCCCGCCCTCCTTTATTACGGCGCCGTCTTCCTCATGGTGAAGCTGGCCGCACACAAGAACAACCTGCAGGGGCTCGCGGCCGAGGATCTTCCCTCCAAACGCAGCGTGGTCAGGAAACTGTATATGATCACCCCCCTCGCCGGCATCGTCTATTTCCTGCTCTCCGGTTCGACGCCGATGAGGGCGGCCATCATGGGCATAATTCTCGCCTGGGTGACGGCCTTCTTCAATCCGAAGACGGAGGATCCCGGGAAACGGAAAATCTCGTACATCGTAGGAACCTTGTCCATCGTCGTCTTCCTCGTCGTGACGGCATTCCCCGGCCTCACCGAAGGCCTTATGAAATCGAAACTGGGGATCGTCCCCATCCTGGCGGTATTCCTCACGGCGACCTTCTTCAACGCCGGCATGGGCCTCAAGGATGTAATCGACGCTATCTATGATGGCTCTAAAGGCATACCACTCATCGCCATAGCCTGCGCCACGGCAGGCATCGTCCTCGGCGCCGTCGCCCTCACCGGCATAGGCGGCAAGCTCGTGGGCTTCGTTCTTTCCTTCTCCAAGGAGCTGCCGATATTGGCCCTCATCCTCATCATGCTCATCTCCATTTTCCTGGGCATGGGCCTGCCCACGACGGGCGCCTACATACTCGCCTCTGCCCTGGGCGCTCCCATCCTCGTCAGGATGGGCTTTTCGCCCCTGGCTTCCCACATGTTCGTCTTCTATTTCGCCGTCGTTTCCAACATCACGCCGCCCGTGGCCCTCGCCTGCTTCGCCGCGGCCTCGATTTCGGGGGCGGGACCCAACAAGATCGGTTTTCAAGCCATGAGGCTGGGTTTTCTCGCTTTCATCGTTCCTTTCGCCTTCTGCTACGATTCCGGCCTCCTCCTTCAGGGCGGTCTGATCGCCAATCTTTGGGCTATCGCTTCGGGCATCATCGCCATCTTCGCCTTCGGCTTTTTCTGGATGGGCTTCATCACGAGAGTGATACCGGTATGGCTGAGGGCAATCCTCCTCGCGGCCGGCGTCTATACCCTTTTCCCCGGCACCCTGCCGGTGGTGCTGAGCGGAGTGGCGGTTGTCGGGGCTTTTCTGTATTCGAAGCTCCTGCCCGCGAAGCCTAAAATGGGCGCGGCGGCTTGAACGCCGAGGCCGATATGGTACGGCGCTGCCCCTGGTGCGGCGCCGACCCCCTCTATGTGCGCTATCACGACCAGGAGTGGGGAACTCCCCTGCACGACGAGGGCAAGCATTTCGAATTCCTCCTCCTTGAGACCCAGCAGGCTGGGCTCTCCTGGATAACTATCCTCCGAAAGCGGGAGGCATACAGGAAAGCCTTTGCCGGCTTTGATCCGGAAGTCGTGGCTCGATTCGGGGACGCCGATGTGGCAAGGCTTTTGGGCGACGCGGGCATCATCCGCAATAGACGGAAAATCGAGGCGAGCGTCAAAAACGCCCGCGCCTTCCTCGCGATCAGGGAAGAATTCGGCAGTTTCGATGCCTGGCTCTGGCGTTTTGTGGACGGTAAGCCCGAACAGGGAATGCGCCACGTTCTTGCCGACCTGCCCGCGACGACGCCGCTTTCGGATACGGTGAGCGCCGAGATGAAGAAGCGCGGTTTCGGATTCGTAGGCTCGACGACCATCTATGCCCATCTGCAGGCCGTTGGCCTCGTCAACGATCATCTGCTGTCCTGTTTCCGCTGGAAGGAACTTCAATGACGATAATGGAAGCCATGGAAGCCCGCGTTTCCACCCGCAGTTTTGACGGGGCTGGCCTGACGGCGCCTGAGGCGGCCGAACTTACCGCCATGCTCAAGTCCGTCGCCAGGGAGGCGGCGCCTTTCGGCAACAGGGTGCGCCTTGCCCTCGCCGGGGGCGCCGAAGTCATGGGCAGCGGAGCTGGGGGCGATGGAGCCGCGGGCGGCAAAGCTGCGGCTAAGGGCGCGAAACCCCTAAGGCTCGGCACCTATGGCCTCATCGCGGGGGCCTCGGCCTTCATCGTGCCGGCCGTCCTTCCCGGCGTCGGCGCCATGGAGGACGCGGGCTTCATCATCGAAAAAGCTGTTCTCGAGGCGACGGCCCTGGGCTGGGCGAGCTGCTGGATAGGGGGCGTCTTCTCCAGGAGCAAAGCGGCGAAGATAGCCGCGGCGGCCGAAGGGGAACTCGTGCCCGCCGTCATCGCGCTCGGCAGGCCGGCGGGCAGGCGGAGCCTGGCCGACAGAATCGTGACAGGGGCGGCGAAATCGCGTTCCAGGAAGGCTATCGCGGACATAGTCTTCGCCGCCGAGGGACTGGAGAACGCCTGGATGGAGGCGACCAAAGCCCTGCGGAACGCCCCTTCTGCGTCCAACAAGCAGCCCTGGCGTCTCCTTCGGCTCGCCGGGCGAGACGAGTGGCTCATCTTCCTGGACGAGGATAAGGTGTACAACAACAGCCTCGGCGCCGTGCATATACAGAATATCGATATCGGCATCGGGATGCGCCATTTCCATGAAGCGGCGATCGCCTCCGGAATGAATGGCAGATGGATTCCGCTGCCATTCGCCGATGGGACGATTCAGCCAGCCCTGCGCTATGGCGAAGAAAAAGGGTGGATTCCCGTCGCGCTCTGGCGATTTGCCCCGGCGGATTTTTAACGCTATATTCAACTAAGTGAATAATAAGCGTGGAATCACACGCGCAATTTCTAGCGACCCGGGAGGAATTATATGATTTCCAGCAAAATGACCGATAGAATCAACCTTCAGATCAACCGTGAGATGTATTCGGCATATCTCTATCTCGCCATGGGGGCGAAGATGAAAGAAACCGGATACGCTGGCGTCGCCAACTGGCTTACCGTGCAGTACCACGAAGAAATGTTCCACGCGATGAAGTTCGCGAAATATCTCGAGGAACAGGGCGCGGCCGTCAAGTATGCCCAGATCGACACGCCCGTCTTCGCCGAGACAGGCATCAAGGAGCTGTTCCAGCACATCCTCAAGCACGAGCAGTTCGTGACCTCGAGCATACGCGAGATCGTCGAACTGGCCAGGGCCGAGAAGGACTATGCCACCGAGAATCTCCTCCAGTGGTATATCGACGAGCAGGTCGAGGAAGAGAAAAACGACTTCGAGATCCTTCAGGCCATCGATCTTCTCGGAAACAACGCTCAAGGCCTCTATATGCTCAATATCGAATTGGGCAAGCGCGGCAACGGCGCCCAGCTCGATTTCACGAAGATTTAAGCCTCAGGCCTAACCCCGCTCCTTTCATGACTTGCTGAATTACCCCGTCTTCGCGGCCTGAAAGCCCCGGACGGGGCTTTTTTTTGCCCTCCATTTGCCGTATTTTAGATAGATGCAGGCCATACAATACGTAAGTACGAGAATTTCTCCAGGCGGCAGGGTTGAAGACCCCGTAGGCATCGAGACCGCGATAGCGCGCGGCATGCCCCCCGACGGAGGTCTTTACGTTCCGACTTCATTGCCTGCCCTTCCGGGGCGTATTTTCGACCCCGGCCCCCTTTCCTATGCCGAACTGGCCACCATGATCCTGACACCTTTTTTCTCTGGATGGGAGGACGGATCGCTCCGGGCCATCCTCGAAAAAGCCTATGGCTCAAGCGGGGAAGATCCATATTTCGATACGCCCGAAATCGCGTCCCTCATCCCTCTGGATGGGCTCGACTTGCCCGACAACCCGCCTTTGTATCTCCTCGAGCTTTTTCATGGAAGAACCTGCGCCTTCAAGGATATGGCTTTGAGCGTCCTGGGCGGCTTCCTGCGCGAAAGCCTGGACAGGATGGGAAAAAAGGAGCCTATCCTCGTTCTCGTGGCCACCTCGGGAGACACGGGTTCGGCCGCCCTCGAAGGCCTCGCCGCGGTGGAGGGAATCCATACGGCCGTCATTTATCCCGGAGAGGGAACGAGCGAGATCCAGCGACTGCAGATGACGACGGCCAGCTTGCGGCGACGTTTCGTCGCCGGCATAAAGGGCAATTTCGACGATGCCCAGGGCGCGGTGAAGCGGATTTTCGCGCGCGCGGCGCGCGGCGAGGGGCCATTGGCCGGCCGCGGCCTTTCGTCGGCCAACTCGATCAACATCGGCAGACTTCTGCCGCAGATCGTCTATTATGTGGCCGCCTGGAGGGCTCTCGCCGCGCGCGGGGCGCTGGGCGAGGACAGATTCATGCACGTGGCCGTCCCCACGGGGAATTTCGGCGATATCCTCGCGGCCAAATACGCGAAGGAAATGGGACTGCCGATAGGCAGGCTCATATGCGCCTCGAACGCGAATAAGGTCCTCGCCGATTTCTTCGCGACGGGCGTCTACGACAGACGCCGCAATCTCGTGAAAACCGAGAGCCCTTCCATGGATATTCTGGTATCCAGCAACCTGGAGCGGCTTCTATTCATGGCGTCGGGGAGAAACCAAAAACGCGTAACGTCGCTCATGGGGGAACTTGCGGCGAAAGGCTGGTTCGAGATAAACCCCGACGAAAAGGCGTATATCGCGGACTTCTCATCAGGTTGGTGCAGCGACGCTTCGGCGAAATCGGCCATCGCGAACGTTTGGGAATCCTGCTCGATCCTCGTCGATCCGCATACGGCAACTGCCCTGGAAGTGGCGATTCGAGATTCTTCACCGCTTCGCCCTATGGCGCCCATCGTGGTCGCGTCGACGGCAAGTCCCTTCAAGTTTCCCCGGGCATGCCTCGATGCCTTGAAGGGCGCCACCACGGACAACGGCGGGGAGGAGACGGTGGATGACGACGATGGGCGATCAAGCCCCGACGGCGATCTGGCTCTCGCGCAGGGATTGTCCGCGATGACAGGCTGTTCGATGCCCGCGCCGATACGCGCCCTCACATCCAAAAGAATCCTGCACGACGCGATGATTGCCGTCGACGGCGTGGAGGACGCTCTGGCCGACTACGCGCGCGAAAAGATGGGCGCGCGGCCATGAGACTCCACGTCTATCCGCGCGCGAGGAGAAGTCCATGAAAAAAATGCCCTCACTGTTCGTTGGCCACGGCTCGCCGATGAACGCGGTCGCCCATAATTCCTATACCGAATCCCTGGGCGCCCTTGCGGCGGCCATGCCCGCCCCCCGCGGCATCCTAGTCGTGTCAGCCCACTGGGTGACGCCTGGGCTGCGGGTCACTTCCTCCCCCTCGCCCAGGCAGATCTACGATTTTTTCGGCTTTCCCGATGAATTATACAAAATTCAATACGAACCTCATGGGAGTCCCGAACTCGCCGCGAGGACTGCTGAGCTGCTCGACCGGGCGGGATTTCCCTGCGCGGAAGATCCGACCCGCGGCATCGACCATGCCGCCTGGGCTGTGCTTTTTCACATGTATCCCAAGGCCGATATTCCCGTGATCGAAATGAGTCTGGACTATAAAATGAGGGTCGGACACTGGTTCGAGATAGGCGCGGCGCTGGCAGCCCTGCGGGAGGAAGGTTTTCTCGTCATGGGAAGCGGGAATGTCGTCCATAACCTGTACCGTTTCGAAGCCGCGATAGACGCGAAGCCGTATCCCTGGGCTTTGAAATTCAACGATACGGTGAAGGCCGCCGTCGCCGCAAACGATAGAGCCCGGCTTTCTTCCTTCGCGCTTCCCGTGGAAGAATCGCGCGACGCCGTGCCTACGCCCGAACATTATCTGCCGCTCCTGCCCCTGCTCGGCGGCATGGGCGAGGGAGAGAAGGCTTCGATATTCCACGAATCCATCCAGAACGCCAGCATCGCGATGACGGGTTTTTCGATCGGTTAGGGGAAAAGCGCTATTTCCTGACGATGACGACGCAGCGTTCCTCGTCGAGGAAAGGAACCCAGATCGGCCTGACCTCGGCTCTCGAGAATGGTCCCGCGAGAAGGGGATCGGTCGCGAGGGCGGCCATCTCCATTTTCGCGTTGAACTGCTTACCTTTATAGGCGAAGAGAGCGCCGCCCGGAGCCAGGTTTTTCCATATAGCTTTGAAGAGTTTCAGCTCGGTAAACGGCCTGAAAGCCCTGAATATCACGATATCCTGGGGGCCTGGCGCTTTTTCGATCTCGCTCTCCACGATTTCCACGTTTCCCAGCGAGAGAATGGCCTTCTGGCTTTCGAGAAAGGATATGCGCTTTCCCATGCGCTCGACGAGACGGACCTTCCTGTCCGGCATGATGATGCTCAAGGGAATTCCGGGAAGGCCAGCCCCGGTTCCAATATCGCTCAACGTCGCCGCGTGGCCTTGGGACTTGTTCTCGGGCGAGTTGTCGCACTCTTCGAGCAGGCCCTCAAGGAGGCGCCAGGGCGCGAGACTGTCCAGGATATGCTTGATGACGAGCTCGTCTCCCGAAGCGTTCACGAGTCCGTAGGCGGGATTCCAGGTTTCTATCTCGCCGATATAGCGTACAAGCGACTCCGTTTTCTTGTCGTTGCCGTCGAGGCCGAGGATGGCGAGTCCCCTGACCAGAAGCGACTGTGGATCATTCATAGTGTCCATTGTAATCATTTGCCCGATTTTATTCCATTCCGGCGGGGAGGATTGACAAAGTGAGGTCCTTTTCCCGATACTGAAATCCCATGAAGAAGCTAGTATTTGTCACTGGCGGGGTCTGCTCTTCATTGGGCAAAGGCATTGCGGCCTCGTCGATCGGCGCTCTCATGGAATCTCGCGGCTTTACCGTCCGTATGGTAAAGATAGACCCCTACCTGAACGTGGATGCCGGGACGATGAGTCCCTACCAGCACGGCGAGGTGTACGTCACCGACGACGGCGCCGAAACCGACCTGGACCTGGGCAACTACGGAAGGTTCACCTCGGCTCCCCTTTCACGTATCAACTCCATCACGACGGGCCAAGTCTACAAGACCGTCATCGAAAAGGAACGCGCGGGCGATTTTCTTGGCCGCACGGTCCAGGTCATTCCCCACATAACCGACGAGATAAAGCGCCGCATCCTCGCCGTGGCCGAAAGCCCCGACGTCGACATGACCATCGTCGAGATAGGCGGAACGGTAGGCGACATGGAATCGGTGCCTTTCCTGGAGGCTGCCCGCCAGCTCATCCACGAATTCGGCAAGCAGAACGCCATCTCGGTCCACGTCACCCTCGTTCCCTCCGTCTCGGGAGGGGAGATAAAAACAAAACCCACCCAGCACGCCGTCAAGGAACTGCAGGAAATGGGAATCCAGCCGGACGTGGTCGTCCTGCGCTCCAAAGAGCCGCTGGACGAGGGCATACGCCGCAAGATCTCGTCGTTCACCAACGTCGAATTCGAGGGCGTGATCTCCGGTTACGATGTCTCGACGATCTACGAACTGCCCCTGGTCTACTATCAGTCGGGCATCGATGCCTTCATCCTGAAAAAGATGAATGTGGAAAGCAGGCACGCCGAACTTTCGGCCTGGAAACAGGTCGTGGAGAAGGTGAAGAATCCAGCTGTCCGCGTGCGCATCGGCGTGGTGGGGAAGTACATGGAGCTTCACGACGCCTACAAGTCGGTTTGGGAAGCCCTTGGCCACGGCGGCATCGCGAACAACGCCGGCGTCGAGATCGTCAAGATCGATTCGGGAAGCCTTGAGGGGCCCGACGCGAAGCTGGACGACATATTCGCCACGATCGACGGCATTCTGGTGCCCGGGGGCTTCGGCGAACGCGGCATCGAAGGCATGATCGTCGCCGCGCGCTATGCCCGAGAGCACAAGCTTCCTTATTTCGGCATTTGCCTCGGCATGCAGATCATGGTGATAGAGTATGCCCGCGACGTGCTGGGATGGACCGACGCCCACTCCACCGAGTTCAGCAAATCGTCGAAATATCCTGTCGTAGCGCTGCTCGAGGAACAGATTGACGTTAAAGCCTACGGCGGCACGATGCGCCTGGGAGCGAGCGAGTCGCTGACGAAGGCCGATACGGCCATACGCAGGGCTTATGGCGCCGAGCATATCGTCGAGCGGCACCGGCACCGATACGAGGTGGCTAACGCCTTCAGAAAGGATTTGGAAAAGGCTGGGCTCGTCATAGCCGCGACCACGCCGGACGATAGCCTCGTGGAAGCATGCGAGTGGCCGAACCACCCGTGGGGCCTGGGCGTCCAGTTTCATCCCGAGTTCAAGTCGAGACCCACGAAAGCCCATCCGATCTTCAGGGCTTTCATCACCGAGTGCGCCGCGATGGCGAAAGTTCGCCAAACGCGCTCTTAAGCGCTTTTGGCGCTCGTCAACCACGCAAGTAGCGTGTTGACGCTCGCTAAAGCCCGCCGACCAGCGCGCCAGGCGGGCTTTGTATTGACAGGGCGGCGGCCCCAAACCATACTCAACACGCGATGCGAAGCGAAAATCAGCGTGAAAAAACCTCATCGGCCGCCGATGCCCTTTCGGCAAGACACCCGGCGCCGGCGGGCATAAGCGCCCTGATCCTGGCTTTCGCCATGCTGACGCTGGCCGCCTCCTGCTCGATGTCCGAAGCCGAGGCAGCGCTCTCGATGAAAGAAGACGAACCCGATGCCACTTTCCTGGGCTTCAGCCGCGAGGAGGTGGAGAACGGGGTTGTGACTTTTTCGGCGAAGGCCGAACGCGCCGAGTATTTTCAGGATAGAGGCCTTTTTGTCATCTACAACATTGTTTTCGAGGACAGGGGCCCGGAAGGCGGAAGCGCTGAAGCCACCGGCGAGGCCGACAAGGCCGTCTACTACGAAGATACGGGCAACGCCGAATTCTCCGGCTTCGTCCAGATATACTCTCCCGAAGAAGATACTTATTTCGAGACAAGCGGACTCAACTACTTTTCGGCCACGAGGACAGTTGAAGGGCTGCCCGACAATCCGGTCGTCGTGAAGGTCGGAGAGAAGCTCTTCATCCAGGGAATGGGCTTTTTCGCCGATATACAGGAAAAGGCTTTTTCCTTTCGCGATGGGGCGCAGGGCGTCTTTCGCGTGGATTCCGCCGCCGGTTCACAGTAAGGAGAAGAACGATGAGGCTTCATGACACGGATATAGGTCGGGAACGCCACAGCGCCGCGATGGGCAAAATTATTGTTCTGGCGGGCCTGTTTCTCATGCTTCTCGCCGGTTTTCCGGCATTCGCGCAAGAAACGGCGCCAGCGGTAGCTGGCGCGCCGGCGGTAGCCGGCGATACATCGAAAGCAGCCGGCGAGGCAGGGAGCTCCGACACCACCATCACCTTCACCGCGCGCCGCATGGAAAGCATCATCGCCAAAGGCAAGGAAAAGACGATCCTCATCGGCGGAGCCGTCGTCAACACCGGTACAATGGAAATCAAGGCCGAGAGAATAGAACTCTTCGGCGAAGACTATAACGATGTCCTCTGTACGGGAACGGTAGTCGTTTTCGACGAATCCAAGGGCTTCCTCCTCAAGGCGGCCACCCTTACCTACGCGCGGGATACAGAAATAGGCCTCGCCCAGACGCAGGTGGTGCTGGAAGACTCCAAGAACGATGTTCTCCTCAAGGCCGAGTGGGTGCGTTTCGACCAGAAACAGTCCCTCGTGGACGCGCGCATCGGCGTCCATATCCTGAAGGAAGACTTCGCCGTAAGGGCTGAGTTTGCCCACTATAACCGCGATGACGAGAGCCTCCAGCTTTCCGGAACCCCGGTGACCGTTTCTTCCGACGGGACCATAGAAGCCGACGCGATGTCGGGCAAGACCGATATGGAAAGCATGCAGCTGGATGGACAGGTAAGCGGCACCATCACCACCAAGAAAAAGGAAGCGACCCAGCCTTGAACGATTCCGTCCTCGAAGTGAAGGGACTTCGCAAGCTCTACGGGCGCAAGGTGGCTGTGGCCGACGTGGGATTTTCCATGCGGACTGGGGAAATCGTAGGTCTGCTGGGCCCCAACGGAGCCGGGAAAACCACCGTCTTCTATATGCTCGCCGGCTTTCTCCATCCTAGCTCCGGAAAAATCGAACTCGACGGAGCCTCGCTGAACGACCTGTCCATGTACAGGAGGGCGAGGCTGGGCATTTCCTATCTGCCCCAGGAAGCATCGATTTTTCGCAAGCTTACGGTGGAAGAAAACATCCTCGCCGTCCTGGAGGCGCGATCGGGACTGGATGGCCCCGCCCGCCGTATCCGCGCGGCCATGCTCATGGAAGAGTTCGGAATCGAGAAATTAGCCAGGCAGCCTGGCTACACCCTTTCCGGCGGCGAGCGCCGGCGGACGGAGATAGCCCGCGCCCTTGCCATCGACCCCAAGTTCCTCCTCCTGGACGAACCCTTTACGGGCATAGATCCCATCGCCATCCACGAAATCAAGATAATCGTGCAGAAGCTTTCGGCGGCCGGCATCGGCGTGCTCCTGACCGACCACAACGTGCGCGACGCGCTGGACATCACCAATCGGTCCTATATCATCCACCTCGGCCGCATCATCGTTTCGGGAGACAAGGAATCCATCCTTCACGACGCCGACGCGCGTAATCTCTATTTAGGCGAAGAATTCCGTATGTAAGCTCGTAAATCACTGTGGAAAATCAAGCCAGGCTGGCTTATTATTGGCGCATGAAAACGATGCCAAAAAGTTTTCCCGTTCTCGCGGTCGTCGGGCTTCTCATTCTCGCCATGCCTCTTGTCGCTTCGCCTTCTCTTTCCTGGCGGGAAGAGTTCACGGACAACGGCGACAAGTGGACCGTCGGAGAAACCGAGGACTACAAATTCGAGATCGCGAACGGGGCGTACTCCCTGACAGGCAAGACGGGGGGACGATGGTTAGTCCATGGCTTTCCCATTCGCAGGGATGCGGATTACCTCCTCGAAACGAAGATAAAATCGGATTCGTCCACCGCCACGAACTATGCGGGGCTGATCTGGGACTTCAAGGATAAGGACCACTACTACGAATTTCTCGCAAACCAGAACGGCAAGTACGCCGTCATCAAAACGGAGAACGGCGAGGCGAATTTTCTTGTACCCTGGACAGCCAGCTCGGTGATCAATAGCCGAGGCATCTACAACCTCCTCAAGGTAGCTCGGGTGGGACGCCAGCTCGTCTTTTCCATCAATAAAATTGAAATTAAAAGCCTGCCCTACGAAAGCTTCGCCGGGGGAAGCATTGGCCTCTCATTCTCGGGGACTCAGACAGTAACCGTGGATTCTGTCGTGCTGCAGGAAGAGAGAACTCCGACGGGTGAGGAAACGAAGCTCCCTTCGCTCAGGGATACGGTGTTCGAATCCACCTTTAACGAAAAGAATCAGAGTTGGCTTATCTCGTTGAGGAATTTAACCGGTCAGTTTACCGACCTGGGGGGATCAGCCGGCTCGGGGTATCTCCTTAAGCACAGCTCCAGGAACGTGATAGATATTCTTGCCCAGGATTTCATCATGGACTTGTCCAGGGATTTTTTCGTGGAGACCGAAATCGAGTGGATCTCGGGGGACGAGGGCTATGCTTACGGTCTTGCCTGCGATGTAAACGGACGCGACTACCTCTGGTTCGGTCTCACCGCCAATGGATTCTATTCGATTTCCCGAACCGTCGGGGGACAAAAGAAGGAACTTGTCCCCTGGACTATGAGCGACAATATTTTTTGCTACGAAGCCAAGAATAAGCTCTCTGTCCATCGAAGAGGTTCTACGCTGATATTCTCTATAAATAAGCGCAAGATCCACGAAATGCCCTATGAACCCTGGTCTTCGGGGCGGATAGGCTTCGGGTCGGGCGGAAGCATGTCCCTTCGGCCTCGATTCCTCGGGCTCTACCAGACCTCGATCATGGCGGGAGCCATCCATGGCAGCTGTTCCTATGGATGGGGCGCTTATCGCTATGCCGACGGGGTGGTCTATGTCGGCTACTGGGAGAGGAGCAAACCCAACGGCTTCGGAACCCGCTATTCTCCCACGGGCGGGGCTGTGGAAGGGGTCTGGAAAGAAGGAATTCTGACCGAGGAATCCAATATGTCCGGCGCCGCTTTGCGCCGGGCCTACTTCCCCGTCATGACAGCGGCGGGCGACATGGGCCTCGTGAACAGCTGGGGCGAGGAAGAGGGCTTCGGACTCAAGGGAATCGTCTATCTCGACACCATCCTCCAGTCGCCCATACCTCTGGCCTCGGAAGGCGGGATCGGATTCAGGGACCTGAGAGGAGAGATGGTTTCCTCCCCTGAATGGGATATAGCCTCTCCTTTTTTCCACGAGTACGCCCTTGTCGAAGGAGCGAAGGGCAAGACTGGCATCGTGGATTCGCAAGGCAAATTCAGCGTAGCCCTCGGGGCTTACGAAATCCCGCCGGGGCAGGATTTGGGGCGAGGCGTCGTTCGGGTGAAGGAAACCAGGGACGGCCAAACCCTCTACGGCTTAATCAGCGTTGATGGAAAGGTCCTTATGCCTCCAAGCCTCCTGGACCTGGGAAGTTTTTCCGAAGGTTACGCCCCGGCTAAATCCCGTAACGGGCGCTACGGTTTCATTGATCTTTTGGGAGCATGGCGTGTTCGCCCTGAATACGATGGGGTAGGGGATTTTTCAGACGGCTTGGCCTATGCCTACATCGATGACTTAATTCCCTGGGAAAGTTTTATCTGTCCTTCGGGCAGAACGGCTTTTGATGTGAATAACGATATTCACGAAGTGTTCTACCCCTACATTTTCAGCGATGGCCTCATGGCTTGCCTGGAAGACGGCGTGAATCTGGTCTATCTCGCCTGGGACGGAGAGGTCTATGTCCAGGCCGGCCCCTGGGACGACGCCCGTTCCTTCTCGGAAGGCCTGGCGGCGGTGAAGGATGAAACAGGCTGGAAGTATATCGACGACAGCGGCGAAGTCGTCATCGGCGGACCATATCGTCAGGCTCTTCCCTTCTCCCAAGGCTTGGCGGCGGTCCGGGTAGGGGATCGCTGGGGCTATATCGATCGAACAGGGCAGTCCGTCATCCCAGTTCTCTACCTGGACGTCAATTCCTTCAAGCCACAGGGATTCGCCCAGGTGAAACTGGCATCGGGAGCCTGGACCTGGATCGACCGTGAAGGGGGAGTCCTTTGGCCAGGACGATGAGGAAGCGAATTTTCTTTGGATAGGTCAAAAGAGCGGAATAATTTACGTGGTTTTGACGCTTTTCAAATAAACATTGACTCCAAATGTTTCGCATGTTACATTTAAGTTTGCCCGTACGGGCAAGCCCACCATTTTTTTAACGGAAGACAGATGCGGTATTTTGACACTCATGCCCACATCGGGCTGATTTATGATGACCCGATTGAACAACTTTTAGTTTGCCAGCAGGCGAAACAGTCCGGCGTAGGCAGAATCATAAGCATCTGCAACAGTCTCGTTGACTTCAAACAGGTTTATGAAAACCTCAAGCCCGCCGAGCACGTCTACCACGCGGTGGGCGTTTCCCCTTCCGAGGTGCAGAGCCCCGGCAAAGACTGGCAGTCCACCATCGAGGACGCGGTCAAGCTGCCTCGCGTCATAGCGATAGGGGAAATCGGTCTCGATTATTTCCACAAATACGGCGACAGGCGCACCCAGATAGAACTTTTCATCGATCAGCTCGAAATGGCGGCCCGTCTCGATCTCCCCGTGATTATCCACAACCGCGAGGCGGGGAAAGACGTGCTCGAGGTGCTCCGCGACAGAATGCCGCCGGCTGGCGCCGTCCTCCACTGCTATTCCGAGGATGCCGAGTATGCCGATCGCGTGCTCTCCGCGGGACTCAATGTCTACTTCTCGTTCGCGGGAAACCTGACCTACAGGAACGCGAGGAATCTGCACGAGACAGCCTCCATGCTGCCTTTCGACAGAATTCTCGTCGAGAGCGAGGCGCCCTTCATGGTCCCCGCCGAATATCGCGGTAAACGCAACAAGCCAGAGTTCCTGCCTTCGACGGTATGGTTCCTCTCCGAGATCCTCCAGATGGCGCCGGAAGAGGCCGCCGAAACCACCTACCAGAACGCCTGCAGATTCTTCAGGCTTGAACCCTGATGATAGGGCGGGGTAGACTGGCGCCATGCCGATCTCCCCGCCCCTTGAACCTATGAACGCCTCAGCACGAACACCCGCTCTCGCGGGTGTTCTTTTAAGGAATCCCTTCTTCCTCGCGCCCGTGGCCGGCTATTCCGACGCCGCTTTCCGCTCGGTCTGCTATGAGCTGGGCGCCGCGCTCTGCTATACCGAGATGGTCAGCTCCGAAGCCCTGACGAGGGACCACCCCAAGACTAAGCTTTTATTAGAACGGGCTGAAGCCGAAGACCGGTACGCGGTACAGCTTTTCGGGACCAAGCCTGAGGTGCTCGCGCGCGCGGCGGCTATGCTCGCGCCATATAAACCCCTCGTCATCGACCTCAACTGCGGCTGCCCCGTGCCCAAGATCGTGCGCACGGGAGCGGGCTCCTCGCTGCTCAAGGATCCCAGGCTCATCGGGAACATCGTCCGCGCCATGCGCGACGCCACCGACATCCCCATTACGGTCAAGATACGAAAAGGCTGGGACGATTCATCGGTCAACTTTCTGGAAACCGCCGGCGCCGCCGTCGAGGCGGGGGCGGCAGCCGTCACCTTGCACGCGAGGACGCGGGCTCAGGGCTATTCCGGAAAGGCGGACTGGGCTTCCATAGCTTCTCTCGTCGCCGCCCTCGCGCCTGCCGGCGTTCCCGTTTTCGGCTCAGGCGACGTGTTCGGCGCGGCAGCCGCCTTCCGCATGCTCGCGGAAACTGGCTGTTCAGGGGTGATGGTTGCACGGGGCGCCATGGGCAATCCCTTCGTGTTCGCCGAAGCCGCCGCCCTTTGGGAAGGCAGGGAGAGTCCCTCCTTTACCGATGCCGAGGTGGCCGCGATCGCCATGAAGCACCTGGAGCGCTCGGTCCGGTTTCTGGGCGAAAAAACCGCCTGCGTCGAATTCAGGAAGCATTTCTGCGCCTACTCCAAGGGGAGGCCCAGGGGGGCGGCCCTGCGCGAAAGGGCCGTCCACTGCTCGACGATGGCCGAATTCGGGGAGGTGCTGCGCGAATTCGGGATGAAGGCCGGCTGAGACTCGACTAGCGCGATTCGTCCGATCGCAGATCGGGATTTTTGTCGAGGTAGGCTTCCAGGCTGGAGGCGAACTCGGCGTCGACGGAGGATTCCCGCTCTTTGCCGGCCGTCTGGTCCAGCCAAGGCAGGATGAATTCGGTTTTCAGCTTGTCCCAGAAGGCCGGAAGCGGCTCGGGCGGGAGGATCATGTTTTCGGGGGGTGTGCGGCCCAGGAGATCGGTGTAATAGGACGGGAAAAACTTCTCCGTGACGGATTGGAGAGATGAAAAGCCGCCGGCTATGCCGAAGGCGCTCTCCGACAGCCGCAGCGCCCGCGATTTTTCGAGGATATCCTTCTGATGTTCGGCGTTTAAAAACCAGCGCAGGAATTGCTCGGCCGATTCCTTGTTGGGCGCGCGCCGGGGAATGCCGGCGTATTTGATGTCTTCAGAAACGGCGAGCCTTTCCTTTTCCGAAAAATACCTGTAATCGTATCTGGCTCGGACGGCGGGCGCCAGGGTGAAATAATCGGCGGAATTCATCGCGGTAAAGAGGATCTTCCCCGATTCGACATTTTTATAGCCGGGAGCGAAGAGGTATTTGAAGGCGAAGGCGTCTTCTTCGGCGACCGAACCGTTCACCGCGCGGATATAATCGCGAAGCAGGATGACGCCGTTCTGGATGCCGTCGGGATCCCAGGAGATGGGGAAAGATTCCCCGCCTGAACTTTTGCGCTCTCGCTTAGGCTTGTTTTCGCCGAAAGCGGCCCCGTTCAGCTGTATCCATTGGAACATGAAATCCTTGTCCGGCCAGCGCGGCGAAAAACCCATGCGCTTGGCGGCATCAGTGGATGTGCCGTTGAAAATGGCGGCGTATCGCTGGATTTCGTCTATGGTGATGATGGATCCATCGGCCTGTGGTACAGCCAGATCGTCCAGGCTGCTTTGCCGTCTCGATTCTCGCCCGCTTAGGATGAGAAGAAGGTTGAAGCTTACCGGAACGAGGATCTGGCGGTTGTTTTCGACGCCGCCCTCGAGGAGGGTCGGGTAGAATGAACTTTTCGAGAGGACGAGCTCGCCGAAAAGATACTCCAGGGAAAGGAAATAATTGTCGAGGGTCCTGGTCCGCAGACTCCTGCCGATGACGATGGACGGTTCGGCGCGGTTTTCGGCGGAGGCGAGACGGAGGGCTTCGGTCAGCTCATCCACGTAATGCACTTCAATGAGGTGGCGGTTTTGGGACGCGTTGAACATTTCCGCGGCGATGAGCATCTCCGGCGTATCGGTCCACAGGACGGCCGGCTTTTTCTCGAAGAGGGAGCAGGATGCGGCGAGCAGGCTTGTCATCGCGATAGCGAATCTGAGAAGATGTAATCGCGAGTGTTTCCGTTTCGGCGCCATGGTTCGACGATATAATGTCAGGCGGGGTAATGGCAAGCGATTCGCGGAGTTTACCATTCGGAGCGTCCATGGATTCCAGCTTCAACCGTCACGCCGATCGCCTCGTCGAACGTCATGGGGAAAAAGTATGGCGGCTCGGCATAGACGCGGGATTCACCTGTCCGCATCGCGAGGCGGGGAGGGGAAGGGGCGGCTGTACCTTCTGTTCGCCTGAAGCGGGGCTTGCCACCTATCAGCACCAAGGCCTTCGCGTAGTCACCGACCTCTCGGAACAGATCGGACGGGCGGTAGGATTCACGAGGAGCCGCTACGAAGCCCGGCTTTTCTTCCTTTATTTTCAGGCGTATTCCTGCACGAACCTCCCTCCGGACGAGTTGAGGCTGGTCTACGATCGGTCCATCGCGATCCTGGAGGGCATAGCGCCCGGTTCGCTCCGCGGCATCGTGGTATCGACGCGCCCCGACTGTTTCGATGAGGAAAAGGCTGCGCTTCTGGCCTCATACGCGTCGACGGGGCTCGAGGTCTGGCTGGAATTCGGCCTGCAGAGCTCGAACGACGAGACGCTGCGCCGCATCCACCGGGGGCACCGCGCGCGCGACTACGCCGAAGCCATGGCCATCGCCGGCGCGGCCGGCCTTCGCCGTGCCGTCCATGTCATGCTCGGCCTGCCGGGCGAGGGGCGGCGGCAGATGCTCGACACCATCGAATTCGTGGCCGCCCGCGGCGGCGAAGGCATCAAATTCCACGACCTCAGACTCGCCATCGGATCGCCCCTCGCTCAGGCCTACCTGGCCGGCGAGTTCGCTCCCCTCCATCCTTCGCGGCTTCCTGGCCTTCTGGCTGACTGTCTGGAAATCCTCCCCCCAGGGTTCGAAGTTATGCGCCTCTCCGCCGACTTCAGGCCGGGCGAGGCTATCGATATTTTCCCCGCCACCGAAAAGACGAGGCTCTATATGGCCGTGGAAGCTGAATTGCGGCGCCGCGGCACGTGGCAGGGTTTCTAAAATACCGACCTCGCCAAAAGTCCTGAATTAACAATTAATTAACTTGCGTTCTCCTCCTCCCGGGAGCATACTTATCAACGGTTCCGCGCATAGCACGCGGACATTGTAAGAATGGCGCAGGAGGAGATATGAAGCGGTTCGGAACGATCATTCTGAGTATTTTCATGCTTTTCGCGCTCTGCACGGGCGCTTTCGCCCAATCCAAGGAACTCATAGCGGCGGCCCAGAAGGAAGGGCAGCTCACGGTCATCGCCCTTCCCCACGACTGGGTCAACTATGGGGAGATGATCGAAACCTTCTCCAAGAAATACAATATCAGGATCAACGAACTCAACCCCGACGGCTCGTCCGGCGAGGAGATCGAGTCCATCAAGGCCAACAAGGGTAACACCGGACCCCAGGCGCCCGACGTCATCGACGTGGGCCTCTCCTTCGGTCCCCAAGCCAAGGCCGACAAGCTCATCGTTCCCTATAAAGTCGCCACCTGGGATTCCATACCCGCCGATGTCAAGGACAAGGACGGCTACTGGTATGGCGACTATTACGGAGCCCTCGCCTTCGAAGTAAACAGCGACATCGTGAAGAACGTTCCGAAGGATTGGTCCGACTTACTGAAACCCGAGTACAAGGGCAAAGTGGCGCTCGCGGGAGATCCCCGCACCGCCAATCAGGCAGTCATGACCGTCGTGGCCGCCTCCCTCGCCATGGGCGCCAAGAGTCCGGCCGACGTAACCCCCGGCCTCCAGTTCTTCGACAAGCTTAACCGGGCGGGGAACTTCGTGCCCATCATCGCCGTTCCCGGAACGGTAGCCTCGGGCGAAACCCCCATCACCATCCGCTGGGACTACAACGCCCTCTCCAACCGCGACAAGAGCGCCGGCAATCCGAACATCGCCGTCGTCATCCCCGCCAAGGGCGTCATCGCGGGCGTCTACATCCAGGCTATTAGCGCCTACGCGCCCCATCCCAACGCCGCGAAGCTCTGGATGGAATTCCTCTATTCAGACGAAGGCCAGCTCATATGGCTCAAAGGCTACGGACACCCGGTGCGCTTCAACGACATGGCCAAGCGGAAAGTGATCCCCGCCGACCTCGCCGCGAAGCTTCCCCCGGCCGAAGCCTACGCGAAGATCGTATTCCCCTCGCTGGCGGATCAGGATACGGCCAAAACCGCCATCGCCGCCAATTGGGATAAAGTCGTCAGCGTCGAAGTGATGAAGAAGTAGGGTCCTATGCCCATATCAGCATCAGGGCGAAAGGGGGCGCGCTCCGCGCGCCCCCTTTTCTCGCGCAAAAACCTGGCATGGCTGGGACTCGCGCCATTTTTCCTTTTCGTGCTCGCCTTCATGATACTGCCGGCTGGCAATATCCTCGTCGGAAGCTTCCAGGACAGGGAAGGGGCCTTCACCCTCGCCAATTTCGCCAATCTCCTGCGCCCCAACATCGTCAAGTCCTATCTCGTCACGATACGCCTTAGCGCCGTGACGGCCCTCATCGGGAGCCTATTCGGCTTCCTCGTGGCATACGCCATCATCCTGGGCGGCCTGCCCAAGCCCATCCGCTCCTTCGTCAGCACCTTTTCCGGCGTGGCTTCGAACTTCGCCGGCGTGCCGCTGGCCTTCGCCTTCATCGCCACGCTGGGCCGCGTCGGCCTCCTCACCACCCTGCTCAAGACATTCCTCGGCATCGACCTCTACGACAAAGGCTTCAGCCTCTACAGCTTTTGGGGGCTGGCTTTCACCTACATATACTTTCAGATTCCGCTGATGATCCTCATCATCAGCCCAGCCATCGACGGCATGAAGAAGGAGTGGCGCGAAGCCTCCGAAAACCTCGGCGCCACGACATTCCAGTACTGGCTTCACGTCGGCATTCCCGTCCTCGCGCCCTCCCTTCTGGCGGCCTTCATCCTTCTCTTCGGCAACGCCTTCGGCGCCTACGCCACCGCCTACTCGCTCACGGGAGGCTTGATCAACCTGGTGCCCATCCTCATCGGCGCCCAGATCCGCGGCGATGTCCTCCACGATCCCAATCTGGGCTATGCCCTCGCCTTCGGCATGGTGATAATCATGGGACTGAGCATCAGCGTCTATTCCTGGGTGCAGAAAATAGCCTCGAGGTGGATGAAATGAAGAACCGTAAAAGAAAGGCGATGTCCTGGCTCGTGCTCGCGGCTGGCCTGCTCTACTTTCTTCTGCCGCTTTTAGCCACCTTTCTGTTCTCCCTCAGAGGCAAAAAAGGCGTCTTGAGTTTTGTCGCCTACGAGCATGTCTTCGCCGATCCCCAGTTCCTGAAGACCTTCGTCTTTTCGTTCAAGATGTCCATTTTCACCGTTGTCGCCGGCCTCGTCCTCATCATACCCACGACGATCTGGATTCATCTCAAAGTGCCGAAGGCCAAGCCCCTCATCGAAGTCTTCGCCCTCATGCCCTTCGTCATCCCGCCCATCATCCTCGCCTTCGGGCTCATCAGGAGCTACTCCCGGCCGCCCCTGGCCCTTGTCACCACTCCCGCCCTCCTCGTCGCCGGTTATGTAATCATCGCCTTTCCCTACATCTACCGTTCGATTGACGCGGGTTTGAGAGCCATGGACCTCAAGGCCCTCACCGAAGCGGGCATGAGCCTCGGCGCCGGCTGGTTCAGCCTTCTCTTCCGGGTGGTGCTGCCCAATCTCCGCACCTCCATCCTCGCCGCCATCTTTCTCACCTTCGCGACCGTCATTGGCGAACTCACGCTCGCCGTCCTCCTCGCGTGGCCCGCCTTCGGACCCTACATGGCTCTCGTCGGCAGGGATCTGGCCTACGAGCCGGCCGCCCTCGCCATACTCAGTTTTGCCCTCACCTGGGGATCGATCGGCATAATACAGGCTTTGAGCCGCGGCAAGATCCGGCCCAGCGCGATGCCAGCGCCCGGCTGGGCGACGATGGCTGAAGACACGAAGCCCGCGGACAAAAGGAGCTCGACGAATGGCCTTTCTTGAACTGCATGACGTCGTCAAGGTTTTCGGGAAGAATACGGTTGTTCGAAACCTTTCGTTGAACGTGGAAAAAGGCGAATTCGTCTCATTCCTCGGGAGTTCGGGCTGCGGCAAGACGACGACGCTCCGGATGATCGCGGGCTTCGAAACCCTGACCGAAGGGTCTATCATCCTCGACGGCGTGAACGTGGAACGCACGCCCCCGAACAGGCGGAACCTCGGCATGGTTTTTCAGAGCTACGCCCTCTTTCCCAACATGAACGTGCGCCACAATATAGGCTTCGCGCTGAAAATCGCCGGCCTTCCGCGGGAAAAGATGGAAAAACGCGTGGACGAAATGCTCGATCTCATCAAGATGGGCGAATACGCGAGCCGCTACCCGCATCAGCTCTCGGGCGGCCAGCAGCAGCGCGTCGCCCTCGCCAGGGCTCTGGCAAGGGAACCTGCCGCTCTCCTCCTCGACGAGCCTCTCTCCGCCCTCGACGCCAAGATACGCGTGCGCCTCCGCGACGACATACGCGATATTCAGCGAAAACTGGGCATCACCACCGTCTATGTCACGCACGACCAGGAGGAAGCCCTCTCCATCTCCGATCGCGTCGCCGTCATGAAGGAAGGAAAAATCGAGCAGATCGGAAGCCCTTTCGAAATCTACAACAAGCCAGCGACGCCCTACGTGGCGGCCTTCATCGGCACGCTCAACCGGCTGCCCGCCCTCGTCATCGATCCCTCGGCCGGAATCGTCGAGGTCGAAGGACAGAGGATCACGACCGCCTCGCCCATCCAGGCGGCAGGTGGAACCGCGCTCCAGCTGCGCTTGAGGCCCGAAGCCCTCTCCCTCGGGCCCGGCGACGAATCCTCCAACCGCCTGAAGGGAAACGTGGAAAACGTGAAATTCCTGGGTTCGATCGTGCGGCTTGTCGTACGCGTCGGCGCCCATCGGCTGTCGATAGACAGCTTCAACGAGCCTCGCCTTGTGCTGCCCGACTTGGGCGAGGAAATCGCCGTTTCCTTCGACAGGGAAGCCTGCGTCCTGGCCGAGCCGGAGGCGCAGCCGACGAGGTCCTGACAACCCCTGACAAATCCTGGCTCGGCGGGCTCCGAACCGTCGGCTGGCTCTTGCGGGAGGAAAATCATGAAAGCCATCCATGTCATTGTCGAGGGCGAAGTCCAGGGCGTAGGATTCCGCTACTCCTCGCTCAGGGAGGCGCGAGCTCTCGGCCTCACGGGCTGGGTGCGCAACGCCGAAGATGGATCGGTGGAGGTTTGGGCCGAAGGCGAAGAGAGTTCCCTCGACGAATTCTCCCTCTGGCTGGAACATGGGCCGGATTACGCGCGCGTCGAGAAGGTGCGCGTCACCCGGGAAATGGCCCTGGAAATCTACTCTTCCTTCTCAACGATTTCATAACATCTGCCTTCATAATATCTGCATACACGGATTTCCTGTCTTATGTGCGCTGTCGCACAGACTCTCTTCCCACCCCGGATTATTCTTCATTCAGTCCTGTGAATAGCGGGGCAAGGGGGCGGTATGAAGAATAATTATAAACAAGAGGAAGCGTCATCCATGCAGTACGGAAACAGGGGGAGCCAGACGGGAGATCCGGCGAGACTGTCTCCGTCCATGAGCAGCATGGTGCTGCTCTCGCGAGGCGGCAATCGCGAAATGAAGGATTCTTGCATTACGCCAAAAGTTATAGAACTCGGCGATGTCGCCGACAGATCCTGCTTCAACGGGCAAGGCCTGTAAAAGACATGCAGGTTTTGCCTGCCGAAATTTCTCCATCATCCAAACCACGGAGGTTTCTATGAAGCGTTTCATTCCCTTATTGATGTTGCTGGCTCTTCTGCCGGTCGGCGTCTTCGCCCTTGATTTCTACGCCGGCGCCAACGCCTATTATGCCAGCCTGATCCAGCCAGCCGATGTTCAGGCTATCGACACCGCCAACCTCAACATGGCTGATTTCTCCTTCGGCGGAGAGGCGCGCATCGTCGGCCACCTTCTCTGGGCCAGCGCCATCGGAACTTACACTCCCGCCGACGCCAATATGCCGCATCGCCTCGATATAATGCTGGACGGCGGTGTCGGCCTCACGCTGGGCATCTTTCGCGCCGGTATCGGAATCGGACCTAACTACGGCATCGAGATGGGCGACAACGCGGGGAACTACTTCAAGACCGGCGCCAATATGCGCCTCACCGGCGATGTCCTGCTGGGACCTTTCTCGGTTGGATTGAGCTGGATCAGCAAAATCGAATTCACCCGCGCATCCTTTGTCGAGGCTTTCGAAAACCCCTATGGCCAGCTTGGCTTGGCGGTTCTCTACAAACTGTAGGCGGCCGCTCCCGCCGAAGAGTATTCGGCAAGAAGATAAAGAAAGGGCACCGGAGATTTTCCGGTGCCCTTTTCGTACCTAGGCATACTGTTTTTCTATTGTTTTATTACATCGCCGGTTCCGTCACCGCATCGGCATCCAGGGTCACCGCGGTCTGCGCGAGCAGCCTGCCGTTCACCATGGCGCCGGTGTTGACTTCCACCAGGGTTTTGCACAGGACGATTCCCTTGAAGTCCGAGGTTGTGCCGAGCGTGGTCTGTCCGGCAACCTGCCAGAAAATATTCTTGGGCTGCGCGCCGCCGCTCAGGGTGACGATAGCTCCGTTGCCCACCGTGAGGTCCTGCGCTATCTGGAAGATCCAGACATCGTTGGCGCCGCCGTTGAGCGTGACGCTGTTGTTTATTAGGACTCCCGTTCCCCATACATACAGGCCGGGAACGATAGTCTGTCCGCTGAGATCGCCAGCGTGGAGTTCCGTGGCGTCGGGCAAGGTGCGTCCCGCGGCGTCGGTGTAGGCGATTTCCATGTCGCCGATGGCCGTCGTCATGTTGGATGGCGTCGGCGGCGTATAATCGGCCGCGTAGATGCTGCCGGTGACATAGGATGATGTCGAGAATACGTTCGAAGCGTCCATGATGAGGTCAAATCCGGTGATGTAGGTCGCGGCGGCGGGACTCACGCCAATGTCGCCGGTGATCGCCGTCGTTCCGGTCGTCGATATTCCGGTTTTAGCCAGGATGACGAAGTTGCCCGCGGTGCCGAGATTCACGGGCGACGGACCGGAAGCCAGGTTAACGCCAGTCGTAAAGCTCCACGCGTACTCCGCTTCGAGGGCATTCCCCGCTACGTCCGTGACTGCCGTGGTGATCTTGGCCGTGTAGACGGTACTGGTGGAAAGATCCATCTCCGGTACCAGCGTGGCGACGAGATCGACATAGGTGACGGAAGCGGGAACGAGCGTCACGCCCTGGCTCAACGTAAAGGAAAGCGCCGTGATCGTCGACGAGTCCATCGCTTCGCTGAAGGTCGCGGTGATGCTCCTGTTCCTGGCGACATCGGTCGCCCAGGTGGCCGGCGTCGTCGTATCGACGGTGGGCGGAATGACGTCGTCATTATTGATGGGACTCTTGCATCCAGCGATGACAAGAATCATTAGCAAAATAGGCAGAAGCCACATTTTTCTCATAAAAAGCACCTCCTTGATCAGTGCATAAAAAATTCTAAAAATAGGGTGCGAAGTCCGCCATAATCGTGACAGACACCGCACCCCGCATTCCGAAGCTCAAATTACAGGGCTGGTTCCACGATGGTATTGGCATCCATAGTGACCGCGGTCTGCGTAAGCAGTCTGCCGTTCACGGTGGCTCCCGCCGCCAGGGTTATCGCGCCTGCCGACATGATTACGCCTTCCATGTGGGAAGTCGCGGCGAGGGCTACGGCGCCGCCCACCTGCCAGAATATGTTCTTGGGAAGCGCTCCGCCGGTCAGGAGGACCTGAACCGTCGCGGCTTCCGTGAGCCCGCTGGCGATCTGGAATATCCAGACATCGTCGGCGCCGCCATTGAGGGTGACGTTGGTCGTAATCGACACTCCGGTTCCCCACTTGTAGAGACCGGGCTCGAGGTTCATGCCGCCGATTTCTCCGGCGCCCAGCTCCGAAGAATTGGGATCGAGTCTGCCGGCCGCGTCATCAAAGGCAGCCTGCATCGCAAGCACCGCCGTGGTCAGGTTCGTAGGTGTTGGCTCCACGTAATTCGCCGCATAGACATTCCCCGTAACCAAGGCCGAAGTGGCGAAGGTATTCGACACATCCATTATCAAGCCGAAACCAGTCATGGCCGCCGCATCGATGGGGCTCACAGCGATGTCACCGGTGATCATGGTCGCTCCGGTGGTCGTTATTCCCGTCTTGGCCAGGATCGCGTAATCCCCGGAGGTCCCGAGATCCACCGCAGCCGGACCGGCGGGAGGATTGGCCGTGGTCGTGAAGGTCCATACCTTATCGGCCGCAAGCGCATTGCCGGCCGCATCGGTGACGCCTGTCGTGATCGTGGCCGTATAGACAGTGCTGGCCGCGAGATCATTAGTAGGGTTGAAGGTCGCTACCTTGTCCGCATAGCTGACCACGCCCTCGACCGCAGTGACGCCCTGCATTAGGGTGAAGTTCGCCGCTACGATGGTTGCCTCGTCCATGTCTTCGTCGAAGGTGGCCGTGACATTGCTGTTCCGTTCTACCGCGATCGCGGCGTCCACGGGACTGGTGGAACTGACAGTCGGAGCCGTGAGGTCCTCTTCATCCACAGGATTACCGCAGCCGCTCAGCGAAAGGGCTACCATCAGCAGCCCCAAAAACAACATCTTCTTCATAATCGATATCTCCTTGTTTTTCATTCTCTTGTTCATGTTCAAAAATCCTCCTTCTTATTTGCAAGAATACGTACGGAATCCGTTTTGGTCTGTTCGGTAGCGCACACAGTCCCGCGCTGTCTGTGTGTGCTGGCGCACAGACGAGGTTGATTCGCGTGAATGATATTTATGGGTAGATGGGGAGGATTGCTTCTATATGAATTGTATGTCCGAGAGAAAAAGGAGAAAACAATGAAGAAGATTTTAGTATCGATGCTTGTGCTGGTCGCGTTTTTCGCGGTCAGCTGCAAAAGTCCGGTGGCTGAGGATGTTGTCGCGCCCACGGTCGACCTGACGAGCCCTGCCGATCTCGCTACCAATATAGCGATAACGGCTGATGTGACGGCGACCTTCAGCGAAGCGATGGATTCCGCGACCGTCGTCGCGGCGAACTTTACCGTAAGCCAGGGGGCTACTCCCGTAGCCGGCACGGTGAGCTATGCCGATGATGTCGCCACCTTCAATCCGACAAGCGATCTCGCGGCGGGAACCGAGTACACGGCGACGGTCTTGACAGGCGTCAAGGATGTGGCAGGAAACGCGCTGGCCGCCGCCAAAGTATGGACCTTTACGACAGCGGCGCTGGTAGACATCATCGCTCCCGCGGTGAGCGGAGTCAGCCCGGCCGATTTGGCCGTTGACGTGGCCGTTGTATCGAATGTCACCGCTACCTTCAGCGAAGCCATGGCATCCGGAACGATCATCGCCGCGAACTTCACGTTGATGCAGGCGGCAACGCCTATTCCCGGGGTGGTCAGTTACGTGGGCAATATCGCTACCTTCAATCCGGACAGCGATCTGGCCTTCAACACGATCTACACCGCGACCGTGAAAACGGACGTCACCGATGTGGCCGGCAATCATCTCGCGGCCAACAAGGTATGGACCTTCACGACCGCGGCGTTCGTGGACAGCATCCCACCCACGGTGAGTCTAGTAAGTCCTGCCGACCTGGCTACCGATGTGGCCACTACATCGAATGTCACCGCCACCTTCAGCGAAGAAATGACCTCCGGAACGATCGTCGCCGCGAACTTCACGCTGATGCAGGGGAGCACGCCTGTTGCGGGCGCGGTCAGCTATCTGGGCAATGTCGCCACCTTCAATCCGGACAGCAATCTGGCCTACAACACGATGTACACCGCAACCGTGAAAACGGACGTCACCGATCTGACCGGCAATCATCTCGCGGCCAACAAGGTGTGGACTTTTACGACAGCCGCATTCGTGGACATCATCGCTCCCGCGGTGAGTTTAGTCAGCCCAGCGGACCTTGCCGTCAGTGTGGCCATCACATCGAATGTCACCGCTACCTTCAGCGAAGCGATGACCTCCGGAACGATCATCGCCGCGAACTTCACGTTGATGCAGGCGGCTACGCCCATTCCCGGCGCGGTCAGCTATCTGGGCAACGTCGCCACGTTCAATCCTGACAGCGATCTGGCCTTCAACACGATCTACACCGCGACCGTGAAAACGGACGTCACCGATGTAGCCGGCAATCATCTCGCGGTCAATAAGGTATGGACCTTCACGACTGCCGCGTTTGTGGACATCATTCCACCCACGGTGAGTTTAGTAAGTCCTGCCGACCTGGCCGTCGACGTGGCGATCGCGTCGAATGTCACCGCCACCTTCAATGAAGCCATGGCTTCCGGAACGATCATCGCCGCGAACTTCACGCTGATGCAGGCAGGCATGCCTATTGCAGGCGCGGTCAGCTATCTGGGCAATGTCGCTACCTTCAATCCTGACAGCAATCTGGCTTACAGCACCATCTATACCGCAACCGTGAAAACGGACATCACCGATGTGGCCGGCAATCATCTCGCGGCCAACAAGGTGTGGACCTTCACGACCGTAGCCGCCCCAGTGGCGGGTCCCGCGGCCGTAGACCTTGGAACGGCGGGCAATTACGTAATCCTGGCGAAAACCGCCATCAGCACCGTTCCAACCTCAGCGGTTACGGGCGACATCGGGCTGAGCCCGGCCGCCGCGAGCTTCATCACGGGATTCTCGCTTGTAGCGGACGCCACGAATGTGTTCTCGACAGCGAGTCAGCTTACCGGAAGGGCTTACGCCGCCAATTATACCGATCCCACCCCCTCGAACCTGACCACCGCCGTGAGCGACATGGAAGCGGCGTATGCCGATGCCGCGGGGCGGCCGACGCCTGATTTCCTGAATCATGGAGCCGGAGAGATAGGCGGATTGATCCTTGTGCCTGGACTCTATAAATGGACCACAAACCTCTTGATCACCACCAACGTCACGCTGAACGGCGGTGCCAACGATGTCTGGATCTTCCAGATATCGGGCGGCATCACTCAGGCTTCCGGCGCGAACGTCAATCTGACCGGCGGCGCTTTAGCCAAGAATATCTTCTGGCAGGCGGCTGATGATGTCACGCTCGGCACGACAGCCCATATGGAAGGCATCGTGCTTTGCGCCACGGCCATCCACCTCGGCACCGGCGCTTCCGCCAATGGCAGGCTGCTGGCTCAGACCGCCGTCACGATAGACGGCAGCGCTGTAGTCGAACCCATACTGTAGACGAATCGATAGATTCGTCCGCGATGTGAAACTAATGTAAAAAAGAAGGGGCTGCCCGGGAAGTTTTCCCAGGCAGCCCCTTCAATTATTTCTATTGATCAACGTATCGCAATCGACCTAATGATCGGATTCTTGCCTACCGGCTGGTTGCCTTGACACGTTCTTCCTGAGACATGGCCGCAAGCCTCTTCACTTCGGCGCAGTCCAGCTTAAGCCCTTGGGCGACGCGTTCCCCGTACCCGACATCTACCTTGTAGAACAGGGCCGCCTGACGCAGCTGAATGCGCGTTTGCGCCTTGCCCAGGTGGGATACGATGTTGCCGATGAGATGGTCGCGGTCCATGTCGGACATGACATTTCGATACAGATCTCCCGCCTGGACAAAGTCCACGTCTCCGGTTTCGTAGGCATGCCGCGTCGCCTTCCCGGCAACGGTAAAGGGCGGCACTGAGAATGACGGATCGGGCGCGGGACCGCCGACGCTGTTGGGCCAGTAGTTGGGGTTTCCGCCGCCGTTCGCGCCCGATCGCATGGGGCCATCGCGCTGATAGCCGCTATCCATGGAAGCTTTAGGCGCATTGACGGGCAGGAGATTGAAGTTCGGGCCCAGCCTGTGCCTCTGCGTATCGGGATAGCTGAACAGGCGTCCCTGCAGGAGCCTGTCAGGCGATGCCCCGATTCCCGGCACGAAATTGCCTGGCGCGAAGGCGATCTGCTCCACTTCGGCGAAATAATTGGAAGGGTTGCGGTTGAGCACCATGCGTCCAAGGGGAAGAAGCGGATAATCTCCATGAGGCCAGACTTTCGTTATATCGAAAGGATCGAATCGATAGGTTTCCGCTTCCGCCGGCGTCATGATCTGCACGAACACTTGCCACCCGGGGTACTCCCCGCGCTGTATGCTGTCGTAGAGATCCCTCGTCGCGTGGTCGGGATCGATACCGGCCAGACGGGCGGCTTCGTCGCGCGTGAGATTCCTGATCCCCTGTTCCGTCACGAAATGCGTCTTGACCCAGCAGTAGCAGCCTTTTTCGTCGTACCACATGAAGGTATGGCTACTGAAGCCGTGCATGTGACGGTAATCGAGAGGGATGCCGCGGTCGGAGAAAAGAATTGTCACTTGATGGATGGACTCCGGCGTAAGCGAGAGAAAATCCCAGAACATATCGGGGTCTTTCAGATTGGTCGCGGGATTGCGCTTTTGGGTATGGATGAAATCCGGGAATTTTATGGCGTCGCGAATGAAGAACACCGGCGTATTGTTGCCTACCAGATCGTAGTTGCCTTCTTCCGTATAGAATTTGACGGCGAAACCGCGGGGATCGCGGTCCGCGTCGGCTGAACCTTTTTCGCCGCCCACCTGTGAGAATCGCGCGAAAATTTCCGTGCGCTTTCCTAGACTGGAGAGAAATTTTGCGCGCGTATATTTCGTCATGTCGTGAGTAACCTCGAAGTATCCGCTCGCTCCCGCGCCTTTCGCGTGCACAACCCTTTCGGGCACGCGTTCCCTGTCGAAATGCGCCAGTTTCTCCATGAGATGCGTGTCCTGGATGAGCGTGGGGCCATCGGCTCCCGCCGTCATCGAGTTCAGGTCATTTTCGACAGGTCTCCCCGTATTCGTCGTTAAAATATTTTTTTTCGTGATTATTGTATCTCCTGCCCATCTGCCGCCATTTTCGACCGATGGGCTTTACTTGCCCGAAGTCAATGAGCGGTAGATCAGCTGCATCAGTTCCTCGAAAAGGTGGAAATATCCGGAATTGTCTTTCTTGTAGGCCGTTACCGTATCGTTGATGCCCGATCCCATTTTTTCCATAACGTCGCTGGCCAGGGTCAAGCTGCCTTTTGCCGTGCTGGCGACATGCTCGACTTCCTGAATGATCGCGGGAAATGAAACCTTCAATTGGGAGGTTGTTTCTTTGAGATCGCCGCTTATCTGTTCGAAATCCCCGATTATGGCGGGCACTCTTCTGAAGGAATGCTTGATGGAATCTTTATTGATTTCCACAAGCGGGCTGATGATTCCCACCATCTTTTTAATGTTCAGGAGTATGGGTACGAGGATGGCGCCAAGTAGAATTCCCATCATGCATACGAGGAAAATCATCAAATCAGGCAACGTGAATTGTATTGTCATGGTTTTAGCCTCGCTCTACGCTGAAGCCGTTCCGCTTCTCTTTTTCCTGGCCGCCGGTTTCGGTTGCAAGGTGCTTTTCAATTCCTGAGCCGCGTGGGCAGTTGTTTTCTTTACGATTTCCGCCTTGTGCTTTACTTTTTCCCTGATGGTCTCCAAGGCATCTTCCGCTTTCTTTTTCAGCTCGTCCCTGGTTTCTTTTCCTGATTTCGGCGCGTAGAGAATTCCTTTCAGCAGCCCAATCGTGGCGGCTATACCCATTCCCAGCGCGAAATTTATGGAGGCCTTTCTCCGGTCCTCATCCCTTTTCTTCCTGTTTACCATATCCAGCATAGTATTGAAAAACATACAAATTCCTCCGCAGAAAATTCTGCTGATCTCGAGTCGTTCTGCCGGTCGTTTTGGACCGGTTAACCTCAACTCGGGCGAGATAAAATCGGCGACCGCGCGGTTACATATTCTTTTTGATTTCTGCCTTGGCGTCGCCGAGTCCTGCCTGAACGGCCCCTTTGATTTTTTTGGCCTTTCCTTTTTTCTCCATTTTTTTATCGCCGACGACTATGCCTATCGCCTGCTTGACCTTGCCTTTCACTTCGTCGATGCGTCCCTTGATCTGATCATTATTCATTCTTGTCTCCTGTAATGAAGTCTTCTGGAAAGGGTCTCATTTATCAATGCTCCCATTCTTTTGCCTGATCTAAAGGTACTTTGATGACCTTGATGGGTCTGTGCGGCAGCACACATAGGGCAGTGCAAAGGAAGGCCGGACAGTCTATGTGTGCTGCCGCACAGACCGCTTCGGGCTTGGGACCTATGCTCTTACGTATAAGGAGAAGTATCGTGAATACACTGAACGCAAAAAGCGCTATGTATGGGCCGATAGGCGAGTTCGGGAGCAAGTTGGATTTTTTCCGCGATGTTGACATTTTTTCCGAAGAGAGAAAAGTTGAAGAGCTTCTCGATAAAGTGGAGAAGCGAATCGGAAGGGCGAAAGAAAACGTTGTTGGATTCATCAATACAACGGTTATAAGGTGATCAATGTCATTGGGCTTAATAATCGCATAACTTTACATAAATACACGAAGGCCGCGAAAGCCATAAAGTCCGAACTTGCCGAAAAATTCCCCGGCATCTCCTTTTCGATAAAATCGAAATCGTTCGCGAACGGAGACAATGTGACGATAGATTGGACAGGCGGCCCGACGAGCGATGCCGTCGAGTCGGTGGTGATTAAATACCGATACGGAACGTTCGACGCATCGAAAAATCTTTACCTCTACGACAGTCGCGACGATGCCATTCCCCAGGCCCAGTACGTGATGGTTTCCCACCATCACAGCGATTCTTCGCAAAAAAAGGCCAAGCAGGAAATCGCCGATGGCTTCAATGTGGACATGAATGACAGCCAGGCGGTTTTCGCCGCCTTCGGCAACTGGCCTCAGCCTTTGATCCGCGCGAAGCTCGAACATCGCAGTCCGTTCAATTAGGCCGAATGTAATAAATAGAATCCAGACTTTGTTTTTACCGCTCCTCTCAGTATTTTTAGGCATACTTCATATGCGCTGCATGGTGGCGTATATTCTATTTGAAGGATGAATCCAAAACCTGAGAAGGAGTTTTTCATGGAACTAGGACTCAAGAATAAAATACTCTTTGCTTCGGCTTCTACCGATGGCTTGGGGCTGGGCATAGCGGAAAACGCTCTCGCCGAAGGCGCTTTCGTGTTTTTAGGCGGCAGATCGCAGGAGAGGCTCGATGCGGCGTTGAAACGCCTGGTTCCTTTGGCGGCGGCATCGGGCGGGCGGTCCGCCGGCACTGTCCTGGACATGTCCTCGGCCGGTTCCATCGAAGCCTGGGTCGCGGCGGGAATGGCCGCGATGGGGGAGCCGGACGCGCTGCTGGTGAACGCCGGCGGACCGCCCCCCGGAGACTTCGAAACGCTGGCGGGCGATGAGCCCTGGCAGGCGGCCTTCAACCTCACCCTCATGTCTTCCGTGCGGCTCATCCGCGCTGTCCTGCCCTCCCTCAAGGCGAAGGGCGGTTCGATTCTCACGATAACCTCGAGTTCGGTGAAGGAGCCTTGGCCTGGGCTGATTCTTTCAGGCGTCATGCGCTCGGGAGTCGCCAGCCTCGTTAAATCGCTGTCGATCGAGCTCGCGCCTTACGGCATCCGCGTCAACAACATAGCGCCGGGCAATATCATGACGGGCCGCCTCGATAGGCTCATCGCCGCCGAGGCCAAGGGCGCCGGAATCTCCAGCGACGAGCGGCGGGCCCAGCGTCAGGCCAATATCCCCATGGGACGCATCGGGGAAGTGGAGGAGTTCGGCAGGGCGGGGGCTTTCCTTCTGTCGCCGGCAGCATCCTACCTGAACGGCCAGACCCTCCTCGTGGACGGGGGCGCTTCCAAGTTCCTGTACTGAGGGCACGAAGAATTGGATAGGATACCGGGACCACCCAGGATCTACATGTAAATCTTGGGCGGTCCTGATAGCCTGTCGGCGTTTATTTGCCTGCTTTTATTTTATTTTTGAATTCCCCGACGGGCGGACGGGGCGGGCCTCGATGTAGCCGCGCCAGCCCTGAGGCGCTAGCTGGAAACGCGGAGCCGAATCGGGCGCCCAGGCGAAACCGTAAAGGGCGGGATCGAAACTGTCGATCTTCTTCATCACCGCGACGACGGCTTCCTCGAAATCCTCGTCATCGTAGGGCTCTCCCTGGAATATCATCATCATCGCCGGCCCGAATTCGGCGAGTTCGTATCCTTCCGGAACAGGCCCGCTCCAATCCAGGGGCAGCTCGACGCCCTGCACGTACTCAGAGGTGCCGGCCGGGCGGGATTTCGCGGGCAGCCAGAGGCCGACCGGCTCATAGAGCGCTTCCTTGACGCTTGAAAGGACGCCCCACACGTCGCAGCCCACTTCTTCGCAGTAGGCGAAGTACTCGCTCGCCGTCTTGGCTCGCCTGAGGAGGACCTTGCGGGCTGGCCTCTCAATCACTTGCACGAAAATTGTCTTGCTCGTTACGTCTTTCATTTCTTTTTCTCCTTTTCCTTGCTTTTGGCGCAACAAAAGAGGGTATGGCAGAAATAGCTTTACAGGGCGGGGCTGTCTGCGGTACTTCGCCGGGCCTACGCCGAATTCTTTCGAAAAAGAGCGTGTGAACCCTTCGTGCGAGTCGAACATGAAGTCCAAGGCCACGTCGAGAACCCTCGAGGGTTTGTCCCGCAATACCAGAGCCGCCTGCGAAAGCCTTAATCTGCGGATGTATTCGAAGGGCGGCTGACCGGTCAGCTCCCTGAATATCCGCTGGGCGTGCCACACGGAATATCCCGCCGCACGCGCCAGATCATTGACCGAGATTTTATCGCGCACATTCGCGAGAATATAATCCTGCATTTGGCGTACTGCGCGGACCATGTCCTCTCGCGTGTGTTCCCGTTCCATGATCTCCTCCTATTGCACCACGCGATGGAGTATCGCGGATTCCCGTTTTCCGTTCTTGACCTGTACTGCGAAATTGAAAAAACGTCGCCGACGTGTCGCCGCATCGTCGCGCCACTTCGCCGCCGCGCCGACCTGTCCTCTATCATCTCCGCCACGTGGTGGGATCGCGGCGGAAAAAGAGCTTGAGCTGTTCGTGGACGGCTGGGTATTCCCGCTGGAGGACGGTTGGACGCTCCCAGAAATATTCGCAGACCACGGCGAAGAATTCGTCGGGACTCTCGGCCGCGTAAGGGTCCAGCCTGGACCGCGTTTTCGAGGTTCCCCGGCGCGCGGCGCGTCGCGCCTTCGGGGAATCCGAGAGTTTGGCGTTCAGGTCTTTCCAGGCATCGGTAAACGTTTCGTTCCAGCGTAGCGGGTCCATGCCGGCATGCAGGGGAGGGCGGCCGTCATAGAGACCATCCAGGCCGTCGAGTTTGTGGGACATCTCGTGTATGACGACGTTGTAGCCCTCGCCCCAGCCCGAGGCGTCTATGTCGGGAATCGACAGAGCGATGGGCCCCAGCGAGAACGACTCACCGGCCAAGGTTTCCTCCCGTTCGTGGAGAATGCCCGATTCGTCCGTCCAGCGCTGCGTGACGGCGTAGGCGTCGGGCGTGACGAATATCGTGCTGAAGTCACGGTACCAGGACAGGTCCAGGCCGAGCAGCGGAAGACAGGCCTGAGCGGCGATTGAAACCTTCAGTTTTTGGTCGATTTCGGCTCCGTCCACGGGGTAGAAGCGCTTAGTGGCCAGAAACTGTCCCGAAAGCTCGCGCAGCCGCGTCCGATCATCGTCGGGCAAGCCCGTGAATATGCGGTGCTCATCCATGGCCCAAGCCCATAGTTCGTCGCGGATAGCGCCTCTCTCGGCGAGCCGCCGGCGTCTTGCTTCCAGAAATCCGTCGAAAATTCCCATGCTTTCAGCCTACACGGGAATCGCCTTTCGCTGAAGCCTCCATTCGCCGCATAATGGAGGCGCCGGCCGCCTTCCGCGATCTTCCGGCGTTTCGGCTCGGTCTTTGGCAGGCATGGCTATTGACAATTCGAGGCCTTTCAACATAATGTCGGTACTCGCCGATTCATTTTTTCTGTCTGTGGAGCGGTGTCCGAGGGGTTTAAGGAGGCGGTCTTGAAAACCGTTGAACCGCGAGGTTCCGGGGGTTCGAATCCCCCCTGCTCCGGATACTGCGATATTTTGTTGGAGAGGTGCGAGAGCGGCCGAATCGGGCTCCCTGCTAAGGAGTTGTACCTCTAAAGGGTACCGAGGGTTCGAATCCCTCCCTCTCCGCTACGCGAGGCTATAGCTCAGCTGGATAGAGCTTCAGATTGCGGATCTGAAGGTCGGAGGTTCGAATCCTCTTAGCCTCATTCTTCGTTTGGAGAGATGCGAGAGCGGCTGAATCGGGCGGTCTCGAAAACCGTTAAACCTTTTAGGTTTCGAGGGTTCGAATCCCTCTCTCTCCGCAAGCCGCGCTTCTTCGTCGCTCCAACGTCGATAAAGCAGGCGTTTTCAGTTTTTCGTTTCTGTTTTCGTTTCTTGTTTTTCTTTTTGGAGAGATGACCGAGCGGCCGAAGGTGCGCGATTGGAAGTCGCGTGTACCCGTAAGGGTACCTAGGGTTCAAATCCCTATCTCTCCGTAGCATTTAGAGCGCAAGAAGCCAGGCACTGTGCTCGTAACCACTGCGGAACCCGCCAGGTCCGGAAGGAAGCAACGGTACGTGGAAGGTGCGGTGCCGCAGAGCGCCTGGCTTCTTGCGCTTCAAGTGCTTTACCCTTCCACGCCTCCATGCTATTTTGATGCCATGCCTTATGAAGTCACCGCGGCCAGAAAACGCCCCCAATCATTCGAACAGCTCGCTGGCCAGGAGTTCGTCGCCGCCACCCTCGAGAAGTCCCTCGAGACCGGCAGGATAGCCCACGCCTATCTTTTTTCGGGCCCAAGGGGCTGCGGCAAGACGAGCACGGCGCGCATCCTCGCGAAGGCGCTCAACTGCGAAAAAGGTCCCACGTCTGAGCCCTGCGGCGTCTGCGATTCCTGCAGGTCGATAACGGCCGGTTCGTCCCTCGACGTGATCGAGATCGACGGCGCCTCGAACACCTCGGTTGAGAACGTGCGCCAGATAAAGGATGAGGTTCTTTTCCCGCCCAATTCCAGCCGCTATAAAATATATATCATCGACGAAGTCCACATGCTCTCGACAAGCGCCTTCAACGCCCTCCTCAAGACGATCGAGGAGCCGCCGCCCTACGTGATTTTCATGTTCGCCACGACGGAGCAGCACAAGGTGCCGGCCACGATCAAGAGCCGCTGCCAGCAGTTCACCTTCAGGCTCGTATCCTCTGACGTGGTCGTGCGGCTGCTCGCCGCCGCCGCCGCCGATCTCGGCGTGACCGCCGAACCCGAGGCCCTGCTCTGGATCACCCGCGAATCGGGCGGCTCCGTGCGCGACGCCTACACCCTCTTCGACCAGGTAGTCTCCTTCGCCGAAGGCCACATCACGGCGGCCCTCATCCGCGAAAAGCTCGGCCTCGTAGGCCAGGACAGGATGAACGCGCTCTTCGGGCTTTTCGTCGCGGGCGATACGGCGGGCTCCCTTTCGGCCTTGGACTCGATTCTCGGCGGCGGCGTTTCGCCTGAGCAGTTTGTGGCCGACACCGTCGAATACTGCAGGGCTCTTCTTCTTATCAAGCATGGCCTCACGCGCGAGAGCATCCTCGGCGCCCCGCTTTCCTCCTTCGATCTTTCGATCACCGAGGCCTTGTCGGGCGAACGCATCGAGCGCGTCCTCTCGACCTTCCTGTCCGCGTACCGGAACCTGAAAGAGTCCATCGATCCCCGCTACGAACTGGACCTCGCCGTGGCGAAGGCTTCCCATATCGGCAGTTATGTGCCCCCCTCCGATCTCGTCAGGGCGGTGGGCACCCTCAAGCGCTATCTCGAGAAGAACGCCCCGATGACAACGGGCTCCGCTTCAGCGGCCCCCGCTTCGTCGGCCGCCCGGGCTCCGGCTCCAGCCCCGGAACAGATCCGGACGGCGGCCGCCCCCATGGCATCGGCCGCCCCCGCGGCATCGCCCACCTCTTCGGTCCCGGTCCAGCCCGCTCCTTCGGTCGCCGCCCAGCCCGCCGTTTCATTCGGGGGCATCGATCCCTCAAAGTTGCCGGAACTCAAGAAAATTCTCGTCGCCGATATAAAGAAGAACAACGTGCTTCTCGCCACGGCCCTGGACAAGAGCCGTTCCTGGCATCTCAAGGGGCAGACGCTTTCCATCTCGGTGACGAAACAGATGGACTGTGACCTCCTCAGGCGATTCCTCGCCATCATCGCCGAGGTGCTGGCCGTGAGAGTGGGCTCTCCCCAGAAGATCGAAGTGACGCTGGCGGCGGAGGATATTCCCGAGGAGAGCCAAGGCCAAGGTGATTCCCCTTTTGATTCCCCCGGCGCGGAGGCCGGGTTCGCGTCTCAGGGAATCGATGTAGCTCGGGACGTCGACGGTGCCTCAGGAGCCTCTAGAGCCCCCGAAACCTCCGGGCGCGCCGAAAGCGACGCCCGCTTGCCGGGATCCTTCAACGAGCGGCCGCGGGGAGATCGGGGAGACCGGCAAGACCGGCAGGAAAACAGGCAGGCTCGAGGACAGCAGCCTAAGCCCGATTCCGGCAGAGGCCAGGCCAACCCCGTGAATGTACCGCAGGTGAGTCTTCCCGAAAGGGAGGCGATCGGCATGGTCGAGCGCCTTTTTAAGGGAAATCTCGCGGGCTATTCGCATGCCGCGCAAGGTGCGGCGTCAAGCTCGACGGCGTCAAGCTCGACGTCGTCAGATTCGCCGGCGCAAAGCCCGACGGCGCCAGGTTTGGCGGCGTCAGGCTCGATCCCCTCAAGCTCGGCGCCACGGAGACCCATCGAACGGGGCCCGACGGAAGAAGACGCTGAAATGGAAGACGACAGGGCCGCTACCTATAGTCCCGATATCGACGAAAACGAAACATCAGAATAAGAGGATATTTTATGGAAATTTCGGATCTCATGAACATGCTCAAGAATCCCCAGGCCATCCAGGCCAAAGCCAACGAACTGAAGCAGAAAACAGCCGCCCTCAGGGCTACGGGCCAGTCGGGGGGCGGAATGGTCAAAGTCACCCTTTCGGGCGAAATGGAAATGCTCGAATGCTCGATAGCCCCGGAAGCCGTCGATCCCTCCGACCCCAAAATGCTCGAAGACCTCATCCGCGCGGCCCACCATGACGCCGCCGAACGCATCCAGGAATCCATACGGACACAGATGGCGGAAATGATGGGCGGCATGCCTCCGGGAATGTTCGGCGGCGGGAACCCCTTCGGAGGATTCTGATGCGAGCCCTCGAGGACCTCGTTTCGCTGCTTACCCGGCTTCCGGGCATCGGCCGGAAAAGCGCGCTCCGCATGGCCTATTATCTTCTGAAGGCCGACCAGCGCTATGCCGAAGCCCTCTCCGAGCGCATCGCGAAGCTGCAGGGCGAAATCAGGTTCTGCTCCGTCTGCGGTTCCTACACGGAAACCGACCCCTGCCCCGTATGCGACGGCCTCGATAGGGACCGCCGGATCATCTGCGTCGTCGAACAGCCCCAGGACGTTCTCACCATCGAGGCGTCGAAGGAATATAAAGGCCTCTACCATGTTCTCGGCGGACTTCTTTCGCCGCTAGACGGCATCGGCCCCGACAAGCTGAGGATAGCCTCCCTCGTGCAGAGGATCAGGGCGGGCAGGAACGCTTCCCCTGAGGTCGCCTCTCACCCCGGCCGTATCGAGGAAGTCGTGCTCGCGACCAATCCCACGGTCGAGGGCGACACGACAGCCCTGTACATAAAAAAAGTGCTGGAGAGAGAAGGCATCCAGGTGACCAGGCTCGCGACGGGCATTCCCGTGGGCGGCGACCTGGAATACGCTGACCGCCTCACGCTCGCCCGTTCGTTTCATGGGAGAATGCCGCTGTGAAGCGGCGCCAATCATCGGAGGTATCTGTATGAAAGTCAGCGACATCGTGACCATACTCGACGCGAAGGTCTTCGCCGGCGGGAACCAGCTCGATCTCGAGGTCCAGTCCGCCTGCGGGGCCGATCTCATGAGCGACGTCATGGCTTTCGTGAAGGAAAGGGTCGTTCTCCTGACGGGCTTGATGAATCCGCAGGCGCTCAGGACGGCCGACCTCCTCGACATCAAGGTGATCGTGTTCGTCCGCGGCAAGAAACCGACGGCCGACCTGCTGGAAATGGCCGAAGAATCGAAAATGATACTCATGACGACCAAATATTCGATGTTCCTCGCCTGCGGCCGTCTCTACGAAGCGGGCTTGAGGGCTGGCGGCATCAGGGAAATTTCCTGAAGGAATCCTGAGTGAAGCTCAATTTTTCCATACCTTCGATGGACTTTTCCGCGGCGGGAAAGGCTTCCACCGAAGTGAAGCGCCTCCTCGCGAGGCTGGGCCTCAATTCCGACCTCGTCAAGCGGATCGCTATCGCCATGTACGAGGGCGAAATGAACATCGCCATCCACGGCGGCGGAGGGGAGGCCGAGATGGAGCTCACGACGGACAAGGTGGGGATCACCCTCATCGATCATGGTCCTGGCATCGCCGATATAGACCTGGCCATGACGGAGGGCTTTTCCACGGCGAGCGAGGAAGTGCGGAACATGGGCTTCGGGGCCGGCATGGGGCTTCCCAATATGAAGCGCAACGCCGACCTCATGGAACTGGAAAGCAAGGTAGGACTGGGTACGAAAGTGCATCTGCTGTTCAGACTCAATCCGGCGCAGGGCGCCAAAGCATAAATAGGAATCAGGGGAAGGCGGCGTTGATGGGCGGTAGCATTTTTCATTCGGTATATCTGGACTCCAGTCTCTGCGTCGGCTGCACGACCTGCGTCAGGCGATGCCCTACCCAGGCCATCCGCGTGAGGGACGGCAAGGCCCATATCACCGAGGAACGCTGCATAGACTGCGGCGAGTGCATCCGTACCTGTCCCAAGGGGGCGAAGAAATCGGTCTCCGATCCCTTGGCCGTGATGGGCGGCTACGATATTAACGTCGCGCTTCCCGCGCCTTCGCTTTATGGACAGTTCGGCATCGATCATTCGCCGGAACAGGTTTTCGCCGTGCTCCGGACCATAGGTTTCGACGAGGTTTTCGACGTGGCCTGGGGCGCCAAGGTCCTCACGGAATCCATCCGGGAATACGCCAAGGCCGATCTTCCGAGACCCCTCATCTCGAGCGCCTGTCCCGTGGTTGTCCGCCTCATCCAGCTCCGCTTCCCCTCGCTCATACAGAATCTCGTGCCCTTCCTGCCGCCCGTCGAGGTGGCCGCGAGGGAAGTCCGCTCCCGTTTCGCCCGGGCTGGGGAGGCTTTCGCGAACAAGAGGGTGGGCATTTTCTTCCTCAGTCCCTGCACCTCCAAGGTGACGGCCATCAAAGCCCCCCTTGGCTACCTCGCTTCAGAGGTGAATGCCGTATTCTCCTTTCAGGATATTTATGCGGCTTTGAAGAAGAACCTGAAGGCGGGTTCCGGAGCCTCCGAGGGCGACAGGACAGGACGTTCGTCCGCTTTGCCGAGGATTCGGGAACTGGGAAGCGGCTTCAGCTGGGCACGTTCCGACGGCGAACTCGAATCGCTGGACATTCCGGGCGCGGTCTCCGTCGACGGCATAGACAACGTGATCGCCCTGCTCGAAGAGATCGACAACGGCAAACTCGGGGAATTGCCCTATATCGAAGCCCTGGCATGTCCGGGCGGATGCGTCGGGGGGCCTATGGCCGTGGCCAACCCCCATGTCGCCCGCACGACCATCAAGGCCATAGCGAAAAAGGAATCGCTCGCGTCGCTTTCCGGAAAGCCCGCGCAGGCGAATTTCAGGCACCTTCTCTGGGATGAGGAACTTCTTCCCAAACCGGTGATGGTCCTCGACAGGGACATGGAAAAGGCGCTCGCTATGGCGGAAGCGCTCGAGGAAATAGCGGCCGGCCTCCCGGGTCTGGACTGCGGCGCCTGCGGAGCGCCGGATTGTCGCGCTTTCGCCGAAGATATCGTTAAGGGCTGCGCGAAAATTGACGATTGTATAGTGCGGATGAAAGAGAAATCGGCTAAGATAACCGGAATCAATAATTCGGCCGGGATGGTCGAATAGCGTCAGGGAAATTTGACAAATGCTCTAAAGATCATTATAGTGATAATTTAGGGTACGTCTCGTATAATAATGCAACAAACGGTGTACTTTGCAGACTGTCGCGCCCGAAGGCATGTGCCGCTGTCGCAGATAACGTCCGGGAGAGGGGTCGTTCTTGAATAAAAAAGACTTTCCGCGTGTCCATTTTTACGACCAGGACTTTGTAGAAATATACGACCGCACATGGGCCTGGGTTGCCGACTGCTGGGCCTCGGGCGGAGCCGAAAGCGGCTTCGACAAGATCAAGTTTTTCCATTATCCTCAAAAACCCGTTCTCGACGTGATGGAACAGGTTTTTTCTTCTTTTTTCCTGGTCTACAGCAATAGGATATTTTCCGCGTCCAACGGCCTCGACGCTCTCTATGGCCTACAGGAAGCCGACGGAGCCATCAGGGCAACCTACGATATGGAAACCGGCAAGCCGATTCTCACCACCGACAACCCCGACGGCCTCATTTTACCTCTCTTCGCCTGGGCGGAGTACAACCTTTATCACAAGACGGCCAACAAGAAACGCGTCAAGGACGTGATGCCCGCCCTCAGGAAGCACTACAAATGGCTCGAGAGCAATTTCAAGGGCGCGAACGGTCTCTACGCGGCGCCGATCGCCGCCAGCGGCTTGAGCAACTCGCCCCGCGAGGGAGCCCGCTACCTGGTCGATTTCAACGCCGTCATGGCGATGAACGCGCTCTATATCTCGGCCCTCGGCGACATCCTCAACGACAAGGATATTTCCTTCCAGTTCAAGCGCGACTATTTTTCGCTCAAGACGAGAGTGAACGGCAAGATGTGGAACGCCGAGGATGGATTCTACTACGACCTCGACGAGCAGGAAAAACACGTCAAGGTGAAGACGATAGGTTCCTACTGGCTGCTTCTGGCCGAAATACCCAACGAGGACAGGGCGGAGAAGCTCGTGGCCAAACTTAAGGACCCCGCCTGCTTCGGTACGGAGAATCCTTTCCCGACCTTGTCGGCTGACGATCCCCATTACGACAAAAAGGGCAACGGCTATCGCGGTTCTGTCGTGACCGCCTTCACCTTCATGGTGATCAAGGGCCTGGAAAAATACAACTTCTACGAGTTCGCCCGCGACTGCGCCATCAGGCACCTCTATTTCATACTGGATTCGATGCACGCGGGGACGGAGCACGCCGAGGGGAACCATCAGAAAGAGCACAAACCCATCGTCTGGGGAGCATATCAGCCCCAATCCGAGGGCAAGGCCGCATGGGACGGACATCCCGAATGGCCCTATCCGCACTATCTGCCCTTCAACGGCCTCGCCAGCGTCACCCTGATGATCGAAAACATCGTGGGACTCTATGTTTCCCTGCCGAGGAAGACGGTCGACTGGATCGTCCCCAACCTCGAGATCATGGGCATCGAGAACCTCTCCCTCAAGCGGAACATGGTCACCATTCTTTCGAGCAAATCCGGGCGCGGCTGGGAAATCCATATGGAGAGCGAAAAACTCTATTACTTCACCATCAACGTGCTCAACAAGAAAAAGAAAACCCTGCCCATACCCTCGGGCAAGTGTTCCATGCTCATCGACAAAATCTAGAGGCTCGCCACCGACACGAAATGGGCGATCGCCGCCAGAAGCACGAAAATATGCCAGATCTCATGGAAGCCGAATTTGCCGGGGAAGAAATTGCCCTTTTTCGTCGCGTAGATAAGGGCTCCCAGCGAATAGAGCAGCCCCCCCGCCATCAGCCAAGCGAGGGTCCAGGGCGTCAGCTTCGCCAGGAATTCCCTCGCGGCGAATACGCTGAGCCAGCCCATCCCGACATAGATGCCCGCCGTCACTCCCCTCGGGAGTCCGATGATGAATATCGTGAAGACGACGCCCGCCACGGCCAGGGCCCATATGACGGCCAGAAGGCCCCAGCGCCAGAAGCCGGAAAAGGCTATGACGCAGAAGGGGGTGTAGGTGCCGGCGATGAGGGTGTAGATCGCGGCGTGATCGAATTTCCTCAGCCGGACGAGGGTTTTCGGGGGGGCTTCCGAGGCGTGATAGATGCCGCTCGCCGTGAACAAGGTGAGGAGGCAGAGGCTGTAGACCAGAAGGGAGAGGGTGCCGATGAGGCCGCCGGCGCCGCGGAGGAGAAGCCAGCCCGCAGCGGGCAAGGCGAGCGCGGCGCCGGCCAGGTGAGATAGGCTATTGAAGGGTTCCCTGATCCGCATACCCGGTTCAGCCGGCCTTGACGATGATCGACCCCATCAGGGCAAGCCCCGAAATATCGACCCAGGGCTGGCGTCGGTCGACCCGCTGCTCGACCGAAGAATGGATATTGGCTTCGCCCATGAAGGGGAAGGCCGACATTTTTACCGGCAGGCCATAAGGGACGAGTATCCTGATTTCGCCCATGATGGCGAACGCGTCGATCTTGAGACGTCCGGGAGGAAGGGCGGTGTTGCGCAGGTCGAGGGTGGTGCTTCCCATCAGCGTGAAGCTCGTGGCCTGGTCCGAATTGAGCCAGTCGCCTGCCATCTTTCTGTCGCCCATGACGCAGAGCGAAAACTCCGGGCTTCCGTTGCGTTCCTCCACGAAGAGGTCTTCCACGGGAGGAGCAGCGGGGCGGCGGTAAGAAGATGGGCGACTGGGGGCTGGGCGGTCGGAAGGCCGGCGGCTGGCGTCCAGGTGGCCGCGTCCCGTTTCGCGGGGCAGTTCCTGGGGCGGCAGGTCGGCGGTCTGCGTGTAGATGTCGCGCAGGGCGGTCGCCCTCTGGATTTTCTCAGCCCGGACTTCGTAGTCTTCTATATTGATTTTACCTAGGGCAAAAGCCGAGGTTATGGCATCGAGCGCGCTTTGTCTTTCCCGATCCATTTCATTGTTTCCGCCCGCGCCTGGCACGGAATCATAGCGGTCGTTCATGGTCCGCTCCTTGTGGCCCGCTTGGCGCCACCTTCCTGAATTTCGCGGCCCGCCGAAGGGTGGCGCCGCGCTTGTGCCTAAAATACTGGATATCGGTAAAAAAATCCACTATGTCCGCACGCGAGGCGGTTGAGGCTTCATCGGAGGATAAGGCCTCAACCGCTCATCCGATAAGCGTGCCGACGAAGGTTTTGCCGTCCAGAATGCGGAAAATATTGTCGAGATCCTTGCCAGCGGCGCAGATTACCTGGATGTCGGCGGCTTCGGCGCGCGCCGAGGCGATGGGGTCGAAGGGCAGGTTGGCGCCCGGCGTCCAGGTCGAGCCTACCATGGCCCGGAAATCCTTCCAGGAGATGGTGTCGATGGGCGTGGCCTTGGGGTCCTTCTTGGGGTCAGCGGTATAGACCTTGGCGATGTTGGAGAGATTGAGCACGGTCTTGGCGCCGAAACGCTCGCCCAGATAGACAGCGTCGTAATCGCTCGAAAAGCCCGGCTTCCAGCCCGAGGCGACAAGCACTTTTCCGGTGAAGACGAAGGCCGCCGAGGGGTCGGTGACCACGTCGTCGGCGCAGAGTTCGCCCATGGCCGCCTTCACGAGCTGGGCATTGATGCGCGTCGCGGCGATGCCGATCCAGTCGAGAGCTTCGTTGGAACCCTGGGTTTCACTGGAGCCCGAGGCCTCTCCCCGACGCCGCCAGAATTCCTTCAGCGCGGTCTGGTAGGAGCGGGCGGGGCCTCCCCCGCCGATGACGAGTATGACCCGTCGGTCCCCGGCCTTGGCCAGCCAGGATTCGAGGCGCTGGCGGAATTCCACGAGAAAGGCGACATCGGGGCCTTCCGGCGGGGCGACTATCGAACCGCCCAGAGACAGTACACAGGTCATTCAAACCTCCTGGGATGGGGACAGGGACAGGTCCGGCTGCGTCGTCTGCAGCACCTTGTATTCATCGGCAAGGATGGAGGCGAGGCGGCGCGCCGATCCGGTGAAATGGATGGCGTGCATGCCCATCCGGCGCGCCGCCTCCACGTTCGCGAGCGTATCGTCTATGAAAACGCATTCGTCCGGATCAGCCTCGGCCGATGCCAGGCAGCTCCGGTAGATCTCGGGTTCAGGTTTTATGAGATGCAGGTCGCAGGAGAGGATTATCTCGTCGAAGGGCTCGATCCAGTCGATTCCGCCCGCGTTTCTGCCGTCGCCGAACATACATTCCTTGCCTTCCTTGTTCATGTTGGAAAGAATGAGAAGGCGGCAGCCTTGTTCCTTCAGTTTTCCGATGATGGCGACCGTCTCGGCGTTGATGTTGAACCAGCTCTCCTGGTCGAGCCTGATGAGGCGGGGGAGGATGCTTTCATCGACTCGCGTTCCGAAGCGTCCAGCCACCTTGTTCCAGTAGGTCAGGGCGCTCATGACGCCCCTGTCGTATTCGCCCCTGTCGGCGGCGTAAGCCTTGGGGAATTCCTCGGCCGGGGCGCCGATGATGGCGGCCATCTCGTCGGCGAGGTGCTTTTTCTGGTCGTAGGTTATGACCCGGCCGCAGTCGAAGATGATCGTTTTTATGGGTTTCATGGCTACGACCTCATTCGGCGCGATGGGGCGGCGCCCCGGCATTTCCCTTTTCGGGAACCGCCTTCAAGTCCAGCGCGCCTCTGACGAGGCGGGAAAGGAGCTTGGGCAGTTCGATGAAGGAATATTCCTTGTGCACGCGTTCGCCGATCTGGTGATACTCCCGGCCCCAGGGGCCGACGTTGATGACGGGACAATCGATGGATACCCGGGATCCCTCGCCTGAGTCGGGATCGGCGACGGGTGACTGGCGCCGGACGCAGGCTCTGTCGCCGGCCGAATCGGAGGGAGCGAGGAAGCTCATGTCCGAAATGCCGGGGAAGTAAGGCCGTACCCTGATGCTTTTCCCGATCTCCCCCGAGAAGGCCGAGAGTTCAGAGCGAAGCATGGCGATGAAGGCGGCGTCCCTTTCCTGATCGATTTCGGCTCGGGAATAGTAGGGAGGGGCGAAGCCTATGATGGCCGCGGGACCTTCCAGCCCGGAGAAGGGCAGAAGTTCCTGCACGACGAGAAGCGTCTGCTGGACCCTGTCGTCGGGCTGCTGGCTTGCCGCGTAGGCGCGCGCCTTTTCGAGGATGCCGGGGCTCAGGCGTTCGGCCAGGCGCGACAGTTCGTCGAAATTGAGAACGAGAGGCTGTTTCGCCGGCAGTGCGAAATGGCCCGATACCCTGCGGGAAAGCGTGGAGGCGCGCTCCCTGAGGGAGGAAATGGCGCGGTTCATGGAGTCGGAGGCTATCTTGCCCATAGCCTCGACGATTTCCTCCGGTCCCCTCGTATGGCTGAGGACGTTGAGGGCGCAAAAAACGGCCGAAGGCGTCGTCACGTCGTAGGCAGTCCTCGATTCCCGGAAATAAAGGATGGTGGGCGGGGGGGCTTCCTCGCCGGGCGCTACCTGGCGTTCCTTGATGGTGTCGGGGTTGCATTCCACTTCCCTCGCGAATTCCGAGGCGAGGAGCACAGGGTTGATGCCGTCGAAGGGGGCGCCCGCGTGGGTGCATTTCCCCACGAAGTAGACGAAGGGAAGGGTTTTTCCGACTGAACCGGTGAAAACCGCTCGGCCCATTTCCCCGCTGTCCTGGTCCACGGCCGAATCCAGGTTGAAGACGGCGGCGGCTTCCAGGCCACGCTCGGCCAAGTAGTCCTTCAGCATGGCGGCGGCGGCTTTCATGCCGTGGCTCGAGCCTTCCTCGTCGGCCACCGAGAGAAAGAGAATGTTGCCCGCCCGCTCGAAGGGCGCCGAAAAGGCCGCCAGGACCGAAATGCCCGCGGCCAGGCCGCTCTTCATGTCGAGCAGGCCCCGTCCGGGGAGAAATTCTCCCGAAGCTAGGTCTTCTTTCAGCCGGGAGAGAGGATTGTCCTTGCCGCTGACTTCGGCGAGGGACTCGAGCATTTTACGCGAAAGGGTTTCGGGTTCGAAGGCCCAGGGTTCGAGGGAGCCATACATGGAGGTCTGCACGACATCGTAATGCCCCGTGAGGATGACGCATTGCCTGCCTGAACCCCTGACGAGGGCGAACACATTCGAACGTTCCTTGGGATCGCCCGGAATGGGCAGGGCCGCGAGGTTGCCGGGATTGTTCCGGAAATAGGGAATCTGTCCAAGCACGGACAGGAGAAAAGCGGGGAAGGCCTTTTCTCCCGGCGAGTCGGTCACGCTGGCCGTTCTGGTGAGCAACACGGACAATTCCTGGATGCTATCGAAATTTGGGGATTTCTCCATGGGCAAAATATAGCGCAAAGGCTCATGGAGAGGTAAGGTGTCCGGCCCTCGAGGGGCCCAGGATAGCGCCGGGACTGCCCGCCGGGGGACGCCCGGCGCGGTTCCTCGGTCTTACAGGTTGAACAGCTTTTTAAGCGTGGCGATATTCCTGGGGTTGACCGTCGTCGAACCCTCGTGTTCGTAGGAATAATCGATCAGGTACCGGTATTCGGATTCGACCTTGCGGCGCACGAGCTTCATCGTCGAATTTATGGTGCCGTCTTCCTCGCTGAACTGCCTGTCGACGATCTGGAAGGTGACGGGCACCCAGCTGGGCTGGATGAGAGGCGCCCCGCCCTTGTCGTTGAAGCGGTAGAATTCATCCTGGAGGACCTGGCAGAGCGCCTCGGCCGTCTTTATCCTTTTTTCGGCGATGAGGGCCTTCGTTCTGGCGATGTCGAGGCTGACGAGGGCGCAGGGGTATTTTTTGTACAGGCACCAGGCCATCATCTGCTCGATGACGCCCGTCGAGCCCATGACCGCGTCCTCTATCGTTTCGGGGCTGTATTTATTGCCCGATTCGGAGACGAGCAGGGCGTTTACGCGGCCTGTCACATTGATGAAGCCGTCCTCGTCCATGAAACCGAGATCGCCGGTCCAGAGTCGCCCGTCGCGCAGCACCTGGGCCGTCGCTTCGGGATTCTTGTAGTAGCCTTTCATGACGCTGTCGCCGGTGACGGTGATCTCCCCGACCTGCCCGGTTGAGACCTCGTTGCCGTTCCTGTCCAGCACGGCGCATTTCACCGACGGCATTATTATGCCCATGGTGCCGAATTTCCAGCGTTCGAGGGTGCTCGTCGAGATGACGGGAGCTGCTTCGGTGAGTCCGTAGCCGGGGAGAAGGTAGACGCCGAGGGCGGTGAAGAATTTCTGCTGCTGGGGATCGAGTCTGGAGCCTCCGCTGATGCAGAAGACGATGGAGCCGCCGAGGGCTTTCTTCCTGATCGCGCCGAAAAGGAGGGTTTTGGCCAGGAAATAGGGGAAGAAGGACGAAATCCTGTCGCCGAGCGGCGGTTTGTGGCAGCCGTCGCCCATCCATTTGGCCGCGGCTTCGATGCCGTTCTTGAAAATCTTCGCGGCGAGGGGGCCTTTCTGTTCCACGCCGGCTATGATCTTTTTCATGAAATTCACGGTGAGGGCCGGCACCGTGAAAAGGAAGGTGGGCTGGCATTCCTGGAGGTTCCCGGGAATGTTCCTCAGCATGGCGATGCCGCCGCCGCGCGCGTCCAGGAAATACAGGGCCACGCCGCTCCACAGGGCGGTGAATATCGCCGAGGTATGGATGAAGGAGTGATCCGTGGGGAGGATGAGAAGGGTCCTGAAGCGGGGCGTGATGAAACGGATGCTCAGGTCGTGGCTGTTCGTCCAGAAATTGAGGTGGGTGAGCATGACGCCCTTGGGGTTGCCCGCCGTTCCCGATGTGTAGGAAATCGTCGCCACCGTGTCTTCCGTCACGGCTTCCGCTATGGCGTCGAGCCTGGCCGGGAGATTGCCCGCCTGATCGGCGAGGGCCGAGCGTCCCGCCGCCAGGGCCTGGGAAAAGCCCACGAAAAGTCCGTCCTCTAGGCCGGCTTTCGCGGCCTGCGCCCTTCCCCAGTCGAGGTCTTCGTCCAGATAGACGAGGGTGATGGGGGCGCCCGCGCGGCGCGTCAGCACGCCGAGTACGCCGGCGAGGTAGTTATGGGTGGTGAGGATGAGCCTGGCCTCGGAATGATCCAGGCGGAAGAGGATTTCGTCGGGCGTCAGCTTGACCGAGAGCGGTATCGATATGAGGCCGGCGTAGAAGCCTCCGAACTCGCCTTCGAGCCATTCGGGGCTGCCTTCGCTCAGGATGGCGATCTTGTCCCCGGGGCCAAAGCCCGAGGAAAGGAGCCATGAGGCAAAGGCCCTGGAGGCGTCGCGCACTTCCGAAAAACTCGAGGGTTTGAAGCTCTCGTCGGTTTTCCGGAGGGCATAGGGCTCATTTGGCCAGGTCATAGCCGCATTGTCGATCATCGCGAGGACGGTTTTTTTCATAATTTTTTACTCCTTGCCGTGGCTTTCGCCATCCGGTTCATGAAAGTTTAAATAGAGTCTTCAGCGTCTCGATATTTCTTTCGTTGACCGTAAGGGATCCTTCCTTCGAATAGGAATAATCCAGCAGGTCCTTGTAGACCTGGGATACCTTGAAGCGGACGATCTTCATGGTGGAGTTGACCGTGCCGTCCTTTTCTCCCAGCGCCGCGGGCAGTATCTGGAAGGCGGCGGGCACCCATGCCCTCTGCACTTTCTTGGCCCTGGGATCGTTCTGGAAGGCGTAGAATTCGGCGTTGAGCGATTCGCAGAGTTCCCTGGCGGTCTTGATGCCCCTGTCCTTGATAAAGCGCTCAACTTTAGCCGTATCGAGGGCGACGAGGGCGCAGGAGTACTTTCTGTGGTCGCACCAGACCATGACCTGATCGATGAGGTCGGTGGAGGTGATGACGGCTTCCTCGATTTCCTCCGGGCTGTATTTTTCGCCGTCCTCGAAGATGAGGAGGGCTTTTTCGCGCCCGACCACGACGAGGAAGTCGTCTTTGTCCATGTAGCCCAGATCCCCGGTCCACAGGCTGCCTTCGCGCAGGGCCTGGGCGCTGGCCTCTGGATTCTTGAAGTAGCCTTTCATGACGTTTTCGCCGGTGATGACGATTTCGCCCGTGGTGCCGCGGGGGGCCTCGGTTCCGTCGGCCAGCATTATACGGCACTTGAGCGACGGCGCGAGGATGCCTGAGGAACCGAACTTGTGGCGGGATGGGACGTTGGCGGAGATGATGGGCGCGGCTTCCGTGAGGCCGTAGCCCTGGAAGACGGGGCAGCCCAGGGCGGCGAAGAATTCCTGCTGCTTCACGTCAAGAAGGGCGCCGCCGCCGACGCAGAAGAGGATGGAGTCGCCGAATACCGCCTTCTTGATCTTGTTGAAGACAAGGGCTTTCGCGAAGAAGTAGGGGATGAAGGCGCCGGCCCTCGTGCCGAAACCGGGCCTGGCGAAGCCGTCGCCGTTCCAGCGGATGCCCGCGGCGATGCCCGTCTTGAAGATTTTCTCTATGAGACCGCCCTTTTCCTCCATGGCCTGGATGATTTTCTTCATGAAGTTGCCGGACAGGGCCGGCACGGTGAAGAGGAAGATAGGGTTCACTTCCTTGAGGTTGAGGGGGATATTGCGCAGGGTGGCGATGCCGCCGCCGCGGGAATCCACGAAATAGAGGGCGATGCCGCGCACGAGGGCGGTGTAGATGCCTACGGTATGGGCGAAGGAGTGGTCGACGGGGAGGATGAGGAGGGTCCGGTAGTGGGGGGGAAGCTCGAACATCTCTATGGCGTCGTGGCAGTTGCTCCAGTAGTTGAGGTGGGTGAGCATGATGCCCTTGGGATTGCCGGTGGTGCCCGAGGTATAGGAAATCGTGATGACATCGTCCTCTTCGGTGCCGGCGTCGATCGCGTCGAGCCTGGCCGCCATGTCGGATTCCTTCGCTTCGATGAGCTTCCGCCCTTCTTCCTCGGCCTGGGTGAATCCGATGAAGCGGTCGCCCTTTATGCCGTGTTTTTCGGCTTGAGCCATGCCCCAGTCGATATCCTCGTCGAGATAGACGAGCCTGATGGTCTTGCCGTCGGCCGAATCCAGGGCCGAGAGTACCTTTTCCAGCTGGTTATGGGTGGTGAGGAAGCCTTTGGCCTCGGAATGGTTGAGTCTGAAGGGGATTTCCTCGGCGAGCAGCTTGATGGAGAGAGGGACGGAAACGATGCCCGCGCACATGAGGCCGTACTCGCCGCAGATCCATTCGGGACTGCCTTCCCCCAGGATGGCCATGGTGTCGCCTTTTCCGTAGCCCTGAGAAATGAGCCAGGCGCCGAATCGGCGGGATCTATCGCGCGCCTGGGAGAAGGTTGTCGGCGCGTAGCCATTGTCGGTTTTTCTGAGCGCGTAAGGGTCGTTCGCCCATTCCTTGGCGGCTTCATCGAGCATGCGGAAAACTGTCCGTTTCATCTTTCTCTCCTGAATTGCCGCGCCGATAGAGATCCCCGGGATTATCGATCCGCGCGGTTCCTAAACGTAGCACGAAGAGGGAATACGGTAAAGCGCATAATGTCGACGCCGGCGGCGGGAGATTGCCCTCCTGAGCTGAAACACGAAAAATAACTGGCCTTTTTGGTTGACATGATTTGCCTTGTGATGGACAATCTTTGGAACTGATAAAGTACTGTAATGCGCCGTGCCATATCAGGGGCAGCGCCAAGCGCGCAGTCTGGAATTCCGGCGCAACGTAAGGAAGGTTTTATGAAACGAATTACACTCATCTGCGCTCTTTTCATCGCAGTTCTTGGTCCGGCTTTCGCTCAGCAGACCACGGCATTCGCGGGCAAGCCCGCCGTACTCACGGCCATCGGCCAGAGCGCTGATTTCGAGATGGTCAAGGTGCTTCTCACGAGAAACAAGATTCCCTTCAAAGCCGACACCCTCGTCAAGGCCGAGAATCTCGATGCCTCGTCCCCGACCCTCATCCTCGTCGTAGGCGCCAGTTCCAAGGGACTCGGGGCCGCTGGCATCAGCGCGGAAGCCGAGCTCGTGAGGACCAAAGCGCTTCTGAAGCGAGCCAAAGAGCTCAAGATAAGCGTCATCACGGTTCACGTCGGCGGCGCGGCTCGCCGCGGCGCCCTGTCCGACAGCTTTATCGAGCCCTGCATGGCATCGTCAGACTACGCCATCGTCGTCGAATCGGGCAACCAGGACGGACTTTTTACGAAACTGGCGGCAAAAGCGAATATCGCCGTCACCTCCGTCGAACGCATATCGGCCATCGGCGCTCCTCTGGCCGCCGCATTCAAATAAAGACCTGGTTTTCGCAAGGAGACGCATACGATGAAACGTTTTACAATCGCCCTGATCGTCGCTTCGCTGTGCCTCGCCGCAGTCGGCGCCCAGCCTTCGACGGCCCAGGATATACATGGCCGCTACCTCATCAATCACGATTACCGTCCTTCCGCGTCCCTGGTGAAAACGGGATGGCTGTCGGACTACTATTCCGACCTGCTCGGCACTCCCGGTGACAGCAAAGTGTATTTCTTTGAAGGGGAAGCCCCCGGTGGCACCCTCTTCGTCGGCGGGGGAACTCATTCCAACGAAATCGCCGGCATCATGGCCGCTGTCACCATGATCGAGAATCTGAAGATGGAGACCGGCAGGGTCATCGTGGTGCCCAACCTCAACAACTCGGGCGTGAGCCACCAGGACAAGGAACCCAGCATGCCAGCGTATACCTCGCGAGGTCCGTCCTGGATCGGTCTCGATACCCAGAGCGGCCGCAGGTACTTCAAATACGGTTCCCGCGCTACCAACCAGGCTCATCAGGGCGTAGCCGACCCCGTTGGAGGCTACGTGCATCCCGACAGCAAGGAAACGCCTCTGGCGGCCTGGGAGTTCCGGAACCTCAATCGCGCCTATCCCGGGCGCGTCGATTCCGGTCTTACGCAGAAGATCGCCTATGCCATCATGATTCTCCTCAACAAGGAAAAGGTGGACGTGGCTTTCGACTACCATGAGGCCGATGTGGGCGGGCGCCTGGCCAACATGATGGTGGCCAACCCGAAGAATATTGATATCGCCGCCGCGGCGGTGCTCAACGTGGACCTGGACTATGGCCTCACGCTCAAGCTGGAACCTTCCAATATGGAGTTCCGCGGTCTTTCTCACAGGGAATGGGGAGCCGGAACCGGCGCCGCTTCCTTCCTCACCGAGACGCCCAACCCGGCCATGGCCCAGGACGCGACGGATACGGTAGACGTCGTCAACGATCCCAGCAATCCGCTCAGCTCGAGAGTGGCCACGCATCTGGTCGCGACTGTGGCTGTGGTGAACGTGTTCAACGAGACGCATCCCGAAAGGAGCATCGTATTCTCGGGTCTCCCGAGCTATGAGCAGCTTCTCAAGAATGGCGTAGGTCCCTACCTCAAGTAGCGCTCAAGTCGTGGGCCGGTTTCTTTGGAACCGGCCGATAGGCGGCGCATGGTTCGTCGCCCAGTTTTTTCAGGAGGAGTCCGTATGAAGATGAAAAGAAGCTTAATTTCGATAGCGCTCATAGCGCTGCTGCTTTCGGGCAGCCTCGGAACGGCTTTCGCCCAGAAAGCCGCCACCGTCATCCCCGAAGTCGTATCCAGCACGGGCATGGTCGCCGCGGCGCATCCGCTCGCCTCCCAGGCCGGCCTCGATATCCTCAAGGCCGGCGGCAACGCCGTCGACTCCGTCGTGGCGACCGCCTTCGCCAACGGCGTCGTCGAGCCCAACGCCAACGGTATCGGTGGGGAAGGCTACATCGTCATCTATATGAAAGGAACCAACAAGGCGACGTCGATCGACTATCGCAGCCGGGCCTCGTTCAACAAGGCGGTTGAAGGCGAAAAATGGCCGAGCGCAGGACACAGGGGCGTCGCCGTTCCCGGGACGGTCGCCGGACTTGCCATGGCCCTTGAAAAATACGGAACCATGAGCCTCGCCCAGGTTCTCGAACCGGCCATCAAGCTGGCCGAGGAAGGTTTTGTCGTCAGCCCGACCCTCGCTGGCGTCATCTCCGACAACTACAAGCGCGCGATGCCCAATAAATACCTGATGTCCATCATCGCCCCCGACGGCCTGCCCCTCGAAGCCGGCGATATCTACAAGAATCCCGACCTCGGTAAAAGTCTGAGACTTATCGCCAAGGAAGGCCCCGACGCTTTCTACAAGGGAGAAATCGCCAAGGCCATCGCCGCCGACATGAAGGCGAACAACGGACTCATCGATGAGAACGACCTGGCCCAGTACAAGGCCATCGAGCGCGAACCCGCCTCAGGCACCTACCGCGGCTACGATATCGTCTCGGCGCCGGCCCCCGTCGGCGGCTTCCTCCTCATCGAATCGCTGAACATGCTCGAGAACTATAACCTCAAGTTCCTGGGCTTCGATTCCGCCATGAAGCTCCACCTCTTCGCCGAGGTGCTGGCCAGGGCCTTTGACGACTACTACGACGTGCTCGGCGACCCCGACTATGTCGATGTTCCCATGAAAGCCCTGACCTCGAAGGGATACGCCAACGCCAAGGCCGCTTCCATCAAACTGGACGCCATGACGACCAAGTACGACAAGATCAACCCCAACAGCGAGCATTGGAGCACCACCCACATGTCGGTGGTCGACAAAGACGGCAACGTGGTCGCCCTCACGCAGACTCTGTCCAGCTTCTTCGGCGCCGCCGTGGCCGTTCCCGGCACGGGCGTTATCCTCAACAACGAGATGGGCAACTTCAACGGCAAAAAAGGCACTTCGGCCTATATGCCGGGCAAGCGCATGAACACGACCATCGCCCCGACCCTCATCATGAAGGACGGCAAGTCCTTTGCGACCCTCGGAACCCCGGGAGCCATGAGGATCATCCCGACCCTGACCCAGATCGTCACCAACCTGATCGACTACGGCATGGGCATGCAGGAAGCTATCGAGGCCCCGCGCATGTACTGCACCTACCTCCAGGGGCCCGGCAAGACGACGATGGAGCTGGAAGGCACGCTCTTCTCCGCCAAGACTTCGGCCGACCTCGCCCTTCTCGGGTACAAGGTGAAGAGCTACGATGGACGCGACCTCTACTTCGGCGGCGTGCAGGGCATCATCATAAAGGATGGCAAACTGTACGGCGGAGCCGATCCCCGCAGGGATGGCGCCGTTTTCGGATACTGACCGCCCACGGGTTATTGATTCGTTTTACATCGAAGGGGCGGCCTTGAGGCCGCCCCTTTTATAGGAAGCTACCATACGTATGAAAATTAACTTTGTATGCCGAGCCATTGCTTGCCTCGCGCTGGCGGTCTTTACGGCCGCTCAGGCAGCCACTCAGGCAGCCGCTGGAGCGGGGCAAACCCTGCCCCGGAACCCCGCTTTCGACGCCGCCTTGGCCGAACAGAGGCCGGGATCGGCTCTCTCCAGGATAGGGGCGCTCTCTGATTATCTTCCCTCGCTCGCGGGCACGGCCATGGACAGCCCCGTCTATTTTCTCGAGCCCTCCGCGCCGAGCCCCGAGGCTTCGAGTCTCGGACTTCCCGCCATCCTCATCCTGGGCGGCACACACGGCAACGAGCTGGCGGGCGTCGTGGCGGCCTCCCTCTTCGTCTCCTGGGCGCGGCCTGTCTCGGCACGGCTCATCGTCGTGCCGAGGGCCAACGCCTCTGCCGCGACCTGGCCTGATCCCGACAGGCCTGGTCCTGCCTACGTCGCAATACCGGGAGCCTCGGGCGAGCGCCGTTTCCGATACGGCTCGCGCCTAACCAAGCCCGGAGACGAAATACTCCCCGATCCCCAGGCCTTTTTTCCTCTGGGAGCGGGCCCCGGACAGGGACTCGCCGGTCAGGAAGCGCGCAATCTCAACCGCAGCTATCCGGGCGATCCCTCGGGCTCTCTCACCTCCAGGACGGCCGCTGCCATCTTCGCCCTCATCGGCAAGGAGAACGTCAAGGCGGCCTTCGATTTTCACGAGGCCGGTCCCTCCTCGGGGTTGGCATGGGATATCGTCGCACACTCCAAGAATATCGGATACGCCGCCATGGGAATCCTCGCGGCGGAAGACAACGGTGTCAGCATGGTCCTCGACCAGTCGAGGGAGGTGCATAGGGGGCTTTCCCATCGCGAATGGGGCGAGGGTACCCAGGCGGCGGCCTACCTGATCGAAACCCTGAACATGGGGCAAGTCGCGGGCGGGAATCCCGGCTTCGACCATCTGGGCGACGCCAAGGCGCCTCTATGGAAAAGGGTGGGAATACAGATAGAGATCGTTCTCGCCATTCTCGAGGCTCATTCCGAGATGGACGAGTCCGCGGGCTGGGCCGCGATTGAGGGAATGCCCGGCATTAAGGCGCTACAGCATGACTTTTCTCGATACTTCTGAAACCTTAGCCAAAATCCTTGAAGCCTTGCCCCCCGGGCACAGGCTCAAGGAAGCGGCTATGGGATTCACGGAATCCGCCGACGGGCTTCTCCGGGCCGCCGGAGAAGCGACGAGGATGAAGGGCGCGCCGGGCTGGCCTGGCGAGTTCGGAGTCCTGGCCGCTTCCGGTAATCAAGCCGATCGGTACCTTCTCTGGCTGGGCTCCAGGGCTGGAATGGAGGGCAGCCGACAGCTACTTCTTTACCCTTCTCCAGGAAGGTACAGGATAGAATACTGGACGAAAGGCGACGGCCGCCTTGAGGGCGTGGAAATCGGAACTTCCGCGCCCCTCGTGCTCGGTCCGCCGGGAAACGGACCCTACATCGTTCACATCCAAAGGCTGGCCTGAGGGAAGCTTTCCTTGCTCGTCAAGATTGACAAGAGCACCGAGGCGGTATAGATTGGAATCAACCAATCCATTCCTAAGGCGGCGATCCCATGAGTTATTCCGACCCAACGAAATTGGGCATTCTCGCTTGCCCCGGCGCCGAAGTGTTCACGGACCAAGTCGTCCGGAAACTGTCCGGGATTTACAAGCGACGATTCGACCGGAAAACCCAGGCCCTGGCTTCGCGGTATCACATTAGCCAGGAACTGGCCACACGGAAGATCAACTTTTCCAACGACGCGAATTCCAGCCTTCTCTACATGCCCGGTCCTACGGACAAGTACAGGGCGCCCCGCTTCAAGATCAACGCCCAGCACACTTTTTTCGCCAACGGCGAGGTGAAGACTGAAATTCTCGAATCGGTGCGCGGCAAGGACCTCTACATTTTCCAGGACATCGAGAATCACCAGCCGATTTCATTCAACGACGGTTCGGTGAGCCGCGTCATGTCGGTCAACGACCATATTTTCAATCTTTTCGTGGCCATCGACGCCGCGATGCAGGCGGGCGCCAACCGCATAAATCTCGTCCTGCCCATGTATCCCTATTCCCGCCAGCACAAGAAAAAGGGAAGGGAAGGGCTCACCGCCGCCCGCGTGGGCGCCATGCTCGAAAACCTCGGCGTATCCAGGATAATCACCCTGGACATCCACTCGAAGGAAATCGAAAACTGCTTCGACAAGCTGCGCCTCGAGAATCTCCACGCCTCCTTCCAGATCATCGAAAAACTGATGTCCATCATCGATATACAGACCGAAGACCTTGTCGTTCTCGCGCCCGACACCGGAGCGGTGGATCGCAACAAGTTCTACGCCAACGCCCTGCGGAGACCGCTCGCCCTCCTGTACAAGGAGCGCGACTACTCCAAGGTGAGCAAGGACGCGGCCTCCACCAACATCAAGGAAATGAGACTCCTGGGCAATGTCGAAGGCAAAACCGTCTTCATGGCGGACGACATGATTGGAACGGGCGGGACCCTCATCAAGGGAATGAAAAACCTGAAGGAACTGGGCGCCGCGAGGGTCATCTGCGCCGTTTCCCTGCCGCTGTTCAACGGCTCCGCCGTCGAGGATTTCGACGCCGCCTACAGGCAGGGCTATTTCTACAGGATAATCGGCACCAACGCCATCCATCACAAGGAACTTCTGCAGAAGGAATGGTACATACAGGCCGACGTCACCGGACTATTCGCGCAGATCATCAGCCTCCTCCATCACGACCGCTCCCTCTCCTCCCTGCTCGACAACAGGGACGTCGTGGCCAGGCTCATCAAAAAGCAGATGGACAAGGGCGAAGCGATACAGGGCAGCCTGGGGCTGACGACTCTCCCGGCGGCTGTCCAGACGCCCTCCGACGAAGTGATCCCCTACGGAGCCGCGGACAAGAAGTGATCGTCCGACGGCTTCCGGGCGCCATGGCCGCCCTCATTTTCGATATGGACGGCACCCTCTATACCCATGAGGCATACGGCCGCTATCAGGAGACGTCCCAGGTGGCGCGCCTCGCCCTGCACCTAGGCATCCCTGAATTCGAGGCGGCCGCCCTTCTGCGAAAACAGCGCGAGGCGCGCCTCGCCGCCGGTCTTCCCAAGACAAGCATGGCGAATCTTTTTCTCGAACTCGGCCGCGGCCAGGGGTTCGCCATCGACATGGCCACCATCATCCGCTGGCGTGTCGAAGAAATACGCCCCGCCGATTGGTTGACCCCCGACCCTCACCTCGACGAAACCCTCGCCGCACTAGCCCGGCGGTACCGCCTCGCCCTGCTCACCAATAATCCGCGGAGCGTCGGCGCAGCGAGTCTCGCCGCTCTCGGTGTTGCCTCCCGATTCGAGGCCGTCATCGGCCTCGACGACACCCTAGCGTCTAAACCTTCCCCTATACCCTTTCTCAAAACCTGCGAAATCCTCGGTCTGCTCCCGGCCGCCTGCGTTTCCATCGGCGACCGCGCTGACGTGGACATGGAGCCGGCCCTGGCTTTGGGGATGGGGGGGATTCTCGTGGATGGCGTGGAAGATGTCTATCGCCTGCCCGAATTACTCAAATGCTGAAATGCCTCAGCTCCTCGGCTATGGCGAAGGCGCAGTCGCCCATCTTCTCCACATGTCGAATCAGATCGATGTAGAGCAGTTCAGCCTTGACGTCGGCGCCCGCGCTCAGGCGTTTCCTGGCGAGCTTTTTCAGGTGTTTCTTGAAGGCGTCGATCTTGTCTTCCATTTCCGAAGCCATGCCCATCTCGATCTCCGTCATGCCGGTGTGCAGACGGGCGGCCACGAAGCCCAGAAATTCGTCGACCATGTCGGAAAAGGGCTTTAGGGCTTCGAGCGATTCGGTTTCAAAACGAAGATGCTTGTTCCTTTTTTTCTTCAGGAGAAAAGCTATGCTCAGGCATTCGTCGGACATGCCTTCCAGCTCCGCGATGATGCGCAGCTTCATGCCCACGCGTCCGCGCGTCTTTTCCGAGAGATCGCTTTGCGTTATCTCGATGAGGAATTTCGAAAGTTCCTCGTGCATCATGTCCAGGTAGTTTTCCTTGGCGGTGAACCAGGCAATCTCAGTGTCGAAGTCGGCAGCCTCGACCTTTATGTTTTTCCGCACCCTGTCGAACATGGCCCGGGAAATCGTGGCCATGTCGGCTATCTCTTTCCTGGCGTGGATGAGGGAAAGCTCGGGCGTGGCTTTCAGCGTCGTGGGAAGATAGATGGCGCGCATTTCGGCCTCTTCCGGCCTCTCTTTGATGAGCCGATTGAGGAGGGTCGCGTACTGGTTGACGAAGGGCAGGAGGACAAGGGTATTGGCCGCGTTGAAAAGGGTATGGAGCATGGCGATATGCACTCCCATGCTCTGCGCCGTTACCGGACCGGGGACTACCCAATCGACAAGCCTCATGAAGGGATTGAAGACGACAATAACCCAGATCGTGCCCAGTATGTTAAAGAGAATATGAGCCCAGGCGGCCCGTTTGGCATTGGCGCTCGCTCCCTTCGCTATCGAGGCGAGGAAGGCGTCGAACGTGGTGCCTATATTGGCTCCTAGAGTTATGGCCGCGGCGATGTTGAAGTCGATGATGCCTTGGGAGGCCATGGCGATGACGATGGCGAGCGTCGCGCTCGACGCGTTTATGAGAATGGTGAAGACCATGCCGGCCAGGACGGCGAGAATAATGGCTAGATAGCCCATGTCCGAAAAATTCTGGAGGAAAAGGAGAATTTCGCGCGAAGGCTCTGGGATGGCGTCGGCGATGAATCCCAAGCCGAGGAAAATGAACGCGAGCCCCATGAGCGAGCTTCCGTAGCTTTTAAAGGTGTCGGAGCGCCGTTTCGTTATCGACATGAAGAAGCCGGCGCCGAAGATCGGAACCGCGAGGGACGCGATGCTGAACTTCGCTATGCCCACGCCGGCGATGATCCAGCCGGTGAGCGTCGTGCCGATGTTGGCGCCCATGATGACGCCGATACCCTGGGTGAGGGTCAGCAAGCCCGCGTTGACGAAGGTGATGAGCATGACCGTGGTGGCTGAAGAAGACTGGACAGCCACGGTAACTACCGTTCCCGTAAGGACCGCCATGACGCGGTTCTTGGTCATGAAATTGAGGGCGCTCTGCAGCTTTTCGCCGGCCGCTCTCTGTATGCCGTCGCTCGTCCGTTCCATGCCATACATGAAGAGAGCAAGTCCGCCCATCAATTTTAGAAGCATCGCAGCAATTTCCATCGCACCTTCCTTGAAACGCAGTATAGCCAATTTTTAATAGTGCTTGAAGGAGGGGCTGAAGGCAGCTCCAATCGATGGCTTTTATCGCGACGATGCGATAGAGTCTCCTCCGTATGAAGAAAATCCTTCTTTCGGCCGCACTTTTTTGGTCGGCCTTCGTTTTCTGCGCGGCCCAGTCCGCCCTTCTTCCGGCCGTCGCCGACCTGCTTCCCCGCCAAGTCTCCTACGAAGCCGGTCAGTTCTTTGTTGTCGTCGACACCGGCCACGGGACGAAGCCGGTCCTCAAGCCTCTCGGCTTCGCGTCCGACGCTCCTTCGGCTGCCGCCGATTCGGACCGGGCGCTGAGGATAGAGGCGCTCGTCGTTCTCCCGGCCCCCAGAGGTTCGAAGCCGGCCGAAATTTCCGCTCTTCCCGATACGATGCTCATCCTGACCCGGATACTGAACTCCGTCAGCACGATGGAGGGTACCGAATACTGGTCGGCGAGCAGGCGGCGCATGCGAACCCTCTATGCCGAAGCCTACAGGGTCGAGTCTGCGTCCAACCGCGTCAGGCAGCCCGATCCCGACGACGTACCTGCGGTCCCTGGATCTTCCCAGGTTTTTTACGCCTTTCTGCGCGACCTGACCTTCGGCGGCAACGTGATGAAATACGATGTCCTTCTAGGGGATTCCTTCATCGAAATGGCGAACGAGAACGTCACGACGGTGAGGTATTACCTTCTCCCGCTCGCGTCGCCGGGCAACATGAGGAGCGGACTTCTCGTCGTGCCCTGCAGGGAAGGGCTTCTCGTCCACTTCCAGTCGACGATAGACGCGATCGATATATTGGAAAAAAGAGTGTTCGAATCGGCGGGCAATAAGTCGCTCGCCGTTCTCGGATGGTTCGCTGAACAAACGGCGGCAGCCGGGCTCACTCAGGAACCGAGGCTGCCGAAGAATATCGAAGAGGTAAAGAAATTTAGATGAGAGATAGGCTCAGGCCTGCTGGACTTCCTTCACTTCAGGCACTACTTTTTTGAGATAGGCTTCGACGCCCTGCTTGAGGGTCATGAGGGCGTAGGGGCAGGAACCGCAGGAACCGGTGAGCTTGACCTTGACGATTCCGTCATCGCTTACGGACACGAGTTCAATATCGCCGCCGTCGGCCTGGAGCGAGGGGCGGACATCCTGTATCGCTGCTGTAATACGTTCATTCAACATCGGGCTTCTCCTTGTGACAGGAGATAATCTAGCGATTTGCGGTATCATGGGTCAAGTTGCCGCAACGACCTCCTCTGGAGGTCGTTGACGTCAACCGACTCTCTTTAAGGCGGTTGACACGTCAACCGGCTCTCCTTGAGACGGTTGACGAGGCTTCTAGCGGTTGTATTCCGAAATGTGATACAATCCAAATTATATTGATGGAAGGGATGTGGATGGCACGCATCATAGTCTTCGTGAACCAAAAAGGCGGAGTAGGCAAGACCACGAGCGCGATCAACATCGGCGCCGCCCTTGCGATACTCGGCAAGAGAACCCTGCTCATAGATTTCGACCCACAGGGCAATATGACCTCGGGCGTCGGCGGCCCGTCGGGCGCCAAGGGCGTATACCAGGTAATCTCGGGATTGAGGGAACTGAAAGAGGTTGTCGTGGGCACGAAAGTCCCCAACCTGTTTCTAGCGCCCTCTTCGATCGATCTTTCGGGCGCCACCGTGGAGCTCGTCGAAAAGGAAGACAGGAACGAATACCTCAAGCGCGCCATCGCCACGGTGTCTGATGACTATGATTACATCCTCGTCGACTGTCCGCCTTCCCTCGGCATCCTGACGCTCAACGGACTCAACGCCGCCACGGAAGTGATCATCCCCCTGCAGTGCGAATATTTCGCCCTCGAAGGGCTTTCTCTGATCCTGCAGACCATAGGCCTCGTGCAGAAAAGCATGAATCCTTCGCTCAAGATATGCGGCATCCTGCTGACCATGTTCGACGGACGCACGAAGCTTTCGCAGGAAGTGGTGCGCCAGGTCACCGAATACTTCAGGGACAGAGTCTTCAAGACGATAGTGCCGAGAAACGTCAGGCTCTCCGAAGCCCCCTCCCACGGCCTGCCCGTGATGTACTACGACCCGACCTGCATCGGCGCGAGGAGCTACGAAGCCGTTGCCGAGGAGTTGATCAATCGTGTCTAAGTTTGGTTTGGGCAAGGGACTCGGTGCCCTCATACCCGAGCATCAGCAGTATTATGACGCCGCGAAGAATCCGGTGGATATCGGCGGCAGCATCACCATCGTTCCTCTTTCCCGGCTGAAGCCCAACCCCGACCAGCCGCGCAAGACTTTTCCCGACAGTTCGATCGAGGAGCTGGCCGATTCCATAAGGAAACACGGACTTCTCCAGCCCATCATCGCCGAGGCGGCCGGGGAAGGCGAGTTCGTCATCATCGCCGGCGAGCGCAGATTCCGCGCCGCGAGCAGGGCCGGCCTGTCGGAAGTGCCTGTCATCGTGCGGGCTGTATCCTCCGAAAAACGTCTCCAGCTTTCGCTCATAGAAAACATCCAGCGCGAAGACCTCAACCCGATGGAAGAGGCTCAGGCCTACAACAGCCTCATGGAACTCACCGGCTATACGCAGGAGCAGGTGGCCGAGGCCGTGGGCAAGAACCGCAGCACCGTGGCGAACGCGCTCCGCATGCTCCGCCTCTCCGATGCCATGCAGGCGGCCGTGCGCGACGGGGTCATCTCCGCCGGCCATGCCCGCAGCCTGCTCGCCGTATCAGACCCCCGGGCGCGCGAGGCATTATTCGCGCGCATCGTCGCCGAGGGACTCTCGGTCCGCCAGGCCGAGTTGGCCGTCCAGGAAATGGGCGGCTACGGCGGCGGCAAGAAAGCGGGCAAGAACCGTAAATCGCCGAGAGGCGCCTCCGCGGGTGATGCCCTGGAACCGGATCTTCGCGCTCTGTGCGAAAAATTTATCGAGCGTTTCGGCACGAAAGTGGAAATCAAGGGCGACATGAAAAGCGGCTCCATAACGATAGACTACTATTCGCAGGACGACCTCCAGCGCATCCTGGACATTGTCGGAGAGGGCACATGAGAGTGCCGGGCAGGCTGATCGCGGTCCTGCTTGCCTTCGCGGCCTCGGTCGCGGCGGCCGCGCCCGGCCCCGCGTCCCAGGACCCAAGCATCGGCGAGTACAAGGGCTTCAAGGTCCGCTGGGGCGTGGCCGCCGCGCCGGAGAAGCTGGCTTCCCTCGTCGGTAAGGCCGAGGCTTTCGCCGTGGATGTCGTCAAGTTCAAGGACGAAGCCAGCGGCGAAAACCGCGTTTTTGGCGGCGGCGAAGCTCATGGCCTATACCCCGTGCCCCTCGAGGCGGCCGTGACCGCCGTGCTCGACTATAAAAACCTGAAAGCCATATCGCCCCGCGTGCGGGAAGTGCGCATCTACGAAAACGGACCGCCCCTCTGGAAGGTCTACGAGGACATTGGCGTCGATTTCCTGGGCATATCGGTCGGCTATAAGCTGGATTCCGAAACCCTGCGCGACGATCTCCCCGGCGGCGCGGTCGGCGTTCGCGGCCGCATGCTGAAGAGCCACGACGGCAAACTTTACGAAGCCGATTCCTCCTGGTACTTTACCCGCCTCGTCGTGGGTGGAATTGAGTATACTTACATACGTACATATTCCACTTCTGGACTGCGCGAACCCGGCGCGGGCATCGCGGGCATCCTGAAGCTCTTTACCGCGGGCGACCTGCGCGATCAGATTGCCTCCGTCGCGAAGGTAGCGGCAGCGTCCAGGCCATAGGAGCAGCATGCGGCGATCGAAGGTCGATCGATCGGGTCCTTTTCTCGCTCGTTCCCGTCAGGAGGGGGCATCCTGGCAGTCGGTCATCGACAATAGATTCGATCAATACCGACGTCACTTTCTGAGCGCTTCTTTTCTCGTCGGACTGCAGCTGCCCGCCTTGATCGCCATCATTTCCTGGAAAAACAGAGAATTCAATAATTTCCTGCCCTTGATGATCGTCGAAGTCGTGCTTCTGGTGGGGTTTACCATATCCAGGCGACTTTCCCGCCGCAGCACCGAAATTTTCATGACCGTTTTCCTGGCAGCCTACCCCCTGGCCTACGCATGGGGCGCCTTCGCCCCGGGCAATCACCAGACCTATGTGGTCATACTGCTTTGCATGCCTCCCATTTTCGACAGCCTCGCGCCGCCTCGCTATTACTGGCAGTTCTTCGCCTATGCCACGACTGTCGTCGCGGCCACCCTGCTTTCCTTCCTGATAGGCTATCCCTCGCACTGGATCGCTGACTTCAACGTCGCCGTGATCCTGATGCTGCACAGCGCCTTTCTCGTGCTCTGGGCGCTGCGGTATGTCACCAAGCGCCAGATGGGAAAGTACATCGTCGAGCTTGCCGACAATATCGTAAAGGACAAGGCGACGGGCCTGCCTACCATCGTCGCCTTCCGGGATTCCTTCGCGAAGGGGGAAAAACTCTTCGTCGCCCTCATTGCCATAGGCAACTTCCATGAGCTGTCGGCGCTTTTCGGATATTCGATCTCGACCAATATCCTCTCCATCGCCGCCTCGCGGCTCGTGGAATGCCAGACCAAGCTTCAGGGCACCGCTTTTCGCCTCAGGGGCCACGATTTCGGCTTTCTCCATTCGATGGCTGAGGGGGAGTCGGCTAAGGATATCGTGGAAAAACTGCGGCAGGGCATGAGAGGTCCCTTGGTTTTTCAGGGCAAGACCATCGAACTCAGCTATAGAATGGGGTATACGATCGCCGTCGACGGCAACGCCGAGAAGTCGCTGGACGAGGCCGAGGACGCCCTCGAGATGGCGGAGCGGAGCGGGACTGGACGCCGCGCAGTATTCAGGCTCTTGGCAGCAGGTAACCAAGGCCGAGATCGCCATCGCCGATCTCATGACCCTATCGCGCAATATTTCCGAAAAGACGCTGGAGGTCTTCT
>CAXXHO010000006.1:0-70624 GCA_963667725.2 Treponemataceae bacterium
GAACCCGACCTTCGGGTACCGCGGCCTCCTCTTCGGCGACCTCGGCCGCTCCTACGTTTCCAACAGGAACGTCTTCGAGCTCATCCTGAGCTCGTTTCCCAATACCCTCATCCTGGCGGCGGGCGCCCTCTTCCTGGCCTTGGCCGTCGGCGTGCCGATCGGCATCCTCTCGGCCACCCATCCCTATTCCGCCGTCGACATGATCTTCACCGTCTTCGCCCTCTTCGGCGCCTCGATCCCCGTCTTCTGGGCGGCCATGGTCCTGATCTACACCTTCGCCAACAACCTGCGGATTTTCCCCGCCATGTCCAACCCGGGCGACTTCCTCTCCCTGGTCCTGCCCATCATCACCCTGAGCATGTACTCCATGGCCGTGATCATGCGCATGACCCGCTCCTCGATGCTCGAGGTCATGCAGCAGGACTACATCAGGACCGCGCGCGTCAAAGGCATGGACGAGAAGGTCGTCGTGTTCAAGCACGCCCTGCGCAACGCCCTCATCCCCGTGGTCACCGTGGCCGGCCTGCAGTTCGGCCAGCTTCTGGGCGGCGCCGTGCTCACCGAGAAGATATTCTCCTACCCCGGCCTCGGCACCATCATGGTGGACGCCATCTACCAGAAGGACACGCCCCAGATCCTGGGCTCGGTGTGCTTCGTGGCCCTCACCTTCACCATCATGAACCTCATCGTGGACATCCTCTATGGTTTCATCGACCCGAGGATCAAGACCACCTTCGCCCGGAAAAAGCGCAGGCCCGCCGCCGCGCCTGCAAGGAGCCAGGCATGAGCGCCGCAACCACCACCACCGCCATCGCCGCCGGCCGCGGCTCGAACTTCGCGCGCGCGCTGCGCCGCTCGGGCAGGAACTTCGCCCAGTTCTGGCGCCAGCTCGCGCGCAACAAGCTCGCCGTGATCAGCCTCGTCATCGTCGTCGGATTCGCCGGCGTCGCCATCTTCGCCGACCTCCTCTACGAGTACGACTTCGTCACCTCCAACTCCCTGGAGAACGCCCTCCTCAAGCCGGGCGAGTCGGGTACGGTCTACTACCACGACAAGGAGATCGAGCACACCTTCATCCTGGGCTCGGACAACTACGGCCGCGACATCCTGGGCCGCCTGGTGCACGGCGCCCGCGTTTCCATGATCATCGGCTTCGCCGCCGTGGCCATCTCCCTCTGCGCGGGCGGCATCCTGGGCTCGATCGCCGGCTACAAGGGCGGGCTTTTCGACACCCTGATCATGCGCACCACGGACGTCCTGCTCTCGATCCCGACAATCCTGCTGGCCATCGCCATCGTCGCCGCCCTGGGCAACAGCTTCTTCAACCTCCTGATCGCCATCGCCTCGTCGATGATCCCGGGCTACATCCGCATCGTGCGGGCCTCGATCATCCAGGTGAAGGACCAGGAATTCGTGGAAGCCGCCCACTGCATCGGCGCGGGCGATTTCCGCATCGTGCTGCGGCACATCCTGCCCAACATCACCTCGCCCATCATCGTCCAGTCCACCCTGAACGTCGGCTCGGCCATCAACTGGGCGGCCTCGCTGTCCTTCCTCGGCCTGGGAATCCTCCCTCCCAAGCCCGAGTGGGGCAACATGCTCTCCGAGGCCAGGGAGTTCATCCAGTACGCGCCGCACCTCCTCTTCGCCCCCGGCCTCACCATCCTGATCACGGTGCTGGCCTACAATCTCATCGGCGACGGCCTGCGCGACGCCCTCGACCCCAAATTAAAGCGATAGGCGGATCCCATGGAAAACATACTTGAGATAAGCGACCTTAGGGTCCACTACTACTCCAACCGCAAGACCGTGCGGGCAGTGAACGGCCTCTCGATGGGCATGGAGGCGGGCAAGGTTCTCGGCCTGGTCGGCGAGACCGGCGCCGGCAAGACCACCCTGGCCCTCTCGATCCTGAACATGGTCCGCGCCCCCCAGGGCAAGATCGTGGAAGGCTCAATCCGCTTCGCGGGAGCCGACGTCCTGGCCATGGGCAAGCGCGAACTGCGCGACATGCGCGGCAAGGACGTGGCCATGATCTTCCAGGACCCGATGACGGCCCTGAACCCCGTGCTCACCGTGGGCGAGCAGATCGCCGAGACCGTGCAGAAGCATGAGGGCCTGACCCCGGTCGAGGCCTGGAAGAAAGCCCAGGCCATGCTCGAGACGGTGGGCATCCCCGCCGACCGCGCCAAGGAATACCCCCACCAGTTCTCCGGCGGCATGAAGCAGCGCGTCGTGATCGCGCTGGCCCTGGCCTGCAACCCCAAGCTGCTCCTGGCCGACGAGCCCACCACGGCCCTGGACGTCACCATCCAGGCCCAGGTTCTCGACCTCATGCGCACGCTCATCAGGGAGAACGGCACCTCGGTGCTCTTCATCACCCACTCCCTGGGCCTGGTGGCCGAAAACTGCGACGAGGTGGCCACCATGTACTCGGGCGAGATCGTCGAGTACGGCACCGTGGAGCAGGTCTTCGGAAAAGCCCTCCACCCCTACACCCAGGGCCTCTTCGGCTCCCTGCCCGACCTCTCGACGGCCACGGACCGGCTCAAGCCCATCCCCGGCCTGATGCCCGACCCGACCGCCCTGCCCGAGGGCTGCTTCTTCTGCCCGCGCTGCCCCCACGCCATGGACATCTGCGCGGCCGAGCACCCCGCGGACGTGGACCTTGGCGGCCACCGCGTAAAGTGCCACCTCTACGCGGCCGCCGGCGCGGCGAAGGGCGCGGCGAAAACCGGCTCCGCGGCTGTCGCCACCGAAGGGAGGGCCAAATGAGCAGCGCCAAAACACCAGCTTCCGCCCCGGCCTCCGGCGCCGCGGCGCCCATCCTGCGCGTGAACGGCCTCAAGAAATATTTCCAGTCCGCCCACGGCAAGCTCCACGCGGTGGACGACGTCAGCTTCGACATCGCCAAGGGCAGAACCCTCGGCATGGTCGGCGAGTCCGGCTGCGGCAAGTCCACCACCGGCCGCCTCCTCGTGCGCCTGCACGAGTCGACCGCGGGCTCCATCCTCTACGACGGCCAGGAAGTCACCGCCGCCTCGGACCGCGAGCTCCAGAAGCTCCGCACCCGTATGCAGATGATCTTCCAGGATCCCTACTCCTCCATCAACCCGCGCCACACCGTGGCTACCATCATCGGCGAGCCCCTCAAGATCCACAAAAAGGTGAGGGGCGTGGCCGAGTACGAGGACAGGGTGCGGAGCCTCATGGCCACCGTCGGCCTGGCCGACCGCCTCTACGACGCCTATCCCCACGAGCTGGACGGCGGCCGCCGCCAGCGGATCGGCATCGCGCGCGCCTTGGCCCTCGATCCCGAGTTCATCGTCTGCGACGAGCCCGTCTCCGCGCTCGACGTGTCGATCCAGGCCCAGATCCTCAACCTCCTGATGGACCTCCAGGACAAGCTGGGCCTGACCTACCTCTTCATCACCCACGACCTCTCGGTGGTCAAGCACATCTCCGACGATATCGTCATCATGTACATGGGGCAGATCGTCGAGCGCGGACCCACCGAGGAACTCTTCGCGCGGCCCATCCACCCCTACGGGCAGGCCCTCCTGTCGGCCATACCCGTGCCCAAGCTGAACGCGCGCAAGGAACGCATCATCCTGAAGAGCGAGGTCAGCTCGCCCATCGACCCCAAGCCCGGCTGCCGCTTCGCCCCGCGATGCGCCTACGCCTCGCCCGAATGCTCGGCCGCCGACCCGGCCCTGCGCGAAGTCAGACCCGGCCGTTTTGTCGCGTGCCGCCTGGCCGAACAATTCGCCTGATACCCAGGAGGAAACGATATGGTACCCAACGAGAAACAGATGGAGCGTTTCCGGACGCTTACGCAAATCCCCGGCATCTCGGCCCATGAAATGCGCGTGCGCGACTACATGAAGCGGGAGCTTTCGCGCTTCTGCCCCGAACTCGTCTACGACAACCTGGGCTCGGTGTTCGGCGTCAAGAAATCCAGGCGCCCCAACGCCCCGAAATTGATGATGGGTGGCCACATGGACGAAGTCGGCTTCATCGTCAAGCAGATCACGCCCAAGGGCCTCATCAAGTTCTTCCCCATCGGCAGGACCTGGGAGCATGTGATCATGGCCCAGCGCGTCACCGTCTATTCCAGCATCACCGGCCAGGGCTATCCCGGCTGCGTGGCCTCGATCCCGCCCCACCTTCTGCCCGAGGATTCGGCCAAAAAGCTCCTCTCCATCGACCAGATGCTGGTGGACATCGGCGCCGCCTCGCGCGAGGACGTGCTCGCCGCGGGCATCAGGCCGGGCGACATGATCGTCATCGACGGACCCTTCGTGCCGCTTTTCGGCGGCGCCAAGCTCCTCGCCAAGGCCTGGGACAACCGCTTCGGCTGCTGCCTCGCCCTGGACGTGCTCGAGGAAGTGGCGAACGAGGACCTGGGCGTCGACCTCTACATCGGCGCCACCGTGCAGGAAGAGTCGGGCCTGCGCGGCGCCAGGACCGCCGCCTTCACCATCGATCCCGACCTCTCGATCGTGTTCGAGTCCTCGGCCGCCAACGACAACATGGGCGATCCCGAGGAGCTGGGCCAGCAGGGCAAGGGCGTCCTTTTGCGCTACATCGACCGCACCTCGATCACGCATCGCGGCATTTTCATGTACTCGACCAGACTGGCCGAGGACAAGGGCATCCCCTTCCAGCATTTCATGGCGTTGGGCGGCACCGATTCGGGCGAGATCCACACGACGCGCTCGGGCTGCCCCTCGATCACGGTGGGCGTGCCGTCGCGCTACATCCACACCAATTCCAGCATGATGACCTACGACGACTACGCCGCCGCCAAGGCTTTCGCCCTGGCCTTCCTGCGCTCGATGGACCGCGCGGCGTACGAGCGCGATATCCTGAGCTACAGCCGCTGAGGGGGGTTGGACAGGATAACGGGATGAGCAGGACTGGCAGGAAAGAGTTTTTGGTTGAGAGAAGAGAAGAAAGAGAGAAGAAGAAAGACGCGATAACAGGATGCGAAGAAAACGCTATCCTAACCAAAGTCCTTTTCCTGTAAATCCTGTCCTCTTATCCTGTCATCCTGTCCTATTAGCCATGGTGCCGATATTTGACTTGCACGCCGACGTGTTCATGGACTTGACGCGCCGGCATGAATCGCATAACGCCGCGCCCGAGCTCGAGGAGCGCCACCTGCGCCGCATGCGCGCCGGAGGCGTCGCGGGAGCGGCCCTTATAGACTGCCGCATGGCCGGCGAGGCGGCCGGTCCCGAGCACCTCGAGCGCTTCATCGCGGCGGCGCGGCGCGAGCTCGCCGCCGCGTGGCCTGGCGCCGTGACCGTGCTCCGCGCCGCCGATCTCCGCGCCGCCATGGAATCCGGCGCCTTCGCGGCCGTCGTCGGCTACGAGGGACTCTCCGCAACGTTGGGCGATATTGATTGGCTGTGGCGCCTCTACGGCGAGGCCGGCCTGCGCGTCGCCTCGCTCACGCACAACGATGACAACTGCTTCGGCGGCGGGGCGCTCGGCTCCGGCGGCGGCCTCACCGAAAAAGGCCGCGAAGCTTTGGCCGCCATGAACAGGCTCGGCATCCTCGTCGACATGGCTCACGCGAGCCCCGCCGCGAGGCGCGACATCCTCGCCGCGTCGGCCAGGCCTGTCATGCTCTCGCACACCTCGTGCAAGGCGGTGTACGACACCGGCCGCAACCTCTCCGATGAAGCGTTGCGCGATATCGCCGACTCTGGCGGCCTCGTCGGCTGCATGACCAGCCCCGCGGCCCTCGCGCCAATCGCCGACCGCGCCCGCCACACGCTCGAACGCTACATGGAGCACTTGAACCACATGATCGGCGCCGCGGGCGTCGACCACGTCGGCCTCGGCCTCCATTTCTGCGAATACCTCTACACGCGCGAGGAATACCCCCTCGTCTCCGGCCTCGAGGACGCCTCGCGCGCCCAGGCCATCATCGACGCCCTCCTCGCCTCCGGTTATTCCGAGGGCGAGGTCGAGAAGATCGCCTGGCGCAACTTCGCGCGCGTGTTCGAGGAAGCGACGGGGTAAGCATCGGATTATCCCAGGAAATAGGCGGCGTGAAGCGCCATTATGTCCTCGGAAATCGGTTTAGTCTCCGGATCGTTCGAAAGAATGAAGCTGTGCAAAAGCGGCTTGTCGAGGAAATCGGCCAATCCGCGCAGATGCCTCGCATCGCCGGTTGAAATCTTTTCGGCTATTTTTATCTCGAAAGCAAAATAACCTTCCGCCACCTCAACGAGGACATCCACTTCGCGCCCGTCAACGGTCCTGAAATAGAAGAAATTCGCATCGACGGCAAGGCATCGAGCCTGCTTGTAAAGTTCCGCCACGACGAGACTTTCGAATTCCTCCCCAGTCATGCCGCCGCGCTTTTGCATGACCGCCTGAAGCACGCCGTTGTCCAGGAAATGAAGCTTTGGTGATTTGATAAGCCGCTTACCCTCGTTCCTGTGCCATGCGGGAAGCGTGAGCGCCTGATAACTGAGTTCGAGATAGCGCACGTAACGTTGCGCGGTCTTCGCCGAGACGCCCACCTGGCCGGCCAGCGTGGCCACATTGAGAATCTCCGCCGTGTGCAAGGCAACATAGCGCTGCAGCCTCACGAAAGGATCGAGATCCCTGAGCGCGGCAAGGTCGCGCACATCGCGCTCAAGGTAGGTTCGCACATAATTCTTGAGCCAGGAGAATCGGTCTTCTTCGGACAGCTCGGCTGCGCTGAGCGCGGGATAGCCGCCAAAACGTGTGTAATGATCCCATGCTCTCTGCTTTATCGCCTGCCGCTGATCCAAGAGGAAGCTGGGCAACAGTTTCGGCGATTCCATAGGCTGCCTGAGAAGGCATTGGAAAATCGAATCCTCGACGGCGTCGTCCCACCGCTCGGTTTCGAGTTCCGGAACCGTTAAAGGAAAGAGATCGATGATCGTGCAGCGGCCTGCCAGGCTCTCGCGCACTTTTTCCAAAAGCAAAAGCTGGCTCGAACCGAGCAGGACATAGCGAGGCTCGGGCCATTGGTCATAGACTGATTTTATGCTTTCGATGAGCGAAGGTTCTTTCTGCACTTCGTCGAGTATCGCGGTGGGGTAGAGGTCCTTCCATTGCGGGGCGGATAATCGCTTATACTGACCCCGCAGGACGGGATCTTCAATGGAGAGATAAGTGTAGCCGGGGAAACAGTTGCGCGCGAGCGTGGTCTTGCCTGTCTGCCGGGCACCCGTAAAGACGAGAATCCTCCCGGTGGGCTTCGAAGCGTATTCCTGCACGAGCGCTGTAATCTTTCGGCTTTTCATAAGGACAGTATAGCGTAAAAACACTATAAGTCCAGATATTGGCGTAATATTTGGACTTTAATGCCTTAAATACGCGTAATATCTGGACTTCAGTAATAACGGTTTATGAGATCGGGTCCGTGTACTCGCCCCGGCGCAGCCTGCCGATGTACTCCAGGTTCTTTTCGAGCAGCATGGCGTAGAGCTTTTCGCCCTTCTCTCGGGTGGCGGCGGTGGCGTCGCCGTTCATCGCGTTAGGGTAGCGCGCCTTGGTCTGCGTCGGGCCTGAGAGCGGCGCGCAGAATGCCTTGCGCGGGTGGACGCTCCGCGCGGAATCGTCGACAAGCGAGGCATCGATCGCGAGCACCGTCGAGGTCTCGTCCTCGCCCGCGTGGCCCTGCGTGCCGCAGATCTTCAGGATCTCCGCCGAGTAGGTCGCCCACCAGCTGATCACGAGGGCCGTGCCGCCCGCCGCCGCGATCTTGTCGCAGGCCAGCGTGAGCGCCGCGATATTCCCGCCGTGCCCGTTCATGAACACGATGTTCTTGGCGCCCCAGCGCACGAAGCAGGAGCCGATCTCGGCGTAGAGGCTTATGAGCGTTTCGGCGGGGATCGTCACCGTGCCGGGGAAACCGGCAAGGGTGGGCGTGTAGCCGTAGTTCACCGCCGGCGCGATGAGGAAATCGCCGCCCGCGGCCGCCTCCAAGTCGCGGCACATGCGCTCGGGAATCATAATGTCGGTGCCCAGCGGGCAGTGCATCCCGTGGGCCTCGAAGCTGCCGACGGGGATTATGACCGTGTCGATTTTTCCGGCCAGTTCCGCATAACGTTTTGACGTCAGGTTGATCGCGTACAAGAGAAGCCTCCCGGCATCGAGCGCACAACGTCATTCCCGGCGGCGCGGCTTCGACGCTGAGTCAGTATAAAATGAGCCGGCGCGGCGGTAAAGCCAGGCGGCGGTTTTGCTAGTAGGTTGCTTTCGTCAGGTCCGTGAAGGTGACGCCGTCGAGCGGACCCGCGCCGCAATTAAAAAAAACGCGGCCCGGCGCCGCGCATCGCGAGGATGCGGGCCGCCGAACCGCGCTCTTTCGCGGGAGAGCGCTTACTCCCCCACCGCCGGCAGGGACATCCGCTCGATCGGAGCGCCGATAAAGCGCTCGATCTGGCGCAGCACGGACGAATCCTCGGGAGTCACGAAGGTCAGGGCCACGCCCTTGCGCTCCATGCGCCCCGTTCGGCCGATGCGGTGCGTGTAGGCCTCGGGGGTGTCGGGAATATCGAAGTTGATCACGCGGGAAATCTTGGTGATATCGATGCCGCGGGCGGCGATGTCGGTCGCCACCATGATCGCGGCGCGGCCGGAGCGGAAATTCGCCATGGCCTTCTCGCGCTGGCCCTGTGAAAGATTGCCCTGAAGGGACGTGGCCGCGAAGCCCGAATTGGCGAGCTGCTGCGCGAGCCGCTTGGCCCGGTGCTTCGTGCGCGTGAAGACCAGCGTCTGCCCGCCGGGACCGTTCGAACCCCAGTCGTCCACCAGCACGGAGCGCAAGGCCTCGTACTTGTCGTTCTGGCCCATCGAGCTCACATAGTGGCTCACCGTCTCAACCGGCCTGGAATTGCCGATCTCGACGCGGACCGGATCGCGCTGGTACTGCTTGGCCAGCGTGCGGATCTCCTGGGGGAGGGTGGCGGAGAAGAGCAGGGTCTGATGCGCGCGGGGCAGGGCGGCGATGATCTTCTTGATCGAAGGCATGAAGCCCATGTCGAACATCTGGTCGGCCTCGTCCAGTACCAGCGTCTCGACCGAGCGCAGGTCGACATAACCCTGGCCCATCAGGTCCAGGAGGCGGCCCGGGCAGGCCACGATGATCTCGGGCATGCGCCCCTTGAGCGTCTTAACCTGCGACTTGACCGTAACGCCGCCGTACATGCTCATGCTGCGGAAGCCCGTGTCCTTGCCCAGCATCTCGAAAGCCTGGTGCGTCTGCTCGGCCAGCTCCCGGGTCGGGGAAATGACGAGGGCGCGGATCACGCAGCGCTCGCCGCCCAGAAGCCGCTGGAAGATCGGCAGCGCGAAGGCCGCTGTCTTGCCGGTGCCCGTCTGGGCCAGGCCCAGCACGTCCTTGCCCGCCAGCGTGGCGGGAATCGTCTTTTCCTGGATGGGCGTGGGGGTTTCGTAGCCAGCCGCGGCGATGGCGGCGGCGATCCGCTGGTCGAATCCGAATGAGGAGAAATTCAAGTGAGAATCCTAGTGGTTTGCTTGAACAGCATGAATCTGGTCAATCAAGGCTGAGGCCGCACGGTGGCGGCGGAGGGCTAGCTCAGTAAAACGGCGTTCGAAAATGTTACAAATTCGATTCATGCAGCGCCGTTCGATGAATTTATTGTAATATAGCGCATTGGCTGCAAAGGATCAAGCCATAGACAGGACGACAGGACTATCAGGACTGACGGGAAAGAGCTTTTGGTTAAGAAAGAGAAGAGAGGAGAAGGAAAGATTAAGAAGGGCCAAGAGAAGAGCCGGGCGTTCTCTAAACCAAAAACCGTTTCCGGTAAATCCTGTCCCCTCCTGTCGTCCTGTCCTTCTGTCCTCCTGACCTTCTCAACCTATTCGTTCAGCCCCTTCTTCGAGCCGTTCCCCTTGCCGGTTTCCTTATCCTTCTTTTCTTTTTCCTTGTCGGCATTGTTCGACTTTTCGGCGTTGACGTTGGAGGACTTGCCCTTGGTGACCTTGGCCAGGGAATCGTCGATCGCCTGGGATACCGAAAGACCCTTCTTGACCGCGGACTTGATCGCGGCCACCAGGGAATTGAGCTTGCCGTTGGAGAGATCGCAGTCGACCAGCCCCGTCGCCAAGGCGAGAACCTCAGCGTCGGAAAGGCGGTACTCGGCCTGAATGGTGGCGACCACGGAAAGGGCGGCCAGCGCCCGGTCTACGGCGGCCTGGTTCGCGCCGAGCTTGTCCGCGGCGGCCGCCAGGGCGGCCCTGAGGGCTTGCTCCGATATGCCCGCGCGGAGGAGGAGGGAGGCCTGCTCGACGGACGCCGAGGCCTTTTTCGGATCCGAGGGCAGGAGCCCGAGGCTTCTGAGCGAGGCGGCCACCGCCAGGCAGCGCTGGGTGTCCTCGCGCAAGGTGGCGGCCAGCGTCGCCGGAGCTACGCGTTTCTTGGCCGCTTCGACGAGGCGGTCGGCCAGGAGGCTGTCCGAGAGTCCGGCCTGGGAGAGGGCGGCCGCCAGCTGCTGGGCCTCAGCGGCCAGGGCCCCGTACGCGGCCTGGTTCGCCGGCGCGGCGAACCAGGCCGCCAGATTCTGGGCCGCGACGAACGAAGGGAAGGCCGCCGCCAACAACAGCGCCGCCGCGAGGCGGAAGGCCGCCCTGCTCAGCATAGTGGCGCGCATGGCTAGAGCCTCAGGAGGCTGCCGGAGCCTCCGAAACCGTCGTCAATCTTGGCCGGCACGGCAGGGTCGGCGATCCATACTTTGCCGTCGATCACGAAATTGTACACATAGGCCTTGCCCCGCTTGAGCGGCACCTTGATCTCCCATGTGCCCGACTTGCCCACGCGGCGCAGCTGATAGCCCTCGCCCGACCAGCCGTTGAAGTCGCCCGCCAGCGAGACCGTCGATGCCTGGGGCGCCTGCAGCGCGAAACACACCGTCACCGTGCCGCTCCCCTGCCGGGCGAAATAGATGCCCAGGCTCAAGCCCAGGACGAAGATCGCCGCGGCGGCCGCCGCCAGGAGATGCGTGGATAGGGCGTGGACCCGCGCCGCGGGCGCGAAGAGCGAAAGCCTACGCCTCGGCGCCTCGAGCGAAGCCATGACCGCGTCGCCAAGACAGGGGTCGGCCCCCGGGCACTCGCTGGGCTCGAACCCCATCGCTTCGCGGCAATCGCGCTCCACAAAGGGCAGAAGAGCGCCAAAGCGCTCATCGCAGTCGGCGCAGGAAGCGAGGTGGGCCGCCAATTCCTCCGGGCTTCGGGAGGGCGCCGCGCCGGCCTCCCATTCGTCGACCAGGGCGCGCGTATCGTTGCAGTTCATCATTTGTGTATACCTCGGGAACCCTCGCGGGGTTGCTTTCCTTCCAACGCGATCCGCAGCGCCTTGCGCGCGCGGAACAGCCGCGTCTTCACCGCTTCCTCGCCCAGGCCCAGGGCGCGGGCGACCTCGGCCACCGACAGCTCGCCGAAATAGTAGAGCTCAACCGGCAGGCGCTGGTCGCGAGGCAGGGCGGCCACCGCCCTCCTGAGCGCCTGCGCCCTGATGGCGTCGGCCGCCTCCTCGGCGGGATCGGCTGACGCCGCCGCCGCGGCCTCCGATCCCGCCGCTTCCACCTTGTGCCGGTCTGAGGCGAAGACGCGGAACCGCGTGCGGAGCTGATTGGCGGCGATGGCGAAAAGCCAGGCGGGGAAACTCTCGCCCCGGCGAAACGTGCCGAGCGAACGGTAGGCGCGCACGAAGACTTCCTGCGCGGCATCGCGCGCCTCGTCCTCCGAGCGCAAGCGCGAGCCGCAGAAAGCGGCGATCCGCTGCCCGTAGCGGTCCACGAGCGAACGGAATGCGTCCCGGTCCCCCGAGAGCACCCGCGCCACCGCGTCGTCGTCAGCCTGATCGCCCTTCATTCCTGAAATATATCAGGCGCCCGGCGCTTTGGCCACCCTGCAACCGATCGCCGGACCGCGGCGTATCCCTGGGCGTAGCTTCCCGGAAAGGGGAGCAACGGAGGTACCAGATGAACACAATCAAAAAATGGATCGTGACGCTCGCGGCGATCGCCCTGCTCTTCGGCGCGGCGCAGGCTGCCATGGCGCAAGCCCAGCAAACCGACGAGGATCTCAAGCAGACCCTCCAGGAGCTCGACGAGGCCGCCGAAGGCGATCCCGCGGCAGTCCTGGCGATGCTCGCCGAGGAGTTCGCCGTCGATCAGGCGGTGCTCCAGGCTTATTACGACGCGGGCGCCACGCCCGGAGAGCTCTGGCTGGCCCTCGAGATCTCGGCGAAAACCGCCATGCCCCTCGCCGACGCGGTCGCCCTCGCCGAAGGCACCGAAGGCCACGGCTGGGGTGTCCTCGCCCAGGTTCTCGGCGTGAAGCCCGGCTCCGACGAGTTCTTCGCCCTGAAAGGCAAGATCCTGAACCGCGGCGGCAAGCTCGGCAAGGAAGTCCGCGAGGAAAGGGAAGAGCGCGAGCGCAAGGAAAAAGAAGAAAAGGAAGCCCGCGGCGGGAAGTCCGAGAACGATGGCGGCAAAGGCCAGGGCGGCAAATAATTACGACAGGACGACAGGACTTTCCGACAGGATCACAGGACTTTCAGGACTGACAGGAAGGAGCTTTTGATTAAGAAAGAGAAGAGAAGAATAGCAAAAATAAAAAGGGCTAAGAGATGCGCCGAGCGTTCTCTTAACCCAAGGTTTTTTCCTGTGAATCCTGTCTAGTCCTGTCGTCCTGTCCTATCGCGCGTGCTTCCGGCGCTTCTCGTCCAGCATGAGGGCGTCGGCCTCGCGATAGAGGGCTTCCAGCGTGGCGTCCGGACCGCCGCGCCGCGACACCCAGGCGAGCGAGAGGCCCAGGGCCGCGCGGCGCGGGGAATCGCGCCATGCCGCGGCGCGGCTGCGAAGTCTGGCCTCGGCGTCCGCGGCCCAGGCTGCGCCGCCCTTGGCGAGCACCACGAATTCGTCCCCGCCGTAACGGGCGATAAGGGGGCCATCGCCCAGCGCTTTTGTGAGGATGGAGGCGAACTCCCTGAGCGCCACATCGCCCTCCGGGTGGCCGAAGTCGTCGTTCACCTGTTTGAAATCATCCAAATCCATGGCAAAAAGCGAGAACTCCGTCTCTCTGGCGTCCTTGGCGGTTAGCGCCGCCTCCGCGTCGCGGTCGAAACCGGCGCGGTTGTAGAGCCCCGTCAGGGTATCACGGGTGGAACGCTCGTAGATCTCGCGGAACATGTGCTCGTAGGGCCGGTCCAGCCCCTCCTCGATCACGATCGACCAGAAGAAGGCGAAAGAGACGAGGCTCAGCAGGTGGGCGAGCGTGTCGAACGTCCCATGGGGCTCGACCCTGAAGGCTAAAAGCAGCCCCGAGAGGCCTAAGGCGGCGACGCCTCCCATGCTCCTCGGGGACACTTTGTTCCCGACTTTGCCGGGGATGCGCTTCATCATCACCAGGCTGAACGCGGCGGCGGCGGCGATCGCGATTTCCGCCCAGCGCTTGAAAGGCGTGTAGCCAGAACCCTCGACCAGGCAGACCGGGAAGATCCCCGAGAGGATCGAGGCGCACAGGAAAGCGAATGCCGCGAAAAAGCCGATGTGCAGCTGCCAGCGCGAGGGCTTTCGCTTGAGGGTCAGGGGCACCGCGCAGATCGCCCCGATCTCCAGCGCGCGCGAGGCGATCCAGAACTGGACGGCGCGGTTGGCGGAGGCGCCCGGCAGCAGGCCAACGCCGTCGAAGTAGAAGAGGTGCAGCACTTCGAGGCTTCCCACGTAGAAGAAGGCAACGCTGATGTAGAGGAGCATGACGCTGTTCGAGAAGCGATAGGTGCGGGTCCCGATGACGTAGATGGTGAGGGCCGCGATGAGGCACATGCCCTCCAGCGCCACATGGAACGCGGGGAATCCCCCCGCCTGGTAGGCGAGCGCGGAAATGGCGAGCAGCATGCCCAGCTTGCCGAGTTTTCGTAGGTCCACGAGGCAAGGATACAACGATTCGCGCGCGGCAACAATCATCATTGCCAAAAGAGGACAGGATGACAGGACTCCGCGACAGGATCCCAGGAACCGCAGGACTGACAGGAAGGAGCTTTTGGTTAGGAAAGAGAAGAAAAGATAAAAAGGTTAGGAGAAGAGCCGAGCGTTCTCTTAACCCAAAACCATTTCCTGTAAATCCTGTTCTGTCCTGTCGTCCTGTCATATGGAAAAGGCGCCTCGTTCGGGCTACCATCGTCACCATGACGACCATGCGCGGACTTCACCCACCCCTTTCGCGGCTAAAGTCCGCCGCATGCGCGCTGGCCCTCCTGGCGCTGGCCATCGCGCCAGCCTGGGCAGCCGACCCCGCGGCCATAGCCTGGCGCGCCCTCGGCCGGGACCAGGGTTTCGCGGGCGGCGCCGTCCATTCGATCGCCCAGGACTCAAGGGGCCTGATCTGGATCGGCGCCGGCGACGGCCTCTACCGTTACGACGGCCAGGGCTTCGCCTCGTTCAGGCCCGAAACCTGGGGAGGGGTGCTCGGCATACCCTCGATCAATAAAATCCTGGCCGACGGCCGAAACGGAATCTGGATCGCCGCCTCCGACGGTGTGCTGCGGTACGACACGCTCTCAGGCGAGTTCCGGCGTGCCCAGCTGGCTGACCCGCCCAGCGAGCGCTCCCTGCGGATCGCGGCTCTGGCCGTCGACCTGCGGGGCAGGGTGTTCGCGGGGGCGAATGACGGCACGGTCTGGGCGATCGATTCCGAAACCCTGGAGGGCGGGGTGTTCGCGGGGGCGAATGAAACGGGAGCAGCGGTGACGTGCATTGTCGCCGACGCCAGGGAACGCGTCTGGGTCGGCACCGATGGGGCAGGCGTCGGGCTCTTCGACGGCGGGGGAGGCCTCCTCGCGCGCTACGCGAAAGGCGCGGGCGGCCCGGCCTCCGATCGCGTCAGCGTCATAATGGAAGATTCGCTCGGCTTTTTATGGGTGGGTTACGCGGACGGCGGCGTCGACCTTTTCGAAAGCGGGAAATTCAGGCATGCCCGCCTGGCGGCGGGCGCGGCCATAGCCGTTTCCGCCATCGCCGAGGACCAGCAGGGCCAAATCTGGGTGGGCCTGCGCGAGGGCGGGGTGGGCATCCTCGATCCCTCGAGCATGGAGCTTGCGGCTTACCCCTTCGGCCAGGGGCGCGAAGTCTCGGCCATGCTGCGCGACCGCCGCGGACTGCTCTGGGCGGGCATGCGGTCGGGCGGCCTCGTCACCGGCGATTTCCGCTCGGCCAACTTTCAGCGCTTTTCGGCGGTCGCGGGCGGCGGAACGATCGGCGCGGTTACCGCTATGGCCAAGACCCCCTTGGGGCGGCTTTTGGCGGCGGGTACCAATTCCGGGCTCGTTGCGTTCGATGCGGTGGCCGGCGCGTTCGCGCCGGCCACGCCGCTGCCGCCGGCCGCCCGCGGAAAGGCGCAGGCAATCCTGGCCCTCGCCGACGGCTCGCTCTGGCTGGGCATGGGCGGGGAAGGCTTAATCGGGCGCAGACCGGACGGCCGCATCGTCAGGATCGCTTCCCCCTACGTCCTGAGCCTCCTCGACGCCGAAAACGGCAAAATCTGGGTGGGCACGGAAGGCGGCGGCCTCGACCTCGTCGATCCGCGCACGGGCAAAGCCGAGCACTGGGGCTACGCGGCGGGGCAGGGGCTGCAGGCTTCGCAAGCATCGCAAACGCTTCCGCAACCACTCCCTCCGCGCCTGCCCGCCTCCACGATTTCCTGCCTCTACCGCGACTCGTCGGGCAGAACCTGGGCGGGCACGGCCGACGCCGGCCTCTTTGTCCGCGAACCCGGCGGAGCGCGCTTCAGACCCTTCGGCAGGGGCGGCCGCAGCCGTGAAGGCCTGGGCAGCCTGCGCGTCAACGCCGTCCTGGAAGACTCGCGCGGCCGGCTCTGGGTCGGCATGGGCGGCGGCGGCCTCGCCGCCATCGACCCCAAAACCGAAACCATAGGCGCGCGCGCCGCCGCCTCGGGCCTGGACGACGAAACCATCTACGGCCTAGCCGAGGATGGCCAGGGCATTCTCTGGGTGGCCGGTTCCCGCGGCTTCTACGCCTACGACCCCCAGCGCGGCGACCTCTTCCGCTTCGGCCCCGAGGACGGGCTCGCCCCCGGCGGCTATAGCGCAGGCATGGTCCTGGCGGACTCTGACGGCCATATCTGGCTGGGAGGCGAGGGCGGCATCACCCGCTTCGACCCCGCCAAAGTCTCGCGCTACGGCCTTCCTCCCGACGTCATCATCGCCGACGTCGAGACTACCGGCGGCTCGGGCGCGGCCAGGCGCTCCCCCGAGCGCGACGAGATCAGCCTCGGCTACGGCAACGCCGGCCTGCGCTTCACCATCGCCGCCATCGACTTCTCCTCCTCGGGCAGGAACCGTTACGCCATGATGCTCGAAGGCCGGCAATCGGCCTGGTCCGACATGGGCTCGATGAACTCGGGCTACATCGCGCCCCTCGCACCCGGGCGCTACATGCTCCGCGTGCGCGCCGCCAACGGCAACGGCGTCTGGAACCGCTACGGCGCCTCACTTGCCATCGTCGTCAGCCCGCCCTGGTGGGGCGCCTGGTGGTTCCGCGCCGCCTCCGCCGCCGGCCTCGCCCTCCTCGTGGTGGCGGGCGTCATGGCGGCCCTGCGAAGCCTCAAACGCCGCAACGAACTCCTCGCGCGCTTCGCCCGCCACATCGAGGACGCCAGGGAGGAGGAGCGCACCATCGCCGCCAGGGACGTCCACGACGAGATCGGCCAGCACCTTATGGTCCTCAATTTCCACGCCTATTGGCTCGCCCGGCACCCCGAGGCCGAGGCCTCCGAGCGCCTGCCCGTGGTGGCCCAGCTGCAGAAAGGCATCCTGGACGCCATGGCCGCGGTCAAGGTCGTGGCCACCCGCCTGCGCCCCGTCGGCCTGGACACGCTGGACTTCCCCGACGTCCTGAAGTATTACGTGAGGAGCTTCGACCGCATGAGCGGCATCAGGACGAGCTTGGACATCGGTCCCGGCTGGAAGGACATGCCGGCGGACACCGCCAAGGCCTTTTTCCGCCTCCTTCAGGAGATGCTCAGCAACGTGGCCAGGCACGCCAAGGCAAAGACCGCCGCCGTGCGCTTCCGCCTCGAAGGAGAAACATACCTCCTCGAAGTCCAGGACGACGGCGTCGGCATCGGGGCGGCCAAGATCGCGGCGCGCGACTCGTTCGGCATCATCGGCATGCGGGAGGCCTGCGCCGCCCGAAAAGGCGCCTTGAGCTTCGCGTCGCCGCCGGGCGGCGGCTGTACGGTAACCGCGCGCTTTCCCGGGGCCGGACCCCGCCATACCTCGGAGGAACCATGAAACGCATCCTCGTGGCCGACGACCACTTCCTCGTGCGCAAAGGCCTGCGCCAGCTCCTTGAATCCACCCTGCCCGACTGCGCCGTTGACGAGGCCGAGGACGGCCACGCCGTCCTCGGCCTGGCGCGCGCCGCCGGCTACGACCTCGTCATCCTGGACTTCTCCATGCCCGGCATGGACGGCCTGGACCTCATCCGCGACCTCAAGGACCTCGACCCCGCCACCCACATCCTCGTCCTGACCATCCTGCCCGAGGAGCAGTACGCCCTGCGCGCCTTCAGGCTCGGCGCCTCTGGCTGCGCCAACAAGGCCATCGACCCCGGCGAGCTGGTCGAGGCCGTAAAAACCGTGCTGGCGGGCAGGCGCTACCTCAGCCCCAAGGCCGGCGAACTCCTCCTGGACGAACTCTCCGGCGGCGAGGACAGCCCCCACCTCCGCCTCTCCGACCGCGAATTCCAGATCCTCAAGTTCCTCGCCGGCGGCAGGAGCGTGGGCGAGATCGCCGCCGCCCTCAACCTCTCGGTCAAGACGGTCAGCACCTACCGCACGCGGCTCATGGAGAAAATGCGCTTTGAGAACAACAGCCAGCTGATGCGCTACGCCCACCTCCACGGCTTGGCCGACTTCGGCGCCTGAACCCCCGCGGCGGTCGCGCCGCCGTAGGACGCCGTCCTACGCGAAGTTCCGCCGGGCTCCTACATACCGCGCCCAAAGGCGACCCTAGAATAGCGCTAAGGGCCCGCGGAGGCCCAATGCCCCATACCCAGGCATTTCCAGGAGGAACCATCATGACGAAAGGAACCGTCGCCCGACGCCGCGCAACCCGCGCGCTCGCCGTCGCCGCCATCTTCGCGGCGCTCTTCGGCGCCTACGCGCAGACCACCCTCAAGATAGGCGTCTCCACCGAGCCCGCCTCCATCGACCCCCAGTACTCCACCACGGGCGCCACCCAGCTCGCCTCCCAGCAAATCTTCGAGACCATCGTCGGCAGGGACAAGAACCTGCGCATGATCCCCAACCTCGCCCTCTCCTGGAAGGAAGTCGACTCCCTCACCTGGGAGCTCAAGCTCAGGCCCGGCGTCAAGTTCCACGACGGCAAGCCCTTCGGCGCCGACGACATCGTCTTCAGCCTCAAGCGCATTCCCCGCGTGCCCGACTCCCCCTCCAGCTACAAGCGCAACGTGGCCGCCATCAAGGACGCCGTGGCCGTGGACAACCTCACCGTCAGGCTCCTCCTCAAGACGCCATCGCCCCAGCTGCCCATCGACCTCACCTTCGTGTACGTCCTGCCCTCGACCACCCCGGCCGACGCCACCCAGGACGATTTCAACAAAGGCAAGTACGTCAACGGCACCGGCCCCTTCAAGTTCGTCGAATGGATCCGCGGCGACCGCCTCGTCCTGGACAGGAACCCGGCCTACTGGGGCGTCAAATCCTCCTACGACCGCGTCATCTTCAGGCCCATCACCAACGACCCCTCCCGCGTGGCAGCCCTCCTGGCCGGCGACGTGGACATGATCGACCAAGTCTCCCCCGTGGACCAGGACAGGCTCCGCAAGGACAGCCGCGTCACCCTCCTGTCCAAGCCCGCCGCCACCATGATGTACATCCACATGGACTCCAACCGCGACAAGTCGCCCTTCGTGGCCGGCAAGGACGGCAAGCCCCTGGACAAGAACCCCCTCAAGGACCCCAAGGTCCGCGAAGCCCTCTCCCTGGCCATCAACCGCCAGGCCCTGGTCGAGCGCGTCCTATCCGGCGCGGCCGAGCCCGCCGGCCAGTTCGTCCCGGAAGGCATGGTCGGCTACGCCCCCGACCTCCTGCCCGAACCTTACGACGTCGAGAAAGCCAAGCGCCTCCTCGCCGAGGCGGGCTACCCCAACGGCTTCTCCCTCACCCTGCACGCGCCCAACGACCGCTACCTCAACGACGAGCAGGTCGCCCAGACCATCGGCCAGTTCTTCGCCCGCATCGGGCTGGACATCAAAGTCCAGGCGCTGCCCTACTCGGTCTTCAGCACGGCGGCCACCAAGCTCGAGTACAGCATCTTCCTGATGGGCTTCGGCAACACCACCGGCGACTCCGCCCGCGGCATGACCGCCGTTCTGGCCACCTACAACACCGCCGCGGGCCTGGGCGCCAACAACCGCGGCCGCTATTCCAACCCCGAGTTCGACAAGCTCATCGTGGCGGCGGCCGCGGCCTCAGACGACGACAAGCGCGAAGCCTTCCTCCAGGAAGCGGCCCGCATCGCCTTCGCCAAAGATCACGCCATCATCCCGCTCTACTACCAGACCACCACCTGGGCGCTCAAGAAAGGACTCACCTACGAGGCGCGCATGGATGAATTCACCCTGGCCAACCATGTCAGGCCGGTAAAGTAAGCGGGCAAGGGAGCGGAGGATACACCGTGGTCGTCTTTATCGTTCGGCGCCTCTTCCAGAGCGTCATCCTCATCCTCGCGATGTCGCTCCTGGTGTTCATGGGCGTCTACGCCATCGGCAACCCCGCCGACGTGCTCATATCCCCGGACGCCACCGAGGCCGAGCGCGCGGACATCGTCCGCCACTTCGGCCTCGACAAGCCCCTCTACGCCCAGTACGGCCTCTTCCTCGCCAACGCCGCCAAAGGCGACCTCGGGCGGTCGTTCAAGTACAACGAGCCGGCGCTCGGCCTCATCGCCGAGCGCGTGCCCGCCACCCTGGAGATCGCCTTCGCCGCCCTCTTCCTCACCATCCTCGTGGGCATCCCCCTGGGCCTCCTTTGCGGGCTCAAACCCGACGCCCCCTGGAGCAAAATGATCATGGGCTTCTCCGCCTTCGGATTCTCCGTCCCCTCCTTCTGGCTGGGCCTGATGATGGTCATGGTGTTTTCAGTCTTTCTGGGATGGCTCCCCGCCTCCGGCAGAGGCCAGACAAAGGACCTCTTCGGCATCCCCTTCAGCTTCCTCACCCTGGACGGCCTCAGGCACATGCTGCTGCCGGCGTTCAACCTGGCCTGCTTCAAGCTCTCGCTCGTGATTCGTCTCACGCGGGCGGGCACTCAAGAAGTCGTCCGCAGCGACTACATCAAGTACGCCAAGGCCAAAGGCCTGCGGCCCGCCCGCGTCATCTTCGTGCACGTGCTGAAAAACACGCTCCTCCCCATCGTCACCGTCCTCGGCCTCGAATTCGGCAGAACCATCGCCTTCGCCACCGTCACCGAAACCGTCTTCGCCTGGCCCGGCATGGGCAAGCTCCTGATCGACAGCATTGGCGTCCTGGACCGCCCCGTCATCGTCGCCTACCTCATGATGATCGTCGTCATGTTCATCGCCATCAACCTGATCGTCGACCTGGTCTACACTGCCCTGGACCCCCGGGTTCGCCTGGAGGAACGCCGATGAGCCGCGCCCCCCGCCCCAAGGCCGCCGTGCCGTTCCGCGACCGCCCCCTCGGCAAGGCCCTGGCCGAGTACGCCGAAAGCCCCTCGGCCATCATCGCCGCCGTCATCGTGGCTCTCTTCGTCCTGGCCGCGGCAGCCGCCAGCATCATCGCGCCGCAAGACCCCTACGACCTCGCCAAACTCGACCTCCTGGACGGCGCCCTGCCGCCCCTCTCCAAGAGCTTCTCCGGCATGACCTACCTCCTCGGCACCGACGAACAGGGCAGGGACATGCTCTCCGCCATCCTCTACGGCATGCGCATCAGCCTCTCGGTCGGCATCATCAGCACCATCGCCGCCTTCATCCTCGGCACCTCGCTCGGCCTCATCGCCGCCTACAAGGGCGGCCGCTTCGACACCCTCCTCATGCGCGTCGTCGACCTCCAGCTCAGCTTCCCGGCCCTGCTTATCGCGCTGGTCCTCCTCGTCGTCCTCGGCCAGGGCGTGGACAAAATCACACTCGCCCTCGTCATCGTCCACTGGGCCTACTTCGCCCGCGCCGCCCGCGGCTCCGCTCTGGCCGAGCGCAACCGCGAATACATCGAGGCCGCCCGCGCCCTGCGCCTCTCGGAGGCCCGCATCATCTTCCGCCACCTCATGCCCAACGTCATGCCCTCCATCATCGTCATCGCCACCACTATGGTGGCCAGGGCCATCTCCACGGAAGCCACCCTGAGCTTCCTCGGCATCGGCCTGCCGATCACCGAGCCCTCGCTCGGCCTCCTCATCTCCAACGGATTCCGCTACCTCCTCTCCGGAAAGTACTGGATCAGCTTCTACCCAGGCATCGCCCTGGTCGTCGTGATCGTCGCCCTCAACATGATGGGCGACCGCCTGCGCGACGTGCTCAACCCGAGGCTCAAGCGATGACAGCCCCCACCACAGCCCCCACCCTGGACGTGCGCGATCTCCGGACCTCCTTCTTCACCAAGGCGGGCGAGGTCAAGGCCGTCAACGACATCTCCTTCACCCTGGACGCCGGGGAAGTGCTCGGCATCGTGGGCGAGTCCGGCTCCGGCAAGAGCGTCACCGGCTTCTCCATCCTCGGCCTCGTGGACAGCCCGGGGAGGATCGCCGGCGGCCATATTCTCTTCAAAGGCGAGGACATGCTCGCCATGGGCGAGGAACGCCGCCGCCAGCTGCGCGGCTCGGCCATCGCCGCGGTCTTCCAGGACCCCCTGATGACCCTGAACCCCGTCCTGCGCATCGGCACCCAGATGGTCGAGGCCGTGCGCGCCCACGCCAAAGTGAGCGAGGCCGAAGCCAGGAACCGCGCCGTAGAAGCCCTGCGCAAGGTCGGCATCCCCTCGCCGGAGGAAAGGCTCGCCGCCTACCCCCACCAGTTCTCGGGCGGCATGCGCCAGCGCGTCTGCATCGCCATCGCCCTCCTGAACCAGCCCGCCCTCATCATCGCCGACGAGCCCACTACCGCCCTGGACGTCACCATCCAGGCCCAAATCCTGTACGAAATGCGCGCCCTCTGCGCCGAGTCGGGCACCGCCCTGATCTGGATCACCCACGACCTCTCCGTGGTGGCCGGCCTGGCCGATAAAATCTGCGTGATGTACGCCGGCAAGATCGTGGAGCGCGGCACCGTGGACCAGATCCTGGACCACCCCCGCCATCCCTACACCCGAGGCCTGATCCGTTCCCTGCCCGCGCGCTCGGCTCGGGGCGGCGAACTCTACCAGATCCCCGGCATGACCCCCTCTCCCCTCGCCATCGGCGAGGAATGCGCCTTCCGGGCGCGCTGCCCCAGGGCCGACGCCGCTTGCGATCGCGACCCCGCCGAAACCGAGCTCGGCCCCGGCCGCGGCTGCCGCTGCCATCACCCCCACAGCGAGGAGGAACCGGTATGAGCGATCCCATCCTCACCGTCGAGGGCGTCTCCAAGGTTTTTTCCAAGAAACTCGACCTGCCCGCCAAGATCGTCAAACGCCTCGGCGGCCATGTCGACGAGCGCGCCGTCCGCGCCGTGGACAACGTCAGCTTCACCCTCGCCCGGGGCGAGGTCGTGGGCCTGGTCGGCGAGTCCGGCTGCGGCAAGTCCACTTTAGGGCGCATGGCCGTGGGACTCCTTCCGCCCAGCGCGGGCAAGGTCCTGTACAACGGCGTCTCCCTGGCCGACGCCCGCACCAAAGCCGAGCGCCTCAAGGCCCTGGGCGCCCAGATGATCTTCCAGGACCCCTACGCCTCCCTCAACCCCCGCCTCCGCGTGCGGGACATCGTCGGCGAGGCCCCCCTCGTCCACGGCCTCGTGGCCGCCGAAAACCTCGACGCCTGGGTGGCCGAAACCCTCGCCCGCTGCGGCCTCGACCCCGCCTACATGGACCGCTACCCCCACCAGTTCTCCGGCGGCCAGCGCCAGCGCGTCGGCATAGCCCGCGCCCTGGCCGTGCGCCCCGAGCTGATCGTGGCCGACGAGGCCGTCGCCTCCCTGGACGTCTCCATCCAGGCCCAGATCCTCAACCTCTTCATGAAACTGCGCGAGGAACTTTCCTTAAGCTATCTTTTCGTCAGCCACTCGATCGGCGTGGTCAAGCACATCTCCGACCGCGTCATGGTCATGTACCTGGGCCGCCTCGTGGAAGAAGGCCCCGCAGCGGAGCTCTTCGCCGCGCCCAACCACCCCTACACCCAGGCCCTTTTAAGCCAGGTGCCCAAAATCGAGGACCGCAAGGCCGCCTACCGCCCCGTCAAGGGCGAGATTCCCTCGCCCCTGGACCCGCCGCCCGGCTGCCATTTCCACCCCCGCTGCCCCCACGCCATGCCCCTCTGCCGCGAGGCGGCGCCGGCGCTCGCGGAGATCGCCCCAGGCAGGCGCTCCGCCTGCCACCTCAACGCAAAACGTTAAAAAATCGGGGTCAGACCCCGTTTTTCAACGAGCGGCCTAAATAACGGAGGCTCCCATGCCCGATGCGACGAAAACCTACGTCCTCCTCTCCAATGTCATGGTCCCGATGCGCGACGGCGTCCGCCTGGCCACCGACATCTACCTGCCCGCCGCCGGCGGGGAGAGCGGCGGCCAAGCCGCTCTCCCGGGACCCTTCCCCGTCATCCTGGAGCGCACCCCCTACGACAAGACCACCCCCTCCCGCTCGGAGCGGAGCGTGGCCGACCCCCAGCCTCTGAGCCGCGCCCAAGTGGCGGCCTACTTCGTCGAACGCGGCTACGCCTTCGTCTACCAGGACTGCCGCGGCACCCACCACTCGGAAGGCGCCTTCACCAAATACCTCTCCGAAGGCGAGGACGGCTTCGACGCCATCGCCTGGATCGCCGCCCAGAGCTGGTGCGACGGCCATGTCGGTACCATGGGCCTCTCCTACGCGGCCCACACCCAAGTGGCGGCCGCCTGCCTGGCGCCCCCCGCCCTCAAGGCCATGTTCGTCGACTCGGGCGGCTTTCACGACGCCTACCAGGGCGGCATAAGGCAGGGCGGGGCCTTCGAGCTCAAGCAGGCCACCTGGGCCATGCGCCAGGCCATCCAGAGCCCCGAGGCCGCTGCCGACCCCCTCGTCAAGGGCGCGCTGGAATCCGAATTCGCCCACATCCGCGCCTGGTTCCGCGCCCTCCCCTGGCGCGCCGGCCAGTCCCCCCTGCGCTGGCTCCCCGACTTCGAGGACTATTTATTGGAGCAGTGGGGCCATGGCCGGTACGACGAATTCTGGCGCCGGCTCGGCATCTGCGCCGCCGCCTATATGGACGGCTTCGCGGCCATCCCCATGGTCCACATGTCCAGCTGGTACGACCCCTACCCCCGCACTGCCACCGAGAACTACCAAGACCTGAAACGACGAGGCAAAGGCCCCCTGGCCCTCATCCTCGGCCCCTGGACCCACGGCGACCGCTGCCTCACCTATGCGGGCGACGTCGACTTCGGCCCCCGCGCCCCCCTGGAGGGGAACGTGGCCCCCGACTTCCTCCAGCTCCGCCTCGCCTGGTTCGACCGCTGGCTCAAAGCCCCCGCCCCCGGCGACCAAGCCCAAGCCCAGCCCGAGACCGACCCCCCCGTGCGCTATTTCCGCATGGGCGGCGGCTCCGGCCGCAAAAACGCCCAGGGCCGGCTCGAGCACGGCGGCGAGTGGCGAAGCGCCCCCGACTGGCCCCTGCCCGACGCCGAGCGCCGAGCCCTCCACCTCCTTCCCGGCGGGCTCCTGGGCGACACGCCGCCACAAGAGGAAACCTCGATCGCCTACCGCTACGACCCCTGCGACCCCGTCCCCTCCATCGGCGGCTCCATCACCTCCGGCGAACCCATCATGCGCGGCGGCGCCTTCGACCAGGTCGAGGACGAGCGCTTCTTCGGCTGCGCCCACCCCGGCCTCCCCCTCGCGGCGCGCCCCGACATCCTCGTCTTCCAAACCGAGCCCCTGGCGAGCGCCCTCGAGGTGACCGGCCCCATCGAGGCCGAACTCTGGATCTCCTCCGACTGCCCGGACACCGACTTCACCATCAAGCTGATCGACGTCTACCCGCCCTCGGCCGACTACCCCCGCGGCTTCGCCATGAACCTGACGGACGGCATCCTGCGCGCCCGCTACCGCGACTCCTGGGAATCGCCGGAACCCCTGGAGCCCGGCAGGATCTACAGGGTCACGGTGCGCGCCTTCCCCACCAGCAACCTCTTCGCCGCCGGCCACCGCATCCGGCTGGACGTCTCCAGCTCCAACTTCCCCCACTTCGACGCCAACCCCAACTCAGGCGAGCCCGAGGGCTCCTCCCGCACCTGCCGCGCGGCGACGAACGCCCTGCATCTGGGGCCGGAGCACCCCTCCCGCCTATTCCTTCCTTGTAGGACAGGATCACAGGAACCCCAGGACTGACAGGAGAGAGCTTTTAGTTAGGAAAGAGAAGAGAAGAAAGAGAAAATTAGAAAGGTTAGGAGAAGAGCCGCGCGTTCTCCTAACCCAAAAACATTCTCTACGTAAATCCTGTCCCATCCCGTAATCCTGTCCAATATCCTATCAATTGAGCAACTAAAATATAGTTGCATCATTGCCATGGAGGTAGTACACTTACCTATGAGCCGAGATGAAAAGCTGCTAAAACGTTTTCTGGCTCGCCCGAAAGATTTCACCTACGACGAGCTGCGAAACCTGCTTTCGAGGTTTGGATATGAGGCAGACCGCCAAGGCAAGACATCCGGATCACGAGTGGGGTTTATCAATGCAAAGACAAAACACATCATACGGCTGCATAAACCTCATCCGGGAAATGAATTGAAGATGTACCAGATCGACCTGATACGGGAAGCGCTGGAAACCAGGGGGCTGTTATGAAAGACGTTCTTACCTATAAAGACTATATGGGCTCGGTACATTACTGCGCCGAAGACGAAATCTTCTATGGCAAATTGGAAGGGATAGAAGACCTGGTGACCTTTGAGGCGAAAAACGTCGACGCCCTCAAATCCGCCTTTAAAGAATCCGTTGAAGACTATCTTGAAACCTGCAAACGAGAGGACAAGGAAACGGAAAAATCCTATAAGGGAAGCTTCAACGTGAGAATTTCACCCGAACTTCATAAAAGCGCAAAGCGAGCGGCGGTTGAGCAGGGAATCTCGCTTAACCAGCTCATGCAGAAAGCCCTTGAGAATGAACTCTTAAAGACAAAGTTGAAGAAATTTCGCATCAAGCCCGAGGGTTCGACTCCCTCCTCGGGCAAATGGCAGGGCGACAAGCCTTCCCGACAGGATGACAGGACCCCCATGACTCACAGGAAAAAGCCTTTGGTTAACAAAGAGAAGATCGGCGATAAGTAACCGAGCCAGTCTCCGAGAAGCGCCGCGCGTTCTCCTTCCTAACCCAAAACTCTTTCCTGTTAATCCTGTCCCAATCCTGTCATCCTGTCCAACACAAAACTTGTACGACTTTTGTGCAACTAATCACAAAAGAGGCTACACTTTTGTGATGACCTGTAATACACTTGTAGTATGGAAAGAAAAGCCCTCTCAGCCCTGCTGGCGTGGCAACGTGATCCGCGCAGAAAGCCTCTCGTCCTGAACGGTGCCCGCCAAGTCGGCAAAACATGGCTGCTCAAAGAATTCGGCAAAAGCGCCTACCAAAACGTCGCCTACATAAATTTCGAGTCCAATGAGCGTATGACAACGCTCTTTTCCTCCAACGTGGACCCTGCGCGCCTCCTCATGGGCTTGCGCGTGGAGACGGGCGTGCCCATCGAGCCCGAAAAGACGCTCATCGTATTCGATGAAGTCCAAGCGAACCCGAAAGCCCTCACCTCGCTCAAGTATTTTTATGAGAATGCTCCCCAGTACCACCTTATCGCGGCAGGATCGCTCTTGGGGATCTCGCTGCATGCGGACACTTCCTTCCCCGTCGGCAAAGTCGACTTCTTGAATCTCTATCCGCTCTCCTTCCTAGAATTCTTGAAAGCCATCGGCGAGCCTGAGCTGGCGGACCTTGTCGCATCAGGCGACTGGTCCATGATCGATGCGTTCAGGGAAAAGCTGACCGAATCCCTGCGCTCTTACTATTGCGTCGGCGGCATGCCAGAGAGCGTGGTCACCTTCGTGGAGACCAAGGATCTCGACAAGGTCCGCGTCTTCCAGAAAGCGCTGCTTGAAGCCTATGAACGGGATTTTTCAAAATACGCGAAACCAGACACGGTCCCTCGGATCCGGGCGGTCTGGAATTCCCTGCCGGCCCAATTGGCCCGGGAACAGAAAAAATTCGTGTACGGCCTCGTCCGCGAGGGCGCCAGGGCGAGAGAATATGAATCCGCGATCGAATGGCTCTGCGACGCTGGCCTGTCGCGTAAAATCTTCAGAGTCTCGAAGCCCGGGCTCCCGCTCAAGGCATATCAGGAGCTCAACGCGTTCAAGCTCTACATGCTCGATATCGGGCTGCTGGCGGCGCATGCGGGCTTGTCGATGCAGGCGGTATTGCGGGGGAACGCCCTTTTCGAAGAATTCAAGGGTGCTTTGACCGAACAATATGTCGCGCAGGAATTGTGTCTCATGGAAGAAATGGATGCCTCATACTGGTCGAGCGACACCTCCCGGGCCGAGGTCGATTTTTTGCTTCAGGCCCAAGGTTCTGTTTACCCCCTCGAAGTAAAAGCGGCGGAAAACCTGCAAGCCAAGAGCCTCCGCGTCTATTACGACAAGTTTTCGCCCCCGTGCGCCTTTCGAACCTCGCTGTCGCCCTACCGCGAACAAAGCTGGCTGACGAACATCCCCCTCTACGCGCTCTCCCTGCTCGATAAGGCGACAGGATCACAGGACCCCCAGGACCCACAGGAAAGCGCCTTTGGTTAAGAAAGAAAGAGAAGAAAAGAAATAGGTAACCGCGCCAAGCTTCGAGAAGCGCACAGCGTCCTCTTTCCTAACCCAAAAACATTCTCTTAGTAAATCCTGTCCCATTCCTGTCATCCTGTCCTCTAATACAAAAACCCAAACAGCCATAAAGGAATCTTCTTCCCAAACCCATACTCCAGGTTGTCCGCCGCAATATACCCTTCGGGTATATCCTTGATCTGCCGCCGCGTTTTATTCTTGCCGCCCACCTCAATTGTCGTGAGCTCGTCCACCAGAAAGTCGCCGGCTTCGGTGTAGGCCACCGAATGATCCTTAGCGAGCTGATTCAGGAGAAAAGTTTCCCGCAGGGCTCCTGTGTCAGCCTGCTCGCCTCGGAACAGGTAGGCCAGGTTGGTATTGTCCAGGTAGAGCTTGTCGGGCTTTTGCAGGGCGCCAATTCCGTGTGTGTTTCTAAAGAGAGAGTGGGTCAGCTTGGACTCGCCGAGAAATTGGAGATAGAAGAGCAAGGTTTGCCTATGGATGAGCATCCGCTCGCTCAGCTTTGAAATATTGGGGATAAAGGGCGAGGTTTCGGCGATAATTCCCAACAGTTGCTTCAGTTTGGGCACATAAGAGATGTCGATATGGCGAAGAAGCGGCAACTCGAGCTCCAGAATCATCATAACGGTCTCTTCGAGGCGCTGATAATAGGTTTCCACGCCCTCTAAATAGTAGGGGTAATACCCAGTCTGCAGATAGGTGGAAAAGTATTTAAAGGGCTTTATCCGGGCCAGGATATCAACCGCTATGCTTTCGTGTCGTTCCAGGAGCTCTGGTAATGGAATTGGCTCAAAAGCCGATCCAGTCTGAAAATTCAAGAATTCCCGGAAAGAGAGTCCCTGCAATTCGTACATCAGCGCCCGGCGGCTCAGATCCGCCCGGGCGTCGAGGATTTCCAGAAGTGAAGAGCCTGTAAAGGCGATGTGGAGGTCTGGGTAGTCGTCGTAGAGGCTTTTTATCGTCCGCGCCCAATCGGGGTATTTATGCACTTCGTCGAGGAACTAGGACTAAATTGTACAGTCTGGTAACTAAATATTAGTGAATATGTGTGGTTATAGTGTTAAACATCGGGGTCAGACCCCAATTTTTAATTTTTAGACACGATACCAGGACTTCCAGGATCGACAAGACAAAGCCTGCTTTTTCTTTCTTAACCCAAAAACTCTTTTCTGTTAATCCTGTCCCCTTCCTGTCATCCTGTCTTAACCCCGACATAAAAAACCACCCCATCGGCCAGCCCTCCCATCGCGGAACTTCCATCCCCAAAGCTCAGCTTGCCGAAGAAGCCGCCTCCAATCCGGAATCGCGCGCGGGGGCCGATGCCCAACCAGAAGGAGAGGTCCGGAAAGAAGATCGGAGCGACGGTGACTGAAAAACCAGAATCGGCGCAGCCCGCGAGGACGCCGCCTCCAAGGCGGCCTTCGAGGATCAGGGCGCCCATGCGCCGTTCCAGCGTAATGTTCGGCCAGGCGTAGGCGCCGAAGCTGGTTCCGACCAGGTAGCAGAGGGATCTGGCGCCCGGGTTCAAGCTCAGCGGGCCGAGGGGGAAGGCGTAGCCGAGTTCTACGTAGGCCATGGGGAGAGGGATGACGGTGTTTGCCGTGAGTTCGCCGTTCGAGGTGTAGGCGGCCGCCAGGGGCGCGCCGATGCCGAGGGAAAGGCGAGGGGTACCGTAGGCGGGGAACAGCGCCAGGATCAACAAAATGGCGCCCGTGATCGTCGCGCGTTTCATGCGAGCCTCCAGGGGTGAATCGCTTCATCCATGTCCTAAGTATAGTGCGCGCGGCGCGGCTTTTGGTTTTTGTAAAATAGGACAGGACGACAGAACCGTCAGGACTGACAGGAAAGAGCTTTTGGTTAAGAAAGAGAAGAGAAGAAACGCGAATATGAAAAGTGCCACTAGAAGCGCCGCGCGTTCTCCTAACCCAAAAACATTCTCCCCGTAAATCCTGTCACGTCCCGTTATCCTGTCGCAGTTAATCCTATCTAAACAAATATTGTATATAGAAATACAATGCACTATCCTTAACAACAAAAGAGGTATGCCATGAGAAAAGTGACTCTCTCGCTTCTTGTTGGATTATGCCTGCTTTTCATTTCAGGATGCGAACTGCTTGATCTTTATCTATCGACGACCACTACCGTCACGACCATTACTAATCCGGTGATTGTTCAAATGGTGAACGTTGAAGGCGGCACCTTCCAGATGGGTGACGATTTTCTTTATACTTCGCTTCCCATCCATACGGTTACCGTAAGCGGCTTTCAAATCGGCAAGCTTGAAATAACGCAAGGCCAGTATCGCGAAGTGATGGGGACCAATCCGTCATACTTCATCGATGGGCCCTATCCCGACAGCCGGCCGGTCGACCAAGTGAAGTGGTACGAGGCGGTGGCGTTCTGCAATCAGCTCTCCCTGCTTCACGGATATGAATGCTGCTACATGATTGATGGAACGAACGTTGCGCTCGACGCAAGTAAAAACGGCTATCGGCTCCCCAGCGAAGCTGAATGGGAATTCGCGGCGAAAGGCGGAACATTAGGCTATGGGTATACCTATTCCGGATCGAATAATCCTGATTTCGTCGGTTGGTACAATGCGAATTCCGGGCAAGTCTCGCATGTCGTGGGAGGGAAGGCGGCCAACGAGCTTGGCATTTATGATATGAGCGGCAACCTCCGTGAAAGGTGTTTCGATTTTTGGCTCGACAGCTATCCGGCGGAGGCGCAGATCGATCCTATGGGCCCTTCGACAGGGGAATATCGTGTGCGTAGGGGAGGCGCCTGGGACTTCAGTGAGACAATGCTGCGATGCACGGCGAGGAATTACGGAACACCCGAAAACCGGAGGAATTTCACTGGTTTCCGCGTGGTGAGGAGACCCTGAGCAAAGCGTTCAATATCGATTATAAAAGGTGATGACCCCGTTTCCTGAGCCAACCGGATAAACGACCAAGGCATAATTGTATCGATAGCTTATTGGATTGTTTGAGGTCGTGACTTCGTGGGAAGTGCCCGATTGAAGGATGAAACTCTCCCATGATTGTTCGTTTGGGGAGATGGTGATGTTGTAGTAGGAATAATTGATAAACGTGAATGTATAGGTGGGAATGGCTGAATCGCAACTGAAAACGATCAGGAGCGTGATCAGCGCTACGATGGCGATTGTGATTCTTTTCTTGACTGGAGATCCTTGCGCGATCTTCATGCATCGCCTCCTGGATGGGATGATTGATGCGGGGCGATTGCAAAGATTTCAGACGAGCAGGACGGTCAAGTTGTTTTATAATCTGTTCTTTACAGATGTACTACGACTTCAGTATGGGTTTTTTTCTGTTATTGTCAAGAAATAAAGAATGATTTGCCTATCTTGCCCATACACCGAAGCACTTCCTGTCCAAGAGAGCAAAGCGCACTTGAAGCTGTTTTCATGGTAAGGTAACGACAGGATCCCAGGACCATCAGGACCAACAGGAAACAGCCTTTGGTTAAGAAAGAGAATCGCGGCTATAGGTAAACGAGCGAGGCTTAGAGAGGCGCCAAGCGTTCTCCTAACCAAAAAACATTCTCTCAGTAAATCCTGTCCCCTTCCTGTCATCCTGTCGTAGTTAATCCCATCCAAAGCCCCATCTTTTTAACAACCTCCACCTTCAAAGGCTTTATCTCATCCCTACTCAGGTTTATCTGAATTTTTATCCCTAAGGGCTCCGCCGGATCCTCTCTGATCCCCGCCTCGGCCAGGAGGCCGGGGACTTTGACCCAGCCCTGGTGGACCGAAAGCTTGCGCGCGAAGGCGATGCGCGGGTCCAGGCCCATGAACCGGAGGCGGCGCTTGGCCGCGAAGAGCCAGCGCTCGGGCTTGTAGTCTTTCTTGTCCAGAAGGGCGAACTCGAGGCCGGCCTCGCCCTCGCTTATGAGGGCAACGGACAGGAAGGCCTCGGCTTCATGGAAGGAGCGCAGCAGGGAAGCTTGCAGGCAACCGCGCAAGACGGCGCGCTTGGCCTCGGGATCAAGGGCGGCGGCCGCCAGCTCCAGCATCTCTTCTTTCATCATAAGGCCGCCCCCTTCCGCGCCGCGTAGCGGCGGAAGGCCCGCACCGCTTTGGCGAGCCGCGGCCGGCCGGCGCGATCCGCCGCGGCCTTCAGCAGTTCCAGGCGTATGGGCGCGGGGTTGAGGCCGGCGGCGTCCATGCGGGGCTCGTCCCAGTCCCCGCCCTCGATGAGCCACCAGTCCAGGAGCGCCTTTTCTGGTCTTGCGATCCGCGCCGCGCCGCCCCCTATCGCCACCGTCTCCGCGCCGAAAAGCAGGTCCCGGGGCAGGGCGGCGTACTCGTAGCGTCCCAGGGCGTTCTCGAAAACCTTGGCTGGCCTGGCGGTTGCCGAGGTGTAGCGGGGCGGCAGCCCCGGCGCCTGGGCGGCCCCACCCGGCAGCGCGCCGCACCTCCCCAAGGCCCAGGCGCCCGTCAAATACGAGGGCTCGTACAGCCCCCCCGCCAGCTCGGCCCCGTCCAGGGGATAGCGCCGCCAGGGCTCGGCCAGGACGAAGAATCCCCGCCGCAGCTCGACGAGCTTGCCCGCCTGCCTCCAGCGGTAGAGTTCCGTATGCACGCAAGCCGCCGCCTCGCCCGAGACAAGGTGAACCATTTCAAAGTCGAACCAGGGCTTGTCCCTAAAGGTTCGGACGATATCCTCGAATTTCATCGACGATACTGTACAGGATTGTTCAGTATCATTCAATAATATATGTTTGATGATTATATTTGATAAACCAACTATTCGATGATAATATCCTTGGACTGCATGCTGCTGTACTATCTACATAAGCGGAAATTGATGAGCAGGGATACTTTTTCCTTCATATAGAATTTTCTGCATCCCTTGGTGAAAGCCTTTTCTATGCCATTTATTGATGTCATTATTATAATGATACGAGGGCAAGTTTTTATAAGACAGAGGTAGTAAAAAATACCTGAAGAATAGAAAAGGAAGTTCTTCAGAATGCTCCACATAGGATTAAGTCCATGCAGCCAAAAGTACCTGCTTCGAATTCTATTGCCGCTGTTCTCTTGAGGTTCTTCCGAAAAAATGAAATAGAGACAATATTTTGTGTTCCGGGCGCCCAGATTGAAGCACTCCTCGTTGCTTTCGCTTCGGAGCCGGATATTCGGATTGTCTTGGCAGCTCATGAGCAAGGCGCCGTAGCCATGGCTGATGGGTATTCCCGTCTTGGCGGCAAACCCGGAGTCGTCTTCACCATCAATGGCCCAGGCATTCTCAATGCTGTTACCATGGCAAACACGGCTCGCCATGATAATAGTCCCATACTGATAATCTCAGGAGACGCGCCGACAAGCGTGCGCGGGAATTGGGCTTTTCAAGAATCCAACCGCGAGATCAGCGACACCTTGAGCATAATGAGGCACGCCTGTGGGTGGGCTATCGAGATCTATAATGTCGAGACCCTTCAGCAGGCCTTGGATCGTTTCGGCGAGTTGGCGCGTGTGGAGCCCCGACCCTTATACATGAATATCCCGACAGATATAATGTTGGCTTCTCCACACGGCTGCCCGGGCGATATTGATGAGCCAGTGATAAAAGCAAATCATTCTTTGCCGATAGGACCGTTGAAGATTGGCAACGTGGTCATGCTCGTATCGAGAGATGCGGCCTCCGATTCGACAATTGAAAGAAGCATAGCCATGGCGCATAGGTATCGCATTCCGGTGGCTGTATCGGTTTCCGCAAAATCATGGCTGGATCGAATCGATCCCGCTCTACGATTGGGCCTTTATGGGTATGCGGGGCACGAGAGAGCGATCTGCGCTTTGCTCGATCAAAGCACGGCCACCATTTTAGCCATCGGTCTTTTATGGAATGAGAGGAATACGCTTGCTTGGCGATTGGAATCGGGAAAGACGATTGCCCTCGATTGCAGTTTACCATCGAATCGCATGTTTAAGGCTATTGGGTCTGCCTCTGTCGAGGAGCTCGACCGATTAGATAGTGTATGGAGCGCGGAACTTACAGCTTCCATGGCAGAAAGAGAAGCCGTGCGTCTTCAATGGATGCGACTTCCCCTGCTTCCATCTCCCGGGCACGTTGGTCCTGGTCCTAGATTGTCCTCCGCAGAAATCATGAAGGCGCTAAATTCGGCGCTTGATATTGAGGGTGTCCTTTTTGTTGACTCGGGCGATCATAGGATAAGTGCCACGGTATATTTTGAAGCCGGTCACAGACGGCGCTTCATCACCGCCGCGCGTACCGGACCGATGGGATGGGCTCTTGGCGCGGCAATCGGAGCTTCCTTTGCTCGTTCGGGAGCTCCTTGGGTCATAACCGGGGATGGCTGCATGCTTATGAGCGGAAATGAAATAGCGGTCGCTGCCAGATATGGACGCCCCGTCAAGGTTTTAGTCTTCGATAACGGAGCTTATGCACGTGTCGCCTTGCGGCTTAAAAATAAGCCATCTCTCGTGATGGAGTCGATCGCTTTTCTGCCGAAGATTGACTGGGCTTTGTATGGGAAGAGCCTCGGAGTAGATTCGTGGTGTGTGCATTCTCAGGAAGAGCTTGAGATCGCCATTTTAAAAGCATCGGAATCGCCTCGGCCAGCGCTTATTGTTGCCAAAATACCCATGGAGGATCCAGCTTACCCCGATGCTATCGTTTCCTGCTCGTCCGAAGGATGGATTCGGTCTCACATGGCCGAAAGGTCAATATGAAAAGATTCCACATAATGATCCTGAGCATCGGCTCCTTGCTTGGCCAGAATATGCTCGATGCGCTTGAAGGCAGGCGTCACAACATAAGGGTCACCGGTTTGAACAGCGTGGCCGATAACCCCAGGGTCTTCCGATGCGATCATGCCTATCTTGTTCCTCCTGCTGAGAGTAAGGATTTTGAGCCTAGGTTGCTCTCTATAATTCGAGACGAAAATCCCGATGCGATATTTCCGGGACGTGACAACGATATCCTCATACTTGCCAGGCTCAGGCGGAGTCATCCAACCTTGGCGGGAAAGATACCGCTAGGATCGTTGGCTGCGGCTAAAATAATGGATGACAAGCTGATGAGCTATCGTTTCGCTGTACGCCATGGACTGCCTTTCGTTCCTACGGTTTCCCTGCGTCAAGGAGAAAAGATAGTAGTGCGATTTGCCGACGAACATGGGTATCCCCTCATAGCCAAACCATCAGCCGGCTTTGGCTCGCAAGGGATATTGATCCTCACCAAACCCTCCCACCTCAAGAGACTTTTTGAAGCTCGGAATTCCGATACGGTGCTCCAGCCTTTCATAGGCATCAATCCTTCTAATGAGAAGGCTATTGCGAATTTTGATGCGCTTGCAGAATCGGGTGTGCCATTCTTCTTTCATCTTCCCGACGATATGCAATACGCATCGCAGACCCTTATAGGTCCGGACGGACGAATCGGAGATCCCTTCTGCTCAATCAGTACGATGATCCTCGGCAGATGCGAGAAGACAATGGCGTTGAATGATCCGGAGTTCAGCGGAATCTCCCTTCGGTATGCTCGAGCGATAGCCGAGGAGGGTTGGACTGGGATGTTCAACCTGCAATGCCGGAAGACACCCGCGGGTTATTTTGGAATCGAATTGAACGGAAGGATGAGCGGATCGACGTCAGCCAGAGCCCTGCTCGGCTATGACGAAGCAAGGATGTACCTCGATAGTTTCTACAGCTTCGATATCGGAGATACGCCTAAGCCGAGCAATCCGGATGGGATTGTATACCGCGTTCTTATGAACGCATATGTGTCCAATGCCGATTCTGCCTCCCTGCGCGATACCGGACAGTGGCGCGCCGGAAAGAAAACGGACAGGATCGTCCTTACGGGCGCAAGCGGCTATATCGGTCGGGAGTTAATGAAAATGCTCCAAGATATGGGTTTCCGCATTATTGTGCTTACCCGATCGCCTCAGACGATCGAGAGCATGGGGCTCGATGTGGAGATAGTAGCCAGCAGCGACTATAAGGCTGTGCCTTGGCATCAAGTGGAAACCTTGATCCATTTGGGCTTCGCGCTTCCCCATCATGGCCAGAGCGCACTCAACGAGAGTATGGAGTACAGCGCTCAGCTGTTGGAGCATGCCGCCCGATCCGGCGTCCGATCGATCATTTTTATATCGTCTCGCAGTGTCTATGGGACTTCCGGCTCGCTTCCGATGTGCGAATCGACTCTTGCGAATCCCAGCTCGCCTTATGGAGTGGCCAAGCGGGCAGTGGAGTTGATAGTCGACGGATTGCGACTGCGCTATCCTGATCTTGGCGCTACCATCGTTCGGTTGGGTGCCGTGAACGGTGCCGGCGCAGGCAATGCGGGAATAGCCGCAATCTCCAAGTTCGTGAAGTCATCGATCGCCGGAGAACAGATCGTGATCGAGGGCGGTGAGCAAAAAACCGACCTTCTGGATATCCGTGATGCTGTACAAGCCTTAAGCATCCTGGTTGCGTGTCCGCCCGACCAACGAGCAAATATGTATGTTCTATCGTCGTTTGCCGCTTATACTATCCGTGAACTCGCTCAAATATGTGTGAACTTGTCCGGAAATCCAAATGCGAGAATCCTTATGCGTCCGGACCAAGGGCGGCCTTCCTTTGCGATGGATCCGTCACGCTTCGCCTCTCAGTTCGGATGGAGCCCGAAATACGGGCTCGATGATACAGTTCGAACGCTTATGGACCAGATTTGCCGATAAATTGAATCACAGTATGTCGTCGCCATACCGGAAACCGGCTGAACTAAACCCAAAAAATGAAGGATTTTATGACCAGGGATACTTCTAGCTTTATGGACATCGACACACTCATGACTCGACTAGGTCTTCCCGGCCGTTCGGTGCACGACATTTTCCCGGGGAAAAAGCTCGCAGTTATGCAGCCGTATCTTTTCCCCTATATGGGTTACTTCCAGCTCTTCCATGCCGCCGATAAAGTAATCCTCTATGACAATGTGCGATACATCAGGTCTGGATGGATCAACCGGAATAGAATTCTAGAAATCAACAAAGGTCCCAGGTTCATCACTGTCCCCCTTATGGCGAGAAGCGGCAGCGGCCGCATCAGGGACGCCAAGGCTACCATTTCGCAAGATTGGAAGACGGTGATCATGAAAATGATATCGCATAACTATAAGAACGCTCCATATTTCTCCGAAGTCTTCTCCTTGGTCGATTCCGCCCTGGACGCTAAGGAAAGGGCGATTTCCGAGCTCGCCAAGTCGAGCATAAGAGCGGTGCTTTCATATCTGGATTGGGAAAAACCATTCGAATCGGATTCATCACGTTTCGATCCTCTTGAGGATGAATTGCTGCAAGTCTCCGCGGATGGGGCCTTCCCCTCCGATTCATCCAACCGGAAATCCCGTCAGTTTGCCCGAGTAAGGGCGCTCTGCATCGCGGAAGGCGCCGACGCCTACATTAATCCGATTGGGGGCACGGCGCTCTATTGCAAGGAGGAATTCTTGTCGGCGGGAATCCATCTCAATTTTCTGCAGCCGGAATTGCCGCCATACCCCCAATCATCCGCTGATTTTGTCCCGAATCTCTCGATTATCGACGTCCTCATGAATTTGGGGAAAGAGGGAACCAGGACAATGCTTTCATCGTATCGGCTTATCTAGATATATTCCTAGACTAACAATTAGGCTTGAATTGTGCGACCCGAAATACTATCATTCCTGCGATTTAGCCATCTGCGGAGAGGCGATTGGCTATTTGATGCGCTGTGTTCTAAGCCATAAAGAGAGGAACCGATGCCATGCGAACGATAACACGCGCCGCGAGGCTGATCCACGATATACTCAGGGAGAGGGCGCAAGACCGTCCCGATAAGGTGGCACTGATCTGCGACGGGAAGCGCCTGACGTATAAGCAAATCGATTTAATGTCCGACCGCCTGGCCAACGCGCTGAGGGAAAGAGGCGTGGGCGACGGAGACAGGGTCTTGTTCTACCTTCTCAACGGATGTGAACAGGTCGTGGGAATTTTCGCCGCATTGAAGGCGAACGCCGTATTCGTCGGCGTGGATGCAGGCAATACGTTCGATACACTAAAGAAGATAGCGGCGAATTGCGGGGCCGCGGGAATATTCTCCTACGCGCAAAAGGCATCGGCGCTCGTGGACCTCTTTGAGCAAGTCCCGTCTTTGCGAGTGGCCGTCCTTGCCGGGACGCCCGGCGGCGGGCTTCCTGAGCGCTTCCTTTGGTTCGACAAGATCCAGGAGGACTATTCCCCTAAACCAATACCCTGCGCCAGGATAGATGGAGATCTCGCATATCTCATCTATACTTCAGGCAGTACCGGCGAGTCCAAGGGTGTCATGGTGACGCATCGCAGCATCCTCTTCACTATCAGGAGCGGGATCGAATACTTCAGCCTGTCGGAAGACGACATACAACTCAGCCCGCTCCAATTGTCTTTCAGCCCGGGGATAAACCAGTTGCTCCAGGCATTCTTGGCGGGCGGTACCTTGATCCTTGAGAAATCGCTGGCTTTCCCGACCGCGACACTTAAGAAGATGGAGACGGAAAAGGCCACCGGGTTTTCGGCAGTTCCGACCATGATCTCGCTTTTAATGCAGCAAGATCTCTCCCGATACGACTTGAGCCGGCTCAGGTACGTCACGAGCATCGGTGCGGCGCTTCCCCCTGCGCTTATAGAAAGGATTCGGAAAGCCCTGCCCAATGCGTCTATATACTCATATTACGGCATGGCCGAGGCGTCCTATTCTCTCGGTCTCGATCCGCAACAGATCGATTCCCGGCCGACTTCGGTCGGGAAACCCTTCCCTGGCACCCAGGCGTGGATAATCGATGAGAATGGCAATCGCTTGCCGCCCGAGGCAGTTGGCGAGCTAATCCTTCGCGGAAGCCATGTAAGAAGCGGATATTGGAATTCTCCCGAAGCTACCGCGAAACGTTTCTGGCCTGGACTCTTGCCGGGAGAGACAGTCTGCCACACGGGCGACATGTTCAAGACCGATGCGGAGGGATTCTTCTATTTTATCGGCCGAAGCGACGAAATCATCAAGAGCGGAGCCAAGAAGGTAGTGCCTAAGGAAATCGAGAATGCGCTCTATGCTATGGAAGGCGTCGTGGAGGCGGCGGTGATCGGCATACCCGATCCGATATTGGGTCAGGCGATCAAAGCATTTATCGTGCCTGAGGAGAGCGCTCGTTCTTCGATGACAGCGGAGAACGTGCTTCAGCATTGCCGCAAGAATCTCGAAGCTTACAAGGTGCCTCGGGAAGTTGAGATTTGCGAATGCCTGCCGAAGACTTCAAGCGGCAAGATAGCCAAGAAAAGCCTAGCCTAGGAGGCGGCCTCATGGAAAGGATTATTCTCTTTGGGGACTCGGCTGGAGCCAAGCTTGCTCACTTTGCGCTTTCCAGGGATCCGAATTATCAAGTTGTCGCTTTCACGGTAGATAGGGCTTATCTTAAGGACGCAACCTTCCTTGGGCTCCCTGTTGTCGCTTTCGACGAAGTGCAGGATGCTTTTCCCCCGCAGCAGTGCAAGATGTTCATAGCCATCTATGCGAACGGCATGAACAAGCTGCGGGCGGAGCGATGTGCTCAGGCGAAGGAGAAAGGCTATTCTCTCATCAGCTACGTGCACCCCCAGGCTATCGTAGCACAGGATCTGGAGATGGGAGAGAATTGCTACATAAGCGAGGGTGTCGTTTGCAGACCGTTCGTGAAGCTTGAGGATGACGTTCTGTTGATGCCTGGTGTCTTTGTTGGACACGATACGGTCATCATGTCGCATTGTTTCATAGGCGCGCGGGCGGTAATCATGGGCGCGAACGTAGTCGAGCCGTTTTGCTTCGTAGGTCCTAACGCTACGGTGATGGATCAGCATAGGATTGGTTCGGAAAGCTTTATCGGTGGCGGAGTCGTACTCCAGAAAGATTCAAAGGAGAAGGAAGTCTATAGGGCGCCTGAGCCGATTTTGATGCCGCTCAGCAGCGATAAACTAGTCAAATTGGCATTCAGGAGGCGTGTATGATCGAGAAGAGCATCATCAGGGATTTCCTTGGGAATCGATCCGGCAAGAAGGACCAGTTCACCGATGATGAATCCTTGCTCGCGGCGCAGATCATTGATTCTCTGGCGATTGCGGAGCTTATTGTATTTCTGCAGGATACTTACGGAGTGGAGTTTGATGCCGATGAGCTGACGCCCGACAATTTCGAAACGGTCAATGCGATGGCCGCTTGTCTGGAGCGCAAAGGTGTATCCAGCCTCTGCTGAGGCGCTTCCCGATAAAAAGAAGGTGTCGATGAAAAGATTGATAATCTACGGAACTTCTCCTGCGGCGATCCAGAGCCACTATGACTTTACAGCCGATTCGGATTACGAAGTCGTTGCCTTCACGGCGGAGCGGAAAGCTCTTTCAGGAGAAACGCTTCTTGGACTGCCGGTCGTAGCGTTTGAAGATATAGAACAGATATACCCTCCCGCTGAATACAATATGTTCATAGCAGTATACTTTAATAGGGTGAATGCGGTCAGGCGTCAAAAATATGAAGAAGCGAAAAGGAAAGGGTATACGTTAGCGAATTATATCAGCTCCAAGGCGATCGTCTGGCCGGAACTGATCCTCGGCGAGAACTGCATGATATGCGACGGCGCGAACGTTAGGCCCTTTACTAGAATCGGGAATGATACCTTCATCATGCCCGGTGCCGTAGTCGGTCACGACGTGGCAGTGGGGGATCACTGCTACTTGGCGATTCATGCGGTGCTCCTGGCGGGATCGGCGGTGGAATCGGGGTGTGTGATTGGAGCGAATTCCACGATCTTGAACGGGGTAAAGGTGGCTGTCGACTGCGTTGTGAGCGCGGGAGCGGTAATAAGCAAGAATACAAAGGAAAAAGGTGTTTACACGGTAGCGGAGCCGATCCTTCAGCCTCTGGGAAGCGACAAGCTTGCGAATGTCCTCTTCAGAAACCAAGTCTGATATGGGCAAGAGGCTTTCCTGATGGCAGAAAGAGGCCATGGCGCCTCGGCGCGCTTCCTTTTAGCGGCTGGGGGTGAAATACGCCGACTGTCTACCCGATGGCTCATTAAGTGGCAGCGAAAAGCCTGTTGGGCAAAGATGGATGCAAAGCTTCTCGGAACAGCAAAGCGACTCGAAATTATCCCTTTATACGAAGCCGAGGGGAATAGGGATTACCAATGCGGGGCTGGGGTATCCTATTTGATCCGTACCGATCGATCGACTATCCTTTTCGATCTTGGCAACAACCCAAAAGCGCTGTCGCCCTCCCCGCTTGCGATGAACATGGCGGCTCTCGGCATCGCCATGGATGATATTGATATGATCTTCCTTTCGCATCGGCATCCGGACCACGTCGGCGGATGGAAGTGGTGGAAGAAACGGACATTTTCAACCGACGGCGAGGAACAATCTAACCTGGGCGACATGCCAGTTTACTCCAGCGATAGATTGCGGTATCCCGCTAAAGAGGTCACAGCCATCCATGCACCTCGGCGCCTTTCTGAAGGGGTGGCCAGCGTCGGACCCTTCGCATTCTTCGAGCCTTACCCTTCAATGAGCTCCCTACCCAACTATTCCGAGCAGGCTTTGGCGGTGAACGTACTTGGCCTAGGGCTCGTCCTGATCGTCGGCTGCGGACATATGGGCGTTGAGGTGTTGCTGGAACGTGCGGCTGCCGTGTTCGACATTCCTGTCAGGGGGATTGTCGGAGGGCTCCACTATATGGAGTTATCGTCAGAAGCGCTGAATCCTGATGTCGAGCGCATCGCGCGGACGCGGCCCGCAGTAATAGCGGTGTCATCCCATGATAGCGGACCGGCCGCGGTTGGAGCTTTCGCCCATGCGTTTCCTGAAGAGTTCAGGCATGTCCGGGTTGGTGAAGCGATCCGTTTTTAATCGATTGAAACTGCCATGGCGATGACCTGCTCGCCGAGGATGCTGGTGGAGACCATGAATCGTTCATCTCCGCCTTCGACCGAAGCGATGAACTTTCCCGTACCCATATATGCCACATTGATCCTATGGAAATCAGCCAATGAGAGCGATTGACGCGATGCCTTGATTACCGATTCCTTCGCGGCGAAAAGTTCCGAGACTATGGAATCGACGTTTTCCGGACATAAATTCTTTAATAATTGGGCTTCCTGATAGGTGAGGACTTCCTCGATGAAGGATTGCGCGTGTTTCTCCCGTAGAATTCGCGCGAGTCTTGCTATTTCAACGATATCGATACCTATCAATGTCCTCGATTCCTTTTTTCCAACATCCGCGGATATGCCTTTATGTGAAATTTTGCGGTGCGTGTTATATTAGCGTAACCAGAGATGTATTGAAAAGGTATTAATGATTACAGTCCGGGTTGCACGGATAGCGCTTTGAATCTACAATGTTCAATAATTGAACATTCTTCGACCTTTTTTATAGGTCGGCTGATGTCTTTGGAGATTAGCGTGTTCCGGCCGCGATCTCTATACCCAATCGAATTCTTTTATCAAAATCGCCGATAATTGCTTATCGGAGGGGTGGTTATGAACACCGAAGAGTGCTCGGCCGAGGATTTTCTAGAGTCTCCCGCGAGAATGTTCATGCAGAGTTTTGGTATCCAGCATCAGGGACATGTTCGTTCTCCGCTTAGGATATGTCCTCTTGGGGCGCATATTGATCATCAAGGGGGTCTTGTAACTGGGATGGCCCTTGATGTTGGTGTAGATTTGCTTTATTCGCCTGAAGATGATGGCTATGTCCGAGTGCAAAGTATGGACTTCCCTGACGAGGAGTTTTTTTCTATAGATAACGTTCCAGAAATGCTCCCGGGCTTCTGGGGAAACTATCTGCGCGGTTCTGTATTGGCGCTTTCAAGGGATTTTAAGCTAAAGAAAGGATTGCGCGGTTTGATTAGGGGTAAGTTGCCCATGGGGGGCTTATCTTCGTCCGCTGCGGTAACGACCGCCTACCTGATGGCCTTGGCGGATGTCAATCACATTGATCTTGCCAAAGAAACCCTGATCCGATACAGCCACTGGGTCGAGAACGCTTTCATCGGCTTGAAGAACGGAATATTGGATCAATCAGCGAACATCCTAAGCCGGGATGGCTTCCTCATGAAAATGGATTGCGCGACGGGCGAATGGGATCTCATACCGAAGAATCCTGCCATGCCAGAGTTCGTGGTTGTGATTGTCAATTCAGGGTTCACGAAAGCCCTCATTGGCACGGATTATAACAATCGAGTGGATGAGTGCAAGATCGCAGCCTCAATTCTTGAGGAAATGGCTCGCGGAATCGCGACACCTTATAAAGATATCAGGCTTAGGGAAATTTCGCCCGATGAATGGGCAAAATTCCAGGGGGGGCTTCCTGGAAGGTATTTCCGACGCGCGAGGCATTTCTTCACGGAAAACGGAAGGGTGCTAAAAGGAATCGAAGCGTGGCGACACGGCGATATCGGAACTTTCGGAGAATGTATGAGGGAGTCGGGCGAAAGCTCTGTTTTTGACTATGAGTGTGGTTCGCCAGAACTGATAACCATTTTTAACGCGCTTAAGGATTCACCAGGCGTCTACGGGGCTCGATTCAGTGGCGCTGGATATCGCGGTTGTTGCATAGGGCTCGCAGATCCGATTTATATGGATGAGATTGAGGCTAGGGTGACTGATGCTTATTTAAGCAGACATCCAGAATACACAGAGAAGTATAAAGTCCATTTTTGCGGGACTGCGGATGGAGCCACCTACATAAATCGCTGCACTGGCGGCTGAACCGATGCGTTGCGTACTTCTCGCTGCTGGGTATGCCACTCGGCTATTCCCTCTGACTAAAGACTTGCCAAAGAGTCTCTTATCCATTGCAGGTAAGACAATTCTCGAACACTTGATCACGAAGATCAGGGAAGTCCGAGAGATTGACGAGATTGTATTGGTAACAAATGATCGTTTCGTCGGTCAGTTTAGGTCTTTTCTTCAGTGTCTTGACGACTCTGGGATATTGGTTGTCAATGACGGGACGAGAGACAATGAACACCGATTGGGAGCGATTGGAGATGTCGCGATCGCTGTTCGAGCTGGTAATATAAACGATGACCTTATGGTCCTGGCGGGCGATAATCTCTTTGACTTTAGCTTAGTCAATTTCGTTGACTTCTTTCATTCATCAGGCACAGACTGTGTGACAGCATATGCGGAATCCAGGGTAGATGCGCTTAGGAGGACTGGCGTAGCTGAGATCGATGCCCTGGGAAGGGTGTTGTCTTTCGAGGAGAAGCCGATAAACCCGAGGTTCAATGATGCTGTTCCTCCTTTCTACATATATAGGAAAGAGACAGTCGGACTCCTTGATAGATATTTGCTTGAGGGGAATGATCCGGATGCGCCGGGACGATTTATAGCCTGGCTTGTCAATAAGTATCCGGTTTCGGCATTTCGGTTTTCTGGAAGGCGATATGATATAGGCACGCTGGAAAGCTATAAGGAAGCCCAGGATGTCTATGCTCAATTATAAGGTGAAAGGGCATTAAATGGCATCCATTTGCGTACTTGGCGCAGGCTATGTAGGGCTAGTCTCTGGGGCTTGCCTGGCTGATTTTGGCAATATCGTTGTATGTGTTGATACAAATACATCGAAAATTGAGAAACTCAAGGCGGGTATTGTCCCGATATATGAACCAGGTCTTGAAGATGTGGTTCGAAGGAATGTCCAATCGGGCCGGCTTTCTTTCTCTACCGATGCGCTTCCTGCAATCCAGAAATGCGATGTTGTATTCATCGCGGTGGGTACGCCGCCGTCCGAAGATGGTTCGGCTGACCTGTCCTACGTGGAAGCTGCGGCACGCATGATTGGGCGGGCGATGTGTGGTTACAAGGTGGTAGTGGATAAAAGTACTGTCCCTATTGGCACCGCTCGGAAAGTCTCCGCCTGGATCGGTGAAGAAATAGCATTGCGAAACATATTCATTGCGTTTGATGTAGTCTCCAACCCTGAATTCCTGCGAGAAGGATCTGCTGTTTATGATTTCATGCACCCAGATAGAGTTGTACTGGGGATCGAATCAGAACGATGCAAGGCGATCATGAAGGATGTCTATCGCTCCTTGTATCTGAATGAGACGCCATTTGTCGAGACTAATCTCGAGACTGCGGAGATGATAAAATATGCTTCAAATTCCTTTTTAGCGGTGAAGATCACGTTTATAAACGAAATCGCTAATCTTTGCGAAGCGGTTGGCGCGGATGTCAAAGCGGTATCATTGGCGATGGGGAAAGATGGCCGGATAGGATCAAAATTCCTTCATCCCGGACCTGGCTATGGAGGTTCCTGTTTCCCGAAGGATACGCGAGCCTTGGCTGCGATCGCGAAGCGGTCAGGTGAAAGGCTTCGGATTGTTGATGCTGCCATTGAGGCGAACGAGGCGCAGAAAGCCCGAATGGCCGGCAAGATACTTCAGGCGTTGGGCGAACCGAAAGGCAAAGTCGTTGCGCTGCTCGGGCTTGCTTTTAAGCCAAACACGGATGACATGAGAGAAGCCCCTTCATTGCACATTGTTCAGCGTCTTGTGGCGCTGGGCGTTTGTGTAAGGATCTATGATCCGGCAGCGATGCGCGAGGCTTCGTGGCGGCTCGCGGAATTTAGCCAAATGATCGTGTATTGCAGTAATGAGTATGAGGCAATGGAAGGCGCCGATGCCTTGGTGATCGCGACCGAATGGAACCAATTCCGCAATCTTGATCTTGAGAAGGTTAAAGCTTTGCTTCGAACCTCAGTGATTCTTGATCTGCGCAATATTTATGATCGGGACATGGTCGAGAAGGCTGGATTCAGATATTTTTGTGTTGGTCGCTAGGTTTTGTAATATATTTGGCAAATACATAGATAAAAGCATGGAGGTTTATGTGCAGGCGGTTAAAATCGGCATCATTGGGCTTGGATATGTTGGATTGCCCTTGGCGGTTGAGTTTGGGAAAAAATTCGCAGTTGTTGGTTTCGACCTCAAGTTGTCCAGGATTGAAGAGCTTCAATCCGGTCGTGATTCGACATTGGAGACGACCTCCGAGCAATTAGCCTCTGCGGAATATTTGCTATTTACTGCGGATCCTTCAAGGCTCTCCGAGTGCAATCGATACATTGTGACTGTGCCGACGCCGGTCGATGAGCATAATGCCCCAGACCTTACGCCCATGCTGTCAGCAAGCGCCACCGTGGGGAAAGTTCTAAAAAAGGGTGACATAGTCATCTATGAGTCCACGGTCTATCCTGGGTGTACGGAGGAAGAGTGCGTGCCGATACTGGAGAAAGAGAGCGGCTTAAAATTCAACGTCGATTTCTTCTGCGGCTATTCGCCTGAACGCATCAATCCTGGTGATAAGGAACACACGGTCACAAAGATTCGCAAGATTACTTCCGGATCTACGCCTGAATCAGCAGAGATGGTGGATGAGCTTTACAGGAGCATAATCGCGGCTGGCACTTTCAGGGCGTCCTCTATCAAGGTAGCCGAGGCAGCCAAGGTCATCGAGAACAGCCAACGCGATATTAACATAGCGTTCGTGAATGAATTGTCTATGATCTTCCATAAGCTTGGCATCGATACCCAGGAAGTCCTCGAGGCGGCTGGCACGAAATGGAATTTCCTGCATTTTAAGCCAGGCCTGGTAGGCGGGCACTGTATCGGTGTTGACCCTTTTTACCTTACCTATAGGGCGCAGGCGGCGGGCTACTATCCGGAGATTATTTTGGCCGGACGCAGACTTAATGATGGCATGCCAACCTACGTTGCCAATCGCGTCATAAAGCTCATGATTGGAAAAGGGCAAAAAATCGACGGGGCAAGAGTGCTCGTTCTTGGCGTCACCTTCAAAGAAAACTGCCCCGATATCCGCAACTCGAAGGTGATTGGAATCATCCGCGAGTTGCAGGAGTTCGGATGCCGTGTGGAGGCATATGATCCATGGGCAGATGCTGCGGATGTTAAACGGGAGTACGGTATCGCCCTCAACAGTCCCGAAGGCGCCTACGATGCCATCATTCTTGCGGTCGCGCATGGAAAATTTTTGTCTCTTGACCTAGAGAGTCTCAAGAACGATAAAGCTGTAATTTTCGATGTCAAAGGTGCGCTTCTGGACCGTGTTGTGGATGGGAGGCTGTGAGCATGAAGGTTCTCGTGACAGGGGCGGCAGGATTTATCGGCTTCCATCTCATCCGATCGCTTCTGGAGCGAGGCGAGGAAGTCGTTGGCTTAGATTCCATAAACGATTACTATGATGTCTGCCTAAAATTCGCGCGGCTCGCAGAATGCGGGATTGGCTCCGAAGCCAGTGAATGGACTCGTGAAATCTCATCTACTAGATACAGCAGTTACCGTTTTATTCGGATGAAGCTCGAGGACAGGGAGAACCTTGCTAAACTTTTTGAGGCTGAGCGCTTTGATGTTGTGGTAAATCTGGCTGCTCAGGCTGGAGTTCGCTACAGCCTGACAAATCCCTACGCATACATTGATAGCAATATTCTCGGATTTATGGGAGTACTCGAGAACTGCCGCCATGCAGGAGTGAAGCATCTCGTGTACGCTTCATCTTCGAGCGTGTATGGTCTCAACGAGAGAATGCCGTTTTCGACCAATGATTCAGTAGATCATCCAATCAGCCTCTACGCGGCAAGCAAAAAAGCTAATGAACTGATGGCGCACTCCTATAGCCATCTCTTTGGGCTTCCTACGACGGGCCTCCGATTCTTCACTGTCTACGGTCCCTGGGGAAGGCCCGACATGGCTTTGTTCATCTTTACAAAAGCGATTTTAGAAGGGCGACAGATTGATGTATACAATAATGGCCATATGAAAAGGGATTTTACCTATGTTGACGATATTGTCTCGGGTATACGAGGAGTGTTGGACACTCCGCCGAAAGGTGATCCTGAATGGTCCGGCCTCACTCCGAATCCGGCTGCATCAAAAGCTCCGTACCGCATATTCAATATAGGCAACAGTACTCCGGTGCCTCTGATGGATTTTATAAAAGAAATAGAAAAAAATATTGGGAAACCGGCTAGCTTGAATTTCTTGCCGATGCAAGATGGCGATGTCCCTGCGACATGGGCGGATGTATCCCCAATCAGGGCGGAAACTGGGTATTCACCTAAAACGAAGGTCCCGGAAGGTATCGCTGCATTTGTCGCTTGGTATCGCCGCTACTATAACGTCTGACTGATGCTCCCTGCCGCCATCCGGACGGTCTGCTGAAAGGAAGGATAATAATGAAAGGGATTATCTTGGCTGGTGGGTCGGGCACCCGGCTCCATCCCGTGACAAAGGTCGTATCCAAACAGCTGCTTCCAATCTATGATAAGCCAATGATCTATTATCCGCTTTCAGTGCTTATGCTGGCGGGGATCAGGGAAATATTGATTATTTCTACGCCTGAGGATACGCCCAGGTTCCATGAACTCCTCGGTGATGGTGCCCAATGGGGCATAAGGCTCGAGTATAGAGTGCAACCTCGGCCGGAGGGGCTCGCGCAAGCTTTCCTGATTGGAGAGAGCTTTATTGGCGAGGACACATGTTGCTTGATACTGGGTGACAATGTCTTCTTCGGTACTGGATTCAGCAAGATGCTTAAGCGTTCCGCAGCGTTGACAAACGGAGCAGAAGTCTATTCTTACGCGGTGAAGGATCCGGAACGATTTGGGGTCGTAGAAGTGGATAAGAATTTCAGAGCGGTCTCTATCGAGGAGAAGCCGGCTATTCCAAAATCGAATTGGGCGGTAACCGGCCTTTATTTCTACGATAATAGTGTAATCGGCTACGCGAAGGAGCAAAAGCCGTCAAAACGCGGAGAACTGGAGATAACGGATATAAACAGGCGCTATTTGATGGAGGGCAAACTGAAGGTAAACACCTTGGGCAGAGGCTTCGCATGGTTGGATACCGGCACGCACGATAGTCTGCTTGATGCTTCGGAGTTCATTGCTACCATTCAGAAGCGACAAGGATTCATGGTAGCTTGCCTTGAAGAGATCGCCTTTCACTCAGGCTGGATTGACGCGGGAAAGGTTGCCGATGCAGCTCGCGGACTCGGCAAGACCGAATATGCCCGATATCTCCGAGGGCTCCTCGCATGAGCCGCTCTTTTTCTAATGTGCTCGTTACCGGAGGAGCTGGCTTCATCGGCTCCAATTTCATCAGGTATTTGCTTGGAAGACCAGAATTCATGGGCCGGATTATAAATTACGATATTCTCACATACGCCGGCAACCTTAATAACCTCTCGGATATAGTTGCCCGATACGGGGGTGAGCGGTATAGTTTCATCCTTGGCGACATCTGCGACCAGGCGAAGTTGGATTCTGTTTTCGATGAGTATAATATCGATGCGGTTGTGCATTTCGCTGCCGAAAGCCATGTCGATCGGTCCATCCACGATCCTTCGTCCTTCATTCGTACGAACGTCTTAGGGACTCAAGTCCTTCTCGATGTGGCGAGACGAAAATGGACCGGAAGAAACGATGTCCTGTTCCATCATATAAGTACCGACGAAGTATATGGATCCCTTGGAGACGAAGGTGCATTCAGGGAAGATACGCCATATGATCCTCGGAGCCCCTACTCGGCATCTAAGGCCGCCGCAGACCATCTCGTAATGGCGTACTGGCACACCTATGGCCTTCCTGTGACATTATCCAATTGCTCCAATAATTACGGTCCTTACCAATTCCCCGAGAAGCTGATACCTCTTATTATTGGCAATATTGAGAAGCGCAAACAATTGCCGATATACGGAGATGGCCTTAATGTTCGCGATTGGCTCTATGTAGGGGATCATAACTCGGCCGTATGGATGATCATGAGGGATGGGCGGCTCGGGCAGAAATATAACATTGGCGGGGAGACGGAGTGGGAGAACCTCAGACTCGTGAAAGCCCTTTGCGAGATTTATTCTGAGGAAAGCAGCGGAGAAATACAGGATGCTTTGAAGCTCATCGCGTTCGTGAAGGATCGGCCTGGACACGATAGGCGTTATGCGATCGATTGTACCAAGCTGAAAAGCGAGCTTGGCTGGCGGCAATCCGTAAGCATCAACGAAGGGCTTCGCGTTACGGTTCAGTGGTACCTGAACAACCGTTCCTGGACCGAGAATATCCAGAACGGAGGATATAGAGATTGGATCGAGCTAAACTACGGAAAACGATAGGACGCTGGTTATGATTAATGTTACAAAGTCGTTCCTTCCTCCTAAAGAGGAGTACGACCGGTTATTGGACCGCCTTTGGGAGAGTCATTGGCTTACCAATAATGGACCACTGCAGCAAGAACTTGAACACCAGTTGAAAGATTATCTTGGCATTGATTTCCTTCAGATTACTTCGAATGGGACGATTGCCATCCAGATTATCCTAAAGGCGCTGGGCATCAAGGGAAAGGTCATAACGACCCCATTCTCCTATGTGGCCACGACATCGACGGTCATATGGGAAGGTTGTGAACCAGTTTTCGTCGATATCGATCCGCGCACGCTCTGCATAGATCCTGATCTGGTGGAGGAGGCGATCGACGACGAAACGGAAGCCGTCCTCGCCACGCATGTATTCGGGTTGCCGTGCGATGTCGAACGATTGAAAGAGATAGGGATAAGAAAAGGCGTCAAAGTCATATATGACGCGGCGCATGCTTTCGGATGCAGATACCTTGGCAGATCGCTCCTTGACTGGGGTGATGCTTCGACGTGCAGCTTTCATGCAACCAAGCTTTTCCATATGGGAGAAGGCGGTTGTGTCGTAACTCACGATCCCGTACTGGATAGAGAGGTATCGCTGAAGAAAAGCTTCGGTCATGTTGGCGATGAACATTTCACGCTCGGCATTAACGGGAAGAATTCCGAGTTGCATGCTGCCATGGGTTTGGCCGTACTTCCATACACACCGGCAAACATCGCAGAGAGGCAGAAGATCGTTGAAGCTTATGATGACGCTATAGCGGATCTCCCATTGGAGCGTCCGATGATACCCGCGGGACTTCACTATAATTATGCTTATTATCCGGTATTATTTAAAGACGAAGCTTCGCTTTTATCAACGGTGACCGCCCTCAGAGCAAACGGCATAATACCGAGGCGCTATTTTTGGCCATCTCTTGAAACCCTTCCATATGTACGCGGTAATCCTTGCCCTCGTTCGGAAGATGTCGCCTCTCGGGTCCTGTGCCTGCCGCTGTATAATGGCTTGAGTGGCGATGAACTTGAGAAGGTAATCCAAGTATTGCAGTCTGCCATTCGGACCAGGTAGTTGGCATGATGGTTGGACAGCTATATTCTTAGGCCGTATGATCGCTTGGCTGTGTTTGGCCGCTGTCTGCGGCCTTAGCCAAGCTTGTCCGCATAGCAATCTTCTATCGGCATGATCGCATTTATCGACTTATCCACGAGCGTAAGGATTCATGGCTTTGACGATGCGAGCCTGTCCAGAGAATCCAACACTGGCCATTGTGTTTTTGGGCTATGGCATACAAGAGCTCTTGAAGATTTCATTGGCATGCATTGCTCGCGTGCCTCCAATCGCTTAAACGGAGATCGATTATGAGTGGATTCTTGAGGAGAAATCTATTTTGGCTTGGTGACATGCTTCATGGCAGTCGAATAGGCAAGCATTTTGCTGAGTTGAGGACTAATAACCAGGATTATAATGCCGGTATCGTTTACCAAAGCGAACGACTAGAGGAGTTGTTGCATCATGCGACGGCGTACTCTCAATTTTATAATGAGTACCGAGGCAAGAGCATTCATGAATTCCCGGTTGTTAACAAGGCGTTATTGAATGAATATCGTGACCAGCTCGTTATCGACGAATCACATTTGCCATTCCAAAAAGGCGAGATGCATATACAAAGAACGAGCGGATCTACCGGAGCCCCTTTTGCGATTCCGCAAGATACGAGAAAGAGAAATCGCAGAATCGCAGAATTGAAATATTATGGCGAAACGGTGGGGTTCAGGTCGCATGAGAAACTATGCCAATGCAGAGTGTGGACGAAATGGCACTCTAAAAATAGATGGCAGTCGTATATAGAAAACATCATTCCGTTCAATGTCACGAAAATGGATGATGCGGTAATTGAGAACTTGTTAAGAATCGTCAAGGAGAAAAAAGTCAAGGCTGTCCGGGCTTATGCTAGCTGGTTCGACGCAATCATAAAATATGTGATGGACACTGGGTACGATCTGCGAAATCTTAAAAGCCTCAAAGTTTGCTTTTCCGGCTCCGAGGCGCTTGACGCAACTACGAGAGCAAAATTTAAGGACTCGCTTGGGATAGATATTGTCGAGTGTTACGCTAATGAGGAAGGCGGAGTTATCGGTCATCAAAAGCTCTGTGACGCTAATTTCTACTTGAATCACGCCAGTTTTCTTGTGGAGGTGCTTCGTCTTGAGGATGATTCCCCGGTGCCCTACGGTGAGCTTGGCCGGGTAGTCATCACTGACCTATTCAACTATGCATTCCCCTTGATCAGGTATGACACCGGGGATACCGCTATCATCGAGAAAGGCAATAAATCCAGCAACTATTGGCCGTACTTAAGCAAGCTGTTCGGGAGAAGGCTGGATTTGGTCTTTGATGCGTTCGGCCGGCCAATACACCCCATGAGCTTTGCAAGAATACTAAAAAACATACCCGGCATAGTTCAATGGCAGTTCGTCCAGAAGTCCGCCGATCATTATGAACTAAGGCTGAACACCAATAAAAAGATCGACAATGACGCTGTACTGGATGAGTTGAAGGATATCCTCGGTACGGGCGCCAATGTGGCGATTATACCGGTTGAGGAAATCCCCGTCCTTGCATCGGGGAAAAGGAAATCGGTACTCTGTGAGTGGAATCATCAATGATTAAGCGTGCCGGGCATCGTAGCATCAGTTGCCTTATCCCGTCGAGCTAAACCTTGTTCCTCAAGGGTCTCGGCAGGTAGCAGCAAGGGATAGCGTATGAAAGAAACGTTGATTATTTTGGGGGCTGGCGGAAGCGCACAACAAGTATTTTGGCTGATCAATAGGCTGAGGAAATACGATATCGCCGGCTTTTACGATGAAAAAATCGAGAGTGATGAAATCCTTCTTGGTTTGCCGGTGCGCAGGTCTGTCGAAGAACTGGCAAGCAGTACTAAGGGGCGCGTGCGCTTGATAAGCGCTGTTGGCGACATTTACCTGCGAGAGAGATGGCACAACGAGTACGGATCAAGGTTTGAATATGCTACGCTGATCGATCCGAATGCGCTGATCGCACCTAACGCAGAGATTGGAAAAGATGTGGTGATTCATGCCTTTACAACAGTATCAATGAATGCAACCGTAGGGGATTCTACCTACATCAGCTGGAACTGCCTCGTAGCTCATGACGTGAAAATTGGAAAATTTTCTCAAATTTCTCCTGGGACGCAAATCACAGGGCGTTGCCAGGTTGGTGACTTCTGCCAGTTGGGAACGAATTGCTCATTATTGCCCGATAGAATTGTCGGGAGTGGCAGCATAGTCGGCGCGGGCGCCGTCGTAAATAATGACATCCCCAAAAACGCATTGGCTGTGGGTGTACCGGCCGTCGTGAAAAGGATTATCGCCTGATTTTGGCGTTGCGCCTTTTTAAACCATGCTCGGATCAAATTCGCCCAATGGCCACGATGGAGTCAAGAATGGTTAAAGTATCTTTAGTCGGAGACATATTCATTTCACGCCCGTTCCCGGAAAAAGGATATGGGTTTTTAGATGATATTACGCACCTATTGAATGATCATGAAGTAAGATTTGCGAATCTAGAGACAACGGTTCATCGTCGGGAGGGCTATCCCTCAGCCTATCCTGGCGGGACTTGGAGTATGGCTGATCCTCTGTGCCTCGATAGCATTAAGCGCCTGGGCATAAATGTCGTTAATACTGCTAACAACCATGCTTTGGATTATTCGCAAAATGGACTTTTGGCAACACAGCGGTACTTGGCAAGAAGCAAAATACCCTATATGGGCACTGGCAAAAATCTGTCAGACGCAGCGGCGCCCGTGTTCATAGAGTGTTCGGGGGCCAGAGTCGCGCTGATTGGAGCGACGAGCTCTTTCCATGATTCTGACGCGGCAGGCTATCAACGCTGCAATATGAAGGGGCGTCCCGGCGTTAATCCCCTGAGACATAAGTCAATCTGTCAAATCACCGAAGACGATTATCGTCATTTGTTGAAAATTGCAAAGGAAACAGGCATTAATGATTATCATGATCAGGCGATAAAAGAAGGCTATCTTCTCCCGAATAAGAACTTTCAGTTCGCCGGAACGGAATTTGTAATTGGGGAAGAGAATACCCTTAAGACTTTTCCGCTGGATTCTGACATGCTTCGAATAGAGAATTCTATAAAAGAGGCAAAGAAACAGGCTGACTATGTGATCGTCAGCATTCATAATCATCAGTTCTCTAGAGGCCAAAAGAAATATCCAGCTGAATTCATCAGGAAATTCTCCAGGAACTGCATCGAAGCAGGGGCAATAATAGTCGTCGGTCACGGTCCACATGTGCTTAGGGGAATAGAAGCATATGAGAAAGGCATTATTTTTTATGGACTGGGCAACTTCATTTTTCAAAACGAAAGCATTGCATATTTACCAGAAGATTTTTACCAAAAATATTCGATTGAACCTACTGCCGGAACGGGAACGGCGTTATCCAGAAGAAATAGAAATGGAGAAATCGGCCTGAAGAAGGAGGAAGAGTCTTGGCAAAGCGTAATTGCCAGCGTCACGATTGATGATGAGAGAGTCGCTATAAAATTGTATCCTGTCGAAATCGGAAATGACGATCCGCATTATAGTCGCGGAATCCCAAAACTGATCAATGATTCGGTAATACTGAGAAATTTGGATGAGCTTTCAAAAGAATATGGTACTGCGATTGACATAAAAGACGGTGTTGGTTCGCTGGAACTGATGCGTTGATTTTCCTGCTTACTGAGCATTCATCGATCAATTTAGGATTGGCAAAACGGGGAACTTATGAATGATGAGCAACTTCTGAAAAGGACAGCTTATGGATTTGCATGGAGTGTTGTTGAGCGTTCAGGAACGCAAATATCGCAATTAATCATATCAATATTCTTGGCCAGGATTCTATCTCCGGAATTATTTGGCTTGACTGGAATGCTGACTGTATTCATGGCGATCGGCCAGTCGATAATCGATTCTGGCTTTGGTTCCGCATTGATCCAAAAGAAGAACCATACACTTATTGATGAATGCTCGGTTTTTTATTTCAACATTTTTATTGGGATCATTCTCGCCATACTGATGTATTTCTTTGCGCCGGTTATTGCTCATTTTTTTCATCAGGAAGCGCTAACGTCACTTGCCCGAGTGCTGGCAATCAATTTTGTAATTAACTCATTCGGGATCGTTCAGACTGCATTACTTACAAAAGATGTCGATTTCAAGACACAAAGTAGAATTAGCATAATATCAAGCGTGGCCTCGGGAGCAATCGGGATAATTTGCGCTTACTCTGGATGTGGAGTATGGAGCCTTGTCGTACAATCTATATCCGGGAATTTTTTCCGCACTGTGCTTGTTTGGTATTCCAGACCATGGAGGCCAAAGTGGCTGTTTGATATTAATAGCCTTCAGAAGCTATTTTCATTTGGATCAAGACTTCTTCTTTCTGGAATCATCGACACGCTCTACAACAATATATTTCAAATAATCATCGGAAGAATGTTCTCGCCAGCGAATCTTGCTTTTTACAATAGAGCGAACCAATTGCAGCAAGTTCCAATACAGCTCATATCAACATCTGCAAAACGTGTTACATATCCAATATATTCAATGATCCATGACGATAAGGAAAGATTGTTATCAATATTCAGAAAAACGCTGCTAACCGTAACTGCTATTACGATTCCCGTCATGGCAGTATTGTATTTTACCGCTGAACCATTGGTAATTGTATTCTATACTACAAAATGGGCCAATAGCATAGTATACCTTAAGCTACTTGTATTTCTTGGTGTACTCTATCCCTTGCACTTGGTGAATCTCAATGTTTTGCTTGCGCAAGGACATTCGGATAAGTATTTTCGACTTGAGCTCTTAAAGAAGTTGCTTGGGCTCACCGTTTTATCATTCACGATGAAGTACAAGATCGAAGTGATGATAGTTGGACAAATAATTTCTTCTTTCTTCGTCTATTTCTTTATAAATAGCCATTATACCAAGAAGTACTTAGGATATTCCGGTTTCCGGCAAGCAAAAGACCTCCTGCCGACAATCCTTTCGACAATTTTAGCTTCGATTTCCATGTACTTGGTTAAGAGACTTTCCGGCAATGGTATGGTGGGGTTAATAGTTATCCCAAGCGTAGGCGTAATTGCCTACTTAATCGCTGCGAAGTTATTGAGAGTTGAAGCGGTAATGCAGCTTGAGGAAATACTCTTAAAACGTATGCATAAGGGGAATTATGGGAAAGATTAATGTGATTGGCATAAAGAGGCCAATCATCTCTGTCGTTGTCATAACTTATAACCATCTCAAATATATAAGGCAAACGCTGGATAGCGTTCTGGCGCAGAAGGTCGATGTCGAATTTGAAATAGTAATAGGTGACGACCACTCAACTGACGGAACAACAGATATTATCGCCCAATATCGAGAAAAGTTTCCGGAACTGATTAAGCCGGTGCTTCAGGAAAAAAACCATGGTGACGGCACAAATACACGTTGTGCAGTTACTGCGTGCTTAGGTGAGTATATCGCTTTATGTGAGGGCGATGATTATTGGGTGGACTCTGGAAAGCTGCAGAAGCAATATGATTTCCTTAAGAATAATTTAAGCTACTCCGCCTGCACTGCCCTTGCTGACGTATTATATGAGGATTCAGGCACTCTCAAGAGACATTCCCCAATGAAGAGACGGCTGTCATTGACCAGGAAGGATTTTCTTCTCGGCATTAAGCCGGATACCAGAACGTGCACAAAGATGTATCGTAAAAGTCCTTTCGTAGAAAGCTATTTCAAATATGATCTCTCATCGATATACGCCAGGGATAACATATCTCGAATAATCATTACGGAGAATCATAAAAAAATCATGGTGCTCAATGAGACGATGGCGGTATATAGGGTCCATAGCAATGGAGCCTGGAGCATGAAAAGCAAAGATTACCAACGAGACAAGAAAGAAAATGACATCGAATGCATTAGAAAGCTTTTGCCAAAACGAGAGCAAAAATATTTGGAATTTTATACATGGGTGAAGAAATCGGAGTGGGAAAAAAACAGATTAAAAAAAATAATGCTTTACGCAAGCTTAATTAGGAGCCCGATTATACTAGGCTATTACTTGCTCAAGAAGAGCCTGGTGCGATGGAATTATTGTTAAGCTGCCATAACCTAAAGAAGGAAAGATCTATATGAGCTTAGGCACAAGCAGTGCGCATAGAGTGCTCCATGTGTTTCGACGTATGGATCAGGGTGGCGCTGAGTCTCGTACGATGGATATATACAGGAAGATTGATAAATCCAAGATTCAGTTCGACTTTCTTACATATTCACAGGGGTCGGGTTATTACGATGAAGAAATCAGAATGTTGGGGGGTAGAATTTTTATTTTACCGCCGCCCGATCTGAAACATATTATAAGCCACATTGTTGCCATGTACCTTTTGCTTTCCAGGGAAAGCGGCTTTTCGGCAGTGCATTCTCACGGGGCGCATTACTCAGGGCTGGTAGTGACCGTTGCGCGGGCGGCCGGTATCAAGAGAAGGATCTGTCATGCGAGAACGGCGCCGAGAGAAGAACACTGCAGTATGTGGAGAAAGCTATATTATTTTGTTTCAAAGACACTGATGTTGTGCAATGCAACGAACCTATTGGCTTGCAGCCATGATGCGGGGGAGTATCTGTATGGCGATTTGGGCACAAATAGCAAAAGATTTAAGATTATAAGGAACGCAGTCGATGTCGATGAGATCTTCCAAGTTGATCCAGGCGCCAGGGAGAGGCTTAGGAAATTATGGAATATTCAAGAAAATACAAAAGTTCTTGGCCATATAGGTAGATTCGCCGATGTCAAAAACCACAGTTTTCTAATTTGCATAGCAGAAAAAATGAAGAAACTTCATGTCGACTTTCTGCTCGTACTTGTTGGAGATGGGGAGAACAAGCCAAATATTGTTGACGCTGTGAAGATAAGGGAATTAAGTGATTGCGTCATTTTTCTAGGGTCAAGAGCCGATGTCCCGGACATATTGAGCGCAATAGATTTTCTTCTATTGCCATCAAAGCATGAAGGAGTCCCCGGGGTTGTTATTGAAGCCCAGGCAGCTGGGATTCCTTGTGTTGTTTCCGATGTGGTTACCAAAGAAGTGGATATAGGATTGGGATTAATACAATATGCCGGAATTAATAATGGTCCTGATTGTTGGGTTTCTGCAATAAGTAGCAGTAAGGATAGAATTTACGATGGGTCAATAATCGAGAAAAGTATCCTGAGGAGCGGATATGATATACAAAGCGTTGCTGAAGTTCTTGAAGGAATTTACCTAACGTGAATGCCTTGACAATACCTTACCCAAAGAACGATAGGCTGAGGTTCAGACTATGCCTTATCCTCATTAATATACTAGTAATCACGACGTTATATGTTATTCAAGGGAAGCGTGACTTAGGATTACTGAATATTGAAGAAAACGCGCTCTCGGCTGCTTTGGGACTGTTTGCCCAAATACTCACGTTAACCTATTATTTTTCTTGGGGAAAGATTACTGGCAATTACCTAAATCTCTTTGGCATGTTCCTAGTGTCGTTTGTCCTCTTCTGTCTTGGACAGGTTATTATCTACTCTTATGGCGTCAGGACTTTCGCGGGTGCAAACATGTTTACTCGCTTGCCTGTCCAACTAATTAACTCTTCGGCAATTTACACACTAATTTGTCTGGCAGCCTTTTTTTCCGGGGCATTGCTCGTAATCGACAGCCCGAAAAAACCAGTTGCCATTGAGGAGGAAGAATGCAACCTGGCAGCATTCCGAAAGGTCGGGAAGCTGCTCCTTGTGTTCTCGGCAATACCTTTCCTGTATTCTAGGACAACAACATTGCTTGCCGCCAGAAGTATCGGATATGAAGCGCTCTATAATTATTCAAATTATGGTTCTTCGCGCGTGTTTAAGATAATCGAAGGATTATCAAGCTTGTTCACGGTTGGCTTAATCATGCTTCTTGTAGGCTATAAACATGATAAAAACAAGAGGAACCTAATTACGCTGTTCCTTTCCATTTCTGCTGTCATTACTCTCATGATGGGCGAGAGGACCGGAGCAGCCAGCATGCTGCTCGTGGTTTACTGGTATCGATCGTTTTGCTTGCCGACGAAAAAAGACAAAAAAAAGAATTTGCTTGGCATCATTCTCGTCAGCGTATTGCTGCTGCTTGCTTTCCCCGCAATTCAACGCTTGCGTCATGAGGGAATTGCCAATGTTGTTCAAATATCTCAGATCGTTGCCAGAAATGGCATCGTCGAGAGCCTGATTAGCTCAATAGCCTCAGTTGGATTCAGCGTTTTCCCTTTAGCGAAAACAATGGAAATCGTTCCATTATATGAGAATTACCGCTATGGCATCACTTACCTGATGGCATTGACAACTGTATTCCCTAATTTGTTCTTTGAGATTCATCCAGCGCAAAAATACTCGGCTTTGGCTTCTTGGCTTATGAAGAGCCTGAATATGACATATGGTCCTGGGTATTCCATGCCGGCAGAAGCCTATATCAATTTCGGATGGTTCCCGTTGCCGATCATGTTATTGGCGGGATACTTAATCGCCCGGCTGCTGTATATTACCAAAGACAATAGAAATGATCCGTTTCGAGTCTTCGTAGCGATGATGTTTTTTTTTATGAATATTACTCTCCCGAGAAGAGAATTCTTGGGCGTGGTTAGGGATATTGCGTATTATATCATACCTGCCTACCTGGTACTGAAAGGTATTAGCCGAAAGCAATGCCAGCAGGCTCAAGGAAAGAAAAGGGGAGTATAGTGATAATTGCCTTTATCGCCCCCAGGTTTCACACGAACCAAGCGGAACTTGTTGAGCAATTGATGAGTTTTGGGAATACTGTTTTATTTTTTTCGTATGAAAGCCGTTATTCTGAAGATCATCGAACGGTTTCTCCTGTTGTCATTGGATATGCCAAGCTCTTCAATAGATACTGCAATGAGAGCCTAAGGCGTGAATATGGACTTCCCTCGTTAAGTGGAATTGTTTCAATATTATCTTCCCGCCCCGATGTGGCAATAATTAGGAGTTTTTCTCTATCCAGCCTCTTGCTATCCACGTTGCTTCGAATTCGAGGAAGCAAGGTGGTTTTATATTGCCAATTGCCAATTCATGGAAAGCGTATACCGGTCATCAAGCTTGTATACTATAGGGGGTTCGCCCGGGAGGTAATAACCCCAGTAAGAGGTGTTAATGGCTCGATAGGCAATAAAATAGTGTTAGGTCAACGATGGACTTGCATTCCATTTATCAAGAAACCAAATAAGGAGGCTTTTAGCCGAGAGTATTGTCCTAACGGGGTGGTTCGTATACTCATCGTCGGAAAATTCGTTTCAAGAAAAATGATACCTGAATGCCTTAATGTCCTTGAAAAGCTCTACCGCGGAAATTTTGCTGTGAAAGTGATTGGTACCGTTATCGAAAACAGGGTATTGGAGGAAGTTAGGAAGATTGTAGGTCGAAATGAATATATGTCAATCGCCGTTAATATTCCGCATGAGTTGATGGACAAGGAATACTTAAGTTCTGATATCTTTGTCTTGCCATCCATAAATGAGCCAGCATCTTATTCACAGCTTGAGGCGATGTCGTGCGGTTGCGCGGTAGTATGCAGCGATAGCAACGGTACTGCTGAATATATAGAAGATGGAGTGAATGGGATGGTCTTCAGGGCAACGGAATTTGATGCAAGCCTAAGGGAATGCCTAGTCTCGATGCTTGATGCTAATGATGTTGTCGAGCGCATGGGGAAGGCGGGCATCGAAGCCGTGAGCAAGAACCATAATGCGAGCGCTTATGCTTCTTACCTGCGTTCAATATGATCTTTCGTCTTTTAGATGCCAAGGAGCATAAATCGTGAGCCTCTTCTTCTTTCATGATCATAAGTTTTATTGCAAAGATTCATGCTTTTACTCTCCTGGCAGTTTCCCAGATGAAATGTGGGGCAGATATACGGCCGTGTTTGGCAACACAACGGTTTTTGCGCGCGTGAGAACGCAGGAAACAGACGTTGTGGGGTTCTCTAAAATATCTAATCCTCAAGTCAGAATTGTTGATGTGTATGAAAAAGGCTTCATGCAGCTGCTAAAAGATATTTTTCACGCTGATTATGTTATCGTGCGTTTGCCGAGCTTCATTGGTATATGCGCAGTAATAGTCGCTCGGATATATATGAAGCCAAGCTTAATTGAACTTGTTGGCTGTCCATTTGACTCTCTCTGGAATCATAGCGCTAAAGGCAAGGCAGCCGCTCCCTTCATTGCATTGCTGACTAGAATTATTGTCAGGAACTCACCGTTTGTACTTTATGTTACGGAAAGATTCCTGCAACGGCGATATCCAACGAAAGGAATTACTATAAGCTGCTCCAACGTCCTGCTCAGCCAGGGTGATGAAGGAGTCGTTGAACGCAGAGCCAATAAGATAATGCTCACAGGGCCTTTGATGAAGATTTGTACAATAGGAGCCGTCGATGTCAAATATAAGGGTCAAGTTTCAGTAATTACCGCGTTGGCAATTTTAAAGGCCAAACATAATAAAATCTATGAGTATCACTTGATCGGGAGCGGGAATCAAACATACTTGAGGGATTACGCAAAAAAGCTAGGAGTGGAAGGCTTGCTGGTGTTTCATGGGATACTAAACAGGCAACAAATAAATTCCGTATTGGAAGATATTGATATCTATATCCAGCCAAGCAAAACCGAAGGGTTGCCAAGATCCTTAATCGAAGCTATGAGCATGGGGCTTCCGGCGATTGGTTCAACAGCCGGAGGCATACCAGAGCTTCTTGAGAAGTCGATGCTTTTTCGGCCACAAAAAGCGAAAGAAGAGTTGCCCGAATGTCTGCTCAGGTTGGATACTACAACTTTGCTCGTGCAGTCAAAGAGGAATTATGAAGCTGCAAAAAAATTCAGCGCTTCTATCATTGAATCTAGAAGGCGCGAATTCTTTATGAGGTTCCACGCCGCATACTCGAAAAGGTAGCGACAGCTTAGCGAAGGGGAAGCATGAAAGGCGCGAAAAGTTATGCGTAATGTGAAGATCCTTATCATCAGCGGGCAGGATGTTGAAAAGCGGCTTCCAATCATTAAAATATGCCGGGGATTTGAATTTGTTGTTATGGGGTCGTCGCGAAATATCAAATGGATGTTCGACGAGCTTGGAGTAAGGTATATATATTTCCGCATGGTCAGAAAAGTTGCGCCGATTTCTCATATTCTGTCCGTAAGCCAAATGGTTCAAGCAATAAAAGCCGAGAAACCCGACATCATTCAGACTTATGACACTATACCAACCTTTCTTGCAAGAATTGCCTGGTTTTTCGACCGGAATGCCCTAGTTGTATCTACTGTGAATGGGCTTGGTGAATTGTATACTTACGATAAGAAGAAGTACCTCCTTTATCGAAAGGTTTATGAATTGGCGAATCGTATCCTCCTGCTGGGGACGCGGATGCTGATTTTCCAAAATCATGATGATCTGAGCTTCTTCCGTCAAAGAGGAATGGCGGGGAGGAAATACAGGGTAATCCCTGGATCGGGAATCGATACAAAGTATTATGAAAGATCTTGGTATTCGGGACAAGATAGAGAAAAAATGAGGAAAAGCTTGCTAGGCTCGGAGAAGCCCTTTGTTATTACGATGATAGGTCGTGTAGTTAAGAGCAAGGGCGTCATTCCCTTTGCCCGAATGGCGGAAAAGATTGCTGCGAGTAGAGACGATGTCGAGGCCGTTCTTGTCGGGCCTGATGATAAAGACAGTGCTGATAGGCTGAATGATTATGAGATGGGGTATTTCCGCGATAAGGTGAAGTGGTTGGGAGAAAGGAAAGACATACGCGACATACTCTACGTATCGGATATATGCATCCTTCTTTCTGCTCGAGAGGGAATGCCGCGAGTAGTAATGGAAGCCGCGGCTATGGAGGTCCCTTCGGTCGTACTAGACGTTCCTGGATGCAGGGAGATTGTTATCGATGGACGAACTGGATTTGTCGTCGAAGATGAGCATCAAGCATTTGGGCGCGTCCTTGAGCTGCTTGGCAATAAAGAAATGCTTTACGCATTCGGAACCGAGGCCAGGAGAAGGATGGAGCAAGTCTTCAGTCTCGATGCTATCGCGCAAGATATGGCAGCACTGTGGCAAAATATTATAAGGAAGGAATGAGATATGTGGAAAGTCCAATTATTTAAGCTCAACTACGATGAACGTGAGTATTCGGCTGTAATGGATACATTGCAATCTGGCTGGATTACCATGGGCCAGAAGACCATCGATTTCGAAGCAGCTTACGCGAATGAATTGGGCGAGGGCAGCATGTGTGTCGCCGTATCTAATGGTACCGCAGCTCTTCACATCGCCGTTCTCGCCGCAGGGGTGGGACCAGGCGATGAAGTCATTGTTCCCTCTCTCACTTTCATCGCCGACCTCAATTCAGTCCGCGTGTCAGGCGGCGACGTGGTCCTGTCTGATGTGACTTCTCTCGATGATTGGTCCATGGATCCAGCCGATATTGAAGCGAAGATAACGCCCAAGACAAAAGCAGTAATGATAGTACACTATGCGGGATTCGCCTGCGATATGGACTCAATCGTCGATATCTGCAAACGCCATGGCTTAATTCTTATCGAAGATTGTGCTCACTCAAACGGGGGCACCTACAAGGGCCGGAAGCTGGGTACTTTTGGCGATCTTTCTGCATGGAGCTTTTTCTCCAATAAGAACCTTGCGGTTGGCGAAGGTGGCATGGTGGCGACGCGCGATCCGGCATTTTATCAGAAATGCAGAAACTTGCGCTCTCATGGCATGACGACGGCAAGCTTCGATCGTATGAAAGGCCGAGCTGTGAGTTACGATGTCATCGAGCCGGGATTCAACTACCGAATCGATGAGATTCGAGCATCATTGGGGATGGTCCAGCTCGCAAAATTGCCGGAAGCGAACGCATCACGCCGGACGCTTGTTCAACACTATTATGCACGTCTTGATGCGATCAGAGATCTCAGCATCCCCTTCCGGGATTTTGAGCGAGGAAAGCCAACTTATCATATAATGCCGATCCTGTTGAATAGCGGAATTGATCGAATGAGGTTAATCGATCTTATGCGCGATGACGGAATTCAAACATCGATACACTACCCTTCTATACAAAGTTTTACTGCTTATAAAGGCATGGTTGAACCGACACCTAAGAGTCAGTATGTTAGCGATCATGAGCTCACTTTGCCTCTCTATCCTACAATGACTGAGGACGAGGTTGATCTGGTTTGCGATTCTCTGGAAAAAAATCTTCTTTTGGCTATCCAGGAGTAGCAAGCATGAGTTTTTTGCTGGATGTGATCGGCCGTAATTCTGAACTATTTAAAACTGATATTGCCGCTTGCGAAGATGATCTTGCGCGATTGGTCTCGGCTTCGCGCTTTCTCGTTATCGGAGGCGCCGGCTCCATCGGGCAGGCGGTTGCGCGCGAGATATTTCAGCGCGATCCGAAGCTGCTCCACGTGGTCGATATTTCCGAGAACAATATGGTCGAGTTGGTGCGCGATCTGCGCTCCTCTATAGGCTACACTTCGGGGGAATTCGCCACCTTCGCCATCGACGCCGGGAGCGACATCTTTGATGCTTTTATGGCGAACAGCCAAGGCTACGACTATGTGCTCAATCTCTCGGCGCTTAAGCATGTCCGCTCAGAGAAAGACCCGTATACCCTTATGCGTATGGCAGAGGTGAACATTTTCAACACTGATAAGGCCATGCGCCAAGCCAGGGAAAAGGGTGCCAGGAAGTACTTCTGCGTTTCCACGGACAAGGCGGCCAATCCCGTGAACATGATGGGCGCCTCCAAGCGCATAATGGAATATTTTTTGATGCGCCGAAGTCTGGAGCTGCCTGTATCAACGGCGCGTTTTGCGAACGTGGCTTTTTCGGATGGCAGCCTGCTCTATGGCTTCAATCGCCGCATGGAAAAAGAACAGCCTCTTTCAGCCCCAAACGATGTGCGGCGCTATTTCATCACTCCCCAGGAGTCGGGAGAGCTCTGCCTCATGTCCGCTCTCTTTGGCGAGAACCGCGATCTTTTTTTCCCTAAGCTCAACGCCGTCCAGGATCTCATCACTTTTTCCGAGATCGCCCAGCGTTTCTTGGAGCGTCGCGGGTATGAGGCGGTAGAATGCGCGAGTGAGGACGAAGCTCGAGCAAAAGTTGGCGAATTAAAGCCCCAGGGCAAGTGGCCTGTCTATTTCTTTGCAAGCGATACCACTGGCGAGAAGGATTTTGAAGAGTTCTATACCAATGGAGAAAAGCTCGATATGGATCGATTTGCTGCCATCGGTGTGATCAAGAACGATTTGATTTCAGATTTTAGAAGCATTGAGCGTTTCGAGGATGCGATCAAGGCTATGAGGACTCGCGGCTCATGGACGCGGGGTGAGCTTATTGCTCTTTTTAACGAGACCATCCCTGAGTTCGCGCATAAGGAAACAGGGAAATTCCTGGATGGGAGAATGTGAGCATGCTGATCCGCCTTTTCGACATTCTTTTTTCACTCGTCGCCGCCATCGTCCTCCTCCCATTCATGCTTCCGATCGCAATCGGGCTCAAGCTTTCCGGAGAACACTACATTTTTTACCGTCAACTGCGCGTGGGGAAGGGCGGCAAGGATTTTCATGTGCTCAAGTTCGCGACAATGCTGAAAAATAGCCCTGACCTTCCCGGCGGCGTACTCACGCAGAAAGATGACCCGCGCATTCTTCCAATGGGCAAGTTCCTGCGCAAAACCAAGATCAATGAGCTGCCGCAACTTCTCAATATCCTGGCTGGACAGATGAGCGTCGTTGGCCCGCGTCCACAAACGAGGCGGCATTACGAACTTTACTCCTCAGAAGTGAAGGCGGCGATTAATTTGGTGCCGCCGGGACTCACCGGTATTGCTTCTGTAATTTTCCGCGACGAGGAAGCAATCCTGGACGAAGTCCATGGCGACCGTGATATATTTCACGATACTGTCATCGCACCTTTCAAAGGCAGTCTCGAGGTTTGGTGGACCAGGCATCGTACATTGGGGAATTACTTCAAGCTGATACTGATGACCGCTTGGTCTTTATTCAGCCCCCGTACTGCGCTTTGGAGACGTTGGTTCAAAGGGCTCCCTGAGGTGCCCGATATATTAAAGAGCTATCTTTAAAAGACCTGGCCTTTTAACTAGCACAATGTCAAAACGTGAGACGCTGTTTACCTCATATAATGGCATCGATACTATTGTGAACATAAATGTGTTATCCCGAAGTATTCATTCATGGAGCCAAATCGTGACACGACGCGACAAGAATTGCTCTTGGCATATGGTTGCCCTCATTGCCGGGGTTTTCGCAACTTCAGGCTTAGGTGCGCAGACACCCGAACAAGCGGCAATTGTCCAAGCACTCTCGACCGCTCAAGGGGGCATAACACCGACAGCCGCCGCGGTCCAGCCTGGGTTCGTACAGGCCAGCGCTGCCTCATCGGCCTCTGTTACATCCTCCGCCATCGAGGCCATGTTCTCCGACATGGGCGTCGCGGCGGGCTACGCGGGCAAGGCGCTGGAGCAGTTCGGCTACGCGGCCCTGGGAACCCAGGCGCCTACGAGCCTCGCCGCCATCGGCGACGATTACCTCCTCGGCCCCGGCGACGGCCTCGTTCTCTACCTTTGGGGCGATCCCGTGGACATCAAGGAGATCTCCGCCTCCTACACGCTCTCGGTGGACCGCAACGGCAACATCTTCCTGCCCCCCGCGGGACAAATCTCGGCCCTGGGGCAGAACCTCGGTTCCCTGCGCGCTTCCATAAAAGGCATTCTCGACCGCAAGTACCGCAGGCTCGAGATGAGCCTGGCCCTTTCCGCCCTGCGGCAGTTCCCCGTCTTCGTGGCGGGCTACGCCGCCAATCCCGGCACGGTCATGGCCACCGGGGCCGACACGGTGCTCACCGTTCTGGCCAAGGCGGGCGGCGTGCTTAAAACCGGCAGCCTCCGCTCCGTCCAGCTTTCGCGCGCGGGCGCCGCGGGTCCCGAAAAGCGGCGCATCGACCTCTACGACACCCTGGTTTCCGGCATTGCGATGGACCTCCGCGTGCGTGAGGGGGATTCCCTCCACGTGCCGGGCATAGGCCCTGTGGTCGCCCTCGCCGGAGAACTCAGGCGGCCGGCCATCTACGAGCTTTCCGGCCCGGCCAGCCTTACGCAGGCTCTGGCCCTGGCGGGCGGAGCCCTGCCCTCGGCCCGCGCCGGCGCCGCCAGCCTTCTGCGCTTCTCCGAGTCCGGCCGGACCATCCTGACCGGCGACCTGGCCGACGCGGCCTTCGCGGGCGCTTCCGCGCGCGACGGCGACTATCTCTACGTTGGCCGAGTTGCTGGATCGCTCGTGGGCCAGGCCCAGCTGACGGGCCCCGCCAAGTACGCGGGCAACTACGACCTCGCCTCCTATAAAACGCTGGCCTCCCTGCTACGCAAGGCCCAGCCCCTGCCCGAGGCCAACCTCTTCTACGGCCGCGTCTATCGGACCGACGCTTCCGGCCGCGACAAGTCCTTCGCCTTCGCGCCCCGGGACGTGCTCGCAGGTGCCGACATCGCCCTGGCCGAGCGCGACCGCGTGGTCCTCTACCGCTTCGACGACGCCGCGATCGATCCCGAATTCGACCGCTTCGCCGACACGGTGGCGGTCTCCGGTCCCGTGAAGTATCCCGGCTTCTACCTCTACAAGGAGGGCATGAGGCTCTCCGGCCTCCTGGCCGACAACGCGCTTTCGCTGGACGCGAGCCGCGTCTACGCCGAGATTGTCTCCCGCGCGCCGTCCGGTCTTGAAACCTACGCCACCTTCTCCCCAGAGGAGATTCTGTCCGGAAAGCGCGACATCGCGCTCTCCCGCCTGGATCGCGTCCGCTTCGTAAAGCGGGGCGCAGAGGCCTCTGCCCACGATTTCGACAAGTTCCCCCAGGCCGTCCTGCTCGCCGGCAGCGTCGTCCGGCCCGAGGCCTACGCCTTCCGCGCGGGCATGAAGCTCTCGGCCCTTCTCGGCAAGGATCAGGTTCTGCTGGAGACCAATCTCCATTACGCCGAGCTCAAGCGCGCGCGCCCCGACGGCGCCGCCGAATACCTCACCTTCCGGCCGGCCGAGGTGCTGGACGGTTCCTGGGATCTGGAACTGCGCGCCAGGGATGCGATCACCCTGGTCAAGGCCGGCTACGCGCCCGACAAGCCCGACTTCGACCGCTACGCCGACGCCGTCCTCGTGGCCGGTCCCGCCCGGTCTCCCGGCCTCTACGCCTGGCGCGCGGGCATGAAGCTTTCCGAGCTGCTCGCCCTCGCCAAACCTTCCATAGAAGTGAATCCCTACTACGCCGAGATCGCGCGCCCCCAGGGCGGCGAGCGGGTCGAGTACCGCACCTTTGCGCCGCGCGAGGTTGCCGGCGGTTTCTTCGACACTGAGCTTCAGCCCCGCGACGTGGTGCGCTTTTTCGGCGCGGCCGCCGAGAAGAAGGCCGAAGCTCCCATAAAGGCCGAGGCGCCCACAACGACGCCATCTCTGCAGGCCGCGCCTGTGGCAGCGGCGGTAAAGGCGGCCGCGCCCGCGGTTGCTGCAAAGGCGCCTGCTTCATCGGTTCCTGCGGTCCCCGTCTCTCCTGCTAATCCTGCCAGTCCTGGCAATCCTGTCGGATCCCCGGCAGCGGAAGCTGCGACGACTGCGACGATGGTTGCGCCCGCAGCGGCTGCCAATCCTGTCAATCCTGTCGAGGCTCCGGCTCCGGCCGCGGCTCCGAATCCTGTCAATTCTGCCAATCCTGTCCTGGACGACGGCCACCTCGCTTCCGTGGCGGACTACGTGGCGGTGACGGGCGAGGCGCGCTATACCGGCCCCTATGCCCTCACGCCGGGCCTCAAGCTCTCGTCCATCGTGGCAGCCGGCCGGCTGACGGACGCCGCCAGCCTGGACTACGCCGAGCTGACCAGGCGCAAGCCCGACGGCACCCTCGAATTCCTGGCCTTCGCGCCCTCCTCAGTGGCGGACGGCTCCTACGACCTGCCGCTCAAGGCCGGCGACGCGATCCGCTTCGTTGCCGGGACCGCCTTCGGCGGCGCCGCGCCCGCGGTCGACCTGGCCAAGTTCCGCAACGCCGTCAGGCTTTCGGGAACAATCGCCAGGCCAGAGGTTTACGCCCTTCTTCCTGGCATGAAGCTCTCGCGCCTCCTCGGCGCCGACCAGGTCCTCCCCGACACCAACCTCGCCTACGCCGAACTGCTAAGGCTCAAGGCCGACGGCGCCGACGAGTACCTCACCTTCCGGCCGGCCGAGGTGCTGGACGGCTCCTGGGACCTCGAGCTGCGCGCCGGCGACCGTATTTCCCTGGTCAATGCCGGCTACGCCCCTGAAAAGCCCGACTTCGACCGCTTCGCCGCGGCCGTCTACCTCTCCGGCCCCGCCCGCTTCCCCGGCCTCTATGCCTGGCGCGCGGGCATGAAGCTCTCCGCCCTCCTCGCCCAGTCCGTTCCCTCGCTCTGGACCAACCAGTACTACGCCGAGATCGTCCGCCCGCGGGGCGGCGACAAGGCCGATATCCTCACCTTCGCGCCGCGTGAAGTGGCCTCCGGCGCCTTCGACGCCGAGCTTTCCGCCCGCGATGTGGTGCGGCTCTACGCGGCGGCGGGCAGGGGAGCCCCCGAAGCCGCCTCTTCGCCCGAGCTTGCCCTTGTCGAGGAGATCGTGACCGTCACCGGTCCCGCCCGCTATGTCGGGCCTTACGCCCGCACGCCCTCGCTCAAGCTCTCGTCCATCGTCGCGCCCGGCCAGCTCCTGGACGGCGCCAACCTGGACTACGCCGAGCTGACCCGCCGCCGCGCGGACGGCTCCGTCGAATACCTGACCTTCTCGCCCCGCGAGGTTCTGGCGGGGGCCTACGACCTGGATCTCCGGGCCAAGGACGCGATCGCCTTTACGGCGGGCGCGGCTTTCGGCGTCGCCGCCGTCCCGACCAATCTGGACAAGTATCCCGAATCCGTCCAGCTTTCGGGCAGCGTGGCCCGCCCGGGCGCCTATGCCTTCAAGCAGGGCATGAAGCTCTCGCAGGTGCTGGCCGCCGACCAGATTCTCCTGGACACCAACCTGAATTATGCCGAGATCACCCGCTATCGGCCCGACGGCAAGGATGAGCACCTGACCTTCAGGCCTTCCGAGCTGCTTTCGGGCGCCTGGGACTTCGCGCTCGGCGCGCGCGATTCGGTGCG
>CAXXHO010000007.1:0-123433 GCA_963667725.2 Treponemataceae bacterium
GCCCACGAGGACGATTCCGTTGGTGAGGATATCCTTCCTGCTGCCCGGCTCGAGGAGGCCGGCCTTCTGGAGGCTGTCCATGTCCTCGGCCGCGGCGGAGAAAAAGACATCGACCGGCGCGCCTTCCCGATCTGTCTGCGCAGGGTGCCGGAGGCGCCGAAGTTGAAGAGTATCCTGGCGCCGGAGGCGGCCTCGGCTTCGGCCTTGAGTCCGGAGAGCGCGTCGGTGAGGCTCGAGGCCGCGGCGACCAGCAGCTCGTTCGGGGCCGCCGCCGCGGCGATGGGGAGGAGAAAGGCCGCCATGAGCGCGGCGAAGGTAATGGATTTCTTCACTGTTTCGCCTTTCGTGAGCTGTGGCGGACGCGGAGCGTCGGGCCACTGTGCCAAGTCGCATACTCACTGAGTGAGTAGTATCCTGCCCGCGGCGCGGCGTCAAGGCGAATCGCGCCGCGCGGCTGCCCCTCGGGGGCTCGCGCATGCGCCGGGCTGTGGCGCGCGGCGGCAGGCGCGGCTGCCGCGCCGCAGTTTCGCTTGACAAGCGCCGGGGCGCCCCCTACTGTCTACCCGTGGCTGCAGAAAAAAATGGCGCCCCGGCGCGGCGTCCCCCCGATCTCCGTCCCGAGTTCGTGGCGCTGGGCTTGCTCGCCGAGGGGCCGGCCCACGGCTACGAGCTTTTCAGGCGTTTCAAGGCTTCCCTGGGAGGGCTGTGGCGCATCAGCGAGAGCCAGTTCTACGCCACGCTCAAGCGCCTCGAGGCTCGCGGCCTCGCCCGCCCCGCGGACGCGGCTCCGACAGCCGCGGCTCCCGCGGCCGAAGCTCCTTCCGGCGGCGCCCCCGGTCCACGGGTCCTGTCCCTCACGCCCGAAGGTCGGGCGCTCTTCGATGCCTGGCTCGCGGAGCCCACGGCACCGAGTTCGCGGCTCCTCCATCTGGAATTCCTCGCCCGGCTGCATTTCCTCGCCCGGCTCAGCCCGGAAAGGGTCGCCGGCGAGGCTGCCGCCGCCGCCGAAGCTCAGGCCCGCGCCCTCGCCGGCGACATCGCGCGGCTCGAGGCGGCGCAGCCGGCGATGTCCTCCGCCGATCCGGCCGGCCTCGACGTGGGCGCCCTTTCGGCAGCCTTCAGATTGAGCCAGCTCCGCGCCGCCCTCGCCTGGATCGGGGAGTCGGTGCTGCCGGCTATCGCCGCGGTCTTCAGCGGATCGAACCGGGCTTGAGGTTCTCCGCGTTGAGGGCGCCCATCCGCGCGCCGTCCGCGATCGCGCCGCGCAGGGTGGCTCCGTTCGCCAGGGCATAGGCCAGACCTGCGGTGAAGGAGTCGCCCGATCCCGTCGGGTTGATCGCCTTCGCCCGCACGATCGGTTCCTCCGCCGCCAGCCCTCCTTCGTTGAACCAGATCGGCTTGCCTCCCCGCGTGATCACGAGCTCGGTGCCATAGCGCTCCTTCAGCGAGGCGGCCGCGGAGCGCACGTGCTCGCGCAGCGCCTCCCCCTCGCCGGCTCCTGCGGGGGCGGGGAAGGTGCCCAGGAACTCGCTCAGGTTGGGCTTCACGACGGCCGGCCCGAAGGGCAGGCAGGCGAGGAGGTCCTTTCCTTTTATGTCGAGGACGATCAGGGCGCCGCGGGCCGCCGCCCTCTCCACCATGGCGGGGATGATCCCGTCGGAGTAGCCGGTCGCCTTCGTGCCCGATACGACGAGGACGTCGAAGCCGGGGATCGCGGCGTCGAAGAGCTCGAGGAGCCGCTCCTCGGTGCCCGGCCCGATGGGCGAGGCTTCTTCGACGAGTTCGGTGGCGGTGTGCGCCTCGGCGTCGATCACGGTGGTGCAGATGCGCGCCTCGGAGCCCGAGTCGACCCAGCGGACGTCGAGGCCGTCGGCGGCGCAGAGGGCGAGGAACCATTCGCGGTTGGCCCCGCCCGCGTGCGTGAGGTGAGCCACCTCGGCGCCGCGCTGCGAGAGCACGCGCGCGACGTTGATGCCCTTTCCGGAGGCGTCGGTGCGCGCGATCCGCGCGCGGTTCACGTGGTCGATGGCGAGGCCGTCGAACACGAGGGTTTTCTGGATGACGGGGTTGAGGCAGACTGCGAGGAATTTTTTAGGCATGCCGAGACAATAGCCGCCTCGTTCCGCGCCTGTCAAGGCGAAGCCTTTTTAGAGGGGCGGCGCGACGGCGCGGGCGGGCGGAGAGCATCCGCGACGGTCTCGTCGCATCTCCGATTTCAATAAGACCTGGCCATAATTGCCATTCCCCGTCAATTCGCGTAACTTTTGATACATATGACGGCAGCACAACAATCCGGCGCGTCCAGCGCGCGATCTCTTCTCATGGGCCTTTTGGGTGCCCTGGCCGGGGCTTCGCTCTTGGCCTGCAGTCTGCCCTCCTCGCCGACCATAGGCGGCTCGATCGACATCAACTTCGACCTTTCCGCCCAATCGGCGCTCAAAATCAATTTCCAAGGCAGCGACACGGCGAAGGTAAAGCTCGTCAACGTGCCTGCGGGGCAATTATATCTGGCGAAAGCCAATGTGTCGGGGACGGCTACCGCCGCTTCGAATACGGGGTCGGTGGCTTCCTTCGCGGCGGTGAGGGAAGCGGCGGCCGCGCGCGGGGCAGCGTCCCTGCCGGGCATCCTGATGGATAAGCCTGAGGCCCGCGACTTCGTCCCTCCCCCGGGAGCGACGTCCCGCCTGATCAGGCCCTCGGGCAGCGTCATCAGCTTCGGCCCCGCGAACGGAACCCTGACAGTTGGCAGTTCCACGAGACAGTTCTGGGTGCAGACGACGGGCCAAACCACCTGGACCCAGCAGACGGCCACCCTCCGCGCCGCCACCAGCATCGCCTATATCTGGGTCGCGAACAGCAACTATTGGAATCTCTCAGCCCTTGGCAACGACAACCTCCTCAATCAGTCGCAGATCGACGCTCTCGGCCAGAAATTCGGGACCAACCCGACGACAGGGAACGGCATCAGGGCTCTCGTGTCCAACATCTTTTCCACCGAGTATGGCGGGGAAGTCGGGGGCAATGGCGGCATCGACGGCGACCAGCATGTCCAGATTTTCATCTATGATATCGACGGGGATTACAGCTCGACCCAGTCGAGCGGCATGGTGGGCTATTTCTGGGCGAAGGATGAATATCTCGACGCGTCGGTAGCTCCAACCTACCGCTCCAACGAGGCCGAGCTCTTCTATCTGGACGCGTATTTCGCCGACCTTGATGCCGATCTGAGCGCCTCGACCTTGGCGCACGAGTATCAGCACATGATTCAGTTCAATCAGAAAAAGCTATTGAGAGGCGTTGAGGCCTCGACATGGTTCGACGAGATGTGTTCCATGGCGAGCGAGGATTTCGTCGGGCAAGCTCTCGGCATACCCGACTCGTCTTCTCCCCGCTCTCGCGTTCCCCAGTTCAACGCTTCCTACTACCAGGCCGGCGTCACGGAATGGCTGACCGGCAGCGATGTCCTCAAGAGCTACGCGGCGCTTTATGTCTTCGGCGCCTACCTCTCCCGGAATTTAGGCGGAGCTGCCCTTTTCCACGACCTTGTCGTTTCTTCCCAGGTGGACCAGACGGCCATAAGCTCCGCCCTGCAGGCGGTCGGCACGGGCACGACCTTCGACGCCGCCTTCCGCGACTACAGCTCGACCTTTGTCTTCGGGAATCCAGCCCCCTCAGGCGCTTATTCCTTTCCCGCGAAAGCCTCGCTCTACAATGGCGTAACGTACAACCTCCCCGCCTTCGCCCTCTCCGATTACAGCCCAAGCCTCACGGTCTTTTCCCCCAGCGGCCAGGTGGACCTTCGCCCTTACGGCCACAGCATCCACGGCATCTCCTCCTGGTCCAACCCGGCCGAGGGTACGGTGGTCACGGTGCTGAGGCCGGCCGACGCGGATGTGCAGGTGTCCCTGTTGTTCGTGAAAAATTGATGGGATAACGGGAGAGGAAACCCTTTCCCGTGAATCATTCCAATCCTGTTATCCTGTCGCGGCTTCTTCCCCGTTCCGCGCGCCTGAGACCTCGGCTATAATGAAAGGACAGGAGTCCGCCATGGAAAATTTCGTTTCCCAGCTTCCCACCAAGATCATCTTCGGGCGCGGCACGGAGGCCGGCGTCGGCGCCGAAGCCGCCCGCTATTCAAAGAAAGCCCTCCTCCACTTCGGCGGTTCCAGCGCCGAGAAATCCGGCCTCCTGGCCCGCGTGCGCGCCTCCCTCGCCGCCGCCGGCGTCGAGTGGGTCGAGCTGGGCGGCGTCAAGCCGAACCCCGCGCTGAGCATGGTCCGCCGCGGCATCGCCCTCGCCAGGGCGGAGAAGGTCGGCATCGTCCTCGCTGTGGGCGGGGGCTCCGTCATCGACTCGGCCAAGGCCATCGCCGTGGGCGCCTTGGCCAGCCGCGATATTTGGGATTTCTACTCGGGCGCCGCCCCCGAGCCGGTGGAAGCCCTGCCCGTCGGCACCGTCCTCACCATCCCGGCGGCCGGCAGCGAATCCTCGGGCGGCTCCGTCGTCACCAACGAGGAGGGCGCCCTCAAGCGGGCCCTCAACGCGGACTGCATCGTACCCCGCTTCTCGATCCTCAACCCCGAGCTCGCCATGACCCTGCCCGCCGGCCAGATCGCGAACGGCGCGGCCGACATCATGGCCCACCTCTTCGAGCGCTACTTCACGAACGTGAGGCACGTCGACTTCTCCGACCGCCTCATCGAGGGAACCCTGCGCGCCGTGATCGCCGCCGCGCCGAAGATTCTCGCGGACCGGAACGACTACGACGCCTGGGCCGAGCTGATGTGGGCCGGCTGCCTGGCGCACAACAACCTCCTCGACCGGGGGCGGATCGGCGACTGGGCCTCGCACATGATCGAGCACGAGCTCTCCGGCATCTACGACGTCGCCCACGGCGCCGGCTTGGCCGTGATCTTCCCCGCCTGGATGAAGTACACGCTCTCCCACGACGTCGCGCGCTTCGCCCAGCTCGCCGTGCGCGTCTGGGGCGTCGAGCCCGGCTACTTCGACCAGGAGGCGGTCGCCTGCGAGGGCATCGCGCGCCTCGAGGCTTTTTGGAAAGGGCTCGGCCTTGCGGTCCGCCTCTCCGGCCTCGGCATCGGCCTGGACCGCGCCGCCGAGATGGCGCGCAAGTGCACCGAGGGCGACGCCTTCACCACCGGCCAGTTCGTCAAGCTGACCTCGGCCGACATCGAGAGGATCTACAAGCTCGCGGAGTGAGGGCCGCAAGCGTTATAGCCGCGATGTCAATTTATTCTAACAAATATGTACTTATACGAATAAGTATGTATAATTCAGTATAAGTTCCTATAGGAGGCCATATGGATACTACAAGAAATCCGTTTGCCCCAGGAGCCGGATCGCCTCCTCCCGAGCTTGTTGGCCGAGGCGAAGTCCTTGAACAGGCTAAAGTCCTCCTGGGGCGGGTGAAAAACCATCGATCCGAGAAGAGTCTTCTTTTGCATGGGCTTAGGGGTGTAGGAAAGACTGTTTTATTGAATGAGATAGAACACCTTGCTCAAGAATACGGCTATAAGACCATCCTCGTTGAAGCGAGCGAGAGCAAGTCCCTTGCCGCCGTGATCGCACCGCAGCTCAGGAAGATCTTGTTCTCCTTGGACAGGATGGCAAATGTCGGCAACAAGGTTAAAACGGCCCTTGCGGCTCTGAAGGGTTTTATTGGAGTTGTGAAAGTAAGCATGGGGGACATCGAACTAGGAATCGATACCGATCCCCTTATCGGCGTTGGTGATAGCGGCGATCTGGAAATCGATTTGCCCGATTTATTGGCCGCAGTGGCGGAAGCGGCCGATGAACGAGGTAGCGCAGTCGCTTTATTGATCGATGAGATCCAGTACTTTTCGTCAAAAGAATTAAGCTCCCTCATCATGGCGATGCATCGGATGCAGCAGAAAAGCCTTCCGCTCGTACTTGTGGGAGCAGGGCTTCCGATACTTCCCGGACTCGCTGGAGAATCAAAATCGTATGCTGAAAGGCTCTTCAGCTTTCCGACAATCGGAGCGCTGACTAAGCAGGATGCGATGAAAGCTTTGCAGGAACCGGTGTTGAGAGAAGGAATTGAATTTTCCGAATCGGCTCTGATATCTATCTTCAAGAAGACTCAGGGCTATCCATATTTCATCCAGGAATGGGGATATCAGGCTTGGAACTATGCATATAAATCCCCGATCGATGAGCCAGTCATTGGCGAAGTATCGCGTCTTGTCGGAAAGCGTCTGGACGAAAATTTCTTTAAAGTCCGATTTGATCGGCTGACTCCTCGGGAGAAAATATTCCTTCGAGCGATGGCGGAGTCTGGAAAGGGACATAGTAAAACAAGCAGTGTCGCTGATCTTCTCAATGTAAAAGTGACTTCCCTTGGGCCATTGCGCGCCGGTTTGATAAGGAAAGGAATGATCTATAGCCCCGCCTTCGGCGAAATGACCTTTACGGTACCACTGTTCGATGAATTTATAAAACGTGCGATTCCCGATTTGCCGGCAGCGAGATTGTCGGACTAGGGGAATCAATGACCGCCTTTCCACTGGAAGGGTTCCGATTTTGTCAAAACGTCAGTGTATTCTGCATAATCTCCTGCAAGCTTTTTTGATTACAATAAAAAATTGGGAGAAAGCGCGGTTATATAAAAAGCTGCCCGAAAACGGGCAGCTTTTTGCATATTTAGTCTCGAACAAATTCTACTTATACATCGGCCCCAGCGCCGCGCAGGCGCGGTAGTCCGAGCCCTCGGCGTCCATCCCGAAGGCGCGCCAGTAGCTCGGCCTGAATATCTCGTCGGCCGGCACGTTGTGCATTGCCACGGGAATGCGCAGCATCGAGGCCAGGGTGACGAGGTCGGCGCCGATGTGGCCGTAGGAGATCGCGCCGTGGTTGGCGCCCCAATTGGCCATCACCGAGTACACGTCCTTGAAGGCGCCCTCGCCGGTCGTCCTGGGCACGAACCAGGTGGTCGGCCAGGTCGGGTCGGTGCGGAGGTCGAGCTTGTCGTGGACGTTGGCCGGCAGGGTGGCGGTCCAGCCCTCGGCGATCTGGAGCATGGGCCCCAGGCCCTTCACCATGTTGACGCGCATCATCGTCACGGGCATGCCGCCCTCGGTCAGGAAGTCCGAGGAATAGCCGCCGCCGCGGAAGTAGCCCAGGGAGGCGTAGCGCCAGCTCGTGGCGTCGAGGCAGGCTACGGCGTCCTTCTCGGTGACGTCCCACCACTGCTTCATCGTCGGCTTGCCGTCGGCGTCGCGCTGGGCGCCGGTGCCGTCCATGGTGGTCGCGCCGGAGTTGATCAGGTGGATGAAGCCGTCCTTGGCCACGCCCGTGGGCTTCCAGCCGGTGACGCGCTCGACCGCCTCGGGGCTCCAGTAGGTGCGCACGTCGGAGAAGATCTGCGCGCGGCCGGTGAGCAGGTGGCCGAAGAGCATGGCCACGCCGTTCAGGGAGTCGTTCTCGGTGGCGACGATGTAGGGTTCGCGGATGCCGTTCCAGTCGAAGCTGGAGTTGAGCAGGGTCTCGAGGAAGTCGCCGTTGGGCGAGTGGTCGTTCCAGTGGCGCTGGCCCTGGAAGCCGCCCAGGATGGCGTTGTGGCCGAGGGCTTCCTCGTCCAGGCCCTTGCGGCTCAAGGAGGGGTTGCCGACCATCAGGTCGCGCATGATCATCGCCATCTTGACGCAGGTCTCCCAGACCTTGTCCTTCTTGGCGCGGGAGTGCTGGACCGCGGGCGGGTTGTTGTCCGGGCCCTCCTTGCAGTGCTGCTTGGTCCAGGCCAGGGCGCGCCTGAACTCGGCGTCTGAGTAGATCTTCTCCTCCAGGCGGCGGGTGATCTCGCTCATGTCCACGTACTCGTTGCGCATGCCCAGGTAGTCCTGGAAGAAGTCCGGGTCGACGGTGGAGCCGGCGATGCCCATGGAGACCGAGCCCAGGGAGAGGTAGCTCTTGCCGCGCATGGTGGCGGCGGCCACCGCCGCGCGGGCGAAGCGCAGTATCTTGTCGGCGACGTCGGCGGGGATGGTGCCGATGTCGTTCATGTCCTGGACGTCGCGGCCGTAGATGCCGAAGGCGGGCAGGCCCTTCTGGCTGTGCGCGGCCAGGACGGCGGCTAGGTAGACGGCGCCGGGCCTGTCCGTGCCGTTGAAGCCCCACACAGCCTTGATGGTGGAGCGGTCCATGTCCATGGTCTCGGAGCCGTAGCACCAGCAGGGCGTCACGGTGAGCGTGACGGCCACGCCCTCGCGCTCGAACTTCTCTTGGCAAGCCGCCGCCTCGGTCACGCCGCCGATCGTCGTATCGGCGATCACGCACTCCACCGGCTGGCCGGAGGCGTGGCGCAGGTTCTCGGAAATAAGCTTGGCGGCCGCGACCGCCATGCCCATGGTCACTTCTTCCAGGCTCTCGCGCACGCCGCGGCGGCGCCCGTCGATGGCCGGCCTGATCCCGACCTTGGGCAGACCGCCCTTGAGCCGCATCGTCGGGGCTTTTACTTCGAATTCTGCCATATCGATCCTCCTGATGGAATTTTGTTCGTTTATTGTCTGACCGCGTGCCGTATCAGCCGCGTCTTAAGCCTGATTATCTGGGCCGCGCTCTCCTCGGGTTCCCTGATCCGCTTTATGATCAGCCTGGCCGCCGTCTTGCCCAGCTCGGCGATGGGCTGTTGCACCGAGTAGCGGCAGAAGCGCAGCAGGGGCGAGTAGGGCATCTCGTCGAAGGCCGCGAACACCGTCCGCGGAGCCCGCGCGCGGCCTTCGGTCAAAAGGTAGTTCGTCGCGCCGATGTGCGTGAAGGCGTTCACCAGGAACCATGCGTCCGGCGAATCCTCGCGCTTCACCATCTCCTCCATGGCGTGGTAGCCGAAGGGAAGGGTCGGGGGGCCGAAGCGGACGAACTCCTCCTCGATCGGGAGGCCCGCTTCCTCCATGGCCCGCTTGTAGCCCGAGAAGCGCTCGATCGATGTCGAGATCTCGGGCTTGCCGCCGATGAAGCCGATGCGCGCGCAGCCGTCCCTGATCAGGGCGCTCGTGGCCTCGTAGGCGCCCTCCTCGTTCTCGGTCAGCACGGTGTCGACGCCGATGTCCTTGACCATGCGGTCGACGCAGACCACGGGGATGCCGCAGTCCTTCAAAAAGGCGAAGTGCGCGCCGCGGTCGGTGGCCGGGATCATGACGACGCCGTCCACCAGGCGCTCGGCAAGGTGCCGCAAGCGCTTGGCCTCTTCCTCGATCGAGTCGTGGGACACGCAGACGACGAGGGAGTAGCCGTTGGCCTGGAGCTCGCGGTCCATGCTCTCGGCGATGTACATGAAGTAGTCGCCCGACAGGTCGGGCGCCATGATGCCGATGGTCTTGGTGCGCGAGGTCTTGAGGCTGCGCGCCACGAAGTTTACCTTGTAGCCCAGCCGGTCCATGGCCTCGTGCACCTTGTCGCGGGTAGCCTGGGCCACGCGGTCGTCGTCGTTGAGCACGCGCGACACCGTGGCGGTGGACACGAGGGCATACCTCGCCACGTCGCGGATCGTCACGCTGCGCTTGGTCATGGCTGGCCTCTCCTCACTCGACCGTGATGGGCGGAACGCCCTTCTTGAGGATGATGTTGCCGTAGGGGGCCGTCTCGCCCGTCATCACGACGGCGAAGGCCTTCCTCGTGCGCTCGTAGAAGGCGAAGCGCTCCATGCGCGCGATGGGCGGGGTGTCGGGCCAGTAGCGGTCGACCGCCTCGCGGTAGCGGCGCTCGACGGACATGTCGACAGTGTCGCCGGCCGAAGGCTGCATCATGACGACCGGCGCCTTGTCGTAGGCGTCTAGGTTTATGAGGCGCAGGATCCCGTCCAGCAGGTCGGCGATCTTGATCCCGTCGGCGCGGACCACCCGCGCGTTCAGGGCGTCGCCGGTGAAAAAGGCGTCCGCGAGGACGATCTCGTCGCCGTGCCCCATGCGGTAGAGCACGGACAGCAGTTCGGCGGAGATGCAGGGTTTGATGCCGATAAGCATAGCTGCCTCCTATAGTCCCGGCGGCCTTAAAGGCCGCAGCCGGGGTAAGCCCGCTCGAGTTCGGCGAGGGTGGGGGGATTGGCCCCCTCCTTCGTGCAGTTGAGGGCGGCCGCCGCCGCCGCGAAGCGCAGGAGCGCCTCGAGTTCGGCGGCTTCGAGCCCGGCCAGCTTTTCGCGGCTGTCCGCGCCCCTGCGGTCCAGGGCGGCGAGCACCGCCGCGTGGAAGGTGTCGCCCGCGCCGATCGTGTCCACCACGGGCACGGCGAAGGCCGGCAGGCTCGCCTTCGCCTTCCGGGTCGCGGCGGAGCTGCCTTTGTCGCCCCGCGTCACAAAGACGAGTTCGGGGCCCAATTCCAATATGTGCGATACGACCTCGTCCTCGGGGACGGGGCCGTAGAGCCATTCGAGGTCGGAGTCCGAAGCCTTCACGATGCCGCAGGCGCCGCAGAGGGCTTCGAATTTCTTCAGGTAGGCCGCCCGGTCGGGGATGAGGGAGGGCCTGATGTTCGGGTCGAAGCTGACGATGAGCCGGTTTTTCTCGCGCTCCACGAGCCTGAGGATCGTGCTCGCCTCCGGCTCCATGACGATGGAGATCGATCCCGCCAGGAGGAAGCGCGCCTCGGGCGGCAGGGCGGGCGGGATGTCGGCCCAGGAGAGGGAGCGGTCGGCCGCGCCCTCGGCGTAGAAGGCGTAGCGCGCCTCGCCGGCGGCGTTCTTTTCGACGAAGGCCAGGAGGACGGGACGGTCGCTGCGCACCAGGAGATCCGTGCCCACCTTGTTCTCGGCGAGCCGCGCGAAAAGCTTGTCGCCGAGGAAATCGGAGGCCATGGCCCCCAGGAACCGCGTGTCGGCGCCGAGGCGCGCGGCGGCGATGGCGCTGTTGTAGGGGCAGCCGCCGGGAGCGACCCGGAAGCTCCCGTAAGGTGTCTTCTCGCCGGTCTCGGCGGGCACCATGTCGATCAGGTTTTCCCCACAGCAGATGATCATCGCGCAGCTCCGAATGTTTTCCTAATGATGAGTGGAAGAATAGCGCCCCGCCGCCGCGGAGGCCGCGGGGCGCTAAAGCTAAAGTACCTTACCGAAGAACGCTCACTGATACAAGACGGCCTTGATCTTGGGATCGTCGATGTTGGTCTTGTCGTAGTAGTAGAAGCCGGTGTCGACGACTTTCGGGAACTTCTCGCCCTTGAGGGCCTTCACGGCGCACTCGACGGTCTTGTAGCCGATGCCGACCGGGTTCTGGGTGATGGCGCCGTTCATCTCGCCGGCCTTGATGGCCGCGATTTGCTGGGCGCCGGAGTCGTAGCCGATCACCACGATCTTGCCGATCTTCTTCATTTCCTTGACGCCGTTCATCACGCCGATGGCGGAGCCTTCGTTGGCGCCGAAGAAACCCTTGAGGTTCGGGTGGGCCTGGATGATGGCCTTGGCCAGGTCGGTGGACTTCAGGTGGTCGCCACCGCCGTACTGCACGTCGACGACCTTGATCTTGGGATACTTCGCCTTGATCCTGTTGACGAACCCGTCGCGGCGGTCGATGCCGGTGCGGCTGGTCTGGTCGTGGACGATGACGGCGACTTCGCCTTCGTTGTTGATGAGCTTGGCCATCATGTCGGCGGCGTAGGCGGCCGCGGCGACGTTGTCGGTCGCGCAGGTGGTCAGGGGGATGTCGCTGTCGACGCCGGAGTCGAAGGCGATGACGGGGATGTTGGCGGCCTTGGCCTTCTGGAGCAGGGGCAGGGCGGCCTTGCTGTCGAGGGCGGCGAACCCGAGGGCGGCCGGCTTTTTGGCCAGCGCGGCGGACAGCATGTCGATCTGCTTGTCGACCATGGTTTCGGACTCGGGGCCTTCGAAGGTGATCGTGACCTTGTAGTCCTTGGCCGCCTGCTCGGCGCCCTGCTTGACGGCCTGCCAGAACTGGTGCTGGAAGCCTTTGGAGATCAGGGGAATGTACAGCTGCTGCTGGGCGAACACCCCGGACACCGTGACCAAAAGCATTGCTACGATAAGGCTCGCGACGAGCTTCTTATTCTTCATAGCAACCTCCTCTTTGAACTCTCCGGTTCCCCGATGGGACCGGTACGGAACAGGATCGATGCCGCCTCACTTCCTGCGGCGCAGGATGTCGAGGTAGACGGCGAAGATGATGATGGCGCCCGTCGTCACGATCTGCCACTCCTGGGGCACCGACAGGATGCGCAGGCCGTTCGTCAGCGTGCTGATGATGAAGGCGCCGATGATGGTGCCGAGGATCGTGCCCTCGCCGCCCGACATCGAGGTGCCGCCGATGACCACCGCCGCGATGGCGTCCAGCTCGTAGCCCTGGCCCAGGGCCGGCTGCGCCGAGCTGAGCCGCGATCCGATCAGGATGCCCGCGATGCCGACGATGGCGCCGCAGAAGGCGTACACGGCGATCTTCCACTTGTCGGTGTTGATGCCCGACAGGCGCACGGCCTCCTCGTTGGAGCCGATGGCGAAGGTGTAGCGGCCGAAGGTCGTCTTGGTCAGGATGATCGCCGCCACGATGGCCACGGCGAAGAAGATCAGCACGGCGTTCGGTATCTGGAAATCCTCGGTGAAGGTGAAGAGCGAGCCCATGGATATCTGGTTGTAGGCCGGATAATCCGAGAAGTAGATCGGCTTTGAGTGGGCGATGATCAGCGAGAGCCCCTTGGTGAACAGGTTCATGCCGAGGGTGGCGATGAAGGGCGGCAGCTTGAGCTTGGCCACCATCACGCCCGAGAGCCCGCCGCAGATCACACCGGTCAGGATGGCGACGGCCAGGCCGACCCAGATGGGCAGGTGCCAGTTGACGACGGCCTGGGCCGACATCACCGCGGTCAGGGTCATCATCGTGCCGATCGACAGGTCGATGCCGCCGGTGATGATGATGAAGTTGACGCCCACGGCCAGCACGCCGTTCACCGCCGTCGCCAGCATGATCGCGATCAGGTTGGCCGGCTGGAAGAAGTTGGGCGACGCCAGCGAGAAGCCGACGATCAGGATGACTAGGCTGGAGAAGGCCAGGATCTTCTGCTTCGCCTGCGACGAGGTGAAGGCGTCCTTCGGGGCGCCCTCGGTCTTCACGGTAGCTGCTGTTGCCATAGTCATTCCTTCACGGTTTGTTTCGCGGCCGCTTTGACCATGGTCTCGCGCTGCGTGGCGAGCTTCATGATCCTTTCCTGCGTCGCTTCGGAGGCGGAAAGCTCCCCGGTGATCCTGCCCTCGCACATCACGATGATGCGATGGCTCAGCCTCAGTATCTCTGGCAGCTCCGACGAAATCATGATGATGGTCTTGCCGGCCTCGGCCAGCTCGTTCAGCAGCGAGTAGATCTCCTGCTTGGCGCCGATGTCGATGCCGCGGGTCGGCTCGTCGAAAAAGAGGATGTCGCAGTTGCGGATCAGCCACTTGGCGATGACCACCTTCTGCTGGTTGCCGCCCGACAGGAACTTGAGCTTCTGCTGCAGGCTCGGCGTCTTTATCGACAGCTTCGCGACGTGGTCCTCGGCCGCCCTCCGGATGTCCCTGCTCTTGACGAAGCCCGCGAAGCCCGTGAAGCGCCCCATCGAGGCCATGGCGGAGTTCGTCTCGACGTCCATGCCGATGGCGATCCCGAAGCGCTTGCGGTCCTCGGAGAGGTAGCCGATGCCGTGGCGCACGGCGTCGCAGGGGTGGCGGATGCTCACCTTGGCGCCATTGACGTAGATCTCGCCCGAGTCGATGGGATCGGCCCCGAAGATCGCCCGGGCCGCCTCGGTCCGCCCCGCGCCCATCAGGCCCGCGAAGCCTAGTATCTCGCCCTTCTTCGCCGCGAAGCTGATGTCCTTCAGCACCTTTCCGCGGTTCAGTCCCCTTACCTCGAGCATCACGGGGCGGTTCGCGCCCAGGTCCACCTGCGGGGCGGTCACTTCGATCGACCGGCCGACCATCAGGGAGATGACATGGTCGAGGTTGGTCTCGCCCACCTTGAGCGTGTCGACGTACTGGCCGTCGCGCATCACCGTGATGCGGTCCGAGATGCGGAAGAGCTCGTCCATGCGGTGCGAGATGTAGATTATGGCGACGCCCTTGTTTCTCAGGTCGCGGATGATGCCGAAGAGTTCCTCGATCTCCGCGTCGTTCAGGGGCGAGGTGGGCTCGTCCATGATGAGGACGCGCGCGTCATAGGAGAGGGCTTTCACGATCTCGACCATCTGCTGCTTGGCGATGGTCAGCTCGCCGATCTTGACGCGCGGGTCTATGTCGATTTTCAGGAGGCCGAAGAGTTCCTGGGCTTTCCGGTTTATCGTCTTTTCGTCCAGGAAGATGCCCGTTTTGTCCTTGGGCTCCCTGCCGATGAAGATGTTCTGCGCCGCCGTCAGGTGGTTCATCAGGTTGAGTTCCTGGTGGATGATCGAGATGCCGAGCTTCTGGGCGGCTTTGGGGTTGGGGATGGCGACCGGCTTCCCGTCGAGGAGTATCTCGCCGGAGTCTTTCTGGTAGACGCCCGAGATCACCTTCATGAGGGTGGACTTGCCCGCGCCGTTCTCTCCCACGAGCGTGTGCACTTCGCCCGGATAGAGGTCGAAGCGGATATCCTTGAGCGCGTGGACGCCCGGAAAGGATTTGTTCAGGTTCTTGACGACGATCAGGGGCTCTGCCAAGGACACGCTCCTTTCGAGAGGGTTGCTTGCCGAATGTACACGATTACCAAAATGTTTTTCATGAATGTATACGTTTACATTCAGCGATTGTATTGTTGAACGGGTTTCCGAATCTGTCAATGAGAAAAGCGCGCAAAATAAAAAAGGCGGAAGCTGCGCGCTTCCGCCTGCGGGGGTATGGTGGTTTGTCCGCGGTGCGCGGCTCGCCGCCGCGAGGCGGCGAGCCGCAAGTTGCCGCGCCCTAGCGCAGCTCCTCCCAGGCGCCGGAGCGCTCCGAGCGGAAGAGGGCGTCCAGGGCCTTCATGTTCGCGATGGCGTCCTCGGGCGGGGTCGGCTCGGGCGCGCCCTCGAGGATGCTCTTCGAGTAGGCGTCGAACATGGCGCGGTACTGTCCTGCCGGGCCGCAGGCGACGGTCCTCGTGCCGAGGCTGGTCGTCACTTCCAGCTCGGCGGGGACGTCGGGGTACATGTTGTAGGGGATCTTCAGCTCGAGGCGGCCCGAGGTGCCGAGCACCTGCACGCGCTGGAACGGGAAGGCCTGGGTCGATACGGTGAAGCCGGCGTGGGCCTCGCCGAAGTCGAGAATGCCTGAGCTCAGCGTGTCGGTGCCGAGCTGGGGGTCGCGGTTCACCAGGGCGAGGGCGCGGCGCGGCTCCCCCCCGAGGATGAAGCGCGCGCAGGACGCCGCGTAGCAGCCGATGTCCATGAGTCCGCCGCCGCCCGCTTCCTTTATGTTGCGGATGTTCTTCGGATCTTTGTTGTTGTAGGTTAATGCGGCTTGAACCATGACCACCTTGCCCAGCTCGCCCGTCCGGACGATCTGCCGCGCCCGCTGCCACTGTGGGTGGAAGCGGTACATGAAGGCTTCCATCACCCGGACGCCCTTCGCCCGCGCGGTGGCGATCGCCTCTTCGGTTTCGGCGGCGTTCAGGGCGAAGGGTTTTTCGCAGAGGATGTGCTTGCCGGCCGCGGCGGCGGCCTTCACCCAGGGCGCGTGGAGGTGGTTGGGCAGGGGGATGTAGACCGCGTCGATCTCGGGGTCGGCCAGCAGGGCTTCGTAGGAGGAATAGGCGCGCGGGATTTCAAGCCGCGCGGCTTCGGCGGCGGCCTTGTCGCCGTCGCGCGAGGCTATGCCCGCGATCCTGGAGAGCGGGGCCTCCTTAAGCTCATTCCACACTCTGAGCCTGAAATGATTGGATACCGAGAGAACGCCCCATCTGACATAGTCCATGGAAACCTCCTTGAGCCGAACAGGGGGTAATTCTACCACGCTCTTTTACCCCGGGCAAAGGCCGGGATATACTGCGCCAATGGGCATCCTCGTCTTCCGCATCGCGCTCTCCTTCGTCATCGCCGGCGTCTGGATCGCCGCGGCCACCCTCGTCGGCGAGCGGCTAGGCAGCCGCAAGGCTGGCCTCATTGGCAACCTGCCGTCGAACATCCTCATCTCCCTGCTCTTCATGGCGCTGACCAAGGGGCCGGACTACGCGGCGGCGGCCACGGCCGGCGTCCCCATGGGCATGGCCATCGACTCGATCTTCCTGGCGGTCCTCATCTTCGCCCTCGGCAAGGGGCTGGCCGCCGCCCTCGGGCTGGCCCTGGCCGCCTGGGCGATCGTCGCCACCCTCGCCGTGGCCGTCCTGCCCCCGCTGGGCTACGCCGCCTCCCTCGCGGTCTTCGCCGCGGCGGCCCTCTCCCTCTTCTTCCTGGCCGACGCCAGGCTGGGCAGGGAAAAGGCCGAGAAAAAGCCCGTGCCCTTCTCCTGGAAAGTCATGGTCCTGCGCGCCTTCTTCGCCGGCACCATCGTCGCCGGCGCGGTCGCGATCGCCCAGGTGGCGCCCCCCTACATGACAGGCGTCTTGGCCACCTTCCCGGCGGTTCTCACCACGACTATGGTGATCCTCGTCCAAAGCCAGGGCATCGCCTTCGCCCGCGCCACGGGCAAGATCCTCATCCTCTCCAACGTCAACATCATCGTCTACACGACCTGCGTCGGCCTGCTCTACCCGACGGTCGGCCCCTGGCTCGGAACCGTCTTGGCTTTCGCCGCTTCTGTCGTCTCTATCTATCTCGTGGGACGCCTGACCCAGCGCCTGGCCTGAGCGCCTGACGGCGCGCCGCCCTCCGTTCGATTTGCGAACGGCTTGCAAATGCCGGCACGCGCTAGTATACTTATTTTTGCGAATCATTCGCAAAAGGAAAGTCCCGAAACTATGCAAAAAGCAGATGTGCGGCGATGCGCCGACAGCGCGAGCCTCGGAGCCCCGACCAGCGGGGCGCGATTCCCTCTCGTGGCCATTTTCGCCCTCGCGGCGCTTGCGGGCGCCTGGGCGGGGGCGGGCGGCCCCGGCGCCACTCCCGCCTCGGCGCCGACGGTGGTCGTCAGCATTCTCCCGCAGTCCGAATTCGTCGCGCGCATAGCGGGCGGCAAGGTGAAAATACTCACGCTCGTCGGTCCGGGCGCCTCGCCCCACAGCTACGAGCCCACGCCCCGCCAGATGGCCGACTTGAGCGGCGCCTCGCTCTGGCTCACCGTCGGCGGCGTCGAATTCGAGAAGGCCTTCCTGCCCAAGGTGAAGGCCCTCTACCCGCGCCTCAGGATCGTCGATACGGCGGCGGGCGTGAAGTTTCGCACGCTCGAATCCCACAGCCACGCGGGCGAGGCGGCCGCCCCGGCCGCGGCTCCCTCGTCGGCCGCGGCCAAAGCGGCTCCGGCGGCGAGCGCGCCCGCGGTCGATCCGGAAGGCGGCATCGATCCCCATGTCTGGCTCGGCCGCGACGCGGTGAAGGTGCAGCTCGCGGCAGCGACCGAAGCGCTCTGCGCCCTCCTGCCCGCGGAGGCCGCCCAGTTCAGGAAAAACCGCAACGCCTATGTCGCGGAGATAGACGCGGCCTTCACCTCGCTCGCGAAAGAGCTGGCGCCCCTCAAGGGCAAGAAGGTGTTCGTCTATCATCCGTCCTTCGGGTATTTCTTCGACAGCTTCGGAATTTTGCAGGAGGCGGTCGAGCTCGGCGGCAAGGAGCCGACGCAGAAGTCCCTCGCCGCGCTGATCGCCGAGGCCAAGGCCGACGGAGCCAAGGTGGTCTTCGTGCAGAAGCAGTTCTCGACTAACGCGGCCAGGACAGTAGCCGCCGCGATCGGCGGCGTGGTGGTGGAAGTCGATCCGCTGGCGCCCGACTGGCTCGCCAACATCAAGGCGATGGGCGACGCGCTGACGCGGGCTATCAGGTAGGCGCGTCTATTTATGGAAGGAGATCGAAGGTGAACCAGGAAAACAGCGACACGCACCGCGCCGTTCGCGACACGCATCGCCTCCCTCGCGACGCTCATCGCGTCCCTCGCGACGCTCATCGCGTCGCGGTGCGCTTTTCGGGCGTCGACTTCGCGCATCGCGAGGCGGAGGTGCTCAAGAACGCCTCCTTCCACGTCCACGAAGGCGAGTTCGTCGCCCTGATCGGCCCCAACGGCTCGGGGAAGACGACGATCCTCCGCCTGATCCTCGGGCTGGCCCGCCCGAGCGCGGGAAAGATCGAGGTCTTCGGCGCTCCGCCCGAGCTGGCCCGCGGCGCCGTGGGCTATGTCCCGCAATCGATGAGCTTCGACCGCGCCTTCCCCATCTCGGTGGAGGAGGTCGTGCGCATGGGGCGCCTGAGCGGGACTGGGCGCGGCTGCCTGAAGGGCGGCTGCTCCGACGTCGACGACGCCCTGGCGATGGCAGACGTCGCCGATCTCCGCGACAGGCCCTACGCCGCCCTCTCGGGCGGTCAGCGCCGCCGCGTCCTCGTGGCGCGCGCCCTAGCCTCCAAGCCCCGCCTCCTCGTCCTGGACGAGCCCACGGCGAACATGGACGCGGAGAGCGAGCGCCGTCTCTACGCCGTTCTCGGCTCCCTCAAAGGCTCAGCCACGGTCATCATCGCCACCCACGACACCGATTTCGTCTCCGCGCTCACCGACGTCGTGCTCTGCGTCAACGGCCAGGGCGGCGAGGAAGCTCCCGGCGGCGTCACGCGCCACGCCTCGGGCCCGGTGGAACACGTGTCCTCCGGCCACTACGGCGGCGCCGTCCTCCAGGTCCTCCACGACACCGACCTGCCCGACGACGCGCGCTGCGCGAGCTGCGCCGACAACCCCGCCGAAACGCCCGCGGCCGCCGGGCCCGCGCCCGACGCGCCCGACGACGCCGGAGCCGCGGCTTCCAAAGGAGGCGAACGATGAGTTTTTTCTCCGCCCTCTTCGACCCCGCCATGCCCTTCGTCCGCAACGCCCTGGTCGCCGGCGTCCTCTCGAGCATCCTCTTCGGCGTCCTGGGCTCTGTCGTCACCGTAAAGCGCATCGCCGGCCTGGCTGGAGCGATATCCCACGCGGTGCTCGGCGGCATAGGCCTCGCGCTCTACCTGTCGGCCAACAAGATCGTGCCCGGCCTGCCGCCCATCGCGGGCGCCCTCGTCTTCGCCCTGATCGCGGCGGCTCTCATCGGCCTCGTCTCCCTCAAGGCCAAGCAGCGCGAGGACACCGTCATCAACGCGCTCTGGGCCATCGGCATGAGCATCGGCATCGTCTTCATCGCCAAGACCCCCGGCTACGCCGACCCCATGAGCTACCTCTTCGGCAACATCCTCCTGGTCTCGACCCGCGACCTCGTCATGCTGGGCGTCCTCGATATCGCCGTCATCCTCCTCGCCTGGCGCTATTACCCCCAGATCGAGGCCAGCGCCTTCGACGAGGAGTTCGCGCGCACGCGGGGCGTCTCCACCGACGCCGTCTTCCTCGTCATCCTGGGCGTCACCGCCATCGCGGTAGTCCTCCTCCAGACCTACGTCGGCATCGTCATGGTCATCGCCATGCTCACCTTGCCCGCCGGAACTTCGGGCTATTTCGCCCGCAACCTCGCCGGCATGATGACCCTCGGCACGCTCTTCTCGGTCGCCTTCTCCGTGGCAGGCCTCGCGGTCAGCTGGGGGCTGGACCTCCCCTCGGGGGCCATCGTCGTCCTGGTGGCGGGAGCCACCTTCCTGATCGTCTCGGCGCTCCGCGCCGGGCGAAAGGCTTGAGGGAGCGGCGCATGACCAAGGCGAGGCAGGCCGTCCAGGATATCCTCGACGCGGCGGGAACGCCGCTCTGCGCCCTCGACGTCGAGGAGCGCGCCGGCAGCCTCTGCGACCCGGCCACGATCTATCGCTCGCTGCATTACCTCGAGGAGCGGGGACTGGCGGAATCCTTCGTGCTCCACTGCGAGGCCCACGGCACAGAGCGCTACTACGTCTCAGGAAAAGCTCAGCATAGGCACTGGTTCCACTGCGAGCGCTGCCATCGCTTCGTGGATCTGGGCGCCTGCCGCGTGGAGCCGATCCTCCGCGACATGGAGGAGGATACGGGCGTGGCCATCCGCAGCCACACCCTCTACGCGAGCGGCTACTGCTCCGCTTGCCGCGCCCTCGGCTCAGAAGGCGGTGGTGCCGCCGGCTGCGACTCCGCGGCGCGCTGCCCCTGAAAAGCGACGAGGGGGCGGCCATGGCCGCCCCCTCGTCCGCATCCGCCCGCGCGGCTGCCGCCGCCCCTAGCGTCTACGCGATCGCGCCGCCCGCCAGTCGCACAATAAATCCCACCACCCACGCCAGGGCCAGCGCGTAGCACACCTCGAAGATCATCCATTTGTCGCCCGCCTCGGCCCTGATCGTCGCCAAGCTCGCGAAGCAGGGCGGCATGATGAGTATGATCGCCATCAGCACCACCGCCGCAAGGGGCGTCATGCCCGGATCACGCCTGAGCGCCTCCCTCAGCGAGGCCGTCTCCTCCACGTCGGTCGTGTCCGTGCCGTAGAGGATGCCGAGCGTCGAGACGACCAGCTCCTTGGCGGCGAAGCCCGGGATCAGGGCGATGCCCACTTTCCAGTTCAAGCCCAGAGGCCGCAGGATTGGCGACATCAGCTTGCCGATCGCGCCTGCCGCGCTCGACTCGAGGCGGTACTCCTTGAGGGCCGCGTCGACCGCCGCCTTGACGCGCGCCTCGGAAGCGGCGGCAGCATCGGCCCCCGCGGGAACGGTGCCCGCCGCTCCCGCCTGGCTCACCGAAAGCTCGGCGCGGAGCGCCGCGGCCTTTGCCGGCTCGTCCTTGGGCGCGGGGAAGGTGGTGAGGGCCCAGATCAGGATCGAAGCCGCCAGGATCACCGTGCCCGCTTTCTTGATGTAGTTGAGGGTCTTGCCCCAGACGTGCCAGAACACGCCGCGCCAGGTCGGCCTGCGGTAGGGCGGCAGCTCCATCACGAAGGGTGTCGTCTCGCCCCTGAGCACCGTCTTGCGCAGGAAAATCGTGGACGCCAGGGAGAGGAGGACGCCCGCCAGGTAGATGAGCATGACGGCATTGTCCGCGTGCGCGGGAAAGAAAGTGCCCGCCAGCAGCACGTAGACCGGCAGCTTGGCGCCGCAGCTCATGAAGGGCACGGCCAGGATCGTCGCGATGCGGTCCTTGGGGCTCTTCACCGTGCGCGTGGCCATGATCGCCGGCACGCTGCAGCCGAAACCGAGCATCAGCGGCATGAAGGACTGCCCGTGGAGCCCAAAGGCGTGCAGGATCTTGTCCGTCAGGAAAGCCGCGCGCGACATGTAGCCGGTATCCTCGAGGATCGAGATGCAGAGGAAGAGGAGCACGATGAGGGGCACGAAGGAAAAGACGCCGCCCACGCCCTGGATTATTCCGTCCACGACCAGGGAGCGCAGGAGGCCCGCGGGGATGGTCCGCTCCGCGCCCTCCGCCAGCAGCGTGAAGAGCCGGTCGAGCAGGACGGCCGGGTACTGGCCCAGCGCGAAGGTCAGCTTGAAGATGCCCCAGATGATGAGGAAGAAGATCGGCAAGCCAAGGACGCGGTTCATCAGGACGCGGTCGATGCGTTCGGTCAGCGGCACCCGGTTGATCGGCACCTGCTTCACCGCCTCCCTGATCGCGCCGCGGATGTAGCCGTAGCGCTGTTCGGTGACGATGATCTCGGCGTCCCTGCCGAAATGCTTGGCCAGCCACTCCCTGTCGGCCTTGGCCCGCGCGGCGATCTCCGCCCCGCGAGGGTGGGCGGACAGCTTTTCGCCGGCGTTCGAATCGTTCTCCAGCAGCTTGATGGCCAGCCAGCGCGCGGGATAGCGGCCTGCGAAGGCCTTGTCCGAGGCTATAGCCTCCGTCAGCGGCCCGAGCCGCGACTCGATCTCGTCGCCGTAGTGGGGCGTCTTCGGCGGGGAGGCCGCCGCGCCTTTCGGCGTTTCCGTCGAGGCATCCATCGCGGCCGCCGATGCCTCAGCCGCCGATACTTCGGCGAGCACCGCCTCGAGGAGGGCCTCGACGCCCTCGCCGTTCGTCCCCACCGTCTTCGCGAGGGGAATGCCCAAGGTCTTCGAGAGCAGGGCGGCGTCGATGCGCAGGCCCTTCGCCTCGGCTTCGTCCGACATGTTGAGGGCCCCGACCACCGGGATCCCCAGCTCCTGGAACTGCAGGCAAAGGTAAAGATTGCGCTCCAGGTTGGTCGAATCGATCACGTCGACCACGATGTCTGGCCGCTCCTCCAAGAGGAAATCGCGCGCCACCACCTCGTCCAGGGAATAGGCGGTCAGGCTGTAGATGCCGGGCAGGTCGATGATCCTGAAGCGCGTGTCGCGGAAATCGTGGATTCCCTCGCGCTTCTCCACGGTGACGCCGGGATAGTTCCCCACCTTGTGGTGGGCGCCGGTGATGGCGTTGAAGAGGCTGGTCTTGCCCGCATTGGGGTTGCCCGCGAGGGCGACGCTGATCGTCCTCATGCCGACCTGCCCTGGCCGCCGTCCCGCCGCGCCTCGCCGCGCCCGGCCAGGGGGCCGCCGCGACTGCCTGGATCGCCGCGGCCGCCGCAGCAATCCTGCGGGGCGAAGAGGGCGCGGAGCCCGAAGCCCCGCCCGCGATTCGGCCGGTATCCTCTCCCGGCTCGCCCAGCCCCGAAGCCACTGCCTCTGCCGCGCCCGCCAGCCACAACCGCCGGGGCTTCCGCGCCGGAGCCGCCGGCCGCCTCCACCTCGATGAGCCGCGCCTCGCTTCTCCGCACCAAAAGGTCGTAGCCCCTGATGCGGATCTGCACCGGCCCGCGCATGAAGGCGCTGCGCACCAGCTCGCCCTCGGCGCCCTCGGTGAACCCCATATCGGCGAGGCGCTTGCCTATCTCGCCGCCCACGAGAACTTTTCCCACCCGAAACGAGGCGCCCGGCCTCAACTCCGAAAGCTGCATCTATGGCTCCTGTCCGCTCTTTGCCCTATTATTTCCCGAGCGAGTCGCGCACCGCCCGGGTGCATTCGGCACAGAGCCCTTTGAGCTCCATCATGTGTCCGATAGCCTTGAACCCATACTTCTCGAAGACCCTGTCCTGCGCTTTCTCGATCGCTGGATCGAAAAACTCCACAAGCTTGCCGCAGCGGATGCAGAGGAGATGGTCGTGGTGGCTGTGCCGGTACGCGTGCTCGTAGCGCCTCGGTCCCTCGTCGGAGCAGGCGCAGGCGTCGCGCGCCAGGCCTGCCTCCTGCAGGAGCTTCAGCGTGCGGAAGACCGTCGCCTGGCCTATGCCCGGATCGATGCGCCGCGCCGCGTCGAAGACATCCTCCGCGCTCAGGTGGCCCTCGGTCGCCAAAAAGGCCTGGAGCACCGTCTCCCGCGGGGAGGTCATCTTCAGGTCCTTTGTCCGCAGGTAACGTTCGAACAGTTCGCGTTCTTCGTTCATGTCCACCCCTCGATGTTGATATTGATAATCATTATCAACAAAACTGTCAAGAGGTACCCTATCTTTATATGGTTGCTTCGCTGCTTCCCAGAGAAACTTCACAGCTTTCTTTTCTAGATTGAGAACTAAAATAATGACTTCTGCAAGTTATTTTTTTCTTGAGATAATGCGCGAACGATCATATGCTGAACTTTTTCAGCTACATGAATTGTTGTCAGCTTAGTATTTGGATAAGTATTAGGAAAGACTCTAAATAGCTCATCCGCAAAAGCTTGCCCAATTTCAGAAACACCATCAAAGTCCAGTACTACATCTTGAAATTTCTCAAAGCGCATGACAAGACGTTTTGCCTGTGATCGAGAAATTAGCATTTCCCCTTCATATTGGGCTAGCTTAACCGGTACTATAGTCTTTGAAAAACTAAAGTCTTCAGGATTTGAATACTCACTAAAAATGTCTTTTGATTTTCTCGTAGAATCATTATCCAGTTGCAGAAATACAGTTGTACCCTTTTTTTCAGTTTCTGCTTCAAGGCAAAAATTATCTATACAATCATTTGAATGGCCAAATCTTAACTTATCTGAGACAATTATAAAAACGTCAAACATTTTCGAGGAAAAGAAGATTCCTTCTCCTGTATGAGTGTTAGGGTCTGTAGTCAATTTTCCTTTTGCTAATTCTAATATTGATTCCCGTGGATCATAAAGGTTAAATGCCTTTTGAATTTTAAGAAAAATTCCTTCTCCGACATCTTCAATCGTTGCTGTTGTATAAAGAGCGTTTCTCCATACAGTTATACTAACGATCTCTGAATTTGAATGATCAATAGCATTATTTACCATCTCTGTAATTCCATATTGCCATATAGTCTGTACATTCTTTGGTAAATCGCTTAATTGATTTGCAAATAGCTCACGCCAGACGATATTTTCATCGAGGTCCCTTACTTGATAATTCTTTGTATTGACATATTGATTTTCAAGTTGAAAAGTTTTTGCGCGTGTTTGGCCAGTAGAGCTAATTATGCCCTCGGTAATTAGTCTAGAAACATATTTTCTTGCAGCTTCACGAGAAATACTAAACTGTTGCGCTAATTCTGATATTAATCCTTTTTGCGGAGTTCTTAATAGTCGAATAGCCTGTTGTCTTATAGCTTTTTTGTCAACTTTCACGCCCTTTATTGTCAACTTTTTATCAAGTTTTGTCAACATTTTTGCATAAGATTAGGATGCTATTTTAGGTGATTTCTTGCAAAAGCTTCTGATAATGAAAATAAGTTAATTCATTTATTATATGTTACTTAACATGCCTTTATTACTGATATCTAGCATTAAAGTTCAGACCTTCTTCTCGAGCTTTCTGTTTCGGAACCAGAGCGCGGTGTCGACGCCCACCATGGCGAAATTGAGGACGTACAGGTAGACGACGTTGTCGAAACGGTAGAAGAGCTTGTTGGCGATGCCGGCGAGATAGCCGATGAGCACGATGAAAAGAAAGAAGACACTCTTGCCGCCCGTCGCGCGGGAGCGGCAGGAACGGTAGATGGAAAAGGGCCAGGCTGCCCCGAAGCATACCAACATGACGATTTCGAAGATGCTCATGAGCTTCACTCTATCGATGCGGCTCGAGCGCGCCAAGCGGGGCGTGGGCCCAGCCCGCCGCCCAGTCCGCGGCACTGCGCGCCGCTCTGCCCGCAGCCGTTTCGCCTCGCGCCTCGCGGGCTTCGGCCATTGCCCAATCCGAAAGCTTGCTTTACAATCCTTCCATGGAAAAGCGCTATTTCTCCTACCAGGAAATACACAAGACGGCGAAAAGCATGGCTGAGCGCATCGCCGCCGCGGGCTTCCAGCCCGACGTCATCGTGGCGATCGGCACCGGGGGCTTCATCCCCGCCCGCATCATCAGGACCTTTCTGGGCGCCCCGATCCTCGCGGTCGGCATCGCCTACTACGACGCCAACGACAAGCCCACGGAATTCCCGCGCAAGGTCCAGTGGATCGAGGAAGCCGAGCGCCAGCTGGCCGGCAGGAAGATCCTCCTCATCGACGAGGTGGACGATTCGCGCACGACCCTCGAGTACTGCATCCGGGAACTCCTGAAGCACAAGCCGGCCGAGATCGCCGTGTCCGTCCTCCACAACAAGAACAAGCACAAACGGGGCGCCATCCCCCAGGAAGTCAAGCATTATATCGTCGGCGAGGAGCTGGACGATGTCTGGATCGTCTATCCCTGGGACGCCAAGGACATCGACTTCCACGATTCCATGGCCAGGCGCTGAAGGCTGTCCGATCAACCCCCGCTTATCAAATGGAAGATTTCGAGCTCATCGCCATGGGAAACGGGGGTGGTTTCGCGGCGCTCGCGCTCGACCAGGCGGCCGTTCAGCTTGGTGATGATGTGGGGGAAAGTATATCTTCGGCGCCTTATGATCTCGGCGACGCTGAGTTCGGTTTCCGGATATTCCTCTTTCTCGAAGTTGACCGTCACGACCATGTTTCATCCTACCTCGGCGTAACCTCCGGACGCAAGCTGGCGCCATGGGCGGCCCCTGCCGCGCCGCCGGCGACCGAAAACCCGTGCAGAGAATTTATGCATTATTATGCAAAACACATGCATAACTATTGTATATCGAGCGATCCCATCATTGACACTGTATTCGAAATATCGTATCTTCGCAAAGAAATAACGGCGCCGACGCCAGCGAGACGTCCCCGCCGCGGCGGTATGCGCCTCTCATAAGCGTTATCGCCCAAAACCAAGGAGTAACGCAATGAAGAAATCCTGGTCCGCTCCCGTCGCCTTTGTCCTGCTCGCGGCCCTCGTTGTCATCGGCTCTGCGAGCCTCTCTTCCTGCGCCAAGAAACCCGCCAAGATCGTCGTCGCCTCGGACGCCACCTGGCCTCCCATGGAGTTCGTCGACGCGAACAAGAACGTCGTCGGCTTCGACGTCGACCTCGTCAACGAGATCGCCAAGGCAGCCGGCTTCGAAGTCGAAATCAAGAACACCGCCTGGGACGGCATCTTCGCCGGCCTCGCCGCGGGCAACTACCAGGCCGTCGCCTCCTCCGTCACCATCACCGACGAGCGCAAGGCCACCATGGACTTCTCTGAAGGCTACGTCAACGCCGGCCAGGTCCTCGTCGTAAAGAAGGAGACCACCGGAGTCGCCACCCTCGCCGACCTCGTCGGCAAGAAAGTAGGCGCCCAGATCGGCACCACCGGCGCCATCGAGATCGGCAAGGTCGCCGGCGTCGAACTCAAGACCTACGACGAAGTCGGCCTCGCCTTCGAGGACCTCGCCAACGGCAACATCGTGGGCGTCGTCGCCGACTCCCCCATCGCCGCCAACTTCGCCCTCCAGAACCCCACCTACAAGGACAAGCTCATGATCGTCGGCAAGCCCTTCACGGACGAGTGGCTCGGCTTCGCCTTCAAGAAGGGCGACGCCAAGACCGCCAAGCTCTTCGCCGACGGACTCGCGAAAGTCAAAGCCTCCGGCAAGCTTGACGAACTCACGACGAAATGGCTCAAATAGCATCATGAGTAAAGGCTCTCCGAGTCGCGGCCGGGAGGATCAAACCGCCGGCCGGACGACGATAAACGTCACCGATGGCACCCTCATCCCCTCCAAGGATGAGGGCGGCCTGCTCTCCTCCTGGAATATCGCTTTCTTCGGGGCGGTCGCCCTCCTGGTCGTGCTTCCCCTGATAAGCCCCGATCCCTATCTGCGAATACTCTCCTTCGTTCCCGACGGCCTCGTGGCGACCTTCTCCGTAACCCTCATATCCATCGCCTTCGCGCTCATGATCGGCCTCTTCGCGGGGCTCGGGCGCATTTCGCAGCGCAAGGCCGTCAACCGCATAGCGACGATCTATGTCGAGGTGATCCGCGGCATCCCCCTCCTGGTCCAGCTCTTCTACATTTACTACGCGCTGGGACCACTCCTCAAGCTGCAGGGACCGCCCGCGGCCATCCTCGCCATGTCGATCTGCTACGGCGCCTACATGGCGGAGATTTTCCGCGCCGGCATCCAGTCCATCCCCAAGGGGCAGATGGAGGCGGCGCTCGCCCTCGGCATGTCCCGGGGTCTCGCCCTGCGCAAGATCATCATTCCCCAGACGGTCAAGGTCATCCTGCCCCCGATCGGGAACGAATTCATCGCCCTGCTCAAAGATTCGTCGCTCGTCTCCATCCTCGCGGTCTCGGATCTCCTCCGCCGCGGGCGCGAGTACGCGTCGACCTCCTTCCGCTATTTCGAGAGCTACACGGTCATCGCGCTGATCTACCTCGTGATGACTCTCTTCTTCTCGCGCGTCGTCGCGTTCATGGAAGAAAAGCTGAGGCACCGTGGAAACGTACATTGAGATAAAGAACGCCGTCAAAACTTTCGGCGGCACCGTCCAAGCCCTCCGCGGGGTCGACCTCACCGTCAAGAAAGGCGAGGTCGTCCTCATCATCGGCCCCTCCGGCTCGGGCAAGAGCACCCTCCTGCGCTCCGTCAACCGCCTCGAGCGCCTCGATTCGGGCACCATCCTCATCGACGGCGAGTGCGTCACCGACGAGAAGGCCGACATCCGCCACATCCGCGAGGAAGTGGGCATGGTCTTCCAGAGTTTCAACCTCTTCCCCCACCTGAGCGTGCTGGACAACATAACGCTCTCCCCGACCCTCGTGCTCAAGCAGGGCAAGGAAGAGGCGGTGGCCACGGCGCGCAGGCTCCTGGCCAAGGTCGGCCTCTCCGAGAAGGAGACCGCCTGGCCCGAGCAGCTCTCCGGCGGCCAGCAGCAGCGCGTCGCCATAGCCCGCGCCCTGGCCATGAACCCCAAGGTGATGCTCTTCGACGAGCCCACCAGCGCCCTCGACCCCGAAATGATCAAGGAAGTCCTCGACGTCATGACCGACCTGGCCAAGGAAGGCATGACCATGCTGGTCGTCTCCCACGAGATGGGCTTCGCGAGGGCAGCCGCGCACCGGATCATCTTCATGGACGCCGGCCAGATCGTCGAGGAAGCCCCGCCCGAGACCTTCTTCACCTCGCCGCGCGAAGACCGCACGCGGCGCTTCCTGGAGCACATCCTGTAAATTCCTGCCGGATACTGCGATCCCGTCGATTTTCACGTCAGGTTTCGCGCGCCGGGCCGCGGCCCAATCCTGTAGATCCTGTCGAGCTTCGCGCCCCTCTGGTCCCGCACCGGGGGGAGCGGGGCTAGACACAAAATGGATAATTTGTTATCTATATATTCAACCCCAATTTTCAGGAGTATTGGATGACCAAAAGAACTCTCTGGTCGGCCCTTCTGGGCCTCTTGGCGGCGCTGTCGCTTGTAGCCTGCGCCACGACGCCCGTCTTCACCGCGGGCACCTATATCGGCATCGGCAAAGGCCACGGCGGCGACATCAAGGTCGCGGTCACGGTGAGCGCGACGAAAGTGCTCAAGATAGAGCTGCTGCAGAGCGGCGAGACCGCCGGCATCGGCGACGCGGCTTTCAAGGAGCTATCGGAGCGCGTCATGAAGGCGAACAGCGCCAATGTCGATGTCGTGGCCGGCGCCTCCGAATCCTCGGGCGGCATTCTCGAGGCCATAAAGAACGCGTTGAACCAGGCCGGCTTCAAGGGCGCGCCGGTGGCGGGCGCGGCCGCCGCCTCGGCCAAGGCGCCGGCGAAGTCATACGACGTCGTGATCATCGGCGCGGGCGGCGCCGGTCTCTCCGCGGCCAACGCTGCCGCCGCGGCGGGCGTTTCCGTCGCGGTCTTCGAGAAGATGGGCATCGTGGGCGGCAACACCCTCCGCGCCACCGGCGGCCTCAACGCCGCGGGCACCAAGGAGCAGGCCGCCGCGGGCATCAAGGACAGCGTCGAGCTCTTCTTCCAGGACACCATGAAGGGCGGCTACAACAAGAACGACCCCTCCCTCGTGCGCACCCTCGCGGAGCAGGGCGCGGCGACGGTCGCCTGGCTCGAGTCCCTCGGCGCCGACCTCTCGGACGTCGGCAGGCTCGCTGGCGCCTCGGTCAACCGCGCCCATCGGCCGGTCGGCGGCGCCCCCGTCGGCCCCGAGGTGGTGAAGACCCTGAAAGGCGCCGCTGACAAACAAACCGGCATCGCCATCTTCACGGGCGCCAAGGTCCAGGAGATACTCCTCGACAAAGCCGGCGCGGCATCCGGCGTCCGCGTCGCCATCGGCGGCAAGGACTACAAAGTCTCCGCCAAGGCGGTCATCCTCACCGCCGGCGGCTTCGCCGCCAACAACGAGATGGTCGCCTCCTATCAGCCCTCGCTCCGCGGCTTCGCCACGACCAACCACTCGGGCGCAACGGGCGACGGCATCGTCATGGCCGAGAAGATCGGCGCCGCCCTCGTCGACATGAAGGAAATCCAGACCCACCCGACTTACGCCCCCGGCAAGGAAATGATCACCGAAGCCGTCCGCGGCAACGGCGCCATCCTAGTCGGCCACGAAGGAAAGCGCTTCATCAACGAGCTCGAGACCCGCGACGTGGTCTCCGCCGCCGTCCTCGCCCAGAAGGGCAAGACCGCCTTCCTCGTCTTTGACCAGTCCGTCCGCAAGAGCCTCAAGGCTATCGAGGATTACGTCAGGATGGGCATCGTCGCCGAAGGCGCCACGCCCGCCGCGCTCGCCGCCAAGATCGGCGTCCCCGCCGACGCCCTCGCGGCGACCCTGGCCCGCTACAACGCGGCCGTGGCCGCCAAGGCCGACCCCGACTTCAAGCGCGCCGACATGCCGCGCGCCCTCGCGACCGGCCCCTTCTACAGCATCGAGATCACGCCGGCCGTCCACCACACCATGGGCGGCGTAAAGATCGACACCTCGGCGCGCGTCATCTCCGCCGCGGGCAAGCCCATCGCCGGCCTCTGGGCCGCGGGCGAGGTCACCGGCGGCGTCCACGGCGGCAACCGCCTGGGCGGCAACGCCATGGCCGACATCACCGTCTTCGGGCGCATCGCGGGCGCGAACGCCGCCGCTTCCATCAAAAAATAAACGATACTGAACATTCCCCGGGGCATTCGGCCGAGCGGCCGTCGCCCCGGGGCTTTTTCGGCCGATCTCGCCTGGCTCAGCCATTCCCGTCCGCCGCCAGATTGCCCGACGTCTTTCGTTGCCCACTACCCGGATCCGTACTATAATGGCGTTCGACTGCCCCCAAGCCTTGGCGGTACAAGGAGGAGCCTCCCCCGTGATCAAATACCTTGCGACGAACGACGCCAAGTGCGTCGGGTGCATGACCTGCGCCTCTGTCTGCTCAAAGCTCTATTTCAAGGAAGACAACCCCGCTAAGTCCTGCATCCAAGTCAACGAAGCCGCCGGTGGCGCCTTCCATCTTGTGGCTTGCGACCAAGAGTGCATGGCCTGCGTCCGCGAATGCCCCACCCGGGCGATTTCCCGAAACAAGGCGGGCGCCATCGTCATCGACAAAAAACGCTGCGTGGGCTGCTTGGCCTGCGTCGCGGTCTGTCCCATCGGCGCCATGCGCTGGTTCCCCGGCTACCCGACGACTTTCAAGTGCATCGCCTGCGGCGCCTGCGCCCGGGCCTGCCCCAAGGGAGCCCTCGAAATCCTCGCCAAGGAGGCGGCCGAATGACCCTGACCATGAACGACCTCAAGCGGATCGCCCGATGGGATTTCGAAAAACGCCCGCTCAAGCGCGGCTACAACAATCGCACCCTCGCCCTGGATGTCGGGGCAGCTTCGGGCGGCTGTCCCGGCATATCGGCCGCGGCCTCGGCCGAGGGATCGACGACGCCCGGCTTCCTGGAGAAGCCCGTCAGCGCCGAAATGAAGAAACGCTTCGTCGGAGGCAAGGGCTTCGGCCTCAGACTCCTCTGGGACGGAACGAAACCTTCCACCAAGTGGGACGACCCCGAAAACGAAATCGTCATCGCCATGGGCCCGGTCTGCGGCAACACCAACTATCCCGGATCGGGGAAGAGCCTCGTCGTCAGCCTCTCGCCCATGACAGGCATCCCCATCGACTCGAACGTGGGCGGATACTTCGGCCCCTTCCTCAAATTCTCCGGCTTCGACGCCCTCGAGCTGACTGGCAAGGCCGACCGCGACGTCATCGTCTTCATCGACGGCGACGCCGGCACCATCGAACTCTACGAATCGCCCGAAGGCCTCGAGTCGGACACCCACATCCTCGCCGAAAAGCTCACCCACGCCTTCGCCGCGACGCAGGACGAGGCCGACCTCGCCGCCGTCTCCGTCGTGTCGGCGGGGCGGGGCGCCGAGCACACCGTACTCGGCCTCCTCAACTTCAGCCTCTACGATCGCAGGCGCAAAGGCTGCCGCGTCAAACAGGCCGGCCGCGGCGGCATCGGCACGGTCTTCCGCGACAAGAAGATCAAAGCCCTCGTCTGCCGCTTCTCCTCGCTCGCGCAGGACTCCAACGGCGCCGCCGACCCGGCGGCCGTCCAACGTCTCGGCCTCAAGCTCCACCGCGAGATCGTCAAGGAGGACGACAAGCAGTGCAAGATGCGCCGCATCGGCACCGCCCACCTCATGGAGGTCATGAACGACTACGACCTCCTGCCCGTGCAGAACCACCGCTACGGCCAGGATCCGCGCGGCCCCGAGCTCGCGTCCTGGGTCTGGGAAAAACTCTTCTCCCAGGGCCTCCCCGACGGCTGCTGGTACGGCTGCACCCTCGCCTGCGCCCACGCCGTGGACAAGTTCGAGCTCAAGACCGGCCCCTACGCCGGCCAGAAAGTCTGCGTGGACGGCCCCGAGTACGAGACCGCCGCCGGCTGCGGCTCCAACCTCGCCGTCTGGGATCCCGAGGGCGTACTCGAGATCAACTTCTATTGCGACACCTACGGCATCGACACGATCAGCGTCGGCACCATCTCCAGCTTCCTCATGGAGTGCTGGGAGTACGGCATCCTCAACGACGCCCGCACCGGCGGCATCGACCTCGGCTGGGGCAACTGGAGATCCGTCTGCGAGCTCATGCACCAGATGGCGGAAGGGCGCGGCTTCGGCATGCTCGTCGGCCGCGGCGTGCGGTTCCTGGCCGACTACTTCGTCCAGCAGTACGGCGCCGATCCCCGGCTGATGAAGGACATCGCCCTCCACGGCAAGGGCCTCGAGCAGAGCGAGTACATCTCCAAGGAATCCCTCGCGCAGCAGGGCGGCTACTACCTCACCAACAAGGGCCCCCAGCACGACGAAGCCTGGCTCATCTTCATGGACATGGTGAACAACCGCATCCCCACCTTCGAGGACAAGGCCGAGGCGCTGCACTACTTCCCGATGTTCCGCACCTGGTTCGGGCTCCAGGGCATCTGCAAGCTGCCCTGGAACGACATCGAGCCCTCCGACAACGCCCGCTGGTCCGAGCCCAACAAGGTGCCCGAGCACGTGGACAACTATCGCCAGCTCTACACGGCCATCACCGGCGAGACCCTCTCCTGGCCCGAGCTCATCGTCCAGTCGGAACGGGTCTACAACTTCCAGCGCGTCTTCAACCTGCGCTGCGGTCACGGCAAGCGCGTCGACGACTATCCGCCCTACCGCGCCATGGGCCCCGTCACCGAAAAGGAATACCTCTCCCGCCAGGAGCGCTACGACAAGCAGCTCCGCGAGAAGGCCGGGCTCGATCCGGCATCGATGACGCTGGAGGCCAAGGTGGCGGCCACGCGCGAATACCGCGAGGCTCAGTACGAAAGCCTCGTGGATGCCGTCTTCAAGCGCCGCGGCTGGACGAACGACGGCGTGCCGACTCCCGAACACCTCGCGGCCATCGGCATCGACCTCCCCGAGGTCCTCGAGGTCGTCCGCCAGCACCTGTAGGCGCCGCGGCGGGCCGTGGCGCGCTGTCCCCCGCGCACCACGGCCCTGTTCCTCCGACCTCGCGGCAAAGGAGTGGGCGCGGCCTGCCGGCCGCGCCCACTCCTTTGCCCCTCCACTTTTTTTGTATTTTTTACCGCAGCCTCCGTCCAGCTTTCTTGAGCATCGCCGGCCTATCTCGGTATAGTGGAAGCACATGAAGCTCAGCCCCCTGTATCGCAACGTCCTGGTCATCGCCGCGCCCGCCGTCGTCGAACTCGTCCTCACCTCGGCCACCGCCCTCGCGGACACGATCATGGTGGGCCAGCTCGGCGCCTACGCCATCTCGGCGGTCGGACTCACCAACCAGCCCCGCCTGATCATGCTCGCCACCTTCGTCGCCCTCAACGTCGGCACCACCGCCCTCGTCGCCCGCTTCAAGGGCCAGAAAAACAAGGAAGAAGCGGGCATCGTCACCACCCAGTCGATCCTCCTCACCCTCCTCCTGGGCTTTCTCCTCACTATCCCCGGCGTCATCTTCGCCCGGCCGATGGTCAAGTTCATGGGCGCCGGCCCCGACACCGTCGAGGCGGGCACCATCTATTTCCAGATACTGATGCTCGGCTTCATTCCAACCGTCCTGCCGATCTCCATCTCGGCCCTCCTGCGGGGCGTCGGCGACACCAAGCTCTCCATGCGCTACAACCTCACCGCCAACCTCGTGAACATCTTCTTCAACTATCTCCTCATCTACGGCAAGTTCGGTTTCCCGCGCCTCGGAGTCGCCGGCGCCGCCATCGCCACCGTCATCGGCAATACCGTCGGGTGCGCCATGGCCTTCTGGGCCATCCTCGGCAGGCCATTCCGCAAGCCGGGCAAGGCGGCCTCCGAATTCATCGAGCTCCACTTCAGCCGCGCCAACGTCAAGCCGGATTTCGCGATGCTCAAGCGGATATTCCGGATCGGCCTCCCCTCGGCGGGCGAACAAGTGGCCCTCCGCCTCGGGCTCCTGCTCTACACGCTCTCCGTGACCGCGCTCGGCACCGACGTGTTTGCCGCGCACCAGATCGTGCTCACGATCCTCAACCTATCCTTCGTGAACGGCCAAGCCTTCGGCATCGCCGCCACCAGCCTCACCGGCCAGGCTCTCGGCCGCGGCGACCCCCATGGGGCCAAGACCGCATCCGCCGCCTGCCAGCGCGTGGGCGCCCTCATCTCGACGCTGATGGGCCTCGTCATGTTCGTATTCCGCCGCCAGCTGATCGGCTCCTTCACCCAGGAAGCGATCATCATCGAACTCGGGGCGAGCGTGATGATCCTCGCCGCGATCAACCAGCCCTTCTCGTCCTCCTTCCAGATCTACTCGGGCGCGCTCCGCGGCGCCGGCGACTCCCTCTATCCGGCCCTGTCCATGGCGATCGGCACGCTCGGCATCAGGCCCTTCCTGGCCGTCATCCTCATCAAGTTCTTCTCGCTCGGGCTCTTCGGCGCCTGGCTCGCCCTCATGACGGACGTCATCGCGCGCTTCTTCCTCATCGCCATCCGGTACCGGAGAGGACGCTGGGTGCACATCACCGTCTAGCGCCCCCGCATCAGGGCGCGGTCTCCCGCCGCCCGTCGACCATCCCAAAGCCCCGCCCGCGGCGAAAACGAACGCTTGCGCCGCCCTCCGCCAACAGGTATCATTCAGCCATGAAACGGAAGCTTAGCGAGGATGACTGCAGGACGGCGATGCGCGACGGGGAGTTCCCCTCCGCGCTGCGCGGTTCCGCGCCATGCGTCGCGGTCGTTCTCACGCAGAGCTGGTGCCCGCAATGGCTTTGGATGAAGTCCTACCTGGGATCCATCGCCGAGGAAGAAGGCGTCGACGTTTATTGGATCGAATACGACCGCGAGGCCTTCTTCGACGAGTTTCGCGCCTTCAAGGAAGACTCCTTCGGAAACTATGAAATTCCTTACGTGCGCTACTACCGCGACGGGATATTGGCTCGAGAGAGCAACTATATCGACAAGGGTGGCTTTCTCCGCTGCCTGAAACGCTAGCGGACCGGGGCGAAGCCTGTCGGGACGGCGTACCCAGCCAGGCTCCGCCGCCTTAGGAGGGACAATGAAGCATGCAGGAAAGCGGATCTGGTTCAATATCGCAGCCCGGGCGCTCACCATCCTGCCGCAGAAAGTCCCGACCCTGCTGACGGGCGCGGGCAGCCTCAAGCTAATCCCCTCCGAGCTCGAAGTGCTCGGCGCCAAAAAGCCCCTCATCGTCACCGACGCCGTCCTCGTAAAAACCGGGGTCGCCGCACGCGTGGCCGAGATACTCTCCGGAGCTGGCATTCCCTTTGCCGTATTTGACCAAATCCTTCCCGATCCCACCTACGAAATCTGCTCGCAGGGCCTCGCGGCCCTGCGAGCGAACGCCTGCGACGCGGTGATCGCCCTAGGCGGCGGCTCCGTGATCGACGCTGCCAAGCTCATCCGCATGGGCGCCACGCATCGCAAGAGCGTCGCCAAATTCGTCGGCCTGCTTCCCTTCCGCAACGGCGGGCTCCCCTTCATCTGCGTCCCCTCCACGGCGGGCACCGGCAGCGAGGCTACGGCCGCCGCCGTCATCACCGACGCGGCGCGCCACCGCAAGCAGACCATCCTCGACCCGCGGCTGCCCCCCAACACCGCGATCCTCGATCCCCTCATCACCACAGGCCTGCCGCCCGCCATGACCGCCGCCACCGGCATGGACGCCCTCACGCACGCCGTCGAAGCGTATACGAACACCCTCCATTACTCCGACGTCGACGTCCAGGCGATCGAGGCGGTGCGGCTCATCTTCTCCAACCTGCGCGCCGCCTGTGCCGACGGCGGCAAGATCGAGGCCCGCGAAGCCATGCTCAGGGCCTCACACCTAGCCGGGCGCGCCTTCACCCGCGGATTCGTCGGCTACGTCCACGCGGTCGCGCATCGCTTCGGCGAACGCTACCACGTGCCGCACGGCCTCGCGAACGCCATCGCCCTGCCGTATTTCCTCGACCTCTACCGCGAGGCCTGCCCCGAACGCCTCGCCGACCTGGCCGCCGCCGCCGGCCTTCGCGACCGCGCCTCGGCCGCTCAAGCCTTCGTCGACGCGGTCCGCTCGCTCGCCGCGGACATCGGCATCCCCGCAAAGGCGACATTCCTCGCCGCGGGCGACATCCCCGCCATCGCCGCCGCCGCGCTCAAGGAGGCTCACGGCACGCCCTATCCCGTGCCCATCGTCCTCGACGCCCCCGCGATCGAAGCCGTCATTCGCGCAATGCTGGCCTGAAGCGCCGCCGTCGCGATGGCCGCTATAGCTAATCCAATTCGCAATTGACTTCCCCATCAATGAGGGTATGATAAACACTGCGTTCAGAATGATCACAAAAGGTACGATCCGGCCCTTTTATTCTGTTTCGGCGAAGAAAGGAGCCGCGCACCGCCATACTCCCCGCTGAAGCCGACGCGCGCATTCCTCGCGTAATAGTCATATCCTTGTCCTTCCCCTGCAGGACCTCGCTGAGGAGATTGACCTATGAATGTGTCCGTGTCGGCAGATGGAGACCTGTGGTTCGCCATATCGATGGAATATGACGAAGACATCGTCGCAGCCTTCAAGCGGATTCCCTGGCATCGATGGGATCCCGATCGGAAGCTGTGGCTCTTCCCCAAAACGAAAGCCTCCCTCGACTTGGCGCGCGCGGCGCTGGACGACTCTGGACACCATATCTCTTCGCAGATCGATGCGCTGATGCCGGCTGGAGGCAAGCCGCCCGCCTTGATGCAGCCTCCCAGGAAGCTGGGTCCCGCGGACTTCTTTGAGGACGATTCGCAGCCTCTTGAGCCCTATAAGCCCGCGGCGCCCGATCAAAGCTCTCCATACATGCGGCGCTACCTGACTGCCCTGTGCGCTCGGCATTACAGCGATAGGACGAAGGAATCCTACTCGAAATGGCTGGCGCGGTTCATCGCCGCCAATAAAGGAAAAAACCCCGCCGCGATGGGCGGCCCCGATATAAACGCTTTTCTCAGCCACCTGGCTGCCTGCGAAAACGTCAGCGCGTCGACGCAGAACCAAGCCCTTGCGGCGCTGCTATTCTTCTTTCGCAACATAATGAACAACCCCGTCGGCGACGTCGGCGAGGTTATCCGCGCTAAAAAGCCGAAGCGGCTCCCGGTCGTCATGAGCCGTCAGGAAGTCCGCGCAGTTCTTTCGGCGCTTTCGAGCGATAAATGGCTCATCGCATCGCTCATGTATGGCACAGGCCTTCGGCTCATGGAGTGCCTCGACCTTCGCGTACAGGATATCGACTTTGCGCAGAACGAAATCATTGTGCGCAACGGAAAAGGCGGCAAGGATCGGCGCACCATGCTTCCCGGGACGCTAAAGACCTCGCTGCAGGAACACCTCATCGCCGTAAAAGCCATTCACAACAAAGACCTCGCCGAAGGCTGGGGCCGCGTTCCCGTTCCGGAGGCTCTCGGGAAAAAATATCCCAACGCCGCATCCGAATGGGCATGGCAGTGGATATTCCCGCAGGAGCGGCGATGGAAGGATCCCCGCACCGGCAATCAAGGCCGCCATCACATGGACCCGAGCATCCTTCAAACAGCGGTTCATGAGGCGGTTATCAAATCAGGCATCGCAAAGCGCGCGAGCTGCCACACGTTCCGGCATTCCTTCGCCACGCACCTGCTTGAAAATGGTTACGATATTCGCACGGTGCAAGAGCTTCTCGGCCACAGCGACGTAAAGACGACAATGATCTACACACATGTTCTGAACCGAGGCCCCAACGGCGTCCGCAGCCCCGCCGACGGCCTCTAGTTTGTCAAAAATTTACAGCGTCCCTGTCGAAAATCCTTACTAGTTGTATATGGTAATTTATATTTGTATGCCCCAAAAATACTTAACAATTCATCTCCATTTATCCTCGCTCTTATGTGGTTCAGTCTTCAATTAAACCTCTTCTCTTTATTGAACTGTCCAATAAATGTTAGAACGACCTCATTCTATTGACTAGAGCCTTGCATAATCTTGTTGCAGAATACTAAGCAACATTGCATGGCCATCATAAGAAAGATCATTTTTACATTACTGGACGGAAAAAAGTCTTGAGATGCCGCTCCAAGAAGCGCGCATTGGGCTTCTTGGAAAGTGGCGGCTAAGAGCTTCGCTGTAGGCAGTTCATCGGTCCCACCGCAGAAGCCTTATTGCTGTGAATAAAGATCAGTGATTCGCAGAGAGCTGCCCACAGCGAAACGAAGAGGCCGCAAAGATCAAATAAGTAATAGCGCGCGAAGAGGAGCGGCAGAAGAGCGACTTTTTTCGCATTCAGAGTTGGCGAAGAGGCTCGCCAAGATTCAATATTGTGATGTTATCTTAGTGGCAGTTAGTAGCGCTAAAGTTGGCGATTCTAACAACTGCTTCAACCTTATAAATCCTTTGTCATGGTTTGTGCAGGAACAACAATGCACAAACCACGCCAAGCCTTCACTAGCGCTCAGGCGCGGATTTAAAGGTTAAGCTAATGTTAGAACGGCCTCATTCTATTGACCAGAGCCTTGCACGATCTTGTTGTAGAATACTAAACGAAATTGCACGGTCATCATAAGAAAGATTATTTTTACATTACTGGACGGAAAAAAGTCTAGAGATGCCGCTCCAAGAAACGCGCATTGGGCTTCTTGGTAAGTGGCGGCTAAGAGCTTCGCTGTAGGCAGTTCATCGGTCCCACCGCAGAAGCCTTATTGCTGGGAATAAAAACCAGTGATTCGCAGAGAGCTGCCCACAGCGAAGCGAAGAGGCCGCAAAGGGAAAAAGTAAAATAGCGCGCGAAGAGGAGCGGCAGAAGAGCGACTTTTTTCGCATTCCGAGTTGGCGAAGAGGCTCGCCACGATTACATAATGTGATTATATCTTTGTGGCGGTTAATAGCGCTAAAGCTGGCGATTCTAACAAAAGCTTCAACCTTGTAAATCCTTTGGCATGGTTTGTGCAAGAACAACAATGCACAAACCACGCCAAGCCTGAGCTAGCGCTCAGGCGCGGATTTAAAGGTTAAGCAAATGTTAGATTGACGCTTCGCGCAGAGGAGAAGAACATATGTTGAGTGACATTTCTAGCTTAAAATTGAACCCGATTAGCAAATATGAGTTCGAGCGCCTACTTAAAGTTAATATGCCAGAATTATTGGATAGGTTTTCACAATCAAAAGATCTAATAATTAAAATGGCAGATATCGTGCTTGAGACTGTTGCGCATGCAGAATTTCAGGTTAAAAAAGAGGAACATGTTAATGAATGGTCAAGTATAATCAAAATATGGAATGTAATTGGATTCGTATTATTAGCATCGCTTGATCTGAAAATATATTTAGAGTTAATGTGTATGTCAAAAGATAATATGCAAAAGATAGCTATAACTAGAATGGTTTATACTCAACTATATGAAATTGCCAAAAATTTAGACGATTTAACTAATATCAGGTTTGTTGAAGAAATGAAAAAAATAAATGCTAATCAATATATAGCTGAACTATATGAAAAAAGAAAAATGCTTTCTGATTTAAAAAGGAGATATGAAAAAGACTTATTTAGTGTAAGAGTCAACATAGGAGCACATAGAGAAAAAAACTATCAAGTTTTTCATCAGTATTTATGTAGTATGGACTATACTGCTTCAATTCAACTAGTATTTATGTTTAATGAAGTAATCGATGCATTAGGAGAGACTCTTCAAAAAATAATGAATCAATCAGTGGGATTTATTAAAGATACATATAATGGAAAAGAAATCTAACAAATGCTTCAACCTTGTAAATCCTTTGTCATGGTTTGTGCAAGAACTCCCTTGCACAAACCATGACAAGCCTTCGCTTTGCTCAGGCGCGGATTTAAAGGTTAAGCTAATGTTAGGCAGACGCCTTCGGCGCCCGGGGCAAAGTTGAAATCGTATAAGTACCAAGGTCAAAAAAAATGTGCCTTGTATTTATAGAGTGCATAAGTAGCGAGAATAGAATGAAACCAGTAAACGTAGTCAGAAAAGGAGAAGACAATAATAGCGTTTTTATTGCTTCAAATATAGGAGAATTGCTTTTGGATACTGGTGCAACATCATCACAAATTACTGAAAAAAGTGTACCATTGAATACAAAAATAGTTGGGGATATAAAATCTCACGGTTTCTTTGGCAAAAGCAGAACTATGAGAAATTCTACTGTTCCGATTTTATCTATAGGCGATATAGTAAAGCAAAATGTACCAATGCAAATTGATATGTCGCTTAATGCCCATGGGATATTGGGAATGGATATTTTATCAGAGTATAAAGTATTCCTTGATATAAAAAATGGTATTGTATGCTTTGATTCAGAAAAAATATGCTCACAAGAAATGTATAAAGGTAATCGTAAAATGTATTGCCTTCCCATAGTACTAAATGGCATTTCGTTATGGGGGCTATTAGATACAGGTGCAAGCGGAACAATAGTGAGCAAAACACTATTCAAAAAGTATCCTGAGTTTTTTGAATATGCAGGAAAAGATACAGCAAAAGATTGGACAGGAGCAGGTTTTTCGTGTGATTTAGTGACAATAAAGAATCTTATTGTAGGAGATTATAAGATTCCTGATCATAAGGGAGCTATTCTAAATCTTTGGCCTTACAGATTCCTCATTGGGAAAGCTATTGAGTTTATAATTGGTGTAACAACATTAGAGAAGGGTAATTGGATTTTTGATTTTCCTAACTCGAAATGGGAATATATTGCGTATTGAATAAGGGCATAGGATAATTTTGCCTAACACCTGCTTCAACCTTATAAATCCTTTGGCATGGTTCTAGCGAAAAGATCGCGCAAGAACCATGCCAAGCCTTCGCAGTAGCTCAGGCGCGGATTTACAGGTTAAGCTAATGTTCTACGGACCCTCCGGGCGGGAAGAATATATATACCTAATCATAGATGATTAGAGTAAATGAGGGATTTTATGGGAAGTATTTTTACAGTTGACAATTTCAAACTCGCAAGTTCTATTGTTTCTCCCTTTTTAGCTGCATATCTAGCATCGCATTGGGCATTAAAAAAACACTACAAAGAAAAATGGTGGGAAAGAAAAGAAATTGCATATAAAGACATTATTGACTCATTATATGATCTTCTACAGTATTGTGAAATTGAAAAAGAAGACTATGAGCATAGATCAACAATACAGATAGATAAATTTAATGAACTTCAGGGGAAATACAATAATGCATATTGGAATATTAAGAAAAATACCATTATAGCTGAATATCTAGTTTCAAAAGATGCAGCAGCTGCTTTAAAAATATTGCAAAATCGCGAAAAGTTGAAATGGGACGAAAATCCTCCATGGGAAATATTCGAAGCAGAATATAATGCTTATCAGAAAGCACTTATGGAAATAATCCGTACTTCAAATATTGATTTGAAAAAGAAATAAGTCAAATATATCAATATTGTGATTAGATTTAAGAACTTACAATAGCAAGAAGATATATATTGTGTGGTAAGGTTTAGAGTTAAATATTTTTTAAGGGGGAGAAATGAATATCAAGGAAGGTTTTAGGAGATTATCGATTTTGATTGGTATTATTAGTACATTAGTTTTCTTTTTAGCTTTTGCTTCAAATAATGGAGAACAAATAGGTTTAGTAATTCTTGTTTCACTAGTGGTAGGGTTAGTTGCATCTGGAATCACTTTACTGATTGGTTATGTCCTAGAAGGCTTTAAAAATAAAAATGCGTAGAACACATGCTTCAACCTTATAAATCCTTTGGCATGGTTTGTGCAGGAACAAAAATGCACAAACCACGCCAAGCCTTCACTTTGTTCAGGCACGGATTTAAAGGTTAAGCAAATGTTAGATGGACGCCTTCGGCGCATATAAAATAAAAAAGTAAAAGCTGCCATTTTAAGGGTTACTATGAAAATATTTACAAATAGATTGGAATTAAGAGAGTATTGTGAAAATGATCTAGAGCTGTTGCATAACTTTAGGATTGATAAAAATATTTCAAAGTATATTCATTGGAATGACCTAAGCCTTGAAGGTACGAGAAGTATTCTAAAAGAGGGGCTTGATGATCAAAAAGAAGAAAATAGAAAGTATTATCATTTTGTAGTTTGCTTAATGCCGGATAATATCCCAATTGGAGAGATAGGTGTCAATATAAAAATTAGCAATATATATGGCGGCATTGGTATATTAGGCTATTTTATGTTTAAAGAATATTGGCATAATGGGTATATGTCTGAAGCAGCGCATGGAATTATAGAATATATGTTTATTGAGCTTAAGTTACATAAAATAGAGGCATATGTTGATTATAAGAATAAAAGATCAATAAAGGTGTTAAAAAGATTAGGAATGAAGAAAGAAGCACAATTTAAAAAAGAAGTATTCGTTAACAATAGATGGGAAGATGTTGTTTATTATGCATTAGTAAAGTGAAATTGAGAAAATGAGATTGGGAAGCATTCATCTAACAACTGCTTCAACCTTATAAATCCTTTGTCATGGTTTGTGCAAGAAAAAAGAGCACAAACCACGCCAAGCCTTCGCTTTGCTCAGGCGCGGATTTAAAGGTTAAGCTAATGTTAGAACGACCTCATTCTATTGACTAGAGCCTTGCATGATCTTGTTGCAGAATACTAAGCAGAATTGCATGATTATCATAAGAAAGATCATTTTTACATTACTGGACGGAAAAAAGTCTTGAGATGCCGCTCCAAGAAGCGCGCATTGGGCTTCTTGGAAAGTGGCGGCTAAGAGCTTCGCTGTAGGCAGTTCATCGGTCCCACCGCAGAAGATTTCTCTCTGGGAATGAAACCAGTGATTCGCAGAGAGCTGCCCACAGCGAAGCGAAGAGGCCGCAAAGGGAAAAAGTAAAATAGCGCGCGAAGAGGAGCGGCAGAAGAGCGACTTTTTTCGCATTCAGAGTTGGCGAAGAGGCTCGCCAAGATTACGTAATGTGATTATATCTTTGTGGCGGTTGGTAGCGCTAAAGTTGGCGATTCTAACAAAAGCTTCAACCTTATAAATCCTTTGTCATGGTTTGTGCAGAAATCCCATGCACAAACCACGCCAAGCCTTCGCAGTAGCTCAGGCGCGGATTTAAAGGTTAAGCTAATGTTAGATTGACGCTCCCGCGCAGGAAGAAAACAATATAGGCTGCTATTTGAGTAAACGGGTTCTATGATGGACAAATCGTATAAAGCAATTACCGACTTCATATTTCTTGAAGATCAACCTCAGAAAGCAGATATAATACTTATTCCTGGTGGCAGCAAACCACAACTAATGGAAAGAGCGTGTTCATTATTTTTTGATGGGTATTCATCATTGTTACTTCCATCTGGGGGAAAGAATAAAGCATTAGTAAACTATGAAACAGAATGGGACTATTTTTTTGAAATAGCAAAGAAAATGAGTATTCCAGAAGAGGTTGTACTTAAAGAAGATAAAGCGACTAATACATATGAGAATGCACTTTATTCGAAAAGAATAATTGAAGATAAGGGAATACTAATAAAGAAAGCATTGTTAGTATGTAAAGCATTTCATGCTAGAAGAGCCTTATTAACATATCAGACATGGTTTATGAATGATATAGAATACATTATTTGTCCAATTGTGGATGATAGAGGAATAAGTAGAGATAATTGGTATCTAGATCAAAATAAAATTGTAAAAGTAATGAGTGAAGTAGAAAAGGTAGGGAAGTATTTTAAAGATAATTTGAGTTGGATCATTTAAGAACTGAAAAGAAATCTAACACATGCTTCAACCTGATAAAAACTTTGTCACGGTTTGTGCGATCGCGCGCCACTTCGTGGCTTCGCTCTTCACGCACAAACCGCGCCAAGCGCGAGTACGCGCCTGTTTTTACAGGTTAAGCCAATGTTAGCCATATTAAGTTAAAATCAAGGCGTGAACATGCAATTTGAACAATTATACAAATTATCAAGAAGGCCGAAGCTTTACGAGTTAGGCAACTCAATTATGTGGACGGATCCGTATATATCAAAACAGCTTCTTGAATGTCATCTCAATCCAAATAATGATATGGCGAGTAGAAGTAATGATAAAATCAACCTTGTAATAGATTGGATTGAGCAACATACAAATAAAGAAAAAATGGATATTCTTGATCTTGGATGTGGTCCCGGACTTTATGCAGAAAAGTTCGCAAGCCATGGCCATAAAGTTTCTGGTGTAGACTTTTCAAGCAACTCTATAGCGTATGCGAAAAAAGCTACATTGCTGAACAAGACAAATATTAGCTATTACTGTAAGAACTACTTGGATATCGATTTCAAAGAGGCTTTTGATCTAGTTATACTGATCTACCTTGATTTTTGTGTTCTTAATGTTCATGAACGTAAAGTAGTAATAGAAAATGTATATAGATCACTAAGAGATGGCGGAGTCTTTATATTTGATGTAGTGAATAGCAACAACATAGAAGATAAAGTACTAAAACAATCATGGGATATAAGTAAAAAAGGCTTTTGGAGTGATAAGCCATATATTGTCATGAATAATGGCTATAATTATAAAGATGATAAAGTATTGCTAAACCAGCATATTGTCATTACGGAAGATGAGGCTGTAAAGACATATCATTTCTGGAGCATATATTATGATTATGAAGATATCGTTCCATCACTAAAAGACAGTCGTTATAAAAGTATTGAAAGTTATAATAACGTGCTTCCAAAGACTGATGCTTGGACAGGAGATAACATTTCATTCTATATAGCAAGGAAATAGTAAAAAGAAATGGCTAACAAATGCTTCAACCTGATAATTGCTTTTGTCACAGTTCTTGCAGTCGCTTCGCTCGGCAAGAACTGCGCCAATCCTTCGCTTCGCTCAGGCCGCAATTACAGGTTAAGCCAATGTTATGCGGACTCGCGCATTCGCGCGAGCTAAGTTGTTATATTAGCGAAATATATAATTAGCTATATTGCCCTTGACATTACACATACAGATGTGTAAACTATAAGGGTATGGAGGACATCATGGCTACAAACCTCGCTATAGATGATAGATTACTCACAAAAGCGCTTGAAATTGGCGGTTATAAATCAAAAAAGGACACTGTTAATGCTGCACTCGATGAATTTATCAAAAGAAGAAAAGCGAAAGAGCTTATAGATATTTTTGGTACAATTGAATATGAGGCTTCTTATGATTATAAAAAAATGAGATCACGATGAAACGAGTATTAGTAGATACTTCAGTATGGTCTCTTGCATTAAGAAAAAAGGAAAGAACGGAGGAAGAACAAAAGATTGTAAGCCATCTATCTAAACTAATAAGTAATCTTACTATTGTTCTTATAGGTCCAATACGGCAAGAGATTCTATCGGGAATTCCAACGAAAGAACGATTTGAAGCACTTAAAGAAAAAATATCAATATTCGAAGATCATAAAATACATACAAATGATTATGAGCTTGCCGCAGAATACTTCAATGAATGTAGAAAACATGGGATACAAGGATCTCATATAGATTACTTAATATGTTCCGTTGCTACAAATAATGATATGTCAATATTTACATTGGATAATGATTTTCAACTCTATAAAAAACATATAAGAATTAAGTTAGAAAAATTCGCATAACAACCGTTTCAACCTTATAAATCCTTTGTCATGGTTTGTGCAGGAACAACAGTGCACAAACCACGCCAAGCCTGAGCTAGCGCTCAGGCGCGGATTTAAAGGTTAAACGAATGTTCGATGGACGCCTGCGGCGCAGCGTAAATAATGTATAGAGTATCATTAGGTTTCTACGATCTATTAAGCATTATAGAGTACTATTTGGTGTGTACAATCAAATAATACTAATCCTAAAATATTTACTTATTTGGAGATTCAATTGTTTTCTGGAAAAGAAAAAATCAAAGTAAAAGCTTTAGGGCTATTTCAGCAAGAGGATTTCATATTTGTTTCGAAATCATATGATACAGTTAAGAAAGATTACTTCTTTAGGCCGATTGGTGGGACTGTTGAGTTTGGAGAATATGCACTTGATACGTTACGAAGAGAAATACTTGAAGAAATGAAGGCAGAGATTGTTAATATTAGGTTAGAGAAAATATGGGAGAATATATTTGTATGTGATGGAATAGATGGGCATGAGATAGTATTTCTGTATACGGCAGACTTCAAAGATGTAAAGTATTATGAGAAAAAAGAATACACAATTGTTGAATCAAATGGAGAAGAAGTGCCAGCCTTATGGGTTAAGAAAGAAGAGTTTCTAGAGAAAAGATTACGATTGGTTCCTGAGGCATTAGTTGAGTATTTGAAAAATGATAGTCATGGAAGACATCGAACACATGCTTCAACCTTGTAAATCCTTTGTCATGGTTTGTGCAAGAACAACAATGCACAAACCACGCCAAGCCTTCGCTGCGCTCAGGCGCGGATTTAAAGGTTAAGCTAATGTTAGACGGACGCGCTTAACGCGCGCGCATAGGAATTTGATGTAGCCTGAGTCTTAAGAGTAGATGTTTTGAGTATATTACGGCCTAGCCCCAAATGACTTCTGGTTTCTTCTTCTCTTTAGCACATTGAGATAGAAAGTAGTTGATCAACGTCTGATAGGGTATGCCTGATTCTTTAGCCAAATCCTTAAAGTAGGAAATTGTATCTTCATCAAGCCTAATCGTAATAGACTTCTTGAGCCTATTGAGATAAGGATTCTTAACCGATTTAGAAAAGTCGTAGTTATCACGCATTTCGGTATTCTTCATAGGAGGCTTCCTCCTTTCCCGTGGCTTTTCTTGCCGAAATTAACCGGATAATAGAATCCGATTCACGATAGCAATGGCAAACGACTAAAAGCCTGAGCTTGATACTTAATCCCAAGATAATAAAACGGTCTTCTTCGTCTGAATGATCCGGGTCATAGATCACTCGAGCGTATTCATCATAGAAGACGGTTTTAGCTTCATCAAAATCAACACCATCATGTTTGGTTTGATTGATGAGATTCTTTCTTGGGTTCCAAACGAAGGATATGTCCTTCATGCCTACAAAGTATGTACATTATTCATGAAAAGTCAAGAGTTGTTTATGCAGCAGAGTAAAAAGGTAAGTAACTATAGTTATAGAAAAGAAAAGCGTCTAACACCTGCTTCAACCTTATAAATCCTTTGTCATGGTTTGTGCAGGAACAACAATGCACAAACCACGCCAAGCCTGAGCTAACGCTCAGGCGCGGATTTAAAGGTTAAGCTAATGTTAGCTGGACGCCTTCGGCGCTTGGGCATTTTTAATTTGAAATAATAGTAGAGTTGAGATCATGCAGTTTGAAGATATTAAAACAAATAGATTGCTGATTCGTGAATACTCTGATGTGTATCTAGAACAACTATTCGAGTATCGATCAGATCCAAAAGTCTACACATGGTATACGAAGAAACAAAACTCTGTTGAAGATCTTAGTGAGTATTTAAAGAGCAATATTACCGAGTTTGATAAGGATAATGGATATTCGGTATTTGTAATACTTTTCGAAGGTAAAGTTATAGGAGATATAGCTATAAGCTATTGGGATTATAACAATGAAAGAAGTGCACTAGGGTATGCGATACGGCCAGAGTATCAAAGACTTGGGTATGGATATGAAGCAGTAAATGCCCTAATAGGCTTTATGTTTGAGGTAATGAAGCGAAACAGAATACAAGCAGGAGTTGATTACAATAATAAAGCATCAATAGGGTTGCTCAAGAAATTAGGGTTTAGAAGAGAAGGATACTTTCGACAGACTGAGTATAAGAATGGTGTATGGAAAGATTCATGTTTGTATGCAATCTTGAGAGAAGATTGGGTTAAGAACAGAAATAGCATAATTCATTAAGGTAGATGTTGATAAGTAAAGTACTGGCAGCTAACAATCGCTTCAACCTGACTCGGCTATTGTCACAGTTTGTGCTTTCAGGCTTCGCCCGGCACAAACTGCGCTAATGTACGCCTCGCAGGTTAAGCGTATGTTAGACGGACGCGCTTAACGCGCGCAAGAATAAAGGGACTGTTAATGACTGATATTGAGGCGATTCGAAGCATTCTTGATCACAAATACAAATCTCTAGATGAATCTGATATCTTTTCAGAAATTAACAACGATGATGAAGTGATTATGTTAAGACTTGAAAGGTTAGTATTAGATTTGCTTGATGAAGGAAATGAAAGAGTAATTTATTCAAGGTGTGCAATTTGGGCGTCTTCAGTCCGTAATAGACTAAAGCAGTACATTAAGGATAATACTACTCTTGCTAATAAAGAAGAGTTAATAAAGATATGTAATCATATTTCTATGTTTATTGAAGAGTTGGCAGTATTAGATGGTATTAAAGGCATGAAGTTTAATCAAAACAGATGATTTTTATTTGAAAAGGTACATACAATATGGATTCACAAGTATCTGCAATGGCTGGTGAGTTTTTAACGACAGGGAAGTTGTTTAAGCTTGGGCTACAAGCATCAATTACTTTGGGGAATGCTAAGTATATAGATATTATGGTATATAATGAAAAGATCAATAAGCACTATAATGTGCAAGTAAAGACGTTAAGAAAGAGGAATTGCTTTCCAATAAAACGCGAAAGAATTATTGATGATGATATTTATATTTTTATAGTATTGAATGAGAAAGGGTTTGAAGAGGAATACTATATTATTAAAGGGAACACAATATTGAATGATATAGATCATTTTTTTGGATCTTCATATAAAAACAATAAAGTTTCTAGAGTACCTGCAATAAATTATGGAGCAGTTAAGCAGTATAAAAACAATTGGGACTTGTTCTTTTAATAATTCGTCTAACACCTGCTTCAACCTGATAATTGCTCTTGGCACAGTTCTTGCAGTCGCTACGCTCGGCAAGAACTGTGCCAATCCTTCGCTTCGCTCAGGCCGCAATTACAGGTTAAGCCAATGTTAGATGGACGCCTTCGGCGCATATAAAATAAAAAAGTAAAAGCTGCCATTTTAAGGGTTACTATGAAAATATTTACAAATAGATTGGAATTAAGAGAGTATTGTGAAAATGATCTAGAGCTGTTGCATAGCTTTAGGATTGATAAAAATATTTCAAAGTATATTCATTGGAATGACCTAAGCCTTGAAGGTACGAGAAGTATTCTAAAAGAGGGGCTTGATGATCAAAAAGAAGAAAATAGAAAGTATTATCATTTTGTAGTTTGCTTAATGCCGGATAATATCCCAATTGGAGAGATAGGTGTCAATATAAAAATTAGCAATATATATGGCGGCATTGGTATATTAGGCTATTTTATGTTTAAAGAATATTGGCATAATGGGTATATGTCTGAAGCAGCGCATGGAATTATAGAATATATGTTTATTGAGCTTAAGTTACATAAAATAGAAGCATATGTTGATTGTAAGAATAAAAGATCAATAAAGGTGTTAAAAAGATTAGGAATGAAGAAAGAAGCACAATTTAAAAAAGAAGTATTCGTTAACAATAGATGGGAAGATGTTGTTTATTATGCATTAGTAAAGTGAAATTGAGAAAATAAGATCGGGAAGCATTCATCTAACACCTGCTTCAACCTTATAAATCCTTTGTCATGGTTTGTGCAAGATAGAAAAGCACAAACCATGCCAAGCCTGAGCTAACGCTCAGGCGCGGATTTACAGGTTAAGCTAATGTTAGGCAGGTAAAACATGAGTTTATATAAATATCGAGCGGTTGGGGACTTGGCTTCTGGAGACATTGATCCGCATTAGCTACCTTACTTTCAAAAGGTGAAATATATTTTTCTAGTCCTAAAGAATTTAATGATCCGTTTGATTGTTTATTTTCTTTTTACAAAAATGTAACTAATATTGAAATAATTAAACACTTAAGGAGTATTTTAGTACCAGAGTCTGAAATACAATATTTATTAACTAATCATGGTCTAGCAAAACTAAAAGATAAAGTAATTGAGAAGAATGAAAATGCTGATCTTTTACGAATATTTAGTCTGGCTAAAAATTGCTTAAATACTTTACTTTGGTCTCATTACTCACAAAATCATTATGGTATATGTATAGGCTTTAAGACTTATAACTATAATAATACAGAGCATTTATATATAACACGTAATCAAATAGATGTTAATTTACCTGAATATCCAAATAACCTAGTACCCGCAGTTAAGGTAAATTACACTAGTGAAAGACCTGAAGCATTTAGTATTATTTTAAAAGAATCCGATGATCTTAAGAAAGTATTTTTAACAAAAGATATATGTTGGGAATATGAAGAAGAAAGAAGAATTATTGTTCCAAGTAAATATATTAAGAGAAATCCTATTCATATAAATCGATCTCAAATTGAAGAAATTATCTTTGGATTGAGAACACCAAAAATATTTGAGGACAAAATCATAAGTATAGTAAGCGATATTAAGGATATAAAGATATATAAAGTTAAAATAAAGAATGGATCATTTAAATTAATTAAGCAAAAATATACTGCCTAACACATGCTTCAACCTTATAAATCCTTTGTCATGGTTTGTGCAAGAAAAGAAGAGCACAAACCACGCCAATCCTTCGCTTCGCTCAGGCGCGGATTTAAAGGTTAAGCTAATGTTAGAAAGGCTAGGAATAATATCAATATTTAAGTACCTAAAGTAAAGCAGCAATACGCTTTGGCATAATTGCGAAAGCAGAATTAGAATTGTTTCGCATTACGTTTTGACGGTATCATACTATTGGGTAGTAATACGGTAGAATAATCGTGGTGGAGGATAAATATGAAGTTTTGTTGGGTAACAATCAATGTCAAGAATATGCAGGAATCTTTAGAATTTTATAAGGAAGTAGTTGGCCTTAAGGTTTATAGGATGATGAATCCTACGAAAGGAACTGAAATCGTATTTTTAGGTGAGGGTGAAACGAAAGTGGAATTAATTAAGAATGATAGAAATATGAATCCAGAATACGGAAGAGATATATCATTAGGATTTGAAGTAGAATCTATAGAAAAAGAAATGGAAAGGATAAAGGGCAAAGGAATAATTGAGATACAGGGACCATATCAACCAAGCCCAATGATTAAGTTTATCTATATTACTGATCCTAATGGAGTAAAGATCCAATTAGTCGAAAATATACAGAACAAGTAAAAGTGAGCTTTCTAACACTCGCTTCAACCTGACTCGGCTATTGTCACAGTTTGTGCTATCGGGCTGCGCCCGGCACAAACTGCGCCAATGTATGCCTCGCAGGTTAAGCTAATGTTATGTTGACGCTTCGCGCAGAGGAAATAATAACTGAATATCAAATTCTACTACTAAAGGAATACTGCTTATGAAAAGTATAAGAATACTATGGGGATTAGTAATATCCCTAATCCTTTTTGGGTGTGAAGTGCCAACAGGACTTATCTTAGGAAGTACAAACAATTATGGTAGTGGAGTAGCACAAGATACATTGATTATGAAAGCAGATTCTACAGAAACAAGGATTTCATCAATAACGAATGATGAATGCGTACTTAGTAATAATAAAGTAGGCAAACAAGTAAGAAGCATATATATAGGGACCGAGAAGAGTCTTATATTAATAAAAACTAATACTAGTAAGAGCCTACTTATTGGAGGGGATCAACCTATAAAAACAACATTTGGGTGGATTCCGGTAAAAGAACTAGAAGTAGGTGCGCTTGTATACTGTATAAATGGTCTTGAAATGGTCGTGCAAATAAATGTACAGACATATAATTCTAGAACGTATAATGTAGCATTTGATGAAGAAATAGGGATATATGGGAATGGGATACTGATAGGGGATTATACTATGATGCGGCGCATGAAATATGACCAAGTAATTTATACTGATCGATAGGGAAAAAGTAATTAAATATATAAAATACTTATAGATCAAAGAAAGGAAAGTAGAAGAAACATAACACTCGCTTCAACCCGACTCGGCTACTGTCACGGTTTGTGCAGCTCACTACGTTCGCAAGCCACAAACCGCGCCAGTTGACGCCTCGCAGGTTAAGCAAATGTTAGAAGGACGCCTCCGGCGCCGGACCTTAAGAATCTATATTGGAGCGTGTTATGCATATCAAGAAAATTGTTGGCGACAAATGCTACCTTTCTCCAATTGATCTCGAAGACACTAATCTCTATCTCGAATGGCTCAACTGTGAGGATGTTTATAAATACCTCCTTGTAGGAACAAGCGTACTTACTTATGAAACCGAGAAAGAAGCCTTGATTAGGCTTTCAAAAGAGCATGTGTATGGCATTATAGATAAAGAAACTGCTACTTTAATCGGCAATGTTGGGCTAATGAGTGTCAATCACATTCATAAAACGGCAGAAGTAGGAATCTTCATTGGGAATCAAGACTATTGGGGCAAAGGGTATGGGACTGAAGCATTAAGACTTCTTGTAGATTTTGCCTTTAGAATACTAGGGCTCGAGAACATAATGTTGAAGACGTATGATTATAATGTGAGAGCACAAAAGAGCTATAAGAAAGTAGGGTTTAAAGTGATGGGTGTAAGAAGGAGCTCACACTATTATAATAATGAAAGGCATGATGATATTTATATGGATATAGTAAAAGAAGACTTTTATAGGCAATAAGGAAGAGGAAGCTTCTAACACTCGCTTCAACCTGACTCGGCTACTGTCACGGTTTGTGCAGCTCACTACGTTCGCAAGCCACAAACCGCGCCAGTTGACGCCTCGCAGGTTAAGCAAATGTTAGCCATATTAAGTTAAAATCAAGGCGTGAACATGCAATTTGAACAATTATACAAATTATCAAGAAGGCCGAAGCTTTACGAGTTAGGCAACTCAATTATGTGGACGGATCCGTATATATCAAAACAGCTTCTTGAATGTCATCTCAATCCAAATAATGATATGGCGAGTAGAAGTAATGATAAAATCAACCTTGTAATAGATTGGATTGAGCAACATACAAATAAAGAAAAAATGGATATTCTTGATCTTGGATGTGGTCCCGGACTTTATGCAGAAAAGTTCGCAAGCCATGGCCATAAAGTTTCTGGTGTAGACTTTTCAAGCAACTCTATAGCGTATGCGAAAAAAGCTACATTGCTGAACAAGACAAATATTAGCTATTACTGTAAGAACTACTTGGATATCGATTTCAAAGAGGCTTTTGATCTAGTTATACTGATCTACCTTGATTTTTGTGTTCTTAATGTTCATGAACGTAAAGTAGTAATAGAAAATGTATATAGATCACTAAGAGATGGCGGAGTCTTTATATTTGATGTAGTGAATAGCAACAACATAGAAGATAAAGTACTAAAACAATCATGGGATATAAGTAAAAAAGGCTTTTGGAGTGATAAGCCATATATTGTCATGAATAATGGCTATAATTATAAAGATGATAAAGTATTGCTAAACCAGCATATTGTCATTACGGAAGATGAGGCTGTAAAGACATATCATTTCTGGAGCACATATTATGATTATGAAGATATCGTTCCATCACTAAAAGACAGTCGTTATAAAAGTATTGAAAGTTATAATAACGTGCTTCCAAAGACTGATGCTTGGACAGGAGATAACATTTCATTCTATATAGCAAGGAAATAGTAAAAAGAAATGGCTAACAAATGCTTCAACCTGATAATTGCTTTTGTCACAGTTCTTGCAGTCGCTTCGCTCGGCAAGAACTGCGCCAATCCTTCGCTTCGCTCAGGCCGCAATTACAGGTTAAGCCAATGTTAGACAGACGCGCTTCGCGCGCGCAAAATAAAGTCATATAGTTTAATAAGTTAAGTTGAAATAGTAAGTTTTTTAACTTTCTTGACAATTTGCTTCAATATGAATACAATTGAAGCAAGAGGTGTTTGTATGGCAAAAACTATTACTGTACGGCTAGAGGAAGCTACTTACGATATATTCAAAAAAGCTGCTGAAGGCCAAAAGAGGACTATATCTAACTATCTCGAGTATGCCGCTCTTAACTTCACTGTTAATGAATCCATAGTTGATGATGAAGAAATGAAAGAGATACTTTCCTTTGAGAAAGATCTTAAGAAAGGCCTTAAAGACATTTCCGCAGGAAGGTATAAAGTAATTGCCTAAATATAAAATTGCTGAGACTGAGACTTTTGAGAAAAAGATCAATACTCAGAAGTACAAGTTCTTATATAAGAAAATTAGGGAATACATTTATCCTATATTGAGAGAGAATCCGTACTTTGGGCCAAATATTAAGAAGCTTAAGAGTGAATATAAAGAATTGTATCGGTATAGAATTGGAGACTATAGGCTATTTTATAAAGTATCTGAAGAAACAGTAATAATATTTATAATTGATATAGAGAATAGAAAAGACGCTTATTAGTGAAAAAATTGTCTAACAAATGCTTCAACCTGATAATTGCTTTTGTCACACTTTTTGCAGTCGTCGCTTCGCTCCTTGGCAAAAAGTGCGCCAATCCTTCGCTTCGCTCAAGCCGCAATTACAGGTTAAGCTAATGTTAGCTGGACGCCTCCGGCGCCCCGGAATCGAAGAATTTGACAATCCTTATCGATAGTGTTATAGTAAGACATGGGGGCTATCGATGAAAACTATCACTATATCAAGCAAATATCAAGTTGTTATACCTAAAGAAATAAGAGAAACTATAGGGCTGCATGTAGGTGCAAAACTTGAGATCATTACCTATGGATCAAGAATTGAACTTGTCCCTATTCAATCTATGAAGAAACTCAAAGGGGCTTTCAAGGGAATCGATACTAATGTTCAAAGAGAAGAAGACAGAATATGAACATTGTAGATTCATCATGTTGGCTAGAGTATTTTGCAGGAAGCCGTGTAGGAGATGAAGTATCATCAGTTATAGAAGATACGGATCATCTCCTGGTTCCTTCAATCATTGTCTATGAAGTGTTCAAAAAGCTCATACTTGAATTGGATGAAGATAAGGCAATATATGCAGTAGCCCATATGAAACAAGGGCATATAGTGAATCTTGATACTGACTTAGCAATCTACGCAGCAAAAATTGGCAAAGACAATAAGCTTGCTATGGCAGATAGTATAATCTACGCGATAACAAAAAAGTATAATGCTTTATTATGGACACAAGACAAACACTTCAAGGATTTGAAGTCAATCAAGTATTTTGAAAAGAAATAGCTAACACCTGCTTCAACCCTATAACGCTATTGTCACGGTTTGTGCAATTCGCTTCGCTCGCAAGCACAAACCGCGCCAGCTTACGCCTCGCAGGTTAAGCTAATGTTAGGTGGACGCGCTAACGCGCGCGCAAAATCGCGATCCTGTAAAGCTTTACAAATGCTTCAGTGGTGTGTATACTATTACTAGATAGTACACATTGTGGAGGTTCTGTATGAGAACTAATGTTGTAATTGATGATAAATTAATGAATAAGGCAAAGAAGGTCTCTGGCTTGAAAACCAAAAAGGAAACTATTGAAGAGGCTCTTAAGCTTTTGGTAGCTCAAAAGGAGCAATCAGAGATCAGAAAGCTTCGTGGAAAGCTCAAATGGGAAGGTAACCTTGAAGAGATGAGGCTAGACTGATGATAATAGCAGATACTTCAGTCTGGATTGATTACGTTCGAGGCATTAAGTCAGAACAGACAGATTTACTCGATTATGAGTTGCTCAATGATAGGGTAGCGACAGGAGATATTATAATTGTTGAGTTTCTTCAAGGATTTCGAGAAGATAAAGATCTAAAAATAGCAAAAGGGATAATGGATCGACTTGAATACTATGACTTTCTTGGGAGAGAGATGGCTTTTATAGTGTCAGAAAACTATAGAAAGTTAAGGAGACATGGAGTAACTGTAAGAAAGACCATAGATGTAATAATCGCAAGCTTTTGTATCGAGAAGGGATTTGAGCTATTACATAATGATCGAGACTTTGATCCAATGGAAAAGTACTTAGGTTTAAAAGTAAAAAGATAAAATCAGCTAACACCTGCTTCAACCATATAAACCCTTTGTCATGGTTTGTGCAAGAAAGAAGAGCACAAACCACGCCAAGCCTTCGCTTCGCTCAGGCCGCAATTACAGGTTAAGCTAATGTTAGATTCACGCTGCGCGAGCGGAAAAAGATACATGTTAATCTTTTTATTGCCAATGTTAAGTTGATCCTTCAAAAAATAATATCAAGACTAAAAGTTTTTAGAGTCTTTATTTTAAATAAGGGACAATTATGGAATATTGGGATGTATTGGATTCAAATAGAAATAAAACTGGAAAAGTTATTCTTCGTGGTGAAGCATTCAAAGAGAATGAATATCATCTAATTGTACATGTATGGATAAAGAATTCAAAGAATGAATTTGTAATTTCAAAAAGAAAGAAAGATAAATATCCGTACCCTGGGTTATGGGAATGTACAGGTGGTTCGGCTGTATCAGGAGATGATAGCTTAGAAACTGCTTTGAAAGAAGTAAAAGAAGAATTAGGAATTGATTTGGATAAAGAAAGAGGAAAGATCATATATCAATATAAAGGTGATAATGGCTTTAGTCCGCATTTTGTAGATGTATGGGTCTTTAATCAAGAAGTAGATAAAATGGCAATACAATGTCAAGAATCTGAAGTTGAAGAAGCAAGAATAGCATCACGAGAAGAAGTACTAGAACTTATAAAGGATAATAAGTTCGTACCTGATTGTAGACTATATATAGATAAGGTAGTTAATTAAAGAGGAAATCTAACACATGCTTCAACCCTATAACGTTATTGTCACGGTTTGTGCAACTCGCTTTGCTCGCAAGCACAAACCGCGCCAATGTACGCGTTAATGGTTAAGCTAATGTTGGACGGACGCGCTTAACGCGCGCCCTAGGAGCTTGAAATGATCATTAAAGAGTTAAGCCTAATTACAATGTCTGATTGGTTTGATTTCTTTGATAATCGGGCATTTTTAGATCATGAAGATTGGAATGGCTGCTATTGTACTGCTTTCTATTACCCAAAACCAAAGGAGTATGTAAATCTATCAGATAGAAGAAAAGAATATGCCAAATGGCTAATAGAAACGGGCAGGATGAAGGGATACTTGGCATATGATGAAGAGAAAGTAATAGGCTGGGTAAATGCTAATGAAAAGAAGAACTATCCAAGGCTAGAAGATATCTATGATGCTTCCGAGAAAGTACTATCGATCGTTTGCTTTATAGTTCAAAAAGAGTACAGAAGAAAAGGTATAGCAAAGCAACTACTAAGTAGAATTGATGAAGATGCAAAAGGAAAAGGATATCTAGTTATAGAGGCATATCCAAAGAAGAGATCAAAATCAGAATTCGGAATCTGGAATGGTCCCTATGAAATGTATGTTAAGGCAGGATTTAGTGATTATAAAATTGGGAAAGTTAATGTAGTTAGGAAGTACATAGGCAGTTAAATAGGGTCGTCCAACAACTGCTTCAACCTGATAGTTGCTTTTGAAACACTTTTTGCAGTCGTCGCTTCGCTCCTTGGCAAAAAGTGCGCCAATCATTCGCTTCGCTCAGGCGCGGATTTAAAAGTTTAAGCTAATGTTAGGCGGACCCTGCTATCGCAGGGCAATCTATAGAGAGTTCATATGGGTAAGATAAATAAAGAGTGGCATGAAAAGAATAAGATGCCTCAGAATGCTTCAGATGAGCAAAGAATAGCATGGCATTTAGCTCATTCGCAGAATTGTGCTTGTAGAAAAATTCCTAAAGGTATAATTAACCTTATGAAAGAAAAGCATTTATCAGTTTAGAAAGATAATAGACATGAATAGAAAACCATTATTCTTTATCTTCTCTGGATTGCCTGGAGTAGGGAAGACAACGCTTTCTAAAGCTCTTGCTATTCAGTATCATGCAGCTTTCTTTAGAATTGATACCATAGAACATGGTATCAAAGAGTTGTGTAACTTTTCTGTACAAAGTGAAGGCTATAGATTAACTGAAAAGATAGTTAAGGATAATCTTCTTATTGGGAGTAATGTTGTTATTGATTGCTGTAATCCTTATGAGTTCATACGAAAAGAGTGGAGCGATCTAGGGTTAGAATGTAATGCAGAAAATATAAGAATTGAAATAGTATGTACTGATAAGAAAGAACATAAAGAGCGAGTAGGGAAACGAGAGAGTGATATACAAGGGTTTGAAGTACCATCATGGGAAGAAGTAGAAGCTAGGGAGTACGAGGCATGGGAGATTGATGTAATAAGGGTTGAGACATCAGGGAGAAGTGAAGAAGAGAGCATTAAAGAGCTTATAAATATGGTTAAAATGAAGGTAAAAGATTTCGCCTAACAAAAGCTTCAACCTTAAAAATCCTTTGGCATGGTTTGTGCAAGAACTCCCATGCACAAACCGCGCCAATGTACGCGTTAATGGTTAAGCTAATGTTAGATTTATTTAGGAGAACATGTGAAGCAAGATGATATATTAGCTCGTGTGAAAGAATTTACGGAAGTGTCTTTTCTCGATCATAGATATTCTTCATTTGATTATTGTTACAATTATTTTAGAGAAAATGAAAATAATAAAATTCTTGAAGATATGGAAAAATCATGTGCGATTTTAGGATTCTATTTAGCTAGTTGGGGTATGTACCGTGGTTCTAGTTTCCTATTGCAGAAGAGCTATAGATATTTTATTGATTTAGTAAATTATATAGCTAGTGTTGATAGAGCAATATGGAAAATTAAGCCTGATAAATTCATAGATAAAGAAAGTCAAGAATTGATATTGGAAATATATAAAAAGGTTAAAGAGAATATAATTAAAGATGAAAATCAAGAAAGGGTACTTATAACAAAAATAATGCTTGGAGTGTTTGGAGTAATTCCTGCATTTGATACCTATTTTTGTAAAGCTTTTAAAGAGATAGAGCCTAAAACTTCTCGATTTACTAAAGTAAATGAAGATTCTCTTAGTGTAATCGGAAGATTCTATATTGAAAATGAATATGATATAGTTAGTTTATCTAAAGAGATAAAAACAAATGACTTTATTACCGGAAAAGAAAGATATCAATATACAAATGCAAAAATTATAGATATGTATGGATTTGTAAAAGGAACAAAAATCTAACAACTGCTTCAACCTGATAATATGGCCTATCACGGTTCTTGCAGCGCTCCGCGCTTGGCAAGAACTACGCCAGTCTCATTTTAAAGGTTAAGCGTATGTTAGCCGGACGCAGCTTCGCTGCGCGGGATCAAATTATAGAATCTGAAGATAGTTGCGCTTACCGTAAATGAATCGATGGATCTGGACTTCGTTTTCAACAATCACATAGAAAAGGAGAAAGTTATCTATCGGGATCATGTGGTACCCTAGTTGATTCAAGTATGGATCCTTTACTAATGGGTAAATCAAAAGATTGTTTTCTAATCGATCAATGGCTTCAGAGAACTTGTTGAATAAAGAAGCTGGAGAGGTTTTTAGTATTTGTTCAAAGTATTCTTTAATGTCATAGAGATCATGTTCAGCTGTCGGATAGATGAGAACAGAATACCTCTGCTTACTCATGATACTAAGAGCCCATTTATGACATCATGAGCATTTTTCCCTTTAGCATCTTTCTTGATCTCCTCGCGGGCTTCATTAAGCTTTTGGTAGAGCTCAAGTTTTGCGAGCTGTTGATCATAGTACTCGAGAGACATTACAACGAGATCACCAATACCGTTTTTAGTGAGAAATACTGGTTCACTATCCGAATGTGCAATCTCGGAGATAGATGTGAAGTTGTTTCGAAGATCGGAAATCGGACGAATAATGGGCATGGGATCCTCCTAAAAGATAGTATAATGATACTATAATGATAAGTCAAGAAGATAAAGCCAGTAGATAGTATTGATATATAGTTACTTCTAAAAGAATTAGCTGTTAAAAGATACGGCTAACACATGCTTCAGCCTGATAATTGCTTTTATCACACTTTTTGCAGTCGTCGCTTCGCTCCTTAGCAAAAAGTGCGCCAATCCTTCGCTTCGCTCAGGCATGGATTTAAAGCTTAAGCTAATGTTAGGTGGACGCGCTTAACGCGCGCTACAAGGAAAGTGAGTATGATCAAGAATAAGGCAATTATACTAGCAACTAGAATATCCTCATTCATTGTTGTCTTATTGGGCATCATCTCCATAGGTGGCGGGTTCAAAGGAAAATGGAACTGGTCATTATTCATGTACTATACCGTGCAAAGCAATACTCTCGTGCTGCTGATGTTTGGCTATTTGATTGTTAGGACGATTATAAGCATTAAGAACAAATCTGATCTCATAACCAAAACCAAAGACTTCGAAATGGTCTGCATGGTAGACATATTTTTGACCTTCTTTGTGTATTGGACAATGTTGGCGCCGAAAATGACCTCACTGTGGGAGTTTTCAAACATTACCGTTCATGGCGTAACGCCATTACTATGCATTATTGACTACATTCTTTATTATCAAAATAGTAGGTTAAAGTATCGAACTGTTTATTATGCCCTTATCTATCCGTTGCTCTATATAGTTTCCAATTCAATCGTGGGTTTACTTGGATATATCTATTACTATGATAGAACAGGTAGGCCTGTACATTTCCCTTACTTTTTTATGGATTATGACAGGTTGGGGATCAAAACCATACCTTATATAGCTGGGTTAGTCGTGTTCATGGTTTGCATGAGTCATATAGTCTATGGTATTGATAAACGTATACTGAAGAAAAAGAGATAATGAAGTAATAGTAGCATCTAGCACCTGCTTCAACCCGATAATTGCTTTTGGCGCAATTCTTGCAGTCGCTGCGCTCGGCAAGAACTGCGCCAAGCCTTTGCTTCGCTCAGGCGCGGATTTAAAGGTTAAGCCAATGTTAGGTGGACGCGCTAAGGCGCGCCAAGCAAGATACTGAATAGTTGAGCTATTGATGCATAGGAGTATAATCATGTCGGATTACTCAAAAAGTGCATTGGAGATCTTGCGCAATCCTCAGAAGACAATGCAATGGTACATTATCCCGATCTTTGTAATTGTCTTATACATATATTATAAAGAGTTACATGATAAGCACTACAATGTAGTATTAGGGGCATTTGCTTTATGGGGAATGGACCTCTTTAACGAGATATGGAATAGCATTGTTTTTCATGCAACGGGGTTTGCTCCAGTGTGGGGCACTCCTGGCGGAGTAGGGAATACTTCATTATTGCTCTTGATTGGCTACAATATAGAAATATCGCTTATGTTCGCTGTTATGGGGATCGCCGTATGCTTAAGCTTGCCTAAAGACAAGACAAAGAAGATATTGGGGATCAATAATAGAATATTTTTAGGAATAGGGTTTACTACCGTAGCGGTGCTTGTCGAATGCTTTTTAAATTATGCTGGTTTATTGACGTGGGAATATCCTTGGTGGAGCAGGCAGGCGCCATGGCTTGTATGGCTTATAGGGTATGCTCCATTCTTTACGATGGCATTTATTGTCCATGATATGAAGAAACGCAAGAATCAAATACTTACTTTAGGTATAATACTGGGCATTGATATCATTGCATTAATTGTATTTGGAAGTATTGGTTGGATGTAATAGAGAAGAAGCTTCTATCAATCGCTTCAATCCAACTCGGCTACTGTCACGGTTTGTGCAAGGCCGCTTGGCTCCCAGCACAAACCACGCCAAGTTTTCGCTTCGCGCAGGCTCGGATTTAAAGGTTAAGCTAATGATAGACAAACGCGCTTCGCGCAGAGGAAAGATCTTCACATGAGAGTATGGTCATTGCACCCCAAATACCTAGATGCAAAAGGCATCGTCGCGGCGTGGAGAGAAGGGCTATTGGCAAAAAAGGTGCTAGAGGGAAGAACAAACGGATACAGAAACCATCCTCAGCTATGCCGATTCAAAGAGTGTAAAGACCCTGTTGAAGCAATAACTGCATATCTGCAGCATGTGTATAGTGAATCCCTTGTACGGGGCTATCGATTCAATGGAGACAAAATAGGTCCACATAGAGAATGTACGGAAATGATGATAGAAGTGACAGACGGGCAAATTGCATATGAGTATCGCTTGTTGCTGCATAAACTGAAGGCAAGAGATCCAACTAAATATAATCGGATAAAGAACATAAAGGACATTGAAGTAAACGGGATATTCAAGGTGATTGAAGGTGGGATTTGTGAATGGGAGAAAATGAAAGAACTATAGGTTCACTATCCGAATGGGCAATCTCGGAGATAGTTGTGAAGTTGTTTCGAAGATCAGAAATCGGATAAAAAAGAAGAACGGCCAACTCCTGCTTCAGCTTGATAATTGCTTTTGTCACAGTTCTTGCAGTCGCTGAGCTCGAGAAGAATTGCCTACCTAAAGGATAAGCGATGAATGTATCATTCCAGCTACTTAAGAAACCTACAAACGAAATAATTGAAAAAATGGTTATATGGAATAATGATCCAAGCCTAAGGCCTCTTATTAGACCGAATAAATGTGAAGCAGATCTAGAAAAAATAATGACCACTTCTGAAATTGAATCGGGAATGAAGCACAGTATTACGCATATAATAAAAATTGACAAAGAAGTGGTTGGAGAAATAGGATATCAGATAGAACCACCTCAGTTGTTTAAGAAAGAAAAAGGAACCGTATGGATATCTATCATAATAGGAGAACAAGCAGCCCATGGCAAAGGTATTGGAACTGAAGCGATGGAGTATATAGAAAAAGTAATAAAAAAAGAAGGCTTTAGTAGGATTGAACTAGGAGTATTTGAGTTTAACAAGGTAGCACTAGGACTCTATCAAAAGATGGGATATAAGGAGATAGGAAGAGTGAAAGAATTCACCTATTGGAATGGAAAGATGTGGCAAGATATAAGAATGGAAAAGAACATTTGAACGAGGAATGAATATTTCTAACACTCGTTTCAACCTGACTCGGCCACTGTCAAGGTTTGTGCTGCTCACTTCGTTCGCAAGCCACGAATCGCGCCTATTGACGCCTCGCAGGTTAGACGTATGTTAGAACGGCGCCTCCGGCGCCGGATCTTAAGAATCTATATTGGAGTGCAATATGCATATCAAGAAAATTATTGGCGACAAATGCTATCTTTCTCCCATCGATCTCGAAGACATCAATCTCTATCTAGAATGGCTCAACTCAGAGGATGTTTACAAATACCTCCTTGTAGGAACAAGCGTGCTTACGTATGAGACTGAAAAAGAAGTGTTGCTTAAGCTTTCTAAAGAACATGTGTATGGCATTATTGATAAGGAGACTGATAAACTACTAGGCAATGTTGGGCTAATGAGTGTCAATCACATTCATAAAACGGCAGAAGTAGGAATATTTATTGGGAATCAAGAGTATTGGGGCAAAGGCTATGGAACTGAAGCTTTGAAGCTTCTTGTAGATTATGCCTTTCGAATATTAGGGCTAGAGAACATTATGTTGAAGACCTATGATTATAATGTGAGAGCACAAAAGAGTTATAAGAAAGTAGGTTTTAAGGTTATGGGTGTGAGAAGAAGCTCTCATTACTATAATAATGAACGACATGATGATATTTATATGGATGTAGTAAAAGAAGACTTTTATCGTCAATAAGAAGCGGCAATGCAGTATAGACCTTAGCTGCAAGGTAATTGATGAAGAGAATTATTTATGTTTAATAGCGCATTAAGCTTAAACGTGTGTTGAAAGGGGGTGAATATGCTAATTACATTGATAATTGTCGGCGGAATCACAATAATATCTATAGCAGGTATTATTGGAGAAAGTTTAAGCAAGTCGAAAAAATCTACGTCATCAATAGATGCTAAAGAGATGAAAGATTTAAAGGATAGAATCGCAGAACTAGAGAGAGTAATAGTTGAGCAAGATAAAAAAATTGAACATTTAGAAACGGATATCTCATTTACAAATAAGTTGCTAGAAGATAAGACAAAATAGATGTTTAGGCGGTAATAGAGAAATTTAGCGCCTGCTTAAGCCTGGTGATTGCTTTCATCACAGTTCTTGCAGTTGCCACACACTGAAAGAAGTGCCCAAATCTTCGCTGCGCTCAGGACGCAATTATAAGTCAAGCTAGTGTTTTACGGAAAATGCACGCATCATTATCGGTTTTCTTCTCTATGGCGAAATTTTGAAGTGTTAGGCAAACAGGCTTTTGGAGATTGAAGATATGATAATTCTTGTTATTACTCACGAAATGCCAAATATCAAATGGAATGAATACGGGACCATTTTAAAAGAAGAAGCTAAGGCAATATGGAACTTACAGAAGAAAGGGAAGATAAGGAATATTTGGTTTAGGAAAGATACAAGAGAAGCAATAATAATGTTTGAAGATATAAATGTTGAAAGCGTAAGGCAGATGATGGCTCAACTTCCTTTAGCTAAAGGGAGCCTAATGACCTATGAGATAATGCCTTTAGAAGCCTACGATGGATATGAAAGGCTATTTTGTTGAAGAAAGAGAAAACTTCTAGCACTAGCTTCAGTCTGACTCAGCTACTATCACAGTCTGTGCGAGGTCGCTTCGCTCCCTAGCACAAACTGCGCCAGCAGCCATTTCACAAGTTAATCGAATTTTCAATAGACAGAACGATTCCAAATTTTTCTGCCAAATAGAGGCACTATGGGTAAACTCATTTATACTGCTTTAATATCACTTGATGGCTACATATCTGATGATTTAGGCAATTTTGATTGGGCAGAGCCGCAGGAAGATGTTCACAGATATATTAATAATATTGAAGATAGGATAAGCCTTGTACTGTATGGCAGGAAAATGTATGAAATTTTGTCAGTTTGGGAAAATATTCTTGATATGGGAAACCAGCCAGATTATATTAAAGAATACGCGATAGCTTGGAAAAAGCAAAGAAAGATAGTATTTAGTACAAAATTGCAAGCTGTATCGATATCTAATACCAAGCTCATGAAAAAATTTGATCGAGATGAAATAGAGAGAATGAAAATAGATGAATTGGGTGATATGGGAATTGGAGGAGCAAATCTTGCTTCACAAGCATTTGATTTATGCTTGGTTGATGAGATAATGATATTTATCTATCCCATAGTAATAGGGAATGGAACTAAATGGCTTGGTTCGATTAGGAATGTACAGCTTGAAATGATGGAAGTAAGAGAATTTAATAATGGAATTGTGATGATTCATTATTCAGTGAAAAAATAAGAAGCGGAGAGAATTGCTGCCTGGCGATTGCTTCAGCCTTATAAATCATTTGTAAAGATTGTGCTAGGATTGAAGAGTGAAGCTACGCCTTATAAAAGCTGATATTGCATTTATGATAGAGAAAAAGTACGAGAATGAAATAATTCCATCAAAATGTATAATTAGTGGAGCAAATTTGAAGGATCTAAAAACAGTGCACAATGAAATAGAAAACTTTATTGCGCTTAAAATGGAGTCTGATTCGCCGTTTGCAAATAGGAAAGGCGAGAAGGTGTTCGATATTATCCGTATTTGCCCAAACCACTTAGGATACAGGCGTTTTACGTAATAGGGCGGAAGCCAAAATGTATAAAAAATAGGTGGAACAACATTAATAACCTCATTATCTAGCTTCGGGAATATCTCGTCTTTGGCAATTCCTTTAGGGAGTTATCCATTGGCAATGGCTATAGGTTCGATTAAAGAATAGGCTTGGACGGTTAATGGAAAAATTGAGGTTAGGGAAATACAGAATATAACCATGCAGTTCAGTCATGACTTTGTAGATGGTGGAGACGAAGCGTGATTTATTAAAGTACTTAATGATGAACTCGATAAATTAGCTAAAGAAATATGCCGAGCGGCTCTTAAGCGCAGGAAGAAATGGAAAACATCAAATTGGATCGTTCATCAAAGATTCTCGTGATCGGGACAAGCGGCTCTGGAAAAACAACACTTGCCGAAAAGTTGAGCAAAATGTTGGGCATTAAGAATATCGAACTGGATGCTCTCTTTTGGAAAGAGAACTGGACACAATCAAGTACCGAAGAGTTTCGGGAAAAAATTGTGAGTTCAATTAAAACGGCAGAAGGGTATGTACTTCATGGGAACTATAATAAGGTTAAAGACTTAACATGGGGCAATGTGGATACTGTAATATGGCTTGATTATGGTAGGGTAGTAGTAATGTGGAGGGTGCTTAAGAGGACTATTGGCAGGATTATAACGCAAGAAGAATTATGGGCAGGAAACAAAGAGACTTTCAAGAAATCATTTTTAGAAAAAGATTCAATAGTTCTCTGGGCTTGGAATACTTATAAAAAGAGAAAGGAGCAATATTCTATAATGGTGAAAGATAATCCTTATAGGATTAAGGAAATTGTTGTATTGAAAAGTCCTAAAGAGGCAAAGTCATTGTTGAAGATGATTGAAGAACTAAAATGTTGAATCACCTGTCGTTCTTTGAATATAAGATTTTTAAGTGTGCAGGGTAGGGTGGAAAAGTGGAGTATGCAGTCTGGCTGGACTATTTGGAGCGTCAAAAGAACATGGGGAACCATCATTCTCCGCAATATGTGTTTGCTGAACACTTTTGCAATGACAAACAATCGGCAGACAAATTGTATCAATTGGTGATGGATGGAAAGAAAAGGGCAACTACAGGAAGTATATGGGCATATGAACATGATAACGAACCGATATTAAATTCTGGAGACCTTACAATCTTGACGAACTATGATGAATCACGGGCATGTGTAATAAGAACAAAAAGTGTAGTCATAAAGAAATTCAAAGAGATCACTGAAGACGAGGCGGGAAAAGAAGGAGAGGGGGATTTGAGTTTGGGATATTGGCGAAAAGTCCATAAAGAATACTTCGAAGAGGAATGTAGGAGGATTGGAAGAGAATTTTCCGAAGAAATGCCTGTAGCATATGAAGAGTTTGAGATTGAGTATGAGAATGAGCGTGGTCATTGATGTTCAAAGGGAAGCATTCAGAGAGTGCGTTGCGCGGATGTTTAGCTCGGAGGATTGAAAAATATGAACGATGAATTGGAATTCCAATCTAGGCAACATTTTAGGCTTTGGTTAACTGAACATTCACAAGATGGGAAAGGTGTTTGGGTCATCTTTTGTAAAGGCAAGGAAGCAACCACATTGAAATCTAGTGAGGCGCTGGAGGAAGCATTGTGCTTTGGCTGGATTGATGGGCAGATCAAGCCAATAGATGATGTAAGGTATATGAAATACTTTGCTCCACGAGGAGCAAAAAGTAATTGGTCGGAGAAAAATAAGAGGCTTGCAGAGGAACTCATTAAGGCTGGTTTGTTCTCAGAGTATGGGTTCTCTGCGATTGAAAAATCAAAGAAAAATGGGTTATGGGATCAGGAAAAGAAAAACATCGATCCCGATGCCATAGTGAAAACACTTGCCGATGAGCTGAAAGTGAATAGCATAAAGGCGCATGGGATATTCAGCTCTTCATCGGAATCGAAACAGAGGCAGTTGGCTAGGTTCTATGCCGATGTCAAGAGTGAAGAAGTCAGGAAAAAAAGAATGATAAAAATCGTAGAGGCATTAATAGAGCGCAAAAAAGGTATGTTGTATTAAGCGGAGACACATAAGGGTACTGGAGTATGCGCTTATGCGAGCGAGTGGGAGAATGGCATACAGACTTATTCATATAAGTTTGATAAAAATATTGTCAGGAGATGCCGTATGATGATTGATATTAAAAATATCAGTTTAGAACTGGATAAGGCGCATAAAAATGTCCGTGAACTCATTGAAATATGCAGATCGGAAAAGCTTGAGGATAGTACATATCAAGATTGGAGTTATAAGGACGTTGTCGCGCATTTGACGCGTTGGATATCATTCTCTGCAAATAGACTTAATTGTATTGCTAATAAAATTCGTTTTAATGATGTTGAGGACTTTAGAAAGGCGAATAAAGAATGGTATGAAGAAGACAAGGGGAAGGGTCTTGGAGAAGTTGAAGACAAGTTTGATCAAGCCGTTGCACGATATAAAGAGGTTATACAGGACTATGGAAACGAAGACCTTATTAGGGAAGATTTTCCCTTAGGATTCAAGATAGAGCTCTGGCGATATATGATAATGGATGGATCAATTCACCCTAATGGGCATTTGCTCTATCATTACTTGAAGCGAAGGAACTATTGGTACTTCTTGAAAGTGCTGGAAGATACGGAGGATATATATTCCCTGTACTCGAATAGGAACAACAAGGTTTATAGCTTTAAAGAATATGAAGATACGAATGGAATGGTAAAAGCAAGGATGGAAGAGTTGCGTAATATACATAGCGACATGGGAATACTAAAAAAAGTGATGGATGCCAATAGCTCAAATGCATAGATTGGGCACGATCCATGGATAGACTCTTTGGGAAAATGATCGATAATGATAAATCGATGCAGCTAAGAGAGAATTGAAGTGAGGCAGTATTTTGGACGTTAGTTTGGCATTAGTCGCAGAAAGCAAAAAGTACGTGTTGCGAAATTTAGTCAAGATGTACTGTCATGAGTGGTCGCAGTATAATGGAATTGAAATAGATCAAAATGGCGATTACGCTTTTGAATACGACCTTGATAAATTCTTCGTTGATGAGAATTGCCATGCATATTTTATAATGCTTGAAGAGAGAATCGTTGGATTTGTGCTTGTTGATACGGATATTGATTTCTATAAGGAAAGCAACTATGCGATCTCAGAATTTTTTATCCTAAATAAATATAGAAAACTTGGCATAGGGAAAGAGGCGGCAGAGAAAGTATTTAATCGGCATAAAGGGAAATGGGAAATAAAGATGCATCCAAAGAATATAGGATCGATAGCGTTTTGGAAAAAAGTGGTCGAAGAAATGTCAAAAGGGAAAAAGTACGAGATAGAGGAAGGCTGCAAAGAATCGAAATATGGCGATGGATCATTGGGAACGGTAATAGGTTTCGAAACAATCGACTGAAAAAAAGTACAAGCGCCCGACGCTTGCGGCTGTCTGATGCGCGCTTTGCCGGATGATCCGCTGGTCTTGGGCGCGGGGATATGGGGTGTGCAAGGTTTTGTAATTGAAGCGAGGAGCAATTGTGGAAATAGAAATGATATCATCTAGAATTGTCTATGAAAACAGATGGATGCGGGTACGTGAAGATCAAATACGAAGAGCAAATGGAGCAAAGGGGCTTTATGGAGTAGTAGAAAAGCCTGACTTTGTAGTTGTCGTGCCAATAGAGGATGATTCAGTATATCTTGTTGAGCAATATAGATATCCAGTAAGTGGAAGGTATTGGGAGTTTCCGCAGGGATCATGGGAAAGGGAAAAGATAGAACCGCAGGAATTGGCAAACGCAGAACTAAAGGAAGAAACCGGACTGCGTGCAGAAGCGATGCAGGAGATCGGGACTCTCTATGAAGCATATGGGCATTCAAATCAGCAATATCATGTGTTTATAGCGCGAGGATTACGGCAAGAGAATGCGGACCTGGATGAAGAAGAACAAGGACTAGTATCAAAAAAGTTCAAGATAAGCGAGTTTGTAAAAATGATAAGGGACAATGAAATAAGGGATTCAACGACAATAGCGGTATATGGATTAATGATGGCGATGAAGATAAGGGAATTCGTATGACGCCGAAGGAGAAACGATTAATGGACATTTCATTTTCATATGAAGTCAGTTGGGATGATTACATTGACTCACAGTTGACCTATGATAGGAATTCGAATAGCGTAAAAGCAAACATAAAAAAGACAAGGATTGGCTTAATAAGCTTTTACATCTTTTTGATATTAATCCTATATCATGCAGTAAATGGAATAGGAAGGATCGCGGTAGTATTGGGGCTGCTCCTAATTGGAGCAGTACATATTAGCCTGGTGCGGAAGCTGCTAGAGATAAGAGTAAAGAGAGTATCAAAAAAATTAATAAGGGAAACAAAATCTGATAAGATAATTGGAAAAAAGAAACTGAAAATAAAAGATGAAGAGTTGTTGTATGTGGAGAAAGAAAAAAACACGAAGGTTAAGGTCAAGGATGTCAAGAGAATCCTCGAATCGGGAAAGAACTACTACATTTATCTCGATGAAGTGTCGGCGATAATACTTCCCAAGAATCTAGAAGGGGAGACAGATGCACAAAAAGAGATGATAGAGTATATCAAAGAGAGAATGGGGGGAAGCCCCGATGAGAGAGCGGTATAGAACTTAGCCAATGTGTGCGTATGGGCTTAACCTAGTATTAGTCAGATGCGCTGCGCGCGCCGATGGGAAGGAATTGTATGGGAAATACGATAAGTATAGTCTTTGAGCCATTAATGGAGCGGCATAGGAAGAATGTAATTGATATTTTGAACTATTACATTCAATCTACGACTGCCGCGTTTCGGGACAAAACCGTAGATTATGGCCACTTTGACAATTTTCTTGACAAAGAAAGCGTTTATCAGGGCTATGCCATCAAAAATGAGAGCGATGCTGTTGTTGGGTTTTGCACCTTGGAACCTTTTAAGAATATCGTGCCGTTCCAAACGACCGCAGAAGTAATGTATTTCATTGAAAGAGAGTACATTGGGAAAGGTATCGGAACTAAAACGTTAAGAAAACTTGAAGATGAAGCAAAACGATTAGGAATACGCAAGCTTATTGTAGATATTACCGATGACAATGAGACGAGCCTTGACTTTCATACGAGGAACGGCTTTAGGGAATATGGAAGATTGAAAAAGTGCTGGAAGAAGTTTGGGAAAGATTTGGGAATAGTTTATATGGAGAAAGACATTTAGCTATTTTGAGAAACGACTAAACTATGCCGCATGTCAAGCCAATGCTGGATGAATTAGTATAAAATGCGATAAGGGGCTCGCAAATGAAGTGTCAACGGAAAACCTTCGCGCTCATTTTATTGGGGTTGACTTTGCTCCCTGTGTTTGGACTGGAAACGGTTTCCGTGGAAGTGAATGGCATTATTCGGAATTCAGAAATTTATTTCCCACCCAATATGAATAGTGAGGCGCTTCCTGTGGTATTTGCTTTTCATGGCCACGGCGGTACGACGGAATCGGCGGCTTCGCGCTTCCATATAGAAAAGTTCTGGCCGGAAGCAATAGTTGTTTATCCCCAAGGGCTGAATACTCCTACCAACTTAGTCGACCCTGAAGGCAAACGCTCCGGCTGGCAGAGTTCTATAGACGATCAAGGGGGAAGGGATATCGAGTTCTTCGATATACTATTTCAATATCTTAATAGCAAGTGCTTGATAGATAAAACTAGAGTGTACTCTATTGGGTTTTCCAATGGAGCGGTTTTTACCTATGTATTGTGGGCGGCGCGAGGCGATGCGCTCGCCGCGGTGGCTCCCATAGCTGGATTGCTGCCTTCAAAAAATGATAGGGACAAACTCGAACCAAAGCCAGTATTTCTTGTTGCAGGGGAAAACGATCCACTTGTAAGATTTTCCTGGCAAATTGAGATGGCAAATATGGTGCTGAAAATAAATCGATGTGGAACGGGAAGATCAATCACGAAGAATGTAACTGTGTATGATTCAATAATCGATGTGCCAGTTGAAACTTATATCGACAAATCGGGGCATGAGATACCGGAAGAAGCCTTGCCGTACATCGTAGGGTTTTTTAGGGAACATAAAAAATAGATAGCAAGAATCAAAAGCATAAATAGTAGGCGAAAAGGAGGCCTTGCCCATGAAGCGCATAAAGCTCTTCTCTCTGGCAACTTTGTTTTTTCTATGTGTATTTTGCGCATACTCTCAAGTTGAAATCACTGAGTATCAAGGGGAGAAACTTTCTCCATTTGATCGCGGATACGATAATTCCATAAAAGGACCGCAAAAGGTAGATATCAACATTTATAGACTGATTATTGATGGAAAGATCAAAAAGAATTTGTTGCTAAGCTACAATGAAATCCTGTCGCTCCCCTCGACAACGCGAGCGGTAACGCTGAACTGCATAGAAGGGTGGAGCGAGCATTTGCTGTTCAAAGGTGTTCGAATGGCTGAAATAATCAAACAGGTGAACGTGAGCAAAGATGTACAAACGGTAATATTCTATGCCATCGATGGATATTCGTCGTCCTTGACCTATAAATACGTACTCGATAATGACATTATGCTCGCCTACGAAATTAATGGGAAAAAGCTCAATAGTGAAAGAGGATTCCCCCTGCAAGTAGTAGCAGAATCAAAGTATGGGTATAAATGGGTGAAGTGGGTTGCCCGGATAGAATTCTCCGATAAACCGTATGAAGGGTATTGGGAGAAGCGAGGATATGACAACGATGCGGCTATTCAAAATTGAGGATGATATAAATGGGCTGGCTAAGAAGATAAAACGAACTGTTGACTGGACATCTTTGGCGTAAAGCCTTTTGGATCATGTATGTACTACTTCAGATACCATAATACCAACTGTTTTTTCATCAAGAATCGTAATAACGATACCTACCTTGCTATCGACGCAGGGTGGCCGTGCACATTGCGCGAATATCAACGGGCTCTAAAAAGTATTGGGATCGCTTTTAACAAAATAAGTGCCTGTATTGTTACACACTTGCATATGGACCATGCCGGGCTGCTGGGTGAATTCCTTGAGCATGGGATAGAGTGTTTTCTGGTTGGAATGCAATCTGATAAAGAAATCGATGAGATGGAAAGGATCATAAAGAAAAATTATGAAAACTATAGAGCAATAGACAAAAGTAAAATGAAGAGGGCTTCAATAGAAAGAATAAATGAAATACTTGAGAAAGAAGGTTTTTCGGGAGAAGTAATCATAACAAATGGGCATTCCCCCGATAGTATTAGCTACATAACAGAAGGAAAAGAAGCAATCATAGGCGATTTGACGCCGTTAGCGCAGATCATGGATGACAAAAAGAGTGAAGAAAGTTGGGCCATAATTGAGCGAAAGCATGTCAAGAAAATTTATCCAAGTCACGCGAGTGTATTTGAGATCTAGAGGGGATTAAGGCAACCCCTGGTTTCATCTTGCGATTGCAGGACATGCCCAGAGGCTGATCGTACGTCAAGTCGCCCACTTTTGGCGACGAAGTGATCAATAAAGCGATAATGGACGCCAGTATGACATATTATGTTTTCCTTAGGGCAGTAAATGTCGGTCCTGCCACAAAAGTGGATATGGCGCTGCTTAAAAAGCATATCTTTGATAAGTATCGTATTACTATAGAAACCTATAAGAATAGCGGCAACATAATCGTAAAAGAGCCAGATGATCGGGAAGGAATACTCAACGTTATCAAAGAATCAATAAAGAATTTGTCTGCGATAAGCGTTGCCGTACTGGGAAGAGATAAAGGCCAGCTAATTCATTATCTGGATATGAATCCATTTAAAGAATCTAAATATGAGAAATCTAAAACGATACTTTATATAGTTGAGGATGAGGTTGATAAAGGTAAAATAGCGGAAATTGCGAAAAAGAATGGAATCATAGAAGAGTATTGGTATAATGAGGAAGTTCTCTATGTTTACTATCAAAATGGCATTGGAAGATCAAAGCTTACAACAACATTGCTGGAAAAAGTGTTTGACTGTAAGGTTACGGGAAGAAATGTCAACACAGTTGAAGAGTTGATCAGCAAATGGTAGGAATCGCTTGATAACCGTTTATTCAGCGATGCTGTCGCCGCGGAAGCGAGCGACGTGAAACGAGTGCTTTCTTAGGAGGATGTATGAGAATAACTGTTGAAACAAAGATCAAAGCACCGATTGAAAAAGTTTGGGAAGAATATGTCACGCCTGCTGCAATCGTTCAATGGAATACCGCATCTGATGATTGGCATACGATCAATTCTCGAGTTGACTTAAGGACTGGCGGAGAGTTCAGTTCTAGAATGGAAGCGAAGGATGGAAGCGCTGGATTTGATTTTGCAGGCACCTACACAAAAATCGTACCGATGGAACTGATTGAATATTCATTTGGCGAAAGAACGGGGAAAGTAGAGTTTATTGATGAAGGGGGAGCCATCACGGTAAAGGTTACTTTCGACGCTGAAACTGAGAATTCAATTGAACGGCAGCGCGAAGGTTGGCAGGCAATATTGGACAATTTCAAGAAACATGTGCTAAACTTAAAATAGGAAGACGGATTGACGGCAAAAATGTTCATCACCAATGATTATCTAGGGGTTTCGCGATAGCTTTTATTGCGAACACCAGGTATAAAGTAAAAACTGGCAAAACTTAACATGGCGGGGGAATTTGTGAAGAAAAAAGCAATAAAGTATTTATTTCTTATTATGGTATCATTATTTATTTGCGGTTGTAGCGTGGAAAACGGCAGAACCTATCAAAAATATTATTGGGCATATTCTCCGAAATATATCTATGATACGAATCCCTATACGCCATCCATCATATACAATGATGAGTATTTTGCCGCTGGAGAAGGATCATATTATATGGAGTATACCGCATGGGATGGCTCATCCTGGTATATGTACTATTCGATTGAAGTCGATAAAGGATTTTTGTTCGATAGGGGCGATGACTTCTATTATGAGATTGATCTATACGCAGCGGGCCCGACATTATATCGATATCGCGATTCCAAAGACATCAATAGTGGAAAAAATGCGGATGCGAAAACTTTTAATAGTGGCAAGGAGCTAGTAAAGACTAAAGTCGAAGGGCTGGAGAGAGGACCGATAGTTGGATCCGAGGAAAGAATCTACGAGAAGGGAAAAGTAAGAATTGAATACGGCAGGTTGTATTAAAAAAACTTAATGCCGTTTCAATCCGATAAGCTTTATTATTTCAATTCTTGCAGCCTATGCCGGAGTGATCTCCCTGGCAAGCAATAATGGCGGGGACAAGCGCTGCGGCAACAGAGGATAGGTGAATGCGGTGTTTTCGAAATGCAACGGCAGAAGAAATCGATTATATCAATGCCATGTTCGATGCCGTGAAGGCCAAGGGAAAGGTCGACGGCTCTTCGGATTGGGACGAGGATTATCCAAATAAAGATATAATTGAAGATGATATAAAGAATAAAAATCTGTATGTGCTTGAGGATCGAGATAAGGTAATAGCCTCGATATCGGTGCTGGATGAAGAGCCGGCAGAATTGAATGTCATTGATTGGGAAGATGGGAAAGCATGCTTTCTCGTGAGGTTGTGTGTCGCCCCTGAATGCCAAGGGAAGGGTATTGGGGAAGAAATGATGAAGAACATCAGCGGCATTGCAAAAAAGAAGGGATATAAGGCGACGCATCATCTTGCCGCGGAAGCAAACAAAGCGGCGAATAGGTTGTATCAAAGAATGGGATATAAAGACCTAGGCAAGATACATGTCTATGATACGGATTTCATAGCATACGAGAAAATGCTGTAAGGAATTGGGAAAGCAGGGACCGGACAGTCGCTTCGGTTAGACAACCACACTAGCACGGTTCGATCAGCTCGTTTCGTTCGCGAAACGAGGGAAGGCGCCAGTTGCGCCTTCAGAGCGCAAGATAGAAAATATGCCGTCAAAATACATAGCAGTTCCAGGAGGCAATTATGGAGAAGTTCGTTAAGTCGAGCATAGGCGTAATTGCGCTTTTTGAGGAACTGACCTCGCCCATACAATGTGACCACAAGAAAATGTTCGGCTATCCTTGCCTGTTCGTCAATGGGAACATGTTTTGCGGCACGTTCGCCGATAGGATATTCGTAAGAATAAGCGGTGAACGACAAAAAGAATGGAAAACCCGATACAGCAGAATAAAGGATTTCGAGCCGATGCAGGGCAAAAGGATGAAAGAATATTTGGAAATTGATGGTTTGGAAGATAATAGGGGAATCATAAGCGCTTTGATCGCCGAATCCATCGAATATATGAAGACGCTGAAGCCCAAGACTTAATAAGGGAGGTTGTCCATGGAGTTCATACCGATACCTTATTTCGGAATGATCATGTTTTTCTTTGTCGCGCCAGCATTAACATTTGGTTTCATCACGATCACCAAAAAGATAAAGGCTGATGTGGATAAGTTGAAATATCAAAAAGAGATCATTGAATTGGAAATCAAGAAAGAGGAACTTCACCTAAAGATGATGACGGAAGAGAACAAGAAGTATGACAAGATGATTGAAGGGGCCACGAAGAGTACGCAAGAAGACCGACAGATAGAGGGACGGAATCTCTAGAACGTCCATGCGCGCGATACAGGAGGAGTAGATGAAACATCATCCTAAAGAAAACCAGTATTTCATCTTGAGAGTCGTTTTCTCTGTAATTGGACTCTTTATAGTCTTTTCTATTGTGTACTCGTCAAGAAAAGACGTTTCGATCGCTGCCGGAAGCGTTCTTTCAACGATGATAATATATGTCGCTGTCATAATAATCTACCTAAGGTTCTTCAACATGTTGATGATTGGTTACCTTAGGGGCAACGGCATACTCATCAATGAAAATCAGTTTCCAGAAGTATACGCGATGGTTCAAGAGATAAAAACCATTTACCGGATGGAAACGGAACCAAAAGTTTTCCTCATACAAGAGGGAGGAGTGCTGAACGCGTACGCCGCCCGTTTTGTCGGGAGGAACTATATAGCAATCTATGCAGATGTGTTTGAGCAAGTAGAGAGGGATCCAGAAGTATTAAAGTTCATTCTTGCCCATGAGATGGCGCATGTAAAAGAGCACCATGTGCAAAAGATGTTCTGGACAGGGCTATCGTTCTATGTTCCTTTTCTGGCGCAGGCATATTCGCGAGCATGTGAATATACGTGTGATATGAACGGCTATGTGGCGTCGAAGACCGGCGCGAGGAATGGATTAGTGATGCTTGCGGCGGGAAAGCACCTCTACAATAAAGTCAATATTGGACAATATGTTAAAGACTGCCAGGAGAATAGTTCATTTGCCGTGAAGCTGGTGGAAAAGTTTAATAGCCATCCGAACCTTCCCAAAAGGATAGAATATCTAGAAAAAGAGACATTCTGACAGTCGGCGGGCAAATAAAGCGAGGGGAGATCTATGAGAGAAATCGATCCTGCAATCAAGGCCTATATAGAGAATTATGATGTGGGCGTTCAAAAAAGGCTTTTACTCATAAGGGATATAATCTTTTCTTTGATGCCCGCCGCGGAAGAAACAATCAAGTACCAAATGCCGACGGTAGTGTATCACGGGAACCTCATCCATTATGCGGCTTTCACGAACCATATCGGGATTTATCCTTTGCCGAAAGTGATAGAAGCCTTGAAAGAAGAGTTGAAGGTTTATAAGCAAGGGAAGGGATCCATCCAGTTCCAAAATAATGAAGAATTTCCAATAGAAGTCATAAAGAAGATAGTCAAGACAAGAGTTGAAGAAAAGGAAATTGAGATAAATGCAAAAAAGGCAAAAGCAAATAAGGGGAGCATTGCAATACCTGAAGAATTGAAGAGAGTATTGGGAGAGGATGCGGAGGCCAAAGATTTTTTCGAAAAACTTTCGGATGGCTATAAGCGAGGATACTGCGATTGGGTCGGAGGCGCAAAGCAGGCTGCGACGCGGGAAGTTCGCGCCGGGAAAGCCCTGTCAATGCTCAGGAATAAACAGAAGACATTGAAGACATAACATGAAACGCGATCATTCATACGACAGTTTTCATCGGATGTGTTTTGCATGGGGCGCATGGGAGGCCTATGATATTGCCATCGAAACGCGATCAAAGGTTTATTACAATACGAAGAGGCGGCACCCTGACTGATTCTGACCACTATCTCTTGGCGGCATGGGCGGCGAAGTGCGCCGAACATGTTCTGCGGTTTTATGAAGAAGAATATCCATCGGACAATCGGCCGCGGAGGGCCATAGAAGCGGCGAGAGCTTGGGCAGGGAAAAAGATAAATCTTGATACAGCAAAAGCTTCAGCATATAATTCAAACGCGGCCGCGAAGGACAAGGTCGGAGCCGCAAAGTATGCGGCACTATCGGCCGGCCAAGCGGCGGTGGTGGGGCATGTGGCAGCCCATGAGTTGGGCGCGGCCGCATATGCGATCCGGGCGGTAATGGCGGCGAGCGGAGAAGATGAGAGGAGCAGCAACGGCAGGAAAGAATGCGAGTGGCAAATAGAGCAATTGCCTGAGGAGATTAAGGAACTGGTGATCGATGATGAGAAAAATAGGAATGGCATCTGCTGGAATGTTTTCTTGCTTTAAGATGCTGCAAGGGGACAATCCGGCGATTCCTCGGTCGCGCCAAACGTTCCCCTTTGCGTTGGACGCAACGGCTGCAAGAAGAAGAGGAGCTAAAGAATAAAACGATGGACATTATTCTGCGAAAAGAAACCATATCGGATTACAGGACCGTAGAAGAATTGACCCGCGAGGCGTTTTGGAACCTTTATATTCCCGGTTGTTCGGAACACTACCTCGCGCATGTCATGCGGCAGCATGAGGATTTTATTCCTGATCTTGATTATTTGGCTTCAGTCGATGGAAAGATCGTCGGGAATATTATGTATACACGATCCTGCGTGGTTGACGAAAATCGAGAAACGATGGCTACCCTTACTTTTGGTCCTGTCAGCGTACTTCCTGATTACCAAAGAATGGGCATAGGGTCGCGATTGATAGAAAAAACGGTAGGCGACGCGAAAGCGAGAAAAGAGAAGGCGATAATTATTTATGGAAGTCCGAAGAATTATTGCAAATTCGGCTTTAAAAGTTCGAAGGATTTCAATATTTCGACAATGGATGGCAAGTATCCCTATGGCTTGTTGGTATTGGAGCTTGAAGAAGGAGCATTCAAAGGTCATAAATGGAAGTATCGGGAAAGCGAAGTCTATAATGTGAAAACGAGCGAAGCTGAAGAGTTCGATAAGGGATTTATGTACAAGGGAAAAGGGTATCGCTACACCCAAGAAGAATTCAGCATTTCATGCAGGGCGATAGTGGAGTAAAATAAAACGGAGCGGGCGCCATGCGATTTCAGTTGCCAAACCGTACAGGAGAGTGAACGATGCAGTATCATCCTAAACGTGTTCGAAATGAGATAATCGATGCCAATGAAATTGAGCGAATCTTGACATCAGGCAATCACATCACGCTCGCCTTGTGCGATGGCGGCATCCCTTATATTGTTACCATGAGTTATGGATACGATGCGGATAGGAAGAGTCTGTACTTTCACTGCGCAAACAGGGGAGACAAGCTGGATTTTATTGAGAAAAATGGCAATACCTGCGGGACAATAATAAAAGACAATGGATATCTCAAGACAAAATGCGATCATGATTACGAATCGTTGATCATCCGCGGCAAGATGAAAAAAGTCGAAGACCTTGAAGAAAAGAAGCATGGGCTTCAAATCCTGTTGAATCATCTGGAGGACGATCCCAAGCCGATATTTGACCGGAATATAAAGGATGATGGGTCATACGACAAGGTGACGATCTTGCGACTTGACATGGAAACGGTGATAGGAAAGAAATATATTGGATAGGATGTCGAGAATATGAGAACATGGAGACAAGGGATCATCGGAGCGATCAATTTGCCTCGCTCAGCCTGTCTATATGTGCATTGCCTCAAGTATCCTTTGGTCAAGGTTTACGATGAATATGAATCGGAACATGAAAAACTCGCTGGGTATCTCTTCAGCGTACTGGTCGACAAATCGGTGTTGAGAAGAATCGATAGGCTTGGCGAGTTGAAACTGTCAAAAGAAGAGAAGGACGAGGGCGACTCGTTTCTGTTTGATTCTAAAGAAAATAAAATATATCTACGGAAGCTTATTGACGGAGAGGACGCTTTGATGGAAAAACTGTATGCGACGGAAGAGATTGTAGAAAAGTACTATGCGGTGAAAGGGGAATGAGCTTTTTCCCTTATGTCGAGCTGGGAAGGATGGTCAATGGAACAGATCAACGCAATTGAACTCAATGATGAGGGGGTTTATCCTGACAATTCCGTCCTCGAGAAAGTGTTGGGTGAAGCCTATCCCGCATACGTCGCCCTGATTGAGTTGTTCAATGAAAATGAAATGACGTACGAGTGGAGATACTATAGGGACGGCAATGCCTGGCTGTGCAAGGTGCAGAAGAAAAAACGAACGATAGTATGGATGTCGGCATGGAAAGGCTTTATGAAGGCAACAATATACTTTCCCGAGAAGCATGCCGCAGGCATTGAGGGGCTGGAGCTTGCCGATGAAACGAAGAGAAGAATATCTGCCGCAAAAAATGTGGGAACCTCAAAGCCGTGCATGTTTGAAATTAGGGGCAAAGACGCGATAGAAGATATGAAAGTCGTCATGGCATATAAGCTAAACACGAAATAGCGGGGAATTCCCCGATACTTCGAAAAGGAAGGTAATATGGCAGACATCACTCCATTTCTCTGGTTTGACAACTGTGCGCTGGCGGCCGCGAAATATTATTGCGGCATTTTCAAAAATTCCAGCATTCAGGAAATATCATACAAAGGCGACCAGAAGGAAGACATCGATTCCAACATCCTTACAGTCAGTTTCATGCTTGCTGGCAGGAATTTTGTGGGGCTCAACGGCGGCGATGTCTTCAAGTTCAATGAGGCGGTGTCATTTTCCATCGCGTGCAAGAATCAGGAAGAAATTGATTATTATTGGGGAAAGCTCACCTTGGACGGAGAAGAAGTACAATGCGGATGGCTGAAGGATAAATATGGGTTATCGTGGCAAGTTGTTCCTGAAAACATGGGCAAGCTGCTGTATGATCCTGACCCAATAAAAGCGAAGCGCAAAATGGAAAAGATGCTTGCGATGAAGAAAATCAATATGCAGGAATTGGCGACCGTGTGACATGGGCAAGTCCGACAGGCCCTGTCCAAGGGTTGCTGCATTCCTGGATCCAAGAGATTAAGGAGCCGCCATGACCGATGCAAGCAAGGATAAAAGGATTCGCGAGATGGAGTTCGGGAGCGTCTACCCTCTGTACGTTCAAAAGGCGACAAGAAAGGGAAGGACCAAGGAAGAGGTGGATGAGATCATATTTTGGCTGACGGGATATGATAGACGGACACTTCAGGAACAGATGGATAATAAAAGCAGCTTTGAAACTTTTTTCGCTGAGGCGCCAAAGATCAACCCCAACGCTTCAAAAATTACAGGATCGATATGCGGGATTCGCGTTGAAGAAATTGAAGATGGAGTAGTACGGAAGGTTCGATATCTGGACAAGCTGATAGATGAACTGGCCAAGGGAAGAGCAATCGACAAGATCCTCAGGAAATGACTGCGGTCACAGCGCATCAATATGAGGCATGTATTGGCTGGACGCCATCCTGCGAAAAGTTTCGCAATTTGTATTGCATCTCATTCATAAGTAAAGCAATATAGCCGCACATCACGGAATGGGGAGAATTCGACATAATGCTTAAAGTAGCGCTGCGCTTTGGCAAATTGATATTGGGGCTTTTCCTATATGCTTTGGGAATAGTCCTTACAATAAAAGCAAATATTGGATATGGACCCTGGGAAGTCTTTCATGTGGGGCTCGGCAAAACAGTAGGCATCACGATTGGAAACGCAAGCATAATCGTGGGGCTTGTCATCATAGTCATTACATTGCTGATGGGGGAAAAAGTAGGGATCGGGACAATCCTCAACATGGTTCTGATAGGGGTATTCCTCGATATGATACTGGCGGGCAATGTCATCCCAACGATGAATACGATGCTCTCAGGAGTCTTGGCGCTCATAGTCGGCTTGTACACAATATCATTGGGATCATATTTCTATATCGGCTCCGGTTTTGGCGCCGGGCCGCGCGATGGCTTGATGGTGGCGTTGACGCGGAAGATAAAACTGCCGATAGGCGTTGTTCGCAGCAGCATCGAGCTGGTTGCGACGATATTGGGATGGCTCCTGGGAGGCATGGTCGGGATTGGGACGTTGATATCTGGCTTTGCAATAGGCTTTTGCATCCAGAGCACCTTTAAGCTTTTGCGATTTGATCCCACAAAAATAGTCCACTCGACGATCAGGGAAAGCTATAGAGAAATAAAGCTGGTCCTCGCGGGAAAGTAGAAAAGACGCCGATAGCGAGTCCAATCCGGCGAGGTCAATGTCCTGGTTCGCCCGCCTCGCCTTGCCCGCGAGGCATAGGCATGCCAATATACGCATTGTCGAATTGGCCAATGTCAGGAGAAAGGGGCTGCGCTTTATGGATGAGCATATTCGCTTCGTCTGCAAGGAAGATGCTGCAAATATCGTTGAGATATACAACTACTATGTGCTGAATACGGAAATATCCTTTGAGGAAGATGCGGTCTCCGTGGAAGAGATGGGCGGGCGAATTGAGGAGAAGATAAAAAAGTTCCCTTGGATCGCATATGTGGAAGGTGGGGAACTTCTGGGATATGCCTATGCCGGCCAATGGAAAGAACGATCGGCGTATAGGCATACCGTCGAAGACACGATCTACGTGAGAGCGGGCGAGGTGGGCAGAGGCATAGGACGAAAGCTCTTCGAGGGCTTGCTGGAAGAACTGGCGAAAGACAAAGAAGTGCACGCAATCATGGGAGTGATCGCGCTGCCCAACGAGAAGAGCGTGCTAATGCATGAAAGGAATGGGTTCATAAAAGCGGCCCATTTTAGGGAAGTTGGATTCAAGAACAACAAGTGGATAGATGTTGGATATTGGGAAAAGGTGATGGGCTAGTCGCCGCGGGGCGAGCCGGGAGACAACGTGAAATCGTATATAGTATATCAGGTAGACTCGTTTACGGATACAATATTCTGCGGGAATCCCGCCGGGGTCGTCCTCAACGCGGATGGCTTGTCCGATGAGGATATGCTGAGCATAGCCAGGGAATTGAACAACTCGGAAACATCATTTTTCTTTTCCCCTAAAGACGGGAGCTGCGACGGCGAGCTGCGTTATTTTACACCCAAAGTTGAAGTTCCGACCTGCGGACATGCGACGATAGCGGCGCTCTATGCGAAGGCTGTAGAGGAGAAAATGGGGAGCCGCTTGCTGAATATCCGGACTAGGGTCGGGGTACTCCCCATGGAAATAGCGAAAAAGGGAGATGATTACTCCGTTTGCATGACGCAGGGCAGGGTGGAAATCTCGGATTCCCTGGATGGCCCGTTGGCCGATGAACTGTTGACGGCCCTGGGGCTGAAAAAGGATGATCTTGACGCGAGGTGCCCCATGCAAATAGCCTCGACGGGACATTCCAAAGTGATGATAGGCATCAAAAGCAGGACTGCCTTGAATGGGATTGTTCCCGATTTCGCCGGACTTGCGGAATTGAGCAAGAAAATAAAATGCAATGGCTACTTTGTCTTCACCTTTGACACGAGCGAAGGGCGCGCCTTGACTGAGGGACGGATGTTCGCGCCGGCGATCGGAGTCAATGAGGATCCCGTGACTGGAAACGCGAACGGGCCATTGGGCGCCTACTTGATTCACAACAAGATCGTGCGGGAAGAAAATGGGAAATTTGAGTTTATCGGGTATCAAGGGGAGCAGATGCATCGGCCTGGAAGAATAATGGTGGAAGTGACAGTGCGCGATGGAAAACCAGAGAAGGTAAAGATCGCCGGGCAAGCAAGGATTGTTTTTAGGACTGAAATTACTTTGTAAAGCGGGAATTGTTCCGCATAAATGCTGGGCGACAATATGTTTGGAGATGCGAAGAGATTATGGTAGGGATATTCTCATGGTATGGAATCCGGCAGGTGTTTGAAAAGCGCATAAAGGCGATAAAATGCGCGGGATTCGATGCGACTGCGATATGGATCGACGAGGACGGACAATGGGAGACCGATCCTGAAGATATGCCCAAAATCATAAGGGACAATGGCCTCATTCTCGAATATGCGCATGCGCCGTATAGCCGCTGCAATAGCTTGTGGGACCAGACTAAACATTGGGAGCTCGAGGAAGAGATTAAAAAGCACATCAATTATTGTTCAAGACATGGAATACCAATTCTGGTGACGCATCTCACCAAGGGATACAGGGTCAAGGAAGCAAATGAGCACGGCCTCAACGCCCTAAAGAGGATTGTGTCCTACGCCAAGGACAACAACGTGAGCATCGCCGCAGAGAATACAAAGCAGAATGCAGTCGTTGAAAAGGTTTTTGCGGAGATAGGGGACAGGGCACTGGGCCTATGTTTCGATACGTCGCATGACAATTTATATAGCGACAGGAAATTTTCGCTTTTGGAAAAATACCACGACAGATTGCTCTGCCTCCATATATCCGACAACGATGGGCGCATGGACGACCATTGGATACCCTACCAGGGCATGATCGACTGGAATGAATTTGTCAGGAAATTCCCCAAAGAATACGGGGGAATACTTAATCTGGAAATACTCTCCAGGAACAAGGATGACGACGAAATGTCCGTATTGGGAGAGGCGTACGGTACTATTAGGGGCATTGAGGAGAAAATCGCATCGCGGCGCCAATGCTGACGAGGCCGGACAAGCCTTGGAACGCCAATGTTCCCGCTGCGATAGGTTCGAAGGAGACTAAGCGATGAATTTGGCCATTACCATAATTAACTTGCTGAATCAGTTCCAAGCTGGATATTACGCCCGAGAGGCAAGCCGCCTCGACGAGTTCATGGAGCTGTTCACGCACGATGTGGAAATAATCGGAACGAATGGATCATATCCCGGAAAAGATGAATGGTACCTCGATCAGGTTGGCGCGCGAGCGCTCGTGTCGGGAGACTGGGAAGACTGGGGGGATTTGAAGATCGATTTTGACGCGGTGAGGATTCACGAAAGAGGAAATGTCGGCTGGGTGTCGATCCCCGCGACCGTGACAAAAATCATAGGCGATGACAACTATCAATCATATCTGGATTATGTAAAAAGCTACATGGATCTTCCAAATATTCCCGCCAAAAACAAGCTGCTCAACATACTTCGGGGAGGTACCAACACCGTATTTGAGCTGAACCGAGGGGAGAAATTTGTCTGGCCCATCAGGATAACGGCCGTTGTATTAAATGAAGACAATGGCTGGAAATTCGCGCAGATGTGCTTCTCGTTTTCCACGATTTATTTTCCTGACGTTAGGGAATTCGAGAAGCTCGCATAATGAAGGCAAGCGCCGCAACAAGTTTGACACCAAGGTCGGCAAGTTGTATAAGGCATTAAGGCCAGGAGGATGTCATGAATCCTGAAGTCGATGATTTTCTTCGCAGCGAAAAAAGGTGGAAGGCGGAGTTTTCGAAGTTGAGGACGATAATCCTCGATTGCCGGCTTGAGGAAGGGGTGAAGTGGGGACAGCCCTGCTACTCGCTGGATGGCAAGAATATCGTCTTGATTCACGGATTCAAAGAATACTGCGCGATGCTTTTTTTCAAAGGCGCTCTGCTGAAAGACCCGAAACATGTTTTGATCACGCAAACGGAAAACGTCCAGGCGAGCAGGCAAATCCGATTTACGAACGCTGACGAAATAGCGGCGCTCGAGCCGACCCTGAAAGAGTACATCGCTGAGGCTATCGAGGTGGAAAAGTCGGGACTGAAGATAGCTTTTAGGGAAACGAAAGAGTTCAAAATGCCCGAAGAGCTGCAGGAGAAAATGGATGCGGTCCCCGGCTTGAGGGATTCGTTCAATGCCCTGACGCCGGGACGGCAGAGGGCGTACATTCTGTTCTTTTCCGAGCCAAAGCAGGCGAAGACAAGGGTATCCCGGATAGAGAAGTATGTGGAGCATATCATGGCCGGAAAGGGATTGCAGGATATTTGAGGGGGCGGGTCTGCAAGCCTTGCGCGGCTTTTCGGAAAAGCGTGCTTTCCATAGGAGGAAGATATGGAGCTCAATCATCCAGAGTTGACGCAAACGGCGCTCGGCATCCTGAGGAGCGGCAGCACCTTCCAATGGTACTTCATCCCGCTTATGGCCTTCGCCGTCTACGTGTATTTCTGTGAGATCGAAAAGAAGAATTGGAAAGGGATAGCTTCCGGCCTAGCCTTGTATTCCACGCATTGGGCCTACGAAATAGCCAACGCGCTGATACAGCATTTTTCCGGACATGCGCTGTGGACCGTTCCCTCCGGGACCTCATTCTTGCTGCTCGTCGGCGTTGGCTGGGAATTGTCGATGATGTTCGCGGTGGCGGGCGTGATTTTCTCAAAAATACTTCCGGCGGATCCGAAGGCGGAAATATTGGGGATCAACAATAGGATCGCAATCGCGGTAGGCAATGCCGCGTTATTCTCCATCATAGAGATTTTTCTCGCGAAGACGCCGGCATTTCACTGGGTGTACGGTTGGTGGGGTGCCCTGCCGGTGTTCATCACCGTGTACATTCCGTTCTTTTTGATGGCCAACTTCGCGTACGATTGGAAGCCCAGGACCCAGAAAATCGTGATAGGGTCGTTGGCTGCGGTCGACCTGCTCGCGATGGTCGTTTTTGCCGGCCTGCTGAAGTGGATTTAGCGAAATCCGTCGACACGCGAGGCTTTATGATACCGTATTCCCGAAAAAGACCGGAATTCTCGCTCTGCGGTCTCAACTGTTCCTTGTGCCCCCGATTCCACACCGAGGGGACATCCCGGTGCCCCGGCTGCGGCGGATCTGGGTTTAGCCTGAAGCATCCTTCCTGCGGCGTGATTTCATGCGCGAGGAAGAACGGCGATGTGGAGTATTGCTTTGAATGCGCCAAGTATCCCTGCGAGAAATACGCGCGGGATGGCGGGAAAGACTCGTTCATCACGTACAAAAAGGTCGCCGAGGATATCGCCGCCGCGAAAGCCGACATCGAGGCTTATTTGGCTGCCCTTGGGAAAAAAGAAGCCATTCTCCGAGAGCTGATCGCCCGATTCGACAACGGCAGGATGAAAGGATACTACTGCCTGGCGGTGAACTTGCTGCCCCTGGACGATCTCGCCGCGCTCGTCGATGGCGCGCGGGCGATGGAGGTCGACGATAAAGATTCGATCGCCTCCGCGCTGAAGGAAGGCCTTCGGGAAATCGCGGCCCGGCGCGGTATCGACGTGGCCTTGAGGCGGTGAAGACGCCGCTGACGCCGGCATAGGCTGCGGCGCGGAATAATTGAGAGGGGATTTATGGATATCAGGACTATGACCATGGAGGATTACGGCGAGGTCTATGCCTTGTGGGCGTCGACGCCCGGCATGGGGCTCAACAGCCTCGACGACAGCCGGGAGGGTATTCAAAAGTATCTAAATCGCAATCCGGGCACCTGCTTCGTCGCGACAAACCAGGGACACATCGCCGGGGTGATCCTGAGCGGCCACGATGGCCGGAGGGGGTTCATCTACCACACGGCGGTCGCGATCAGCGAGCGCGGAAAAGGCTGCGGCAAGGCGCTGGTGGAGCGCGCGCTGGACGCGCTTCGCGCCGAGGGAATCAACAAGGTGGCGCTCGTGGTCTATGAGAACAACGATATCGGAAATGGCTTCTGGGAAGCCTTGGGATTCGATCGCCGACCGGATTTGACCTATAGGAACAAGGTGATCGCTGAGCGCCCCATGAAAGTACTGGACCCGATCGCGGGACGCTGAGCGGTTGTCGCCCCGGTGATGGAAAACTATAATGGAATGTAGGCCCGGCTGCGCAGGATGCTGCATTTATATTTCCATTTCCTCGCCGATCCCGGGGATGCCTGGGGGAAAGCCGGCCGGGATGCGCTGCGCGAACCTCGATGCGGCCAACCGCTGCAGGATTCATGGAAGCGGCGACTACCCCGCGGTATGCAGAGCCTTTTCGCCGTCGGAAGAGATGTGCGGAACCGACGACGAGCAGGCGCGCGATTATCTGATTTCCCTGGAAGCGCTGACAATGCCGCCCGAGCGAGCACATTGAGGAGAGAATTCATCCATGAACACATTCATTGACGTTTTGATGTCGCGGCGCAGCGTTCGGCAGTTTTCCGGAGCCCAGGTAAGGCAGGAGGACCTTGAGCTGTTGACGAGGGCGGGCATGGCGGCTCCCACGGGGATGAACCTGCAGCCATGGTCTTTCATCGTCGTTACTGACAGGCGCAAAATGGATGCCCTGCGCGAGGGGCTGCCTTATGCGAAAATGCTGGACAAGGCGGGGGCGGCCATCGTCGTTTGCGGCGACCGGAGCGCGCATCATTGGGTTGAGGACTGCTCCGCCGCGGCGGAGAATATCCTGCTCGCGGCCCATGCCCTGGGCTATGGGGCGGTATGGACGGCGGCGTATCCTTACGAGGACAGGATCGCGATAGTCGGGAAGGAATGCGAGATTCCGCCCGAGTTCATCCCGCTCTGCGTCATTCCGGTAGGCGTTCCCCGCGGCGGGGCCGGCGCCGCGAAAGACAAGTATCGGCCGGCGAGTGTCCATAAGGATGTCTGGTGACCGGGGAGCAATCTGAAAAGACCGTGGACTCGAATTCATCGTGCTGTCAAAGGGGGACATCGTGAAAGAAGTTATGCGATACTATGCGCGGTGCAACAGGGAAATCAACGCGAACATGGCGAAGATCATCGGCGAGAAGGTTGAAAGCCCGATGAGTCTTGCCCTGAGGGGTTATTTCTTTCCGACGCTGGGGAAGCTGCTGGAGCATATTTTCATAGCCGATATGGTATGGATCAAGGCTTTCGGCACCGTCGACAGCTGCGGGCTCGATTTCGAAAAAGAGCTCGGGCCGACGCCGGACTATAAAGACGCCCTCTTCGCCGACTTCGATTCGTACCGGAAAAGGCGGGAGGCGTTGGACGCTTTCATTGAGCGCTACGCCGAAAGAGTCGACGAGGGTTTCTTTGCAAAAAAGGTCGTGAGGGTGAACAGAAAGGGCGAGCGGACCGAAAAGGACGTGTGGAAGGCGGTGCTGCACTGCTTCAACCACCAGACGCATCACCGGGGACAGGTCAGCTGCATACTGGACGAACTCGGGATCGAGAACGATTATTCCAACATGATTCGGATAGAGTGATGCGGAGAGATGGCTTGAAGGTGAAGACAGCTTCGGTTATTTTGGCGCATCCATATGAGAAGAGCTTCAACCATGCGATTTTCGCGACTGCGTCGGCGGCGTTGAGCGCGCGCGGAATTTCGGTTTTCGCCCACGATCTCTACGCGGAACGCTTCGATCCGGTGCTCACGCGCGCCGAACTCGGCAAGGAAGCGACGGCCGATCCTCTCGCGGCGAGGTACATAGAGGAGCTCGTCGCGTCGGACCTGCTGGTGTTCATCCATCCGAACTGGTGGGGACAGCCTCCCGCCATGATGAAGGGCTACATCGACCGCGTTTTCAGGCCTCCCTACGCCTACGACTACGAGGAAAGCGCGGCGGGCCTGGCCGAGACGATACAAAAACTGGGCGGCAAGATAGGTGTCGTCTTCAATACGTCGAACACCGAGGAGCGCCGCGAGCTCGAGTATTTCCACGATCCGCTGGAATATGAGTGGATGAGATGCGTTTTCGGCTTTTGCGGGATCGAGCGCGGCTCGAGGCGGATGTTCCGGGTCGTGGCGGAGAGCAGCGCGGAAGAGCGGACCGCGTGGCTCGAGCAGGTGAAGGGCGATATCGAAAGATATCTGTAGCGTTCCAAGCGCGGACGCTGCGATGGGGGTGGCAATGGCGGCGGTACGGATGGAAAAGATTGAATCGACGCTGCGCCTCGCCATTGAATTCCGCGCCAGGCTGGCGCGGGAGGATTTCGACGGAGCCGTCGCATTGTTGAGCGACCAGTGCCGCATCGACGCGCCGGAAGGGGTTTTCGCGGGCAGGGAAGAGGCGAGACGATATTTTGCGCGCCGCGCGGGCGAGCTGCGCGGAACGGCTCAAGAGGTCGAGGAAATTTTCGGGATGGGATTCCGGTGCATCGTGCGACTCAGGGACGGGAATCGACGGAGCCTTGAACTATTCAAGGAAGAGCGCGGCGCGTTGAGCGAGATCCTGATTTACGCAAAGGACGCGCCGGCGGACACAATTCGGGGGTGAGGATTGGAATTCTTGTGGACATTCGAGAGCAACGAAAAAGCGGAGCCGCTCATCATAAGCCTGCAGAACAAGGCCATAGCTTTCGAGCTGCAGTCGAAAGGCAAACAGGGGAAGGGTGGCGGCGACGTGTCCATCTACGTGGCGGAAGAAGATTACGTAGTCGCCAAGAAACTGTTGATGAAGCATCGCAAGCGGAAGCCGAGCGCTTGAGGCCGGTCCCGCGGGGCTCGGTTCGGGCGCCCGGCATTCCGCCGGAAAGGGGACATCCGGGGACTAGTCGCGCGGTTTGCCGGCCGCGCCGAGTTTTTCGCGATCGATGAGCGCCCCTTTGAGCGCGGAGCCCCAGCGGTAACCTCCCAAGGTTCCAGACGCCGCGACGACGCGATGGCAGGGCACGAAGATCGCGATCGGATTGGCGCCGACGGCGGAGCCCACCGCTCTCGCGGCTTTCGGACGGCCGAGCGATGCGGCGAGTTCGCCGTAGGTGACGAGGCTGCCCGAGGGAATCGCCAGGAGTTTTTGCCACACCGCGATCTGGAACGCGGTGCCGCGGAGATGAAGGGGCAGGGAACCGCGGCCGCCGGCCGGCGGGAGGCCCGAGACGGCTGCCTTGAAAGCGGCCGCCAGCGGGGCGGCAACGGACGAGGCAGGCCCGTCGGCGATAAGGTTCGCGTCGCTCCATCGGACGGCGAGAGCCGCGAGAAGAGCTTCAATTCTGGGGGTGTGGGAAGCTCCCGCCTCGCCGAGAAATTCCAGGGCGCAGAGGCCGAACGGCGTGGTGGCGGCAAGCGCCGCTCCGAAAGGGGTTTCCTGGATGGACCAGCGGATATCGAAACCGCGCGCGGGGCTGACTGGTTCCGCCGGCGCGGAGACTCCGGTCGTCGCAACGACGTCGGAAAAACGAATGCGTTTCATCGAAGCCATCGGCAGCCTCCTGATTCCATAACAATATTCCAGCCTGGGGAAAATTTCCACCGGGCGTTGCCGAAGCGGGGGATGGAGAGTAGGATGTTCGGCAAGTGAGGGTTCCGATGCCATCGAGAGAGCGAAGCCGCGCGGCCGCCGTGGCGGCGGTGCTCGTCGCGACCGTGCTGGGCGCTTCGAGCGGACTGTACATAAAGGGGCTGGCCTTTTCCGGGCTCGCGCTCAGCGGACTGCGGATGGCGGTGCCTTTCGTCTTCGCCATGCCTTTCGCGGCGCGCCACAAGCTTCTGCTAGGTCGCCCCGGCATGCGGAAGAACCTTTTCCTGGTGAGCGCGATGAACGCGGTCCGCCTCTATCTGTATATCCTCGCGTACAAGCTGACCGCCATCGGGAACGCCGTGGTGCTGCTCTACCTTTGGCCCGTATTCGCCCTTCTGATCGAGAGCGCGCGCGGGAAGAAGAGGCTGAGCGCCGCGAAGCTCGGGATACTCGCCCTGGCCACGGGCGGGGTGATCGCGATGAATATCGACAAGCGCTTTTCCCTGTCGGAGAGCGATATCGCGGGCAGCCTCTGCATGATCGCCTCGGCCCTCATCTTCGCCTGGAGCACGATCATCTTCAAAGGCGCGCTGGCGGAAATCGACGAGATCGATGCGGTGTACTTCCAGAACGGTGTCGGCGCGATCGTATTCCTGCCCTTCCTCCTCGCGGAGATTTCCGGCGCGCCGCCGGTCCATCTCGGCATCGGGATCGTCTACGGCCTGGCGGTGGGACTTGTGGGCTTTGGCCTCTATTTCGTGGGCATGAAACGGCTTCCGCTGTTCCAGTACAGCGCGCTCTCCTATTTCGAGATTCCATCCGGCCTGCTGATGGGGATGATCTTCAGGGGAGAGGCCATGACGGTCGGCCGCGCCGTCGGCGTAGCGCTGATCTTCGCCGGAAGTTTCATGGCCATGCGGCTTCGGCTTTCTTGAGGGCGAGATCATGAATTTTACGCTGCTGAGGGAGAGATATTCGGTCTGCCGATATGGTCCGGAGGAGCTGCCGGCCCTCGATTTCAGCGGGCAGGAATTGATCTGCGTGGCGAAGACGGCGGATGAAACCTCGGTAGTCTGCCGCTCCGGCATGGCGGCGGGCGCGGCGCGCGTCGAGGACGGGTGGCGGGCTCTGCGGATCGACGGCCCCCTCGATTTCGGACTCGTGGGGATCCTCGCGGAAGCGAGCGGGCGCCTCGCCTCGGCGGGCGTCAGCATCTTCGCGCTGTCCACTTTCGATACGGATTATATCCTCGTGAAGGAAGCGCGCCTGGGGGAGGCGCTCGCCGCATTGAAGGCGGGCGGCCACGCCGTGGCGTCGCCGTGAGCGGGCGGGGACGCGGGAGGAACCGAGCGTCCCGCCTAGCAGAATTTTGCGCCATGAGGTATGATTGACTCGCGATGCATCTGAAGTTTCTCCATCAATCGACGCAGGAGCGGAGAGAGCTCATCCTGAACGGCTCAATCTGGCGCAGCGTCATATTCCTCTCCATCCCCAGCCTCATGCTCGGCATCGTGCAGTCGCTCATGCCGCTCATGGACGGGCTTTTCGTCAACAATATCGCGGGGACGCTGGTGGCTTCCGCCGTGACGTTCTCGGAACCCGTGATCAACATGATGACGGCGCTCGCCCAGGGCCTGAGCGTCGCGGCCATGGCGATCATCGGCCAGCTGAACGGCAGGGGGGACTTCGTCCAGTCGAAGCGGACCTCGACGCAGATCGTCGTCGCGGGGTCGGTGCTCGGGTGCGCGTCGGCGCCCCTGCTGATAGGGGCGGGGGCGATAATCTCGCGATCCGTCAACGCGCAGATATCGCACAACGTTTTTCTCTACCTGTCCCTGTACGCGCTCGTGCTGCCGTTCTCCTTCATGGAATCCATCTACAACGGCATAAAGAACGCCAACGGGCAGCCGGAGGCCCCCTTCATCCGCATGATCATCATGCTGATGCTGAAAATCGTCTTCAACGTGATTTTCATCTACTGGTTCCGGCTTGGAATCGTCGGATGCGCGCTTTCCTCGCTGCTGGCGAACTTCTCGGTGACGCTCTGGATGTTCCACGAGCTTTTTGTCAAGAAAGGTCCGGATCGGCTCGAGCTGAGGGGCTTCGGGTTCGATCCGGAGATATTGATGCAGCTCGCGCGGATCGGCGCGCCGGCGATGCTGAATTCCTTCCTCCTCAACCTGGGCTTCTTCCTGATAAACAGCGAGACGCAGAAATACGGGCCTGTGGTGCTGAACGGGCAGGGGATAGCGGGCAACATTTCGGCCGTGTGCTTCAACCTGCCGGGAGCCTTCAGCGCGGCGGCCACGACCATGGTGAGCATGAATGTCGGCGCGGGGAATTCGGCGAAGGCGAAGCGATCCTGCCTCTATGCCTGCGCGGTGAGCGCGATCACCGCTGTGTCGGTCATCGCGGTGGTGGTGCCGCTGTCCTCGCGGCTGACGATCCTCTTCACGAGGCAGGCAGACGTCCTCGAGATCGCGAACCGGGCGCTGCACATCTACACCTATTCGGTAGTGGGCTTCGGGCTGTGCATGACCGTGCAGGGAGCCTTCATCGGGCTTGGAAAGACGAGGGTCCCGCTGATGCTCGGCATCCTCCGCATCTGGCTGTTCCGCTATATCTTCATCCTGGCGACCGAGCACTACCTGAAGTTTTACGCCGTGTTCTGGGGGAACCTCTTTTCCAATTACGCGGCGGCGCTGCTGGCGTTGGCGCTGATCTCGCGGGTGAAGTGGGTGTCGACCATTTCGGTGCGCGGCGCGGAACTCATTCATCATCCATGATGACGCGGGCTTGATCCCGGAAATCTTCGAGTTCGCCGATCCAGAAGGCGCGGCCGCCCCAATCGGGGTAGTCGCGCTTGAACCATTGGTCATCGCGCTGGAGCGATCGCCAGGCGAGGAAATGCAGCATGCGGTAGAATCGCAGCGTCTCGATGGCGCGCACGCTGCCCGCCTCGAGTTCGGCGAATTCCGCGTATCCTTCGAGGAGGAGGGAGCGCTCCCGCGAGGCTTCGTCGCCGCGGTCCGGCAGGAGGAGCCAGAGGTCCTGGACGGGCGGGCCGACCATCATGTCGTCGAAGTCGAGGAGGAGGAGGCCTTCGCCGGGGCGTGACAGGATGTTGCCGCGGTGAAGGTCCCCGTGGATCCGCCTCGTGCCGAGCGAGGCGACTTCGTCGGCGGTCAGGGCGATGGTGTCGCGGCAGAGTTCCGCGAACTCCGACCTGAATTCGGGATGGACGAGGGGCTCGACGACGTCGAGGTTGGAGAGCGCGAGCCTTGGGCCGAGGGTCGGCCGCGCCGCGGCGCCCCGCTTGGCGCCGACGACGTGCAGCCTGCCGGCGAGGGCGCCGAGGCGGAGCCAGTCGTCGTCCGATTCGGCGTCGAAGCTGCGGCCGCCCCGTTTTGGAAAGAGCGCGAAGAAAAAAACGGTGTCGTCGTCATCGTTGAGGGCAATAGCGGGGAGGGTGTCGCCGTCGAGGCCGGGCAGCGGCGCCACGACGGGAAGCTCGGCCTCCGCGCAGTCGGCGAGGAAGCGATGCTCCTCGAGGATGGCTTCCTCCGACCAGCGCCCCGGCCTGTAGAATTTTACGACATAATCCTTCTCGTCCTCGCCGCGGAAGCCGTAGACTCGGTTCACGTAGCTCGAATAGGGCCAGAGGCCGCCCTCCGGCCTGATGCCGTAGGCCACCTCGACGGACTCGAAGACGGCTTCGGGAGAGAGGGCGTCGAAGGCGCCGGCGCGGCTCACGAATCGGCCTCCCGCTGGGCGAGCAGCTCCCAGCGCGACGTCTTGGCGTCGATGAGCGAGACGACTTCGTCGTAGCGCTCGTGGGCTTTTCGGATTTCCGCGGGCGCGGAGCCAGGTTTGGCGAAGAGGGATTCGAGGGTGGCCTTTTCCGTTTCGAGCGCGTCGATTTCCGGGAGGATGGCGTCGAATTCCCGCCTCTCGGCGTAGCTGAGCTTCTTTTTCCTGGGTGTGGCGGCGATGTCCGCGGGGGCGGACGAGCCGGGAGCGTCCGCCGAGGAGGAGGGCTTGTCTTTCGCCTGCGCTTTCTTCCTGCCATCCTGTCCGGTTTTGCCCTCGGCTTCGGCGGCGGCCGCGGCGTCGAGGCTGGCCTTCCACTCGAGATAGGAGCCGTTGAAGGGCCGCACCTTCCCGCTGCCGTCCAGGACGAGGAGGAAGCGCGCGATGCGGTCCAGGAAGGCGCGATCGTGGGAGACGGCGACGATGCAGCCCTGGAAACCTTCGAGAAAGTCTTCAAGCGCCTCGATCGTATCGATGTCGAGATCGTTGGTGGGCTCGTCGAGGAGGAGGACGTTGGGCGCCTCGGCCAGCACGCGCACGAGCTGCAGACGTCGGCGTTCGCCTCCCGAAAGGCGCCCTATGGGCATGGCCTGGAAGTCGCGGTTGAAGCCGAAGCGCTCGAGGAGGAGGACGGCGTCCTGCGCCGCGCCGTCCGACATGCGCACGCGCTCGGCGTGGACGCGTATGTAATCGATCACCGAGACCGCGGGATCGGCGTCGTCTGCTGTCTGTTCGAAGCAGGAGACGCGGACCGTGTCGCCGCGCTCGACCGAGCCGGACGAGGGGGAGATCTCGCCGGTGATCAGCTTGAGCAGGCTCGTCTTGCCCGATCCGTTGGGGCCGACGATGCCGAGCCGCGCCCCGGGGGCGATGACGTATTCCGCCTGATCGAGGACGGTCCGATCCCCATAGCGCACGGACGCTTTCTTGAGGAGTACGGCTTTTTTCCCCAGCCGGCTCTCGGCGGAGGAGAAAACGAAGCTCGAGGGAGGGCGCTCGAGGCCGGCCGCCTGCATGGCGCGTATCTCGTCCTTCCGGCGCTCGCTCTTGGTCGCCCGGGCGCGGGCGCCGCGCATGAGCCAGGCGAGTTCGATCTTCAGGTTGGCCAATCGCCGATTCTCGGCGGCTTCCGCTGCCGCCCAACGCTCAGCCTTGCGCCCGAGATAGGCGCTGTAGTTGCCCGGGTGCCGGTAGACGCGGCGCTTGTCGATTTCCAGGATCGAATCGGCGACGCTGTCCAGGAACCAGCGGTCGTGGGTGACGAGGATGAAGGCGAACTTGGCGGCGAGCAGGCGGGATTCGAGCCACTCGATCGTGTCCAGGTCCAGATGATTCGTGGGCTCGTCGAGGAGGACGAGGTCGGCTTTGGGCGCGAGAGTCCTGGCCAGCGCCGCTTTCTTGATCTCGCCGCCCGACATGGTCGACAAGAGCCTTTCCGTGTCTTCGAGCCCCAATTCGGCGCAGAGCGCGGCGTAGCGGTTTTCGAGGGGCACGGGGCCGTAGGCTTCGAGTTCTTTTTCAATGTGGGCGAGCTGCGCGCCCGCGGCGCGGCGGGCGCGATCGTTGAGCGCGATTTCGGGAGCGCGGCCGCCGTAGAGGAATTCCGCGATGGTCGTTTCGGCCCCGAAGGCGGGCATCTGCTCGAGGATGGAGACGGCGAGGCCGCGGCGCCTGGCCAGCTCGCCCCTGTCCGCGGGCAGGTCGCCGGCGATGAGCCTGAGGAGGGTGGTCTTGCCGGTGCCGTTCCTGCCGACGAGGCCGAGCCGCTCGCCGGCATCGATGCCGAGGTCGAGATTTTCGAAAAGGAAGCCGTCTTTCAGCGCGACGGCGGCGTCCGAGATGGAGAGGATGTTCATGCGCCTTCCACTATAGCACGTTGGCGGCCGGAGCTGCTACGCGGTGCGGCCGGCTGCGGCGCTGTCGGGAGCGGCGCGGCCCGTTCCGCCGCCGGGCGCCCGCGTGTATACTAGGCGCCAGCAAGCACGCGAGGAAGGATGCCGTGGATATCGTCAGCTACAACAGAAAGGCCTGGACCAAGGAAGTCGCAGAAGGCAACAAGTGGACCCTCCCGGTCTCTCCGGAACTAGTGGCGGCGGCGCGGGCGGGAGACTGGTCGGTGCTGCTGACGCCGACGAAGCCCGTGCCGCGCGAGTGGTTCGGCGACCTGCGCGGCGTCGACCTGCTCTGCCTCGCCTCGGGCGGAGGACAGCAGGGGCCGACCTTCGCGGCGGCCGGCGCCAAGGTGACCGTTTTCGACAACTGCCCCGCGCAACTGGCGGCGGACGAGATGGTGGCGAAACGCGAAGGGCTCGATATCGGGCTCGAGCAGGGCGACATGGCCGACTTGTCCAGATTCCCGGACGGCAGCTTCGACCTGATCTTCCATCCCGTGTCGAACATCTTCGTGGAGGACGTTAAGCCGGTGTGGAGGGAATGCGCGAGAGTGCTGCGGAAGGGCGGCAGCCTCCTCGCCGGGGTCGTGAACCCCCTCCTCTACATTTTCGATCTCGAGGAATGGGACCGGAAAGGGACCTTGAGCGTGCGGTACAAGATTCCCTATTCCGATATCGCCCAACTTCCGCCGGAACTCCTCGCCTCGAGGATGGCCGCGGACGAAGCCCTGGAATTCGGGCACCCGCTCGCCGACCTGATAGGCGGACAGCTCGAGGCGGGATTCGCCCTGACTGGATTTTTCGAGGATTCCGGGGGCGGGGATCTGCTGGATCCCTATATCGACATTTTCATCGCCACGAGGGCGATCAAACTTTGACATCGGAGGTTCGACGCCATGAAGAAGCTGTTCGTAAGCGCTGACATAGAGGGCACCTGCGGCATCGCAGACTGGAAGGAGACGGAGCTCGGCGAGGCGCAGAGCGAGTATTTCCGCGCCGAGATGACGAAGGAAGTCGCCGCCGCCTGCGAGGCGGCGATAGCGGCGGGGGCGGAGGACATCCTGGTGAAGGACGCCCACAGCAGCGGAAGGAATATCGATCCCTCCCGCCTGCCCGAGAAGGCGCGCATCCTGCGCTCCTGGACGCGGGACCCCCAGGTGATGATGGCCGGACTCGACTCGAGCTTCGAGGGCGTGCTCTTCACGGGGTACCACTCTCCGGCGGGCTCCGACGGGAACCCCTTGGCGCACACGATGAACGGCGGCAACGTCTGGGTGAAGATCAACGGCGTGCAGGCGAGCGAGTTCCTGATCAACGCATACACCGCGGCCTCGCTGAAGGTGCCGGTGCTCTTCCTCGCGGGCGACGAGGCGTTGTGCGCTTTCGCCGAGGGAATGGGCTGGGGGATACGCACCGCGGCGGTGAGCAGGGGCGTCGGGAACGCCTCGATCTCGGTGCATCCCAATGTCGCGCAACGCATGATACGGGAGGGCGTGGCGGCGGCGATGGCGGGGCCCCCGGCGCTCGCGAGCCAGTACCTGCCGAGGCGGTTCGACATCGAGATACGCTTCAAGGAGCATTACCTGGCGCACCGGGGATCGTTCTTCCCCGGGGCGCAGAAGATCGGCACCCACGAGGTCGGGTTCAGCGCGTCGAACTGGCGCGACGCCCTCGTTTTCCTCTTTTTCGTGCTGTAGGCTTCGGTGGGCGAGCGGCCGCGACCGCGGCCGAAGGAGGTTCGCCATGGAAGAAGAAAAACCCTGCTGCCCGGTTTTCGACCCGAAACCATGGGACGGCGCGGAGCATGTCTGGAAAGACAAGCTGTTCCTGCTGGGGACGATCCCGCAGTTTCTGCACATGCCGCTGCCGGGAAAGCTCGAGGCCGAGATCGGCAGGCTGTGGAACCGGGCGCAGGATCTGGGCGTCGCGCCGGCGGAGGGCGATTTCCTTCTCCTGTCCCATGACCCTTCGCCGTGGAAATCCGAACTATTCCTCTCCGTCGCGGGGCGCGCGGGGGACGAGGAGTTCGCGACGTTGAGCGGCACCTTCGTCAGCAAGGTCTTCGACGGGCCGTACAACGCGGTGCCTTCCTACATCAAGGAGCTGGACGCCTATCTCGCCGGCTCGGGCAGGGCCGCCAAGGATTATTATTTCTACTACACGACCTGCCCGAAGTGCGCGAAGAAATACGGGCACAACTATATCGTCGCCTTCGCGGCGCTGTAGGCCCGGGGCAAGGCGGGAGATATGGACCTGAGAGGGAAGAACGTCGTCGTGACGGGCGGCAACAGCGGCATAGGGTTTGTGACGGCGAGGGAACTGGCGAGGGGCGGCGCCCGCGTGACCTTGGCCTGCAGGAATGTCGGGGCGGCGGGCGCCGCCGCGGCGGAGATCGCGCGCGCCACGGGCAGCGGCGACATCGATGTCGTGCGGCTCGACCTGGCTTCCTTCGCCTCCGCGCGCGCCTGCGCGGACGAGCTGGCGGCGAAGCTGGACCGCCTCGATATCCTCGTGAACAACGCCGGCACCTACACCCAGGGCGACGAGACGACGGCCGACGGCATCCACCCCACGATGCAGGCGAACTATTTCGGACCTTATCTCCTTACGAGACTGCTCATGCCCCTGCTCAAAGCAGCGCCCGCGGCGCGCGTCGTCAACGTCAGCTCGGCGATGTACGCGGTCGGGAAGCTGGACCTTTCCAAGCCGAGCTTCCTTGTCGCCAGGAACGGCTTTTCGGCCTACGCGGCTTCCAAGCTGGCGACGATCCTCTTCACGCAGGAACTGGCGCGCCGCGAGGAAGGAAGCGGCCTCACCGCCAATGTCCTCCACCCGGGGCTCGTCAATACGAAAATAATGACACTCAGGAAATGGTACGACATCTTCATCCGGGCCTACGTCGACCGCCACTCAGTGGACGCGGAAACGGGGGCGAGGACGAGCATTTTCCTGGCCGCCTCCGATGCCGTCGAGGGAATCTCAGGCAAATATTTCATCGACTGCGCGGAGCGGGCCCCCCGCCTCGGCAGAGGGGCTGCCGCGCTGCGCGGCCCGCTCTGGACGCGGACGGCGGAGATCGTCGGAGCGCCGGCGGACTGACCGGCCTCGCCACTTTCGGCGACGGCGCGGGGCGTCGATTCCTTTCGCGAAAAAAAGGCGGCCGCAAGGCCGCCTTTTTTATTTTCCTTGACAGCGCAACCGAACTCGACAGTGCGGTCGAACTCGCTTCGCCTGCTTCGGACGCAGCCTCACAGCACGGGGGTGACGACGGCGCCTTCCTTCGTTGCTGCGGGGAGGGCCTCGACTCGCTGCTTGGAGGAGAGCGCCCCGCTGACGGCGAGCGGCTCGGCCGCGGCGATCGCCTCGCCCAATGCCCTGAAATCGGCAGCCTCGGCGGCCAGTATCTGGTCGCGGATCGCCTGCCTGGTCTCCTGGGTATAGCCGGTCAGGAAATGGACGAGGGAGCTGAAGCCCTTCGCGTCGGGCAGGAGGTAGCTGTCCACGGCGCCGATCGTGCCGATGATGGCGCGCGTCAGCTCCTCGTCGCCGATCGCGAGGCTCTTGAGGTAGCCGGCGGCCTCGGCGAAGGTGTCCAGGGTCTTCTCCAGATTGGGGTCGCGGTAGGAGAGGAAGGCGAAAGTTCCCGAATTGAGGTCGTAGGACGAGAAGCCGCCGTAAGCGCCGCCCTGGACCCGCACTTTTTCCCAGAGGAAGGTGGTGTCCAGATATTTTTTCGCGACGAGGAAGGCGCCCGAGGGGCGGATTCCCGCGGCCGCCAGGGGGTATGCGGCCCCGACGAAGTTCACCTGGGTGGGCGCGGTGAGCAGCTCCATCGCGGGGGACGGGGCCGCGCCGGCCTCCTGCGCCGCGCGCGCGACGTCCTTTGCCTGGGCCGATCCGGCCGATCGCCGCGGCAGGGATTCGGCGAAGCGTTCCATCGCGGGGCGCAGGGCGTCGAAATCCTGCCTGTCGAGCGTGACGTTCACGATGGCCTTGGATGCGTCCACTACGGCTGCCTTGGCCGCCTCCAGGTCGGCGAGGACGCCGGCCCAGTCGGCATCGACGCGCCCGGCGAGCTTGCGGAGGAAGAAGAGCTGTTCGAGCCCGTTGATCCGCTCCGACATCCAATCGGCCCGGTTGAGCCGGGAGAGGAGCCTGAGGTTTACGAGCCGGTGCCCCGAGGGGATGAGGGCCGCCTCCGCCTGGGCTTTTTCCTCGAGGACGATCTGCCTGAAGCGCTCCTGGTTGTCGAGCCGCGCGTCGGAAAGGAGGGCCTGCAGGAGGCCGAAAAGCCTGTCGGCCTTCTTCGCGAGGGCTTTGCTCCTGACGATGAAGGATGCCGCGGCGCCCCCGCCTCCCCACTTCGAGACGAGGAGGTTCGTGGTGCCGATGCCGCCGGTGTGCTTGCCGATCTCCTGGCTCATCGCGACATAGTCCGCTTCGCCGGCTCCCGTCTCGAGGAGGGCGCGTCCGAGGAGGCCCACGTAGGGGAGGAGTTCCGCGCCGAGCCCGTCCAGGGGGAAGGCGAGATCGAGATAGAGGATCGAGCTGGTCGGCAGGTCGTGGAAGAGCAGGGTGGCCGGGCCGAGCGAGCCCTCCTCGCGGGGGATCCTGAGCGATTCCTTCGGCAGGTCGCCGAGGGAGAGCGAGGGGATGGTCGCGAGGGCTTCCGGGCTGTCGGGGGTCTCCTGGAGCGTCTTGAGCCGCTCGGCGGCCGCGGCGACGGCCTCGATTTCCCCGGCGGACATGGCGGCGCGGACGGCTTCCAGTTCGGACTTTTCCGCGGCTTCGCGGCGAGCTCCGGCGCCGGGCTCCGGCAGGAGCGTCACCGTGCTTCGGTGCGGGTTGTCGAGCAGCCATTTCCCGATGAGTTTCTCGAAGTAGACGCCGCCGCCGAGGGCTTCCTTCTTGATCGCCTCGAGCGCGGCCCCGAAGCCGAGGGCGTCGATGGGATTCTCGTCGTAGAGCCATTCGTTGAGGGCCTCGAGCATGACGGCCAGGCCGCGCGGGAAGCGGCCAGTGTTCTTCTCGCGCAGCGCGAACTCCATCGTGTTGATGGAAGCCTCGATGGTGTCGGGCGAAATGCCCTCGTCGGCGAGCCTGGCGAGTTCGGAGAGTATCAGGGTCTCGACTTCGGCGACCTTGTCGGGATGGACGCCCTTGAGGCCGACGGACCAGGCCCCCACGCGCAGCGAGTCTTCGAGGCCGAAGCCCGCGAGGTCCTCGCCCAGCCCGGAGTCGATCAGGGCCTTGCGCAGCGGCGCGGCCGGCGTGCCCGTGAGGATGTGCGAGAGTATGGCGAAGCCGAGGCTGGCCTTCTGGTCGCCGTGCGGGACGAGCGCCCAGTTGACGGCGGTCCACGCCTTGGGCTCCTCGCCCTCGTAGGCGGCCGCCGAGGAGCGCGGCGCGGCGAAGGGCGCCTGGATCGCCGGCAGGGAATCCACCGCGATGCGCGAATACGGCTCGAGCCAGCGGTCGAGGATGGCGAGCCGCTCGGCCGGGTCGTCGTCCCCATAAAAGTAGATGAATGAGTTCGAGGGGTGGTAGTAGGTCTCGTGGAAGGCCTTGAACGTGGCATAGTCGAGCTGGGGGATGACCGCCGGATCGCCGCCCGAGTCCAGGCCGTAGGCCGTGTCGGGGAAGAGGGAGCGCCGGCAGAGGTCGTCGTGCATGTCCTCGGGGTCCGAGTAGGCGCCCTTCATCTCGTTGAAGACGACGCCCTTGCGCGTGAGTGCGCCCGTCTCGGCGTCGATTTCATAGTGCCAGCCTTCCTGGCGGAAGGTGTCCTCGGTGATGCGCGGGGCGAGGACGGCGTCCATGTAGACGTCGATGAGGTTGTAGAAATCCTTCGTGTTCGTCGAGGCCACGGGGTAGACGGTCTTGTCGGGATAGGTGAAGGCGTTCAGGAAGGTGTTCAGCGAGCCCTTCATCAGCTCGACGAAAGGTTCCTTGACGGGATATTTCCTCGAGCCGCAGAGCACGGAATGCTCGAGGATGTGGGCCACGCCGTCCGAGCGCGCGGGCGGCGTCCGGAAGCTGATGCCGAAGGACTTGTTCTCGTCCGCGTTGACGACCGACAGGAGGCGGGCTCCGGTGGCGTCGTGCCGGTAGAGGCGGACGAGGGAATCGATTTCGGGAACCTGGCGCTCCTCGATGAGCGTGAATGACATGGGAACTCCTGCGGCGCGGTTTTTCAGCTGCCGATGGCGAGGCGGGCCTTGTCCTCGTACATGAGCCGATCGAGCCTTTTTATGAAAATATCAAAATTCCTGTCCAGCTCCAAGTCGAAGACGGCCTTGCCCATGCTCGCCGAGAGCGTATAGGGCTTGAAGGGCCGATTGGACGCCTCGATGTTCGCCTTGATCCTCGCCGAGACATCCTCCAGGACGAGCATGTCGCCCGTTTCAAGTATCACGATGAACTCGTCGCCGCCGTAGCGGGCGACGAAGTCGGTCTTGCGCACGGAGGCGTGGAGGATGTCGGCCATCTCGATCAGGGCCTGATCGCCGACGCTGTGGCCGCACTGGTCGTTGATCTGCTTGAAATAGTCGAGATCGAGCATGATGCCGGCGAAGGTCCGCCTTCCCCGAACGCGACGCAGGAGCCCGGTGAGGTATTCCTGCAGGCTCGACCGATTGAAGGTGCCCGTCAGGTAGTCGCTGTCGATCTGCCGGTTCTGGACGTTGATGAAGGTGAGTAGGACGGCGATGACGGTGGCTGCCCAGAAGAGGTTGGTGCCGTAGATGAAGATCTGGAGGATGCCCCCGATGGTCGGCATTATGGGGTAGAGGATCAGGTTCAGGAAGGAGGCGCTCGATATGCTCCTGCGGCGTTTCAGGAGAAGGCCCGCGGGGAGGAGTCCCATGAAGGTCATGAGGAGGTTGAAGAGCGAATTCATGGGACCGCGATGATAGATGTTCGCCTCGTCGAGGTAGAAGAGGAGGCCTTTGAGCGGGCTCACGGCCGCGAAGACGACGCCCATGAAGGCGAAGGCGATGGCGGTCCAGAAAAAGGGCGAGAAAAAAAGGGGCTTTCCCGGCGCGGTAAAGTGGTCGACGTAGACCAGGTAGATGCCCATCGGGATCAGGATGAGGGCGTAGAAGATCGAGTTGACGACATAGCCGGCGATCCGGCCGGCGGTTCCCGGCAGCCCGTCGACTACCCAGGTCGCGCCCTCGCTGATGATGACGAACCCCACGCCGACGATCAGGAGGAGGAATATCTTGGAATCGATCAAGCGGTAATCGCGGTTCCTCAGGATGATCGAGCCGCCGATGATCGCGAGGATGGCGAGCGCGAAGAGGTCAATTTCTATCCTCAGCAGGGTTTCAATCGACATTTACAGCTTTCTGTTCCTTTGGAGCATGGGATGGACGAGAGCGGCGAAGATTATTCTACCAAAGGCGTTGGCTATTGCAAGGCCCGCGGCTATGGCGGCGGCTGTCATGATGGTGGCCATGCCCAGCTCCGTCATCTTCATGGGGTCGCCCTCGAAGGAGGCGAGCATGGTGAAGTACATGCCGCCGCCGGGGACGAGGGGGATGATGCTCGCGATCATGTAGACGGTGGCCGGCCTGGCCCTGGTCCAGCCGACGATCTCGCTGTAGAGGCCAGCGGCCAGGGCGGCCACGAAGGCGGCGAACGGGGGGGCCACGGTGGCCTTCATCGCCAGGAAAGAGGCCCAGCCGACGGCGGCCCCGGCCGATGCCAGGGCGATGTCGATCGAGTGGAGGCCGAAGAGGATGGAGAAGGCCGAAGTCGCCAGGGCGGCGTAGAGGGGGCCCTTGAGCCAGTCGACGATGGAGGGGAGGAGGGAGCTGTCGGAGGCGATCACCGGAGGCCCCCGATGCCGAGCAGCTTGCAGACGGCGAAGGCGGCGCCCGCCCCGGCCGAGATGCTGGCGGCGGTGATGAGGGCGTCGGCGCCCCTGGCTATGCCGGCGACGAGGTCGCCCGCGATGATGTCGCGGATGGCGTTGGTGATGGCGACTCCCGGCACGAGGAGCATGATGACTCCGATGATGAGGGTGTCCGGGTTGATCGGGGCGCCGAGCGAGCGCAGGGCGAGGGAGGCGAGGGCGGTGACCGCCCCGCCCGCGAGGCTCGTGAGGAATTCGGGGAACTTGAGGCGCTGGAAGCCGCGGATGAGGAAGGAGAGCAGGGCGCCGAGGAAGACCGCCGCGGTGGCGTCGGCGAGGCTGCCCCCGAAGAGAAGGGTGAAGAAGGCGGCTCCGAAGGCGCTCGCGAGCGTCATCACCGCGGCGGGGCGCTCGCGCATGCGCTCGATGCCGTCGAGCTCGTTCATCGCCGCCGACAGGCTTATCCTGTCGGCTTGGAGCGCATCCACGAGGGCGTGGATGCGGGACACCTTCTCCAGGTTCATGCCCCGCTTTTTTACGCGGCGCACGACCGAGCGGACCTTGCCGTCCTCGCCGGTGTAGGAGAGCATGAGGCCGGTGCTCGTGGCGAAGCATTCCGCCTCGGCGCCGCCCTGGCTCGAGATGATGCCCATGGCGGCGTCCTCGGCGCGGTATGTTTCACCGCCGCTCTCGAGCATGAGGCGCGCGGCGTCGGCCGCGAACAGGAGAAGATCTTCCGGCTGCATCGGCTCCATACTAACCGCCGGGGGCCGCCGCGGCAAGGCTGGTCGGCGGCGGCCGCGGCGGCGCGCCGAAACGACGAGGGCGTCCGGAAGCACGCTTCCGGACGCCCTCGTCGTTTCCTGGATTCGGCCCCGCGGGGTCCCCGGAACGGTCAGTAGTTGCGCGCGAAGATGGCCCTGTGCTTGGCGGGGGCGCCGCAGAGGGCGCAGACGCCCTCGGTGTTCTCCTGGCGCCCCAGCGGCAGGCAGCGCAGCGTCGCCTTGGTCTTGGCCTTGAGCTCGGCCTCGCATTCGGGCGAGCCGCACCAGAGCGCCTCGGCGAATCCGCCCTTGGCGTCGGCCGTTCCCATGCCCTCGGCGCCGAAGAAGTCGAGCAGCGCTTCCCTCGTGCCGATCGCGACCGTGTTCGCCTCGCGGAAGCTCTTCGCGCGCTCGTAGAGCGCCGTCTGGATGGCGTCGAGGGCGGCCCTGACCGCGACCGGCGCCTCCGCTGCCTGCACGAAGCTCTTCTCGCCCGAATCCCTGCGGACCAGGACGAGCTTCTCGGCCTGCATGTCCCTGGGGCCGATCTCGATGCGCACCGGCGTGCCGCGCATCTCCCACTCGGCGAACTTCCAGCCGGGACTGGAGGAGTCGTCGCTGTCCAGGACGACGCGGATGCCCGCCGCCTGGAGCGAGGCGCGCACCTTCTCGGCGTAAGCCAGGACGCCCGCCTTGCTGTCGTTCTTGTAGATGGGGACGATGACGGCTTCCTCGGGGGCGACGGTCGGGGGCAGGACGAGGCCCTTGTCGTCGGAGTGCGTCATGATCAAGGCGCCGACGAGGCGCGTCGAGACGCCCCAGCTCGTCGCCCAGACGTAGTCGAGGGCGCCTTCCCTGGTCTGGTATTTCACGTCGAAGGCCTTGGCGAAGTTCTGGCCCAGGAAGTGGCTGGTGCCCGCCTGCAGGGCCTTCTTGTCCTGCATCATCGCCTCGATGGTGTATGTGTTGACGGCTCCGGCGAACTTCTCGCTGTCGCTCTTGACGCCCACGAGGACGGGCACGCAGAGGTAGCGCTCGACGACGTCGCGGTAAACCTCGATCATCCTCAGGGTCTCCTCGACGGCTTCCTGCGCGGTTTCGTGCGCGGTGTGCCCCTCCTGCCAGAGGAATTCGCTGGTGCGGAGGAAGAGGCGCGTGCGCTTCTCCCAGCGGAGGACGTTCGCCCACTGGTTGATGAGGATGGGGAGGTCGCGCCAGGACTGGATCCATTCCTTGTACTTCGACCAGATGATGGTCTCGCTGGTGGGGCGGATGCAGTAGGGCTCCTCGAGCTCCTCGCCGCCGCCGTGCGTGACGATGGCCAGCTCGGGGGCGAAACCCTCGACGTGCTCGGCTTCCTTCTGCATGAAGCTCATGGGGATGAGGAGGGGGAAATAGGCGTTCTGGTGCCCGGTCTCCTTGAAGCGGCGGTCGAACTCGTCGCGGATCCTCTCCCAGATGGCGTAGCCCCGCGGCCTTATGACCATGCTCCCCTTCACCGGCGAGTAGTCGGCGAGTTTCGCGTTCAGGACGATGTCGATGTACCACTGCGAGTAGTCGACTTCGCGGGGAGTGATTTTTTCGGCCATGACCCACCTCGATAGGATAAAATGTTTTCAAACTATATAGAAAACGGCGGTCTCGATCAATCGGATCGAGCCGGGGCCGGCGCCCTGGGGGTCTTCAAGCGGCGGGTTTTTCGCGGTATGCTGATTTCCGTGACCTTGAAGACTCGTCGGCGAACCTATTGGATACTCTTTGGCATCAGCGTCGCCATGTCCCTGGCGGGAACGATCTTCGCCATCCTTCTCGCCGGGAGCAAGAGCGTCCCCATCTTCCTCATCGAGCGGGGAATCTACGCCGTCCATCCCTTTTTGAAACTGCGCCCGACCTCGCTGGCGCTCTCCATCGTGGACGCGCTCGCGCTCTCGTTTTTCGCGGCCGCCGCGGGCGCCTTCATTCTCCGCACCTTCCGGAAGACCGTCTCGGCGGAGGTGTTCTTTTTCGCCTTCTGGCTGACGACGCTTTCCTTCGAATCGCTCAGGCTCGTCCATCTCTTCCTCGCGGCGCGCGGCGCTTCCGACCTGGCGCTGGCGCTGATCGACAAATCCTATCTCTGCGCCAGGATCCTCGGCTTCATCCTCATCTTCGTCTCCGGACTCTATGCGTCAGGAATGAGGAACGAGCGGCACTTTTCGATTCTCGCCATCTGCGCGGGCATCGCGATAGCCCTCATCTCCAGCCTGCCGGTCAATACGGGAATATGGGAGAGGAATCTCATGTTCAAGGTGGGGTATGGCAATCTGATCGAGGGATTCTCGATGGCCATCATCTTCATCACGATCATCGATTATCTGATCGCGGTGAGGGTGCGGGGCGACAAGTCCTATTACCTGACGGCGCTGGGCATCGCCATGGTGATGTGGGGAGCCCATTTCGCCAGCCTCGACGCATCGCCCCTCCTCAGCCTGTCCTCGCTCGCCGTCATGAGCGTGGGCTGCGTCCTTTATATCTGGAAACTCCACACCTTCTATCTTTGGCAGTGAGGCGCGAAAAAAAAGGCGGAACCGCGCGGGCGGCTCGGCGTCACAGGCCCAGGAGCGTGGCCGCGAGTCCCGCCGCCAGCGGCAGGAGAATATTGTCCCAATCTTTCGTCGGCAGAGCCTCGACGACGGTGGCGAAGACGGCGACGACCGCCGAAGCCACCAGTTTTCCCGACACCGCGTAGGCTGAAATCAAGGAAACGATCAGGCAGGTCAGGCTCCCCTCGACCGACTTGCCGCGCGTGAGGGGCATCCTGATATGTCCGAAGAGCTTCCCGACGAGGCTGGAGAAGCCGTCGCCGAAGGCGAGGATATAGATCGCGACCGAGGCCGGGACCGGTTCGAAGAGCAGGGCCGAGAGGAAGGCGCCGAGCCCCAGCGTGATCGGGCCTTTGACGAAGCGGCCGGCGTCGCGCTTCCTGGCCGCCTTTTCGGTGAGCGCCGAAATGAGGGGAATGCGGACGCCGCGCATGCGCAGCGCCTCGAAGGCGGCGAAGGCCGCCATGCCCGAGGCGAGCAGGGCCAGCGTGAGCGGTTTCGAGATCGAGAGGAGGAGGGGCGTGAAGGCGATGAGGAGGTGGATGGACTTGCGCGTGAGTTCGATGACGATCTCGTCGCGCGAGACTGCGTCGCGCGCGGCGCTAGACCGGGGCCGGCCCGCTTTCCCGCGCGCCGCTCCGCCGCCGATGACGCCATCGGAAAGTGCTTCCTTGCCTTGCCTCATCGTTCGCTCCATGCCTTCGCCCGTCCCGATGCTTATTGACACGCCATAGCCGCTTTGGTAGGATGGCGGGCAGTCGAAGAGCGTTGGGTGGGCGATTAACTCAGCGGGAGAGTGCTACCTTCACACGGTAGAAGTCATTGGTTCAATCCCAATATCGCCCACCGAACGCTCTTTTTGTCTTCAATAAGCAAGTATATCCCTATTCCTTCTCCCCCGCCACCGCCTGGAGGCCCCGCCGCGCCAGGGTTCTATCCTCGACGCGGCCCAGGACCCAGAGCAGCCCCGCGGCGAGCGCGGCCACCGCCCCGATCAGGGGCCACACGGTTCCGAGCCCCCTGGCGTCGATCAGGTTGCCGATCACCGGCGCGCTGATGGTCCAGCCTATGCCGCCGATGAAGGGCAGTACGGCCTGGAAACGCCCGCGGTGCGAGATCGGGGTGTGGTTGGCGGCGTAGGCGCCCTCGTTCGTCGCGTTCACGATCTCCCCGAGCGTCCACAGGATGGTCGACGCGTAGAGCAGGACGAGGTTGTTCGAGAGGCCTATCATGCCGAAGCCGAAGGCGTAGAAAACCCCAGCCAAGGCGACCGCGTTTATCGGCTTCCACTTTTTCGTGATGGCCATCGTCGGGGTCGAGAGGAAGATGACGAGGACCGCGTTCAAGGTCATGCAGGTGCCGAAGATCGCCGCGCCCGAGGCGCCGAAGAAGGCCTTGGTCTGCAGGGGCAAGGCGAAACGGTGCTGGGCGTACACGAAGCCGTACCAGGTCGTGATCATCGTGAAGACGATCAGGAAGGGGCGCGACATCAGCGCCTGGACGAGGGTGCCGCGGTGCGCCTCCTCGGTGCTTCCGCTGCCGATGGTGGCGTCGATCTGCTCCTGCGTCGGCTTGGTCTCCGGCACCTTGGCCCCCACGATGGCCGTGGCCGCGAACACGGCGAGGGCGTTGCCCCAAAACAGCCACGACGACGCGTGCTCGAAGAGGAAGCCCGCGATGAGCGATCCCACCGCGAACCCCAGGTTGTGGCCGAGGTAGGTCAGCGAGAAGGCCGTGCGCCTGTTCTCGGGCGTGGTGAGGTCCGTCATCATCGCCGTCCTGGCGGGATCGGTGATGCCGTCGAAGAGCACCGAGGCGAGGATGAGCCAGGGCACGTAGTTCGAGAACGCAGCGAAGCCGCAGGGGATGTAGAGCGCCGCCGAGATCAGCTGCGCGATCACCATGAGCTTCTTGCGGCCGAACTTGTCGGCGATCTTGCCGCCGATGTAGTTGCCCGGGATGTAGATGATGGAGATGACGAACATGAAGTTTCCCGCGGCGCTCTGTGTCATGCCGAGCCTGCCCGTCAGGTAGAGCGTCATGAAGGGGAAGACGAAGATGCCCACCGAGTTGACGACGGTGGCCAGGAAGAGCGTGTAGAGCGGCTTGGGAAGTCCCCGGTAGACTCCGAAGAGGCCGGAGAGTCTCCGGCGCAGGGCCGTGACGTGGCCGCCTTGTGTTGTGCCGATGGCGTTGCTGCCCATATTGATTACTCCCGCGCGGACGCGGTGCCGTTTCGGGCGCTGAAAGCCGTCCGAAATGATACTTGCGTGGTTATCGCAACCGGATTGTGTGGGGTACGGGGCGCTTGGGGAAATGCAGGAAAGGGGGTGTGCTTTTCTGTACTCGAGCCCTAAGCAGCGGCGCGTACGGTTCGGATCGAGGTATTGTTGTTCACCATATACTGCTTCGGCTCCTTTCGTTAATATTTTCCCGATACTGACAGGTTTCCATGATATAGTCAAGGCGATTTCGCCATGGGCTGCGCCATGAGAGATGGCAGGAGGAAGCTATGGATTCGCTGTTTTTCCCCGACGGGGCGCTCGCGCTCGATACGATCGATCCCGGCAAGGTGACGCGGAAGGTGAGGGCGCACGGCGACAGGACCATGATCGTCGAGGTGTTCTTCGAGACAGGGGCGGTGGGGTCCGAGCACGCGCATCCCCACGAGCAGCTTTCGTACTGCCTCGGGGGCGAGTTCGATTTCTTCATCGAGGGGAAGGTCAGGCCCATGCGCGCGGGCGACAGCATCCTCATTCCCGGAGGCGCGCGGCACGGGGTGAAGTGCCTGGCGAAAGGCAGGCTGCTGGACGTGTTCTCGCCGCCGCGCGAGGATTTCCTGTCGCGTTGAGCGATTGAGCGGCGAAAGCGGCGGCCGAGGGTGCGGCTCCGGCCGCCGCCGCGTTATCCGCGCGACCTTGCCTAAGGGCGCCCGGCCGGCTAGAATTGACTCCATGAAAGGTATCATCGTCGCCGCGGGCTACGGTACGCGCTTCCTGCCGGTCACCAAGACCGTGCCGAAGGAGCTCCTGCCCGTCGGCCTCAAGCCGAGCATCGCGTACATCGTCGACGAGTTCGTCGCCTCGGGAATAACCGACATCATCATAATCTCCTCGAGGCGCAAGAAGGCGCTCGAGGACTATTTCGACCGCGAGATCGAGCTGGAGGGCGTCTTCGCGAGGGAGGGCGCCGCCGCCAAGCTCTCCCTCATCGAACCGCCCGCCGCGCGCATCGCCTTTGTGCGCCAGACGACCATGATGGGCACCGGCCACGCCCTCCTGCAGGTCAGGAGCCTCGTCGGCGGCGAGCCCTGCGTGGTGGCCTATCCCGACGACCTCGTCGTGGGCGGCCGGCCGCTGACCCTTCAGCTCATCGATGTCTATCGCGCGACGGGAAAATGCGTGCTCTCGACGATCTTCGAGCCGGGCGACGTTTCCCGCTACGGCATCGTCGATCCCGAGCCCGACGGCATCGGCGTGCGCGGCTTCGTCGAAAAGCCCGCCAGGGGCGCCGAGCCGAGCCACGAGGTGTCGATAGGCCGCTATCTCTACACGCCGGAATTCTTCGATTTCGTCGAGGAGGGCTGGGTGAGGCACGGCGAGGGCGAATACTACCACACCTACGCTTTGGGCAGGATGATCGAGGCGGGCAAGGTGGCCTTCAAGCGCGCGGAGGGGCGGCGCCTGGACACGGGCGACCCGGCGGGATACCTGGAGGCCGTCCTCTACACCGCCGCGCGCGATCCGGCGCTCAAGCCCGCGTTGGACGCTTTCGTGGCCTCGTACGCGGCGGACGGAATAGAAGGAGAGGACAGGCTATGATCGTAGGCATCGATATAGGCGGAACGACGACGAAAATAGTCGGGCTCGGCCCGGCGCGCGAAAGGATATGCGCTTCCGTGAAGGCGAGCGATCCCATCGCCTCCGCCGCGGGGGCGATCGGCAAGTTCCTCTCCGTGGCCGACAAGAAGATGGGCGATATCACCCGGCTCGCGGTGACGGGCGTGGGCTCGGCCGCGTTGGGCGACGAAGTCCTCGGCATAAGGGCCGAGCACGTCGAGGAATTCCAGGCCATCGGCCTGGGCGGGCTGGATCTCGCGGAGGCGACGAGGGCCCTCGTGGTGTCGGTGGGCACGGGCACGGCCATCGTGCAGGCCGAGGGGCGTAAGGCCCGCCATTTGGGCGGCTCCGGCGTGGGCGGCGGCACCATCCTCGGACTGGGGAAGGCTCTGGCGGGCATCACGGACTTCGACACGCTCGCGCTGGCCGCCTCCCGCGGCGACGTCAAGGGCGTCGACCTCACGATCGGCGAGATATCGAAACGCGCGGTGGGCACGATGACGCGCGACGTGACGGCCTCCAACTTCGGCAAGATGGCCGACAACCCCTCGGGGGACGATTTCGCCGCGGGCATCGTCAACATGGTCTTCCAGACCGTGGGCATGCTGGCCTACTTCGCGGCGCGCGCCGAGCGCGACGACACCATCGTCGTCGTTGGAAACACGATGCAGATCCCCTCCTCCCGCGATGTCCTGGACAAGCTCTACCCGATTTTCGGCGTGCGGTTCCTGGTGCCGCAGCTCGCGTCTTACGCCACGGCATTGGGCGCCGCGCTCTACTTGAGCGAGTGATCGGGGCGTCGCTTCCCAACAATGGGAAAATTTTTCCTATTCTTGAACAGAACGGAGGGCGCCGCGCGGCTGAAGCGCGGCGCCTCTTTTTTATAAAATATTACCGCTAAAGCAATAATATTTTCCTATCAACATTGGCATGCGCCTTGCATAATGATTCTCGCGGCGGAAAACGCGACGGGCTTGCCCCGCGCCGATGAGGCTTCGAGCCGTCTCGCCGCGAAGGATGTACTTATGCACGGTTATTACGGATTTCCCGGATGGGGAGGGGTGCCCATGGCGGGGTTCCCTTGGATGTCGGCCATCACCTGGGCGCTCGGGCTCGCGCTTCTCGCGGCGATCGTCTATTTCGGGATCAGGGGGCGACGCATCGAGCCGACGCGGAAGGATGAGGCGCTCGACATCCTCGCCGAGCGCTACGCCCGAGGCGAGCTTTCGAAGGATGAGTATCTCGAGGCGAGCGATGTGTTGAAGAAGCGTTGAGCCGGGCGCGGCAGAAAGAGGCGCCACATGGAATGGGCGGGCGAAGCTCAGACGCTCCGCCCGCCCGCCGGTGCGGCCGATGCCGGCCAGCCGGACGGGGGTGACGCCGCCCGGCCTCAGTCCACCGTTATGGACTTCGAGACGTTCTTGGGCGCGTCGGGATGCACGCCGTGCTCGGCGGCCCCGAGCGCGTCGAGCCACTCCATCTTCAGCACCGACATCCGGTACGCGAGGAACTGCAGCACGATCGTCGCGCCGAAAACGAAGAGGCAGGGGTCTTCGGCGTGGGGGATCTCGATGTATTTCGACCAGTAGTCGTCCACGCCCATCGGCTTGCCCGCCGCGGCGAGGGCGAGGTCCTGCCGCTTCTCGGCGACGAGGATGATGTCGGCTCCCCTGATCTTGTGGGTGTGGATCTGGCTCACGGTGATGCGTTCGGCCCGCTCCTCCGGCGGGCAGACGAAGACGAGGGGATAGGCCGAGAAGATCGATTCGATGAGTTCCGGACGCGCGGCGAGGATTTCTTCCCCCGAGAGACGCGCCAGCGAGGCGTCGCCCGCCGCCGAGGCCTTGTACCTATCCAGGAAGGCCGGAAGGTCGGCGACCGAGAGCAGGGTGTTCCTCCCCAGGATCGTATTCGGCCCATGCTTGAACTCCGCGGTGTCGTAGCCCTCGGTGTGGTTGAGCACGACCTCGCGGATCTTGAGGGCTCCCTCGCGCGCGAGCCCGATCAGGTCCGTGCCGAGTATGTGGATCGAGGGCTTGGCGAAGAGCCTCGCCGCCACGATCTCGATGTCGCCGGCGGTCGCCGCGACGCTGTCCTGCATGAGCCGCCGCGCCTGCAGAAGCTTTTCGCGCACCTCCTTCTCGGGCAGGGCGAATCCCGCCGCGGCGAGGTAGAGGATGGCGAGCTGGTTGGTGAAGGACTTTGTGGCCGCCACCGCGATCTCCGGGCCGCAGAGTATGGGCAGGTAGAAATCGGAGAGTTCCTGCGGTATGCGCGAATTCTCGTTGTTGACGAGGCAGGCGCGGCGGACCCGCGGCTGGGCGGACTTCACGTCCTGGAAGATGTCGACCAGATCCTTGGTCTCGCCCGATTGGGTGATGCCGAGGAGGAAATCGTCGGGCCTCAGGCTGGCCATGTACATCGAGCGGAAAATGCCGGGATTGCAGGGGTAGATCGGCAGGCGCGCGAGGGTGTTGAAGAAGTGGGCGGCGGTGAGGGCGGCGTGGTACGAGGTGCCGGAGGCTACGAAGTAGATCCGGCCGCCGGAACGGTTCGTCTCCGCCAGGGACGCCTTCAGCTCTCCCAGATAACGCAGCACGGCGCGCCGCTTGCGCCACACGAACGCCGCGTCCATCAGGGCCAAATCCGCGGCGCGCCGCGGTTCCAGGGTCCGCAGCTCCGCGAGCAGCTCCGCCTCGTCCGAGACGAAGGGTTCGCCGGCGGGGGGCTGCCTGCCCGCCGCCGCCACGCGCGCGGCCACGTCGGCCCAGGAGGGCGAGGCGAAGACCCCTTCCATCGATTCGGCGAGGAGGGCGTCGCCGAATTTCTCCGACAGGCCGGCCAGGGCGTCGGCCGACTCCTTGCACTCGTCCTTCCGGTCCTCGAAGATCTCGGCCAGCGCCTCGCCGCCCGGGTCGCGGAAATAATAGCGCAGGATCTGGTCCATGTTGGCCGGACTGGCGAGAATCTCCTGCTCCATGTAGTGCCGATAGCGCGGGTTGAGCTGCGTGTCCTTGACCGAGAGCTTGGAGCGCTTGAGCTTGGGCCGCGAGAACGCGGGCGCGCCGCGGAGATTGAAGACGAGGTAGCTGTCCTGCGTGAACCAGAGCCCTTCGCCCTCGGCGAGGGGGATGAGGGCGCGCGTCTTGGAGAGCACCGAGGTGAGGTCGGAGGATACGACGACGAAATCGCCGCGCGCGTCGGCGCCTACGCCCGCGTAGAGGGACGAGCCCGACTTGATGGCGAAGACGCCGGGGAGCTTGGGATCGGCCACCGCCGCCGCGTAGGAGCCTTCGGCGAGGGCTTCGGCCTTGCGTATGGCGTCCACCATCCGCAGCACGCCGTCGGGCACGCCGTCGCGCAGGCCGGAGGCGGCGTAGGCCTGGCGCATGCCCGCCAGGTCGGCGCTCGAAAGGGTCTTGTTCGCGGCGTAGTGCTCTTCGACGAGGTGGACGATTATTTCGCCGTCGTTGTCCGAAAGGACGGCGTGCCCCCGAGAGGAGAGCCACGCCTTCAGGCAGTCGGTGTTCGATATGTTGCCGTTGTGGGCCCCGACGAGTTCTATCTTGCACTGCACGTGGTGGGGCTGGCTGTTGACATCGGTGACGGCGCCATAGGTCGCCCAGCGGACTTGGCCGATGAAGCGCTGCCCGGGCCTCTCGGCGATGCCGAGGGCGGGGCAGACTTTCGAAGGCGCCCCCGTCTTCTTGAGGAGGACGATTTTCCTCCGGTCGTCGATGAAGGACGCGCCGGTGGAATCGTAGCCCCGGTATTCGAGCCTGCGAAGGAGCGCCTCGGCCTCCTTGCCCATGTCGGGATTTTCCTTTTCATAGATGAGAGAAACGATGCCGCACATGATCGCCTCCCCCATCGAGTATAACACGACTTTTCGCGCCCGTGGGGTTGGATGTAGTATGGGGCATGTCCTTACAACCTTTCGAGACGAACTACGCCGTTCGGGGATACGACTGCAACTACGGAGGGCCGCTGAAGCCCCTCGCGCTCGCCAATTTCTTCCAGGAGTCCGCAGGCGACCACGCCACGAGGCTCGGCCTGGGCATGGAGGCCATGCTGGCCGCCGGCCACACCTGGATGCTCTCGAGGATCGATATCGAGATCGAGGATCTGCCCTGCGAGGGCGATATCGTCACCGTCAGGACTTGGCCCGCGGGCAACCGCCGCGTCTTCGCCATCCGCTACCTCGAGTTGGTGGCCGCCGACGGCCGGCGCCTGGCGGGAGCCCTCTACGAGTACATCATCATCGACCTCTCGGTGAGGAAGATCGTGCGGCCCGAACACGTGGTCGACGCGACGATCAAGATCGACCGCCCCGCGCCCTACGCCGACCTGGCGCCGGGTCTCCAGGACGCGGCCGGCTTTTCGCCGCCTCCCCCAGAGGGCTGGGATCGGGCTTACTCCATGGATGTCGGGCATCGCCACATCGACAACAACGGGCACGTCAACAACGCCCACTTCGTGGACTGGCTCTGCGACGCCGTGCCTCCAGCGGGGCGGGGAACGGGCATCCCGTCGCGGATCAAGGTGGATTTCGTATCGGAAGTGGTGGCCGGCGATTCCGTCGCCGCCTGGTCGAAGCTCGACGGCGCCTCGGGGAGCCGCCTCTCGGTCCTGACGCGCGACGGGGCTGTCATGGCCAAAGCCCTGACCCGTTGGCGCTGATCGCCGCCGCTGATCATCACTGCGGGGCGGGTCCCGCCGACCCGGGCATTGACTGACGCCCTCAAGTTTATTAACTTTTCTTAATTTATTTATACCGATGCGACGGTACTTCCGTCGCGAGACCCCCGCCGCGCCCGGTCCCCATGCCGCGGCGCGCGGAGAACTTCCAGCCCAAGGAGGCAACGATGTCCGTAATCCGCCAGAACCCCGTGCCGAGCGATATCGATATCGCCCAGGCGGCCACGATACGGCCTATTTCCGAGATCGCCGGGCGCTACGGCATCGACGGCCGCTACCTCGAGCACTACGGCGTCGACAAGGCCAAGGTCAGCCTCGATTTTCTGACGGATCCCTCCGCGCCGGCCCGCCGGGCGAAATACATCGATGTCACGGCCATCACGCCCACGCCCCTCGGCGAGGGCAAGACCACGACGACCGTCGGCCTCGTCCAGGGTTTCGGCGCCATAGGCAAAAAGGCGGTCGCGACGATCCGCCAGCCCTCCATGGGCCCGACCTTCGGCATCAAGGGCGGCGCGGCGGGCGGCGGCTACAGCCAGATCGTGCCCATGGCCGACTTCAACCTCCACCTGACCGGCGACATCCACGCCGTGAGCGCCGCGCACAACCTCTGCGCCACCGCCCTCGACGCGCGCATGTACCACGAGAGCCGCTGGTCGGACGCCTATTTCGAGAAGCTCGGCCTCAAGAAGCTCAACATCGACCCCTTCAACGTGAATTGGCGGCGCGTGATGGACATGAACGACCGCGTCCTGCGCAAGATACTGGTCGGCATGGGCGGACTCGAGAACGGCCCCCTGCGCGAGACGGGCTTCGACATATCGGTCGCCAGCGAGGTCATGGCGGTGCTCGCCCTCTCGACGAGCCTGGCAGACCTCCGCGCGCGGCTGGGCAGGATCGTCGTCGCCCTGGACAGGTCGGGCAAGGCGATCACCGCCGAGGACCTCAAGGTGGCCGGCGCCATGACCATCCTCATGAAGGACGCCCTCAAGCCGAACATCCTCCAGACCCTGGAGGAGCAGCTGGCCTTCGTCCACGCGGGGCCCTTCGCGAACATCGCCCACGGCAACTCCTCGATCCTGGCCGACGACATGGCCAGCAGGGTCGCGGACTACGTGGTGACGGAGTCGGGATTCGGCGCCGACATGGGCTTCGAGAAATTCATGGACATAAAGTGCCGCGCCTCCGGCATGATGCCCGACGCGGTTGTCCTCGTGGCCACGGTCAGGGCGCTCAAGATGCACGGCGGCGGGCCCAAGGTCACGCCGGGCAAGCCCCTCGCGGCGGCCTACACGCACGAGGACTTGGCCCTCCTCGGGAAGGGGCTCGACAACCTGAGGGCCCACCTCGCCATCATCCGGAAATTCGGGTTGCCGGCCGTCGTGGCCATCAATTCCTTCCCCGGCGACACCGAGGCCGAGCACGGGCTGATCGTGGAAGCCGCCCTCGCCGCCGGCGCCAGCGGCGCCGTGGTCACGAAAAACTGGGCGGCTGGCGGCGAGGGCGCGGCCGAGCTCGCGCGCGCGGTCGAGGCCGCCGCCGCGACGCCTTCGAAGCCGACCTTCCTCTATCCCCTCGAAGCGTCGATAAAGGACAAGATCGGCGCCCTCGCGCGCGAAGTCTACGGCGCCGACCGCGTGGAATACTCGGCGGACGCCGAGGCGGCGATCGGCACATACTCTGAGCTGGGCTACGGCAGCCTGCCGATCTGCATGGCAAAGACGCAGTACTCGCTCTCGCACGACCCGGCGCTCAAGAACGCACCGAAAGGCTACGCCTTCCAGGTCAGCGACCTCCGCCTCGCCGCGGGCGCGGGCTTCATCTACCCGCTCTCCGGCGAGATCACCACCATGCCGGGCTTGCCCTCGCTGCCGGGCTACATGGGCATGGACATCGACACGGCTACGGGGCGCATCACGGGACTTTCCTGAACGTCGTGCCGGAGAAGGGGGCCGCTGGGCCCGCGATCCGCGGGCCCAGCGGCCCCTGCTCCGCCTCCCCCGCAAGCAGCCGGCCGCGGCATCGGCGAAGCCTCGCGATCCGCCGATGTCCGGTGCCCTCCAGCCGGCCGCGCCCCTTCATCCGGCCGCTCCCTCCGCCCGCGCCAAAGCTTGACCGCGCCCCGGCTGAGTGCCATCATGTGCGGCCATGATACCTGACAAAGTAAAAGCCGTACTCGACGCGGCCGGCCTCGCGGCCCTCGAATTCGAGGAAGGCTCCACCCCCACCGCCGAGTCCGCGGCCGCCAAGATCGGCGTAGAAGTCGGCCAGATCGCCAAAAGCCTCCTTTTCAAGGGCTCTTCGGGCCGCGTGGCCATGATCGTCTGCGCGGGCGACAAGAAGATTTCATCCGGAAAGATAAAGCGGCTCTGCGGAGAGAAGATGTCGATGACGAGCGCCGAGGAGACCTTCGCGCTCACCGGCTTCTGGCCCGGCGGCGTCTGCCCCTTCGGCGTCGGCGGCATTCCCGTCTACGTCGACGAGAGCCTCGCCCCCTGGGACAGGATATATCCCGCCGCCGGCACGAACTCGACCGGCGTGCCGATGACCTACGCTCAGCTTCTGGCGGTGTCGGGCGGTTCGGTCTGCGACGTGGCCTCGGATCCGCCGGGCGCCTGAGGGACTTTCGCCGGATCGGCGGACGCATCCGGCACGATGCCGATCATCCCGAGCAGGTAGCGGGCGACATCGTCCGTGCCGGGTTCCATGGCCAGGCGCTCGAGGTTCTGGGTGTAAACCTGCAGCTCGTCGCCTTCCATGAGCCGTTTTATAAGGTTGGAAAAGACGAAGGGATAGGGCGCGTACCAGCCGATCTTGTACTTTTTCGCGAACTGTATGATGTAGCGGTCGTTGTAGGTGGCCCATTCGGTGAAGATGAAAGGCTTGCCCATGAATATCGCCTCCATCGCGGTGGAGGCTCCCGCCTTGCCCACGATGGCGTCCGAGACGCTCATCAGCTCGTTCATGTTCGTGACGTAGCCCAGCGACGCGAGTCCCGTGCGCGAGGGGACGTTGCGCTTCAGCGTGTCGAATCGGCGCTTCGTCGACTTGTTTTTCCCCGCCACGACGATCAGGTTGATCGGCGTCTGCGTGAGATAGAGGAGTTCGGCGAAGAAATAGATGTTGCCTATGCCCTGGGCTCCGGCGCTGATGAGCAGGGTGAGCCGGTCCGGGTCGAGCCCGAGCTTCCGCAGGGGCTCTCCGCTGTGGGGCCTGATATCGAAGAAAGCTTTTTTGATGGGAAAACCGAACTGGTGGATGATCTCGGGCCGCACGCCGTGGGCGATAAGCCTGTCCCGCGACTCCTGAGAAGCCACGAGGAGGGCGTCCGCCCCTTCGTTGGCCCACCAGGAATAGCCATCGAAGGGGTCGACCACGTAGGCCGCCACCTTGAAGCTCATACCGAGCGTCTCCCTGGCCTTTACCGCTATGTAGAGCGTGAGCGGATGCGTGCAAAAGATCATGTCGGGCTTGTAGTGCTCGATGTAGTCGATGCCCTTGATCACGAATTCGCGGAAGAGGACGTCGATGTATTTCTTGTTCTTGCCGCTCATCTCCACGAGGAGATAGCCGATGCGCGCCGACAGGGGGAAGGCGAGCGCGATGTCCCAGGAACCCTTGATCGCGAGGTCGTCGCGGTAGGCGCCGCTCTCCTTGGCGAAATCGACGACGTCCACGCTGACCTGGTCGCCGGCGAAGGTTTCGAGCGATTCCTCGACCGCCATGGCGGGGGATTTGTGGCCGAAGCCGGTTTCGAGCATCGTGACGAGAATTTTTCTCTTATCCATTACTTCCTTCCTGGTGCGCGAGGTTCGCTTCGGCCCGGACCGCCGGCGATGGGTAGCTAGAGCGCTGCTTTCGCGGCGGCGAGCGCCCCCGCGTAGTCGGGTTCCTGGGCGATCTCCGGCACCTGCTGCGTGTACACGACGACGTTCTCCTTATTCAAAACGACGACCGCCCGCGATAGTAACCCGGCGAGGGGGCCGCTCGTCATTTCGACGCCGTATTTCCTTCCGAATTCGCGGTCGCGCAGCTCCGAGAGGGGAACGACGGCCTTGATGCCCTCGGCCTCGCAGAAACGCTTCTGGGCGAAGGGCAGGTCCCGGCTCACCGTCAGCACGACGACGCCACCCAGGTTTTCGGCCGCCTTGTTGAAGGCGCGGGCGCTGGCGGCGCAGACGCCGGTGTCCAGGCTGGGGACTATGTTCAGGATTTTCACCTTTCCGGCGAAGTCCGCGAGCCCCACGTCGGCGAGGTCGCCGCGGGTGAGGGAAAAGCCGGGGGCGGCGGCGCCCAGCGCCGGCAAGTCGCCCAACGTGCATACCGGTTTGCCTTTGAACATGATGGTGGCCATCCTGATCCTCCTTGCATAAAGTCCTGAGTAGAAAGTAGTAAAAACCGGCGTGCCGCGGCAATTCCCGGGTCGCATATTCCGCCGCCCTTCCGGAAAACCCGAAATATTTGACAATCACTGTTCAAAGGGATATGTTTTTTTTCATGAGTCTAGTAAGGACGGGACTATTCAACGACGGGTACGTCCCGATCATGGACGGCGTCACGATAACAGTCCGGAACTATGCCCTATGGCTCTCCAGGCTGCTGGGCCCGACTTCGGTCGTGACGCCCTTCATGCCCAACTACAGAGACGATGAGCCTTTCCCGGTCATCCGCTTCCTCTCCATGTCCACCATCGTGCGCCCTCCCTACCGGATCGGCCTGCCCGAGCTGGATTTCAAGCTCCAGCATCAGCTCAAGGCCGTGGATTTCGATATCGTCCACGCCCATTCGCCCTTCGCGGCGGGCCTTCTCGCCAAGCGGGTGGCCAAGGAGAGGCATATCCCGATCGTCGCGACCTTCCATTCGAAGTACAGGGAGGATTTCGACCATATCTTCGGATTCAAGCCCATCGTCAACGAGCAGATGAAGCACGTCATCGATTTCTTCTACAGCGTCGATCACGTCTGGGTGCCCCAGGAGTCGGTCGCCCGCACGCTCCGCGAGTACGGCTACAAGGGCCCCTACGAGGTCGTGGAGAACGGGATCGACATGGCTCCCCCGGCCGATCTCGGGCCTTACCGGGAAAGGGGCGCCAGCTACCTGGGGCTTCCGGAGGGAATTCCCGTCGGCCTCTACGTGGGGCAGCACGTGTTCGAGAAAAACCTCGAGTTCCTGGTGAATTCTCTCCCCGCGATCATGGCGGCGAGGCCGGACTTCAGGATGGTCTTCGTCGGCAAGGGCTACGCGAAACCCCAGCTGCAGCAGCTCGTGCGGAGCTTGGGGATACAGGACAACGTGATTTTCCACGACGTGGTCTATGATCGCGAGCTTTTGCAGACGATCTACGCCCGCGGCGACATCTTCCTTTTCCCTTCGCTTTACGATACCTGGTCGCTGGTCATCAGGGAGGCCGCGGCGATGGGAACGGCCTCGGTGGTGCTTTCGGGATCGAACGTCGCGGAGGCGATAAAAGACGGGGTCAATGGATACGTATCGGAAAACAGCCCCGAGGCTTTTTCCGCCAAGGTTCTGGAAGCCCTGAACGACGATGCGGAACGCGCGGGAATCGCCCTGAACGCGCAGAAGACGCTGTGCCGGACCTGGGAGAATGTCGTCGAGGAAGTTCGGGAACGCTACCTGCATATCCTCTCGCGCTGGGAGAGCTGAGCGGGGCCGACGGGCCCGCCCGGGTCCGGACCGCGCGCCGCCGGGCCTCCCCGGAAAAACTCACATTTCGTAAGGGAAGAGCAGCGACTGCTTGTCCTGCAGGCGCCGCCGCACCGTGTTCACGATGCAGGCCAGGTCGCGCGAGTCGTCCACGAAGTCGAGCCTGTCGCCGGGGATGGTGAGCACCGGGGCGAGGGTGAACGATTGTATCCACTCTTCGTAGAGGGTATTCAGCCCCTTGAGGTAGGCGTCGGGGATGTTGGCCTCGAAATCGCGGCCGCGCTTGGCGATCCGCCGCCTGAGGGTCGATGCCGAGGCGCGGATGTAGATGACGAGGTCGGGGGGCGGAAGGATCGAGGCGAGGGTGCGGTAGAGTTCCTGGTAGGTGGCCCATTCTTCCGCGCCCATGGCGCCCTGCAGGTGCAGGTTGCGGGCGAAGACTTCGGCGTCTTCGTACAGGGAGCGGTCCTGGACGACGGATCGCGGGTCGGCCATGAGGTCCCGATGCCCCTTGGCCCGGCTCGTGAGGAAGAATACTTGGGAATGGAAGGCCCAGCGCCGCATGTCGGCGTAGAAATCCTTGAGGAAGGGATTTTCGGCGACGGGTTCATAGTAGGGCGCGAAGTCGAGCTTCTCCGCCAGGAGGCTCACGAGGGTGGATTTTCCGGCGCCGATGTTGCCGGCAAGGACGAGGTATTTTTTCACGCTGGTTCCGCTTTGGGGCGACTATACCCTATAGCCGCCCGGGTATTTTTGCAAGCGCGAATCTCCGCGCGCGGCCGCTGCGGCGGCGTTTCGGCTTGCCGCCGCTCAGCTCGCGGCCATCGAATCGACGTTTCGGCGATCGGCGTCGGGCACGGTCTCCTCGGCACCGAGCTTGAGAACGAGGGCCGCCCTCGCGAGGGCCGAGGGAAGGGCGTCCAGGATGGAGGCGCGCAGTCCCGCCTCGCTGGGGTCCAGGGCGACGATCTCGCTCGAAAAGGCGGCCATGGGCGGAGGAATCAGCCCAAAAAGATCGGCCATGCGGTCCGCGCCGCCGAAGTGCCGGGCGCTCTCCCCGGGGACGGGGGCCATGCCGTGGCAGAGCGCGAAGGCGGGCTCGCCGCTCTTGTTCAGTATCGAGCAGAAACCGAAGAGTCGGCAGACAAGGGGCCTGCCCGGGTAGACCATGCAGTTCTCGCCCGGCTTCGACTCGTCCCAGAAGGGGCAGGCCGCGCCCCTGGCGTACGACTCCTCCCTCCGGGCGAAAAAAATGGTCGGCCATGGCCGGGCGCTCGGCGAGGATGAAGAGGGCGAGGCGGTCGGCCTC
>CAXXHO010000008.1:0-18356 GCA_963667725.2 Treponemataceae bacterium
CTGCCTCCCTCGATATCCCAGACTCCAGTCCGCCGCCACAGGCAGACTTCGTTTTCCTTCCAGGCGCGCAGGCCGGGACTGCCCAGCGGTTCCCGCCCGATGACCTTCAGTCCGAGCCCCCGCACGCCGATCCTGTCCACGTTGACGGGAAGGCCTTCGCCCGCGAGCATTGTTTCCCAGGGCGTCGGGGAGAGGCCGGGCATCATGAAGCCCTGTCGCCTGACGCGCGCGTCGTCGATGCCGATGAATCCGGCGCCCGGTTCGTTCAGGCTGTCGATGCCGACCACATTAGGATATTTCGCGAGCCTGAGCGCGATCTCGCGCATGGCGCCGATATAGCGTTCCTGGAGGAAGCGCTGGACGGACGTCCCTTCGATTTCGATGCCCGGGGCGAAATCGTCGCCGCCGAAAAAGAGGGTGAACATCGTGGCGCATGCCAGACGAAGATGATTGGAGTACCACTGCATGCGAGGGTAATCTTTCCCCATTTCCTGGTGGAGGAGGGCGGCTCCCGAAGCTTGGAAATTGCGTACCTCGAAACCACAGGCTTCGAGAGTCCACAGAGGCGCCCCGTCGCCTCCCGACCACCTGCTCCAGACATCCTGGTGAGGGTCGATGAAGAGGGAGATGTCGTGCCTCGCGGCGCTTTCGACGATCGTTTCCAGGTAATCGAGATAGGCTGTATCGTAGATTCCTGGTCCGCCGTGCTCCACCCCCTCCCAGGTCACCAGGAAACGTTCGAAACGCTGTCCCCAGGCCGCGAGGCGGGCGAAATGCTCTTCGCTTTCGCCGGCGGGGAAGGGGCGGCCGACGAAGGAAACCGCCGTGCCATCATAGAAACCTTCGACGAGATGGGTTCTCCCGTCGGGCGAAAACGGCAACTTGCTGCTGCCCCCAAGGTTGACGCCGCGCAGTATTAGGCCGCGTCCCGAATCGTCGACGAAACGGCTTCCGCAGATTTTCATGATCACTCCCGCCTCATTGTTGCGCGTTCTCATCCGTTTTGCAATTGAAAACCTCCAGACTCCAGGCCACGCGTAATTGATATCCATCGGCAAGATCGCTTTGATTCAAGGCGGAATAATCGTATTTTATGATATCGGCCATGGCCGGCCTAAGGATGCATATGATCAAACACAAGGACCTTTCCATCGTAATCTCGGGCGAGGCGGGACAAGGAATTCAGTCCATTGAATCCATGATCACTATTTTCGCAAAAAAGGCTTTCTTCCATGTATTCGCCACGAAGGAATACATGTCCCGGGTGCGGGGAGGGTGCAACAGCACCAGCATACGCATATCGCCGACGAGCGTCATGGCGGGCGTCGACCGGATCGACATCCTCGTGCCGCTGACGCCGGAAGCCATTCCCCACCTGAAGGACAGGATCGGCGATTCCACCATCATTCTTGGAGAGAAAAGCCTGATAGGCGAAGATCGCATGATCGATCTTCCCTTTACGGCCATCGCCGTGGAGGCGGGCGGCGCGATCTATTCGAATACCGTCGCGGTAGGCGCCCTCTGCGCCTTGCTGAAGATAGACCGTGCGGCCTGCGAGCCGGGCATAAGGGAATTTTTCGCGCAGAAGAGCGGCGATGTTCAGGCGGCGAACGTCGACGCCTTCAACCGCGGCTACGAGCGCGGCCTATCCTTGCGTCAGGACATCGCCATCGATATAGCCGCCGACCCTGACGTGGCCGGAAAAATAATGCTGACGGGCGCGGACGCCGTGGCCTTGGGCGCGATAGCCGGCGGCTGCAATTACGTCTGCGCCTACCCCATGTCCCCCGGCACGACGGTGTTCACGGCTCTAGCCGAATACTCAAAGCGTTTCGACATCATCGTCGAGCAAGTAGAGGATGAGATCGGCGTCGCGAACATGGCCCTGGGAGCCTGGTACGCCGGAGCCCGCGCCCTGGTTTCCACCTCGGGCGGCGGTTTCGCCCTCATGAGCGAGGCGGTGAGCCTGTCGGGCGGGATTGAGACGCCTCTCGTCGTCCATATCGGACAGAGGCCGGGACCGGCGACGGGCCTCCCCACCCGCACCGAGCAGGGCGATCTCAATCTCGCGATCCACGCGGGACACGGGGATTTCCTGAAAGTGCTGCTCGCTCCCGGGGATCTCGAGGAAGGCTTCGAGTTGAGCCGCGCGGCATTCGATATCGCCGACCGCTACCAATCGCCCGTATTCATATTGACCGATCAGTATTTCGTCGATTCGTACTACGCGACGCGGACATTCAAGGTTCCCGAGGCGCCGCTCGAGAATAAGGTGGTGGCGACTGCCGCCGATTATCGGCGCTACGTTCTCGGTTCCCCGGACGGCATCTCCCCCCGTGGAATCCCCGGCATGGGCGATGGAATCGTCTGCGTCGACAGCGACGAGCACGACGAAGGCGGCTACATCACGGAAAACAGGGAAATGCGCGTAGCCATGGTCGCCAAGCGCCTCGCCAAGATCGAGGCCGTCAAGAAGGACGCCATCCAGCCCACACTTTACGGCGATGCCCGCTACAGCACGCTTCTCGTGGGCTGGGGGTCGGTAAAAATGACGATTATAGAAGCGTTGGCCGCTATCGATCAACCTGGAATCGCCTATCTTCATTTTCCCTGGGTGTACCCATTGCCAGAAAGCGCGGCCGGCTATATGGCTGCCGCATCCACCCGCGTCGCGGTGGAAGGCAACGCGACGGGGCAGTTCGCCGATCTCGTGGAATTCGAGACAGGCCTGCGCTTTGACCACAGGATCCTGAAGAGCGACGGTTACCAGTACACCGTCGAAGAACTAGCGGACAAGATCTCCGCGCTGCTGTAAGACCGGAGGATCGGAATGACCGAAAATGTTTTTGACTTCAACAAGAAGATAGATATCGCCTGGTGCCCCGGCTGCGGGGATTTCGCGATCAGGAAGGCTCTCCTCTCGGCGCTCCAGGAACTAGGGCTCGAGAGAAAAAACCTCGTGATGGTGTCGGGCATAGGCCAGGCGGCCAAAATGCCCCAGTACATAAATTCCAGCTTTTTCAACGGACTCCATGGCCGCGCCCTACCGGTGGCCACGGCGATTAAGGCTGTGGCGCCCAACCTCACCGTGATAGCCGAAGGCGGCGACGGGGATATGTACGGGGAGGGAGGGAACCATTTCCTGCACGCGGCCCGTCGCAATCCTGACCTGACGCTCTTTGTCCACGAAAACATGGTGTACGGCCTCACCAAGGGCCAGGCGGCGCCGACGAGCCGTCTGGGCATGCGAACGCCTGTCCAGGTGTCGGGCGTCATAAGCGAGCCGCTCAATCCTGTCGCCCTCGCGATCGCCATGAACGTGGGCTTCGTGGCGAGGACCTTTAGCGGGGATATAGAAGGCACCAAGGAGATTATGAAAAGAGCCATCCTCCACGAGGGATTCGCCCTGGTGGACATTTTTCAGCCCTGCGTTTCGTTCAACAAGGGGAATGGTTTCCAATGGTTCAAGGACAACACCTACAAGCTCGAATCCGATTATAAAGCCGACGATCGCGCTCGCGCCTTCGCCCGCGCCCTCGAGGAAACGCCTTTCCCGCTCGGCGTGCTCTATGAGAGCGACCAACGTCGTCCGTTTGAGGAGCTACTGTTCCCCTATCGGGAGGACAAGACCCCGCTGCGGGAACGGAAACCGGATATGGAGCTTCTACGGACCGTGATTCGGGAAAAGGCGTGAATCGTTTCTTGACGGCTTGACCGTCCCTTTTTTCGACGAGGCTTCTCTGATGTTCCCCAATGTTCCCCGATAACGCTCCCTACGGGTTTTTTCGGGCGTCGATCAGGCGGAGGAAATTGTCGGGGGCCGGGCTTTCGAACCTGATCACTTCCCTCGTGAAGGGCTGTTCCAGAACGAGAAGGTGGGCGTGAAGGCAAAGCCTGCCCAGAGGATCGCTACGGGCGCCGTATCGGGGGTCGCCGGCGACGGGATGTCCGGCCTCGGAAAGCTGGGCGCGGATCTGGTGCTTTCTGCCTGTTTCCAGGCTCAGAGACACGAGCGAATAACGCTGACCCGCGGCGAGCAGCCTCCAGTTCGTGATGGATCTCAGGGCGCCCGGACTGCCGGGCTGCGCCGCATAGACCTGGCCTGCGCGATTTTCCACGAGCCAGGTATCGAATACGCCGCTTTCGCCTTCCATCCTGCCTTCGATGACGGCCGTGTAGCCGCGTTCCTTCACGAGTTCATTCCAATTGTCCATCAGTTTTTTCTTGGCCATGGCGTGCTTGGCGAAAACCATCACGCCCGAGGTGTCCCTGTCCAGTCGATGGACGACGGCGGCCCTGCCGCGAGGATTCCTGCGCTGGATATGGTCGGTGACGATGTCGTAAAGGGTTTTGGTCCTCGATCCTTCGGGGGCGATGACGGAGAGCCCCTCAGGTTTCTCGACGACGATGATGTCTTTGTCTTCGAATATGAACTCGATCCTGTGCCCCGATCTGCCTGGGCCGCGCGATTTGCCGGAATCATGTCGTCTCTGCTGCATGGAAGGCATTTTACATCGGAAGGGGCCGATGGACTATAGCGCGAGGCCATGGAGGGCTCCGATCGCAGCTTAAGCTGCTGGATGAGAGGGCATTGGAAGGCCCCCGTTGCCGCGGGGCGGTTTCCCCGCTACTATGGGGCCAAGGAGTCAGACGATGTTGATCCAACGTTCGGAGATGATACAAGAGACGAGAACACATATGCGCGAGGGAAAGGGTTCCTGCACCATAACCCAGCTGGGCGGAGCCCAGCTCCAGAAACACTGCAGGGTCCTGTCGGAAATAGTCATACCGGTAGGGGCGAGCATCGGGTCGCATCCCCATGTCGCCGAAACCGAGTACTACATAATTCTCGAGGGCACCGCCCTCGTAGACGACGACGGAAAGCCTATCAACGTGAAGCCTGGCGACGTAGTGATCACGAGCGGCGGAGCCACGCACAGCATAGAGGCCACCGGCGACACCCCTCTCAGGATGATCGCCGTCATCGTCACGGACGCCTGATAGCCTCCGCTCTGTTTCCAAACAATTCGTACATGCAGATTCCTCCGGCGACGACGACGTTGAGCGAGTCGATGCCGGGGGTCATGGGTATGTAGACTTCGCCGCGGCAGAGATTGATTATATCGGCGGGAAGGCCGTACCCTTCGTTGCCGACAACGAGGATGAAGGGGCGTTTCGGGGCGTATTCGCTCAAGGGAAGGGCGGCGGGCGAAAGCGTGGCGGCGGCCAGATCGAAGCCGCCGTGGGCCAGGGAGGACAATCCGGCCGCGTCGCTGGCGTGGAGCGGGAGGGAAAGGGCGTTGCCCATCGAGGCGCGAAGGGCCTTGCGGTAATAGGGGTCGGCGCAGCCCGGACCCAGGATAACTCCTGCCGCTCCCAGTCCCGCGGCCGAGCGGATCAGGGCCCCCACATTCGAGGGATCGGTCACGTTCCAGAGGCAGAGGTAGGAACCCTCAGCCGTCCCTGACAGCCGGGGTTCGCCCTCACTCGCCGCGAAAGGCTTCAATTCAGGCCTTTTCGCTATGGCGATCGATCCGTGGTGGAAATGAAAGCCGGCAATCCTGCAGATTTCCGCGTGATCGACCCGCTTTACGGGAAATTTTACTTCATGGGTCGCTAGCCAGTCCTCGTCGCTCCCCCCCGAACGGACAAGGCCCAGTATTTCAATGTTTCCGGCGATCGCTTTTTCGATGACGATACGTCCCTCGAGGACCATGAGGCCCGTCCGCGAAACATCCTTGTCCTTGAGGTCAGAAAACTGGCTGAAATCGAATTCCATATCGGCAGTATACAGTAATACTCCCTTTTCCTGCGAGTGCGATAAAGCCAGTTGATAACATCGATGGGTATCTTCTTCCCGTAAGGCTTAAGGCAGGATGTAACAATTTTTCCCATGCAGTGACCGTTTTCTTAAAAATAACGTTTTCAAATCTGGTAAGTAAATGTGAATATTCCATAAAAGATCATATGAGATAATAACATATTATATATATTAATTATTATATATATTTGGCACGGCGTTTGCATTGTTCGTGGGTAATGCTCTCTCAGTCCCTTAAGCTGCGAAAAAAGGGCAAATTTACGACATTTCGATCAGGAGGATTCATCGATGGCAAAAAGGCTCTCACGCATACAGTATCTGCGGAGAATTTCGCTGGGGATTTTTTTGGCGGGGGTCACCGTCCTCTCCATTCTTCATCAGAACCTGCAGAATATGCCCTCTATCGACTCCCTCGATCCTTTTGGCGGTATTGAAACCCTTTTCAAGTATCTCGCGGGGGGAGAACTAATCAAGAAGATAATGCCGGCGAACATTGTGCTTCTGATCGCGATCGTCGTGCTGGGAATCGTGCTCTCGCGCTTCTTCTGTGGCTGGATCTGCGCCTTCGGCGCTCTGCAGGGAGCCTTCGGCTGGCTCGGCAAGAAAATCTTTAAGCGCCGTTTTGTCGTGCCTGCGAAGCTCGACAGGATCCTGAGATGGGTCAAGTATCCTGTCCTGGCAGGCATCATCTATTTTACCTGGACGACAGGCACGCTGATCATCAGGCCCTACGATCCCTTGGCCGCCTACGGGCATCTCTCCGCGGGGCTGGCCGCGGTATGGGCGGAATTCGCCGTCGGCTTTATCCTCCTCATCCTCACGCTCGCGCTCTCAATGCTCTACGAAAGGGCATTCTGCAAGTACGTCTGTCCCATGGGAGCCGTCAATGCCATTCTGGGAAGAATTTCTCTCTTCAGGATAAAGCGCGAATCGAAGACCTGCATATCCTGTTCAAAATGCGATGCCGTATGCCCAATGAACATCGATGTGTCGGGTGCCGATACGATTTCCTCCCCCGAGTGCATAGGCTGCCTGGAATGCGTGACGGCATGCCCGACAAAGAAGGCCACCCTTGTGACGACGCTTGCCGGCAAGGTCTGGAAATCCTGGAAAATCGTGGCGCTTGGCCTGGCAATCTACCTCGGCGCCATGGGGATTGGAGCTCTACTTGGCGAGCTGGACTTTATCGGTCCAAGCCTAACCTCACTAGCTCAATCCGGTTCCCTGGCGGTTGAGGACATCAAGGGTTCTTCTACATGGGCGATGGTGGCCGATTCCTTCGGCATAGAGCTCGAACGGCTTTACCGCGAGGCAGGCGTCGATGGGACTAAAGTCCCGGCGGACACCAAGCTGAAGGATACTGGCCCTCTCATAGGCGCCGATTTCGAGGCGGATACGGTCAGGATTGCCGTCGCCAAGATTATCGGAGTGCCCTATGCCGGTGAAGACGGCTCGCTGGCCGTTCCTGTTGCGCCAGCGGCCGCTCCCGCTACGGCAGCCCCGGCTCCTGTCGCCCCGGCGGCCCCAAGCGCGCCTGCGTCCTCCTTGCTCGTTGTTCCAGCGGATTTTGTCCTCGAAGGCACGATGACCATCAGGGACGTCGCGACTGCTTTGAACGCGACCGATGCCGCCGTCATCGCGAAACTTGGGCTTTCCGCGGACATCGCCGTGGACAAGCCTCTGCGCGACATGAAGGACCAGTTCGGGTACACGATGCCGGACTTGAAGGAAAAATTCGCGCAGTGATGATTGACTGGTATTGATGGCATAGGAAGGCCCGCCGGGCGACCGGCGGGCCTTCCTTGCATCGCGCAACTTCCATGTTTTGTACTTTTAAAAACACGCGTTTTGTCCCCTTCCTAGGCAAAGAGCGTCTCCATTTCCGCGCGCTCGGCGAAAGCGGCCATCGCGGCGTCGGAGGGTTTGGACGGATTTTTCGAAGCCTCCTCGACGATGGTCCTGAAGACATGAATATCGCCCGCGCTGTTGACGAAGGATCCATCCAGGCCCCAGGCGAAGCCCAGGGCGGCGGCGAGGTCGGCGGGCTCTTTCAGCGGCTCGTACCAAGTGGCGCTGGTACGGGGCCTTTCGCCCCAGGGTTTTCGCAGGAAAGCCTTTATGAGCTGGTAGGCGACTTTTCGCCCGCGGCACTCGTCTATGAGTTCGCCGACGGCCGATGCGTAGCCCGGATTCCGCGACAAAGGCCAGTTCCAGGGGAAAAGCACGGAATCGAAATCGAAACGGCGCAGGCTGCGCAAATGCATGGCCGGAGCGTTCAGGCCGTGGCCCGTCACGCCGAGGAAACGGACTTTGCCGCTTTTCCTGGCTTCCACGAAAGCCTCGAGTGCGCCGCTCTCTCCCATGGCCTTCTCCCATTCATCCTCTTCGACGAGGACATGCATCTGCCACAGGTCCACGTGGTCGGTGCCGAGCCTTGCGAGCGAAGTTTCCAGCTCGGCGAGGGCTTCCATTTTCGTGCGCATCTGCGTCTTCGTCGCCAAGAAGACTTCGTCGCGGTGAGATTTGAGCCAGGGTTCCATTCTCTCCTCGGCGTTGCCATAGCTCGCCGCCACATCGAAATGGTTGAGGCCCGCCTCAAGCGCCAGGCCGAGCGTCTCGTCCGCTTCGCGCCGCGTGACGGTGCCCAGCGCCGCCGCGCCGAATATCAAACGGGAAGACTGGTGGCCTGTGCGGCCGAACTCTTGTTGTGGTATCATGGAAGCCTCCTATATCAATCATGGCAGCATGCCGGAGGGAAATGTGCGCGTTCTCGATTTCGGTTCCCTGAATATAGACTATGTTTATAAGGTAGACAATTTTCTTAAGCCCGGCGAGACAAAATCGGCTCAGTCGCTCACGGTTTTCGCGGGAGGAAAGGGACTCAACCAGGCCTTGGCGCTCGCGAGAGCCGGGGTCAAGGTGGCCCAGGCGGGTAAAGTGGGCGGAGAAGGCGCTTTCCTCGTCGAAAAGCTGAAAGCCGCGGGCGTCGACACGAGCCGCATCGAGACATCGAGTCTCGCGACGGGCCACACGATCATCCAGGTGGACGACGCGGGAAGAAACTGCATCCTTTTATTCGGCGGCGCAAACCGCGACATAGACGCCGCCTGCATCGAAAGGGCCCTCGTCGGCTTCGGCAGGGGCGACCTTCTCCTTCTACAGAACGAGATAACGTCCATCGCCTCGATCATGAGGGCGGCGAAGGCCCGCGGCATGACCATCGTCATGAATCCTTCGCCCTACGACGGCAACATCGTGACCTACCCCCTGGAACTGATCGACATCTTCATGCTGAACGAGATCGAGGTGGTGGACCTGGCGGGAGGCGGCGAACCGGAAGCGGCGGCCTGGGCGCTCGGCAAGCGCTTCCCCGAGGCCAGGATCGTCGTGACGCTGGGCGCGGAAGGTTCGCTTTGCATAGAAAAGGGCAGCCTGATAAGGCAGAAAGCGTACAGGGTAAAGGCCGTGGACACGACCGCCGCTGGCGACACCTTTACGGGCTATTTTCTCGCCGGCCTCCTCGAAGGCATGGATACGAGCAAGGCCCTCGACCTGGGCGCCAGGGCGGCATCGATCTGCGTCACGCGGATGGGCGCGGCCGACTCGGTGCCGCTGCGCGCGGAAGTGAAGTAAAGCGAAGTGAGGCGAGTGCGCCGTGCCGATACGAGGGCGCCGAACCGAAATCTAGGCGCGGCGTCTTCTCACTTCTTGCTGTCGAACTTGTCGGATTTTTTGTCCACCCACTCGCCGGCCGCCACCGCCGCGTCCTCGATCGTCTGGATGATGGCTTTCAGGAGCTTTTCGCCGGCTTTTCCCATGCGGTAAAAACCTTTGGCAGCGTCGTTCTTGCAAATCTTCGCCGCTTGGGTGATGGCGTTCTTGTACTGCTCGTCGGTCATCTTTTTCACGGCGTCCTTGAGGGGAGCGCCATCCTTCGCGTAACCGAACTTGACAGCATAGTAGGCCATGACCATGTCGGCTATGGCCTCTTCCTCGAAATTCAGCTTGCCTCCCACTATTTTCGCGATATCGTGAGCCGGATTCCTCGTCCTGAACCAGAGGAAATCGCCGAAAGCGCCGCTCACCGCCAGGGCGAACAGAAGGATGAGCGAAATCCTCCGCTTGAACCCCGCGGAAAAGAAAATGCGCGTCTTCATTCGGATACCGCCATCTTCTTCAGCAGCTCGGGCTCGAGCCTGAAGGGCGAGCCCCTTCCCTGGCAGAAGTGGTGGACGCGGAGGAGGTGAATGGACAGATCGGAAAAGACGAGCATGTCCTCGCCTTCGACGCAGGATTCGGGAGACTGATCGGCCGCCCTGACGCTCACCGCGTTCTTGTGAAAGAGTCCGTCATTATAGGGGCAGGGCAGCATGCCGCGGGCGTCGCCCGTCTGGACGAGAAATTTTCCCAGGGTGATAGGTTCGCCGAGCCCGCGCTCTCCCGCCGCCCTAAGTTTTTCCAGGCCCGACGCCACCGTCTCGAAATCCAGGCCCAGCCTCGCGAACTCCGCTTCGTCTTCGGCGATTATCTCCTCGGGCGGCCTTATGTCGTTTCCGAGAAAACCCTGGATCGTGATGACGCCCGGACGCATTCTTTCAAACGCCTTTATTTCGGCAGGTCTCAATTTCATGGTACATCTCCCTCACGCGAACTTATCAAAGTATATCTTGTCTTCCGTGAGTCCGTTGCGCTTCATCACGTTTATGCACGCGTTTATCATCCCCGGCGAACCGCAGAGATACCCTTCCAGCCCCTTCGCTCTGTCGACATTCCCCTGGAGATAGCGATCCAGCACGTCGGTGATGAGGCCTACCTCGCCCTTCCAGTTTTCCTCGGGCTTGGGTTCGGACAGGGCGGGAACGAAGTGGAAGCGCGGCCAGCTCGCCGAGAGCGCCGCCATCTCGTCCAGATAGAACATGTCCTTCGTCGTCCTCGCGCCGAAGAAATACCAAATCTCCTTCTCGGGGAAGGCGCCCGTTTCATGCATGTGGTTGAGCATGCTCTTGAAAGGCGCCATGCCCGAGCCGCCGGCCACGCAGATCATGGAGGCGGGCGTGTCGTGGATGCGGAACTCGCCGAAAGGTCCCACGACTTCCACCGTGTCGCCTTCCTTGAGGAACTTGTGAACCCAGGTTGTGGCTATGCCGCCGGGCACGAGACGCACGAGGAGTTCCACGTGCTTCGTGTCGCCGGGACACGATGACATGGAATAGGCACGCTGGGCGCTCTCCGTCATGTCGCCGTAGGGCGGAACCACAAGCTGGACGTACTGCCCGGCCTGGAACTCGATCGTCTGCCCATCGATGGAGAGAAGAATTTCCTTTATATCGTAAGTGAGGTCCTTGATGCTTTCGACGCGCGTCTTGAATTTCTTGATGCTGAAAAGTTCCTCTGGAAGCTCGATAGCGAGATCCTTGCGGACCTTGATTTGACAGGCGAGGCGAATGTTGTCCTCTATATCCCTGGGGGACATGTAGGGCATCTCCGTGGGCAGGTGAGGGCCAACGTCGGTGATGACCTTGCATTTGCAGGCGCCGCAGGAACCCCTGCCGCCGCAGGCCGAGGGAACGAATATGCCTTCGGCGCCGAGGGTCCCGAGGAGGGCGGAACCGCCTTTCACCGTGAGCTCTTTTTTCCCTCCATTGATGGAAATCTTGAGCTGGCCGTAATTGTTGAGAAATTTGTCCAGGATCGCGATGACGAGGGCCAGGAAGGTCGATATTCCGGCGACCGTGAGCGGACCTACGAGAATCGGGCTCATGTTTCGCTCCTCACTGCACGGCTATCATGCCGGAAAAGCCGATGAACGCCATGGCCATGAAGCCGATGGTGATGAGGGTGATGCCCGTGCCTTTCAAGCCCGCGGGGATGGCGTTGTTCTTGTCCAGCTTCGTGCGGATGGAGGCGAGGAGCATGATCGACAGCCACCAGCCTGCGCCCGAGCCGAAGCCGAAAACGACGGCCTGAACGAAATTGTAATTGCGGATCTGCATGAAGAGAATGACGCCCAGGACGGCGCAGTTGACCGTGATGAGAGGAAGGAATATTCCCAGGGCCATATAGAGAGAGGGCGAAAAACGATCGATAATCATCTCGAGCATCTGCACGACGCCTGCGATCACGATAATGAAGATTATAAAGGAGAGATACTCGATCCCGAGGGGCTTGATGACGAAATACAAGACTGCCCAGCAGATCGCCGAACATAGTCCGATGACCATGGTGACGGCTATGCCCAGGCCCATCGAACTCTTGAAGTCCTTGGAAATCGAGATGAAGGAGCAGGTCCCCAGGAAGTTGGCGAGGAGGATGTTGCTCGTGAGGATGCTCGCGAGGAAAAGCGAAAGTAATCCTACATTGGGTGCGTTCATGTCACTTTGTTCCTTTCTTTTTCGCTTCGGCCTTGGCCTTGTAGGTGTTGGCGGCCCAGAGCGCCATGGCCACGAGGAAGAACGCCGATGGCGCCATCACCATGATCGTCCAAGGCGTAAAGCCTTCGCCCATGAACTTGATCCCGAAGAACGAGCCGAAACCAAAGAATTCGCGGATGACGGCGATGCAGACGAGAACCCATCCGTACCCCAAGCCGTTCGCTATGCCATCGATGAAGGAAGCTCCCGGCTTGTTGGCCGCGGCGAAGGCCTCGGCTCTTCCCATCAGGATGCAGTTCGTGATGATAAGGCCGACGTAGGGACCCAGCTGCTTGGAGATGGCCGGCTGGTAAGCCCTGAGCAGTATGTCGATGATGATGACATAGAAAGAAAGCACGAGTACCTGGACTATCATGCGTACTTTGCGCGGGATGAGATCCTTGAGGAGGGAGAGGGTCCAGCTTCCCATGGCCGTGGCAAAGGTCACGCCAAGCACCATGATCAGGGTGTTGCGGAGATTGTTGGTGACGGCGAGGGTGGAGCAGATGCCGAGAACCTGGACGAAAATTGGATTGTTCGTCCAGAGACCATCCTTCATGATTTTGCGCGCGGGGCTCATAGGCTGCCTCCGATTTCTTTTACCGTCGCGAGGGCCTTCGCGACGAGCGTCTGGACAAAGTCCGAGGTCCGGCTCGCGCCCGTTATCGCGTCGACCTTCGAGTTTTCCTTGTCGGGATCGCCCTTTCCCGAACCTTGCGCGACGGTCACTTTCCCGTCGCTCCCGACTTTTTCGCCCTTGAACTGGTCAGTGAACCATGCTTCCCCTATGCGGCCGCCCAGTCCGGGCGTTTCCTGCTGGTCGAGCATTTCGAGTCCGCGTATGCGTTCCGCCTTGGGATCGGCGGCAAGGATGGCGGTTATCGGTCCCCAGAGACCGGGATTCGTGATTTTTACGGCCACGTAAGCGGCGCCATCGATAGTCGAGCCGTAGGCGGCCATGCCCGGCGCGGGTTCGGGGAGTTCCTTTACCTGGCTCGAATAGGTGCTTTCCACCTCCGCTTTCGAGGTTTCCGGACCGGCCAGGTCGAGGGCCTTGAGGACGGCGTAATGGGACGCGTAGCTCTGGTTGGCCTTCACCCGCGGGAGGGTGATTTGGTTCGCCGCGGCGAGGAGGACGACGAAGGCTGAACAGACGACAAAGGTGAATACGATGACGTAGCCGATGGATTCCTTTTTAAGCTTCATGCGGCGCTCCCCTTTTTCTCCGCGACGGCCGGTTTCTTTATCGAATCGACGGCGATGTCGATGAGGCTCGCGAAGGTGTTGCCGAAGAGGATGGCGAAACTCGTGCCTTCCGGAAAAGCCGAAAAGGTTCGGATGACGACGGCGGTGATACCTATCAGGGCGCCGTAGACGTAGTGGGAAGGCTGGCGCTTGGGCGCCGAGATGGGATCGGTGGCCATGAAAACGGTGACGAAGAGGAAGGAGCCGGCGAGAAGGCTTTCCATGGGGAGGGCCTGAGGGACGCCGCCGTAATAGAGGGCCGCGTTGAGGGCGGCGGCGGCGGCGATCGAGGATAGGATGATGCGCCAGCTGGCCGTCTTGGTGGCGATGAGGTAGATCGCCGCCGCGCCCACGAGGAGCGCCATGCCCTCTCCCATCGCCCCCGGGCGTTGGCCGAGAAGGAGGTTCAGGATGTCGACGCTCTGGCCTGAACGCATGAGGCCGAGGGGGGTGGCCGAAGCCACGACATCGACCGTGCCCAAGCCGAATCCGCCGAACGTGGAATAGGAAGCGGAGAGCACGATGGCGAAGGATATATAGACAAAGGCGCGTCCCGCTATCGCCGGATTGAAGATGTTCTTGCCGAAGCCGCCATAGACGCCCTTGGCCAGGGCGGTGGCGAAAACGATGCCTACGCCAAGAATCCAGAGCGGCGTCGCAGGCGGAAAGGCGAGGGCATAGAGAGCGCAGGTTATCAGGATAGCCTCGCTGACTTTTCCCGATTTTTTCCTCTCGAAGACCCACTCGGTGCCGATTCCCAGGATGAAGACCACAGCCGCCGAAAGAAGGACTTTATAGCCATACATCCAGATCGAATAGAGGTAGATCGGCACGAGAGCGTATAGGACTCTGCGCATCATCGGCTGTTTCAGGAATTTCACCACGGCTGAGCTCCTCCTTTACGTAGAGTAGTATAGGCAATCGTTATTTGCAATTTGTATATGAACCGAAATTTTGATTAATTGATGCGGATTTTTCTTCCAGGCTCTGGGCAGGAGGTTTTTTCCGCTTGACCCATTCACTGTTAGCGGCAAGAATCCCATGGGGAGAGAAAGCATGGAAACCATTCTGTCATTCGAGGAAGACGCAAGCCTGGATGGGCTGCGAATCGGGCTCGTGGAAGCGAGAGGCCTTCGCTGGGCCGCGACGCCGGCCGGCGGGCAATTCCTGGCCGCCATCGCGGAAGCGAAAACGAGAGGGGAGGCCCTCATCTCCCCCACCCGCAAATCCGCCGTGCGCGCCATGCTTCGTTACGGCGCCTACAAACCCGCCGGCCGCGGCAAGCCATCGAGCGAGTATCTCCTCCAGGCAGCCCTCGACGATGATTTTCCCGCCGTCAACTTCTTCGTCGACGCGGCCAACATCGTCAGCCTCCTTTCGGGCTATCCCATCAGCATCCTGGACCTGGATAAATCCGGGTATCACCTCCTCCTGCGAAGGGGAAGGGCAGGCGAGAACTATGTCTTCAATGCCGGCGGCCAGACGATAGAGCTCGCCGACCTCCTCTGCGTCTGCAGGCAGGCGGGCGAAGACTTCTTCCCTACCGCCAACCCGGTCAGGGACTCCATGGCCACGAAAATCTTTCCCGGCGCCAAAACCATCGCCGCCGTACTCTACGCGCCCGCTGGAGCCGAAGGCCGGGACCTCGAATCGGCCTGCGCGAAACTCGCGGCCTATCTCTGGGAATCGGCCGAAAGCGCGGAATGGAGGGTAGTGGAAGCCGAACGCTAGACCTTCACGGCTTTCCTCGATACCATTCGCCCCAATGGAAATGATGGATTCGAGCGACGAAAACCTCAGGAAGGCGGGATCGGCCATAGCGGCGGGCAAGCTCGTCGTCATCCCCACCGAGACCGTCTACGGCCTCGGCGCCGACGCCTTCAACCCGGACGCCGTCGCGCGCGTTTTCGAAGCCAAGAGACGTCCCGCCTTCGACCCGCTCATCATCCATATATCCAGACTCGACGATATCGAACGCATCGCGACCTCCTTTCCGCCCAAGGCACGGCTTCTGGCCGAAGCGCTCTGGCCCGGCCCCCTCACCATGATTTTACCCAAGCGCCCCGAGGTGCCCGATATCGTCACTTCCGGTCTGGACACGGCGGCCGTGCGCTTCCCTGTCCATCCCGTCGCGAGGAAAATCATCGAATATTCCGGTACGGTGGTGGCGGCGCCCAGCGCCAATCCCTTCGGCTACATATCGCCCACGACCGCGCAGCACGTGGCAAAGACCCTCGGCGATCGCGTGGATTTCATCGTCGATGGAGGACCTTGCGCCGTGGGCGTCGAATCGACCGTCATCGATATGACCCGCGATATTCCGGCCGTACTGAGGCCCGGCGGCATGCCTCTGGAGCGAATCCGTGACATTATCGGCGAAGTGCTGATTCCCGGAAAGAAAGGCGGACTCATAGCCAGCCCGGGCCAGCTCAAGAGCCATTACGCGCCTCGCGCGACCCTCTACCTCCATCCGTGGAATTCCCTGCCCAACGCGCTTCGGCAGGCCTTGCCCGGCGGCGTCGCGGCCGATCCGTCCGCCGCTCCCATGGCCGCCATCGTCTTCGACGCGTCCCGCGCCTCCATCCTGGCGGAATCGGGGCTTTTTGGGCGTATCGACGTTCTTTCCGAGCGCGGCGACATGAGAGAGGCCGCTTCGCGCCTTTTCGCCCTTCTGCATGAACTCGATGCCGCCGGTTTTGGGATCATCCACGCGGAACGCGTTCCCGAGGAAGGTTTAGGGCGAGCCATCAATGATCGGCTATATCGCGCATCGAAAAAGTAGAGTATTCTTATCGCGATGGACGATTTATATTTAAAATCCTTGTGATCAGGTAAAATACTTTTCAGGACTGACATAGGAAATTACATGGATGGAATAAGGACTGTCGTCACATCTTTGCTTCTCAGCTCATGCATGGCCATCGCCGTTGTCTGTGTGCTCGCGCTCCGGAAACGATCGACATCGGGCCTGGCCGCGATTTTCCTTGCCCTCTGCGGGCTGAGCGCGGCGATATACGACTTCGGCTACGCGATGGAAATTCGCGCGACGACGCTGCCCAGCGTCCTTTTCTGGGTTCGTTTCCAGCACTGGGGCATCCAGTCCATACCCCTATTCTGGCTCCTGTTCACGCTTTGCATCATCGGGAAAAACAAGCTTGTCACTCCGCTTTTTGTCATTTTGATATCCATTTTACCCCTCCTCGCCCTCGCCGCTTCCCAGACCCTGGGCGGACTAAACCTGCTTCACCCGAACCCTCATTTGGGGGGCGGAGACATGATTTCCCTCTTTCAATACGACAGGGGATGGGCCATATATCTTGTGACGGCAGTCCAGAGCGTGTACCTTCTGGCGAGCGCCATCCTCCTGGTCGGCGTGCTGATCCTCGGCGTTCCGGTGCCTCGCCCGCAGACGCTCATCTATCTGGCGGGCTTCCTTCTGCCATGGTTTAACGGCCTCGCCTACAATATGGGGCTGATCCCCTATAATCTGGATTCCACGCCCCTGATCTTGAGCATAAGCATGGCGCTTTTCATGATCGGTTTCCTCAAAGTCGGGATGCTCGACATAGCGCCGCTGGCTCGCGACGTGATCTTCGAGGGCACGAATGACGGGATTCTGGTCATAGACCGGCATAGCCGGATCACCGATTTCAACACCTGCATGAAGTCCATAATGCCCTTCCTCGACAGATCCAAGACGGGCGTTCCGGCCCGGACCGTTTTGGCGAATTACGGTACCTTGTGGGAGTTGCTGGACCATGAACTGCCGGCCGTGATCGAGTTCCAGCCGGATTTCAAATCCGATAAGCGCATCTTCCGCGTATCCTCAGCCATTCTTCGAGGCAAATTGAACAAAGATCTCGGCAAGCTCCTGACCTTTCACGATGTGACCGAGATGAAAGAACTCCAGCGGCGGCTAGAATTCCTGGCTATCCACGACGAGCTCACCGGGCTGTACAATCGCCGATATCTCAATGAAGTCGCGTCCCGTGAAATAGAAAAGGCGAAGCGTATCGGCGGCGAATTTTCGATGTTGATGCTGGATCTGGATCATTTCAAGCTTGTCAATGACACCTTCGGTCACGCCGGCGGCGATCAGGCCCTCATCGCCATCGCCAAGGTCTGCAGGAGCACGGTAAGGGAAACCGATATCGTGGGTCGTTTCGGCGGCGAGGAAATCCTGGTCCTGCTTCCTGATACAGCGGATTCAGCCGCGCGCGATATCGCCGAAAAAATGTGCGTCGCGATCGAAGCCAGTCCGATTTCCTTCGAGGGAGAAGAAATCTTCCTTACGGCGAGTTTCGGCGTCGCATCGATGAGCCCGTCCTGCAATACGTTGAAGGCTATCCTGATATCAGTCGATAGAGCGCTCTACAGGGCCAAGACTTCGGGCAGAAACCGCGTCTGCTAGGCTGGATCCCTCTTCCGAATATCGCAACATCCTCACATCGTGTCGCCGCGGTCAGACCGGGGTGGCATCAGATTGTCCAAGTCCTCCGGTTCCGCCGGGGGAAGCGGCTGGGCAGGGGGCGCTTGGCTTGATGTCGTCAGGTCCGGTATTGCCAACGCGGGTAATGCCGGCGCGGGTAATACCGGGGGGCTCTCCAGCGGTTTTGCCTCGACCAGATAGTCCAGAAGCGGCAGCGCCGCGATTCCGTACTGGATTTTCCCGAAGGCGAGGGTGGCCTGGATGATGTTCTTCGCGTACTGTCGAGGTTGGGCGAGATGGAGCGTTTCCAGGAGAATGTCGTCGGGAAGCTCTCCCGATTCCCTGGACCAGGCCAGCATCCGGCTGGGTCCCGCGTTATAGGCGAACATCGCCCGCATGGGCTTGCGGCCGAAACGGCCAAGCATGTACGAGTAATAGGTGAATCCAATCC